>NZ_JASITA010000069.1 GCF_030063415.1 Streptomyces sp. H27-C3 | reverse complement strand
GTCCGCGGCGACGGTCGGCCCGGACATCCACATCAAGGTCGGCCGCACCCTCTACTCGGTGCCGTGGAAACTGATCGGCAAGCGGGTCGATGTCCGCTCCACCCAAGCCTTCGTGCAGGTCTTTGACGACGGTGAACTGGTCAAGACTCATGCGGCACTTGAGCAGGGCAAACGTACTCACAACAGCGACTACCCGCCGGAGAAGATCGCCTTCCACATGCGGACTCCGCAATGGTGCCGCACCCAGTCCGGCCAGGTCGGCGCCGCCTGCCGCGAGGTCATCGACCAGCTGCTGGAAGTGAACGCCCTTTACCGGCTCCGCGCCGCCCAGGGAGTTCTCGGTCTCCGCAAGAAGTACGGCGAGACGCGGCTGGAGGCCGCGTGCTCCAAGGCGACGGCGGTCGGCGACCCGTCCTATCGCACGATCAAGGGCATCCTCGTCGCCGGCACCGAGACCGATCCCGCCCCGGAAACCTCCGGCGACGGCGGCGCCGCCGCGTTCCTGCACGGCCCCACAAGGCTCTTCTCGACCGCGATGACCCCCGGCATGACGAACGACGACCGTGATGACCCCCGTCACGAAGAAGGAGTGGCGTGATGAGCATCATGGACACCGCCCTGCGCGACGCGCTTCGCGCGCTGAAGCTCTCCGGCATGCTGGAGACCCTCGACGCCCGCCTGGCCCAGGCCCACGGCGGCGAACTCGGCCACCTGGAATTCCTCCAGACGCTCTGCCAGGATGAGATCACCCGCCGCGAGACCGTCGCCTTCCAACGCCGCATCGCCCGGGCGAAGTTCGAGCATCAGGTCACCCTGGAGGAGTTCGACTTCTCCGCCTCACCGAAGCTGCCCGCGGCCCACATCCGCGACCTCGCGGCCCTGCGCTGGCTGCACACCGGAGAGTCCGTAATTTTGTTCGGGCCGGTCGGCGTCGGCAAGACACACGTCGCCCAGGCGCTCGGCCACCTCGCGATCCGCCAAGGTGCGAACGTCCGCTTCGCCAAGACCAGCCGGATCCTCGCGGACCTGGCCGGCGGCCACGCTGACCGCACCTGGGACAAGAGGATCCGCGAGCTGGTACGTCCCGACGTCCTCATCCTCGACGACTTCGCCATGCGCCAACTCACCGCGGCCCAGGCCGACGACCTCTACGAACTCGTCTCCGAGCGGCAAGGACGCTCGCTGATCCTGACGAGCAACCGGGCGCCGAGCGATTGGTATCCGCTCTTCCCCAACCCCGTGGTCGCCGAGTCGCTCCTGGACCGGCTGATCAACACCAGCCACCAAGTCATCATGAACGGCCCCAGCTACCGGCCCAACAAGCGCCCCCGAGGAGCCGCGGGGAAGACAGACACCCCCTCGATCAAGTAGACATGGACGAGGTCAGGACCTGGGGAATTACGTGACGCCAGGCCCGGGGAATTACGTGATCGTTCACATCCCCCTCCTGCAATCACTACAGGAGGATCAATCGATACCGGTACCGCACTATTCCGGCCGGAGGAAAGCTGGAGACCGTACCGACTCGAGGACGAAGGAGTGGTCGGGCGGCACGCAGCGTTCAGGGGACGGCTCGCCGGTGTTGGGGTTGATCCATCACGGTAGTAGGGCCGACAGCAGAGGCGCGGTTGCAATGAAGTCTTCAGTCTGGTTCTTATGGAGTCATGCCCGCGCCCCTTCGCAGGATCGCGCCGAGCCGCCTGGCGGCCCGGCGCGAAGAGTTGGGGCTGACACGAGCGGAGCTGGCAGCTCGGGCTGGGGTGTCGGAAAGGATGATCTTCTTCTACGAGGAGGGCCGGCACTCGCCCACTCCGGCCCGGTTGGACCAGCTGGCCAAGGCTTTGGGGTGCGACTCTGGAGCGCTCACCGGAGCTCCGCGCGGTGCGGAAACGCTGATCGATCTTCGTTATGCCGCTGGACTGCCCGTCGACCGAGTCGCTGAACTGCTGCGAGCATCGTCCGCCGGACGTGAGTTGTGCGTGTCCGCAGCCAAGGTGGCAGCTCTGGAGAGCGGTCGCCAGGTGCGTGGCCGGGGGTGGAATGACACCCAGACGACCGGCAGGTTACTCGCTCCTCTTGCGAAGATCTACGGCGTGCCCGTGCGCATGGTCCTGGACGCCTGGATGCGTACACGTACAGGTGAGCCGGCGCCGCAGATCCCAGGCAAGCGGCAGCAGGACCCCTCGCAGGCCGCACTGAAGACCTGGGAGTTGTTGAACGAACGGCAACGCATCTACCTGGGAGAAATCATGCGGGATGACCGTATGACGGCGACCGAGATGTGGATGCGACGGGTGCAGCGTCTGCCAGTGCCCCGAGCGGCCGAGTGGCGCAAGTTGCCGTTGACCCTCAAGGCCGCACCGTCACTGGTGGGCTATACACGCCTGCAGGAACGCCTTCGGCGTGGCGGAGTGCACGATCCTGGCGCTGGTCAGACCGTGCATGCACTTGAGCGGCGGGGGCTGCTGATCATTACGGAGGACGCCGTCGAGCATCCCGGCGTTGGTTATGTGGACCGGGTGTTGGTGGAGATTACCCGCCGGGGCCGAGCAGCTGCCCGCGCCGGGCTGGGCGAGCCTCGTGAACCCGACCACGCAGTGCATCTGCTGTCGGAGTGGCTGTGGGGCGTATTGGCACGGGTTGCGGCGGCGGAGCCGACCGGGTTGGAGGACGACCGGTTGGCGGGCCGGTCCCTCTTCTTCATCGGCGTGGGCTACAAGGGGAAAGCGGGCGGTCAGCCGAGCCGGGGCTTCGTTGAATCCGTTCCGGTGATGGCGGCAGGGGGCACGCACGTTGCCGAGTACCGATGGCGATTGACCAGGCTCGGTAAGCGGCATATCGCGGAGTATCTCGATCTCTATCGGGAGCTCTATCCGCAGGTCGATACCACAGGGCTCGGCCTTTTTTCCGGTCGACTCACTCTAGGAGCTGGTATTCCCTCGATCTCGGGGTGATTGTCAGTGCTGCGGTCTACGCTGCGGATTTGTGACGAGCCCTACGCGCGACGATGCTCAGACACTTGACGAAGCCAGGGTCCGCTACCTGGTCACCCGGGCCGCCCTGCGGGCGGCGAAGGCCATGACGTCGCCCGGCTTGAAGCCGGAGCAGCGTCTGGCGACCCTGATGGAGTGCCACGGCACGATGCTGGCGGCTCGCGGGCCAAGCAGCCCGCTGCCATTCGCCGAGTTCCGGAAGGCACTCAGAGGGGATCTGGCCGGGCTGCTGCCGGACGGCGTGAGCGCCTTGGACCTGGGCGGGTTGCTGGTTATCGACCGGGACGGGCAGGTGACCGAGGATGCCTTCGACCTCGATCTGGAGCAGCGAATTCTGCTGCATACCCTGCGGAAGCTTGAACAGGACGCGGGCACGATCAGCGACCGGGAGCTCCAGTCAGAGATCGAGCAGGAGACGGCATACGCGCTTCTGCGAAAGCAGGGTACGCAGCACGCCTACGAGGCAGGCCGGTCCGACCTCATCCGGCATCCGGCGGGTCCGGTCGACCAACTGCGGAAGCTGAAATTGCCGATGGGGGTCGTCGACTTCTACGAGGAGATCCCCTACGGGTCCGTCCACCACGGCTGGTGGTTTCCCTGCCCGGTCTGCCGCTGGCCGATGCGCCTCACGCTCCGCAAGAACGCCGGCAACATCGTGGGGTCGGCTCGCTGCTGGCACGCCCCCCACGCGGACATGGGTGCCGCGTACCTGTTCCGTCCAATGTCGGACGAGAACGCGCCGGAGTTGCTGCCAGAGCCGTCGCCGGCGCGCCCGAGCGGGAGGGAGGCAGTGCTGTATCCGGACACCGAGACCCCGCCCGAGGCGCTGCCTGCGGAGGGCCACAAGGCGCTCGCCCGCGGCATCTGGAGATACACCACCGTGCCGGGGCTTCCGGAGCTGGCCCTGTTCGACCGGTTGAAGGAGCGCGGGCTGAAGGTGGACCTGTGGCCGGGGCTGGACGCCTACGACCTGCTGGTGGAGGTTGCGCCGAAGCGACGCAAAAAGGTGTCGTTCAAGGTCGACGTCAAGGACTACACGTCGGTCACGACGCTCGCGAAGCTCATCCACGCACAAGAGGGCGACAAAGGCGGAGCCGAGTGGCTGGTCGTGCCGGACTACCGGGCCCGCCAGGTCCCGCTCCTCTCTGGGGTGTGCGAGAGGTACGGGATGAGGGCGGTCACCGCCTCCGAGTTCGGTGAACTGGTCTGCAAGGAGGCAGGGGTGAGCTGGACATGAGCGAGGCGTCGGTCAAGGAGACTGCGGTACTGGCGGCGCTGGCACTGGCGGCCCACTACTTCCCCGAAACGGTGGACGGGGACGAACGCGGCGCTGCCCCGTTTGAGCAGGCGGCGTTCCTGGTCTCCGGCAAGTACCAGGCGTGGGAACGATGGGACAGCCTCACCCATGAGGAGAAGCAGCGGATCACGGCGGTATACGCCATCGCCCCCACCGAGATCTCGGGTCTCCGGGCCTTCTCGATCACAGCCCGGACCCTGCTCGCGCCCCTGTATGGAGACGACCCCGACGGCCCGGGGACAATGCTTCCCTTTGAGCTCGTCGGTGACAACCCGTTCACCGCCGTTGCCGCCTTTCCACGGGTAGGCGGCGACCTGCCGGGATACGTCGACCGTCTCACCGCCCGCTTCCGCCGGCCCAGCGGCCATCCCAAGCCTGCGGACTTCGCCGGTCCGGGGATATGGGCCACGCAGGAGATGTTTGTGAACGGGGAGGGACAGATCCAGGGGCGGCTCACCATCCCCACCTACCCCCAGTTCACCGCCCGGCTCGGCCACGATCAGCTCCCACACGTCTCCTCTGTCCCCTACCTGCCTGACGTCCGTATCCCCACGCCCGAACTCCTTGGGCTGGCCCGGCATATCGACCTGCGCTACACGCCGGAGAAGCGCTATCTGCACCAGATCCTGCAGCAGCTCTTCGAGGTGCTGCAGACCACCGACAGCCTGTCCCCCCGCGAGGCGCTGACGATGACCGCCGGTCGGACAGAGATCTTCAACGCCCCGACCGGCACCGGCAAGAGCGTCCTGGTGCGGGTTATGGCCGCGTGGTTCGCAGCGAACCAGCGACGCGTCGCCATCGTGCTGCCCGACATCAAAGCGTGCCTGGCAGCGACGTGGAATGTGCGTGGGGACCTCGACCACCTGCACAAAACTGGGGTCATTGAACACGAGGCAGGTTGCGCCCACCTGATGTCCTCGTCCGGGATGCACGACCGCGCCCTCAAGCACGCCTCCCTCATCAACGAAGATCCCGACCTCCCCGGTGAATGGGGTGAGCGAGGCGAGCGCGATCTTGACCAACTGGCCTACGGATGCGCACAGAAGACCTTCCTGGAGGCCACGGGCGACTACCCACCCGGGCGCGAACCGTGCCTGAACCTGCGCCGTCAGGGGGTGGGCTCCGCAGCCTGCCCCTGGATCCCGACGTGCGGGAAGTTCACCCCCGTCTACGACGCCTGCGCCGCGAACGTCGTCATCATGAACCACTACGCCTTTATGCAGGGCAACCTGCGTATCGGCGTGAACCTGGACGGCCGGGCCGTCCGGAGCATGACGGCGGCCGAATTCGCGCTTCGGACCTGCCACGCCGTGTTCGTCGACGAAGTGGACCAGTTCCAGTCCCGGGCCATCGATAACTGCGCCGGCGAGGTGGTTCTGCACTCTCGGCGGCACTGGTCCGCAGCGCCGCAGGAGATGGACACCGACGCGAAGCGGCTGCACATCGACGACGAGCACAACCTACTGCCCGCCGTCAGCCACGTGCGGCTGATGGCGGAGTTCCTCCTCCTGAGCATCTGCAAGAACTCCCTCAGCCTGCACGCCACGGAGGACGAGCGAGCCCAGGCCCGCATTCCGGACCAGACCAGTACCCGCTGGCACTTGGCCCGTGGGCGGGACCGCGCATTGATCCGCCTGCTCTGGCCCGAGACGGAGATCGCGGAAGAGGCGGGCATTCCACCGGACTTCTTCCAACGGCTCAATGCCCTCATGCCGGCCCGATATCGGGGCCTCGATCCGCTCGCCTCCCAACCGAGTCTGCTCGAACCCGACTGGGACGACGTGCGGCGTGCCCTTGGTGCCCTCGTGGCGCCACGAGGCGAGCACCTGCTCGACATGGTGAAGCTGGAGCTGCACACGCTTCTCGAGGATTCCATCAAGGACGTTCAACGGCGCGCCAAGGCCATCAACCTCCTGGTGACACGCACTGCCATGACCGAGTTGGATGAAGCCCTGTCCGAACTACAGGACAAGGCCCAGGACTACCGCTCCTCCGGCCTGCGGTCGGCGCAGAAGATCGTGGAGCTCCTGCGGGCCACGGCAGTCTCCTCGGTGATTCCGCTGGGCATGCTCGGCCGTTCCATCACCGGCTACCGCATCACTGGGCTTGACGACAAGGAGAAGAACGCCAGCCTTGTCGCCCAGACCATCACCGGTGACCCGCACACCTACACCGCCGAGCTCGGCGGTGTCGTCTCGCTCCTCCTGGCCGCTGTGGAGCGGCCGGTGATGGGCTTGTCGGCCACCGCATACTTCCCCCAAGCCGTGCGCGAACACGTCCACGCCCCCGTCCGATGGTGGATGACCGACGCGCAGGCCAAGTCCATCCGAGCCAGGAAGCACCGTATCGAGTACGGAGAGGGCCACCCCCTGTTCGGGGAGCCCATCAAGGTGTCAGGCACCCACCCCAGCCGTAAAAAGGACGCCCTGATCGAACTGGGCAGCAACCTGTACGACCAGAAGATCCACCGCGAACTCGAACGAACAGCGGCCCAGGACCCCGACCGCGCCCACGTGCTCGTGGTGGCCAACTCATACCAGCAGTGCGCCTGGCTGGCGCGCGGCATCGCTCAAGCCGGCAACTACGGAGGCGGATTGTGCGTCGCGGTGCGGGCGGAGGACCGCCACCGCGCCGACCCCGACCTGCCCAAGGAGAACGTCGCAGTACGCCTCACCGCCGAGGAGTTCGAGGACTTCCCCAAGCACGGCAAGATCCTGGTCGTGCCCCTGTCACTGATTGCCAGAGGGCTCAACATCGTCGTCGGCATCCGCTCCGCCGTCCGCTCCGTCTACCTCTGCGTACGCCCCCTGGCGCTCCTCAGCGAGCCCGCCGAGATGTACGCCAGCATCAACGCCGCCGGTCTGCGGGCCCTGCCGACCGGCGGTAGCTCGAACCCGTCAAAGGCGCTGGCCGTCGGTCGTGACGCTGCCTGGGAACGCCTGTCCCTTCTCCTGCGGACGGCACCGCAGTTCACGGCCATGCACAAGTCCCTCCAGGAGGAAGTCGTCGCCGGCATGATCGTCGATCTCATCCAGCTGGCCGGCCGGGCTCGCCGCGGAGGCACCGAAGCGGTCCTCCACATGGTCGACTACGCCTTCCACGAGGACACCTGGAACGCCGACCTGGAAACAGTCCTGCGCCGCATCCACTCCCAGTGGACGCCCCAGGTGCGTCAACGGATGAACGAGCTGTACGGAGAGGCGCTCAACGCGTTCCTGTCCTACGCCGGCATCGAACCCCACGAGCCCGGCTTCCCGGGCGCCTGAAGAGAAGAGGACGCGTGACCCAGCAGGACCGCGAGCCCGGGAATTACCTGAATACCCTCGCCTACCGCTGCACCCCGAAGCTCGTCGGCGACGCCTCGGTGTACGTCCGGCACTTCGACAGCGAGACCGAGAAGCTGTGGAGCGACTTCAGCAGGCAATGCGCACGCCGCTACGGCGACGACGCGGCGCAGGCCCCGTACTCCATCGCGACCACCGTGCTCAGCACCCTGAGCGGCGGCTACGTCTACTTCGACCCCGACTTCCGTGGGCCGTTCCTCGCCTCGCGCGAACCGCTCGATAGCGAGCTGCTCTGTCAGGTGTTCACCCTCACCCATGCGCTGGCGCTCGGGGAGAAGATCGACACCATCGACCTCGACATGGCTCCTGAGCTCGCCAAACGGATCGCCGCGTCACCAGAACACCGATACGCGCTTGCCGATCACCTCAAGCCGGTCGACGGCACGCAGCCCAATGCCCCCGGATGGGTCTACCGGACCGTCGCCTGGGACCTCTCTCGCCGCATGGCCGCCAAGCCCTGGGCGATCTCCGACGGAAGGGAGATCGCCCTGCGCCCCGACACCACCGGCGGTCTGGTTGCCCTGGAAGAGCCCTGGCAGAACGAGCAGGGCGGTCGGTACGCACTCTCCCGCACCGCGCTGCGGCTCAAGACCCTTCCGAACATCGCCAGTCCGGTGCTCCTGGTGTCGTCGAGGGTGACCCGCATCTCCTCCTCGCTGATCTTCTCGAAGACGGCCCTGGCTGTGCAGCCCGGCCCTGGGCGCCCGCTCCTCGAAGTTTCGCTCAACGGCCGCGGCGCCGCCCGCACCGTGAACCGGCTTGCCCTGGAGGCGCTGGGACGTCTGGAGATGGACTACTCGATCCTGAGGACGATCGACCAGCGATCCCGCAGGGAACAGGAGCTCCTCAAGGCGGCCCGCGAGGAGAAAAAGCCGGCGGTCTTCCCCCGCGGACACCCCGGCCAGGTGTGGCCGGTGCTCCCCAAGAGCTATTCCTTCCCCATCGGCACCGGCACCGGGATGCAGCACCTGCGCCTTCTCTACAGCCACGTCGCCGAGGCGTTCGGCGACGTGGCCGTGCCTCTGACGATGCGGGAGGCGCCCATGACGCTTCCCCACCGGCCGACCGACCCCGAGCGGGTCACCAAGAAGGAGCTCGAACGCCGCAAGGAGGAACGAGAGAAGAGCGAGAGCAAGGAGCCGCTCCGGGCGCGAGGCAGCGCCGTGCCCACGCCGGAGTCCGTTTTCTCCGCCGTCGAAGCTGCCGGTTTCAAGAAGCTGCACATCGCCTGCCTGTGGTACCGCGATGAGACCCGGCTACGGATGCTCGACACCCTCTGCAAGACCTACGGCATCGACCCCACGGGGCTCGACCCGCACGACGGCCAGGAGTTCAGCCTTCAAGGCGACCAGATCACCGCAGTGTTCCATCTGGCCACCGACTTCCTCAAGCCCGGTGGACCGGACGGCAGGCGAGAAGCCCTGGCACAGACCGGCGCTTCGCTGGTCTCCCGGGACGGAATACTCGTCGGCGCCTGGTGCGAGACGGAGAAGCCCGAGGCCGTTGACGAGCAGAACGGCACGGACGCCGACAGCCGCGACGGCAAGCTCCTGACACGATCGCTCCTTGCCGGCCTCGGCGTTCCCACTCAGTACATCCTGGGCAAGAACGACAAGGGCATCGTCATGCCGAAGGCGAAGGACCACCCCGCCGAAATGGCCCTCCTCGACCTTTACCGCTCGCTCGGGGTCATCGACGACCGCATCGCCACCGCGCTGGAACCCGAAACCTCCGACTACCCCGTTCACCGAGTCGCCCAAGTTGGTGTCCATGTACGGCAGCAGAACCGGCGGAAGGGGGAGAACGGGCCCCCCAAGGTCGTGATCACCGCATCAGTACTTATCCCGCCAGCCCATGTCGGCGGAGCATGGAGCATGCTCGGTTGGAGCTCCACCCGACCTCAGTGGCAGCCCTACCGCAGCGCCCAGCCCGCCTTCCACGCCACGGCCTACCCCCAGGAGAACGGGGACAAGAAGACTCACCGGCAGCGCTGGGACGACGCAGCCGAGGCGGTCGAATTGGCCCTCGGAGACCTCGCCGAGGAGCTGGACGACGTCCCCTACACCGTCACCGTGGACGGGCTGGCCTGCCGCCGCATGTGGGAGGGGCTGCAGAACATGAACCAGGGAGCCTCCAGGCATCCGCGCTTCAGCCGCTACTGGCTCCCAGGCAGCTCACTGAGCAGTGACGAGAGGCCGCGTGCTGTGATCCGCATCAACATCGCGGACGAGGAGGTCCCGCCGCCTGTCAGCACGACACGTGTGCTGAAGGGTCAGGATGGTGCCACGACAGATGGCGAAACAACTCGAATGCTGTATCAAGTGGATGTGGACTTCGGCGCACCCGTCTGGATCTTGTGCAACGTGCCGCGCGCGTACGACGGCGACGGCGCTGGCCGACTTGGCTCGAAGTACACGCGATGGGACGCCAAACGGTCCGTCCACTCGGAGAAGAAGGAGGAGCGTCGCAAGGGCGAGATGCCCCAGAACTGGTACTCCATGACCGCGACCGAGATCTACCCGCTGGCCTGCGCCGAAGGTGTCTCGGCGGAAGCCCTTGCCGTGGCTACCGCAAAACTCTGCCACCAGACCCTCTTCTGGTCCGACCGGGCCCGCTTCCCCGTGCCCCTGCACGCTGCCAGGCAGATGGACCTCGACCACCCGCAGTACCGGCGCACCGCTCCTCCCGAGGAGAAGCCCGCCGCCGAGCCGGGGTCCGACGGCGAGGCATCCGAGCAGTAGCGGACGGGAAACAGCGGTCCGTGGAGCTGCCGCTCCTGCGTGTTCCGGCGCCGCACGCCAAAGCGCGCTTGAGGCATTTCACCAACTGGCGCGTGGCGTGAGCGCGGGGGCCTGCGCTGGCCGAGGCGCGCCTTGCCCCACCACTCGGGTTCGAGCTCCTGATCAGTTCAGAGCGCCATGCTCTCCAAGGCGGTGCGGAGAGGCGCATCCGTGGAGGTGGCCGCTGCGGTCATTCTTCGAAGATCCTCGGGTCGTAGGTAGCGGTAGCTCTGCGGCGGATGGAAGGCTCCGGCAGCACGCAGTGCGGTCAGCGGCACTGGGGTGCCGAAGGTGATGGGCGCTTCCAATGTCAGTCCACTGGCCTGCACGGCGCCGTCCATGTAGGTGTCGTACTCACGTCGGCTGATGCCGGCCCGGTTCCGGCTGGCCGACCAGACCTCGGTTGGGGTAGCGACATGCACGGAGGCGATGCGTGCCATGCCCACGATGGCCTTCGTAGGGGCGGTGGCATACAGGAGCACGGCCGTGCCTGGAGGGGCCGCGACGCGTTGTCTGCGTACCTCCACCGTCTTGTCGCCGGCGAGGATCGCCGTCGCGAAACGGGGGTGGACGGACAGCAGCATGGCGCGTTCCGGTTCGTTCACGTCTTTCGGTGCCCTTCTTCGTACACGGCCTGGAACAGCTCGCTGCTGATCTTCGACAGTGACATCAGCGACAACGGCTGTCCCAGATCACCTGCCAACGCTTCGAGGCGTCCGAGTGTCACGGCTGCGGGGAAGAGCTCCGTGTCCGAGAACCGCAGAGCCATCGCCGCACCGTGCCCCCTGGCCACAGCGCGCACCTCGGCCCGACCGTATACGCCCAGGTGTTCGAACTGGGAGTGCAGTGCGTCCGGTGTGTCGATCAACACCTCGTCCAGCCGTGAGCAACCGATCGCCATCTTGCCCTGGGGACCGCTTGAATCCTGACTGACGTACCAGAGGAGACGTGCGGGGACGCTCTCTCCACGTCGGCCTGGCGACCGGTAGTAGACGTGCTCACGGCTGATTCCGAGCTCACCACGAGGGGCGAGCGGTGCGGGGACGTTGAAGAGTTCGGCGGACCAGCGGGGTTTGATGGGGACGATGAAGCACGGAATGCGAGAGTCGATGATCTTTGCCGGCCACCACGCCCGTTCGACGGCGCTGGCAATCTCAGTCTGAAGATCCGCGCCAAAAGCCGCAGAGGGTACCTTCAGGCGGTTGGTGATCCGGTTCGCTGTGGCGGACACGTCGCGCGCTGATCCGCAGACATCGACCAAGAGCGCTGTGAGACCGTTGTCCTGAGAGAAGAATCCGTCGAGCCCAGCGGCTTCGGCCGCCGTCGGCGACGGGAAGGGGTCCGTGATCCGGACGGTCTCGACCTCGCACTCCCGTCCGAGGTTTTTGAGCAGGAACAGCAGCTGCCGGGCCAGGGTCTGCTCCAACGGGTGTTCAGCAGTACGCAGCATCGCAACGGTCAGCGTGCGACCGTCATGAGCCCATACGTACAGAGCGACGGGACGTCCCTCTCCATCGCGCAAGAGCTCCCGCCTCCACGCCACCGAGTCGTCCTGCTCGAAGGCCCTGAGCCGATCTTCGAAGGCAGACCCCTTCTCGCCTTCGCTCTGATCGAAGAACGCTGTCAACTCGCCCTCTGCGTCAGGTGCGACCTGTCCCGTGGTGAAAGCTGTCCCCAGGAGGTCGGCGGGTCGGTAGACCTGGGCTTGACGGAGTTCGTCCACATGCAGCGCAACCACGGCCGGCCGGACCACCTTCACGCGGCCGATCTCGCGGGCTACGTCCGCCAGCGCGAGGAGGTCCGGGTTGCATGTGGCCAGCACGTGGAGCCCGGCACAAGATGCCTCTGCCACGTACTGCAGCAAGGGCCCGGTGTGTGGCTGCATGCTCAGCTCGGCGCTCTGGGCGCGAACACTGTCCATGAGCTCCCGATGCCGTTCGGCCACAGCCTCCGAGTCAGGTGCGAACTTCCGCATCCGCGCGACTTCGGACCGCTGATGATTCCGCACCGTGTCTTCGCCGACATTGCGGATGTCAAGCATCAGCTGCGGTGTGTAGGCAAGCTCGGTTTCGTCCTCGAGCCAGGCCGCCTTGAAGACGCGTGGCTCGCGGTTCTCAGCATCCGGGCTTCGATCCGCGATCCCTTCCAGGACGCTGTGATCCACGCCAACGACCAGAAGCGCGTCGCTCTGCATGTCCGTGAAGAGGTCCGGGTGACCGAAATCGAGCCACCAGGTGTCCAAGGTCTCCCGGTCGTGTCCTCTGCCGACGGACTCTCCCGGCGGTACGAAGCCCAAGCTGGCCCACATGCCGCTGAGGTCATAGTTGCGTCGGCACTTCGCCCTGATGCCCAGCCGGTTGCCGTGCCGCGCCCGTATCGCATCGATCAGCTGGCGGGCTGTGCCTTCGCCGCGGCGGTTACCCGCTACGCAGAGATGCGTCAGCCGTACGTAGTGTTTGCGTTTGGGCAGGCCGAAGAGGGCGTAACCGACGACCTCATCAGCATCCATTGCGACGAGTAGACCGCCGACTTCGGCACTCTGCAGGTACGCCTGCGGCGTGAGCAGGCCGAGCGTCTTGGTGTGGAGGTTCCCCAGGGCCACCGCCGCGTCGAGCAGCCTGCCCCCTGACTCCGGCACCGTCACCACAGTGATCGACATGAGTTCCCCCTTCGCGGACGCCGGCCTGTAGGACGGCGCCTTATCGCTCCCACCCCTCATGATGGCCGCGCCGTGCCACGCCCGGTCGCCCTTTTGATCAATTGCGTAGCGGAGAGCTCGGCTCGATGGCGTTACCTCTCGCCGCTGGAGGGCGCCCGGCTCGCACGGTGATAGAGGCAGCCCGGACGCGAAGTGAAGAACTTCGGTCATCGGCCCGAGGGTCTCGCGGGTGATCAGGAATACTAGGTTCTTCGGACTCTCCGCGATCTTGAGCGTAAGCCAGCGGAACAGGGGCCGGACCGGAAGCATGGTGTTGATGGAGGAGTCTGCTCGGATGGCGACCGTCACGGAGTTTCCACAGGGGGCCCCGACAGGGGCTGAGCACACTTGGCCTCTACCGCCGGTGCCCGAGCCGGGCCAGGTGGTTAATGTTCGGGGCTCGACCTGGGCGGTCGCTGACGTCCGCCAGCAGGGCCTTCCCCGAAGCCCCGCCGACGAAAGCACCGCCGGCCTCGCCCATGTGGTGACCATGCAGTCGCTGGAGGAGGACCGGCTGGGCCAGGAGCTCGCCGTGGTCTGGGAGCTTGAAGTCGGCCACACCGTAGCCCCCGCCCAGGGACTCCCGGAGGCCATCCGGCCGGACGGGTTCGACGACCCGAACGTCCTGGCCGCGTTCGTGGACGCCGTGCGCTGGGGTGCGGTGACCTCGGCGGACGCCAACTCTTACCAGGCCCCCTTCCGTAGTGGCGCGAACGTTGAGGCGTACCAGCTGGAGCCGCTGCGCCGAGCGCTGCAGTCCTCTCGCACGAACCTGCTGCTCGCCGACGACGTCGGCCTGGGCAAGACCATCGAGGCGGGGCTGGTCGTTCAGGAACTCCTGCTGCGCCACCGAGCCCGTTCGGTTGTCATCGTCTGCCCTCCGAGCCTGTCGCTGAAGTGGCAGGACGAGATGCGCGAAAAGTTCGGCCTGGATTTCGTGATCGTCAACAGCGAGCTGATGGCCAAGGTTCGCCGCACCCACGGTCTGAACGCGAACCCGTTCCGCCTCTTCCCTCGCGTAATCGTCAGCATGGCCTGGTTGCCCTCAATCCGCGCTCAACGACTGCTGCGCGACGTGATGGCCGACGTACGAGGCACCTCCACGGCCCGGCGGTACGCCTTCGACGTTCTGGTCGTCGATGAAGCTCACCACGTCGCCCCCGCGAGCCCCACCTCGGCACCGGGCCAGCGCGGGTACGCCGTCGACAGCAACCGCACCACAGCCACCAAGGCGCTCGCGGAGGTCTGCGAGCACCGCCTGTTCCTCAGCGCTACCCCGCACAACGGCTACTCCGAGTCGTTCACCGCCCTCCTCGAAATGATCGACGGCCGCCGGTTCAAGCGCGGCGCGGACATCGACGAACGCGCGCTGGGCGAGGTGGCGGTGCGCCGGCTCAAGCGAGACTTGCCGGAGAAGGGCTTCAAGATCCGGCAGATCAAGACGCTCGACTTCACCCCGGACGACGAGGAGCAGCGCCAGTTCGCCCGCTTGGAGCGGCTGCTTGCCGACAGTGCGCGGTCGAACGGGAAGAACCGGTCCGGTGACATCGTCTCGATGCTCCTGAAGAAGCGCTTCCTGTCCAGCCCATGGGCCTTCGCCCGCACCCTGGAGCTGTATGAGGAGGCTGACGATGACCGTCAGCTCCTGATCGACGACGAGGCGGAGTACTACACGGAGGTCCTGGGCAGCGCGCAGTCGGACGAGGAGGAGGGGGAAGCCGATCAGCCCGAGTTCACCGCGTTGCGACAGAGCAAGGGATCAGACGCTCTGGTGGCCGCGACCAGCGACGAGATCACCTCGCTCATCGAGTGGGGGCGGCGCTACGAACACAAGCCGGACTCCCGCCTGGAAGCCCTGCTGAGCTATCTCAGCGCGGTCTGCCGCCCAGACGGTCGCCTCTGGACCAACAACCGGGTCGTGGTGTTCACCGAGTACGCCGCCACCCTGGACTGGATCGCGGGGGTACTCCAGCAGCGCGGCTACAAGGACGTCCTGGAGACCATCCAGGGCTCGACCCCCGCCGAAAAGCGCGAAGAGATCAGGGCCCGCTTCACCGAGGACCCCACCAAGCACAAGGTGCGGGTACTCCTCGCGACCGACTCGGCCGGCGAGGGCATCGATCTGCAGACCCACTGCTACCGGCTGGTCAACTTCGACATTCCCTTCAACCCCTCCCGCCTGGAGCAACGGATCGGTCGAATCGACCGCTACGGCCAGACGGAGATCCCAGAGATCTATCACTTCAAGCCGGCGGAGACGTCCACCACCTACGCGGCAGACCTGGGCTTCCTGGGCAAGATCGCCAAGAAGGTCAGTACCGCGGCAGGCGACCTCGGCTCGATCAACCCGGTTATCGACGCCGACGTCCAGGAGCACTTCAGCCCGGTCAAGACGGGACGTGTCCCGCGGCTGACCGCGCCCGACACCGGCAGCGCGGTCATCAACCGGGCTCTGGCCGGCGGCGTCGAGCTGAATCGGCAACTCACTGACCTGACGCGGAACTACCAGGACACCAAGACTGGCATGCACCTCACACCGGGCAACGCCCGCCGGGTCGTGGACACCGCCTTGGAATTGACCGCCCAGCCCCCGCTGGAGGAGATCGGCGACGACCGTACAGAGGCGCAGGTCTTCGAAATCCCGACGCTAGGGCAGTCCTGGCAGCGATCGCTCCGCGGCCTGGACACCCGCCTTGAGCCCGGAGTGCTCCGCCCTATCACCTTCGACGACAAGGCCGCCCAGAACCGCACCGACCTCGTTCACATCCACCTCGGCCACGCCCTCATGCAACGCTCCACCCGCACCCTGCGCAGCGCGCTGTTCAGCATCGACTCTCCGGTCAACCGGGTCACTGCGGTCGTCGCGACTGAACTGCCGCAGTCGTGCGTCGCCGCCGTCTCGCGACTTGTCCTCGTTGGTCGCGGCGGACTGCGCCTGCACGAGGAGGTATTCCTCACCGGTGTCCGGCTACGTGGCCAGGCGCTTGCCGAGTCCAAGGCCGAGCTGGTCCTGGACGAAGCGCTCGACGCCGAAAACCTTGTTCTCGCCGACGAGGACGTACGGACCCGGCTCGCCGAACTGTGGAACGCCGACGATGCCCGACTGCGAACCCGACTGCTCACCGCGATGACTCGCAAGAGCGAGAGCCGCCGCGAGAAGGTCACCGAGGCGCTCCAAAAGCGCCGCGACTCCGACATCGCCCGTGCTCACGAGATCTTCGCCGCTTTCCGCATCAACCTGAATGAGTCCCGTCACCGCTTGGAGCGTGAGATCCAAGCGGAGGACGAGCTGCTCTTCAGTGACGACCAGCAGAGGCAGCGCCGCCGGGACCTTCGAGCTATGGAGGAGCGGGTGGAGAGTCTTGATGAGGAAGAAGAACGCGAGGTTGCTGCTATCCGCGAGCGGTACAGCGACATCAAGCCCTACGTGTCGGCTGCTGCCGTGGTGTTCGCGCTGACCCCCGAGGACGCCGAGAACGGAATGGTCCAGGCATGAGCCGCAAGTACGCCCCTCCGACCGTCGCGGACATGCACCGCTCCTGGCTCGAACTCGTCGATACGGACGGGCCGTTTCTTGCAGTCCCTGCCCTCAAGCGTGCTTGGTCGACTGGCATTCATCAGCCCGACGCGCGCGCCCTCGCCGTACTCAAGGACGCCAAGCCTGCCTTTGAGAAGGCGTGGGAGAACTGGGACAAGGAGGGCGACGAGGCAGCCCTCGACCTCTACCGCGAAGCCCGCGACACCTGGGTGGACACCACCCTGCGCCACGTGTTGCGCTGGGGCACCACCTACTCCGCAACCTCCGTGGGCGAGGTCCGCTCTCCGAACCACGCTGTCACTGTCCACGCCCACGGCGCACTGGTGCACGGCGAGACAACCGGCGCACTTGTCCTGGTCGTCGACCCGACCGACTCCCTGCGCGACCCGCTCGCCGACGGATGGGCGGCCAGCCCTGTCGACCGGATGGAAGAACTCCTCCGGGCAACCAGCGTCCCCGTCGGCGTGGTCACCGACGGACGTTGGTGGGCCATCGTCAGCGCCCGCGAGCAGACTATGGTCGCCTCCGGAATCTTCGACGCCCAGACCTGGATCGAAGAGCCCCAGACCCGTAATGCCTTCATCGAACTCCTCCAGCGCCGACGCCTCGTCGGCGGCAAGCCAGAGGACCGCCTCACGGCCCTGTTCGGCGAGTCCGTAGCGGCCTCCGAGGAGATCACCGAGGCACTCGGCACCCAGGTGCGCCGAGCAGTCGAACTGATCGTCCAGGCACTTTCCGACGGTGCACTGGACGCAGGTCGACGTGGCGACCCCGACCCGTTGCCCGCCCGTCGCGCAGACGTCTACGAAGCGGCCGTCACGGTGATGATGCGCGTCGTCTTCCTCCTCTTCGCCGAGGAACGTGGCTTGCTCCCGCAGAGCCAGCTCTTCGCTATGGGCTACGGCGTAAGCGACGAACTCGACCTGCTCGACGCCCGAGAGCACGAGGAAGGCGACCAGGCACTCGATGCCACCTACCTCACCTGGCACCGCCTCCTGGCCACCTCCCAGGCTCTCTATCGCGGCGCGTCCTTCGAGGATCTGCGCCTCCCGGAGTACGGCGGCTCTCTCTTTGACCCCGCCCGTTATCCCTTCCTCACCGCCTGCACGGCCCAGGGCACCCTGGCCATCACGGTCAGCGACCGGGTCATGCTCGAAGTCCTGCGTGCCGTCCAGTACGCCCGCCTTAAGGGCGAACCCGCGCGCCGCATCTCCTTCCGCGACATCGACGTCGAGCAGATCGGCTACATCTACGAGGGCCTGCTCGGTTACTCCTGCGAGGACGTTGACCAGGTTTTCGTCGGTCTGATCGGCGCCGCCGGCGCGGAACCTGAAATCCCTCTGGCAGTGATCGAATCCCTCGCGGAGACCAAGCAGACCGACGACGCCCTGACCACCGCGATCCTCGCCTGGATCAAGGGGAATCAGCCGGCGGCCAAACCGCCGTCCAAGACCGCACTCGCCAAGGCCCTCGGCGCGGCCGACACCATCGAGGATGCCGAGCAGGCACTGCGCGCCGTAGCCTCCGACGACGCCGAACTCCGCGACCGGCTGCGTCCTTTCCTCGGTGTCATCCGCCGCGATCTGCGCAATCGGCCTCTGGTTGTAAAGCCCGGAGGGGTACTCGTCGTTGAGACCCCCTCGCGCGCCTCGGCCGGTGCCCACTACACGCCGCGCAAGCTCGCCGAGGACGTTGTCCTCCACGCGCTGGAACCGCTGGTCTACTCTCCCGGCCCGCACCAGACCGCCGACCAGGACGCTTGGCGACCAATTTCTCCCGAGCAGATCCTCGACCTTAAGATCGCCGACATCGCCTGCGGCTCTGGCGCCTTCCTCGTCGCCGCCGCCCGCTACCTTGCAGACCGGCTTGTCGAGGCGTGGCACCGCGAGGGCGCCGCGACCGGCTCACCCCACGACCTGCGGATCCGGGCCATAAGGATGGTCGTCGCCAGCTGCCTCTACGGCGCGGACATCAACGGAATGGCCGTAGAGATGTGCAAACTGTCGCTCTGGTTGGTCTCGCTCGACCCCCGACTGCCGTTCTCCTTTGTCGACGACAAGGTCCTCCACGGCAACGCGCTACTCGGCCTCACCGACGTTCGCCAGCTCCGCTACCTCCACATCGACCCCAACGCTGCCAACAAGCAGACGACGGTGTATGACCTGGACGTGGACGGCATCCTCGCGCAGGCGGCCCGACTGCGCCGCCAGCTCGCCAGTGAGGTCAACGACAGTGACCCCCAGCGCTCGGCCGCCGCGAAGCGGCGGCAGTGGCGGGAGTACCAGAGGCTGACTGAGCAGCTTGCCGATGTCGCCGACGGTGTGATTGCGGCGGGGCTGCGGCTCGGCGGGAAGCCGGGCAAGGCGCTGAGCCTCGATCCACCGTGTGAATTCTGATCGGGTTTCCGGCTGGGCTTCTCGTGATCTTTCCGGGTGCGGGCAGCACGTTGTGCCGGGTGGCCGTCCGGGGCGGGGTCTCCGAGGTCTTCCAGGTCGT
>NZ_JASITA010000068.1 GCF_030063415.1 Streptomyces sp. H27-C3 | reverse complement strand
ATACGGAGCGGGCTCCCGGCGTCCCGCGACTCCGCTCGCGGCGTTGTCGTCGGTCAACGACGCTCCGCGTCGATTCCCTCCTCCGCCCCGCAATCGCAGCCACCGGACGCCGCTCACCGATCCACTCCCTACCGCGGTGGAGGTCGTTACCCTCGCCCGGTATGCGCGGGCCGGTCGCCACCCGGCACCCCGCTCCGCGCCGGGCGCGCCCGGATCTCCGCACGGGCCACCCGGCTCCGTAACATAAGCCGCCCATGCCCCCTTACGGAACGCGGTCCGCAGCCGCCCTCCTCGCGCTCGGCGCGGTCGTGTACACCTCGTGGGTCCTCGAAGTGGTCCTCGCGACCGGCCTGGACCCCGTCCGGACGTACGTGAGCGAACTGGCCGCCGCCGACCAGCCGTTCGGCGGGCTCTTCCGGGCCACGGACCTGGTCGCCGGACTGCTCGTCCTCGCCGGCGCGCTGACGGCCCTGGTCGTGCGCAGGCCGCACCGGCCCTGGGCGGTCGTCGGCTGGGCGGGCCTGGTCCTGTTCGGCGCGGCGACCACGGCGGATTCGCGGCTGCCCCTCAGCTGCGCGCCGACCGTGGACTCGGCGTGCGCGGCCCGCGAGACGGCCGGCCTGGTCCCGGCCGCGCACGCCGCGCACGCGTGGAGCAGCAGCCTCGCGACGACCGGCGCGATCGTCGGCGTCGTGGCCCTCACGGTCGCGGCCCGCCGCTACGGCTGGTGGCCGCCCCTGGCCCGGGTCGGCCCCACCCTCGTCGCCGCGGAACTGGCAGCCACCGTCTGGACGCTGACCTCGGTCGCCCTCTTCGAGGCGGGGAACGGCACCCTGCTGTTGGGCACGGGGCAGCGGCTCCAAGTGCTGCTTGTGGCCATCTGGCTGGCGGTACTCGCGTTGTCAGTGGCACGCGAGAAGCTGTACGAGTGACATCGACGCGCAGCTTCATCCGGATCGGCGGGGTGCCGCACCATGTGACCGTCGAGGGCAGCGGCCCCGTGTGTGTGCTGAGCGCGGGGCTCGCGATGAGCTGGTTCGACTGGGACCCGGTCGTGCCGCTGCTCGCGCCCTCGCGCACGGTGGTGCGCTTCGACCGGCCGGGCCACGGCCTCAGCGGCCCGGCGGCCGGAGCGCCCACCGCGGCGGGGGAGGCGCACCGCATCGCCGCGCTCCTCGACGCGCTGTCCCTGCCGGGGCCCGCCACCGTCGTCGGTCACTCCATCGCAGGCTTCCACGTGGAGGCGTTCGCCCGCCTCCACCCCACCCGTACGGCCTCCGTCGTGCTGCTCGACTCCAGCGTCGAGGAGCACGCACGGACGCCGCCTGCCCCCGCGCTGCGCACCGCCGCCGCCCGCGCCCAGGGCGCGGGCCTCTCCGCGGTCGGCGCACCGGCGGCGCTCGGCCCCCCGGTGCGCCACGCGATCGTCCGCGCGTCGCGCACGGGCCTGGCGCCCGACCCGGCCGCCGACGCCTTGGTGCGCCGCTGCTACCGCACCTCGCGCGTCCTGCGCGGCGCGCTCCTGGAGAACACGCACTACCGCGCGGTCGCCGCCGAGCTCCTCGCGCTGCGCGACCGCTTCCCGCTGCCCGACGGCATCCCGGTCGCGGTCCTCGCGGCGCACGACGGCAGGGACGGGCATTTCACGCGAAGCCGGCTGGAGCGCCAGCGGGACCTGGCGGACGTGCTCGGTGCCCGCTTCGAAGCAGTTGGGCCCTCGGGGCACCTGCTGATGCTGGACCGCCCGGACGCGGTGGCCCGCGCCGTGGCAGGGGAAGCAGCGGTGACAGGAGAATCAGCCGATGAGTAACCGCGGGGCGACAGCCACCCGGGTGAGCCGGCGGATCACGCTGCGGATCGTCGGCAGCGACCTGCCAGGCGCGTCCTGCGGCGAGTTCCGGCACGTCCATGTCGGCACCCAGCGCGGCCGGGAGCCGGACCAGGTGGTGTCGGCCGACGAGCCGCAGGCCGTCTTCGAGATCCCCGTCGAGGTCCTCATCGACCCGCAGGGGCCGCCCGAGGCCGAGGGCGTTCGTGACGTCGAGGGTGCTTCCGCCCCAGCGGCAGAGAGTGATCCCGCCGCCGACTTCCGCGGACCGTACGTCCAGGGGCGGCCGGGGGCCCGCTTCGTCTACCTCACCTGGGGCGAGCAGCCGCCGGGCGGGGAGTTCACGATGTTCCGCCGGATCAAGCTCTTCCTCGCGGACCTGCCCACCGTGCTGATCGCCGCGGGCGGCGTGCTGGAGGGGACTCTCGGGCTCACTGACGACTGCGGGCTGCCGCTCTGTGCCGCCGTCCGTCCGCCCCGGATCGCGTGGAGCGCCGGGACGGACGGATGACGGCAGCCGCGTGAGCTTCACCTGCCGGGTGAGCCGGGCCCGTCAGGGACGCGCGGCCGCGCCCCGCGCCTTCAGCAGGTCCGCCATCAGGCCGATCTCGGACTGCTGGGCATCGACCATGCCCTGGGCGAGCGACCGTTCCGTACCGACCTCGCAGCGGTCGGCGCAGCCCTGCGCCATCGTGACCCCGCCCTTGTGGTGGTCGGTCATCAGCCGGAGGTAGAGGATCTCAGCCTGCTTGCCGTCCGCCTTGCGGAGCTTCGCCAGCTCGGCCCTGGTCGCCATGCCGGGCATCAGCGACCCGTCACGCACCTCGTGCGTCCCGTGCCCACCATGGCCGCCGTGGGCGGAGCCGCCGGACTCACCCGACGCCATCCAGGACATCGGCTCGTCCGACGAGACCTTCGGCAGCTCCCACAGATCCAGCCAGCCGAGCATCATGCCCCGCTGGTTCGCCTGGGTGTTGGCGATGTCGTACGCCAGCCTGCGCACCTCCTCGTCCTTCGTGCGGTCGCGCACGATGAACGACATCTCCACCGCCTGCTGGTGGTGCACCGACATGTCCCGGGCGAACCCGGCGTCCGCGGAGTCGACGGCGGGCGTACGGGACGCGGTGGAGGCGGCATCGTCGTTCCCGTTCCCGACGGCGACTGTGACGGCCCCCGCCGCGAACAGCAGCGCCAGGACGACGGCCGTGACGGCCGCCCAGTACGTGCGGGTCATCACGGAGTGCCCATCCCGCCCGTGCAGGCCGCGCCGGGCTCGGGCGTCTGCGGTCCCTGCACGTACTTGGTGAAGAACTGCTCGACCCGCTTGTCCGACGCGCTGTCCACCGTGAGCTGCTTGCCCCACGCACTGAGCATCAGGGCGCCGGCCTGGTCCTTGACCGGGCTTATCAGCGAGTACGACGTCTTGCCGACCTTCTCGGTGAGCTTCTTGACGTCGGCGTCCGATGCCTTGTCGTTGTACGTCACCCACACCGCGCCGTGCTCCAGCGAGTGCACCGCGTTGACCTTGGGAATCTCTTCCTTGTAGACGTTCCTGTCGCAGTTCATCCACACCTGGTTGTGGTCACCGCCGACCGGCGGCGTCATCGGGTACGAGACTTCCTTGGTGACGTGGTTGCGGCCCAACTTCTTCGCGTCCCAGGACTTCTCGCCCGTCACGGGTGCCTTCGACTGGGCCACCCGCTCTTCCTTCTTGTCGGACTCCTTCATGAAGAGGTACGACCCGAAGCCGACCAGGCCCGCGACGACCACCGCGCTGGTGACGACCGCGATGAGCCGGTTGCGACGCTCGCGCGACTGCTCGGCGCGCCGCATCTCCTCTATTCGGGCCTTACGGGAGGCGTTGGAGCCCTTGTTGCTAGCCATGGTGTTGTGTCCTTCTGGGGAAAGGGTCGGAGGATGAGAGAAGCCCGGCTGCGGGCGAGCCCAGCTACGTCCGCATCACCTGAAGGACATGGCGGCCGGGCGCGCGCGGCAGCGCCCGGGAGTCGCGGACCGGGTTCGCGAGGAGCGGCGGCGCCCGGTGCGGCGGCTCGGCGGACACCGGGGTGGCCGGCGGCGGAGCGGTGAGCACGGCGGGGGACAGGTGCGCGAAGACGCCGCAATGCTGGGAGTCGTACGGGCAGGTGTAGGCCTGGGCGCCCGGCGCCTGAACGGCGACCGTGACGGTGGCGTGCTGCTCACGGGACTCGGCGGCGCCCAGACAGACGAAGAGCGCGACAAGGAGGGTCGCCACGACGCTCAGCAGCGCCATGGGACCTGTGGTGCGCGTGATGCGCCCAGTGCGGAATCGCCGCAGTCCCCCCATGGCCCGAGATCGTAGTGGGCGCGTGCCTTTCCTACGTCATACGGGTTGCCTGCGGGCGGCCGGACATGACGAATCCGCCGGGGCGTAAATCCGTCATTCTGGTGCAAAGAGGATACGTGACGGGCGTTGCTGCCCGCCCGCGCGAGCTCATCGGAGCCGGCGCCGCGGGCGGGCAGCGGCAAGGGATACAGACCGGTGGAAACGGACAAGTGGCCGGTCAGTAGGTGCGGAGGGCCTTGATGAGCTTGCCCTTGGTCATCTTCGAGCGGCCCTCGATCCCGATCTTCTTCGCCTCGCTGTACAGGTCCGCCTTGGAACGGTCCTCGTACGCACCCGCCTTGCCGCCCTTGCGGCCCACGGCCTCGGGGGAGGAGTTCGCCGCGTCATTGGCGATCCGGGCCGCCTTCTCCTTGCTCGCGCCGTCACGGCGCAGCGCCCGATAGGTCTTCTCGTCCTTGATCTGCGGCGTCGGCACAGCGATCACCTCCGGGTCGATGGCACAGGGCCCCCACACCTCCTACGGGTACCCCGGCTGCGGCGCGCACGCCCGGCTGATCACCGGAGCGTGGGCTTCAGCGCCAGGGTGAAGGAGTGCCCGGCCGGGTCGGAGTAGACCCGCTCGTCCTGTCGGCCGGGGCTGTGCTTGGTCTCCACGGGCATGGCGCCGAGGCCCACCGCCTCGCGCTCCGCCTCGTCCATGTCGCCGCGCTCCACCAGGACGCGCAAATGCGCCTGCTGGGAGTTCTCGGGGCGGGGCCAGCTCGGCGGCGCGTAGCCGTGGTCCCTGCGCATCGCCAGATGGACGCCGTCGTGCCCGACCACCTCCACGAAGTCCGAGTCGATGCCGAGCCGGACCTCGGCGCCCAGCAGGGCGGCGTAGAACTCCGCCAGTTCCGCGGGCTCCGCGCAGTCCAGAACGAGGTAGGTGCTCTTCGCGACCGTCATGTGTTCTCCACTCTCCGAGGGCGGGCCCGGCCGGCCGACCGGTGATCTAAATACCCCGGCGTTGTCCCGGCACACCGGCGCATCGCCCCGGTGAGCGCGGGTACCCGCGCCGGGGCTGCCGGCGTCCGGACCGGTCAGCGGTCGCGCGAGCGGGCCCACCGGGCCAGGCTGGGAGAGCCGTCGGCCACAGCAGTGCACCGAAGAGAGGAAAGAACCACGGTGAACACCACAGAACAGTCCGACACCCAGGTCCTGGTGGAACTCACCGGATGCTCCAAGGAGGACGCGCACACCGTGTTCGGAGCGCTGCGCACCTCCTTCGCGTCCGACCGCGCATCCGACGACGTACCCGCGGAGCAGCCCGGAGCCCGCCCCACGGTGTGGAGTGCGACCTTCGATGTGGCCGACGTGCGGCAGCAGGCCGGGCCGACGCCGCTCACGGGTCCCGTCCCGGCCACCGTCCAGGGCGGCTACGAGGCGGTGGACCGGCTGCGCGGGCAGCTCGACGCCGCGTTCACCGTGCATGAGGAGGGCACCGCGTCCGGAGACCAGGAGAAGGAGCTGCAACTACGGCTGGAAAGCGGGCACTAGCTCAGTAACAGGCACCGGGCGCACGGAAGCCGGGTGCACGAAGAGGGAGTTTTGCCAATGCCGGCCGACAAGACTCATGACACCAAGGGCGCGAGACGGGGGCGCGACGAATCGCCCGAGGAGCGCGCGGACCGCCAATGGGCGGAACTGCTCCAGGAACTGCGGGTCGCGCAGACCGGCGTGCAGATCCTCTTCGGGTTCCTGCTCACCGTCGTCTTCCAGCCGCGTTTCACCGAACTGTCGTACGTCGACCGGAACATCTACATAGTCACCGTCATCCTGGGCGCGACCACGATGGGCGCACTCGTCGGCCCGGTGTCGTTCCACCGGCTGGTCACCGGGCGGCGGATGAAGGAGGAGGCGGTGATCTGGGCCTCCCGGCTCACCGTCTGCGGACTGCTCCTGCTGCTCTGCACGATGGCCTCGGCCCTGCTGCTCATACTCCGCGTCGCACTGCACAACACCTTCGCGCTGTGGCTGGTCGGCGGCCTGGTGCTGTGGTTCGTACTGTGCTGGTTCGTGTTGCCCGCCTGGGCCCTTCACGCAAGTATGGCCAAGGACTGACCGGAGTCAGTCCTTGGCCATACAGGTCAAGCCTTACGCGTGTTCACACGTTGTTACGCGGCGCCGCCACGGGTGCCGGTGCCGGTGCCGTACGCGGTGCGGCGCGACTGCGCCGGCGCGCTGCGGCGGCCACGCTGCGAAGCGGCACTGCGCTTCGGGCGCTCCGAGACCGGCGACGAGATGACCACGGGGACACCGGAGGGGGCCTGCGCACCGGTGATCCTGGCGAGCTCGGCGTCGCCGGAACGGACCTGGGCGGTGTGCGGGGTGATCCCGGCGGCCATCATCAGGCGGGTCATCTCGCGGCGCTGGTTGGGCTGCACCAGAGTCACGACACTGCCGGACTCACCGGCGCGGGCGGTACGGCCGCCGCGGTGCAGGTAGTCCTTGTGGTCGGTGGGCGGGTCGACGTTGACGACCAGGTCGAGGTTGTCGACGTGGATGCCGCGCGCCGCCACGTTGGTCGCCACCAGCACGGTGACGTGACCGCTCTTGAACTGGTCGAGGGTCCGGGTGCGCTGCGGCTGCGACTTGCCGCCGTGCAGCGCCGCCGCCCGGACACCGCTGTGCAGCAGGTCGCGGGTCAGCCGGTCCACCGCGTGCTTGGTGTCCAGGAACATGATCACCTTGCCCTCGCGGGCCGCGATCTCGGTGGTCGTGGCCTGCTTGTCGGCGGGGTGGACGTGCAGGAGGTGGTGCTCCATCGTCGTGACGGCGCCCTTTGAGGGGTCCACCGAGTGCACGACCGGGTCCTCCAGGTAGTTCCGGACGAGCCGGTCGACGTTACGGTCCAGGGTGGCCGAGAACAGCATCGTCTGGCCGCCGGGCGCGACCTGCTGAAGCAGCTCGGTGACCTGCGGCATGAAGCCCATGTCCGTCATCTGGTCGGCCTCGTCGAGGACCGTGATCTTCACCTGGTCCAGGCTGCAGTCACGGCGCTCGATGAGGTCCTTGAGGCGGCCCGGCGTCGCGACGACGACCTCGGCCCCACCTCGCAGCGCACCGGCCTGGCGGCCGATGGACATGCCGCCGACGACCGTGGCCAGGCGCAGCCGGACGGCGCGGGCGTAGGGGGTGAGCGCGTCGGTGACCTGCTGGGCCAGCTCGCGGGTCGGGACCAGGATCAGGGCCAGCGGCTGACGCGGCTCGGCGCGCTGACCGGCGGTCCTGGCCAGCAGCGCCAGGCCGAAGGCGAGGGTCTTGCCGGAGCCGGTGCGGCCGCGGCCCAGGACATCACGTCCGGTGAGCGCGTTCGGCAGCGTGGCGGCCTGGATCGGGAACGGAACGGTGACGCCCTGGGCGGTCAGCGCGGCGAGCAGCGCCGCGGGCATGTCCAGGTCGGCGAAGGCCTCGACGGCGGGCAGTGCCGGAGTCGTGCTGACCGGCAGGGCGAACTCACCCTGCGGAGCGACGGACTGGCGGCGGGCCGGCGGGCGTCCGCCGGAAGAGCGGGTGGGAGCCTGCGAGCGGAAACGCTCGGTGCTGCTGCCACCACTGCGACCGCCACTGGCGGCACCGGCGTGACCGCCGGAACGGGGGCGGGCGAAGCGGTCGTTGGAGCGTGCTGTGCGGTTCATGCTGAACCTTCCTCGATGGGCACGTATCGAGGAATTCCGGGCAGCAGAGTGTGCCGCAAGGAACCGCAAGAACGAGCCGAGATAAAAAAGCCGAAATGAAGTCCGTGCTGAAAGGTGAATACCTTGGATCAGACGCTTCGAAGTGGCTGGGATCCGCTCATGGAAAGCGGAGGGAATGGGGTCGGCGTGAATCGTGGCCGACCGCTCATGCTCGATCGCGGAATGCGGCGATCGATTGGGGGCAACGATCCGGAGCAACGAGTCGGGGCCCGCACCCTCAGGTGCGGGCCCCACTCGTGTACGCGTCAGCGTCAGGCGGGAACGATGTTCTCGGCCTGCGGGCCCTTCTGGCCCTGCGTGACGTCGAAGGTCACCTTCTGGCCTTCCTGAAGCTCACGGAAGCCCTGCGTGGCGATGTTGGAGTAGTGGGCGAAGACGTCAGCGCCGCCACCCTCCTGCTCGATGAAGCCAAAGCCCTTTTCTGCGTTGAACCACTTCACGGTGCCAGAAGCCATTTTTTTTTCTCCTTTTGGAGCTGTGCTGGAGGACCACCCTGTGTGGACCTCGCGTCGCGTTGCCGCGATGATTGCCCCGTCCGGAAAAAGCACCGGAAATACGAAAGTGCGCCCAGCAGCAGATGGCTGCGGGAGCACTTGAAGTTTTTGGGAACCACAACTGCAACTGAGATCAACAGTAGCACGGTGTGGGCGGTCGGGCGGGGAGGGCTATGTCACTCTGTCGTGGCGCCATAAACCCTCCACGCCCGCCTCTTAAATTCTGTAGCTGCGGGACTAGATATGGCGATTCGCGAACCCCTCGCCATGTCTGCGCAGCCCCTCATTGATCTTCAGGGCGTCTTCCAGCTGGTCTTCGAGAATGACGATCCGGCAGGCGGCGTCGATCGGGGTGCCCTGGTCGACCAGTTCGCGGGCGCGGGCGGCGATGCGCAGCTGATAGCGGGAGTACCTGCGGTGGCCGCCGTCGGAGCGCAGCGGGGCGATCAGGCGTGCGTCGCCGATGGCCCGCAGGAAGGCGGGGGTCGTGCCGATCATCTCGGCCGCCCGGCCCATGGTGTAGGCGGGGTAGTCGTCGTCGTCGAACCGGTCTGCCCCGGTGGTCCGGGTATTGCGGTGGATCTCTGCGGTCACTTGCACCATCTTCTGAAACGCGCTTTCCGGTACGCGTGGAGCGGGTCTCTCCAAGTGTGGCATGTCTGCTTCGGCCGTGACAGATTTCCTGTGCCGGGGCCCCGGCCCGGACGGGACAGGGCCCCGGGCGGCGGCGATGCGGAACGAGGGCTGTCCGTGTGCGCCCTTGTGTGCCCTTGTGCGCCGGGGACCGTGCGCGCGACCTTGGCAGCACAGGGTGGGAACGCTGACGGAGTCAACCGGCGGGCCGCACCACCCTCGGGGCGGAGTCCGTCCTGCCTGTCATGCCTGATTCTGCCGCGCGAGGAGCACGTCTCGGCCGCGTTCATCGAGCTCGCCGGCACCCTCGTGCGTGACGCACCTGTCAGCAGGCAGTATGGGCCGGGAAGCGGGACGCCCGGTGGACACGGGTTGTTCGGCCCGGGACCCGCAACGTGTTGGAAACCGTGTGGTGGGATGCTCAAAGGCCCCCTCGCGCCCGCGGCGTGGGAGCAGGCGCTTGACCAGCAAGGATGGGTGGAAATGGATAAGCAGCAGGAATTCGTGCTCCGTACGCTTGAGGAGCGCGACATCCGTTTCGTGCGCCTGTGGTTCACCGATGTGCTCGGCTTTCTGAAGTCGGTCGCGGTGGCCCCGGCGGAGCTGGAGCAGGCCTTCGACGAGGGCATCGGCTTCGACGGCTCGGCGATCGAGGGCTTTGCCCGCGTCTACGAGTCCGACATGATCGCCAAGCCCGATCCCGCCACTTTCCAGATCCTGCCCTGGCGGGCCGAGGCCCCCGGCACGGCGCGCATGTTCTGCGACATCCTGATGCCCGACGGCTCGCCGTCCTTCGCCGATCCCCGCTATGTGCTCAAGCGGATCCTCGCCAAGACCTCGGACCTGGGTTTCACCTTCTACACCCACCCCGAGATCGAGTTCTTCCTGCTGAAGAACAAGCCCCTGGACGGCACCCGGCCCACGCCCGCCGACAACTCCGGCTATTTCGACCACACCCCCCAGAACGTCGGCATGGACTTCCGCCGCCAGGCGATCACCATGCTCGAATCCATGGGGATCTCCGTCGAGTTCAGCCACCACGAGGGCGCCCCCGGCCAGCAGGAGATCGACCTGCGGTACGCCGACGCGCTCTCCACCGCCGACAACATCATGACGTTCCGACTCGTCATGAAGCAGGTCGCGCTGGAGCAGGGCGTGCAGGCCACCTTCATGCCGAAGCCGTTCAGCGAATTCCCCGGCTCCGGCATGCACACCCACCTCTCCCTCTTCGAGGGCGACCGCAACGCGTTCTACGAGTCCGGCTCCGAGTACCAGCTCTCCAAGGTCGGCCGGTCCTTCATCGCGGGTCTGCTCAAGCACGCCGCGGAGATCTCGGCCGTCACCAACCAGTGGGTCAACTCCTACAAGCGCATCTGGGGCGGCTCCACCCGCACCGCGGGCTCCGGCGGCGAGGCACCCTCGTACATCTGCTGGGGCCACAACAACCGCTCCGCGCTGATCCGCGTCCCCATGTACAAGCCCGGCAAGACCGGCTCGGCCCGCGTCGAGGTCCGCTCCATCGACTCCGGCGCCAACCCGTACCTGACGTACTCCGTCCTGCTCGCCGCAGGCCTCAAGGGCATCGAAGAGGGCTACGAGCTGCCGCCGGGCGCCGACGACGACGTATGGGCGCTGTCCGACGCCGAGCGCCGCGCGATGGGCATCGAGCCGCTGCCGCAGAACCTGGGCGAGGCCATCACCCTGATGGAGCGCAGCGAACTGGTCGCCGAGACGCTGGGTGAGCACGTCTTCGATTTCTTTCTGCGCAACAAGAAGCAGGAGTGGGAGGAGTACCGCAGCGAGGTCACCGCCTTCGAGCTGCGGAAGAACCTGCCGGTGCTGTAACGACCTCGGGGGCGATGGCGCGCGGGCTCCCGACGCCCCGCGACTCCGCCTCCGGCGTTGTCGTCGGTCGACGACGCTCCGCGTCGCCTCCCTCCTCCGCCTAAGATGCGAAGCCGCAGGACGCCGCTCGCTGATCCACGCTCCATTGCCCCCGAGGTCGTAAGCGGTCCCGGGGCAGCGTCTCGTTCCACGTCCGGGCGAACACCCGGCGCTGCCCCTCGTGGCCGGCCACCACCCGCCCCATTGGCCGCAGCCCGACGACAAATCTCGGCGGCTCCACGGCCACCCCCACCTCGACTTCGACGTCATCGGCCTCGCGGGTCACCCCTTCTGCCTCTGCCGTCAGCCGCGCAACGGGCGAAGATCGTGGGCGAGCAGGCTTTCATCGAGTCGATCGGGGCACCGGAACGTCATGCCGAAACCTGAGCGCCTTCAGTCTTCGCCGGTGACCGGCCGCGCGGTACGCGCCGAGGCGTCGGACAACCGATGACCGTGCGGATCTTCGCGCTTCCGGGTGTCTACGCGCCGCAGGACGACACCTCCGTGCTGGCCTCGGCCCTCCGCGGGGAACCGCTGCTCAGTGGCTCCGACGTCCTGGACGTCGGTACCGGCTCGGGAGCGCTGGCCGTGGCCGCCGCCCGGCACGGCGCCGCCCGGGTCACCGCGGTCGACGTGTCGCTCCGCGCCGTGCTCACCGCCCGGCTGAACGCCCGGCTGGCCGGGTACGGCCGGATCGTGCGGGTGCGCCGGGGGGACCTCCTGGAGCCGGTCCGCGGACGCCGCTTCGATCTCGTCCTGGCCAATCCGCCCTACGTACCCTCGCCGGACCTCCGCCTGCCGCACCGGGGACCGGCGCGGGCGTGGGACGCCAGCGGCGACGGGAGGGCGGTGGTGGACCGGCTGTGCGCGCGAGTCCCGGGCCTGCTGGGCCCGGGGGGCGTTTTCCTGCTGGTGCACTCCGCGCTGTGCGGCACGACGCCGACCGTGCGGCAGCTCACGGCGCAGGGGCTTGAGGTGCAGGTGACCGACCGGTGCTTCGTGCCGTTCGGTCCCGTCATGCGCGAGCGGGCCGGCTGGCTGGAGTCCCGGGGGCTGATCGTGCCGGGACAGGACAAGGAGGAGCTGGTGGTGTTCCGTGCGCAGCGGCCATGACGTACCCGCAGGGCAAGAAGTGCCCGCAGGGCATGAGGTACCCGCAGGGCATGAGGTACCCGCAGGGCATGAGGTACCCGCAGGGCATGAGGTACCCGCGGGCCATGAGGTACCCGCGGGCCATGAGGGGCCCGTGGACCATGACGTCCCCACGCGTGGCGGTGGCGGGGACGTCCGGCGGGTGACCCAGGAGCCGGGCGGGCCCCTACTGATCGAGGGGCCCGTCGAGGTCGTCACCGAGGACGGAGCCACCGTCCGGTCGGACCGGCCCGTGGTCGCGCTCTGCACCTGCCGGCGCAGCCGCATCTTCCCGTGGTGCGACACCAGCCATCGCGGGCGCCGCAAGCCGTCGGCCGCGTAGCGGGCCGTGGGGTCAGAGGGGGACGCGCAGCGAGCTCTCCCGGGCCCGCCAGGCACCGAGGAGCTGCTCTCCCAGCCGGTCCTCCAGCCAGTCGGTGGCCGCGATCCCGAAGGCCACGTCCGGCGCCAGCTCCGGTTCGTCCGCCAGCAGCCCCGCCACGACATCACGCCGTACGACCTGCTCATGGACGGCGTCCGCCGCCACGTGCTCCGCGTAGAAGTGGACCGCGGCCGGGCCCGCCCCCAGTCGTTCCATCGCCGTCGCCAGGCGTCGCGAGCCGGGCGACGAAGTGACCTCGACATGCGCGAAGTGGCCGACGAGCGCCCCCCGGTGCGCCCGGTGCAGGCCGAAGAGCGACATCAGGTTGACGACGGCCAGCATCTGCCGCGACCCGGCCGCCAGGTAGTGGCCGTACGCGGTGTCGAGGCCCAGATCCGCCAGCAGGTCGGCGAACAGGCCCGAGTGCACCCTCTCCGCGCGCCCCGCGCCGAACTCGTCGTACTCCACCGCGGCCATCCCTGCCTTGGCGCGCCCGGTCAGGCGGGGGATCACCCAGACATGCGGGTCGGCCTCCTTGAGGTGGTAGAGCGAGCGGTGGGCGGCGTACTCGCGCAGGTGGCGCAGCTCGCCCTCGTCGCGCAGGAAGTACGAGACGCCCTCGCCGTCCACCGGTTCGAGCAGCAGCTCCTCCAGCGCCGCCGCCACGCTGTCCGCGGGAGTGATGTCGGAGCGCAGCGCGTCGAGGAACCGCCGCTCCAGCGCGGCGCGCAGCCCCAGCAGCCGCGGATTCCACTCCCAGGAGTCGTCGACCCCGCTGAAGCCCCGGTAGTGCAGCTCGTAGCAGAGGTACAGGGCGAGCTGGAGGTCGTCGCCATACGGCTCGGCGCGCGCCACCGCCTCGTCGTCCGGCAGTTTGCGCGCCGCGCCCGGCGTGTGGGCGAGTGCCTCGACGACCAGGGCGGACAGCGGCCCGCGGGTCGGCGGCAACTTGCTCACCGGGGCGGCGCTCATGACGCGTACATCTGATCAAGGAACATGGCACACGGGTTCCCGCCGGTCACCAGAACGAACCCCGTCGCCCTGTCCTCGCGTCGCCGGTCAGAAGGTCCAGCGGTTCTGGCTGTAGACGCCCCGGCCGAATCCGAGGACCTTGCTGGGCGCCACCCGGAACACCAGGGCCCGGCCGCCGTCGCCGTGGAAGGCTCCGTCGCGTACGTCGAAATGCCAGACCTTGCCGTACTTCTGCTCATACGCCTTGGCGAGGCGGCGCAGCCGGGGCTCGTCGGTCTCCTGGACCGCTTCGCCCTCGACGACCAGGTCGAAGCCCTCGTTCAGGGCGTTGGAACCGGTGGTCAGTACGACCTGGGGGTTGGCTTCGAGGTTCTTCGCCTTGCGTTCCGCCGGGCCGGTGCAGAAGTGCAGGGCTTCGGCCAGCCAGACGCCCAGCAGCGGGGTGACGTGCGGGCGGCCCTGTGGACGTACGGTCGTCAGCCAGAAGATCTCCGCCTGCTCAAGCTGCTCGACCGCCGCCGGCCACGAGGCCGCGGTGGCGTTCTTGTCGCTGTAGCGGGTGTCCAGGGTGGCTTCGTGGCGGGTGTCCGGTGTGGCTTCGTTCTCGGGCACGACAGCTTCCTCTCGCTCACGGGCAATTTTCCTTCTCCGAAGGACAGACCGCAGCCGGGAGCGAAAGTCATCGGGTGTCCGCGCCCGCCCCGGCCGCGTCCGGCGCCGGGCCCACCGGCTGCCAGGCGGCGGCCTCCCGGTCGCCCGCGCCCCGGCTGCTCCAGTAGAGGCGCCCGTCCAGGCCCACCGCCGCCACGCAGCTCGACCCCGACGGGTCGGTGGTGGCCGCGGGGGCGCCCGCGAACAGGAAGTCGCCCCGCTGCCACCGGGGCCGGCCCGCCGCGTCCCCGGACAGCACGGCCGTGCCGAGGTGCCCCGAGCCGTCGCGCGCCGCCAGCAGCGTGCCGGTGGCCTTCGCGCCCGTGCCGCGCATGCCCTTGCTGCCCGCGCCGGGGCCGCCCGTGCCGGTCGCGCCCACCGGGCCGAAACCGGCCCGGCCGCCCAGGTCCGTGACGGTGGCCGGGTACGAGGTGGCCCCGCCGGTGAAGCGGGCCGCGAGGACGGTCCCCGAGCCGGGCTTGCGGAAGAACAGCCGTACGCCGTCGCCGTCCGCCCGCACGGTCATCGGCAGCGTGCTCGCCGGCAGACCGGTCGCGACCGGGCCGCGCAGCGGGGCGCCGGGCGCGTCCTGGGTCCAGGCGAGGGACGACGTGAGGGTGTGCGCGAAGACGTACTGGCGGCCCGCACGGTCGGTGGCGACGACGGGGTCGCCGTACACCGTCCGGCCGCCGATGGCCCGCCACGGCGCCCAGCTGCCGTCCGGGCGCTGCGCACGGGAGCTCAGCGCGTGGCCGCCGTCGCGGAGGTAGACCGTCGCGCGGCCCATGTGGTCCGCGGCCACCGCGGGCTCGCTGATGTCCAGGGACCGGGCCGCGCCGGGCGGCCTCGGCATCCCGAGCGAGCGCCAGGGCCCGAACGCCCCGCCGGGCCTGCGCTGCGCGGCGGTGACGACGTCCCTGCGGTAGCCCGCCGGACCGTCGAAGGACGTCCGGGTCGCGAAGAGGGCGATGCGGCCGTCGGGGAGCTTCTCGGAGACGACCCCGCTGTCCATCCCGGCGCCGGGCAGCAGCTTCGGCCCGCTCCACCCGCCCTGGTCGCCGGGCGGCCGGTGCCACACGGCGACCCGGGTGTCGAGCACCGAGAACGCCCACAGCTCGCCGCCCGACCCGCTCTGCAGCCAGGACGTGCCGGTGTTGCGGGAGTAGCGGATGCCGGGAGCCCAGCCGTGGCCCGCGGGCCGAGCCGCGACCTTGCGGTCGCCGCAGCCCGCCTCCGCGTCGCAGTAATTGCTGGGGTACTCGCTCCACGCGTACGTCTTGAGGATGCGCAGCTTGTCGCGCAGCGCCGCCGGGTCCAGGACGTGCGGCAGCCTGCCGTTGAGGTAACCCAGGTAGTTCTGGACGGTGAAGTGGGGGTGACCCGCGACCTCGCCGTACCGGGCGAGCGCCCGCTGGGCGAACCTGGCGCCGTACATGTGGTCCTGGTGGTCGGGGTAGAGGTGCGGATTGGGTATCCGGCCGTTCGTCGGGTCCAGCATCCGCACGAAGGTCGGCTCGAAGCGCTTCAGCACCCCGGTGATCGTCTGTTCGACCTGGTCCTTGGAGTACGTGTAGTTCTCGGTGACCGGGGTCCCGGACGACAGCTCCGATGCCAGCCGCTCCACCCGTCCGTCCCAGAGCCCGTGCAGGCTGTGCGGCCGGTTCGCGGTGCTGCTGCCCGCCTCGTGCAGCTGCAGCCAGACCAGGTTGACCTCGGGGCGCGCCTTGAGGGTGTCGAGCTCGGCCCAGCCGCCGCCGTCGGTGCGGATCGCGGAGCGCTGCCAGTCGCCGGTGCGGTCGCCGGTGGCCATCTCCGCGTACGCGGCCCGGATGCCGTTCTGTCGGGCCTCCGCGTATCGCGCCTTGTCGGCGGCGGGCAGCGGGATGCCCTTGTACTTGCGTCCCCGGGGCGCGTTGATGCCGTCCGCCTCGCCCGCGGTCAGATACACCGAGGCCAGGCTGTGGCCGGAGCGCAGCGACTGGCTGAGGTCGGGGTTCATGAAGAAGAGGTCGTCGTCCGGGTGGGAGACGATCTGCACCACGGACTCACCGTCGGTGCGGACCGGCTCGACCGTGGCGGCCGTGGATCCGGACGGGACGGCCAGCTGGATTCCCGCCACCGTGACCAAGAGGGAGGCAAGCAGGAGGCTGGGCAGACCGCGGCGGGACAGGGGGGCGGAACGACGGGCCCTGGGCGACATAGGAATGGTGCTTTCGGTGTGCGGCGGAGACATGTGGGGGAGCAGGCGCCCAGGACGGCGCTGATCCTTGCGCTGACGGTTGAGCAGCAGTGAAGACGGTAGAACGGGGCATCGCGTTCATCGCTATGGAAACCGGTTGATGTTGCACATGTCACTGCATCTGCACGTGCCTGACCTGCGGGCGGACCCGGGGCGGGCCGCCCCCCGCTCCATGGGGCTAGGCTCATGAACCGGACCTTGATGGGACGGGACACTCCGGCGGTCGTACGGGAGGCAGGCATGGCGGTTCCCGGGCGCAGAAGCAGCACCTTCACGCGGCTGCTGCGGCACGGATTCACCCACCCGTCCACCGCCGAGCGGCATCTCGACGCCCCGGAACTGTCCGGCGTACGCACCGATCCGGTGCTCCTGGACGCGCTCGGCGCGACCGCCGACCCCGATCTGGCGCTGCTCGGCCTGCTGCGGCTGGTGGAGGCGCAGGACCCGGACGAACGGCAAGCCCTCCTCGACACCCTGGTCACCGCCAAGCCGCTGCGGGACCGGCTGCTCGGGGTGCTCGGCGCCTCCGAGGCGCTCGGCGACCATCTGGCGCGCCACCCGCGCGACTGGCACGCGCTCGTCACCTACGAGGCGGCGGACCTGCACCCCGGGGTTGCCGAGTTCGAGCGCGGACTCGCGGAGGCCGACGACCCGGTGAAGCTGCGGGTCGCCTACCGCCGCTGCCTGCTGGCCATCGCAGCCCGCGACGTGTGCGGCACGACCGACGTCGCCCAGGCCGCCGCCGAACTGGCCGACCTGGCGACCGCCACACTGCGGGCGGCGCTCGCCATCGCCCGCAGGGCCGCGCCCGACGACGCCGCGATCTGCCGGCTCGCGGTCATCGCCATGGGCAAGTGCGGCGGCCACGAGCTGAACTACGTCTCCGACGTCGACGTGATCTTCGTGGGCGAGGCGGCGGACGGCGCCGACGAGGACAAGGCCGTACGCGCGGCGGCCCGGCTCGCCTCCCATCTGATGCGGATCTGCTCGGAGACGAACGAGGAGGGCACGATCTGGCCGGTGGACGCCAATCTGCGGCCCGAGGGACGCAACGGCCCGCTGGTACGGACCCTCTCCAGCCACCTCGCCTACTACCAGCGGTGGGCCAAGACCTGGGAGTTCCAGGCGCTGCTCAAGGCCCGCCCGGTGGCCGGCGACCCGGGGCTGGGCGATGAGTACATGGCGGCCGTGTCACCCCTGGTGTGGCAGGCCGCCGAGCGCGAGCACTTCGTGCCCGACGTACAGAAGATGCGCCGCCGCGTCGTCGACAACATCCCGGTCGCCCAGATCGAGCGCGAGCTCAAGCTGGGGCCCGGCGGCCTGCGCGACGTCGAGTTCGCCGTGCAGCTGCTGCAACTGGTCCACGGGCGCAGCGACGCCAGCCTGCACAGCGGATCGACCCTGGAGGCGCTCGGCGCCCTCGCTGCGGGCGGCTATGTGGGGCGGGCCGACGCCGCGCAGCTCGACGAGGCGTACCGCTTCCTGCGCTCGATGGAGCACCGCATCCAGCTCTACCGGCTGCGGCGCACCCACCTGGTCCCCGAGGAGGAGCCCGATCTGCGGCGCCTCGGGCGGTCGCTGGGGCTGCGCGTGGAGCCCGTCGCGCAGCTGAACCGGGCATGGAAGCGGCACGCGTCGGTGGTGCGCCGGCTGCACGAGAAGATCTTCTACCGGCCGTTGCTCGACGCCGTCGCGCAGCTCGCGCCGGGCGAGATCCGGCTCAGCCCCAAGGCTGCCGGGCAGCGGCTCGAAGCGCTGGGGTACGCCGACCCCGTGGGCGCCCTGCGCCACCTGGAGGCCCTGTCCTCGGGCGTGACCCGCAAGGCCGCGATCCAGCGGACCCTGCTGCCGGTGCTGCTCGGCTGGTTCGCGGACTCCGCCGACCCGGACGCCGGACTGCTGGGCTTCCGCAAGGTGTCCGACGCGCTGGGCAAGACCCCCTGGTACCTGCGGCTGCTGCGGGACGAGGGCGCCGCCGCGGAGAACCTGGCGCGTGTGCTGTCCGCCGGGCGGCTCGCCCCCGACCTGCTGCTGCGGGCCCCGGAGGCGGTGGCCCTCCTCGGTGACCCGGAGGGGCTGAAGCCGCGCGGCCGGGCCCATCTGGAGCAGGAGGTACTGGCCGCGGTCGGGCGTGCGGACGGCGCGCAGGCCGCCGTCGCCGCGGCGCGCGGGGTACGGCGCCGTGAACTGTTCCGTACGGCCGCGGGGGACCTCATCGGCTCGTACGGCACGGAGGAGAGCCCCGCGGAGTCCGACCCGGGCGCGCTCGTCGACCGCGTCGGCAACGCGCTGACCGACCTGAACGCCGCGACTCTGTCCGGTGCGCTGCGGGCCGCGGTGCGTGAGCAGTGGGGGGACACCCTGCCGACGAGGTTCGCGGTCATAGGGATGGGACGGTTCGGCGGCCACGAACTGGGCTACGGCTCCGACGCGGACGTCCTGTTCGTCCATGAGCCGCGCGAGGGCGCCGACGAGCAGGAGGCGGCCCGGGCCGCCAACACGGTCGTCGCCGAGATGCGGCGGCTGCTCCAACTGCCCACTTCGGACCCGCCGTTGATGATCGACGCGGATCTGCGCCCGGAGGGCAAGAGCGGGCCGATGGTGCGGACCCTGAAGTCGTACGAGGCGTACTACCGGCGCTGGTCGCTGGGCTGGGAGAGCCAGGCGCTGCTGCGCGCCGAGCCGATGGCGGGCGACGCGGACCTCGGGGCCCGTTTCATCGACCTCGTCGACCCGCTGCGCTACCCGGCGGAGGGCCTCGGCGAGGACGCGGTGCGCGAGATCCGGCGGCTCAAGGCCCGGATGGAGTCTGAGCGCATGCCGCGCGGCGCCGACCCGACGCTGCACGCGAAGCTGGGCCGCGGCGGCCTGTCCGACGTGGAGTGGACGGTGCAGCTGATCCAGATGCGGCACGGGTGGGCCGAGCCGGGCCTGCGTACCACCCGCACCCGCGACGCGCTGGCCGCGGCGCACGCGGCGGAGCTCATCTCGACGGAGGACGCGTCGGTGCTCGACGAGGCGTGGGTGCTGGCGACGCGGGTGCGCAACGCGGTGATGCTCGTGCGCGGCCGGGCCGGCGACACGTTCCCCTCGGACGGCAAGGAACTGGGCGCGATGGGGCGGTACTTGGGGTACGAGTCCGGGCACGTCGGGGACATGCTGGACGACTACCGGCGTACGACGCGCAGGGCCCGGGGTGTCATGGAGGAGCTGTTCTACGGGGCGGTGTAGGGGTGTGGCGCCCGTGGGCCTGCGGGCGCGGACGGGCCGCCGCGCCGGATCCCGCTTCCCGAACGTCGGAGGGGCTGAATGTGC
>NZ_JASITA010000067.1 GCF_030063415.1 Streptomyces sp. H27-C3 | reverse complement strand
CCCCGGCTACGACCCCGAGGCACCCACCGGGCTGCTTCCCTCCCTCGACGACACAGAGCCGCCGCCGGGCCCGCTCTTCCCGCCCACGGCCGGGGAACCCTGGCACGCACCCGCAGGAGATCGACGTTGAACGCCCCTCTTCCCGACGTCCCCGAAGTCCGTGTAGTCGGCCTTCCCCAGCTGACCACCGGCTTCGACCTCGTCGAGCGCCTCGACCTCGGCATGCACCTCAAGGTGCACGGCCCCCTCGAACCGATGAGCGGGGAGCGGCTGGCCGAGCTCGCCGACGCTATATCCCTGCGCGGCCGCGGTGGCGCGGGGTTCCCCTTCGGGAAGAAACTGCGCGCCGTGGCCCAGGCGTCCATCCGCCGGGGAGTGCGACCCGTCGTCGTCATCAACGGCAGTGAAGGCGAGCCCGCCTGCCGCAAGGACACCGTCATGCTGAACCGGGCGCCGCACCTGGTGCTCGACGGGGCCCTGCTCGCGGCCGAGGCGCTCGGTGCCCGCACCCTGGTCGTCGCCGTCACCCGCAACTCGACGGAGGCCTCCATCCGCGCCGCGTTCGCGGAGCGCGGTCTGTCCGACCGGCGCGGGCAGCAACTGCGCGCACGGATCGTACGCACCCCCGAGCGCATGGTCTCCGGCGAGGCCTCCGCACTGATCCGCGCCGCGAACGGGGGCCCCGCCCTGCCGCCCGGCCGTCGTGAGCGCGCCGCGGAGACAGGCGTCGGCGGCGCCCCGACCCTGCTGTCCAACACGGAGACCTACGCACAACTCGCCGTCGCCGCCCGCATCGGCGCCCGCCGTTACTGCCACACGGGTCTCGAATCAGAGCCGGGCACGGTGATGCTCACGATCTCCGGTGCGGTCTCACGGCCCATGGTCGTCGAGGTGCCGACCGGGGTTCCGCTGCGTTACGTCCTCCAGCTGGCCGGCGCCCCGCCCCTGCCCCAGGGCGTGCTGACCGGCGGCTATCACGGCAACTGGATCGACGCCGTCGCCGCGCACGACGCGGTGATCTCCCGTGAGTCCCTGGCTTCGTTCGGTGGCGCGCTGGGCGCGGGCGCGATCCTCCCCATCGGCCCGGAGACCTGTCCGCTCGGTGAGTCGCTGCGCGTGGCCAACTGGCTGGCCGCGGAGACCGCGGGCCAGTGCGGCCCATGCCGCCTCGGACTGCCCGCGGCGGCGGGCGGCCTGTCCGACGTGCTGAACGGGGGCGGCCAGGCCGCGTTGGAGGCGCTGCGCCAAGTGACCCAGGCGGTGAAGGGCCGGGGCGCCTGCAAGCACCCCGACGGCTCGGTGCGCTTCTTCATGTCCACCCTCAGCGCGTTCACCGACGACCTGGCGGCGCACGTCCTGGGCAACGGCTGCGGGCGCGAGACCACCGGCGTACTGCCGCTGCCCGGCCCCGGTTACGAGGAAGAGGGCATCCCGAGCGGCGAGAAGTTCGCCGTGGACTGGACGCTCTGCCAGGGCCACGGGCTGTGCGCGGACATCGTCCCCGAGCTGATCAGGCTGGGCCCGGACGGCTATCCGGCGCTCGCGGACGCGTCGGTCCCCGTCCATCTGCGAGGGCGCGCGCAGCGCGCCGTGCGCCGCTGTCCCGCGTTGGCGCTCCGTATCGAGCAGGAGGCGCCCCCGCGGCCGACCAAGCCGCCGCGGACGGCTCTGCCCGGCAGCAACAGGAAGGCTCTGGGCAGCGGCCGGGACTGATCCCCCCGGACATACGAGAAGCGGGGCCCCCCCACCCCGGGTGCCCCCGCGGCGGGACCCCCGCTTCTCGCGTTCCTGTGGAACTGTTCCTGTGGAGCTAAGGAGAATTGAACTCCTGACCTCCTGCATGCCATGCAGGCGCTCTACCAACTGAGCTATAGCCCCTTGTGCGCTGCCGTCCTGCCGGGCTCTCGCCCCGACGACTTCGCCAACATTACACGGTCCCCCCGGCCCTTCACCAAATTCTTTGTCCGTACACCCGCAGCACGCCATCCGTACCTACGTTCCGTACGTGTGCGACCGGTACTGTCTGCCCGCGTGACCATGATCGTGCAGGCCGTCGCTGCCCATCGCGTCCTTACCCGGCGGCCCATACTCGTCGCCGCCCCGGCCTGTCTGCTGTCGTTCGTGGCGTTCTGGGCGGCCCAGCGCGGCGCCGAGGTCTCGATGATCGACCTCATGGTCTACCGAGCCGAGGGCGAGGCCGTGCGCGCAGGTCAAGACCTGTACGCGATGCGTGCGACCGAGGCGAACCTACCGACCACCTATCCCCCTTTCGCAGCGCTGCTGTTCACTCCGCTGACCCTGCTGGACGTCCCGGAGATGCGCACCCTCGCCACCCTGGGCAACCTCGCCCTGGTCGTCGCGCTCGTCCATCTCTCGCTGCGGCTGGTGGGCCGCGAGGACCCGGCGGCGGCCCTGTGGGTGGCCGCACTCGCGGTGTGGAGCGAGCCGGTGTGGACGACACTGCGGTACGGACAGATCAATCTGCTGCTCGCGGTGGCGGTGCTCTGGGACCTCACGCGGCGCAAGGGTCACCGCTGGGCGGGGACCGGCATGGGGCTGGCCGCCGCGGTGAAGCTCACTCCCGCGCTCTTCGCGGTGTTCCTGCTGATCGCGGGTCTCGTCCGGGCCCGGAGCCTGGGCCGGACGTTCGGCCGCCCCTCGAACGCCTGGCTCCAGACGGCCGGCACGGCGGCGGTGGTGTTCCTCACAGCGACGGTCGCGGCCGGGTTCGCCCTGCCGGCCGACTCGCGCAACTACTGGACCTCGATGATCTTCGAGACGGGCCGGGTGGGCCACGCCGAGGACACTGCCAACCAGTCCCTGCGCGGCGTGCTGGCGCGGCTGCTGCACACCGGCGATCCGGGGCTGTGGTGGATCGCGACCGCCGCCCTGGTCGCCGCGGCGGGGCTCGCCCTGGCGGTCACCGCGGAGCTGCGCGGCGAGCGGGCCGGGGCGATGATCGCCTGCGCGGTGACGGCGCTCCTGATCAGCCCGGTGTCGTGGTCGCACCACTGGGTGTGGTGCGTGCCCCTGGCGATCGTCCTGGCAGCACGCGGGAACAAGTGGTGGGCCGCGGCGACGGTGCTGGTGTTCTGCTCGTACGCGCTGTGGTGGGTGCCACACGGCGCGGGGCGGCTCGAACTCACCCAGAACGGCGGCCAGACGGCCCTCTCCGCGCTCTACTCGCTCACGGCCGTCGCCGCGCTGCTCACGCTGTGGCGAACGAATAGAACCGCTTGAGCGTGCAGTGCTCGTCGAGCAGCCGTCCGTAGATCGGCTCGCCCTCCAGCTCCCGGTACGTCTCGATCGGGTCGCCCTTTATGATCAGCGCCCGCGCGCATTCCTCGCACCAGTACTGGTAGTCGGGATTGATCGGCTCCATGTCCCGGACAATGGGCGTACCGCTGCCACACCAGTCGCATTTTCGCCTGTGTGCACCCATCAGTCAGCTCCGGCTGTGGCCGCAGGCCGTACGCACGTACGAGCTACCTCCGTTGTCGCCGGGCACCTGGGCACCGTGGGATGAGCCGCAGTACGGGCGGTCGAGTCGAGCAAATCGGGCGCGGCCCTCTGCCGTGCCGAGCAGAACACGGCCCTCGTCGAGGATGCTCGCGGGCATCGCGCTTCCCCTCCCGTTCGGGCCGTCGTCCCCCTCCGGCGGTCCGATTCTGCCATGGCTTTGCAAGAGGGTCAGTGGCGCGAGCCCAGGAGACCCGCCACAGCCCCCAAGATCGACGCGGCGGCCAGCACGAGGGCGCATACCCACAGCGCATCGGCATACGCTCACGCCCCCGGCGCGTCCAACCCGTTCAGGTAGAGAGTGCCGAAGGTCGCGACGCCGATCAGCTGCCCGAGCTGAGTGGCGGTCACCAGTACCCCGCCTGCCACCTGGCCGGCGGCGGCCCCGGTGGCGAGCACCGCCGAGTACACGCCGAGGGCCCGCACCCGCTCCTCGCCCCGGAAGTCGCGCTGGATCAGGCTGAGCACCTGCGGAATCGCCGCACCCGCGCCCTGGACGAAGCGGAAGGCGATCAACTGCCCGCTGCCCACCGCCAGTCCGCGGGCGAGTGAGGCGGCGGTGAAGAGCACGAGCCCACCCAGGTAGGCGCGGCGGTGACCCAGCAGGTCACCCATCCGCGCGCCCGTGATCAGCAGGACTGCGTACGCGATGGCGTATCCGGCGACGACCATCCGCAGTCCGGCCCCGGAAGCGCCGAGTTCGGTCCGGATGGCGGGGGCGGCGACATTGGCGATGAAGGTGTCGAGCAGCGCCATGAACTGTGCGGCGAGCACCACACCGAGCAGCAGACCGGGGCGGGTGCGCCCGGCCCAGGGTGATTGTCAGTGGTCGGCTCTTCAATGGGCTGCCGGAGCGCCGGATCGTCGCGTACACCCCCAACGACGTGGAAAGCAGCGCGCGGGCGGCGGCGCTGCGCGACATGAGGGGCACCGGGAAGAGAGAGGGGGACAACAGAAAGCCCCGCCCCCTGACAGGGACGGGACTTCCGAATTGTGGAGCTAAGGAGAATTGAACTCCTGACCTCCTGCATGCCATGCAGGCGCTCTACCAACTGAGCTATAGCCCCGCTGTTCTCTGCGCTTGTTGTGCGCTGCGAACAAGAAGAACTTTAGCCTGCGACCGGCCGGAAAGTGAAATCCGTCAGTCGTCGTCTCCGAGCACCGGTTCCGGAAGGGTCCCGGCGTTGTGCTCCAGTAGCCGCCAGCCCCGGGCGCCCTCGCCCAGCACCGACCAGCAGCAGTTGGAGAGCCCGCCCAGGCCCTCCCAGTGGTACGACTCCAGGCCCAGCAGCCGACCGATGGTGGTGCGGATGGTGCCGCCGTGGCTGACCACGACGAGCGTGCCGTTGTCGGGCAGCTTTTCGGCGTGCGCGAGCACGACCGGAGCGGCCCGGTCGGCCACTTCGGTCTCCAGCTCGCCGCCACCGCGCCGTACCGGCTCGCCGCGCTTCCACGAGGCGTACTGCGCGCCGAACTGCTTGATGATCTCGTCGTGCGTCAGCCCCTGCCAGGCGCCCGCGTACGTCTCCCGCAGCGCGGCGTCGTACGCGACGTCGAGGCCCGTGAGGCCTGCCAGCTCACCGGCCGTGGCCGCCGCCCGCTTGAGGTCGGACGCGATCATCGCGTCCGGCTTCAGGGAAGCGAGCAGCCGCGCGGAGCGGCGCGCCTGAGCGAGGCCGTCCTCGGTCAGCTCGATGTCCGTGCTGCCCTGGAAGCGGCGTTCGAGATTCCACCCGGTCTGGCCGTGCCGCCACAGAACGATCCGGCGGCCCCGGCTCTTCTTACTGATGTCGCTGCCGTTCAGTTCAGGTCTCCGTCCAGGTCGTCCTCGGCGGCCGTACGCAGCTTCGCGTGCTCCGCGCCGAGGCCACGGGTCTTGATCGCGTCGTCGGGCAGCCCGATCTCGGGGCAGTCCTTCCAGAGGCGCTCAAGGGCGTAGAAGACGCGCTCCTCGCTGTGCTGGACGTGGACGACGATGTCGACGTAGTCGAGCAGCACCCAGCGAGCCTCGCGGTCGCCCTCGCGGCGCACGGGCTTGGCGCCCAGCTCCTTGTTCAGCCGCTCCTCGATCTCGTCGACGATCGACTTGACCTGGCGGTCGTTGGGCGCCGAGGCGACCAGGAAGGCATCGGTGATGGACAGGACATCGCTGACGTCATAAGCGACGATGTCGTGCGCGAGCCGGTCGGCAGCCGCCTGAGCGGCGGCCTGGATGAGCTCGATGGAACGGTCAGTGGCGGTCACAAGCAGGCTTTCGTCGGTGGTCAGAGGTACCACAAGGGTCTCACGGACCGCCGAGACCCCCGACGGGTTTACCCGGCGGGAGCGCTCGACGGCGACGGGGTCACTCGGCCTTGAAATCCTGGCCCAGCACGACCGTCACATCGGCGTTCGCGGCGGCCTTGCCCTTGCGCACCGCGCTCGTCGGCAGACCCAGCGTCTTCGCGACCTCTTCCGCCCTCGGCTTCTGCGCCGCGTCACCGTAGCTGACCTGCGACGATGTCGCCGCGTCGGCCTTTCCGCCGTCCACGAACGCATAGCCACCGTTGACCAGGGCGATCCTGGCGGTCTCCGCCGCGTCCGGGTCCGCGGTGGCGTTCTTCACGCCGACCCGCGCGGCGGCGCCCTGCTCGGGGCTGCGGACCGAACCGCCCAGAACGTCCTTGACCACACTGTCCGCGGCGGCCTCGCTGAGCTTGCCGTCGGGCTGCACCGGCAGCTCCGCCGTCTTGTAGTCGCCGCCCTTGGCGTGTTCGGCGAGCTTGGCGAGCGAGGCGCCCAGCGCCTTCTCCGGCAGTGAGGGGTCGAGGATCTGCGCCAGCGTCCTGACCGTGGTGGTCGCGGCCCGCGGGTCGTCCGAGATCTTCTTCAGTACGCCGTTCATGACCTGGCCGAACCGCTGAAGCTGCTTGGCCTCGGCCTCGCCGGGCCCCCGGTGGGTGGCGTACGCCACAGCCATCGAGCCGCTCAGCGTCTGCTCCTTGCCCTGCTTGACCAGCGGCGAAGCGCCCTTCTTGGTGTCGGGCACATCGGTGTCGGTGTCGATCGCGATATTGCCGACCAGCTCGACGAGATTCTCCAGATACGGGGTGTCGAGCCGCCAGGACCCGCCGATCCTCGTGCCGAGCACGGTGCCGATCGCCTCGCGGGTGCCCGAGGAGCCGTCCTCGTCGACGGACTTGCCCAGCGTGGTCGTGGTGCCGTCGTCGTTCGCCACGGAGAGCGCGTTGGGCAGCAGCACGGTCGTGCCCTGCTTCGTGGTGACGTTGTCGACGAGCAGCACCGTGGACGTTCCACCCTTGGTGTTGTGCAGGTGGACCGCTATCACGTCACGCTTCTGCGGGCCCGTCGCGGTGTTCGCCGTGTCGTCCGAGGCGGAGAATCCGGGCAGCTTCCCGGCGTACCAGAGGTAGCCGACACCGCCCGCGACCACCAGCGCCAGTACGACGACCAGCGAGACCACGCGGCTGCGGCCCTTGCGTCTGGCCTCCTCGCGGCGCTCGGTGCGACTTTCGGTGAACTTCAGCCAGTCGATGACGTCTTCGGAGTCCTCGTCGGGATCCTCGACGAAGGCGAACTGCTCGGTCGCGTAGTCCGGCGCGGGACGGCGCTGCTCGGGGACGGACCCTTCGGCGGCGGGAGCCGGCGGGGCGGGCTCGGCGACCGGGGGCGGTTCCGGCGCGGGTACCTGCCGCGGGATCCACTGCGCGGTGGTGTCGACCGCGGCCTGCTGCTGCCCCGGGTCGTAGCCGTAGCCGTACTGCTCGGATCCGTACTGCTCGGGCTGTGGCTGCCCCTGGGGCTGATAAGGCTGCTGCTGGGGCGCCTGCTGGGCATAGGGGTCGTACGACGGCTGCTGGGCGTACGGGTCGTACCCGTATCCCTGCTGCGGCTGCTGGTGCCGGTCCTGCTGCTGCGCGTACGGGTCGTACTGCTGCTGGTACACCGGTTGTCCGTAGGCGTCGTAGCCGATGATTTCCGGCTGCTGCGCGTACGGGTCGTACGGATACTGGTCGTTCACCGGTGCCCCTCTCCTGCTTTTCGTGTGCTCCCCGTACGGCCGGGCCGCCGGCTCAGCGCCGGTACAGCTCCCGCTTGTCGATGTAACGGACCACACCGTCCGGCACCAGGTACCAGACAGGGTCGCCTTGCGCGACCCGCGCCCGGCAGTCGGTGGACGAGATCGCCAGGGCCGGCACCTCCACCAGGGACACGCCGCCCTTGGGCAGGCCGTCGTCCGTCAGGTCGTGACCGGGCCGGGTCACACCGATGAAGTGGGAGAGCGAGAAGAGCTCCTCCGCGTCCCGCCAGGTGAGGATCTGGGAGAGCGCGTCGGCGCCGGTGATGAAGAACAGGTCCGAGTCACTGTTGATGGACCTGAGGTCACGCAGTGTGTCGATGGTGTACGTCGGGCCGTCGCGGTCGATGTCGATACGGCTCACCGAGAACTGCGGGTTGGACGCCGTGGCGATGACCGTCATCAGATAGCGGTCCTCGGCCGGGGACACCCGCGTGTGACTCTTCTGCCACGGCTGCCCGGTCGGCACGAAGATCACCTCGTCGAGGTGGAACTGCGCGGCCACTTCACTGGCGGCCACCAGGTGTCCGTGATGGACCGGATCGAACGTCCCGCCCATCACACCGAGTCGGCGCTTGCCGGGGCCGGTAGGCACTTCCTGCTCTCCCATGCGTGCAGAGCCTACTGGCCCGGTGCCACGACCCTGTCTCAGCGGTCGCGGTTGAAACGCGTGGTGATCCACAGCAGGAGCAGCAGCACGAAGAACGCGCCGCCACCGGTGATGTAGGGGCTGAGGGATTCATGGTTCCCGCCGTGCTCGCCGCCCTCACCGGAGGCGAGGGTCACGAGGGAGGCGGCGGTGCTGTGGAGACTCATCTTCGGCAGGACCTATCGGGAGTCGGGAGTCGGAGCGCAGACTTCACGAACATCGTATGCGGGCGGCCCGGGCACGCTCACGCCGACTCAGGCGTTCATGGATTGTCCCGCTTCAGGAACCGCTCCAGGAACCGACCGGGCGAGCCGGACGTCAGCACCTACGCTGGGCCGTCCGGGGGACGGGAAAACTCGCAGACAGGGGGCCACCCATGACCGACGGCAATCACGAGCAAGAGCACGAGAACGTGCCGAGCCGCAATCGCACGCGCTTCCCGGGGATCTCGTCCCGGGCCTACGAACACCCGGCGGACCGCTCGGCCCTGGTGGCCCTGCGCAAGCTGACCGGCTTCGACACGGTCTTCAAGGCGCTCAGCGGGCTGCTTCCCGAGCGCAGCCTGCGCCTGCTGTTCCTCTCCGACTCGGTGCGGGTGAGCGACGCGCAGTTCGTCCACCTGAACACCATGCTGCGGGACGCCTGTTACATCCTGGACCTGGAGAAGGTCCCGCCGATGTACGTCACGCAGGACCCGAAGCCCAACGCCATGTGCATCGGTCTCGACGAACCGATCATCGTGGTCACCACCGGCCTCGTCGAACTGCTCGACGAGGAGGAGATGCGCGCGGTCGTCGGCCACGAGGTGGGCCACGCCCTGTCGGGGCACTCCGTGTACCGCACGATCCTGCTGTTCCTCACCGGCCTCGCGCTCAAGGTCGCGTGGATCCCGCTGGGCAATATCGCGATCATGGCGATCGTCACGGCGCTGCGTGAGTGGTTCCGCAAGTCGGAGCTGTCCGCGGACCGGGCCGGGCTGCTGGTCGGCCAGGACCTCCAGGCGTCGATGCGCGGCCTGATGAAGATCGCCGGTGGCAACCACCTGCACGAGATGAACGTGGACGCGTTCCTGGCGCAGGCCGAGGAGTACGAGGCCGGGGGCGATCTGCGCGACTCCGTTCTCAAGATCCTCAACGTCCTGCCGCGTACCCACCCGTTCACCACCGTGCGCGCCGCCGAGCTGAAGAAGTGGGCGGAGAGCCGCGAGTTCCAGCGGGTCATGGACGGGCACTACCCGCGGCGCGAGGAGGACAAGGACACCTCGGTGACCGACTCCTTCCGCGAGTCCGCTTCGCACTACTCGGACACGGTGCGCACCAGCAAGGACCCGCTGATGAAGCTCGTGGGCGACATCGCGGGCGGCGCGGGCGGCCTGGGCGGCAAGCTCCGCGACAAGTTCGGCGGAAACGGCGGCAGCGGCGGATCCGGCAAGGCCACGGACGCCTCCTAAGGGGTGTCCGCAGGGCGCGGCATGGCGTCGGAGGCCAGCGCTCCGCACAGCGCGGCCGTGGCGCGTCCCGTCGCGTACGGGTCGGTGCCCGCCGGTCCCCCGGCCGAGGCCTTCTGCCCGGCCAGGACCGGGCGCAGGTGGCCCGCCACGTCGGCGGCGCACGCCTGGGGCCCGGCCTGCACGTAACTGACCAGCAGCTCGGTCCTGTGCATCCGCAGGTCGTCGCGGTCGAGGCGGAAGTGCAGCTCGCGGCGGACGGTGAACAGCGAGGCGCCGTCCGCCCGCGGGCGCGCGTCGGAGCCGGTGGGGCGCAGCGCGTAGACGAAGGTATGGTCCGAGGTCACTTCGAGGCTGTCGGCGCCCGACTCCTCGACGCGCAGGCCGCCCTGCACCCGCGTCTTCGACCCGGCGAGTTCCACCTTGGCCGGGTCGAAGCGCACCAGCCAGCCGGTCGCCGCGTGCCTGCCGTCGTCGGCGGAACCGTCCATGCCGCGGTCGAACTGCTCCAGCTGGTCGGGGTCGAGGAGTATGCGCACCGGGCGCACCGTCCTGCCGGTCAGCACGTCGGGGTCCAGGGACGACTCGACGAGGTAGTCCTTCACGGTGGTCAGGGCGGCCATCACCTGGCTCTCCGAGAAGTGCGCGGTGCGCCGGGCGGGCGGCAGACCGATGCCCGCGGCGCCCGGCCGGAACTGCGCGGCGGGGCTCCGGGCGAAGAGACCGTCCGGATCGCCGCCCGGCACCCGGCCTTCGGGGGCCAGCGGTATGACGGTCATCCGCAGCGGCTGCGCGCGCGTGGCGGGCGGTGGCTGATAGGGGTGACGTACACCCAGGTAGATCGCCGTGCCGAAGGCCACCACCAGCAGGACGAGCAGGAGCGCCTGCTTCGTGCTGCTGGCGCCCCGGCCGCCGGCCTGCTCGCTCGCGGCCCGCGGGGGGCTGTCGCGGACGGCCTGCGCATGGTCGCCCATCCGCTCCTGCGCGGAGTATTCCTGCAGGCGGGCAGCCCGCACGAACGATTCGTCGAAGACGACGGACCGGTATTCGTCCTCTCCACCCCCCGGGAGGCCTTCGGGCGTCCCCTCAGGTGGCTCTCCGTGCCCTGCCATACCTTCAGAGTAGGTCGGCGGCAGCGAAGGTAAACGCGCTGCTACGGGACAACTTCCGTCAGTTGCGTACGCGTTGGCACCCGAGCCCTCCGCAGCGCCCGCGGAAAGCGGCGGTCAGGGGGTACGCGGCACCGCCGAGACGGCCGGCGCGGAGTACTCGGCGGAGGCCGAAGGGCCGCCCGTCCTGACGTTGTCACTGGTCACCGGCGGCGGGATCTGGTCGTGCCGGTTGTTCGACGCGCCCCGGTAGACGGCCGCGAAGGCGAGGGCGACCATCCCGATGCCCATCAGCAGGGCGAGCAGCCAGGCCACCGGCCGGTGCCAGCGCGCGTGCCCCCGGTAGGGGCGCAGGACGCCCCCGTGCCGCCCGTACGGGCCGCTCTCGTCGTCCGGGTACTCGCCGTCCGCGCCGGCGCCGTACTCGCCGTCGTGGCCGCGCTCGCCGCCGGGGCCGAACCCGGGCCCGTACCCGTCGTCGTAGAGGTCGTCGTCCGAGGGGCCCCTGCCGGCCCTGGCTCTGCTCGCCTCGGCCTCGGCGCGCGCCTGTGCGGCGGCCAGCAGCCGCTCGGCGGCGGTGGGTTCATGAATCTCGGCGGCCCGTACGAAGTCCTCGTCGAACACCACGGAGGCGAAGTCCTCGTCCGCGCCCCCGCGGTCGTCGTCGGGCTCCCGACCGTCCTGGAACGGCTTGCCCCCCGCGTCGTCCGCCACCCGTTCAGCGTAGACCTGGAGAGGTGATTTGGGCAGAGAACGTGCGAACCAGGAGTGCCAAGGGGCACGACTGCTGCGAAACACGAGCTTTCCCGACGATGCCTGCCCTAACGCGTGTGACCGTCCCCCGTCACGATGTACTTCGTCGAGGTCAGCTCCGGCAGTCCCATCGGGCCGCGGGCGTGCAGCTTCTGGGTGGAGATGCCGATCTCGGCGCCGAAGCCGAACTGGCCGCCGTCGGTGAAACGCGTGGACGCGTTCACCGTGACCGTCGTGGAGTCCACCAGCTGTGTGAACCGGCGGGCCGCCGCCTGCGAGGTCGTCACGATCACCTCGGTGTGGCCCGAGCTCCACTGCCGGATGTGCCGCACCGCCACGTCCAGCGAATCAACGACCGCGGCGGCGATGTCGTACGACAGGTACTCGGTCTCCCAGTCCTCCTCGGTGGCCGGCACGACGGTGGCCTTGGAGCCTGCCGCGTACGCCGCCACCCGCTCGTCGGCGTGCACCGTCACCCCCGCCTCGGCGAGCGCGTCGAGGGCGAGCGGCAGGAAGTCGGCCGCGATGTCCTGATGGACGAGGAGCGTCTCGGCGGCGTTGCAGACGCTGGGGCGCTGCGCCTTGGAGTTGATCAGGATGTCGACGGCCATGGCCAGGTCGGTCTGCGCGTCGACGTACACATGGCAGTTGCCGGTGCCCGTCTCGATGACGGGGACCGTGGACTCCTCGACGACCGTGCGGATCAGTGAGGCGCCGCCGCGCGGGATCAGGACGTCGACCAGGCCGCGGGCCCGCATCAGTTCCCGTACCGAGTCGCGGGACTCCCCCGGCACCAGCTGTACGGCGTCGGCGGGCAGCCCGGCCTGCTCCACGGCGTCGCGCAGGACGCCGACGAGCGCGGTGTTGGAGGCGTACGCCGAGGACGAGCCGCGCAGCAGCACGGCGTTGCCCGACTTCAGGCAGAGCGCCGCGGCGTCCACGGTCACGTTCGGGCGGGCCTCGTAGATGATGCCGACGACGCCCAGCGGCACGCGCACCTGCCGCAGGTCGATCCCGTTGGGCAGGGTGGAGCCGCGCACGACCTCGCCGACCGGGTCGGGCAGCGCGGCCACGTCACGCACGTCGGAGGCGATGGCCGCGACCCGCTCCGGGGTCAGCGTCAGCCGGTCGATCACCGTCTCGCTCGTCCCGGCGGCGCGGGCTCTGTCGACGTCCTGGGCGTTGGCCGCGACGACGTCGTCCGTACGTGCCTCCAGCGCGTCGGCGATCGCCAGCAGCGCGGCGTCCTTGGCGGAGCGCGGCAGCGGCGCGATCTCGGCGGCCGCGGCGCGGGCGCGGCGTGCCGTCGCCACGACCGGGGACTGCGGGGCGGAGTCGGCGAAGGGCGAGTGCGAGGTCATGTCCGCAGCGTAATGCGCACCCCGTGGGCGTCCGCGGGGTGTACCGCCCTGCGAGACGGGGCCGGACGAGCGCCGGACGCGTGGCAGGGGGCCTGGCGGGACAGCGGGGGCCTGGCGGGACCCTGCCACCGGGCCCGTCCCGCGCCGTCGGCGCCCGCCGGCCCACCGACCCCGGAGCTATCGGCCCATCGGCCCGTCAGTACGGGTGTACGCCGACCGGGGCCGCCGGGGGCGGGCCGTATCCCTCGGCGATCCGCTGGTGGTAGGTGTCACGGTCGATGACTTCCAGCCCGACGATCTCCCAGGGCGGCAGCTTGGACGTCGACCGGTGCTCGCCCCACAGGCGCAGGGCGACCGCCGCCGCGTCGTGCAGGTCGCGGGCCTCTTCCCAGTAGCGGATCTCCGCGTGATTGTTGGCGTATCTGCTGGTCAGCAGGAAGGGGTGGTCGTGCGCCAGCTGTTCGAGGCCGCGTCTGACCTCCGTCAGCGGCGCCTCGTCGCCCGAGACGCAGAGCGTGACGTGCCACAGCCTGGAGGTCTCGATGTCGGCGCCGGTCCCCGCTTCCGGAGCCACCCCCTGCCCCGTGCTCCTGCTCTCGTCGAAGTCCGCCCCCGCCCCGACGCTGGTCAGGACACGCTCGGCCGTCCCTCGGGGCGGCGCCCCCGGACGCGCTCGTCTCACCGGCGGCCTCCTGTACTGCGTTGTTGTGCCGTGACCCCGCGTTGTGCTGTATCCCCGCGACAAAGTTGACCAGCCTTGGGCCGGGCGTGGGGCGGTTTTGGTGAAGGTCTGTGTCCCGAGGCTGGACTTTCAGCCGTTTCAAGGGTGAAGGACAACGAGATCGTCTCTGTGTACGACTTCGCGCTCGTAGGCCGGGCCGAGTTCCTTCGCCAGGTCACGGGTGGAGCGGCCGAGCAGCTGCGGGATCTCCTTGGCGTCGTAGTTGACGAGGCCGCGGGCGACGGCCCGGCCGGCGGTGTCACGCAGCTCCACCGGGTCGCCGGCGCTGAACTCGCCCTCGACCGAGGCGATCCCGGCGGGCAGCAGCGACGTACGCCGCTCGACGACCGCCCGTACCGCCCCGTCGTCGAGGATGAGCGCGCCCCGCGGCGTCGAGGCGTGCGCGAGCCACAGCAGGCGGTCGGCGCTGCGGCGGCCTGTGCGGTGGAAGTGGGTGCCCGTGTCGCGGCCCGCGAGGGCGTCGGCGGCGCGGCTGGCGGAGGTGAGGACGACGGGGATGCCCGCGGCGGCGGCGATCCGGGCCGCCTCGACCTTGGTGACCATGCCGCCGGTGCCCAGGCCCGCCTTGCCCGCGCTGCCGATGGACACATGCGCGATGTCGGCGGGCCCCCGTACCTCGGCCAGCCGCGAGGTACCGGGCGTGCTGGGGTCGCCGTCGTAGAGACCGTCGACGTCGGAGAGCAGGACCAGCAGGTCGGCCCGTACGAGATGGGCGACGAGCGCGGCCAGCCGGTCGTTGTCGCCGAAGCGGATCTCGTCCGTGGCGACGGTGTCGTTCTCGTTGACGACCGGGACCGCGCCCATGGCGAGCAGCTGGTCCAGGGTCCGGTAGGCGTTGCGGTAGTGGGCGCGGCGGCTGGTGTCGTCGGTGGTGAGCAGCACCTGGCCGACGCGTACGCCGTAGCGCGCGAAGGAGGCGGTGTAGCGGGCCACCAGCAGCCCCTGGCCAACGCTGGCGGCGGCCTGCTGCCGGGCCAGGTCCTTGGGCCGGCGGGCCAGCCCGAGGGGCGCGAGTCCGGCGGCGATGGCGCCGCTCGACACCAGCACGATCTCCCGCTCGCCGCCTCCGCGGACCTTCGCCAGCACATCGACGAGGGCGTCCACGCGGTCGGCGTCGAGGCCGCCCGCCGCGGTGGTCAGCGAGGAGGAGCCGACCTTGACGACGACCCTGCGTGCCTCTGTGACGCCCTGCCTTGCACCCGACACCGCTGACACCTGCGACCGCCTCATTCTGTTCGCTGCTGCCCGCAATCTACGGGACCCGATGCGTGCCCCGCACAGGCGTTTCGCGCAGCGGACCTGCGAGTGGGGGCCGCGGACCCGGGCCCTGCCCCCACTCACCCGCCCAGGGTCACGCCCTGGCCGGATTGCGCATTTCTCGCAGCATCCTGCGCAGCTTGCGCACCACGCGGCGCGCGAAGGTCGGCTTGGGCTTCTGGGGCGCCGGTCTGAAGGGCTTCGCCGCCACGACGCGCTTCCCGCCGACCGTCTCGGCAACCGTCACCTTGTACATCTCGTCGGGTACACCCACCGACTCGTCACCGAAATACGGGTAGGCGAGGTACGGCGTGTTTTCGCGACCCTTACGAACGATCTCCGGTTCCTTCTTGTCCCGGATGAACGCGATGACCTCTTGCAGCTCTTCGAGCTTCCCTTCGGCGACCAAGTGCATTCGCAGCCGCTCGGGGACCTTGAGACGACGGGCAGCACCCGGCGTCCAGTACTTCTCCATCAGCGGCTTGGCGAGCGCGATCTTGTCCCGCCGCGTCGCCTCCGGAAGTTTCAGCATCCGATGATCGAAATGCGGCAGCAGCGTGATCACGAACGGCCGGATCATTACGTGGTCGCGCTTCTCCCCTTCCGGGAAGAGCTCCGCGATCAGGTCCATAAGGGCTCTCGCCGAGTCGAAGCGCAGATCGTAACCGCCCGACTGCGTGATGTGCTTACCGTCGTCGCGACGGATGATGTAGAGGCAGACGTAGTCGGCTTCAACCGACACACCCGCGCCTCGCACATACGCCTCAAGGGTGAACTGCTGGTCCTCACCGGTGTAGAGGTCTTCGTCGAAGCGCATCGAGTACTTCTCGAGCAGCTCGCGCCGGAACAACTTCTCGGCGCTGAGCGTGTACATGATCCGCGACGAGAAGATGTCCGTGCGTTGTTCGGTACGCCCGAACATCGACTTCGGCGCCGACCGGCCGAGTCCCTCGATCTTGCCGAGAACCACATCGGTCTTGTTCCGGTCGGCCATGTCGACCATGCGCTCAAGGGCTTCCTCGCCGAGGTAGTCATCGGCGTCGAGGAAGAACACAAAGCGCCCACGGGCCAGTTCGAGCCCGCGGTTGCGCGGACTGGCGGGGCCACCCGAGTTGGCCTGGTGCACCACGCGCATAGGCACCTTCGACTTCGCCGCGAAGTCGTCGAGGTACGCGCCGGTTCCATCGGTGGAGCCGTCGTTGATCGCCAAGATCTCCATGCGTTCCGCACCGAGCGTTTGGGCTTCTACGGATTCCAAACACTTAATGAGGTACGGCATGCCTTCAAAGGCTCCGATGACCACACTGACATCGGGGACTCCCACCGGCTCCGGACCCGTCTCATATTCTTTCATCGCCATCCAAGACAGTCAGACGTGGGTATTGGTTGTCCTGCCAGCCGCCACCCGCAAGGTGATTCGCGTCACATCAGGATATCGAAGAGGCCCGGTGGGCCGCTGCAGGCAGCAGTCCACCGGGCCGTGTCGAGATCATTGGATGGGCGAATCAGCCCGCCACGGTCGAGTCGAGACCGCTGGACTCGGGCGCCGAGTCGCTCGGGTCGGCCGCTGTGACGGCCGTCTCGATGCCGACGCGCTGGGCCACACCCTGGTTGCGGGCCTCGGACTTGGCCGCCAGGGTCCGTACGGCGTCGTTGAACTGGACGATGGACGCCGGTTCGTCGGGACCCAGGAGGTACGCCTTCAGCTCCAGCCGTGCGTCGGCCAGCGGGTCGGCTCCGGTGCCGCCCGTGACCGCGCCGAGCAACTCGTCCAGCTGCACGGCGCTGTTGGAGAGGACCACCGCGGCCCGTACGGCGGTGTTCTGCTGCTTGAACTCCTCGACACCCAGCTCGGCGGAGTCGGTGACCGCGTACGGCTTGCCGCTCGCGATGAAGTCCGACACCACGCTGGAGATGTCGGAAACCATGCCGTCCGCCTCGTTGAAGCAGTCGTACAGGTGCGGCTCGGATCCCGTGACGACCCGGTGCTCCCACCAGCCGAAGGAGCGCCAGTACGCGGCGTTCCACTCACCCTTGAGCTTGGCCAGCTCGGCCTCGCGGGCAGGGTCGGCCAGGGCGTCGCGCGACAGCTCGGCCTCGTCCTTGCGGTTCGCGCCCTTGCCCTTGCCGACGAGCTCGCCGAGGCATGACTCGATACGGGCCAGCTCGGCCCGCGCCGCGGTCTGCTCGGGCTCCAGCGTGGCCCTCTCCTTCGCCCAGCGGGCGTCGGTGAGGCGCCCGGCGGCCGCCGTCTCCACCATGGCGGTGATACGGGCGTGTACGGCCTTTGCCTGGGGGCTGCGCGTCCCGGTGAAGGGGTGCGGCTTGTAGACCACCCGGACCGGCTTCTCGGCCTCCAGGAGGCGCCTGACGATGTTCTCGCCGGCCAGCAGGATCGAGGTGTTGCCCGGGTTGTCGTCCCAGCCCTCCCAGGTGGGGGCGTACAGGACGGTCGGGACCGGGCGCCTGGGCCCACCGATCCACGGCTCGATCGGGGCGAGCTGCGGGCGGCCCACCTCCGCGATGTCCTCGTCACGGACGCCGACGTCGGCGAGCGCGTAACGGTCGCGGCCTGCCCGGCCGGCGCTCCACACCTCGTCGTACACCTTGCTGAACGGGTTGATGCTCGCGACCTTGTCACTGTCGCCGTGCCCGATGAAGACGTGCTTCATCGTGGGGATGCGCAGCATGTGGATGTTCTTGCCGACGTTCGCGGCGTAGAGCGAGACGCGGACCGTGGAGAGGTCCATGTTCATCAGGTGCGTGGCGCTCGGGACGCAGAGCACCGGCACCGAGGTCGGGGCGAGCTGCGGCACGATGTGACGCTCGCGCAGCACGATCAGCGGCCTGCCCTCGACCTGCTTCATCGTGTCCAGCCACATGTTGACCTGGTACGCCGACTCCCTGGAGCCGGAGAAGTACAGGACGGTGGTCGGACGGTAGTCGCCGAGCCAGCTGTCGATGCCCTCCAGGACGGCGTCCACCTTGGGGACCCGGCGGTTGGCCCGCAAATACGGCAGCAGGGCGGCCACATAGGCGACGGCCAGCACGAGGGTGACGGCGAGACCCACGTATCCGGCGACGTTCTCGCCGGTCTGGATCGCGACCAGCACACCCGCCATGGCGAAGATGTCGAGGTGCAGCATCTTCTCGCCGGAGCGGTTCAGCAGCCGCCGCGGCGGCGCGCCGGGGACGCGCAGCATGCCGAGGTCGATGTTGCGGGTCACCACCGGCATCCTGCGGCGCAGCCTGACCAGCGTGACGAGCGCGCCGTGCGGGGCCTGCAGAGCGTAGAACAGCAGCAGGCTGGCGATCGTCAGGTAGAAGATCGCCTCCTCGGCCAGCTGCATGCGGGCGAGCAGCAGGATCAGCAGCAACTGGCGTACCAGGAAGCGGATCGGCAGGCCGGCCCGGACTTTGCCCAGGCGATTGATGAGGTAACTGCCGCGCTGGTGGAGGTGCCGATCCGCGAGGTAGGTCACAGCGGCGGCAGCCGCGAAGCACCAGAGGTTCGGAATCAGCGCGGCGAGCATTATGCAGGGATAGCCCAGGCCGAGAAGTACGGCGGCGGCCAGCTCTGACCCGCTGCCCACACGGGCCAGGCGGATGGCGGTCGAAATCACGAAGAACCTGCTCCAGAGGGTGCCGGTCGTTTACGTTGAAAGAGAAAATGTGAAGGCGCACCTTCACGAACTCGGGCCTCTGCAGTTCGCTGCTTGGCGACTGCAGAGGCCCGGTTCAAATAATTTGGAGCAGTATTACACATCTTCCTGACGGTCCAGAACGGACGCCAGGGCCTGCTCGAATCCGGAGGCCTCGGAGGCACCGCGGGTCGGGTCGACCTGCCGTACGTCGATGACATGGCCGGTCAGCTCGGAGAGAAGTACGTCCAGGGATGTCCGGGCCACGGCCTCGGAGGAGAGCAGCGAGCCCGCGGGCTCGTCGCCGAACGCCTTGGTGCGCATCGGCGTCGCCGTGCGCTCCGGGTTGACGCAGTTGACGCGCACACCCTCACTCGCCCATTCGTCCGCGAGCGCCTGGGTGAGGTTCACCATGGCGGCCTTGGTGGAGGAGTAGAGGCTGTACTCGGCGCGGCCCCGGGTGTAGCTGCTGGACGTATAGAGCAGCAACTGGCCCTTGGTCTCGGCGAGGTACTTGTACGAGGCGCGCGCGATCTGCACCGGCGCCAGGTAGTTGACGTTCAACGCTTCCTGGATGGTCGTGTTGTCCGTCTCGGCGAGCTTGCCGATACGCAGCACACCCGCCGTGTTGATCACGTAGTCGATGCGCCCGGTCTCGGAGTACGCCTTGGACAGCGCGTCGTCGACGTGCTCCGGGTTCTCCACGTGCGTGCCGGTGGTGGAGCGGCCCAGCGCGTACACCTTGGCGCCGTACTGCTCGGCGATCTTCGCGATGTCCGAGCCGATGCCGTACGAGCCGCCGAAGACGACCAGCGTCTTGCCGGACAACGCCGCCCGGTAGGCGGCCTCGTCGGCCTGCTGCGGGGCCGCGGTGGAGGCGAGCTGGAACAGCTTGTCGGCGATGAACACGTCGACCGGCTGCGTCACCTTCATGTTGTACTCGTCGCCCGCGACGACGTAGATCGGCACGTCCGGCAGGTACTTCAGGACGACCGAACAGTCGTCGGTGGCCTGGAAGTTGGGGTCGCCGGCCGCGACCTCGTACGCCTTGCGGATGGTGGAGAGCTTGAAGGCCTGCGGGGTCTGGCCGCGGCGCAGCCGGGACCGGTCCGGGACCTCCGTGATGAACTCGCCGTCGCCGCCGTGCGTGCGCGTCACGATGATCGTGTCCGCGGACGGGATGGCGACGTCGACCGCCTGGTAGCGGTCGAGCGCGTCGACGCAGTCCTGGATCACACGCTGTGACAGCAGCGGGCGTACGGCGTCATGGAAGAGGACGTTGCGGTCCTCGCCCGCGGCGAGGCCCTCGCCTAGCGCGGAGATGGCGCGCTCCGTGGTCTCGTTGCGGGTCGTACCGCCCTCGATGACCTTCGTGACCTTGGTCAGGCCGGCCTTGGCGACGATCTTCTCGACGTCGGGCACATAGCCCGGCGCCATCAGAACGATGATGTCGTCGATACCCTCGGCCTGCTCGAAGGTCGTCAGCGTGTGCTCGATGACCGCCTTGCCTGCGATCTTCAGCAGCTGCTTGGGGATCGACAGACCCACGCGCTGGCCGGTACCACCGGCAAGCACGACTGCTGTGGTACGGGGCTTGGCTACGGGCTGCACAGACACAGACGACCTACCTTGCGAGGACTCGGGGACATCGTGATGGTCGCACTCTCTGTGACCGTCTCGCAAGGCGGATGTCCCCCGGGCGAAATCCGGCTGTCATTAGGCATTCACTGTCCGAAATGACCGGCACCCGCGCGGAGCCTTCGGAGGTCGACGACGTTGAGGTCCAGATCATTGGTGATCGTATAGAACACCCGGACCCGCACCCGGCCCTGCGGCGCGGGAGCCGTGCCCCGAATCTTGCGCGCGACCTTCCTGGAGAAGGCGACCTGCTGGTTGCCCGTCCTGGGCAGCACGGTCGTCGGGTACAGGTAGGTCGCCTTCTTCTCCAGTACGTCGTCGAGACCCGGCCGACCTTGATCGCGGCCTTGTCCGGCGCGTAGCGGACCCAGAGGTCCCACACATCGTGCTCGGAGAGCTGACGAGCCGCGGCGTCTTGCAGGGGATGGCGAGCGCAGGCCCCGCCCTCCGTGCCGCTCCCCGACGATCTTGATCTCGTCCGACGGCTTGATGCGGCGGAGGAGCAGCAGGGCGGGCGAGGCCGACGGGGCGGACGGACCGTACAGTTCGCCGTGCACAGTGATCATCCCGTTCGCGACCGTGATGTCGCCGACCTCCGCGTGCATGGTCCGGGACCAGGAGCGCAGCGCGATCAGCCCCTTTTCCTTGGACGCGTACGGCACAAGGTCATATGACGAGGCGTCAGAGAAGCTCACCCCCGCCAGTAGATGGCTGCCGACTGCAATGGCTGCGTGAGCGAGCAGACGACATACGCGAGACTTCTGCACGTCTTCATCACGAGTTCGACCTCAACAGCCGTCCCATACACCTCCGACCGCAAGGTCCCCGACACGCGGCTGGGCCCCCGGTAACCACCTTGGGTTCTAACGGTCCTCGCAACACCCATGATCTGTGGGAGTTGCGGGGACCGTGGGCGTTGAGCGTGGTGATCTTGCAGGGTTGAAGGCACGTTTCCTTGCGCGGCTGGATGTCGTGGGGAGCG
>NZ_JASITA010000066.1 GCF_030063415.1 Streptomyces sp. H27-C3 | reverse complement strand
AAGGGCTGTCCCGTAATCCCTGGTGGATCAGCGCACGGCGTCAGATGCGGTGCATCGCAAGGCGGAGGGACGTTCGCATACTGGACGTATTCGGGCGTTCCGACAACGCGGCGAGGTGCCGTAGCTGACGCCGTGCGCCTGCCAGGGATTGCGGGACAGCCCTTAGGCGGTCCTCGAAGAGAATGAAGTCATCGGAGTTTGTCGATATCCACAGACCGTCCGGGCTGCCCAGCGGCAGCTGCAGGGGCACAAGCCGAATCGGCCGCCCATGCTGATTCGCTAAGTGGCTACAGAGGTCCTCGATGCTTGGCCGGTCAAGCTGCTGTAGGCCCAGGCTGCGAATGAGTTGATCGCAGCGGTGGCGAAGGTTGCCAACGGACAGGCTCTCTTCTCTGCTCCGCCATCGCACCACAATCACCGCTCGGGCTGGTGCGGGCCAGGGGATTCGCCGTCCGAGCCGGGCATGTCCTGCAGGATCTCGTTGGCCGACTGCCCCAGGTTGGTGATGCCCGCGATCAGCTCCGACAGCTGAGTGAGTGCGTCTCGGGACGTCTGATGGTCGTTGGACTTCCTCAAGGCCACGGTTTCCACCTGCCGTTGACGAAGTTCCTGGAGAACCGACAGTTCGATGTTGACCTGGTCGAAGACCTGCGCGTCGAGGAAGTACGCCCAGCGCTCGATGCCCAGACTGTGGGCAATCTTCACAAGTGTCTCAATCTTCAGGTTTGCACCTTCTGGAGACTCGGCGAGCGCAAGGTTCCGCTTCGACACGCCCGTGACGGACGCCAAGCGTTCCAAGGTGAACGGGCCTTCAGGATGGTGCTGCCGGATGTGACGGAACCTCGTCGCGATCTCGCCTCTGGCTCTGCGAACCTGCTGGCCAAGGTCCTGCGCAGCCGCGTTCGGGGTTGCGTCTCCCGCTTGCTCAACGTCAGTTGAGCCTGCATCACCCTGTGAGTGCATTGCCTCCACCTTCCGACGCAACCCATTGCATCACGGTGAAGCCCGTTGCAATGGCAATCTATGGGTTCTATGGTCTCCGTGTGAGATCAGATGATCTCACACGGTAAGGGGGCGAGGGGCTGGCGCTGCCTATGCGCTGGCGTTATACGCACGTCACAGGGGGGCAGAGGCCGTACGACCCGTCGCGACCAACGGCACAGCATTCGGCGAAGCGTTGTGCCCGCCTATGCGCTAATGCGTATCGATTTACCCAAACTCCATACGCAGACCCCGCGCAGCGCTCTGACACCAACTGTCTTGACCAGTCATTGGCCTTGAGTCGCTTCGGTCGCTTTCGGTGCCCCGAGAGATGCCGGAGGCGCGGGTTCACGGCGTGGCTCCCTCCGCGCGTTGGGGTTGCGAGATTGTAGGGGCCCTCTCAGCTAGCCTGTGCTGAGCACGTTTGGACTTTGAGTCGCTTCGGTCGCTGAGAGGAACCACGCATGACCCCTGACCTGGGGATTTCTGGCAGCGACTCAACACAGTTCGCAGTGACCGACACGATCCGGCCAGCTCCGGGAAGTCCCCTGCATCTTGCTCTGTGGTGTGCGGCGCAGGGTTGGCCAGTACATCCCCTGGCACCTCGACGCAAAACCCCGGCGGCCAACTGCCAAGCCTGCCGGGGGCAGGCACACAGCTACCGAGACTGTCCGTGTATTGAATTGGGTCGCTGGTGCCACGGCTTTTACGCTGCCACCTGCGACCCCAATGTCATCAGCGCGTGGTGGGGTCGACGGCCGGACTTCGGCGTGGGCGTGTCTTGCGGGCCGGCCGGACTGATCGTGATCGATGTCGATGCTCATCAAGCGGCGCTCCCAGGGCCGGGACGGCTACTGCCGGGCATTCACATTCCCGAAACGGTGTCCCTACGGGGCCTACGCCACGGCTTTCACAGTCTCGCGGTCCTGGCCGCGCTGCGCGGAGCCCCGGACCCGGCCCAGGATGCGTCCACGCTGCGGGTGCGCACCCCCTCGGGGGGCATGCATATCTGGTACGCCGCAGAGCCGGGGCAGGCCTGGCGCTGTTCTGCGGGTTCCAGTCCGTCACGAGCGTTGGCGTGGCAGGTGGATGTGCGGGCGCACGGCGGGTACATCATCGCGCCCGGCACCACCACCGACGCCGGGACCTACACCGCACTGGGCACCGTGCGCCGACCTGCCCAACTGCCCGGCTGGCTCGCGGTGGAGCTCGCCCGCACCGGGCACCTCCCGGCGCCTCCCGCCCAGCGCACCGCAACACCCATGCCTCGGCGGGCCCATGAGGCGGTGGTTGCCGCCGGCGGAGGCCATGATGCTGCCGCCCGCACGATGGATACGGTGCTGGCTGCGGTGATCGGATGCGCCACTATGTCCCAGGGCGCCGGGTTCAGCGACAAGCTCAACCGCGCCGCCTACACCGCGGGCGGCCTGGTGGGCGCCGGCCATCTTACCGCCGACGAGGCCGAATCCGCCCTGCTGGGCGCTGCCGCTCAGGCACGTCCCGGCCAGGAACGGCGGGCCCTGCAGATCATCCAGAGCGGGATGACCGCGGGCCGCCGGCAGCCGCTCACTCTGGGAGACCGTACGTGAACCACGCACCCGGCCCCGACGACGAGGGGCTGTTCGACCCGTCCGAAGTCGCCCGGCAGATCATGCTCACCTCCCCCGCGGCCGTGCCCGCCCAGGCCACCTCTGCCCCGGCCGCCGCAGGCCAGGCAACCGAGCATGGCTTGTTGGCGGACAGCCTCAGCGACCGCGGCAACGCCAAACTGTTCGTCTCCTTGTACGGGCGAGACTTCCGGCACGTACCTGGGTTGGGCTGGTACCGCTGGTGCGGGTACCGCTGGGAGATCGACGAGGACGACACCGTGCTGTGGGCGGCCGGCGAAATGGCCGAGTCCCTCGCCCAGAGCGATCCGCAGGGACGGCACCCCAGCAGCGCGTTGCGCCGGCACCGGCGCCGCTCCCTGTCTACATCGGGCATGAAGGCGATGCTGATGCAGGCGAAAGCCGCCCCGGGCATGGTCCTCAACGCCTCCTTGCTGGACGCCGACCCGTACGCGCTGTGCACCCCCGAGGGCGTCGTCGACCTCCACACCGGTCTGCTCGCCGCGCCTGACCCGGAGAAGCACTACCACTCCCGTGCGACCAGCATGGCCGCACGGGCCATGCCCACGCCCCGCTGGCAGCGGTTCCTCACCGACACCTTCGGTGATGACAACGACGGCCACCAGATGATCGACTTCGTGCATGAGCTGCTGGGCTACTCCATCACCGGCGATGTCGGCGCGCAGATCTTGCCGTTCCTTTACGGGCAGGGCAAGAACGGCAAGAGCGTCCTGCTCGATGTGATGGTCAAACTCCTCGGGGACTACGCGGACGCTGCCCCTCCTGGCTTCCTGATGGCCCGCCCCTTCGAAGGGCACCCCACCGACCTGGCAGAGTTGCACGGTCGGCGCATCATCGTGTGCTCCGAACTCAAGCCCGGCGACCGCTTCGACGAGGCCCGCGTCAAACACCTGACCGGCGGCGATCGCATCAAGGCCCGGCGGATGCGCCAAGACTTCTTCAGCTTCAGTCCCACCCACAAACTCTGGCTGCTGGGCAACCACCGCCCCGAGGTGGGCACAGGTGGCTACGCGTTCTGGCGGCGGATGAAACTCATCCCCTTTGAACGCGTCGTCGCCGACGACCGTAAGGTCGACAACCTCGCCGACGTCCTGGTCACCGAGGAAGGCCCGGGCATTCTCAACTGGCTGATCAGCGGCGCCCGCCGCTACCTCACCGGGCCCCGGGACCTCACCGGACCGCAGCAGGTGCGCACCGCGACGACCGCGTACGCCGAGACCGAGGATCACACCGGCCGCTTCCTGGGTGAGTGCTGCACGCTTGGCCCTGCCATGCGTGCCGAACAGGCCCAGCTCTACAGCAGTTACAAGAACTGGTGCCAGCTGGAGGGCTCCAACCCCGTCTCCTCCCGTGCCTTCGCCGCCCGGGTCCGTGAAAACGTCGGTCTTGCCACCCCGAAAGACATGATCTTGTCGAATCAGCGGAAGTTCTATCCTGGTATCGGGCTCAACGCTGAAGTGGGAGACAACGCATGAGCGCGCTCATCGAGCCCTCGCAAATCGCCCACGAGAGCGAACTCGTGTGGCTCGAGGACACCGACGCCCTGGACTACGTCCGCCAGAGCCTGGACCGGCTGCCCACCCGCCGCGGGAAGCCCGCCTACCACCGCGACGGCCGCATGGTCGGCTACGCCACCCTCAGCACGGAGGCCCGCTCCTCCAGGGCCTCGGGGACCTTCCTGCGCCGGGTCTTCTGGCTCCTGCCCCACGACCGCGACGGCCAGCCCGAGGGCCTCTACGAATCCGGTGCGCCTTCCGAGGCCGTAGACCCGCGCACTCTCGCCCCCCGCGTGAAGGGCTACAAAACCCAGCGCTCCGAAGGAGGGCCGGAGTCCGACGCCATGCGCGAACTCGGCATAACGCTTCCAAAAGCCTGAGCTGTCACAGGCCGTCACTCCGGGGAGCGACTGAAGCGACTGAGGTTCGCATGTGACGGCAGGTGCGAACCTCAGTGTCACCTTGGTGCAAACGACAGTGCCTGAAGGACGGCAGCGACTCAGCGACTGAGTCGCTGCACGGCTCGTCCAAGAAAAACCACAGGTCAGCGCGTCCTCACGACCGCTATAGCGACTCAAGCGACTCAGGTGCGGAACTATGAAGACATTCCCGTGTGCGTGTGTGTGCGTCATAGATAGGAAGCTTGAGTCGCTTCAGTCGCTGTTAGATCTCTGCTAGGCCTCTGGCCTGCATTTTTCCTTCCTGAAGCCAGCAGCGACTGAAGACTGTTCAGTCGCTCTAGGGCAGCGACTACTGAACACTCAGCCTCGGAGGGGTCCGCGCGACGCCCGCCCCCTCCGAGGCTGGTCTGCTGCCGGTGCAGCAGATGTCTGCCCCCCGATCGCGCAAAATGCTGGGCTGCATCCCCAAGTTCCCCCAGCGACCGCCTAGGAGCAGAATCACCGAGCAGCACCATCGCGACGACAGGCAACCACCGATCTCCCACAGAGCAGCCCATCCAGCCGCCGCAGGTCCTGGCCGACGGCTGCTCTCACCGCTGACAGCCTCACAGTGCTCGCCGGGTGCTGGCCGTGGCGGTACGCGGACCGGGTCCTGGTCGTTGGGCCGGGCATGGAGCTGCAGGGGAGTGTCGAGGTGCTGCCGGACGCGGTGACGGCGGCTGGACGGGCCGACAGCGGCGACGGGGACACGCTGGACGTGCTGGAGGTCCTGGTTGCTGCCCTCGGACGGCTTGGGCCGGAAGCCGAGGCAGCGCTCGCCCCCGGTGCTGGCCGTGACGGGCGGCGGTGCGCGAGCACATCCTGGCGCCCCACTATTCTCGGATGCGGCCGCGGTGCCGGCCGGCCGCCGGACGGCCGGCACCGCGATCCCGTCTACTGGATCAACCGCGACGCGCGGGACGCGGAGCAGCTGTGGCTCGATGCCCAGGAAGGCCGGGACAAGGAACTCGCGGACCTGTTCGCGGCCTTGCCGCTCCGAGCCATGATCGAGGCGCTGGACCGGCGGCACCGGGGCGAGAAGTGGCGTCCGGTGCTGGAGGACCTGACGTGCCGGCACCGTGCCCTGAGACGGCATCTCACACCCTCACAGCTCACCCCGTCTGCCTGGGGAAATGATCTGTGAGGCTCACAGCCCTCACAGGCTCGTCCCGCCGACGTGACACCGCTCCCGGGTCACCAGGATGGGCCGAAAGCGGGAACGCGGCCGGGGCGCCGCGTCGTAGCCGGACGCGTGCGTTCTCCGGTTCCTGAAATGTCGGGTCTCGGTGGCCTCGATGCTGGAATTGCTGACACAGGGCTGGATTGCACTCGATCGAGAATGGTTCCTGTCGGAAAGCCGGATAACCTCTGGCGATTCCGAAACCTCACCTCCAGCATGAGCGCATGACGCAAGAGGCAGAGGCAGCACCGTGGTTCATCGAACACCTTCAGGTGTGCTGGAGTCGGACAGTGAGCCGGAGACGAGTCAGCTCGAGCGTGCCATGTCGCTGCTCCAATTCGCCGTCTACGCCCAGACCGATTACCCGTACGACACGACCTTCCCAACGACATGGCGGCCGGGGCGTGCATGGCGCAGGCATGCGAGCAGTTGGAGGCCGCGACGGTGATGCTCTCCTACGGCTTCTACGGGGTGGTGCGCAACATCCTGCGCTCCGTCTACGAGTCGGCCGGCCTGGGGCGCACGCTCGCCAAGGACGTGGACATGGCTGACAAGTGGCTTCGCAAGAACCACTGGTGGCCCGACAGGTAGGTGCGGCAATGGCTCGCGGACACCCGCTTCGTGTCGGAGGAGATGGTCGAGCTCTACCGCAACTACTACAAGGAGGCGAGCGCGTGGACGCATCCGACGGCGACGTCCTGCATGAGTCAGTTCACGCAGACTGACACCGCTCCGGTGCTCAAGCGCGGCACGGCATTCGACGCTGAGCGATCCCGCCTGATGACGGCGGAAATCGCTGCAACGGCCGTCTTCGTCTGCTTCGCCCTCCGCAACTGCGTGGTAGATGAGCAAGCTATTGATCCGGACTGGCGCCGCGACCTCTACGAACTCGCGCGGGAGCAATCCAGCGAGGCCATGCCGCATCTTGATCGGGATTGGACGACCGAGCAGGAGACGTACGACGCGGTGATGTCCAAGCTGCAGGACCCGCGCGACCTCCAAGAGGTTCTCAACAACCACCCGCGTTCATGGCGAAACCTCAAGAAGACCGCCGGGCAGGCCACGGCAACATCCCGGCGGCCTGCCCGTATTCGTCGATGCTGGCGCCGGGAACACGCCTGACGGCCTCCGGTGCCCCTCTCCAGCCTCCCCCAGGGCCGGTGGAGGTGGCTACGATGCGAACGGCTCCGCCCCCGGCAGCTGCAATGCCGGGGGCGGAGCCGTTGTTCGAGACCGGGGTCAGCCGAGCCAGACGATGTCCACGAGGGACAGGTGCCGGGTGAGCCGGTTGATCGGCGTTGTCAGGTTGCGTGGAGACGCTCGCCAGTAGCGTGATCATCTGATGGGTCGGATCGCCGGAGGGGCTTCACGTGGACACGCCGTCGTACCGGGGGTTCCGTTACCCGCCGGAGATCATCGCCCATTGCGTGTGGCTGTACCACTGCTTCAATCTGAGCCTGCGTGATGTCGGGAGATGATGCTCGAGCCCGGCGTGGAGGTCACCTACGAGACGATCCATCAGTGGTCGAAGAGGTTCGGTCCCACCTATGCCGCCGCCCTGCGCCGCCGCACTTCCGACCCCGCCGCCGCCTCCTCGCGGCACCCCACTACCGCACCGAGACGAGGACCCGCTTCACCACCTGGCAGCAGATCACCACGCTCAGTGGCCCGCCCGCCGCGGCCTGAACACCGGCCACCATCCGGGGCCAACACGTCCCGATCCGGAGAACGACCCCAAGGCTCCACTCAACCTGACATCGCTCCGCCAGGAGATCCCATCCACCTCGCCACCCCGGAAGCACGATCTGCCGGATTTGGGCCTCCCAGATGAGGTTGCCCCTGACCTCGTAGTTTTCCATCAACCACTCGCGCCAGCCGTCCAAGCCGGGGCCGCCATACCGGGCGAGCTGCCTGGTCATAACCCACAAGGAATCCTGCCACGCCAGACAGGGACTCACGGCCGATGAACATGCCGGTCCGCTTACGACCTCGGGGGCAATAGTGCGCGGGCTCCCGGCGTCCCGCGACTCCGCCTCCGGCGTTGTCGTCGGTCGACGACGCTCCGCGTCGCCTCCCTCCTCCGCCTTGGACGCGAAGCCGCATAACGCCGCTCGCCGATCCACGCTCTATTGCCCCCGAGGTCGTTAGCGAACTGGGCGAAGTACTCCCGCTCGCTCATCTCGATCAGATTCGTCCCCCCGGAATCCTGCCGCTCTGCCGCCTTGGTGTCGACGAGCAACCACCACTACCTGGGGCACCGAGCAAGTGGTGGCCACCACGGAAACCGCTGTTACGGCAAGGCGACAGCGCAAGCCTGGGACCGCCTGCACCCGCGGCTGACCCGTCGGGCCGCCTGGCTCGGCTACGCCGCCGAACTGCCCATCATCTCCGGCACCGTCATCCGCCTTGAAGTCGAGCATCTGCTGTCCGGCGGCGCCCCGAAGCCGCGCCCGGAGACCACACCCGCTGAAGCTGTCTGACCTTGAGCTATATGCGTCCGGTGAAACAGCTCACGTCTCGGCTCCCCTCATCCCACAGTTGTGACCATGCTGAATCGAGTAGCAGTACTGTCCGACATCCACGGAGTGCTGCCTGCGTTGGAGGCCGTGCTCGCCGAACCTGATGTGGCTGCCGCCGACCGCATCGTGCTCACCGGCGACATCACCGCAGGCCCGCAACCAGCCGAGGTCCTCGACCTGCTAACCAGCCTCGGCGACCGGGTCGTCTGGATCAGTGGGAACGCCGATCGTGAACTTCTGGAGTACCGCCGAGGGCAACGCAACTCGATCCCCGATCCGATCGCTCCCTGGGCTGCCGAACAGCTACGCGAGGACCATCTCGATCTCCTCGGCGGACTGCCGCAGTCGCTCTCCCTGCTCGTGCACGGCCTGGGCAGGGTGCTGTTCTGCCACGCCACCCCCAGGGATGACGAAGAGGTCGTCCTGGTCGACTCACGCCTCGACCGCTGGAAAGAAGTGTTCAGCGCGCTCGATGCCGACGTCCGCACCGTGGTATGCGGCCACACCCACATGCCGTTCGTCCGCCTCGCCCACGGTCGAATGGTGATCAACCCCGGCAGCGTGGGCATGCCCTACGGACGAAACGGAGCCCACTGGGCCATCCTCGGCCCTGGCGTCGAACTGCGGGCCACCGACTTCGACATCGAAGCCGCTGTCACCCAGCTCAGCCTGGACTCCTCCTACCCTGAAATTACAGAGTGGGCCGACTACTTCCTGCATGCGCGCGCAACAGACGCGGACGCTCTCGAAGCCTTCGGCCCACGGGACGGACGTGAACACACAGGGTGACACCACCCTCCGCCTACGACAGCAGACGACGGAACACCGACTACACAATCAACGACGCTCACCAGTCTCAATCCCCGGCTCATCCGTGCTGATCGCGGAGGCTTGTTCGCGTAGATCGCCATGAGTGAACTCAAGCAGCGCCTGATCAGCGGCCTGACGCAGCAACGGCAGGATCTCGGCGACGGGCCGATCGCGGTGAGTCTCGGCGAGTTCTCGCCCGTATCCCGCTCGCACCTGCGGGGGCCCGGCGTTTCCTGGCCCTCACGAATGACGCTACGAGCTGGGTCCGACAATGCGGCGGCGCGTGGCCCCAACCAGTTCACAGGGAGGTAGAGAGGCGGCGGATCTGCGTCGCGGTCAGTCGACCTCGACGTAGGCGACGATGATCAAGGTGCCCAAGACGGTCGGAATGTACACGATCCGTACTCCGCCGCTGCGGTACTCCCGTTCCAGGCGCCCTTCGGCCGCAGTGCCGATGCGTGGATCGAGCGAGACCCGCACGATGGCCGGGTCCAAGCGGGCCAGTTCCGTGTCCGTCATCGCTTCGATCTGGCGTTCGGCGATGTCGTGGAAAACGACTCTGGCGCGCCGCGGGCCGTGCTGAGCGATCAGGCCGCGCCGGAGGCGTGCTGCTGTCCGTCGCTGTCGAGCCCGTGCCGGGCGCGGATGTCTTCGTACGGGGTGAGTTTGTCGAGGTCGATACCCTCGGACGCCATGTTCTCCAGGACGTAGGCGAGCAGTGTGTCTCCGGCGTCGGCGTGCTCGCGTGCGGAGTCGCGCAGTTGTCGGCTCTCGTCGTTGTCGAATACCAAGTGCGCCATGGAGGCCTCCGCGGGAAGGGTGCGCTTCCTACGGTAGCGGGAGCGGCCCGACGACGGCATCGGCTTCGGGGAGATGGGCGCCGCCGGGCATCCGCTCAGGATGACAGTCGCTACTGACAGAAGGGTGCTGGTCGAGTACGGCGGCCCCAAGGTGCCGGCCCCAAGGTGGCGTAGCCGAGGTCCAGGTGCCCGAGCCGGGAGAGGTGCTGCGCCTGGTCGACCAGCTGGTTGCTGAACAGGCGCTGGGCCGACGGCTCGCCGTAGCGGCTGACGTGGTCGAACACCACCTGATGGTCCTTCATCGCCCGCACCCGCCAGTCGCGCACCTGCTCACGCGTCAGGTCCTCAAGGACCAGCTCCTGGTCGTCGTCGATGTCGGCGGCCTCCGACCCCGGGGCGGGGACGACGGCAGCCGGGCGCGGCGCGGGCAGCACGACCGGGGCCACCGGCGCGGCCGGGACCTCGGCGAGCGGCTGGGCGGTGGCGGCTGCGGCGCGGGCCGCCTTCGCTTCGGCCTGCTGCTCGCGGACCTGCGCCCACCGGTGCTCGCGGATCCATGCCTGGGCGATCACGGTCTCGTGCAGCTGCCGGTCGGTGGCCGCACCGCGCTCGGTCTCCGAGGCCCCGGGCATCGCGGCGTCGATGGCGGCCGCGACCGCGTGGCGCTGGGCACGCCGGTCGGCCTGCCGGTCCTCGCAGCGCGGGCAGTCCCGGCCCGAGTCGAGCAGCGCACCCTCGTCACACCGTGCGTCGCCGCACTGCTGGAGCTGCGGCAGGCCCCGGCTGATCAGCCAGCCCACCGGGTCTTTGATCGGACCGCCCAGGCGCATCTGGTCGGCCAGGCGCCGGGCGAGCCGATCGGCGAGGACCCGCGGCGCGCCGGCGTGACCGGCGAACCCGACCACCCGGGCCAGCTCGGTGCGGGCCGCGGACTCCACCAGGCGCCGGACGGCCGGACGCTCCAGGCGAGCCCAGACCAGCCGGACCGGGGTCAGGACGGCCCGCAGATCCTGCGACGGCAGGGCCACCCTCCCCTGCTGCTGCCTGCTCTGACCCTGGCCGTCCACGGCCCGCACGCTTGCGCCGGCTACCGGGCCGCAGCTGCCCTTCTCGTCTTCACCGACGGGGGACTTCTTCGGCTGTTCCCCGCGCAGCGGGCCACCCTCGCCGTCGATCAACGTCAGCCGGGCAGCGGCATCGCCGTCCACGGCCTGGTCCTCGCGCTCGCACGCGCGGTCCGGCAGATCGACGCACCCACCACGGCCTTCGCCGGAAAAGCCACCAGAGAGCTGCGGAGAATCGACGGGAGTAGCCCCAGAAGAGTGGTCAGTGTGAAGGGCTGCCGCAACGTCGGGCTCTGCCACTTCCGCCTCAACCGTCAGCGGCGCACCGCTGACCTGCGGCTCTGCCTCGGGCGGCGACGCCTCACTACCCCCTGCCGCAGCGTCGGGCTCTGAAAACACGGGCTCCAGAGCCGTCACACGGCCCTCCCGGGCGACGGCAGCACCGGTACGGCTGTGCGCGGCGGCGACCGCCGGCACCATCAGCCGCGTACGGTTCTCGAGCCCGGACGCCGTCTGCAACCGCACCCGGCGCACCAGGTCCCGGTCCTCCAGGCGCTCCAGGACACGCTCCCCCGCCGACGCCGTGCAGCCCAGCAGCCGGGCCACCGTCGCCGCCGCTCGACCCCGCTTGGTGTCCACCGCCCCACCGCACTGCCGCACCCGGCCCGTCTCACGGGCCTGAAGCACCAGCAGCAGCAGCGCCAGGCGATCCGTCGCCGCGCCGCGGCCCGCACGGTCCCCGATCAGCCCAGCCGCAGTGATCCGCCCGTCCCTGTGCACCCAGCCCGGCGCCATCACGGCTTCCATCAGCCGCAGAAACGTTGCGAGCTCCTTCTTCGTCAGCGCCAGCGGATGTCCAACCATCCCTTGGGCCGCCCACATCGGCAGCACCCGGCACCGCAGCGCGTCGTCCTGCCCGAACTCACCCACCACCGTGCCCACCTTGACCAGGCCGGACCGGCGCAGACCCGGAACGACCACCGAGGCGACATACGACTTGGACAGTCCGATCCACCGACCCAGCTCACCTGTACGGATCTCAACCTCACCTGACTCCGACGGAGTCCGCGACGCCAGCACCACCACCGCCAGGCGCACCGCGTCCGACACACCACCCAGGCCGGCCGCGTCCAGCAGCACACGAACCGCGCCCCCCAGCCGGGCACGCGCGTCCCGGCCCAGCGACAGCGGATGCCCCGCCTCACGCTTCAGCGACGGCACAACCTGAACCGGAAGGCCAAGACGCGTCCTCGCACGGCGCGGCTCCGGCAGCTGCACCCCGACAGTGGTCACTGCCGCAGCCGCGCTCATCGGCTCACCTGGCCGGGACGCACGGACGGGAAATTGCCGCCGAGCCGGTCGTTACGCAGGGCATGGCCCCCAAGAAAACGGATCCCGTGGCCCGTCGCGCCCGAGAAGCCGCTCGCAGGACCGCCGCTGCGCAGCGAATCGGCCCCCGCCCCGCAAGGACCCCCCGCCAGCAGCCCAAGTACTTGTACAACCTGAACCCGCCCGGCGTCTTCTGCCAAGAGTGGGACCGCCCGGTCGGCATAGACGAGCAGGTGATGGCCACCGTCACGGCCGCCTTCGGGCCTGACTCGGATGAGGCCACCACCATGCGAATGATGCTGGACTACCGAAAGATCTACGGCCCGCACATCCCGCTGGGGGCCGCCGGACAACTCGACCTGATCTTCGCGGACACAGCCCTGGCCGCCCAGCTCGCCCGATCCACGGGATCCGCGCGAGACGACACCCGCGACTCCCTGCATTCCCTCCACGCGCAGGGAATGCTCCTCATCGCCGATGACGGATCCCTGTGGATGACAGTGCCACCCGGAACCCCATTCTCCGCGGCGAACGGTCAGTGAGCGTTCGTGGAGAAGAAAGCGGACGCACCACCGGAGCCCACCACCAGCTGATGCAAAAGCCGCATCCCGCGTGGCAGGTGCCACGAGCCCAGCCCGCGCGGGCAGCGGGTTCCGCTGCCCGCGAAGGATCGAAGTCTCGTGCACGGAGTTATCGATGGCCTCCGGCCGCATCGCGGCCGCCGCGGCGCTCATCGGTCCACCGTCACGACAGAGCGGTGTGCAGACACGGGCAGACAGGCTCGAATGATCATCTGGGTAGCGTCAGGGATTTGCCCTGTGGACAGAGTCCTGCGAGCAGCGGGGGGCCTGTGGACAACGAGGTCGGAAGCGGACGACAGGACGGAGCAAGCGGAGTGACGCGTACCTGATGCCGGTCGAAAAGTCGTGCCCGGCGTGACGGACCGGCCGAAGTTCTCCAACTTGGCGGCATATTTCGGATATACCGGACGCGCATTTTGCGTCACACAGGATACCACTGACCTGCAAACCAGGATGAACCGGGCGCGGGCAGACTGGCGAAAGGCAGAGAGGTGGTGCAAGATGGCTGACGCCTTCCTCTTTACAGAGATGGGCACAACGAAGCCCCTCGTGGCGCTTCATCTGCTGCGGAGCAGAAAACGAACCGTTCGACCGGCTGCGAACCGGACGGACAACTCCTTCGGAGGGCCTGCTAAGCCCACCGGAGACATGTGGGGCGCTGAACCGAGGTGGTGAGACACCTCGGTGGCAGAACGTCCCGGGCGGACAACAAGCCGCCCCCAGACCTAGGTCATCTCAACCCCCTCTTCGGAGGGCTGGTTGGGGTGCCCGAAAACGCGAAAAAGCCCCGCTGACGTGCAACGCGAGGCATCGCGAAGACGGCGGGGATCTTGTGTGCGGGCGAAGGCCCGCGGGTACAGTGGTGCCATGAACACCGAGAGCCTCCAACTAGGTTCTCAACTCCCCCGGGCTTACCAAGGCGCGGGGGATTTTCAGTATGTAGATAGATCTTGATCGCAGCCACCATACCCCCTCCGTCACGCTTCGTGCAGAGGGCAACGTGAGCGAGTCGACGAGACGTGTGCGAAAGAGGCATCTCCCGGTGCAGCAGCGGCCCCTGACAGCGGCTCAGGGCATGATGAGATCCATGCCCGACACCACCGCCACGGACATCCCCTTGGCCACGTACGCGACGGCGGCGCAGCAGCGCGCCTACATCGCGGCCATGAAGAAGATCCGAGCCGCACGGGTGCCCGGCGAGCCGGTGCGCGTGCACGTCTGCGCCTCGCCGCACATCGCTCAGCGCCGGCAGTGGGATCTGCGGCTGGCGAAGATTCAGCACCGCCTGCCCGGCGCGGAGCTGGTGCAGTTCGCCGACCTCTTCACGCCCGAGAATTACGAGCAGGAGTGGAAGAAGGTCGCCCCGACCTTCGACGGCATGGTCGTCGTTGGGCACACCAAGCGCGGCGGCACGAATGGGAATGTCTACCGGCTGGGCGAAATTGCCCGCCTCGAAGTCATCGACGTGGTGAAGGCCGGAAAGCCTGTTCTGCTGCATGCCCCTGGCTCCGGCCTCATCCCGTTCGTCGACTGCAAGATCCACCGCGTCGGGAACGAGAAGCTGCGCACGAAGGTGACCGTCCCCGACGGCTGGGACCCCAAGGATTACGAGCCGACGCTCCAGGCCGCCCTTCGCGCACTGCGTCCTCGCAGCACAGAAGCGGAGGCGTATAAGGAACAGTCCGCCGGCACACCCGCGCACCGCCGCACCGTCCACACTCACGCCGGTGATCCCGGCGGCCCATCACGATCCACCTGGAGTTCTGACCCGCCCTCACCGGCGTGACGGTCGCTCCGTGCCGCCCCGGGCCTCCCCGAACGACGGAGGCCGGGGCGGTCGCGGTGGTCCCTCAACACCGAGCAGAGAGAGGAACTGGACGTCATGCGCCTACGCACCTACGAGGTAGACGTCCCGATACACGACATCACCAACCCGGCCCGCAAGGGTCAGCACGTCTTCACCGGCGAGGCCGACTCCCCCACCACGGCCCTGTGGCGCGCGCACGAGGTGTACGACGCCGCGCTCATCGCGCACACGGCAGGACTTGAGATCCCCGGCAAGCAGCCGGACAGCTGGGGAGCGCGCGGACTTCGGCCCGGCTGGGCGCTCGACTGGCCCGCCGCGAAGGCCGGCCCCTGGCACAACCCCGTCAGCTGGACCCGCCCCAACCGCGGCGACATCGCGCTTTAGCTCCGCCCCGAGACGGCCGCCAAGGCCAGAAAACCAGTCGGCCGCCCCGGGCCACCCATCCCGTACGAGACGAGAGGGAGATCCAAGTATGAACCCCGTCCTGCGTGTTCCGACCCCGATCGGGCAGCGCGCTCTCATCATCACCACCCTCATGGTCCCGCTCACCGGCTGGACCGTCCACGCGCTCACGCTGCACCGCCGCCTCGCTGCCGAACGCCGCGACCCGCTGACCGGCGCCCAGCGCCGCGCCGCGTTCGAGCGCCGCGCCCAGCGCCTGCTCGCCCGTCACCACAAGGACGCTGTGCTCCGCATGCTCGACCTCGACGGCTTCAAAGGGCTGAACGACACCCACGGCCACGCCGCCGGCGACAAGGCCCTCGCGGCGACCGGGGAACGCCTCGCCCGCTGGGCCGGACCGCACGGAATCGTCGGACGCCTCGGCGGAGACGAGTTCGCGGTCGCGACCCGCGTGGACACCCGGGCGACGCGATGGAGCATCGCCGTCAGTTTGCCGAGCGCAAACGGTCCAGCTCCTCCCCGATCTCCTTGCGCAGTGGGTCGTGCTGCTGACCGAGTGCGAACTGCTTGTCGGCCCACCTGTCGCGGGGATAGAGCCACACCGGCATACCCACCAAGTCGGTCGGTTCCCACTCGAACCGTGGCCATACGTGCGCGTGCAAGAACCCGTCGGTGTTGCCCAGGATCTCCAGATTGACCCGTCGGAAAGCCGCATCCATGCGACGGGACGCTCGCTCGCCTGCTTCTCCGAGTTGGTCCATGTCGGACAGGAAAACCAGCCGCTTGTCCTTGGGCAAGTCCGACAGTCTCTCCACGTTGGGATCATCCACTAGGAGCACCGAGTAGCCGGGCAGGAACTGCACATCGCCGATCACTGCGAACCCCGCGCTCAATCGCCCAGGCCCGTTGGCCAAGGCCGACCAGCGGTCAGACCGCCGAGGCACTTCGGTCAAGGTCATTCACGGAATCGCGGCCAGAGCCTGTGAAATCCCCAGCCCCGCTCTTCGTTCCCCACTCAGTTGCACATGCATCGGCGCCCGCAAAGCAGTTGCAGCTGACATGGGGCAACGAATACGTTCGCCGGGCCGTCCATGCCTGGAGCGGCGCGGTCGACAAGGAGGTGTGCAGCACATGCGCAGGAGCCGTCAGCAGTCGAACTTGTGCCCTGCCACTAGCCGCTTTCCCACGACGGAGACATCTTGTCGATTCGCATCACCGCGCTGACCGACCCTGACTGCGGCCCGTCCAGCCACCGCTTGGCATGGCTTGCGGCCAGGCCCACCGGATTCCCTGTTGGATCAGCCTTCCTGCGCCTGTTCACCACGACTGGGCAGGGCCACCTGGCCGAAATCGAGCTCAATGTCCATCCGGCCGAGCGGCGGAACGGCATCGGCTCACAACTGCTGGCAGCAGCCGTGGCCACCGCCCGAGCGGAAGGCCGACGCTGCGTCACCGTCCAGGCGGCAGCCGACTCGCCCGGTGAACGGTTCCTTCCGGCGCTGGGCTTTCACAAGGTCCTGACCCTGACGTTCGCCCGGCTGACGCTGACACAGGCGGACATCGCCGCTCTCACCGAGATCATCCGGCAGCCGCATCCCGGCTACCGGCTGGAGTCGTGGGACGGCACCGTCCCCAGCGAGTTCGCCGAGACCTTCGCGGCCTCGCGGCGCGCCATGGACGACATGCCGATGGGCGACACCGATTACGGCACGGTGGTCTGGGACGTGGCCCGGGTCCGAGCAGCAGCCCAGGCCGTCGAGAAGCGTGGCGAACTCCTGCACACGGTGGTCGCCGTCAATGTGTCGGACGGCGCGATCGCCGGGTTCACCGAGCTGGTCGTCCCCGGCGACGGCAAGGGCGACGGCCAGCACTACGGCACCGGCGTTCTGCCCGAGCACCGCGGGCACGCCCTCGGCCGATGGATGAAGGCCGAGGCGATCCGGCAAGCCATCGAGTACCACCCAGATCTCGACGGCCTGCTGACCGACACCGCCGACAGCAATCGGCACATGCGGGCCATCAACGACGCGCTCGGCTATCTGCCGACGCATAGAACACTGCTGTACCAACTCGATCTGTAGCCGCGTAGACGGACGGCCGGGGCTGCTACGACCCCGTGCCTGCGGCTGGGCGTTCTGATCCCAGAGCCCTCCGCACCCCCGAAGCCCTGTCCCCCGGCACGCGCCGGGCGACCAGGGCTTTTTTGCGTTTCGGGACGCTGAGCCAAGGGCCGGGGTGCCTTACGGCCTCGGGGGCGTACCAGGCGGGGACAAGCTCAGCCTGGTCGGTACAAGCTGTCCGCCTGAAGGCACGAGGCCGGACGGTGCCTTCCCACTGGCCCGGCAGAAGTCGACCGGACCACCGGAGAACTCCGGCCTCCAGAAGTGGACCGTGTGGCCGGAACCTTCTCTGATTCCTTTCAGTGGTCGGTCAATTGTCGTGCGTGAGGATTTCAGCCGATGATCGCGACAGGAGCGTCCCATGCGTTGCGGTCGACCGTGATGGTGTAACCACCGCGAGTTTCCTTGCTGTTGACCATGTACTGGTGGCCGCGGCTGTGGTTGGTGAACTGTGCGGGGTTCCACGGCCAGTCCGTGGTGGTCGTGTTCTTCTTGTCCCACAACGCGTACCAGAGGTTCCCCGGCAGGTCCGTCTTGTTTGGGGCGGTGGCGATGGCCTTGGCACTGGAGCTGCTGAAGCCGTAGAAGCCGCCCCGGTAAGTGGCGTTGCGCAGCGTTTTGGTGAAGGAGCGCACGTAGGTCAGGGTGGCGTCGTTGCACGCCTTGTCGGTGATGTCGTACGACTCCATGTTCAGGTAGATCGGGCTGCCGGCTTTCATCCCGAGCGCTGACGCCTTGGCCACCGCGTCCTTGGCGTTACTCGCGCCAAGGGAGGCGGCCGTGGAAGAGGTGAACCTTTCCGGGTTCGCGCTCTTCTGGCAGGGCGGCTGCGCCCCGACGTAAAGCGGTATGAGCTTCCAGCCGGTGGCGTTGACCGACTTCACCCAGGACGCGGTCAGGTTGGGCTGTGCACAGCCGCGGTTCTTTCCGCCGATGTAGACGGCGGCGGCGCCGTAGGGCCCCGTTTTCCACGCTCTCATCACGTTGAGCGAGGGTGCGGTGCACGTGTCGAACGCTCCGCCGGTGTACGTCTTCTGCGCAGGCCAGACGGGGGCTGCGGTGGCTGCCTGTGCCGCGATTCCGGCACCTGCGACCACGACAACACCCGCAGTCGCCCATGCGATGTAACGGCTCCTTTTGGACAGCCGGTGTTTGGACATTCCCCACCCCATTCATAGTGCGACTCACGGCCGCATCCGACGCGCCCTTAGATGGCGTCCTGCGCTGTGACACGGCCCCTGCTGCAGCGCCTTGTACACAGATCGGCCCGGGGGCGGTCATGCCGGGCGCCGGGCGCAGGCCCACTGGTGCCTCTTCGAAGCGCACGCTCGTACCGAAGGCTCCGCATCATCCGGTTCTCTGCCGGGGGTGCGGGACCATTTGCGGTGCGCTTCTGGGGCTCTCTAGATACGAGAGGGTTGCCGCTGTGCGTGACCCTCTCAGGTCAAGCGTGTAAGTCCCTCAGCGCCAGCCTGTCGAGCCTGGGATTCAAGCGCTTCGACGTCAGTCTGCGGCAGATCGAGGAAGACAATACGCTCGTTTTCAACGGTAGAGAAGACGAGCTTCCTGCCGACGTACGCCTCGCAGCCGATGGTGCGGTGCCCAAGCAGAGTGAAGCGTCGCAGATCCGTCTGGGAGGCGAAGTCAAGCGGCACTCCTATGAGGTAGTCGCGCTTGCCTGCATGCTGAGACTGAACCTCCTGCCTCATCTCCAGGAACGCTTGCTGGGGCTCCGGATCCTCGATCGGCTCATCCGTGTAGAGGTCGATCATCCCTTCTGCGCCAATGGCACCCAGATGCTTGCCAACGACGGACAGCAAGATTTCCATGTCCCCATCCGTGGAAGTGGTGAACTTCATGATTCCTTCGTGTGTTGGCGGAGTATGAAGGCCGGGCTGGGCCTCAGCCCCCGTGAACGCAGAATCTAACGACGGCGGGCGCCCCAGCGCCATGTCCAGCGCAACCTGTCCTTACATGCGTCCCAGAGACCGCGCTTTACGCTGTAGTACTTCTTGCTGCGAGGCGCGCCAAGTCGCAGAGCAGACGAGAAGGCGGGCATGCCCGCCTTCTCACGTCGAACCAGGGCGGCCCCGTTGACTATCACGCCGTGATAACGACCTCGGGGGCAATAGTGCGCGGGCTCCCGGCGTCCTGCGACTCCGCCTCCGGCGTTGTAAGTGCGCGCAGTGCACCGGGCTGACCGCAAAATGTACTGGGTGGATCGGGCCGGGATCGGAGACAGCACGCTGTTCGAGAGCGAGCACGCGGACCGTCTCGATCTGGAGCTCCTTCTCGGCTTCCGCGCAACGCACGCGGTCGATGTGATCGCGATGGCCAATGGGCCCGTAGGTCACGCCCTGACAGCGATGTTGACCGCTGCCCTGATGGACATCATCGGTGGCGTCGTGTACATCGAGCTCCCGATGGAGCAGGCCTCGATCGTGAAGAGCCTGCCCGGTCTGATCGCCCCTGACCGACGAACCGGAGCCTGCGGCCTTCGTCAAGAGCTGCTCCGCTCCTGGGTCACCCACCCGGACTTCCGGCTCCTCAAGTGACGCCGAGATACAGCGGGCCCGGCTGCTGGCTGAGATGAGGCCGACCTCCTACGTCTCGAGCAGTCTGAGCCCCATCTGTACAGCGCCGTTGCCTTGGACCGGGACGTGAGACGTGAGACGTGACGGGCACCCTGCCACCATCCGACTCGAGCGAGAGCCGCCCGCCAGCGGGCTCCGGGTGCCCAACAAGTCTCGGGCCGAAGGCGTATCGAGTGCTCACTGCGTAACTCCACTGGCATGATGCGGATCGTCTCGGGCCGAGTAACCCTCCACCCGCCCGCGCCTGCGGGGCGCTGGATGGTGCTCCTGTCCTGCCCTGGGATTATCACGCCGTGATAGTTGGCCTTGCTCTCGAGCACGGCGTCGCTGTCACCCCAATTATCACGGCGTGATAATTGGGGTGACAGGTTCGGGTCCATCGATGTGGCCGCCCCGGCACTACAGGTTGCCCCGTCGGACAGGGGGAGGTCCGACCGTTGGTGAGTTCCGGATGCCGACCTCGACAGGGCAAGGCGAGCTGCCCTCCACCCCTCTCCCCTGGAACTCAAGGCAGCCGATTATCACGCCGTGATAATCAGGGTCGGCACCACTGCGGGCTCCGGGGGCAGCAGGGTGCCGCGATGAGGGCGGAGGTGCTGTGGCATGAGACAGCCGGACATCGCTGGGATAGCTTCGGGCTACGCCGACCCTCATCTCCGGTCGCTCCGAGGAGGTTCCGGCAGTATGGCGTCTCTCAACGAGTGGGTGCAGTGCCGCGCCCCCGACGGGAGACCGTGGTTCCGGGCCAGCGTGCTGTCCCCCATGAAAGGTTGATCAGCATGTACGGACCGTCTGAGAACCCAGAGATGTGGGCGTTCCTGGAGTCGCTGCGGTGTGGCGAGCTCCTTGCCGGCACCGTCACCGCGATTGAGCGGTTCGGTGTGTTCGTGGCTCTGGATGACGGCCCGGGCCACCCGGAGTCCCCCGGCGTCGGGTTCATCACGATCCCCGAACTGTCCTGGCGGCGCTTCGACGCAGTCTCGGACGTCGTTCAGGTCGGACAGCGCGTCTCGTGTGAGTTCCTGCAGTTCGACACCTGGAACGCGGAGGCCAGGCTTTCCTTACGGGCTACGGGTCCTGATCCCTTCCAGGCGTTCGCCGACCGTATCGCGGTGGGCCAGCAAGTGCGTGGGCAAGTCAAAGCGCTGGTCCCGTTCGGCGTCTTCGATCAGGTCGCCGACGGAGTCGAGGGCTTTGTCCCCCTGTGAGAGCTCACATGCACGCCGGTGGAGGCTCCAGGGGATGTCGTTCAGGTGGGCGACGAGGTCACGGTCGTCGTCAACGGAATCGCCCGCGAGGGCCGCCGGCTGGTCCTCTCCCGACGGCAGAGCTCACACGCCCCTCAGTGACTTCGTCGTGCTGCTGTCACAGCATTTCCCTGTGCCGGTGTTCTGGGACGGTGAAGGACAGAGGCCCGGGCGGCGACGCGGTGAACCTATGCGGCCACAGCATGAGCCGGAGTGCCGGACTCCCCCGCCCGGCCAGGCCGGGTTCTCGGGCTCCCGGCGCACTGGGGTTGGCAGCATCGGCCTTCACGAGGTCGAAGCCCGATTATCACGCCGTGATATTCGGGTCGGCACGGCTGGGGGAAATACCCGTCTCGATGCGGGGCCGGGGGTCCTGTCGCAGCCCACCTGGGGCATGGCGCGGCTCTGGGTACGAGTGGTTCGCGCAGGCGGAGACTCCAGCTCGGCTGAGTCTCCGCCTGCTAGGACCCACGCCAATGCCCGTCTTGGATAGCGGCGCGACTTTGGCGTCGGTCCGGGGTTCGCACCTTGGGCCACGAAGCTCGGTGCGCGCCAGCCGTAGCGACAGCCGACTCTGCTCAATCAGCCGAGGTCGGCACGCGCCGCTTCGGTGAACTCCGCGCGCTGGGATGCACGCATCCAGGGCGCCTCGGTAAACAGCGGAGCCGCCAGTCGGCCCGAAGCGCTCCTGGCCGGAGCCTCGCTGTGCCACTGACGGCGGGGACGAACAGCCTGGAACCTATGACGGGGCTGGCTCCCCTCGCCCCAATCCTCATCGCTTTCCCCGGTTCCCGGGGGGTTGGCGGCGCTCCGGGTGGGCCGATTATCACGCCGTGATACTTCGCCTCGCGCCTGCGCGCACTGCGCCGCCCACTTGGATTATCACGGCGTGATAATCCAAGTGGGGTGATGGGCGGGGTGGAACCATGTCTCGGACAGCGGGAACTTCACCGATGGGGGAAAAGACGTGCTGGCGAATCTGCTGCCTGGCCTTCGTGATGTCCGCGCGCCACTCTCGGCGGGATGTATCTGGCTGCTGACACTCTGGCTGCTCCTGGGGGACCGCGTGCCAACTGAGCAGCAGGCTCGTGGTGTGTGGGCTTCGCTGTATCGCCTCGGCGGCCTGATAGGCCCTGCTGGGATACTCGCGTCCGGGTCCTTTCTCGCCTACCTCATCGGCGCCATGCTCGCAGTCCGAGTGGTCACTGTGAACGCGCAGGAAGCACCGAAGGCTGCGAGGTTTTGGGACGCCAGGACCACCCTCACGCCACGGCTGTCGCGACTTGCGTTCAACGACCTGGTCACCTTCCTGCAGGCCCAGGAGCGGATACCGCCCCGGCAGCCGGCGACCAACCCCGGCGGGGCACTTCAGCTTGACCGCGGCGAACGCCTTGCGGTGAACCTGGCCGCGCGAGACGTCCTCGGCGAGACCAGGCAACTTCGCACCAAACTGCTGATTTGAGCTGAACCGGATTCCGTAGCGGCCTTGAAGCCGGGCATGATTGCCTCGGCAGATGGGAAGCACAGGTCTGATGCCTGCACCCCGGAAGTATCCCGACGAGCTGCGCGAGCGGGCCGTCCGTGA
>NZ_JASITA010000065.1 GCF_030063415.1 Streptomyces sp. H27-C3 | reverse complement strand
TCACCCATGTCCTGCACTGGTCCCACTGGCGACGACAAGCACAACACCGGGCACGCATCAGCCACTACAAACGACGAGGCCACAACCCCTGCCCTGAACCACCGTCACGCCAAACACGGTTGCAGTACTAGGGGCACCCCGGGGGGTTGTCCCCAGAGTGCGGGAGCGGGGGAGGGCCCGGTGCGGGCGTCAGCCGAAGGCCGCCGTGGAGAAGGTGAGGAGCGGGGCTCCCCTGCCCTTGGCGGGGTGGAGCACGACCCGGTCCGACGCCTCGTCCCGGTGCGTCCGCACCACGGTGTCCGGCCGTTTGTCGCCGTCGAAGTCGGCGTACCGCAGGAGATCCGTCGCGACGTGCCCCCTGCCCGCCGGGAGGTCGGCCGCCGGCAGCTCTCGTACGGCCTTGTAGCTGTACGTGGCGCCCGCGCGGCCGGGGCCCGCCGGGCCGCCGGGCAGGAGCTTGCCCCGGCCGGCCGTGCCGGGCGCGTGTGCGCGGGTGGTGGAGACAAGGTCGTCGTAACCGTCGCCGTTGACGTCGGCCTTCGGCTCGGGTGCGGCCAGGACCGGGCCCACGCCCGGACGGGCGGCGCCGGCGGCGCGCGGGGCGCCCGTCCGCGTGAAGGGGCCGCGCAGGTAGCTGAGCCGGCCGCCACTGGCGGTCACCGCCAGGTCCTGGCTGCCGTCGCCGTCGAAATCACCGCAGACGGGGTGGCCGGGCCACTCGTTGCCGTAGCGGGCGGCTTCGGGGATGCGGAGCTTGACCGCCTTGCCGGTGAGGCCGGCCGGGCCGCCGAAGAGGATCTGGAGCGGTACGGGCGGCCTGCCCGTGCCGTTGAACGGCGGGTCGGTGGTGACCACCAGGTCCGCGAAGCCGTCCTTGTCGAGGTCGCAGGAGGTCTCGGCGTCGAAGGCGGCGGGCAGGGTGCCGTCGGTGGGGGCCGCGTTGCGGGCGGGGGTGAGGAGTTGGCGTACGGCGGGATCGAGGGCGCCGGGGGACTTGGAGCCGTACACGATGCCGATGCCCGCGTCGTCGCCGAGGCGGTCCTGGGCGGCCTTGACCAGGTCGTTCAGGACGAGGTCGCGGTGGCCGTCGCCATTGAAGTCCTCGGGGACGCGGCTGCCGCCGCCTCGGGGGACGGGGTGCGCGGCGGCCTTGTTCGCGAGGGCCGCGGTGGAGGGGGCGGTGTCGCCGTTCTTGCTGCCGGCGGGGGCCGCTTCCGGGTCCGAGGGCCCGCAGCCCGCCAGGAGCAGTACCGCACAGCTCACAGCTGTCGCAGCGATCCCTATTCGCACGATCCACCCCGTCTGTAGCTTCCTGTGGCCGTCTGTGCGCGAGCCTTCAGGTGTCACATGATGCTCGCGTTTAACCGTTGCGTTAAGGCAACGGACCGATCGCGATCGCAGGCCGATCGGGGATGGTGGGTTCGGCGACACGCCCCAGGCCCGGCTGACCCGCCGAAAGCCCTCCCGTACGTACGAAAAAGCGGCCGGACCTGCCCCCGAGGCAGATCCGGCCGCTCACTGCGGCGTGCGTGCCGGTTACTTCACCGGCTCCGGCTCCGGCGCGTCCACCGTCTCCGCCTCGCCCGCGGGCTCGGCCGGCGTCCGTACCGAGTCGAGGAGCAGCTGGGCCACATCCACGACCTGGAGTGATTCCTTCGCCTTGCCGTCGTTCTTCTTGCCGTTGACCGAGTCGGTCAGCATGACCAGGCAGAACGGGCAGGCCGTGGAGACGATGTCCGGGTTCAGCGAAAGCGCCTCGTCCACGCGCTCGTTGTTGATGCGCTTGCCGATCCGCTCCTCCATCCACATCCGCGCGCCACCGGCGCCGCAGCAGAAGCCGCGCTCCTTGTGCCGGTGCATTTCCTGCTGGCGCAGTCCGGGGACGGCGGACATGATCTCGCGCGGCGGGGTGTAGACCTTGTTGTGACGGCCCAGATAGCAGGGGTCGTGGTACGTGATCAGGCCCTCGACCGGGGTCACCGGGACCAGCTTGCCCTCGTCGATGAGGTGCTGGAGCAGCTGGGTGTGGTGGATGACCTCGAACTCGCCGCCCAGCTGCGGGTACTCGTTCGCGATCGTGTTGAAGCAGTGCGGGCAGGTCGCGACGATCTTCTTCGACGACTTGGGCTTCTTCGTCTCCGGGTCGTCGTCGTCCTCGCCGTACGCCATGTTCAGCATGGCCACGTTCTCCTGGCCCAACTGCTGGAACAACGGCTCGTTGCCGAGCCGGCGGGCCGAGTCACCGGTGCACTTCTCGTCACCGCCCATGATCGCGAACTTGACGCCCGCGATGTGCAGCAGCTCGGCGAAGGCCTTGGTGGTCTTCTTGGCCCGGTCCTCCAGGGCACCCGCGCAGCCGACCCAGTAGAGGTACTCGACCTCGCCGAGGTCCTCCAGGTCCTTGCCGACGATCGGGACCTCGAAGTCGACCTCCTTGGTCCACTCCACCCGCGCCTTCTTGGCGAGACCCCAGGGGTTGCCCTTCTTCTCCAGGTTCTTGAGCATCGTCCCGGCCTCGGACGGGAACGAGCTCTCGATCATCACCTGGTAGCGGCGCATGTCGACGATGTGGTCGATGTGCTCGATGTCGACCGGGCACTGCTCCACGCACGCGCCGCAGCTCGTGCAGGACCACAGGACGTCCGGGTCGATGACGCCGTTCTCTTCGAGCGTGCCGATCAGCGGGCGCTCGGCCTCGGCGATGGCCGCGGCGGGCACGTTCGCCAGCTGCTCCTCGGTCGCCTTCTCGTTGCCCTCGGCGTCCTTGCCGCCACCGGCCAGCAGGTACGGGGCCTTGGCGTGCGCGTGGTCGCGCAGCGACATGATCAGGAGCTTCGGGGAGAGCGGCTTGCCGGTGTTCCAGGCGGGGCACTGCGACTGGCAGCGACCGCACTCGGTGCATGTGGAGAAGTCGAGGATGCCCTTCCAGGAGAACTGCTCGACCTGCGAGACACCGAAGGTGTCGTCATCGCCCGGGTCCTCGAAGTCGATCTCCTTGCCGCCGGATGTCATCGGCTGGAGCGCGCCGAGGGCGACATCGCCGCTCGCCTCGCGCTTGAACCAGATGTTCGGGAAGGCGAGGAAGCGGTGCCAGGCGACACCCATGTTGGTGTTGAGCGCGACCGTGATCATCCAGATCAGCGAGGTGCCGATCTTGATCATCGCGGTGAAGTAGATCAGCGTCTGGAGCGTGGAGACGCTCAGTCCCTTGAAGGCGAGCACCAGCGGGTACGACACGAAGTACGCGGCGTCGTAGCTCTCGACGTGGTGGATCGCGCCTTCCAGGCCGCGCAGGGCCAGGATCGCCAGGCCGATCGTCAGGATGATGTACTCGACGAAGTACGCCTGCCAGGCCTTGGAGCCCGCGAAACGCGACTTGCGGCCGGCCCGCGAGGGCAGGTTGAGCAGCCGGATCGCCATCAGGATGACGATGCCCACCACCGTCATCAGGCCGATGAACTCGATATACATCTCGAACGGCAGGAAGCCGCCGATGATCGGCAGCACCCAGTCCGCCTGGAACAGCTGGCCGTACGCCTGCAGGAGGGTCGGCGGCAGCGTCAGGAAGCCGATCGCGACGAACCAGTGCGCGAAGCCGACGATCCCCCACCGGTTCATCCGGGAGTGGCCGAGGAACTCCTTGGCCAGGGTGATCGTGCGTTGCTTCGGGTTTTCGGTGCGGCTGCCCGCGGGTACCGGCTGGCCCAGCTTGACGAACCGGTAGATCTGCGCGACGGCTCGGCTGATGAGCGCAACGCCGACCACGGTCAGTACCAACGACACGATGATCGCGGCGAGTTGCATTTGGGGGCTCCTCGGGCCTGCGAGGGTGGGGATTCGGTGGGATTACTAAGCGGTAACTTATCCAGTTCGTGCTGAGCGTACCCACTTATTCCGCCGCACTGTAGCCGCGCACGCGGTGATCTGTGTCGCTGAGGGAACCCTCAGCGGCGCATGGCCAGCGCGGCCGGGACCGTGCGGGCGAGGATCTTCAGATCGAGGCCGATCCAGTGGTGGTCGAGGTAGTGCGCGTCGAGCACGCCCATCTCGTCCCACGGCAGGTCGGAGCGCCCGCCGACCTGCCACAGCCCGGTGAGGCCGGGTCGTACCAACAGCCGCCCGCCGACGGCGCCTTCGGGGTGGCCGGGTGGCAGTGCGCACGGGCCGACCAGGGACATCTCGCCGCGCATCACATGGAGGAGCCGGGGCAGTACGTCGACCCGGGTGCGCCGCAGCAGCCGGCCGACCGGGGTGCCCGGGGCCGTACGCAGCGAGAGCATCTCGAAGGGGTGGCCCGCGAGGCCCGTCCGGGTCCTGCGGACCAGGACCGGGCCGGGGGAGGTTACGGCGGAGGCCACGGCGGCAAGGAGCAGCACCGGGGCCGCGGCCAGCAGCAGGAGCGGGCCGGCCGTCAGGTCGAAGACGCGCTTGGCGGGCAGGTGAGGCACGGGGAGCCGGCCCGCCGCGAGGTCGAAGGTCCGCCGGGCGGGCACGCGGGGTACGGGGAGCCGGCCGGCCATGAGGTCGAAGATCCGCTTGGCGGGGATGTGAGGCATGTTTGCCATGAGATACACCTTTTCATGGCTTTTGGTGCGAGCCTTGGCTGCCTCGCCGGGGGGCGCACCGCCCGCTATTGAGACCCGCTTGCCCGTAAGGGCGGCATAAGAGTTGAGTCGGCTCGACTCAGGTCTGTTGACGCGCAGGGATCGGTGATGCATCCTTGAGCCTGTTCCACTCAAGTCAGCTGGAGGAAATGAAATGGCACGTGCGGTCGGCATCGACCTGGGCACTACGAACTCCGTCGTCAGCGTTCTGGAGGGCGGCGAGCCCACCGTCATCACCAACGCCGAAGGCGCCAGGACCACGCCGTCCGTCGTCGCTTTCGCGAAGAACGGTGAAGTGCTGGTAGGCGAGGTTGCGAAGCGTCAGGCAGTAACCAACGTTGACAGGACGATCCGGTCGGTCAAGCGCCACATGGGCACCGACTGGAGCATCGAGCTGGACGGGAAGAACTTCAACCCGCAGCAGATGAGCGCCTTCATCCTGCAGAAGCTCAAGCGCGACGCCGAGTCCTACCTGGGCGAGAAGGTGGCCGACGCGGTCATCACCGTCCCGGCGTACTTCAACGACTCCGAGCGTCAGGCGACGAAGGAGGCCGGCGAGATCGCGGGCCTGAACGTCCTTCGCATCGTGAACGAGCCGACGGCCGCAGCGCTGGCCTACGGTCTCGACAAGGACGACCAGACCATCCTCGTCTTCGACCTCGGTGGCGGCACCTTCGACGTCTCGCTGCTGGAAATCGGTGACGGCGTCGTCGAGGTGAAGGCCACCAACGGTGACAACCACCTCGGTGGTGACGACTGGGACCAGCGCGTCATGGACTACCTGGTGAAGCAGTTCCACTCCGGTCACGGCGTGGACCTCTCCAAGGACAAGATGGCGCTCCAGCGCCTGCGCGAAGCGGCCGAGAAGGCCAAGATCGAGCTGTCCTCCTCCACGGAGACCTCGATCAACCTGCCGTACATCACGGCGTCCGCCGAGGGCCCGCTGCACCTGGACGAGAAGCTCACGCGCTCGCAGTTCCAGCAGCTCACGTCCGACCTCCTGGAGCGCTGCAAGAGCCCGTTCCAGAACGTCATCAAGGACGCGGGCATCCAGCTCTCCGAGATCGACCACGTCGTTCTCGTCGGCGGCTCGACCCGGATGCCCGCCGTGGCCGAGCTCGTCAAGGAGCTCACCGGCGGCCAGGACGCCAACAAGGGTGTGAACCCGGACGAGGTCGTCGCCATCGGCGCCTCGCTGCAGGCCGGTGTCCTGAAGGGCGAGGTCAAGGACGTTCTGCTCCTCGACGTCACGCCGCTGTCGCTTGGTATTGAGACCAAGGGCGGCATCATGACGAAGCTCATCGAGCGCAACACGACGATCCCGACCAAGCGCTCCGAGATCTTCACAACGGCCGAGGACAACCAGCCGTCCGTGCAGATCCAGGTCTACCAGGGCGAGCGCGAGATCGCGGCGTACAACAAGAAGCTCGGGATGTTCGAGCTCACCGGTCTGCCGCCGGCCCCGCGTGGTGTCCCGCAGATCGAGGTCGCCTTCGACATCGACGCCAACGGCATCATGCACGTCGGAGCCAAGGACCTCGGCACCGGCAAGGAGCAGAAGATGACCGTCACCGGTGGCTCCTCGCTGCCGAAGGACGAGGTCAACCGGATGCGCGAAGAGGCCGAGCAGTACGCGGACGAGGACCACAAGCGCCGCGAGGCCGCCGAGACCCGCAACCAGGCCGAGCAGCTCGTCTACCAGACGGAGAAGTTCCTCAAGGACAACGAGGACAAGGTTCCGGGTGACGTGAAGACCGAGGTCGAGACCTCGATCACCGAGCTGAAGGAAAAGCTCAAGGAGTCCGGCGACGGCGACAACACCGCCGAGATCCGCACGGCGACGGAGAAGGTCGCGGCCGTCTCCCAGAAGCTGGGCCAGGCCATGTACGCCAATGCCGAGGGTGCTCAGGCCGCGGGCGGCGACGCCGGTGGCGAGCAGCAGGCGAAGGCCGATGACGACGTGGTCGACGCCGAGATCGTCGACGACGAGAAGGACACCAAGTTCACCAAGGGCACGGAGGGCGGCGCGGCATGACGGAGGAGACTCCGGGCTTCGACGAGAAGCCCGACGTCCCCTCCGGCGCCACCCCCGAGGACGCCACGCCGAAGGCCGCCGAGCCGGACTCCGAGAAGGAGTCCGGCCCGGCGGCCCCGGCCGGGGACGTACAGCAGGACGTTGCTCTGACCGCGCAGCTCGACCAGGTACGCATGGCGCTCACCGAGCGCACCGCGGACCTGCAGCGGCTGCAGGCGGAGTACCAGAACTACCGCCGCCGTGTGGAGCGGGACCGGGTCGCGGTCAAGGAGGTCGCCGTCGCGAGCCTCCTGACCGAGCTCCTCCCGAGCCTCGACGATGTCGGCCGGGCCAGGGAGCACGGCGAGCTGCTCGGCGGCTTCAAGTCGGTGGCCGAATCGCTGGAGACGGCCGTCGCCAAGATGGGCCTTCAGCAGTTCGGCAAGGAAGGCGAGCCCTTCGACCCGACCATCCACGAAGCGCTGATGCACTCGTACGCACCGGATGTCACCGAGACGACATGCGTCGCGATCCTGCAGCCTGGGTACCGGATCGGCGAGCGGACCATCCGTCCCGCGCGGGTCGCGGTGGCCGAGCCCCAGCCGGGCGCGGGCAAGACGGACGAGGCGGATTCGTCGGCATCGGCACAGGCAGCGGACGAGGAGAGCGGTGGCCCGGACGAGGGCTGACGCCATCAGCGGCAACAGCAGTACGACCAGTACGAGTTGTGCGAGCAGTAGGAAAAGCGGGAAGGAGGGACGTCGGGGATGAGCACGAAGGACTTCGTCGAGAAGGACTACTACAAGGTTCTCGGCGTCCCCAAGGACGCCACCGAGGCCGAGATCAAGAAGGCGTACCGGAAGCTCGCCCGCGAGTTCCACCCGGACGCCAACAAGGGCGACGCCAAGGCCGAGGACCGCTTCAAGGAGATCTCCGAGGCGAACGACATCCTCGGTGATCCCAAGCGGCGCAAGGAGTACGACGAGGCGCGCGCCCTCTTCGGCAACGGTGGTCTGCGCACCGGACCCGGAGCGGGCGGCGGTTCGTTCAACTTCGACCTGGGTGACCTCTTCGGAGGCGGCGCCCAAGGCGGCACACAGGCCGGCGCCGGTGGCTTCGGCGGTGGACTCGGGGACGTGTTCGGCGGGCTGTTCAACCGGGGCGGACCCGGCACGCGTGTCCAGCCGCGCCGGGGTCAGGACATCGAGTCCGAGGTGACGCTCAGCTTCTCCGAGGCGGTGGACGGGGCCACGGTCCCGCTGCGGATGTCCAGCCAGGCGCCCTGCAAGGCGTGTTCCGGCACCGGCGACAAGAACGGCACGCCCCGCGTGTGCCCGACCTGCGTCGGCACGGGACAGGTGTCGCGCGGCGGCGGGGGCGGTTTCTCGCTCACCGACCCGTGCGTGGACTGCCGGGGCCGTGGGCTCATCGCCCAGGACCCCTGCGATGTCTGCAAGGGCAGCGGGCGCGCCAAGTCGTCGCGGACCATGCAGGTCCGTATCCCGGCGGGCGTCTCCGACGGCCAGCGGATCCGGCTGCGCGGCAAGGGCACGGCGGGCGAGCGGGGCGGCCACGCGGGCGACCTGTACGTCGTCGTGCACGTGGGCAGCCACCCCGTGTTCGGCCGCAAGGACGACAACCTCACCATCACCGTGCCCGTCGCCTACGTGGAGGCGGCGCTCGGCGGCGAGGTGAAGGTGCCGACCCTCGGCGGGCCCCCGGTCACGCTCAAGCTGCCGGCGGGCACGCCCAACGGGCGCACCATGCGGGCCCGGGGCAAGGGCGCGGTGCGCAAGGACGGCACCCGCGGCGACCTGTTGGTCACCGTGGAGGTCGCGGTGCCCAAGGACCTTGACGACAAGGCCCGGGAGGCGCTGGAGTCCTACCGTGAGGCGACCGCGGGGGAGGACCCGCGGGCGGAGCTGTTCCAGGCCGCGAAGGGAGCATGAGATGGATCCGCGCCGACGACGTAATCCGTACCAGCTGACCGACCAGACACCGGTGTACGTCATCTCGGTCGCGGCCCAGCTCTCCGGCCTGCACCCGCAGACCCTCAGGCAGTACGACCGCCTCGGCCTGGTCTCGCCCGACCGCACACCGGGGCGGGGTCGGCGCTACTCGGCCCACGACATCGAACTGCTCAGAACCGTGCAGCAGTTGTCGCAGGACGAGGGCATCAACCTGGCCGGTATCAAGCGCATCATCGAGCTGGAGAACCAGGTGACCGCGCTCCAGCAGCGCGTCGCCGAGCTCTCGGTCGCGGTGGAGGGCGCGGCGTCCGCCCTGCAGCAGCGCGAGGCGCAGGTGCACGCGTCGTACCGGCGCGACCTGGTCCCGTACCAGGACGTGCAGCAGGCGAGTGCGCTGGTGGTGTGGCGGCCCAAGCGGTCGCCGGAGTAGTCCGCGGCGCGCAAGTGCGTGGAGGGCCCTCTCCGTGGCGGAGGGGGCCTTACCCATGCCCGCCGAGCACTCGTCGTGGCCGGACGCGGCCGGCGCGGGGTCAGGGAGTGTTCAAGTAAAAGTTCGAGGCGCCGGATCCGGGACCGCCGAGCCACGCTCAGTCCGGCGGGGTGCGCAGGTGGTGATCCTGGTTCAGGATTCCCGACCGGGCGATGAGGTAACCGAGTTGGGCGCGGCTGCCACTGCCGAGCGCGGCGTTCAGTTTGGCGATGTGGGTGCGGCAGGTGCGTACGTTCATCCCGAGGCGCCGGGCGATGGAGTCGTCGACATGCCCCTCGACGAGGAGCTGGGCGATGGAGCGCTGGACGCCGCTGATGCCCTTGGGCGTCGGATCGTACTGGAGCTCGTCGAGGAGTGGCGCCGCGCGGCTCCAGAGCTGTTCGAACACCTTGACCAGGTACTCGACCAGTCCGGGGTGGCGGAGCTCCAGGGCGACCTGGCGGTCGTTGCGGGCGGGGATGAAGGCGACCGTCCGATCGAAGATGATCAGGCGCTCGATGAGCTCTTCGAGGGTCCGGATCTCGACCTTGCCCGCGGCCAGGCGCTCCGCGTAGGCGAGCGTGCCCTGGCTGTGCCGGACGGTGTGCTGGTAGAGAGTGCGCATGCCGACCCCGCGGTCGACCACGGAGAGGGCGCGTTCGAGGCCTTCGCTGAGACGGTCCTCGCTCCGGCCGCCTCCGGGCTGGACGGTGAGGACCTCGGTCCGGCATTCGGCGGTGGCGAGATCGAGCGCCGCGTTGATCCTGTTGACCCCCTCCAGCACCGTGATGGCGTGGGTGGTCGGTGGGTCCTGCGCGCTGATGTCCATGAAAGGCTCGAAAGAGTCGGCCAGTTCGACGGAGCGCCGCCTGCGCTCCTGGATTTCGCGTTCTATGGGGTGGAGTCGCTGGGCGAGTGCGGCGGACGGTGGAACTGGGCGGAGCCAGTCCGAGTCGTCGGGGTCGGGGTGCAGAAGTGCGAAGTCCATCAGGCAGGGCGCCGGTTCCACTTCGGCGCGGGCTATGCGTCCGGAGCGCAGCGCACTGGCGTAAAGACGTCCCCCCGCGTCGCATAGTTCGGTGATCCCATGAGGATGTGTCTGTTTTGTGTCACTTCTGACCATATCTCCACCCCCCAGGTTCCTGAACGTGCAGGAACATGATGCATCGTCCCGGTGGTGTTCGCGTGCCCAGGTGAGACATCGTCTTAGAGGCGGGGGAGATGAATCCACAAGTGAGGACGAAGCCGACCATGTATAAGCGAATGCTTCGCTCGGTGCTTGCCACCGCTTTCGTCGCGGCCTTGGCCTACGGCACGCTGGGTGCCGGCGACATCAGCTGGAGTTCCCAGGCAGCGCCGCCCGGTGACATCAGCTGGAACGTCGAGGCAGCGTCCGCGCCTGGTGACATCAGCTGGGATGTCGAGGGTGCGCCCGGTGACATCAGCTGGGGCATCGCGCCGGCAAACGCAGGCGCATGACCGTGCCCCCGGACGACCGCACCTTCAGACGCGAGATGGCCACGGCCTACCGGTCGGGATGGCACTTCATCGATCTGGCCACGGCGATTCCTTACCGTGGCGACTCGTTGATGGTCACCCTGTTCGGTGAACCGATCGTGGTCGTACGCGAAGAGGACGATGAGGACGTCCGTGCCTACCGGTGCCTTCGCCGGCCCCGAGGGGCGCCGCAACCTGTTCGCTGTGCCGTGCGCTACGGCATGGTTTTCGTCAATCTGGACCAGCGTGACCACCAGCTGATCGAACCAGAAGCCAGCACCGCCACCCCCCGCAGTGCCTGAAGCGATTCCCCCTTATTTACCCCAATCGCTCAGGCGCTTCCCCCACACAGCGGCGTCATCGTGAACCTGAACACGATGGCGCCGCTGTGCTGTGTCCGGACAGGGGCGGCGCCCCCCGGCAGGGCCCCCAGTCATGTCGGCGGGTCGGACCGCGCCGGGGCAGCCCCCTTGATCAGGCCAGGCCGGGTGCGCGGCCCATCGCGCGGTCCAGCGTGATCTCGATCAGGACGCGGTTCGGATTGGGCGCGGGGGTGCGCTCGTAGCGCTCGGCGTAGCGGCGTACGGCGTCGGCGATCAGCTCCGGCTCCGTACGGACCACCGCGCGCCCCTCCAGCGTCGCCCAGTGGCCGCCCTTCACCTGGCAGACGGCGACCCGGGCGCCCGCTTCCCCGGCGGCCTGCACGTTCGCCACCTTCGTGCTGTCCTTGTTGGTGATGATGCGGGCGAGCCCCGCCTCCGGGTCGTACGTCACCCCGACCGGCACGACGTGCGGCGACCCGTCCGGGCGCGGGGTGGTCAGGGTGCAGAGGTGGTACTCGCGCCAGAAGGCGAGGTACTCCGGACTCGGGTTGCGTACGTCGTCGGCCATACCGAAAGCCTAGGGGGTGCCCGGTTCCACAGAGGGATGCTTTCCCAGGCTTGAGTGGAATAGACTCAACTTTGCGCACGTTCAGTGTGTCATGCAGGGGGCGCCGCAGGGGGACTGAATGCCGCCCCGCGAGGAGGAGAGAGCGCACGTGGACGCGGAGCTGACGAACAAGAGCCGGGACGCGATCAACGCGGCGAGCAATCGCGCCGTGCAGGGCGGACACGCGGATCTGACCCCCGCGCATCTGCTGTTGGCGCTGCTTGAGGGTGAGGACAACGCCAACATCATCGACCTGCTGGCCGCCGTCGAGGCGGACCGGGCGGCCGTACGGTCCGGGGCCGAGCGGATCATCGCCGCGCTGCCCAGCGTGACGGGATCCACCGTCGCGCCGCCGCAGCCCAACCGCGAACTGCTGGCCGTCATCGCCGACGCCTCGCAGCGCGCGAAGGAGCTGGGCGACGACTACCTCTCCACCGAGCACCTGCTCATCGGCATCGCAGCCAAGGGCGGCCGGGCCGGGGACGTACTGTCGCAGGAGGGGGCCGGGGCGAAGCGGCTCCTGGAGACGTTCGAGAAGATCAGGGGAGGGCGTCGAGTGACCACACCCGACCCGGAGGGTCAGTACAAGGCCCTGGAGAAGTTCGGCACCGACTTCACGGCCGCCGCGCGCGAGGGCAAGCTCGACCCGGTCATCGGCCGGGACCAGGAGATCAGGCGCGTCGTGCAGGTGCTGTCGCGCCGCACCAAGAACAACCCGGTGCTCATCGGCGAGCCCGGCGTCGGCAAGACGGCCGTCGTCGAGGGCCTCGCCCAGCGCATCGTCAAGGGCGACGTACCGGAGTCCCTGAAGAACAAGCGGCTGGTGTCGCTGGACCTCAGCGCGATGGTCGCGGGTGCCAAGTACCGCGGCGAGTTCGAGGAGCGGCTCAAGACCGTCCTGTCCGAGATCAAGGAGAGCGACGGGCAGGTCATCACGTTCATCGACGAGCTGCACACCGTCGTGGGCGCGGGGGCCGGCGGCGACTCCTCCATGGACGCGGGCAACATGCTCAAGCCGATGCTGGCCCGCGGCGAGCTGCGCATGGTCGGTGCGACGACCCTCGACGAGTACCGCGAGCGGATCGAGAAGGACCCCGCCCTGGAGCGCCGCTTCCAGCAGGTGTTGGTCGCCGAGCCCAGCGTCGAGGACACCATCGCGATCCTGCGCGGCCTCAAGGGGCGCTACGAGGCGCACCACAAGGTGCAGATCGCGGACGCCGCGCTGGTCGCCGCCGCGACGCTCTCCGACCGGTACATCACCTCGCGCTTCCTGCCCGACAAGGCCATCGACCTCGTCGACGAGGCCGCGTCCCGGCTGCGCATGGAGATCGACTCCTCGCCCGTCGAGATCGACGAACTCCAGCGCTCCGTCGACCGGCTGCGCATGGAGGAGCTCGCCCTCAAGAACGAGTCCGACGCGGCGAGCAAGCACCGCCTGGAAAAGCTGCGGCGAGACCTCGCCGACCGCGAGGAGGAGCTGCGCGGCCTCAACGCCCGCTGGGAGAAGGAGAAGCAGGGCCTCAACCGGGTCGGTGAGCTGAAGGAGCGGCTCGACGAGCTGCGCGGCCAGGCCGAACGCGCCCAGCGCGACGGTGACTTCGACACCGCGTCCAAGCTGCTGTACGGGGAGATCCCGGGCCTGGAGCGCGAGTTGGAGGAGGCCGCCGCCGCCGAGGCGGAGGTCCGTACCGACACCATGGTCAAGGAGGAGGTCGGCTCCGACGACATCGCCGATGTGGTCGGGTCCTGGACCGGCATCCCCGCCGGGCGCCTCCTGGAGGGCGAGACGCAGAAGCTGCTGCGGATGGAGGACGAGCTGGGAAGGCGGCTCGTCGGCCAGACCGAGGCGGTTCGCGCGGTGTCCGACGCGGTACGCCGCACCCGCGCCGGGATCGCCGACCCCGACCGACCGACCGGCTCGTTCCTCTTCCTCGGCCCGACCGGCGTCGGCAAGACCGAACTGGCCAAGGCGCTCGCCGACTTCCTCTTCGACGACGAGCGGGCCATGGTCCGTATCGACATGAGCGAGTACGGCGAGAAGCACAGCGTGGCGCGGCTGGTGGGCGCGCCTCCCGGCTATGTCGGCTACGAGGAGGGCGGCCAGCTCACCGAGGCCGTCCGCCGCCGCCCGTACAGCGTCGTGCTCCTCGACGAGGTCGAGAAGGCCCACCCCGAGGTCTTCGACATCCTGCTCCAGGTCCTCGACGACGGCCGTCTCACCGACGGCCAGGGACGGACGGTGGACTTCCGCAACACCATCCTGGTTCTGACGTCGAACCTCGGCAGCCAGTATCTGGTCGACCCGCTGAGCAGCGAAGAGGTCAAGAACCAGCAGGTCATGGATCTGGTGCGAGCCTCCTTCAAGCCGGAGTTCCTCAACAGGCTCGACGACCTGGTGGTCTTCTCGGCGCTGTCGAAGGACGAGCTGGCGCACATCGCCGAGCTTCAGATCGGCCGTCTCGCCAAGCGGCTTGCCGAGCGGCGCCTCACCCTCGACGTCTCGCCCGCGGCGCTGGCCTGGCTGGCGGAGGAGGGCATGGATCCGGCGTACGGCGCCAGGCCGCTGCGCCGCCTCATCCAGACGGCGATCGGTGACCAGCTGGCCAGGGAGATCCTGACGGGCGAGGTCAAGGACGGCGACACGGTCCGGGTCGACCGGGTTGGCGACGGCCTGATCGTCGGCGCTGCCCAGTAGGAGCCGGAGCCCGGCCCCCGCCCGGATCGTGTCCGCCCGCAGCGGATCGCGCGGGCGGGGGTTGCCAGCCCCCGCCCGCCATGGGAGAGGATGGTCGGAACCGTACGAAGGGAAATTCACGGTGAGCATCGACCCCTCCTCGATTCCTAATTTCGGGGGCCAGCCCGACCCGCAGGCCGAAGGAGCGACAGGGGGCCCCGTCGTTCCGGACCAGGAGCTGGTCAAGCAGCTTCTCGACCAGATGGAACTGAAGTACGTCCTGGACGACGAGGGTGACCTCGCCGCTCCGTGGGAGGAATTCCGCACGTACTTCATGTTCCGTGGCGAGGACGATCAGCAGGTCTTCTCGGTACGGACCTTCTACGACCGTCCGCACCAGATCGAAGAGAAGATCCAGCTCCTTGAGCTGATCGACGACTGGAACCGCCGCACCCTGTGGCCGAAGGTCTACAGCCACACCCACGACGACGGCACCGTCCGCCTCATCGGTGAGGCGCAGATGCTGATCGGCACCGGCGTCAGCCTGGAGCACTTCGTGTCCTCGACGGTCAGCTGGGTGCGGGCCTCGATCGAGTTCGACAAGTGGCTCGTCGAGCAGCTCGGCCTGGAGAAGGACGTCGACTCGGCCGAGGGCGAAGGCACGGGCGAGGACCAGGCCTGATCGGTAGGCCTGATTCGTTTACACAGGCACCGGGGCCATCGTCACCAGATAGGTCCCGTAGCAGAGCGAGAGCCCGGCGAGGGCGGCGGTCACCACGATCGCGGCCCTCGGCCGGGCTTTTGTCAGTGCGTGGGCCAGTGGCAGCAGCAGCGGGAAGGCGGGCAGCAGGAAGCGCGCCTTGGACTCGAAGTAGCCGGAGCCGCCGACCGTGATCAGCATCAGCACCCCGGTGTAGACGAGCAGCGGCAGCGGCGGGCGGTCCAGCGCGAGCAGCGCGAAGAGCACCAGCGACGCGGCGACGATCATCAGCACCATCGGGAACGGCAGGTTCTCCGGCCCCCGCAGCAGTTCGTGTACGAAGCGCAGGGAGCCCACGCCGAAGTCGAAGCGCGAGGTCCAGCCGGCCTGTACGGCGAAGTAGCCGCCCAGCGGATCGCCCTCGCGCGCGCCGACCCACAGCACGAATCCGGCCCAGCCGAGCGGGGCGAGCGCGGCGCCCGCCCAGATCCGCCACGGCATCCGGCCGCGCCGCTTCCAGAGTTCGTACGTCGCCGCCGCGCACACCGCCGCGGCGACCGCGATCCCGTTGGGCCTGGCCAGTCCGGCGAGCGCGGCCAGGGTGCCCGCCCAGAGCCACCGGCCGCTGAGGACGGCGTACAGCGACCAGGCCGCGAAGGCGGTGAGCACCGGCTCGGTGTACGCCATGGTCAGGACGACCGAGTGCGGCAGCAGGCCCCACAGGAGCACCAGGACTACGGCGGTGGGGCGGCCGTACAGCCGCTCGCCGATGAGGTAGATCGCCCAGGCGGCAGCCGCTGCCCCGGCCCAGGAGACCAGCAGCCCGGCCGCGCTGCCGGAGACGGGCAGGACGGTGGTGACGGCCCGTACGAGGCCGGGGTAGAGCGGGAAGAACGCCAGGTCGCTCTGGATCGTGCCGTCGCCGTAGGTGAGCGTGGTCTGCCCGTAGCCGTGGGCCGCGATGCCGGTGTACCAGCGGGAGTCCCAGGAGTGGCCGAGGAGCGTGAGGGGGTTCTTCCCCAGGTGCCAGGCCCAGAGCGCCACCGCCAGCATGCCGGTCAGCCGGGCGGCGGCGAACAGCCCGAGCGCGGGCGCCGCCCGGCGCAGGGCACCGCGTACGGCCGGCACGGAGGTGCGGGGGGCGGGCCCGGCGGTGGGTCTCGGTGCGGTGTCGACGGACACGGTGTGCTGAACCTCCGGGCGCGCGCGGGGGCGGACACCCCGACGATGAGCGCCCCCGCCGGAGCACGCGACCGGGGCGCGCCGAGTGGGTGCAAGATTCCCACCGGGGCACCCACTCGGCCCGCCGGGGGTGCGGGCGGGTGGGCCGCTGCGGGCTGAAATGCAGCCCGTCCGGCGCTCGAGGACTTCGGGAAGGGGCGGGGTGGGGAACAGCGCCGCACCCGCGCCCGCACCCCCCGCGCTCACCCCGAAAGCGTCTTCAGCCGCGTCACCGCGTCCTTAAGCACCTCGATCCGCTTGCAGAACGCGAAGCGCACGAAGGGCGCGCCCTGATCCCGGTGGTCGTAGAAGACCGCGTTGGGAATCGCGACCACCCCGCACCGCTCCGGCAGCGCCCGGCAGAACGCGAACCCGTCGTCCTCACCGAGCGGCCGGATGTCGGTGGTGACGAAGTACGTACCGGCGGGCCGGTAGACCTCGAAACCCGCCTCCGCGAGCCCGCCACTGAGCAGATCGCGCTTCGCGCGCAGATCGTCCCGCAGCCCGGTGAAGTACGCGTCGGGCAGCCGCAGCGCCTCCGCGACGGCGTACTGGAAAGGCCCGGCGGACACGTACGTCAGGAACTGTTTCGCCGAGCGCACCGTCGTCACCAGCTCCGGCGACGCGGTGATCCAGCCGACCTTCCACCCGGTGAAGGAGAACGTCTTGCCCGCCGAGCCGATGGTGACCGTGCGCTCCCGCATCCCGGGGAAGGACGCGAGCGGGATGTGCTCGCCGTCGAAGACCAGGTGCTCGTACACCTCGTCGCACACGACGAGCAGATCGCGCTCGACGGCCAGCTCGGCCACGGCGGCGAGCTCCTCGCGGGTCAGGACGGTCCCGGTCGGGTTGTGCGGGGTGTTGAGGAGGATCAGCCGGGTGCGCGGGGTGACCGCGGTACGGAGCTCGTCCAGGTCGAGGTGGTACGTACCGTCGTGCGGGCGCAGGGTGACGGGGACGCGCGTGCCGCCCGCCATGGCGATGCAGGCCGCGTACGAGTCGTAGTACGGCTCCAGGGCGATGACCTCGTCGCCGGGCTCCAGGAGGGCCAGCAGCGAGGCCGCGATGGCCTCGGTTGCGCCCGCGGTGACGAGGACCTCGGTGTCGGGGTCGTATGCCAGGCCGTACCGGCGCTGGTGGTCCGCGACGGCGGCGCGCAGCTCGGGGACGCCGGGGCCCGGAGGGTACTGGTTGCCGCGGCCGTCGCGCAGGGCGCGCACCGCGGCCTCCCTGATCTCCTCGGGGCCGTCGGTGTCGGGGAAGCCCTGGCCGAGGTTGATGGATCCGGTGCTCACGGCCAGCGCCGACATCTCGGCGAAGATCGTCGTCCCGAACTCCGCCAGCCGGCGGTTGAGCAGTGGGCGCTGTCGATGTGCTGTCGGCCTCGTCATGACGGCAATCCTGTGCCGAACCTCTGGAGTTGCTCAAGTCTGCTTTGGGCCCGCGCGGGCGGGGGAATCCCCCTGTCACGTTGGAAGCGAGTGCCTGATCGCCTCGCTCACGGGGGACAAAAGAACGGGGTGGACCATGGGAGTGATCTTTTTTGTCGGTCTCGCGGTCGCGGTCGTGATCGCGATGGTTGTGGGCCTGGTACGGGCGAGCAGCGGCAACACGCACGGCCGCCGTCGCGGCGGTCGCGGAGGATCGGACGGCGGCTGGTGGAGCGGCGACAGCGGCGGCGGCTCGTCCTGCGGCAGCGGCAGCGGCAGCGGCAGTAGCAGTTGCGGCGGCGGCAGCTCGTCCTGCGGTGGTGGCGGTGGCTGTGGTGGGGGCGGCGGAGGCAGCTGACACCGGACAGCTGTTCCGCGTTTCACCTGATGGCGCCCGGCGGGAGAAATCCTGTCGGGCGCTTCCTTGTTGAACAGTTGAACTGTATGGCCCCCGGGGGATGGAAACCCCGTCACCTTGGGTAAAAACGCGGTGAGCGCCGCGCACTTCATGATTCCCTCGCTGTTGCGCACCACACCCCTCGGACCTCATGTGGACCCGAGCAGGCGGTCCCCCGAACACTCCCTCACCTCTCCTCCCGGGTGACCCCGGTCCACCCGTCCAAACGCCTGTTTGCGGAGCCACACATGCTCACCACACTGAAGACTTCTTACACCGACACCCGTGCCGCCGATCTGGCCTGGGCGCTGGGGCGCGAGCCGCTGCCCGCCCTGGCCGTGCTCGACCTCGAACTGGGTGGTTCCTCTCTCCAGTTGAGGCTGCTGGGCGCGTCCCATCAAGTGATTCTCGAAGAGGAGGGCGGCACCTGTTCGGAAACGGTCGCCTGCATGCCAGGCAGCAGTACGCCGCTGCCGCTGGGCGTGGCCAAGCGGCTCGGCGAATGGGAGTACGAGTTCGCTGCGCGCGTCGAGACGCTCTCGCGGGGCCAGTTCGCCGGCCGCGCCCAGGAGCTGCTCGCGCTCGTCGCCGACCATCCCAACGGCCTGGCCGGCACCTTCCCCGGCTCCCCGCACGCGTTCACGGCGATGCTGGCGCAGTGGCACGAGGGGCAGGTGCGGTGGCGCACCTGGCACGCCTATCCGCAGGAGGGGTGCTTGGTGGTAACCCGGTCGAGAGTCGGCGTACGTATGCCTGCGGTGGCGTAGTTGCACCCTTGTGGGTGACGGGTGGTGCGCCGATTGTGACGTAGCGTTCCCATCGTGATCGATCCGCCTGTGCACGCTGTCCTCGGTGGCGCCCCGCCTCCGGAGCCGGGGGGCGCGGCGGGACACGTCGTGCCGCCTGCCGCTCCGGCCGTGCCCGCCGCCCTGCCCGTGGGCCCTCGGACGGGGCGGTTCCTGGTGCTCGGCGTGGTCTTCGTCTGCGCCGCGTGCGGACTGGTGTACGAACTGGAACTGGTCGCCCTCGCCTCGTACTTGATCGGCGACTCGGTCACTCAGGCGTCCGTCGTGCTCTCGGTGATGGTCTTCGCGATGGGCATCGGCTCGCTCCTCGCCAAACGGCTGCGGTGCCGGGCGGCGGTCGGTTTCGGTCTGGTCGAGGCGGCGCTGGCGCTGGTCGGCGGCACTTCCGCGCTGGTGCTGTACGCGACGTTCGCCTGGGTGGGCGGGGCGCGGTATGTGCTGGTCGCCTTCTCGCTGGCGATCGGGGTGCTCATCGGCGCCGAGATCCCGCTGCTGATAACCCTCATCCAGCGCGTGGCGCGGCGCGACGAGAGCCGGGACACGAGCGGTGACGTCGCCGACCTCTTCGCCGCGGACTACGTCGGCGCGCTGGTCGGCGGCCTTGCCTTCCCGTTCCTGCTGCTGCCGTTGTTCGGGCAGCTCACCGGCGCGCTGCTCACTGGCGCGGTGAACACGGTGGCCGGCGGGGCGCTCGTCCTGTGGCTCTTCCGGGACGACCTGACGCGCCGCACCCGCTGGCTGCTCGTCGTGGTGAACCTGGGGGTGCTCGTGCTGCTGGCCACGGCCACCGCGCTCGTCGGCGACTTCGAGCGTGCTGCGCGCCGCGCGGTGTACGGGAACGGGGTGCGGGTCGCCGTACAGACGGGGGTGCAGGAGGTCGTGCTGACGGGTGGTGAGCACGGGCCGCTCGATCTCTTCCTCGACGGGCGGCTGCGGGTCAGCGCCCGTGACGAGTACCGGTACCACGAGGCGCTGGTCCACCCCGCGATGCGCGGATCGCACGCACGGGTGCTGATCCTGGGCGGCGGTGACGGGCTCGCGGCCCGCGAGGTGCTGCGTTACCGGGACGTCGATTCGCTGACCGTGGTCGAGCTCGATCCGGCGGTCGTCCGGCTGGCCCGCACCGATCCGGCCCTGACCGCGCTGAACGGGGGCGTCCACCGCGACCCGAGGCTGCGGGTCGCGACCGCGGACGCGTTCCAGTGGCTGCGCGATGAGGGTCCGTCCGGACGCCGCCCGTACGACGTGGTGATCTCGGACCTGCCCGATCCGGGCATCACGCCGAGCACCAAGCTGTACTCCCAGGAGTTCTACGGGCTCGCCTCCCGGGTCCTGGCGGACTACGGGCGGCTCGTGGTGCACGCGGGGCCGCTCGCGACGCGGCCCCGCGTGTTCTGGACGGTCGACGCGACGATGCGGTCCGCGGGGCTGCGGACCAGCCCGTACCGGGCGGTCGGCCGCCTCTCGGGGTTCACCGCTGGCCCCGACCGTGTCTCCGGCTCGGTGGCGGCCCCGCACGACTGGGGCTTCGTCCTGGCCGGGCACCGCACATCACCCGGGCTGGGCCTCGCGGGGGACGCGCCCCGGCTGCGGTCGTTGTCGCCGCGGGTGCTGGGGGAGGCGGCGCGCTCGGCGCAGGGGGAGCGGGTGCGGGGGGCGGTGCCGCCTTCGACGCTGGTGCATCCGCGGTACTGAGCGCGTGCGGTGTACGCGGGGCATGCCCGGAGTCGTGCCCCGAGACTGACCGCCCGTGGGACAAATGGGTTTTTCCCGATGCGTCTGACGCGACTGTTGGGCCTGGTCCGTGCGGAGTCGAGTACATGACGGGCGGGCGTGAGTAGGCTCGGTTCCCATGGAGCATGAGGTGTTCGTTCCGGTTCCGGCAGAGACCCTCCGACAGACGCTGGGGGACCCCGCCCGCGTCGCGCGCTGCGTTCCCGGCCTCCAGCAGGACGCCGACGAGGCATCGGGCCCGCTTTCGGGGCGGCTGAAGATCCGCATCGGCGGCCACACGATCACATACCGGGGAACGCTGCGCGTCACCGAGCTGCCCGACGGCAGCTTCGCCGTCGAGGGCGAGGGCGCGGAGGCGCGCGGTACGGGCTTGGTGAAGCTGGCCCTGACGCTGCGGCTGACGCCCACCGCGGTCGGCGGCGTCGGCGCGGACGGTGTGGCCGGCGCTGGTACGGGGCTGACGTTCACGGGCACGGCGAGCGGTGAGGGCCGCATCGCGGAGCTCGACGCGGCGGCGACGCTGGCGTCCGCACACCGGTTGCTGGACCGCTTCGCGGCGCGGCTGGCGGCCGACCCCGGGGAGGCCGGTCCCGAGCCGGTGAATCCCTCCGGGACGGCTGGGGCGGCTGGGACCGACGAGTCGGCCGGTGCGACCGGTGCCACGGATCCGGCGGATCCGGCGGACTTCGGCGGTGACGACGACGTGCCCGCCCCCGATGCCGGCGTGCCTGCCCCCGCTGACGACCACACGTCCGCCTTCGGGACGGAAGTGCCGCCGCCGTCGCTCGACCCGGTGTCCGACCTGCCCGGCGTGCCGGCTCCCGCCGGGCCTCCCGCGGTCGAGGCCGCGCACGCCCGGCGGACGATGATCGGCCGCAGCGCGGAGGAGGTCGACCACGCGCCGCCGCGCGGGCGTTACGCGCCGGTGCCCTCCCCACAGTCGTCGTCGGCCACGGCCACCCTGCGCTGGGTCGCCCCGGCCGCCGCGCTCGCCCTGGCCTCGGCGGTCGTGGTCGGCCGCGCGCTGCGCCGCAGGCAGTAGGGCGTATCCGGCGGATCACGGCCGGGCCCGCTGCGACCGCCGCGGTGTCGCGGGGCGTGGCACGCGCATCTGCGGCGTTGTCGTCGGTCGCCGACGCTCCGCCGGGCCCGCGGCGACCTCCGTGGCGTCGAGGGCCCCGCCAGTCGACATGACCTGTCCGGCAGCCGTCATGGCCTGTCCGACAGTCGTCAGGGCCTGTACCGGCACTCTGGGCCGTCCGGCAGCCCTTTCGCCGCAAGTGCCGGACGGTTTCCGGGGCCCTGCGGTTTCCGGGGCCCCGCGGTTTCCGGGGCCCTGCGGTTAGGGTCGGATCGTGAGTACCCAAGAGACGCGACTGACCGCGGGCGACACCGAACTGACCATCGCTCAGGGCAACGGCTGCCGCATCGCCGGCCTTCGGGTCGGCGGTACCGAGCTGCTGCGGCAGGGTGAGCGCTACGGCTGCTTCCCGATGGTGCCGTGGTGCGGCCGGACGGCGTACGGGAAGTTCCGCAACGGGCCGACCCCGCATCAGCTGCCGATCGACTGGCCGCCCCACGCGATCCACGGCACGGGCCGGAACACCGCCTGGCGCACCGCCCGCGCCGACAAGAGCGAGGCCGCGTTCACCTACGACCTGGCCGAGCCGTGGCCGTACCCCGGCCGGGTCACCCAGACGTTCGAGCTGACCGAGGACTCGCTCACGCTGGCCATGGGGATCGAGACGTACGGCGACTCCTTCCCGGCACAGGCCGGCTGGCACCCCTGGTTCCGGCGCAACCTCGGGGGCGAGGGCAGCGAGGACGTGCGGCTCGACTTCACGGCCGGGTGGCAGGAGGAGCGTGGCGACGACCATCTCCCGACTGGCCGCCGCATCGAGCCGGGGCCCGGCCCCTGGGACGACTGCTTCGGGATGCCGGACGGCGTGGACGTCACGCTGACCTGGCCCGGGGCGCTGGAGCTGAAGATCGCGAGTCGCGCCGAGTGGGTCGTGATCTACGACGAGCAGGCCGAGGCGGTCTGCGTCGAGCCGCAGTCGGGCCCGCCCAACGGCCTCAACACCACCCCGCTGCTCGTCACCCCCATCGAGCCGCTGGAGATCGCCACCACCTGGAGCTGGCGTCGGCTGTGAGCGGCGACCACTTGGAGCGGGCGGCGGCTCTAACGACCTCACCCGCGATTGACAGTGGGAGAAGGAGCGGCGTCTGGGGCCTTCGAATCCAAGGCGGAGGAGGGAGTGATGGCGGAGCCATCGCGACTGACGACAACGCCGGAGGCGGAGGTCCCAGGCGCCGCGACGCCGCTGCCAAT
>NZ_JASITA010000064.1 GCF_030063415.1 Streptomyces sp. H27-C3 | reverse complement strand
CCGCCGTGGTCAGCTCGCGACCTGTCAACCCGGCCTGTTCCGAAGGGACGTCACCGGAGACCTCCGGCGGCAGCGGTGGTGACGCGGGCAACCGGTGGGCCTCGATACCGGGGAACGGCCCGGGATGAGGAACCGACTCGTCTTCCGGCTCCGCGGCGACCTGCGGCTCTTCGCGCTGGGGGGAGACCGGTGGCTCTTCGGGGTCGGCGCGGTGCACCGGCTCTTCGGGCTCGGCATGCTCTTTCGACTCTTCGGGTTCGGCAGGGTCTTTCGCCTCCGTCGGTCCGGTGTAGACCTTGGGCTCCGCCGGTCGGGCCTGGGCCTTCGGCTCGTCCGGTCCGGTGTGGACCGTCGGTTCCTCCGGTTCGGCGAGGCCCTTCGGCTGCTCAGGTCCGGCAAGGTCCTTCGGCTCCGCTAGTCCGGCGTGGACCTTCAGCTTCTCCCGTCCGGCGTGGACCTTGGGCTCCGCCGGTTCGGCCTGCACCTTCGGTCCTTCCAGCTCGCCGCGGTCCTTCGGCTCTTCCCCTCCAACGCGGTCCTTCGGCTTCTCCGGTTCATCGACGCGGGGGAGTTCGGACTGGCTGGGCTTTGGCCCGGGTGGGAGGAGGGCCGGGTCGACTCCGGCGGCGGTGAGTCCGGCGGGGGCGGTCTCGGCGAGGGGGACGCCGTACTTGGCCAGGCGCAGGGGCATCAAGGCTTCGGCGGGTGCTTGGCGACGCCAGGCGCGGCCGTAGCGGGAGTGCAGGCGGGCCTGGTAGATGAGGCGGTCCTGTTCGAGCTTGATGGCCTGGTCGTAGGAGCGCAGTTCCCACAGCTTCATGCGGCGCCAGAGCTTGAAGGTGGGGAAGGGGGAGAGCAGCCAGCGGGTGAGGCGCACGCCTTCCATGTGTTTGTCGGCGGTGATGTCGGCGATGCGGCCCACGGCGTGGCGGGCGGCTTCGACGGCGACGATGAACAGGACGGGGATGCTGGCGTGCATGCCGACGCCGAGGGGGTCGGGCCAGGCGGCGGCGCCGTTGAAGGCGATGGTGGCGGCGGTGAGCAGCCAGGCGGTCTGGCGCAGCAGGGGGAAGGGGATGTGGAGCCAGGTCAGCAGCAGGTCCAGGGCGAGCAGGACGCAGATGCCTGCGTCGATGCCGATGGGGAAGACCAGGGAGAAGTCGCCGAAGCCCTTCTGCTCGGCGAGTTCGCGTACTGCCGTGTACGAACCCGCGAAACCGATCGCCGCGATGATCATTGTGCCCGAGACGACCAGGCCGAGCAGTATTCGGTGTGTACGTGTCAACTGCATCGCGGCCACCCGCGAACCCCCTCATGCGGGTATTAACTGGAGCTCGATCATCCGGAGTTGCCGTCCTCGACGGCATCGGAATTCAGCGAGTAATCACGCCGAAAGTTGACAGTCGACGAGCGGAACGGAACTCGGTGTCCGCACAGAGCGGGCAGGCCGGGGGGGAAGAGGGCCCGCAGCCCGTGGGCGGCCCCCGGTGGGCCCACCCATGGGCGGTCGCGAAGCGCGTCTCGTCGTACGGGCCACCCGTGCCCGGCTCAGCCGGACTGACCGCGCCGTCGCACAGCGTGGACGACCGCGAGGGAGCCCACGGCGAGGAGCGTCGCGCCGAGCCCCGCGTAGAGCCCCACGTCGCTGCCCGTGCTGGCGAGATCCCCTTCGGGGGAGGGGTTGCCCGACGGGGTGGAGCCGTCCTTCACCGGTACGGGCGACGGCGAGGGACTGGTCTCGTCCTTCGGCGGCGCGGACACGGACGGAGTTGGGGACGGCTCGCCCGGCTTCTCCGGCTCGGGGCTCTCCGGGCCGGGGCTCTCCGGTTTGTCCGACGGCTCGGGAGGCTTCTCTCCCTCGCCCGGCAGACAGCCGCGGAACGGCATGTGGTGGGTCTCCGCACCTGACACGCTCGTCAACTTCCCGGCGATGAGCGACCCGTTGACGTGCCCGGGACCGACCTCGCCGTTGCTTCCCTTGTTGCCCAGCGACACCAGCGCGTTCGGTGCGAGGATCGTGCCCGGCCACGAGGCGTAGTTCTTCCGCACCTGACTGGCCTGCGGGAAGTTCCAGAGCAGCTTGCTGCGTATGTCCTTGAACGCGGCGCTGCCGGCCTGGTAGTCGTCCAGCACGAAGCGGCCGGCCGTGTGGTCCCAGAGATGGACGCCGTATATGGCGTTCTTGTTCATGTCGTACGCGGCACCGGTGACGTTCACCAGGGTGGTCGCCCCAGCCGGAACCTTGATCTTGATGTTCCGGGCCTTCTCCATCATGGCGGCCGGCACGGTGAAGACGTTGACCTTCCGGTCGCCTTCGAGCAGGAGGGTGTCCGGCTCGCCGGAGGGCTGGTCGTCCACCTTCCCGTTCGTCGCCAGCGCGCCCCACGCGGTCGAGCGTGCCTTGAGCGTCGAGAACTCCTTGGCGAAGTCCACCGGGGAGGGCCCGTCGGCATGCGGCCCGTCGATGCCAAAGCTCCCGCCGGTGCTCTGCTCCAGGGAGCGGTAGACCCCCTTGCCGCGCTCGAGGACGACCTGATTCACCGTCAACTTCCCTCCCACGACCAGGGAGTAGCCCCCCGGCAGGGCCTTGAGATCGGAGGGCGTCAGCCGGCTGCCGATGGAGAAGCCCTCCTTGCGCTCCGGATCCCCGAAGGTCGCGTTCCCGCCGACGGCGACAGCCCCTTCGGTGTCGGCGACGCGCTGGGAGGAGCCCTTGATGAACTCGGCGTAGCGGGAAGCGGTTCCGAGCGGAGTAGGCAGGCAGGAATCCGCCGGGGCGGCATGAGCCGCATGAGCGGCAGGACCGAGCAGGAGACCGCCGCCGACGCTGAGCAGGGCCAGGGAGGAGCGCGCGAGCATAGGGAGACTTCCGTACGAAGTTGGGGTGGTGCAATGAAGCTATGCGCGTGCGCCGCGCGCGAGGCCCGCCGATAGTCGACCCGAAGCTCCTGAAGATGACAATGCGGATCGCCCAACACCCGGCCTTCGGGCGGTACGTCAGTGGATACGGAGACCGGGCGTGTGCGCGGCCGCCGCCCGCGAGGCCGGTTTCGTCGGTGCAGGGCACACTTGTTACCGGAAGCCGTGCCCTTGATCTCGATCCCGGCCCGGCCGAGATATCAACTTCCGCGTTCTTCCCTTCAACTTGCGATGGTGCTCGCAGCCGGAACGTGGTCGTGGCGAACCCAACTCGTTCGGGGTACGCCAAGGTCCCCAAGGAAGTTGTGCCTGACTGTGTGCTCCGTACCCATTCTCGACGCGACGCTCCGACGCTGGGGCTTCGATCGAGCATGGCCTCCGCGCCGAACACGGCTGCGCCTCGCCGACTCACGGGTGCTGGATCTGGCGACTGCTCTAGCGGTGGTTTGTTGACGGCGGGTCATAGGTGCAGTAGGCCGGTAGCAGAGGAACGTCGCCTCGCTGCCTGGGGGCTTGTGATGACCCGTCGTATGCCGTGTCCGCCCGCACCTGGCCCGGTGGAAGCCTACGCCGCACGCTTCGATGACCTGTTCTCCACACTGGCACAGCGCCGCGGGTTCCGCGAGTACCTGACCGGACTGCTGCTGCCGCGGGACCGCAACAAGACGCTGACCGCGCTGGCCGGCACCGAACCTGTCGTCGGTGCCCAGCATGCGGCGGTGCAGCGACTGCAGTTCTTCCTGTCCGAGTCGACGTGGGACCACGAGCAGGTCAACGCCCGCCGGGTGGCACTACTGCTGACCGACCCGGCGACCGCGCCGCACTCCGGCGGGGTGCTGGTGATCGACGACTCCGGTGACCGCAAGGACGGGCAGGCGACCGCGCACATCGGCCGCCAATGGCTGGGTCGGCTGGGCAAGACCGACAACGGCATCGTGACGGTGACCACCTGCTGGGCGGATGAGAACCTCTACTACCCACTGCACGCCGTGCCCTACACCCGGCGCACCACTTCCCGGCCGGCAAGAAGGACCCCGGGTTCCGCACGAAGCTGCGGATCGCCGCCGAACTGGCCTGCGCCGCCGAGGAGATCGGGGTTGTGTTCAGGGCGGTGGCCGCAGACTGCGGCTACGGCGACCAGAGCAGCTTTCTGCGGGACCTCGGCGAGGCCGGCTTGCCATTCGTGGTGGCCGTAAAGCCGAGTCATGGCAGCTGGGCCTACGGCAAGGACGCCTACACCCCCGTCCACGCCGCCCGCGCCCTGGCCTGGACCGACTCCGAGTGATCGACCTGGGCGTCACCCGTTCGCACTCGCGGCCGAAGGTCTCCAACGACAACCCCTACAGCGAGGCCCAGTTCAAAACCACGAAGTACATGTCCGACTACCCCGAGCGGTTCGATTCACTGGCCCACACACGCCAATGGTTCGACGCCTTCATCGCGTACTACAACCACGAACACCGGCACTCGGGCATCGGCTGGCACACCCCGGCATCCGTCCACTTCGGGACCGCCGACGAGGTCCGCGACCAGCGGGCCATCACCCTCGACCAGGCATACACCCGCCACCCCGAACGCTTCGGCCGCCGCCCCCGACCACCCGCAATACCCCAGACCGCCTGGATCAACGCCCCGGCCAAGCGCCGCGAACCCGCACCACAAACCTCATAGCGTCACGACCGTCTCACTGGACTTGAAACCTTCCGACCCAGGGCGTTACAAAGGCAGGTCACGGACCGCAACAGCACCCGTGATCTGGGTCACAACGCCTGGCCAGGAGTGCCGAAACGTTTCGCTTTCGCCGGTCGATGAGGCTCTGCCGCGCGTGACCGTACGGCAAGGCACTGACAATCCGCCGAACCTCTCTCCGCCGGGCCGCCGGACCACCTTGCGGGCAGCGCAGCGGAGCGTGCCGTGCTGCTGCTGGAGCTGCGGCGCTGGTGAAGGTGCTCTAGGTGAATCCGCAGCACCGTCACCACCGCCTTCCGCAGGCACGACTGACAGCAGAGGAAGTGTCGGACAACCCGAGAGTCTTCGGGCACCGGACACCTTGTCGTCGGCGCCCCTCCGGCTACCCGGTGCTCGAAAGCCCTGGCCTGGTGGAGACGACGATGCGCATCCACCTGCTCAGGGGACGGAGGTGTCACCTCCGCCTCCTGGCCAATTACGTGATCTTCAGGCGGGGAATCGCGCGAACTTCCGAAGTCCTCTTCGCGGCACGGCCTGCACAGGCCGTCCTCCGTCGCCCTCCCGGTCACGAGGATCCGGCAGCCGCCCTCGCCGCACCACCCGTTTGCCGCACGTCCGGAGCATTCTGCACGGGGACTGTGGCCGCCGCGTCGTGGAGGGGCAAGGGTTTGCCGTCGCCGAACGTACCGGCCGGGCCGGGCCGGGGACCGTGCTCAAGGCACAGGTTCTGCGGGGTGCGCTGGGCGCGATACCGGGCGGCGACGTTTTCGGCGCACACGTCGCAGCGGCGGCCGGTCGACCACATCGTGCCGGCCTCGCAGTCGAAGTGACCGCAGCCCCAGCGCGGCAACGCCACCCCGAGCAGCCACCGGCCCGTATCGCGGATCTCTGAGGGCGATGTCCGGGCGAACCGGACGGTGAGGCGGTGCTGCAGGCGCTGGGGGGCGGTTTCGTCGCGCAACTGGCGGCCAACCTCCCTGGCGATCTGCCGCTCCATGAACGGGTTGTTTACCCTCGACAGGAGCCAGTGCACAGGTTCGAGCACGGCGTACACCATCGGGTCCATGGCCAGCTGTGGTCCGGTGTACGAGGGTTGCGCCGACCCCCTGCCGTCGCTGTGCCCTTTGCCGTTCGGCCGGGAGAGAGCAGGCTGACTGTTCCCATCAGCGCGCAGCGCGAGACCACCCCAGATTTCCGTGGGCGCCGCCGCGTCTTCCGGGTTTTCCACAGCTTCTACTACCGGTATCTCGCCTACGGCGGATGCGAGAAGCACTCGCTCGTCATCAGGTGAGTCAGTCCTAGGTGATTCCTCATAGACGAGGGATCCCTCACGAACCTGGGGACCCGATCCCTCACCAACCAGGGAACTAGTCGGCACCCCCACCGAGGTGTCCGCCGACTTCTCCGCGCGCTCCTGGACAACCTCCATGGCGCTGTCCGAGCTGGTCGCCACGACCTCCGGCCCGGCCGCCGACGCGAGGTCGTGCGCGGCGAATCGATGTCTCCCGTATGCCCCTGCCCGCCGCTGCACACTCACCCACCGTGCCGCCTCCAACTCGTCCACAACCTCCCCGGCCGCCGTCGCCGTCAGTGTCTGCCCCGCCTTCTTGCCCGAGTGGTGGAACAGCGACCCGGCCAATTCCCCCTCGGTCAGCGCGATCCTCATCGCCTGCGCGTAAGCGATCACCGCAAACGCCCGCAGCTGCCGGGGCGTCAGGTCCTCCGCGGCCGCCACCGGTACCCACACGAACGCCTCCGCCCTCGACATCGGCCGGGTCCGGCGTACCGCTGAGGTCCCCCGCCCGCCCGGCGATGTCCGTCGCTCCGACTTCAGTTCGATCACCCCGTCCGGCGCTGCACGCGACAAGGCCGTCAGCCCGCGCTCCACCGACGCCTTTGACAGCCCCATGTACGAGGCGATCGTCACCGCCTTCGCCTGACACTCCTCCGGCCGCGCACCGAGCGCCTTCACCTTCACGTACACCGACACCGCTACATCCGCATACGAGGGCGACGACACCAACCGCATCGGCACCCGCACCCGCTGCCGGCGCACCGGCGTACTAGTGACCACGGCCTTGTCGACGCAGACAGGCACGAACTCCGGTCGAGAGCACCCCGCTACGGTGGTCTCCGCCACGGCGCTCACCGGGCCAACCGGGCGAGTTCAGGCTTTTCCCGGCCGATCAGGTTCTGGAGCATGCCGGGGTGCCGCGGGCACGGCCCGGTGGGCAGAGGCAGGGAACCGGAGTCCTGTCTGCGGACAGCAGCCGGGCTGGATATGCCGGTGAGGTGGGACGGGGACAGCGAGGACAGCCTTCGGTGGGGCATGGCGTTGAGATCAGGGCCGTTGGGGAGGCCGCCGGGGGCTCCCCAACAGCTGGTGCAGCAACTGAGGGATTCCCGGCGGAGAAGGTGTGCCAGGTGACCCGTGTCAGATGGGTAAATACTCTCTAACCGGGCGTGACTGGGCTGGCGCAGGGGAGACCAGTCGTGCAAAATAGCGATGCTCCTTCTCTAAAGGAGTGCATGGCGAAGCCCCTCAACAGGTGCTTCGGGTTCCGGTGAAAGAACCAAGATGAAATGCTCGAACGGCTGCTAACTGTTCGGGCAACCCCTTCGGGAGGGCCTGGTAAGCCCGCCCGGTGGCAGTGGGGCGTCGGCCAAGGTGACTGGTAATCACCGGGGACACTGAACGTCCCGGAGGCGACGCTTTGTTGCCCCTATGTCATCGCGGCCTCGACAGGGGCGACATGCTCCCGCACCCAAATCGGCGCGGGAGCATGGAGAAGGCGCCCGGATTCTGGCGGGGAGTTTTCCTTGAACGTTTCCGCTGCCCGCTGTGCGTAGTGGCTCACGAGGGCGGGCCAAGATGACAGCCAGGACAGCGCCGCGGCGCGGCCGAGATGGAGAACCTCGTTAAACCTGCAGAGACCGCCGGGCTTGTCCTCCCGCACGAAAACCCCGGCGGATTCTTCACGTCCACTAGCGGCCTGGAGCGAGTTGGTGTGGCCGAGCGTGCCCCGAGCGCAGGTTCTGCTGACGGGCGGCCGCTCGCTTGACGCGCTTGCCCTCCGCAGGATCAGCATCCGGGCAGGCACGCCGCACGGATTGCCGTGTGCTGCCCCCCTGGTGCAGAGCGCTGATGCACCGTCATGTGCCGTGCAGTCAGTGCCATGGTGGTGCTGGCCTAGCATGTGATCTATACCTTCCGTGGGGCTCCTGCCACGAGGACGATATTCGCCGCCTTCATCGGTTGCAACATGTTGCCTCAATAGTGCATTATGATGCACCGGAGGTGCCCATGAATCAGCCACGCGAAACCGACGACCCAGTCGGGCCGACCATGGGCGAGCAGGTCCACGCGGCAAAAGCCGACATCGCCGCCCGGTTACGGTATGTCCGGCAGCAGCACCCCGAAGGCCCCTTCACCCTTGCCGAGTTGGCCAAACGGACCGGCCTGTCCAAGCGGACTCTTGTGTCGGCGGAATCGGCGGAGGGGGCCAACCTCACCATCGAGACTCTCCTGAAGGTCTCCCACAGCCTCGGCATCAAGCGCTGCTCCTACTTCCTTGACGAGCAGGTCTTCCAGCAGGTGAACATGGAGCTGGACGCGGTCAAGGCCCTGCGTCGGCGCAACGTACGGGGCTTCGCCCTCCGCTCGGACCGCATCGACGGGATTCCCGCCGATGAGCTGACACGGCTGCTTTCCGGAATCATCACCTCCGCGGAGAAGGCCCGCAGTTCCCTGCGTGAACCTCCACCTGAGCCTGAGGCGCCCGGCCGTTCCGACGGCCCGTAGTGGTACTGGCCCATGCCTAGGCGAGTCTCGGTTTTACGGCCTCTGTCGCGAACCGCACGAGGAACAGAGAGCGGCGGGCAGGCCTCCAGTCCGATCGAGCCCGACGCGGATCCTGGCCGGACGACGTGCTGCGGTGGCTTTCGCCGTACGCCGGACAGGCTCATGTGACTGGAAGGAAAGGACCGCCATGTGCACGTGCACCTTCCACCGGTGTCCGCTGCGCAGGGAGAAGACGAGGGGGCGAGTGAGAAAGACCAACGACTACAGACGCCTGCAACGCCGGTGCCAGGCCCTTTTGGACGGCCTTCAGGCACCACAGAGTCGCTCCTTTGAGGCGATCTGCCAGTGGATGGAAGAACTGCAGGGGCGCCCGCTCATCCTGGGCGAACTTCCGCCGGAGGCCGCCACCTCGGGAGTCTGCGGGCTGTGGCTGGGAACGGATGACGCAAACTACGTCTTCTATGAGGCCCAGACCGCACGTCCGCACCAGGAGCACATCGTCCTGCACGAACTGGGCCACATCCTGTGTGGCCATTACCAGGGCGAAGGTGTCACCGACGACCTGGCTAGCGGGCTGTTCAGCGGCCTCGACCCACAAATGATCAAGCGTCATATGGCGCGAACCAGTTACACGACCAGCGAGGAACAGGAAGCCGAGATGATCGCCAGCCTGCTACACGGAACCGGCAGACCTGGCCGGCCCGGCGGCGCCCTGGGCCGACTCGGCGCCTTCCTGGGGGTGAGCAGCAGCCATGACGGCGAATGACCTGGCAGAACTGCTCAGCTGGTGCAGCGTCATCGCGCTGTGGACCGCACTACTCTGCCGCGCCCGTCCCGCCTTGCGCGAGCAGTACCAACGCGGACTGTGGCTCGCCATCTTGACCGCGGCGCTGGCCCTCACCCTCTTCCAGCCGGCGTTTGTCCGGTGGGCCATCGACACCACCGGCAGCGCCCCAACTGTTGCACTGGCCCGCAATCTGACCGGTGTCCTCAGCGCCGGACTCACGCTGCTGTTCATCGTTGACTCCACCCGCGGGCGCCGCCTGCGCTACACCATCGCCGTATGCCTAACGGCCGCCCTGGCCATCCTCCTGGTCCTGGACCAGACCCGGGGCAGCTACGCCGGACCGGCCATACCGCCCGGCAGCGGAAGCGCTCTTCCCTCGACGGGATACTGGCTCATCGTCATTGGCACCCACCTAGTCGCCGACATCGTTGCCATCATCGTCTGCTGGCAGTACAGCCGCACTACCGACGACAGCGATCTCGTCTGGTCCCTGCGGCTGTTCGCGTTCGGAAGTATCCTGGCCGTCGCTTTCTGGGGCGCCTATCTCGTCCACCTCTTCCTTCGCATACCCGCCGCCCTGCCCTACATGTCGGTGGTCATCAACATCCACGGCCTCTTCCGGGCGGCATCCCTGCTGGTCCCCGTCGCCACCGCGATCCGGCGGACCTCGGCCGACCTACGCACCGCCTGGGTATTGTGGCCGCTCTGGCGCGACCTGCTGACGGCCGTGCCGCACGTGGCATTCCTCCAGCCACAGCCGACCCGGATCAGACAGGTACTGCTGCCGGGCGTACCGCTGGCACTTCTAGTCCACCGCCAGACCATCGAGACCTACGACGCGCTTCTGGACCTGCAGGCCTTCGTGCAGCCTTCCGCGTACGGCCAAGCGTACGAGCACGCCCAGCGCATCGGCATACCCGGAGCCCGCATCGAAGCAGCCGCGCTAGCGGGCGCCCTGGGACAGGCCCGGCGCGCGAAACTCGCCGACCAACTCCGCTCCACCCCCCACCCGATGCCTGGACTCGACCGCAGCAGCCCGGCCACACTCCTCGCGGTTGCCCGGGCATGGCCGGCCATGGCCGACGTATTGCCCGGCCCCGACCGGCCAGCCATCCCCCACCACCAGCCCTGACGAAGGCCAGTCACGCCGTCGCGATCCGCGCAACAGAAGGCAGCATCTAACTAATGACCACAGCCCTTATCACCGGCGGCACGTCCGGCATCGGCGCGGCCTTCGCCCGCCGACTTGCCGCGGACGGCCACGACCTCGTCCTCGTCGCCCGCGGTACCGACCGCCTACAGCAGACCTCTGCCGACCTCCACGCCCGCTACGGCATCTGCGTCGACACCCTCACCGCAGACCTCACCACCCCCGACGGATGCGCTCTAGTCGAAGATCGGCTCCGCACGAGCACCATCGACATCCTCGTCAACAACGCGGGCCACGGCCTGCCCGCGCCGTACCCCCGCAGTACCTTGGCCGACGAGGAAGACATGCTCGACCTCCTAGTACGCGCCCCCCTGCGGCTCACCCACGCCGTCATCCCCGGGATGACCGAACGCCGACGCGGAGCCATCCTCAACATCGCCTCGGTGGCAGGCCTCCTGCCCACAGGCACCTACGGAGCGGCCAAGGCGTGGCTGATCCGCTTCAGTGAGTCCCTGCGCATCGACCTCGCCCCGCACGGGATACGCGTCCTTGCCGTCTGCCCGGGATTCACCCGGACCGGCGCGGTGCACATTCCCTCCCTGCCCCAGTGGATCTGGCTCGATGCAGACCAAGTCGTGGACCAGGCTATGAAGGACCTGCGCCGACGACGCCCCGTCAGCATCGCGGGCCGACACTTCAAGCTGTACGCCACAGCCGTACGTCACGCGCCCCGCCACCTTGCCGCTCGCATGGCGCGCTCACGTACACCCGCCGCTTGAGCACAGCAGTCTGAGGTTTTCCTGGCGTGACTCTGCTGGCCATTTGCTGTGGAAGTGGGGACTGTCCAGTCAACGGCTCTGTCTCACATTCGGTGGTGACTCTGTGTGGTGTTATCCGAGGAGGATTCGGTGGCGAAGGAGGGTGAAGCCTGCTCGTCCGTGCATCTGGCGGGCAATCCGCTTGGTCTTGGTGTTGACACCCTCGGTCGGGCCGTTGCTGTACGGGAGTGTGAACGCGGCGATCACAGCGTCGCGGTCTCGTTCGAGACCGCGGGTGAAGGCGTGCAGATACGGCAGATCGGCCGCTCGGACCTGGGCGACCCATTGGTCGAGGGTGTCGGCGTTTTCTGGCTGAGGCTTCAGGAGTGGGGCGAAGGCCCGGATGTGGACTGCCAGTTGGGTCAACTCGGGGCACGCGGCGGTGAGCCGGGTCAGGAGGTCTTGGTACTCGGCCTTGAGGTTGTCGGGCCTGGTGAGGAGCATCCGGGCGAGTCTGCGCGCGGAGATATGGCTGCGGTCGGCGTCCGCGCGGCCTTGGTTGATGTACTTGTGCAGGAGGTTGAGGCAGCCCGTGAAGCCAAGGGCTTTGATCTCTTCGAAGAGGTGCTGGACGGGGACGGCGGGGTCGCCGGCCCGGCGTTCGCGCAGGTGCTCGCGGTAGGGATCGACGAGGCTGGCGCGGTATTTCGGGACGCGGAGCATCCGCTCGTGCAGGTCGGCTCGGGCATAGCGTTTGACGGTATTCAGGGCCAGTTGCAGACGGCGGCCGCATTCGAGGAGGCCCACGCCCTGGTCGAGAAGGCCGTGGATCTGGTGCCAGCGTTCCAGGGTGGTCCGTGCGCGGGGCCCGTCATACAGGGGTGTATCCAGCACGGCGGCCCAGCAGTTGCTGTGCGCCTTGATCTCGCTCAGGGCGGCTTCGCACAGGTTGTGCCACAAATGCCAGCGGTCACCGACCTGCACCGCGTCGGGCAGAGCGCGGCGGATAGCCTCGGCGTAGGTCGCCGAGCCGTCACGACACACGATCTCGACGCCCGGATGCCCGCGCAGCCAGGCTTCCAGGGTGGAAGCCGTGCGGTCGGGCAGCACGTCGATCCGCTCATGGGTCTCGGCGTCGATCACCACGGTGGCATAGCGGTGCCGCCGGCGCAGAGCGAAATCGTCGACGCCGATCACACGGGGCACCCGTCCCGTGGGCAACGGGATCCGCAACAGGGCGCGCAGAGCCGTATGACGCGACAGACCTACCGCGAGTATCGCCAGCACGCGTGCCCCTGCCCGGCCCGCTAACTCCTTGACCACCGCCTTGACCTCCGCGGTCAGACGGGTGGTGCGTCGCTGATAACGCTCCAGCACCCCGGGCACCTGCTCGCGGAAGGTGTGACGGCAGCCGCGTGTGGGACAGACCAGACGCCGCACCCGTACGCGGACTACCACTCGTCGGCCGTCGACCGGTACGTCGGCCACCGTCCGCCAGTGATAACCGTGAACGCGCCCCGACGGCGCCCCGCACACCGGGCAGAGCGCGGACTCCGAAGGAGTCCGCGCTCTCACCACGCCCCGCTCGCCCTCGTCGACCACATCCTCAATGACCAGCGGAGATATCCCCGAAAAGACCATCCGCACGAACTGGTTGACATCCATCACATCGATATCAACGACCCTTCACCACACAGAGTCACCACCGAATGTGAGACAGAGCCGCTCGTTTGACAGACCCTGACCGCTGCGCCGCGAGGGCGCGGACGCGGTGCGGCGGGGCCGGCCGTGGGGACTGCCGCTGGAGGACCGGGTGCTGCTGGTCGCGGCGTACTGGCGAACGAACTTGACGATGCGCCAAATCGCTCCGCTCTTCGGCGTTTCGAAGTCCGCCGCAGACCGGGTCATCGATCACCTGGGGCCGCTCGTGGCGCTGGAGCCCCGGCAGCGGTTCGCACCGGGCACCGTGCTGATCGTGGACGGCACCCTGGTCCCCACGCGCGATCACAGCATTGCCGAACAGTCCAAGAACTACCGGTACTCCACCAACCACCTGGTCATCATCGACGCCGACACCCGCCTGGTCGTCGTGGTCGGCCACCCCTTGCCGGGCAACCGCAACGACTCTCAGGCGTGGGAGGAATCCGGCGCCAAGGCCGCCGTCGGGAAGACGATGACGATCGCCGACGGCGGCTATCCCGGCACCGGACTCCTCATGCCCCACCGCCGCCGGGCAGGCGAGGAAAGGTCCTCCACCCGGCGAGGTGTAGAGAGAGCCCGCAGTCGGTGCTCTCGCAGCTCAGGGCCGCTGTGCTGGCCCGAAGGATCGGATTCGGCGATCGACTCGGCGAGATCGCCCGCAGCCCACAGTACGGGGCGATTCTCGTCTCTTTCCCAGTGGCGTCCGGACCAGCGGTACCAGCCCAGACCCGGCACATGACGGTAGTCCCGCGCATACCGTTTGTCGAAAAGCTTCGCAGTGCCCCGGTCGGTGAGTGATTCGGGAACAAGTCGGCGGCTCGTAGCGTGAGTTGCGCGGAGGGACGGCTCCGCTGGGCACGCTTCCCGTAGGCGTGTGAGCGAGCGGATCATACCTGCCCACTTTCGGCGAGGCGTGGCGGGCGTCGGCGGCCACGCATACGCGTCGTTTCTGGTGCGGTTCTGCTGTCTCTCGGGTCCAGGGGCATGTCACCCTCCCTATGAGCGACCGACGCGACTCAACTTCGAGCTTGCTCTCGGCAGTGGCGTGTCGGGTGGGGTCGATGCTGCGCAGACTCCCCCCGAGTGGGCACGGCGCTGTGGCCACCCGGAGGCTGCGAACCTCATCGAGTGGATGGTCTCTCCTCCCGCTGCCCGCGGGGCAGAATCGGCGGCGAACGAAGGTGCAGGAGGGGAGGAGGCCGTCTTCTCCATGAGGGCCGACGTGGGCATCTCGTGGCTGTGCCGGATGGGCGGGTGACTCGCTCCAGGCCTATACGCCGGGGGGCCTCAGCGGCTCCACGCACCGCATGGTCACATCGGCACAGAAAATCTCCTGCTCGTTCTGCTGCAGGAGAACCCTCACGATCGTGTGATCGGCAAGCTGGCGGATCACCGAAGTCTCAACCCAGCACGGGGCGTCGAGTTCGGCGTACCGGGAGAAGACGACGTCCATCCCGGCCGCCACACGTGTGCCGGGGACTGCGGCGTGCGCGGCTTGACGCGCGGCCTCGAGCAGCAGCATTCCGGGGGCATGGTCGACCGAGTGGTCGAAGAGAATGGGGTGCTTGGTGTCCACGCGAAGACGGAACAGGTGGCGGTTGCCGGTCGGGGAGAGCAGAACGTCTGCCGCATGCTGCCGGGCTACGCGCTCGGGAGGCAGAGGCGCCGGCAGGGGAACGGCCCCGGACAGGGCCTGCTGCGCGTTGGCGTAGTGCCCGCGCAGTCGCCGATATATGGCCGGGGACTGGTTGGTGAAGCTCGCGTGGGCGCTGCCCAGTCGGATGCCGTTGCGCATCAGGTCGACGTGCATGGACATGCTGCTCAGCCGGTCGGTGCGGCGGACGATATCGGAGCACGAGACGCGGAGTTCCAGTTCCGCCTCACCGTAGGCGGCGAGCACTGCCGCGCTGAAGGAGTAGGAGAAACGGCTCCATGTCTGACGGTGGCCGAAGGGGACGCCGAAGTTGGTGTGACACAGGAACGGTATGGTCTGGCGGACCGCCTCGACGGCCAGGAGCGGGTCGTCGTATCCGCCCGCAGGACCGTAGAAGGAGTGCCGATCTGGCCATCGTGCCGTTACGACGAAGGCGTCAGCGCCTGTGGAGCGACAGCCGGTGAGTAGTACTTCTTCAGCGTTGTCCTTGTGGACCAAGCTCGCGTCGACTGTTGTGATCTGGGCAGACCTCATTTTGTGCTTCCCCCTGTAGCGAGGTGAGACTTCTGAGCGTGCCGTCGGCTGACCGTGGCGCCGCCGTAACCGCTCCCAGTAGCATAAAGAATGTTCGTTTTGTTTGTCGAGCAAAAAAGAGGCAATGGTGATGGGGCGTCAGGCCGGGCGTGCGCTGCAGCAACGTGCTGTGCAAACACGTAGCAGCATCCTGCATGCTGCGGCTGAAGTCTTCGATGAGCACGGCTTCGTGGGCGCGAGCATCATGAAAATTTGCGAACGCGGAGAAACGACTCAAGGAGCGATCTACTTCCACTTCAAGTCCAAGGAGGGGCTGGCGCGGGAGGTCATGAACGCGCAGTCGGACGTCATCCTGCCGCGCCTTGCCTCGGAAGGCCTCCAGCGGCTGGTCGACATCACCCTGCTGTGGTCACGGCAGCTGCAGAACGACCCCTTGCTGAGGGCGGGCGTGCGACTGACGAACGAACAGCACACCTTCGGCCTCAACGAAGAGACCCCTTACCGCACATGGGCTGCGATCATGAAAGAGTCCCTCGAGGCCGCCCGTACGGAGGGCGAACTGCTGAAGAGCGTGGATACCGCGCGCATCGCGGAGTTCGTGGTCGCGGCCTGCACCGGCCTGCAGATGTACTCCAACGTCGTCTGTGGGCGCACCGACCTGACAGAGCGGACCGTCGAGATGTGGCAGTTCATGCTCCCGGGCATCGCGGTGCCTCAGATCGTGGCCGCAGTCGACGTCAGCCTGGAACGGGTGGCTCGGCTCGCCGCGGCATGACCTCCTGCCGCTCCTCAGCCCAACCATCACTCAGGAGATAGCGTGTCCGAACGGCTTAGCCACCTGCGGCTCGCCGCGGTGAACATCGACGGGGTCCTGCTGAACGACTCGTTCAGCCCGGTCATCCACCACTTCATCGTCAGCCGCGGCGGTACTTACACGCCTGATATCGAGCGTCGGATCTTCTCGCAGCCGCGCAGCATTGCCGGCCGACGCATGGCCGAGGTCGTGCAGGCTGCCATGACAGGGCAGGAAGCACTCGACGCCTACTTCGCGGAGCGGGCCGCTTACCTCGAGAAGCACCCTGTCTTCATCCAGGACGGTGCCATCGACATGATGCGCCGCCTCAAAGAGCTGGGGCTCCAGACGGTCTGCTACGGCGGGTTGGACAAGACGCACTTCGACGAGCACCTGGGCACTCACGCCGGTCTCTTCGACGGGCCGGGCTACGTGTGCACCAACGACTTCCGCCCCGGTATCGCCGAAATCACCATGGGTGTCTTCGGCCTCGCCTACGACCAGGTGCTGTTCATCGATGATGTGGCGGCCGTAGCGCAGGAAGCCAGGAGTCTTGATGTGCCCTTCATCGGCCATCCCAGCAGCTTCTCAGGCAGCTTCCAGCGCCAGTTGATGCAGGAAGCAGGCGTCCGGCACCTGGTGGACAGCCTGCACGCCGTCGACGAGGACAGGCTGCGGACCGTTGACGCCGAAGCTGCAACCCGAACCGTCTGGGCTGGATGACCAGCACGCACCTGGCGCCGATCATCCGAGCAGAACACACCACCATGTACGGGGATGCACACGTGAGCAGCAGCAACGGCGGACAGATGCTGGACGGCAAGGTCATCATGATCGCTGGTGCGTCCAGCGGGATCGGCGCGGCAGCGGCCCGGCTCTTCGCCGCTGAGGGGGCGCAAGTGGTCTTGATGGCCCGGCGCGAGGAGCGGATACAGGCCCTGGCCGAGGAGCTCACTGCCAGTGGCGCGCAAGCGAGCGCATGCGCCGGTGACGTGACACGGCCGGACGACGTCGCACGTGTGGTCACCTCCGCAGTGAAGATTTACGGACGGCTGGACGGCGCCTTCAACAACGCGGGCTGGGCCACCGCAGGAACCCGGCTTCACGAGGACGACGAGGCCGACTTCCACCGGGTCCTCGAAGTCAATCTGCTCGGGGTCTGGAACTGTCTGCGACAGCAGATTCCCGCCATGCTCGACTCCGGAACCGGAGGGTCCATCGTCAACACATCGAGCCATGCCGGCGTGGCGGCCACCGGTGCGTCCGCTGCGTACGTCGCGGCAAAGCACGCGGTGCTCGGGCTGACGAAGGCGGCTGCTGCCGACTACGGACGCGACAAGATCCGGGTCAACGCCCTCGTCGTCGGCGCCACGCGGACGGAGCTGATGGAAGAAGTGATCTCAGCGACGCCAGCTCTGGAAGAGGCGTTCACCTCCCGCTCCGCCCAGCAGCGGATGGCCGCGCCGGCCGAGGTGGCCCAGGCCGCGGCCTGGCTGTTGAGCGACCGCTCCTCCTTCGTCACCGGATCTTCCATGGCAGTGGACGGCGGGGCGACGGCCCTGTAAGGCAGCGGGACCGAGCGCCCTGCGGATGTCGGGCCGGTGTGACGGCACTGTGCCGAGGCTGGCGCCGTCACGCCGCAGCCCAGTAGGCACCGAAGGCATGCTGCTGATGAGCGGCCGGCGGAGCCAGGCGCCGGTAGGCATAGGCGGCCGAGACCAGGGTCATGTGATGGTGCCACCCGGGGAAGGACCGTCCCTCGAAGTCGAGGAGGCCGTGGTTCTCCTGCATGTCCTGGATCGTGGCCGCAGAACCGGCGTTCAGATGCGCCAGAGTGAACAGCTCGTCTATGCGTTCCTGCATCATATTGGTGATCCAGACAGGTGCGAAGCGATGTCCCACGGGCCGGCACTGGGTGAACACTCGGAGCGCGGTGCGCTGGCGCTCCGGTGAAGAGGCACTGCCCGCCAGGTGGACCATGCCCGACACCGCACGTACCTGACGCGCCCCCCCACCGTGACCCATCAGGGTCGAGGTGTGCGGTCTGCGCAGACCGCACTGGCGCAGGAGCTGCTGGGCGCCGAGCACGGGACCGCTGTTCGGCGGAGTGCGCAGCGGACTGCCGCTGGCATACCCGACGGGGATCACCCGCAGCTTGTCCGGTACGGCGATGACAAAGTCCTGTTCGCGTTGGATGAGGCCGCGCAGCAGCACGTCGGTTTCGGAGAATGTGCTCATGTCGGCCACAACGGGCGGGGGAGACGAGGCGCTGCCGGCCCTCAAGGTGTCCACGAGGTCCAGGGCGTAGGCCGACATGGGTCGGTGTCGGACCGACAGCGGGATGCGGGCACGCTCGCGCCGCTGCGCATCCTCCGTCCAGCACTCGGGCAGCGCCAAGCGCCAGTCCACAGGCAGGTTCCCCTGGTCTGTTGCTGCGAATGCCCCCAGCCCCTGCTGGCAGTTGACGACGCGCCCGGCCGCCGGGATGAACCACCGGTGGACCCCCACGGAGTGCTCGCCGCGCTTGGGCAGAACTGCCGTGGTGAGAGACCACGCGCGTGTCCGTGCCCAGTGCGCGGTCAGCCGGGTCAGCTCCCGGCGGGCCGGTGCCCAGTCCCAGGGGCTCGCGTTGAGGAACTGCTGCAGGGAGTGGGACGCCGTGGGGGACGACGACACGGCAGCGGCCAGTCGGCGAACCGACTTCTTGCCGGGGGTTGTGAGTAGGCCCTTCAGGTAGGCCTCGGCCCAGCGGCGCTGGTCGGCGCGCGGCAGGTGGCCGAACAGAGTGTCCGCGAAGTCGGACACCGACATCGCGATGGCCGGCGGTGGCACCTGGACGGTGTCGTGCACAGACATAGTGGGGTTCCCTCCCTGGTATCACTGCGTGACCGCAAGTGACACCAGTAAGCGTAACGATCGTTTTGTTTTTTCTCCAGGGTTCTCCCACTCCCGCGCGACCTTGGGAAGTCCGGCATGTCCCTTCCTCGTCCGGCTCGTTGGCCACGAGAGGTCCCGCGTCTTGCCCACGTCGGGCTCGCATTTCCGGCAATCCGGCATCAGGCTGGACACCTGGCCCTGATGCCGTCACCGGCACGACTCGCCGCAGCAGGTCGCGGCACGAACTGCCCACTTCAAGCCACCGGACGGACCGATCCACGATCGAATGCGTTAACTCTCCCTGAAGGCGGGAGAGATCCCTGTGAGCGGGCAGGCCCAGGCACCACTCGTCTGCACCATTCCATTGCCCCCGAGGTATCTCCGGCTGCGTTCGGGAGCGGACACTGCGAAAGAGACCACGGTGAAACAAGAGAGAGCTGCACGGACGCGGAGCAGCTTGGTCAAGGCGGCTGCCAAGGAGTTCGATCGCAATGGGTACGAAGGAACGTCGCTGGCGCGGGTCAGCAGGTCGGCGAACATCTCCATTGGTGCGCTGACGTTCCACTTCGCGAGTAAGGGAGACCTCGCCGATGCGGTTCTCGCGCAGGGCCTTCTGGAGGCGAGGGCCGTCATCGAGTGCGTACGTGCCAGCAAGACGCCGGCCCTGGAGTCCGTCATCGAACTGACACTGTCCCTGGTCCGTCTGCTGGAGGAAGATGACTCCGTACGGGCAGCCGCTCGGCTCACCCGGGAGCGCACGGACTTCGCCAGGGACTGGTCGTTCGAATGGGCGCCCTTCATGGCGGAATTGGTCGCTCAAGGGCAGTGGGACGACCTGCGGCCCAGCGCCGATCCGAAGGTCGTCACCGCCTTGGCGGACTACCTGATCACAGGTGCCGAGGTCCAGGTCCGCCGACGCGTCCAGGCCCAGACCTCAGAGTGCCCCCGTGAGAGCAGCCAGGCGCAGCTGGCCGAGATCTGGGACATGGCGCTTTGCCGAAAAGGCAACCAACGCTTCCCGTACCGGCCCCGCAGCGACAGCGGCACCGCAGATGCCGCACCCCGGACCGGTCAGCCCGGCCTGGGCCCTGAGCCGGTCACCTAAGGGCTGTCCCGCAATCCCTGGCAGGCGCACGACGACAGCTACGGCACCTCGCCGCGTTGTCGGAACGCCCGAATACGTCCAGTATGCGAACGCCCCTCCGCCTTGCGATGCACCGCATCTGACGCCGTGCGCTGATCCACCAGGGATTACGGGACAGCCCTTAGTTGTACTGACCCGTGAGGTTGGGGACGCGGCTGGCGGGTGGTTGGCCCTTGAGTGCGGTGTGTCCGCGGTGGTGATTGTAGGTGTGGAGCCAGACGGGGTATGCCTCACGTCGCTCGGCCTCGCTCCGGTAGGGCTGTGCGTAGGCCCATTCATCGAGGAGGGTTCGGTTGAACCGCTCCACCTTCCCGTTGGTCTGGGGCCGGTAAGGCCGGGTCCGCTTGTGTGAAATGCCTTGCTGTGCAAGTGAGTTGCCCCAGAGCGGGAGCGGTAGCAGGAGCCGTAGTCGGTCAGGACGCGTTCGACGGTGATCCCGGCCTGGGTGAAGAAGGCGTGGGCGCGCTGCCAGAACCCGACGGCGGTTTCCTGCTTCTCGTCGGTGAGGATCTCGCTGTAGGCGAGGCGGGAGTGGTCGTCGACGGCGTTGTGGAGGTAGCTGTAGCCGACGCCGGATCGGTTCTTTCGGCCTGCCTGTCGGCCCAGTTTCTGGTGGCCTCCGCCGTCGGGGATGTTGCCGAGTTTCTTGATGTCGACGTGCACCATCTCGCCGGGCTTCTCGCGTTCGTAGCGGCGTATGACGCGGCCGGTGGCGCGGTCCAGGTGGGTCAGGCGGGCGAGGCGGTAGCGGGTCAGGACGCGGTGGACGGTCGCGGGGTTCAGCCCGAGGAGGTAGGCGATACGGGCCGGTCCCCAGCGGCGCAGGACGCGGACTTTGATGATCCTGCGTTCGGTGCGGGGCGGAGTCCGGAGCGGGCTGTGGTGCGGGCGTGAGGACCGGTCGCTCATGCCTGCTTCGCCCAGCTCGCGGTAGCGGGCGGCCCACCGCTGTGCCGTCGTGGGCGAGACCTGGAAACGTTCGGCGGCCCGGCGCAGCGGCCAGCCGTCCTCAACGACGCAGCGGGCCAGCCGCAGGCGGCCGGTCTCGGTCAGGGGTGCATTACGGTGGGGCATGAGGGCCTTCTGCTGGTCGGTGGTGATGTCGCAATTCACACCGAACCCGGAAGGCCCTCACTCGTTCAAGATCACCCGACCGTGATTGCTGTCACCAACCTCCGTGGACAGAACAGTGGTGCCAGCCTGGCCAGGTTCGGCCTTCGAAGTGGGCCAGGCCCAGGGCCTGTTTCATCTCGCGGTAGTCGTTCTCGATGCGCCAGCGGAGCTTCGCGGTGCGCACGAGGACGGGCAACGGGGTGGTTTCGGGCAGGTTGGAGAGCCAGAACTGCACGGGCTCGTCCTGGTCGGCGGGCCATTCGGCCAGCAGCCAGCGGACCGGAAGCTCGGTGGCGGCCGTGGCCTTGCGGATCTCACGTCCGGCGGGCCGGATCCGCAGGGCCACGAAGCGCGAATACATGCGCTTGTGTCCGCTGCGGCCACTGCCGGGCCTTGATCCCTCCCTCCACTGCACCGGCCGCGCGGATGATTTGCCGGCCGCGATGACCAGGCTCTTCACCTTCTGTGCCGGCTCGGGGTAGGCAGGGACCGGCAGTCTGCCCCGGCGGGGAGGGGCCGGGGTGCACGGCTGTGCGTCTTCGGGTTGTGCGGTGGTCGTGGTCGAGATGCCCACCACGTAGTCGAGATTGCGTTCTTCGAGGCCGAGCCGGAAGGCGGCGGTATCCCCGTAGCCGCCGTCGGCGATGACCTGGGGCACCTCGATGCCCCAGGACCGCGTCTCGTCGATCATGTCGAGGGCCAGCTGCCACTTCTCGACATGGCCCACCTGGGCGGGGATGGCGCACGTGTCACGGCGGGCCACTTTGACCGGATCGGCCTTCGGCGAGGCGGGATCCCAGCTTCCGGGCAGGAACAGACGCCAGTTCACCGCTGCCGAGGCGGCGTTGGAAGCCAGGTGCAGCGAGACCCCGGCCTGGCAGTTGGTGACTTTGCCCGCGGTGCCGGTGTACTGCCGGGTCACGCATGCGGACGCGTTCCCGTCCTTGAGGAACCCGGTGTCATCGATGATCAACGCGGTGGGCTTGACGACCGGCTGCATACGCCAGGCTAAACGGGCCCGCACATGCGCTGCGTCCCACGGGCTGGAAGTGACGAAGTGGGCCAGCGCCTGCCGGTTCCCGTCTTCGCCCAGGCGGGCGGCCATCGGCTCCACCGACTTGCGCCCGCCGTCCAGAAGCAGGCCACGCAGATAGACCCCGCCCCACCGTCGCTGATCCGCCCGCGCGAACGGCTCGAACATCTCCGCCGCGAAGTCCTCAAGATCACACCGGACCGCAGCCAACTCCTCACCCAGCACACCCGATCAACGACACGCCCGATCAAGAAGACACGCCATCACGGACCGCACATGACCAAGCCCTACTAGTGCCGAGCCGGCACGAGGTGCCGCCGTCAGCCCAATTGATCGAAAGCATGCGCAGCCGACACCATCGTCGTGTGATGGTGCCACCCCCGAAATGACCGGCCCTCGAAATCGCGCAGGCCGAACTGCTCCTCAAGGGCCTGCGCACTGGCCTTGGACCGCACGGCCAGCCGACTGAGTGCCAGGACCTCGTCGACGCGGTGGTCCATCAGATTCGTCAGCCAAAAGCGCACTGGCGCGCCTGTGGGGGACAGCTCGCTGAGGAGACGAATGCGTCTGGCCGCGCCATGCCCCGATGACAGCCGCACGATGGAGGAAACAATCTTCACCTGCTGCTTTGCGTCGTCGGAGGCCGATCCGTGCCATCGGCGCCCGCCCAGGAACTCCAGAGCCGACCCAGCGCAGCGCAGGGCGTTGCGAGCCGGATGGGAGGAGCGCAGGTCCTGCAGTTGGGAGCTGCCGTCCGGCAGGCGCAGCGATCCGTCCACCTCGACGGCGAAGTCGAGCTCTCGCTGGGCCATTTCCGCCACCAGGCGATCGGCCCCCGCGAGCTGACGCAAATCACCCACCACTGGCGCCGGACCGGCCTTCCACGAGCCCAGCTCGTCCAGCATCTCGATGAAGTCAACCCACTCGGGATTCGCCCGCACGCCGTCAGGGATGTACGCAGACTCGCGCAGGCTCTCCTGGACGAGCCACCTGTCCGACAGCAGCAGCCGCCAGTTGACCGGAAGGTTGGCAGACGGAACGGCCAGGGACACCATGAGGCCGATCTGACAGTTCACCACCCGTCCCGCTTCGTGCAGGAAGCGCCGCTCCACACCCACGGAATGGTCCCCCCGCTTGGGAATCGCAGCCCGGGAGATCACCCATGCCTGTGGTCTCTGTGTGTTCTCGATGTAGCGCACGAGGTCTGCGCGTACCGGGTCCCAGCCCCAGGGGCTCTGGTTAATGAATTGCTGGAGGGATTGGTGTACCGGGAGCGACAGTATGTCCTCGGAGATTCTGCGGACCGACTTCTTGCCTTCGACGAGCAGCAGGCCCCGCAGGTACACCTCTGCCCACCGTCGTTGGTCCACACGTGGCATGGAGCTGAAGAGCTCGCCTGCGAAGTCAGAAAGGGCGTCTCGAGTGATGACGGCACCTGGGCTCACGGACATCCATTTCCCCCGGTTTATTCGAACGTGGTGAAAATTGCAGCCTCTCGGCGGAAGAGCGACAACGGACATCGCCGGGAGCGGAACGGCCCGCTCCCGGCGCCACAAAATCAGCTCTTCTGCGGTATCCGTACGAAGGCGTCGTCGGCGACGCCCCCCTCTCTGTCAGCCTTGGGTGAGACGTCTCGCTTCGGCGGGTTAGCCTGAGAGGGCACCGACAGGAGAATCACCCCCTCATGACCAGCACCAAGCCCGCCGGATCCGACCCGGCTCCCAGGCCG
>NZ_JASITA010000063.1 GCF_030063415.1 Streptomyces sp. H27-C3 | reverse complement strand
GGGGCTCGCCCCCCCCCCCCCGCCCCCCGACTCACCTCAGGGCTGCGGAAGTTCCGCCCATACCGTGCGGGCGGCCGAGACAGACGGGCACAAGCCTGGGGTGGGCGACCCAGGAGCCGTCAACCCGTACTCGGCGAAGCTGATCGAGGAACACGGATTCGAGGCTGCCTACCTCTGCGGAGCCGTCCTCGCCGCCGAGCTGTGCCTGCCCGACATCGGGCTGACCGCATCGACCGAGATCGCCGCACGCGCCCAGCAGGTCACCCGCGTCACTGACCTGCCGGTCCTCATCGACGCCGACACCGGGCTTCCGGGCACCCGTCAACGCGGCCCGCACCGTGCAGCTCTTCGAGGACGCGGGGCTCGCCGGACCGCACTTGGAGGATCAGACCGGCGGCAAGCGGTGCGGCCAACTCGACGGCAAGACGCTCGTGGCACCCGACGAGATGGTCCAGCGGATCCGGGCGGCGTCCGACGCCCGCCGGGACGACGCCTTCCTTTCGATGGCCCGCACGGACGCCCGCGGAGTCGAGGGCCTGCCCGCGGCGATCGAGCGGACGAAGGCGTATGCCGGCGCCGACGCGGTGTTTCCCGAAGCGCCGCCCGACGAAGCCCAGTTCGCAGCGTTCCGCAAGGCCATCGACGTACCGTTTCTCGCCAACATGACCGAATTCGACAAGGGCCCCGTGCTGAGCGCCACCACCTTGGAGAACCTCGGCTACAACATCGCCCTCTACCCCGTCACCCTCGTCCGGCTCGCGATGGGCGCCGTCGATGAGGACCGCAGCCCCGCCGCCAACCGGACCAAATCCCTCGCGCTCCTCGCGAAGCTGCCGACCGCGGTCGCGGCGGATCACCGCAGGCGGCGCGGACCCGCCCCGATCCAGCCCGATGCGGACCTCGGCTACGCCGAAAACTTCTTATACATGTGCTTCGGCCGGGTTCCCGGGCCCGAAGTGGTCCGCTGCTTCGAGATTTCTCTCATTCTTTACGCCGAACACAGTTTCAACGCGCCGACGTTCACGGCCCGCGTCGTCACCTCCACGCTCTCCAGCCTCTACAGCGCCGTGACCGCGGCCATAGGCGCCTCAAAGAGCCTCTGCACAGCGGTGCCAACGAAGCCGTGATGCACATGCTCAACGAGATCGGCGACCCGCGACAGGCCGCGGAATGGCTCGACGAAGCACTGGCCTCGAAGCGAAAGATCATGGGTTTCGGCCATCGCGTATATAAACACGGTGACTCACGCGTCCCGATCATGCAGGAAGCCATGGACCGGCTCGTCGTCCGCGCGGGCAACCCCGAAGCCACCCGCCTGGCCACACCGCACGCCGCCCTGCGGCACACCATGGTCACCCGCAGGGGCATCCACCCCAACCTCGACTATCCGGCGGGGATTGCCTACCACATCATGGGTTTCGACATCCCAGCTTCACCCCATCTTTGTGATGAGCCGCATCGCCGGCTGGACCGCCCACATCATGGAACAGCTCGCCCACAACGTACTCATCCGCCCCCTGGCCTCCTACGACGGGCCGGACCAGCGAGCCGTGCCCACGGCCTCCTGACCGGCGGTCCTGCTCGATCCCGGTGTCCCGCGACGCGCCGACAGTGCTTTGAGTACTGCCGGCGTCACGCGTTCAGGTGCGGAACGTCAGAGGGGCGAAAACCGGCCGCTACGTTTCGAAACGTCTGCCCCGTACGGAACTTCGAGCGCCGCTCCCACATCGCCCACGCCCGCTGCAAGTCCTCCACATCGACACTTTTACCGTAAAAGACATCTGACCACCCATCACAAATGTAGAAACAATGAATGTTCGAAGGGGCCGTGTATACCCGCGCGTGAGTTGGAAGAGCTCAGTGAAGCACGGTCGCGTGACTGGGCTCTGTGTAATCCATCTCACTGGGGACTCGTCTTGAACCACTCGTGGGATCGAAGTTGGAGATGCATCATCGGGCACGATCAGTACGCAACTGGTCGGCCAAAAATGCCCGATTCATGATCTGCCGACTGTGATAGACATGAAACGCGCCGAGAGCTCGCCGAAAGGTCAGGGGGCTGACTCAACCTCAGACAGACACACACGGACGGCATGACCACCGCGTACCCGGTGGCCCGAACATCTCCTCCAGGCCCAAGGCCGGACACCCCTGCGCCTTGTGACTCCTCTTCACGCGCACACACTCGCTCGTGCCGGGAGCCCCTACCCACCGACATCCTCGACCAGTGAGGGAAGTACCGTGCCGGCAGACCAGAAGCTCTACCTTCGCCCTTCCGTGGTTGCGCAGCCGCTGCTGCACCGTTGGTACGCATGGCCTTACCTACTGGCACCACACACCGGCGCCCTCAATCTGCGAGACCGTCTTCTTCCCATCGTGGACAGTTACTTGAAGGCCCCTCACATCCACGAGTCGGTCACCGCGGACCCCCACCGCTACGGCGCTCCCTTCCTGGACCCCCAAGGTGCCAGTCGCGAGGATGTCCAAGCCGTCCGGGACACCATGGCCAAGGACGGCCAGGCCAGGCTCCAACTCGCCGAAGACATTGACCAACTCCGCACTCTTCTGCGTGAGAACGCCCTCGGTGGGCCCATGGAACCCCTTTACCCCCGAGTGCCCGAAGCCCTCCGCGGACGTGTCGAACTTGTCTACGACACCGCGCACCGCCCTTCCTTCCGATTTTTTGAGCCACTGATGTACACCTCCGCCGCCTACGAACGCCACGGTCAGTGCGTTTCTCTCAGCCCCGCACAAGTTCCCCAGCCCTTCGTATACAGCAGCCCCGTCCTGCCCACCCCCGACCGTCTCGACATCAACCTGCCCTTTGATTCACCTTTGTGGGACGAGCTCTTCACCGCCCGCACCACCCCCGTCGATGTCCCCCAACTCGCCGCACGCCTCGGCATCCCCGACGCCGACACCTTGAATTTCACTGCGCTCTTCCATGACACCCCGCCGGCGCCCCACACCCCGCCCCCACCCGGAGACGTACGGGTGCGCTACTTCAACCACGCAACCGTGCTCATCGAAACCGACACCACCTCCGTCCTCCTCGACCCCCTTATCGGGTACACCGACGACGGCCACAGCCACTTCACCTTCGACGACCTCCCCACACACATCGACGCCGTCGTCATCAGCCACTTCCACTCCGACCACTTCTCCCTCGAAACCCTCCTCCAACTCCGCACCCGTATAGGCACGATCCTCGTCCCCCGTGCCTCCGGCGGATCCCTGCCCGACCCCAGCCTCAAGACGATGCTGCACGCCCTCGGCTTTCCCCATGTCCAGGAACTGTCCGAGCTCGAAACCCACCACATCAACAACCATGTCGAGATCACCGCCCTCCCCTTCCTGGGCGAACACGCCGACCTCGACATCCGCACCAAAATGGTCCCCCTGGTCAAAGCGAGTGGACGCACCTTCCTCTTCGCCACCGACATCACCCCTCTCGAACCCGCCCTCTACAGCAACATTCCCCACCTCACCACGCCCCCTCTCGATGCCCTCTTCATCGGCCTCGAATGCGTCGGAGCCCCCCTCAACTGGCTCTACGGGCCACTTCTGGAATCCAAACTCCCGCGCGACCACAACGCCGGCCGACGCCTCAAGGGCAGCAACGCCGCCCAGGCCGACCAGCTTGCCCAACAGCTGAACGCACAACATGTCTACGCCTACGCCATGGGTCTCGAACCCTGGCTCAAGCACCTGACCGGCTCCGACTACGACCCCGAGGCCGAACCGGTGAAACAAGCCACCGTTCTCACCGAGCTCAGCGCTCAACGCGGCATCGGCGCCGAACTCCTCCGTGATCAGGCCGAGCGCACCTGGCCCGCCCTCGGCCCGACCGAGCAATAGGCGGCGACCGGAACGCCCTTCCCTGCCGTACTCGCCGTAGGTCCTCTTGGGTGGTGTGCACATGCAGAGCAACGCCGATCGCGGCAACGCGCCACTGCGCCGTTTCGGTCCGCCGAGGCCGGGCGCGGACGACGCCCCACACGCCACCTTGGTGTGCTTTCCACATGCGGGGGGAGGGGCGACCGGCTTCGCGCCCTGGCGGCGGCTGCTCCCCGACCGGCTCGATCTTTACGCCCAGGTGGCGCCCGGACGCGAGGAGCGCGGGCAAGAGGACCTTCTGGGATCGGTGGCCGAGCTGATAGCGGATGTGCTGCCGGACGTGCTTGCGCTCCCGGATCCGCTGATCCTGGTCGGGCACAGCTTCGGCGCCAGCCTGGCCTACGAACTGACGCACCGGCTGACTGTGGCAGGGCGCCCGCCGGCGCGTCTGGTGGTGCTGGCGGCAGCCGCCCCGGGGGAGACCACGTTGCATCCCCCCAGTGACGATCACGAGATCGAACTGCTCTGGAAGCGGCTCGGCGCGAACCCGGCCGGACTTGCCCGCCCCGGGTTCCGCGAGTGGCTCTTCCCGGTGCTTCGCGCGGACTTCACCGCGCACGCGGCCTACCGGCCCCCCGCCGGCAGGCCACCGATCACGGCACCGGTCACGGTCATGTACGGGGACGAGGATTCCGTGCTGACCGAGGAAGGGGCCTCGACCTGGCGGCGGCTGTGCGCGGGGCCCTTCGAGGTCACGCCGGTACCGGGCGGGCACTTCTTCCCGCAGGCCTCGACGGCCGCGACGATCGGCGCGCTCGTCCGTGCCCTCAAGGTTTAGGGCGCAGCACTGTCCAGGTGCTTCCGGTGTCGGCCCGGAGTATGTGGAGGCAATGGGGCCCGACGTTGCCGACGGACATGCCCAGACTTTTCCTTGCCATGGATCCCGCCGCGACCGGATTTCCTTCCCGAAATTACCTCGTAGAACAGAGAAAAGCCCTCTTGATCGCCCGATCGGTAACGGTTAGGCTACCGGAGCCGAGAATTCAGGATAGTGCCACAGGGGGAGCGTTTGTCGATGAGCAATGACGATCCGAGGACCCTTCATCTCCTTTTTGAGGAGTGCGCCCGAAGGGTGCCGGGAAATATCGCCCTGGAATTCGAAGGCGAATGCATAAGCTACGCCGAACTCAATCGCAGGGCCAACAGACTGGCGCACCACCTGCGGGACACCAGCGGCGTCCGTCCGGACGACCGGGTGGTGATCCTGGTACGGCATCCGGCGCATGTGATCACCGCCATGCTCGCCGTCCTCAAGGCCGGCGGCGCGTACGTCCCCCTGGACCCGGACAACCCGCCCGGCGTGACGCACCGTATCGTCGAGGACGTGGCGCCCAGGGCGATGGTGATCGAGTCATCGGCGGCGGCGGGAGCGGCCTTCTTCGACGGTGACCTGTTCGTGCTGGACGTCATGGGCGCCGCCCTTGACACCCCGGACTCCGACCCCGAACCGGCGTCGGCGGTGTCCGACCTCGCCTACGTGATCTACACCTCGGGCACGTCGGGCACTCCCAAGGGGATAGCCGTCGAGCACCGCGCCATCGTCAACACGGTGAAATGGCGCAATTCCTATTACGAATTCGGTCCTGACGATGTGACGCTGGCAATTCCGCGACCGTCGTTCGACAGTTCTGTCGCGGACACCTTCTGCGCCCTCACATCCGGTGTGCGGCTGCTCCTGCCCCATCGGGACCGGGTCACCGACCGGCATTACCTCACCGGCCTGATGAAGCATCGGAACGTCTCTCATTTCCTCGTCACCCCCGCGCTGTACAAGCGCCTTCTCGGCAGTATCGATTCCCGGTCGACGAAATCCCTGCGCAGTGTGACGATCGCAGGCGAGTGGTTCACGTCGAGTCTGACCCGTGAGCATTTCCGCCACCTCCCGGAGGTGCGGCTGTTCAACGAATACGGACCCTCCGAGAACGCGGTCTGTTCCACCGTCCATCCGCTGGCCGCCACCGATACGAGCGTGCTCATCGGCAAGCCGATCGCCCACACCGAGGCGTTCGTCCTGGATGAGGAGGGCACGCCCGTCGAACCGGGCGGAACCGGGGAGCTCTACCTGGCCGGGGCCGGACTGGCCCGGGGCTACCTGGGCAATCCCGAGCTGACCGCGGAGCGATTCTTCACCCCGTCGGCGCCCCCGGCCGCCGGAAAGCGGGTCTACCGGACGGGGGACATCGTCCGGCTGCGCGAGGACGGGAATCTCCAGTTCATCGAGCGCCGGGACGGGCAGGTGAAGATCCGGGGCCGCCGGGTCGAGTTGGGCCACGTGGCCGAGATCCTGGCGAAGGACCACGCGGTCGGCCACGTCCACCTTCTGCGCCGGGACACGGACTCCGCGACGCCCCTGCTGATCGCCTTCGTCCTGGGGCCCGCCGCCCGGGACGTCGACCGGCTCCACGCGCTCGCGCAGGGCAACCTGCCGGAGTACATGGTCCCGTCCGCGATCATCCCGATCGACGCCGTGCCCCTCACCGGCCACGGCAAGGTCGACGAAGCGGCCCTGGCGGCCCTGTACGCGGACATCTCCGGTCAGGGCGGCCCCGCACCGGAGCCGGCGACGGAGGCCGAGGCCGTGCTCCTGGAGATCTGGCAGAAGCTTTTCGCGCCACTCAGCATCGGCCTGGACGACGACTTCTTCGACCTTGGCGGAGACTCCCTCAGCGTGATGGATCTCGTCTCCGGCGTGGAGGAGCGGCTCGGGGTGCAGTTGGACAACTCGGCCGCCTACACGGGCCGGACCATCCGCAGCTTGGCCCGAATCATCGAGAACCGACAGAACGACAAGGCGGGTACATCTTGAGCAGGCAAAGCGGTACTGATTCCATGTTCGCCGGTGTCGACTACGACGTGGTCATCGCGGGCGGCGGCCTGGCCGGGCTCTGCCTGGCCAAGCAACTCAAGGATGAGCACCCGTCGCTCTCCGTCCTCGTCTGCGAGCGCGAGCGTTCACCGATCCCTCTGTCCGCGTTCAAGGTCGGCGAGTCGACGGTCGAGGTGGGCGCGCACTACTTCGCCGAGACCATCGGTCTGCGCGACTACCTCGAAGAGGAACACCTGGAGAAGCTCGGCCTCCGATACTTCTACGGGGGCGGCTCCGGTCTCCACGAGGAGGCGGAGTTCGGTGTCAACCGATTCCTCCCGGCGAAGTCCTACCAACTCAACCGGGGCTCCCTGGAGGAACACCTGCGCGTGGTGGTGGAGGGCACCGGGGCCGTGCTGACGCAGGGCGTCAAGGTTCTCGGCATCGACCTCGGGGAGCAGGACGCCGCGCACCGGGTGACCTACCAGTCCGACGAGGAAGGCAGCCAGGAGACCACCGTCACCTGCCGCTGGGTTGTCGACGCCACCGGCCGCCACCGGCTGCTGCAGCGCAAGCTCGGCCTCGCCAAGCGGTATCCCAAGCCGCACAACTCGGTCTGGTTCCGGCTCGAAGGCCGACTCGACACCGACAAGGCAGTCGATGCCGACCAGACCGACTGGCACGACCGTATCCACGAGCAGCGCTGGCACTCCACCAACCACTTCATGTTCGAGGGCGGTTGGGTGTGGGCCATCCCGCTGGCCCCCGACCACACCAGCGTCGGCATCGTGGTGTCCGACGAGCTCCACCCGGTCACCAATTTCAACCGGATAGAGAAAGCCATCGACTTCGTGGTCGAGCGCGTCCCGGGCTTCGACCCCGCCATCCGCGAGCTGCCGGTCCTCGACTTCCGCGTCCTGAAGAACTACAGCCACTCCTCGCAGCAGGTCTTCTCGCACGAGCGCTGGGCGTGCGTCGGGGACGCCGGGGTTTTCGCCGACCCCTACTACTCGGTCGGGTCGAACCTGATCGGCTACGCCAACGGCTTCGTGACCGAGATGATCGGCCGGGACCACGCGGAAACTTTCGGCGAGGGCTTCGTGCGATACGCCAACCGGTGGTTCCTCTCGCTGGCGGAGGGACTCACCCTGAACATCCAGGGCTCCTACGCGTTCCACGACAACGCCGTGATCATGTCGTTGAAGACCATCTGGGACTACTACGTCGGGTGGTCGTTCTCCGACCCGCAGTTCTACGGGAAGACCTACCTGGACGAGTCGGCGAGCACGACGCTCAGCTCCCTGGGCGCGCACGCGGTGTCGACCCAGGGCACCATCATGAACCTGTTCCAGGCCTGGGCGCGCAGCTACCGCGGTGTCTTCGATTTTGACTACATCGACTACTACGACGACCTGCCGACGCTCGCCCGCCTCTTCACGCAGAACCTGCCCGGCGCCGAGACACCCACCTTCGGCACGGTGCTCGTGAGCGTGCGCGACGGCCTGGACCGCATTGAGGAACTGGCCCACGTCATCTTCTACCTTGCTCTTGAGGACGCCCTGCCCGAGCGCCTGGAGGAGATCCGCTCCCGTGGCTGGCTCAATGTCTCGGCGCTGAGCCTGGACCCGCAGCGCTGGGAGCAGGACGGCTTGTTCGCGCCAAAAAGCCGGCCCCGGCTGGACGAGGTCAAGGCCCTGGAAGAGGAGCTGCGGAGCCTCTACCGCACCTCGTCAGCCGTCGGGAAGTAGCCTCCCGCTCCTGTGGCACCAGGCTTCAGCCGCTCGCCCCGGACAGTCCGACTGTCCGGGGCGAGCGGCTGTGCTGTCCAGCCGGTCACGCCCGTGGCCGATGTGGGCCGCAGGCACTGGACTGGTGGGGGTGCGTCCGCGGGCTTCGTCACGGCGATGCAAAGGCCGAAGAGGCGAGAGGCGGAGGGACACTTCTCCCTCCGCCTCTCAGGAACAGGAGTAGGAGCAGCAGCAGGAGCTAGGTCAGGTCTTCGGGCGCCCAGCAGCCACAGGCTGCCCGGAGTCGTCCCGGACACCGGTTTGGCCGGGGCCTGTGGCTCGGTCTTTGTTCGGCCACATACGCTGGACCAGGACCAGCAGAGGCTGCGTCAGCAGCGTGGTGGCGATCGCCATCAGCACCAGCACGGTGTACAGCGGAGCGCTCAACAAGCCCGCCTGGAGACCCGCGTTGAGGGCGATCAGCTCCGTCAATCCGCGGGTGCTCAGCAATACCCCGATCGTCATCGACGTCCGGTTGTCCAACCGGCACATGCGGGCGGCCAGCGCGCCGGAACCCACCTTGGTGACGACCGCCAGCACAGTGACGCCCACCAGGACGGATATCGCGGTGCCCTCCAGTGCCCCGACAGAGACGCTCCGGCCCGAGACCACGAAGAAGAACGGCAACAGCAGCGACCCGATACCGTCCAGCGAGCGCACCAGGTCCGGGTTGAGGGTGCCGTCCGGCTCGCGCGGTGTGACCACCCCGGCGAGCAGCGCCCCGAAGATCACATGCAGGCCGAGCGCGCTGGTCACCCAGGCCGCGGCGAAGGCGAAGGTGATCAGTACCGCCAGCCGGGCACTTGAGGACACGCCGGGGGACCGCATGAACCGACGCAGCAGCAGTCGGGCCGGCCAGACCATCACCACGATGGTCACCACCAACAGGACCAGTCGCAGGGGGAGTGACATCCCGGACCCGTCCCCGCTCTCCATGATGGTGCCGAGCAGGACGGCCCAGCCGACAACGTCGATCAGCCCGGCGGCGGACACGGCGATGACTCCGGCCACGGTGCCGGCCAAACCGTTCTCCCGCACTACGACGATCAGGACCGGCACGGCCGTGATCGACAGCGCGACGGCCAGGAAGAGGATCGAGCGTACCGAGACATCCTCGGGTATGCCGAGCTTCTCCAGCGTCCCGTGAAAGAGGAGCGCCGCGCCCGCGCCTGCCACCATCGGGACTGCGAATGCGGCCGTCGCGACGGTCAGCGTGGACCGGGACCGGCCACGCAGCAGGCTCAGATTCAGCTCGTAACCGACGAAGAAGAGGAAGAGGACCAGCGAGACCTGGCCCAGCGCCGTGAGCATCGGCGTGATCTCGGCCGGGAACAGGGTTTCGCCCACTTCGGGCGGGAGTTGGGACAGCAGGCTCGGGCCGAGGGCGATGCCTGCGATCAACTGACCGACGATGGAAGGTTGTCCAAGTTTTCGTGCCAACAAACCCGCGCCGTTGGCCGCCACCAGAATGACCGCGGTGGCTCCCATGAGGTGGGTAATGGTCTCGTCCGGGCTCACACATTCCCCTGTGATCGGTTCCGCAAACGGATGGTTGCGTGCGGTGGATCGGGCGGCCCGAACCTTGTTGACCAGGCTGGGGACGCCCGCGCTGAGGCAAGTGGCCGCCCCCGGCGGAGTGGAACTCGACGCTGGTGCTGCGGGGGTGGTTCGCTGACTCTAACCGAGGGTGATCTCTGTCAAAGGGGCTTGGCACGACCTGATCGAAACTTGTGCCAGCTCGCCGACGAAAGGTGTTGCGGGTCGCCCCGGGGCTGTCGTAGCGTCAAGTCTGTTCAATGCCTGGTGCGTCGGAGTCGGGCGAGGTAGGAGCGAGCCTTTTGATCGCCACCGCCAGAGCGGCGCCCTGGAGAACAAGCCCCCATCTCCGCCCCCTTGTCCAGGCCGTGCATCCTCGACATGCGCCCCCGGCCTGGAATGCCTCCCGAAGGGCTCATCGCGTTGCGTCACTCATCGGTATCGGCTGATTCGGTCTACCCCCGGCCGCTGGAAGCCTACGGTTGGTCCACTGAACTCGATGACATCTTCACCTCTGTGACCGACGGCTCGTCCGTACCCGGGCGGGTCGTTCGGGTCGACCGTGGCCGTTGCGACGTGGTGATCGCCGACGGCGACTCCGCGGTATCCGTCGTGCACGCCGACACCGGACCGGTCGCTGACCCCGACCCGATGCGGCTGCCGTGTACGGGTGACTGGGCCGCCGTCTCGATCAGCGCCGCCGGGACGTATGTCCAGGCCCTGCTGCCGCGCCGGACGGCCATGGTCCGCTCCAGCGCTTCCCAGCGTTCCGAGGGACAGGTGCTCGCGGCCAACGTCGACACCATCGCGATCGCGGTGTCCCTGGACGCCGAGCCGGACCTCGGCCGCATCGAGCGGTTCCTCGCCCTCGCATGGGAGAGCGGAGCTCAGCCGCTGATGGTCCTCACCAAGTCCGACCTCGCAGAGGACGCGGACGCCGTCCGCGAGACGGTCGAGCAGGCCGCGCCCGGGGTGGATGTCCTGGTGGTCAGCGCCACGACCGGGGAGGGTATGGATATCCTCGGAGCCTGTCTGTCGGGGACGAACGTCCTGGTCGGGCAGTCGGGCGCGGGCAAGTCAACCATCGCCAACGCGCTGCTCGGCCGCTCCGCCATGGACGTCCAGAAGACCAGGGGCGACGGCAAGGGACGCCACACCACGACGACCCGCGAGCTGATGCCCCTGCCCGGCGGTGGTGTGCTGATCGACACCCCGGGTGTTCGCGGGGTCGGCATGTATGACGCCTCCGACGGTCTGCAGCAGGTGTTCTCAGAAATCGAGGCGCTCGCCGAGGACTGCCGGTTCCGCGACTGCGAGCACTTCGCGGAACCGGGCTGTGCGGTGGTCGAAGCCATCGAGGACGGCATGCTGCCGCAGCGCCGACTGGACAGCTACCGCAAGCTGGTCCGCGAGAACGAGTGGATCGCCTCGCGGAGTGACGCGCGACTGCGTCAGGATCGACTCAAGGATCTGAAGGCGCAGGGCAAGCAAGGCATGGCCAACATGATCGCGAAGCGTGGCTGACACGAGGCGAGGGCCCGGTCGGCGGCCGACGTACGGACGAGGCCCCCGGCCCGCCGCTGCGCAGGCACGGTAGGCGTGGAGCCACCCTGTGGTGTCGCGGCGGGTGCCCCTGCGGTACGTGGCCCTGCCGCGGCCTGCGTGCGATACACGGGCCGTTCGGCGGCCCGCGCTCAGTGATGGGCGCGCATGCGCCCGCCCGACGTGGTGTTCGAAGGCGGTTGCCGCTCACGCGTTGAGGAGAACGCCGCGGCGCCGGCGGGCAGTCATCTTCTTTCTCCCCCGAGTAAGGGAATGCGCAAATGACATCTGACTTTGCTGTGCCCGCCACCAGAATCCGCCCGCGGCGCTTGGGTTCCGCGCAGCCCACACCGTCCCGGGCAGTGCTGCCGCTGACGACGGCCGCCATCGACGGCCTGGCCAAGGTCTCCGGCGGGCGGCCCCTGGAGGAGTTGGTCGGCCTCACCGCGGCGACGGTGGTGGTGATCGGCTCGGCCGAGCACACCAACGAGCCGATGGTCGCCGTGGAAGGGCCGACCGGGCCGGTGTTGTCCGGAGTCGGACTTGCCGCGCAGGCCACCGTCGCCGATCTGGTCATGGCCGTCGACGCGTCACTGCGGACGGCAGCCGTCGTGGCCGATGCGGGGGCAGCGCTCACCGGCGCCGTGCTGGTCCGTTCGGCCCGGGTCCGTGGGGACCTCGCCGCCCGTGCGTCCCACCGGGAGTCCATCGAACTGACGCTGACCGAGCCCGGAGCGGACGGCGAGCGTGAGCTGCGGGCCGCGGCCGCCCCGGAGCTCACCGACGTATGGTTCCTGGAGGTCCTGCTGCGCTCGGTGGCCGGTGTGCTGGCCGGATTCACCGACCCCCGAAGTACCGTCGCGGCCCTGCCGTCGGCCGGACCGGAGGATGTGGCGACATCGACCGGGTTCGGCCGGTACGGTTTCGAACTCGCCTTCGCCACCACCACGTTGACGGCGCCGATCGAGGCCATGGTCCGCAAGCACCCCGACCGCACGGCGGTCGTTGCTGGTGCCGACACGCTCACCTATGGCGAGTTCTGGCAGGCGGCAGAGGCGGTCGCGGCCCGACTGCGGGCCTCGGACATCGGCCGGGGCGACCGGGTGGCGCTGTTCACCGGCAAGTCGATCCATGCCGTTCCGGCGATCGTGGGCACCCTGATCGCCGGAGCGGCCTATATACCGCTCGACCCCCACTCACCGGCCGCGAGGCTGGCCGAGATCCTCGACGACGCCGAGTGCTGCGCCGTTCTCGCCGCGCCCGACATGCTCGCTGAGCTGCCCGCAGGGCTCTCGGCTCCGGTGATCGACATCCGGTCCGCAGTCGGCCACGAAGCGGACGGCCGCGATCCCCAGCAGTCCGGGCCGTTCCCTGACGATCTCGCGTACGTGGTGTACACCTCGGGGTCGACCGGCAGGCCCAAGGGCGTGGAGATACAGCACCGCGCCATCGCGAGCTATGTGCACTGGAAGCTCGGCAACCACGGCCTGGACCTCGACACCAGGCTGCTACAGCTGCCGTCCCTGGCCTTCGACAGTTCGGTGGCCGACCTCTTCCCCGTACTGGCCTCCGGTGGACGCATCGTGCTGGCGGACACGCACAGGCTGCTGCCTCGTCAGCTGGCGGAGCTGGTGGAACAGCACCGGATCACCCATCTGACGACTGTCCCGAGCCTCTACCGGGTCCTGCTGCACGAGCTCGCGGGCGTCGCGGCGACGCTCCGCCTGGTCACGGTGGCGGGTGAGGCCACGACGGCCGATCTGGTCCGCCGGCACCACGAGTTGCTTGGCGGGGTCAGGCTGGTCAACGAGTACGGTCCGACAGAGAATTCCGTCGGCGCGACCGCGTTCGACCACGGCACCGACGCCGGACCCGGCGTGCCGATCGGGCGGCCCATCAGCAACACCGTCGCCACCGTGACCGGGCCCGACGGCCGACCCCTGCCCGTCGGCTTCGTCGGAGAGCTTCGGTTGGCGGGGCACGGCCTGGCGGTCGGGTACCGCAACCGCCAGGAGCTGACGGCCGCTGCATTCGTCGCCGACCCCGACGCACCGGGCGCACGGAGCTACCGCACCGGGGATCTCGTCTGGTGGCGCCCGGACGGAATGCTGGAGTTCGCCGGGCGGGCCGACGACCAGGTGAAGATCCGCGGGCACCGGGTGGAGCCGGGGGAGGTGGAGAGCGTGCTCGCCCTCCTGCCCGGGGTCCAGCAGGCGGCGGTGACGGTGACGAGCGGCGCCGATGGCGCACCGGCGCTGGCCGCCTGGCTGAAGGTCGTCGGCACCACCGTGGAGGAGATCCGGGCGCGGGCTGCCACCGGACTGCCGCCCGCGATGATCCCGACCTACTTCACACTGGTCGACGAGTTGCCCAGGCTGGTGAGCGGCAAGATCGACCGGGAGGCCCTGACCCGTCGCTCCGAGCCGTACACGACCACGGCACCCGAGCCGGCGTCGGCGTCCCCATCGGTGTCTTCGCAGTCGCAGGTGGAAACGGACGGCGACGAGCTGGAGGCGACGGTCGGGAACATCTTCAGGGAGGTTCTCGGCTGTGGCCCCACCGGTCCCGACACCGACTTCTTCGAGGAGGGCGGGCACAGCCTGCTCGCGATCTCCGTCCTCGACGGCATCGAGAAGCAGCTGGGCGTGAGTGTGGACATGGGCGACTTCTTCGAGACGCCCACCGTCCGGGAGGTCACCGAACTGGTCCGGCGGGCCGAGCCGGTACCCCAGGAGCGGGCACGCGCGGAGGCCGGCCGCGCGGCCGGCTGAAGGGCCTGAACCACAACCCGCCTCGGGTGCTGCGCATGGTCGGCGCCCGACGTGGGGTGCCGCGGTAATTACCCCGCGGTACCCCGCCCGCCCGGCGGGATCACGGCCCGACCTGGCGGCAGTTCATCCGTACACCCGGAGCGACCGCCGGACCGTGTGCGGAAACGGGAACGGCGCGGTCCATGGAGCAGTGGACCGCGCCGTTCCCGTCGGCCGACTCGGGCCGATCAGCCGGGAGTCGATCAGCCGATCAGACGGGAGCCGACGGATCGGCGCATGGCCCGCGACTTACGGAGGTCGTGGGTCACGTTGACTCGCTTGAGCCAGCGGTCCGTGCCGTCGTAGCGCGCCTCGAAGGCACTACGGCTGTGCACCACCTGGTGGTTGTTCATGAAGACACAACTGCCCGCCTCCAGCGGGCAGTCCGTCAAGTTGGCCTGAAGCAGTCGCTCCGCCGCCGCGAAGGCCCGTGCGGCCTCGGGGTCCCCCTCCGGCGCCGACATGTGCGTCGCGTCGAAGCACAGCAGAGGGTGGGACCGGGAGCCGGTCAGCACGGGCACGAGACCGAGACCGTTGATCAGTCGCGTGATGTTCTCGAAGACCAGCCGGTCCTCCTCGCTGTGCACCGTGTTGTTCTCCGGCAGGTGCGACTTGTCGGGAACGATGTGGAACCGGCTCTGGAAGAGGATGTCGAGCACGTCGTCGGGCAGTACCGAGAAGTCCGCCTCCGCGACAGTGACCGGGACGGAGTCCGGGTTCCGCAGCGACGAGAGAATGATGTAGTCGGCGCGGTACGGGTGGAAGGCGTCCTCGGTGTGCAGGGTCAGCGGCGTCTTGCTGCCCGTGCCCAGCAGTTCGCGTTCGTACTGGCGTATCGGGAACACGTCGTTGACCAGATGGCCGTCCTGCTGGGTGGCCCAGCCGAAGGGCTCGCCGAGCAGCGAACTGTAGAGAAGGATCATGATCTCCTCGGGCAGTTCGTGATGGACCCGCTGCTCGTCCTTCCAGTGCACGGGGGTACGGCCGATGCGCTCGTTGTTGACCAGATGCCCGCTGACCGAGCAGAAGCCCTGGGCCTGGTCCAGCGAGAAGGCGCGCAGGAACCGCCGGATCCGCCCGGGCAGCCCGTCGGTGAGCGACGGCAGTTCCTGGAGCAGTCGTTCGTCGTCGGCCGCGACGTACTGCTCGGACAGTCGCAGTGTCAGTTCGGACACCTGCCGGGCCTCGGCCGCGGTCAGTCGGAGCTCCGTCCCGGTCCGGGTGTTCGTTGACGTCGTCATGATGCTTCTCCTCATGGGCAGGGGCGAAGGGCCGGGTCAGGCGTCGAAGTGGAAGCCACTGAAGGTCCGTTCCGTGGGCGCCGGCTCGGGTGCGGGCTCCGCGGGGTCGTGCAGGAGGTGCGTCAGTTCCTCGCCGAGCCGCCTGACCATCCGCTCGGCGGTGTCGGCGGCGTAGCGCAGGGTGTCGTACTGCAGCACCAGCCGCATCCCCCGCGCGTGCTCCACGAACTGGAAGGACAGCTCGAACATGCCGACGCGCACCGGTACAGGACCGCCACTCAGGGCGATACCGCCCGGCGGGCACGGGCCGGTGTCGATGCGGGGGTACAACGCCGCCCAGACGTCGAAGAACGGCATCCGCCCGGGGGACCGCGGTGGATCCAGAGCCGCGACGAGCGCGTCGAAGGCCACCTCGCTGTGGTCCACCGCGTCCATCGTGCGCCGTGCGACCTGACGTACGAGATCCTCCGCGGACATCGAGTCGCGTACCTCCAACCGCAGCGGAACCGTCGCGACATGGAAGCCGACCTCCTTCTCCTTGCCGAGCCGCGCCCTTCGGTCCACGGCCGTGCCCAGACAGATGTCCGTACTGCCTGTGACCCCGGCCAGGGTTCGCGCCACGGCGGCGGCCAGTGGCGCGAACGGGCCCGCGTGGTGCCGCCTGCCCAGGTGCGTCAGCCGTTCCAGCACGTCAGGACCGATCTCTTCCACAGCGGTTGCCGTGGTGCCGCCGACCGGACGGGTACGCGGACCCCGCACCGGCAGCGGGAGCGGCGCCGGGGCGGGGAGGAGCAGGTGGCGCCAGTGGTCGAGGGCGGCCCGCGGATCCGTCGCGCGGTCGGCGGGCGGCACCTTCCGCGGCTCACCGGCCGGCTCCTGGACAACGCCGGACACCGGGTCCGCGTAAGCCTCAACGGCTTCGGCCGCGAGAATCTCCAGGCTGCGTCCGTCGCACACGAGGTGATCCGCGACCAGCAGCAGTGACCACTGGCCGCCGGGACAGAGGAACAGGGTGGTGCGTGCGAGCGGCCCCGTCGACGGGTCGAACGGCGCCTCGACGCGTTCGTTCACCAATGCGTCGAACCGGCCCGCGTTCAGGTGGCGCGCCCGCAGGTCGACCACCTCGAACGGCGGGACGCGGTCGGTGACCACCGCACGCGGGGCCCCCTGTGCCTCGACGAACACGGTCCGCAGCGCCGGGTGGCGCCGTGCCACGGCGGCCAGGGCGCCCGCCAACCGGTCGACGTCCACGGGGCCGGCGCCGTCCAGCAGACAGGGCACCGTATAGGCGCCGGAGTTGCCGTCCCCGCGCTGTCGCTCCAGCCACAGCCAGCGGGTCGCGTCGGCGACCTCGGTACCGGGCAGCGGTTCGGCGTCCCGCTGCCGCGGTACAAGCGGCGCGACGTCGGCAGGTTCGGTGGTTGTGGGACCGACTCCGTCCAGCCGGGCCGCGAGGAGTGCCGGGGTGGCGGCGTCGAAGATGTCCCGCACGCGGACCCGTACCCCGAAGGCGTCCTCCACGGCCACGGCGAGTGTCAGGGCCGACAGACTGTGTCCGCCCGCGAGGAAGAAGTCCGTGTCCGGGGTGACGTGGTCCAGTTCCAGTGCGCCGGCGAACAGCACGCACAGGCGCTGCGTCGGATCGGGGTCAGAACTCATAGTGCGTGTCACTCCAAACAGAACCGGTTGCGGAGGGGTTCCGGGACGTGGGCGGGGGTGCGGCCGGTGCTGGGCCACCGGCCGCCGGTGTGACCCGACCGGAGGTCAGGCCGTGCAGCACACGGGCGATGTGATCGGCGTAGGCGCCGGCCTCGGCCTCGTCGAGCAGGTTGTCGTCGTACGTGAGGTCGAGGTGCAGCTCCTCGCCCTTGACCCGCGCGTACAGCCACAGGTCACTGGTGGCGGCCAGATCGTGCGCCAGCAGGTCCTCGACCACCTGGCTCCCCGGCCGCAGGCCCGCGTTCTCCCAGCTCACGCCGAGGTCGAGCAGCAGACTGCGGCCCGGGCCCGCGCGCAGGGCCAGCCGTTCCGCAAGGACGTCGAACGGCAGCCGGGAGTACTCGTACGCCTCGACGATCCCACTCTGGACCCGGGGCAGCAGGTCCCTCGCGGTGACCTCGCCGTCGAAGGTGACCCGCAAGGGCACCGCGTTGACCAGATAGCCGATCAGGGCATCGGCCTCGGGCCGGTGCCGGAGCCCCGCGGCGAAGCCGACAACGAGGTCCGCGGCCCGGGTGCGTTGGTGCACGGTGGTGGCGAATGCCGTCACCACCTGTGCGAACGGAGTCGCCGGGGCATCGCGGAGCAGGGACGCGGGAACAGTCCTGCGGACCAGTCCGGTCCGGCCCCGGCGGCGTCGTCGTCGAGCCGGGTCCACGGGATCGGGCCCCTCCACGATGCCGCGCAGCCGCTCCTGCCAGAACTCCACCTGGCGCTCGGCCTCCGGTCCGGCCAGCCACTCCTGTTCCTCCCGGACCCACTCCTGGTAGGTGTAGGGGAGCCGGGGCAGCCGCGTCGATTCCCCGGCCAGGATCTGCTCATAGGCCGCGAAGAGGTCGCGCAGCAGTACGTCGACGCTGGCGCCGTCGTAGATCAGGTGGTGTGCGGTGACGGTGAGCAGGTCGCCGCCGTCGATCCCTGCGAGCAGCCGCACCTCGAAGAGTGGTGCCCGTTCCAGCGCGAAACTGGCATGCCGCGCGTCGTACAGCGCGGCCGTGGCCTCCGGGCCCGAAGGATCGGCGCCCGGCAGATCCACCACGACCAGCGGCGCACCGTCCGGCAACCGCTCAAGTACGGTCAGCTCCGCCTCCGTCCCCCGGGGCAGGACCTGCGCCCGCAGCATGTCCTGCCGCTCGACGACGGCCTCAAGGGCGCGGCGGAGCGCGTCGGCATCGATCCGGCGCCCCAGGCGCACCAGGTCGGAGATGATGAAGGTGTCCGAGCCTGCCCACCGGGAGGTCAGCCAGACGCGGCGCTGAGCCCGGGACAGCGGGAGGAAGCCGCCTGCCGCGGACCGGCCCGCGGCAGGGGGGTACTGCGTGCCCGCGTCGGTCGACTGTCCGGCGATGGCCGCGGTCAGCGCGCGCACGGTCTGGAAGGTGAAGACAGTACGCACCTGGACCCGCAGCGCGTGTGCGATGCGCGCGGCGGACAGACTGTGCCCGCCCAACTCGAACAGGTTCGCGTCCGGGTCGGCGACGGGCCGCTCCAGGACCTGCGCCCACACGTCCGCGACGTGCTGCTCGGCCTCCGTGAACGGGAGGGCGGCAACAGGGGAGTCCGCGTCCGACAGGGCATCGGCGGGCGCGGGGAGCGCCCGTCGGTCGAGTTTGCCGCCGGCGGCCACGGGGAGGGCGGGGAGGCGCACGAAGGCGACGGGCACCATGTACGCGGGCAGCCGCCCCGCCAGGTACTGCCGGAGCACCGCCGGGTCCGACTCCCCGACCACATAGGCGACCAGCCGTGGTTCGCCGTCGGGGCCGTCCACGGGGACCACGGCGGCATTGCGCAGGCCCGGGGCTTCGGCGAGGACTGCCGCCACCTCGTTGGGCTCGACCCGGTTGCCCCGGACCTTGAGCTGGTCGTCGGTCCTTCCCAGGTACTCCAGGCGCCCGTCGGGCAGCCGGCGGGCCAGGTCGCCGGTGCGGTACATCCGCTCTCCCGGGCGCACCCGGCTGGGGACGAAGCGGGCGGACGTCAGCTCCGCGTCGCCGAGGTAACCGCGGGCCAGCCCGGCCCCGCCGACGCACAGCTCACCCGGAGCACCCAGCGGCACCAGCTCACCCCGCGCGTCGAGCAGGTCCACCCACTTGTCGGGCAGCGGTCGGCCGATCGAGGCGTCGCCGGACGCTGTCGGGACCCGCCGGTCCGGCGTGCCCGCGACCTCCGTCGGGCCCACCGGCTCCACCGTCGTCACGACGCTGTCCTCGGCGGGACCGTACTCGTTGAACAGCTGCACGCCGGGAAGGAGTTCGGCGTGGCGGGCGGCGAGCGCCCGGGTCACCCGCTCTCCGCCGAGCGCGATCTGGCGTACCCCGTGGAACGCCGACCCGACCTCGTCGAGCAGCATCTGGTAGAGACTCGGTACGAGCAGCACATGGCGGATCGGGTGCTGCCGCATCACCGCGGCCACCGCCTCCGGCGTCAGCAGCTGATCCCGGGTGACGATCACCATGGGCGCACCCGACCCGAGGGCGCTGAACACGTCGGCGATGCCGGCGTCGGCGTGGATCGGGTCCACCTGGAGGACCGCGCCGTCGGCATCGAGCCCGTAGTGGTCGATGCGGAATTGGACGGAGTTGACGATGCCCCGGTGCTCCACCATGACGCCCTTGGGCGCTCCGGTGGACCCCGAGGTGTAGACGACGTACGCGAGATCGGCGGGGCCGGAGGTGGGGCGGGCCGGGGGTTCCTGTGGCTCGTCCCGGGCCTGATCCACCCCGGAGGGGTCGGCGGCGGTCACCGTGGGAAGGCCCTCGTCGGCCGCGATCCGGGTGAACTCCGCCGACGTCACGGCGGCGACCGCGCCGCTGTCGCGGAGTACGGCAGCCAGCCGGGCCGCCGGCTGCTGCGGATCGAGGGGGAGGAAGGCCGAGCCGGTCTTGAGGACGGCGAGCAGCGCGACCGGCATCCATTCGGAACGGTCGCACAGTACGGCGACCACGCGGTCGGGACCGGTCGGCGCCGCCGCGGCGAGCCGGGCGGCGAGGACGTCGGCCCTGCGGTCCAGTTCGCGGTAGGTCAGGACGCGTTCGCCGCAGACAACGGCTCGCCCCCCGGGCGCACACCGTACCTGCGCGCCGACAAGGTCGAGCAGGGTTCCCGCCGTTACCGCGGCGGGAAGGCTCTCCCCGGTACCCGTCGCGATGAGTGCGTCGCGCTGTTCGGCGGGCAACAGGGGGACCGCACCGACGGGGTCGGACGGATCGCCCACCAGAGCGGTCAGGACGCGGTCCAGCTGTCCGGCCATGCGGTGCACGGTGCCCGCGTCCAGTACGTCCTCGCGGTAGGTGATCGCCACCTCGATCGGGCGGTCAGGGCCGGGTTCGGTGAAGCTGAAGGCCAGGTCGAACCCTTCCGCCCCGGAGTCCAGCCGGATGTGCTCGGCCGCCGCGCCCTCCTCGGCGCCCAGTGGGTCCGTACCGGAGACGGCGGCCTCGACCAGCACGTCGAAGATCGGGTTGCGTCCCGTGATCCGCTCGGCCCTCATCGCTTCCACGAGGTCCTCGAAGGGGTACTCCTCGTGGGCGCGGACCTCCTGCGCATGCGCCGCCACCGCTGTCACCAGGTCGGCGAAACCGCGCAGCGGATCGACCGGGGTGCGCAGCGCCACCGTATTGACGAACAGCCCTACGGAGTCGGCCAGTTCGGGATTGTCGCGTCCCGATACGACTGTCCCGAGCACGATGTCGTCAGCCTGACTCCAGCGCAGCAGCAGGACACGGACGGCGGCCACCATCGCCGTGAACGACGTGGTGCCTAGCTCCCGGCACAGCTCCTGCACGGACCGGCTCGTCCGTTCCCCGACCGTCAGCCGGACCGTTCCCGCTGCCGATCCGCGCTCCACCGGCCTGCGGCGGTCGAGTGGCAACTCCACGCCCGGTACGCCCTCCAGGGTGCGCCGCCAGAACTCACAGTCCTCCGCGTCGCCCCGGCGGGTGCGCTGCCCGAGCGCGTACGCGCCGTACTGCGTGGGCTCCGGTACCTGCTCCGCCCCGTTCAGGAACCTCAGAAGATCGCGCAGGATCACCGCGAACGACCAGCCGTCACAGATGCTGTGATGGACGGAGAGGAGAAGCGTGCCGCCGCTGCTCCCGTCCTCGACCAGCCAGTGGGCACGCAGCAGGGGACCCTCGGCCGGGTCGAAGGTGTGGCGCTGCTCCTGGCCGGCGATCCGCCGCAGCAGCCCGGCGGCTTCCCCGGCTCCGGTCCGGTGGACCCGCAGCCGGGGCCGGGCGCGCTCGGGCGCCAGCACGATCTGCTGAAGATCGTTGTGTTCGGCGCGGAACACGGTACGCAGTGCCTGGTGCCTGCCCACGGTCCGCTCCAGCGCCGCCGATACGTCGGCCGCCTCGTGGGAGCCGGACAGCCGGAAGGCTTCCACCATGTTGTACGGGCGCAGCTCCCCACCCTCGTACTGTTCGAGGAACCACATTCGGCGCTGGGCGTTGCTCGCCGGTACCGGGCCCGGGGTCTGTGGCCACGACGTACGGGGCGTGCGGTCCTGACGCCCGCCGGCCCCGGTGTCGCGCAGCAGCGCGCCGAGCCCCTCGGCCGTGCGGGCCGTGAACACCCCGCGGACAGTGATCGCGCCGCCTCCGGAGGCGGCGCCGAGCCTGCCCGCGAGAACCGCGGCGGTGAGGCTGTGGCCGCCCGCTGCGAAGAGGTCCTCGTCCCCGGCGCGCGGCGGGGCGCCGAGCACGTCGGCCCAGATCCGGGCGACGGTCCGGTCGGCCTCGTCGGTCGGTTGCCAGATCTGTCCGTCCAGGCTCGCGATGCGCGCCAGGACCGCCTCACGGTCGATCTTGCCGTGCAGGGTGATGGGCAGGGCGTCGACGCGCAGGATCCGGCCGGGGACCATGTAGCCCGGGAGCCGCAAGGTCAACCGGGCGCGTACGTCGGCCGGTTGGAGCTGCTCGTTCGAGGTGTAGACGGCCGCGACGGTGGGCGGCCCGGTGGGAGCGGTGAGGGGGAGGACCGTGGCGGCGAGGACGCCGGGAACGGAACTGAGGGACGCCTCCACCTCGCCGAGTTCCACTCTGTTGCCGTGGATCTGGATCTGGTTGTCCCGGCGGCCCAGGAAGACCAGTTCACCCCGGTCGTTCCAGCGGCCGAAGTCGCCGGTCCGGAAGGCCCTGATGCCGGGGTACGCCGGAAGCTCGCAGAACCGGCCCGGTCCCGTGGGCTCGCCGTCGAGGTATCCGCGGGCCACGCCGGGACCCAGCACATGGATCTCACCGGGCACGCCGGACGGTGCGTGGTCTCCGCGAGCGGTGAGCACCACCACCCCGAAGCCGGGGGAGGGCCTGCCGACCGGGACGGTGGTCAGTTCGGGGAAGTCGGATCCCGGGCAGGTGAAGGTGGTCGCCTCGATGGTGGCCTCGGTGGGCCCGTAGAGATTGGCGAAAATGCCCACGTGCAGCCGGCTCGCCAGCCGGGGCAGGAGTCCGGCCGGGATCTCGTCACCGCCGAGCAGGCAGATGCGGATCTGTTCCCCGGCATCCGCGGGCAGCCCCTCGGCCATGACGGAGAGCAGTGAGGGGACACAGTTGAGGACATTGACGCGGAGGCGGCGGGTGAACGACCAGAACTCCGAGGGGGAGAGTTCCTGGGGGGATCCCATGGGGACCACGCAGCCGCCCGAGGCGAGCGTGGTGAAGATCTGGTATGTCAGGGCGTCGGATGAGATGGCCGAGAGCAGGGCGCACCGGCTCTCCTCGTCGAAGCCGACGAGCCGCCCGGAGGTGACGGTCTTGTGGGCGAGCTGACGATGGGTGAGGGCCACCGGACGGGGAAGTCCGGTCGATCCGGAGGTGAAGAAGAGAATGGCCTCGTCGTCGGGGCCCGGTCCGGCCGCCGACCCGATGCCGATGTCGGTGTCGTCGGCGGTGGCCAGTGTCTGCGGGGACACCACGGGAATTTTCAAGTCGCCGGGTAGTTCCTCCTGTGCGGAGATGGCGCAAACCGCCCCGCTGAGGCGCAGCTGCCTGGCGAGCCGCACCGGGGGGTGGGAGGGGTCGAGGGGGACGAACGAGGCACCCGCCCTCAGCACCGCCACTACGGACAGCACCAGTTCCGGGCTCCGGGGCAGCAACAGCGCCACCCGGTCGCCCGGTTTCACCCCGTGGTCACGGATGAGCGACCGCGCGGCGCGCGAAGAGCGCAGGGCCAGCTCCCGGTGACTCCACACCACGGCGCCGTCGGACACCGCCTCGCGCTCCGGACCGCGGACCGCGGCCTCGTCGACGATGCCGGTGAGGGTCGCGTCGGGGAAGTCCGCCATGACGGGCAGTCCCGACCACTGCGCCAACTCGGTGCGCTGGGCGGGGCCGAGGACGTCCAGGTCGGCGACCGGCTGCCGAGGGTCGAGTGCGAGGCCGGTGAGGGCCGCCGCCGCACAGCGGATCAGAGCCGCCGCTGCCACCGGCATCGCGCCGCCCGTCTCGGCGGACAGGGTCAGCCGGTCCCCGGTCCGCCGCAGGGTCAGGCACAGGTCGACCGGCTGCAACAGCTTGCCGCCCGCCTCCTCGCACACGACGCCGAGCCGGGCGAGAGCGTGGCCTGCGGGCACCCCGGCGAGCCGCAGTCGCGAGACGACCGCCTCCCGGTCGTGCCACGCGAGGGGCGCTGCGGATTCGAGTTCGGCGTGAAGCACCGTCAGGAAGGCGGCGGCCGGTGCCTCCCGGTCGAGGGGCGCGCAGAGCGCCAGTTCCCGTGGCGCCGCGTCCGCGTCCGCGCCACCGGTCCGCCTGGACGACGGGGTGGGCGCGGGCACCAGGAGCACATGCCGGGACTCCTGGTCGAGGGCGGCCAGTGCCAGTCGCGCCGCCGCTACGGTCAGCAGCAGCAGTCCGGTCGCGTCGCCGCCGGTCAGGGCGTCCAGCCGGTGGGTGACGGCGGGCTCAATAACACATTCCGGTGTGCTTCCGGCCGGGGACACGACATCCAGGAAGGGAACTCCGTGGCCGGCTGCCAACCGGGCGAGCCAGGATTCACTCAGGGCACTGTCACTCAGCATTTCTCACGCTCACCCAATAGCCTCGATGATTCTCACGAACATGACGGCACCAGAAGATCCTGCGCAAGGGGAGTAGATCTTGTCAATCATTAATCGGAAGCCTGTAGGCGATCATTGCCCTCCCTTCCTCAAGCCGTTAGGATTGCCGATCACCGGCGCTCATTACTCACCTGAACTCACCAATCGACGGGACTTCGCATGCTCAAATCACAAAGGATCGCCACGCTGCCGATCGACTCCTACGACTTTGCCGAAGAGCTCTCGACCATCGATGCGAACGATGCCGGAGGCGAGTACGACGCGTTTACGTTCGGGTCCTGGTCTGCGCATGTTCTGGCCAATTCCGGCGGGAGCGAGGAGGACACGTCCTTCCGACCCTACGAGGGGCAGCTCGGCGTCACCGAGCTGGGCAGGAAGCTTCCGGGGATCATGTCGGTGGTCACCGACAACTTCCCCCTCGAAAGGCTGCAATGGGTACGCATATTCAGCCTCAGTGATGGAATTCTCGCTCCACACATCGACTTCCTTGAGTTCACCGATCCGGGTACGCGACTTCAAATACCGTTGCGAACGGACGAGGATTCACTGCACTCCGAGAACGACATTGTGTACCACCTCCGGCGCGGCGAAGTCTGGAAAATCCATACGACCGTTCCGCACTCCGCCCGGAGTGTCTCGCCAGTCGCCAGGCTTTCTCTCTGTCTTGATTTCGCCGGTGCTGACGAGCCGGTTGAAGTCAAGAATGCGGTTCCCGCGGAACAGCCCGTCCACATTGTTTCGCGACCGCCGGTCTCGGACGCCGAGATGGGGGAGCTGCTGTCCTCCACGGCCGGCCTGACCACGTCCACCATGCGCGCCGCCTTCCGGCGATTCGCCGCGGTCCACTTCGACCGGCAGTCCGATGCGACGGCGGCGTTCGACTGGTTCGTCGAGGCCGCCGAGCGCACCGGGGACAACGCGATGGCCGACAAGGCCAGGGCATTCCGGACGTACTGCATCGAGAAGCGGGGTTACCGGGAGGCGTTCGAGTGGTGAGGAACGAGGGACAGGGGCTGAGCCCCGGGGCCGGGCAGGGCCTTGCGGTCCAGCTTGCCGTTGGGCGAGACGGGCAGCCCGTCCGCGAGCCACCAGCGCACCGGCACCATGTAGTCGGGCAATACGTCGAGCAGCGCCCGGCGCAGCTCCGGGGCCGACGGCGGGTCACCGGTGAGAGCAGCGTGCAACTCCACCGCCCCGTCGGCCCGCACCACCGCGAACGCGGCGGCGTCCCGGACACCCGGGAAGTCCGTGAGCCGTGCCTCCACCTCCCGGGGTTCCACGGCATTGCCCCGGATCTTGATCAGGTCGTCCATCCGGCCCAGCAGCTGGAGCGTGTCGTCGGCCCGCCACACCCCCCGGTCCCGGGTGCGGTACAGCCGGCCCCCCGGTCGGTACGGATCGGGCACGAACGCGGTGCTGCTCAGCTCGGGATCGGTGTACCCCAGCGCCACACCCACGCCGCCGATGTAGATCTCCCCCACCTCCCCGTCGGGCACCGGTGCGCCCTTCTCGTCCAGGAGATAGACGTACGTGTTCCACACCAGTGAGCCGACCGGTGGCCTCGGTTCGAGGTTGTCCGCCGCGCCGCTCATCGAGTGGCTGGCCACCATGTGGTTCTCGGCAGGTCCGTAGTGGTTGTGCAGCGTGATCTCCGGCCGGCGCGTCAGCAGTTCCTCAAGAGGCTCCGTCACCCGGACCGTCTCGCCCGCGCTGATGATGTGGCGCAGATCCGGAGCGTGCTCGAAGTTCGTCGGCAGCGTCATGACCACGTCGATGAGCGACTGCGGGAAGTCCACCACCTCGATGCGTTCCTCGACGACGTAGTCGATCAGATCCCGCGGATCACGTCGTACATGGGGCTCCGGCACGTACAGGCAGCCACCCGAGGCCAGGGTGTAGAACATCTCCTGGACGGAGACGTCGAACGTGAGCGGGGCCACCTGGAGAACCCTGCGCCCGCGCCCCAGTCCGGAGCCGTCCACCTGCCAGGCGATGAAGTTGGCCAGGCAGCGGTGCGTCTGGACGATTCCCTTGGGGGCGCCGGTGGAGCCCGAGGAGAAGATGACATAGGCGGGATCCTCCGGCGCCGGAGGATCCCGGACGGCCGCCGGGGCCGAGGCGTCCGAAGGGCCCGCAGCAGCCACCAGCTCCGCCAGGCCGGTCCGCCCCCGAGCCCGCGGCGTGGCGGAGCCCACCACTTCGGGATCGGCCAGGACCAGCAGCCGCGCGCTGCTCGCCCGCAGGATCTGCTCGATGCGCTCGGGAGGGTAGGTCGTGTCCACGGGCAGGTACGCGGCCCCGGCCCGCAGCGTGCCCAGTACCGCGGCGGTGAAGTCGACCCCCGCCTGCGCGGCGATCAGCACGATGTCACCCCGACCGATCCCGAACTCCCCTACGAGGCGGCCCGCGACGGTGTCCGCCAGCCGGTCGAGCTCCGCGTACGTCACTCTCCGGCCGGGCTCGCGCACCGCCAGGGCCTGCGGGTCCGAGGACACCACCCGCTCGATCAGCTCCAGGACCGTGGACAGGCCGGTCTCCACCACGGGGCCGGCGTGCCCGGGAGGCCGC
>NZ_JASITA010000062.1:12135-28036 GCF_030063415.1 Streptomyces sp. H27-C3 | reverse complement strand
CGGAAGCTAAGCCTTTCAGCGCCGATGGTACTGCAGGGGGGACCCTGTGGGAGAGTAGGACGCCGCCGAACAATTTTTATGCCCCGGCTCCTGGACTTATGTCCAGGAGCCGGGGCTTTTTTGCGTTCCCGGACCGTATTCTCGGGCCAGGGAAACCGGGAACCGGGAACCGGGAAACTTTGACTGAGTGGAGATGGGCGCCCCATGGGAACTGTGACGCATGTTCCGCAGACGCGGGACATGATCGGGGAGGAGCTCTCCGGTGACGAGGCCCTCACCGCTCTGCGGCACTACGGCGGGCGCAAGCTGCTGCTCGATGCCTTCTCCCGCTTCCGTTACGCGGACGGCTTCAGCCATGCGCGGTCGCTGGCCTTCCAGGTGGTCCTGGGCATCGTGCCGTTCGCCATTGCTCTGGTGGGTGTCGCCGCGGCCGTGCACACCGACAGCGTGGGCCGCGTCGTTGAGCTGACACTTGGGCGCATCGTGCCGGGGGCGAGTGCGGAGCTGGTCGATGAGGCTCTGGCCGACACCCGGCGGAGTGTGGGCGGCAGCACCTCCAGTGTGTTCGCGATGTGGCTCGGGCTCGGCTTCGCCGTGCTGAACCTGACCTCGGCGATGGGACAGATCGAACGGGGCAGCAACCGGATCTACGGCATCGAGCGGGACCGGCCCTTTCTCATGAAGTACGGGCGGAGCCTTCTCCTCGCCCTGGGGGCCGGAATGCCCATGGTGCTGGGCTTCCTGGTGCTCGTGGCCGGCGAGGCGGTGGGCAGTTCCCTCGTCGAGGCTCTGGGGTGGTCCACGTCCCTGCTCGACCTATGGGGGCCGCTGGAGATACCGGTCGGTGTCCTGCTGGCCTGGGTCGCCTCCGCGGTGATATTTCGCTGGGCGCCCCGCCGCGACCAGCCCGGCTACACCTGGCTCGCCGTCGGCTCGGCCGTGCACCTCCTGCTCTGGGTGGTGGCCACCTGGCTGCTGGCCTTCTACGTCGCCCAGAGCGGCTCCTTCGGCGCTGTGTACGGGCCGCTGACCGCCTTCGTGGCCCTGCTGCTCTGGGCGAATCTCACGGGCATCGCGCTGTTCCTGGGCATCGCGTTCGCCGCCCAGCTCGAAGCCGCCCGCGCCGGTGTCACCGATCCGGTCCGCCCCGACCCCGGCTCGGGCGACTGACCCCGCCCGTCCCGCAGCGCAGAGATGACGCCCACCTTCGCGCGTACCGCCGAGGCCGACCGGGCGGTCCGTATCGTCGCGGCCAAGGGCAGTACCGCCCACGCGATCGTGCTCAAGTGCGACCAGGAGCCCTTCGAGAACCCCGAGGTGACTCTGGCCTTCAAGCTGCTCGCCGACCGCAGGAAGCTGGTCGACGTGGTGCTCGCCGGGCGTGGGACGGTCGGCAACGACATGTTCGGCAAGGGGTATCAGTACTACCCCGACGGCATCGCGCAGCGTGAGCGCGATGTCGCCGAGGCCCGCTCGCTGCTCCGCAAGGCCGGGGTACTCAACAAGACGCTGTCCATCTACACCTCGTCCGTCGCCGCGGGCTTTGTCGAGGCGGCGACGCTCTTCGCCGAGCAGGCCGCCGACGCCGGACTGCGGGTGAAGGTCACCACGGGCTCCTCCGAAACGTACTTCAAGGACCAGCTGACCAAGGGCGTCATGGGGAGCCACCGCTCCGGTGCGATGACGATCCCCACCTACATCAACGACCGGCTCCTCACCGGCTCGAACTTCAACGCCTCCGGCTGGCGCCGCAAGGGCTTCGACGCCACCTTCGCCGAGGCGCAGTCGACCACCGACGAGGCCGAACGTGGCGCGCTCTACGGTCAGTTGCAGCGCAGAATCCATGACGAGGGCGGCCTGCTGGTGTGGGGACACCCCGACTGGCTGAATGCCACAGCGGCCCGGGTGCGCGGCGTGAGCGCCGCCCCACCCAACACGCTCGACTCGGCCCGCTTCGACAAGGTGTGGCTGGCCTGAGGATGCGTGGTTACCTCCTGCACCGGCTCGTCATCGGGCTGGTCCAACTCGCTCTGCTCGCGGGGCTGGTGTTCGCGCTCACCTCGCTACTGCCCGGCGACGCGGCCGCCGTGCGCTACGACGGGGACGCCACCGACACGCAAGTGGCGGCGCTGCGCGAGCAGCTTGGCCTCGACAGGTCGGCCCTGGAACGGTTCACCGCCTGGGCGGGCGGAGTCCTCACCGGCGATCTCGGCACCTCGCTGGTCAGCGGCGGCCCCGTTACCGGCATCCTGACCGAATCGGCCGGGCCCACCCTGGTTATGACCGCAGTGACTCTGGTCGTGGTGGTGCCGCTCGCACTGCTCCTCGGCCTCGCCTCGGGAACACGCGAAGGCGGTCGTACGGACCGGGCCTTCAGCTCGGTAACTCTCGCCCTGAACGCCGTCCCCGACTTCCTGCTGGCGCTGCTGCTCGTTGCCGGACTGTCGCTGAAACTGAGCTGGCTGCCCGCCACTTGGGTTGGGGTGGGCGCAGGAGAACTGCTCGGGCAGCCGGCGCTTCTTGTGCTGCCCGTGCCCGTGGTCGCGGCCCGGATGATCTGCCTGCTGTCCCGGCAGATCCGGGCCGGGACGGTGACCACCCTGGGTGCCGGATACGTCGTACAGGCCCGCCGCCTCGGGGTGCCGCGCCGGGCCCTCCTGTTGCGCCACGTCCTGCCGAACGCCGCCGTCCCCGGCATTCAGGAACTCGCCAGGGTCGGCGACAACCTCGTCGGCGGTGTCCTCGTCGTCGAGGCGGTGTTCGCGATCCCCGGGGTCGCCACCGCGCTCGTGAGGGCCGTGGAAGCCAGGGACATCCCCACGGTGCAGGGCCTGGCCCTGGTCGTCGCGGCGGCAGCCCTGCTGTTCAGCCTGGCGGCCGACCTGGTCTGCCACCGCCTCGTACCCCGGACGGAGATCCTGCGGTGAACCGCCCCACGAAGCGCCCGGTCGTAGCCGCGGTCGACCACGCGCAGACATCCCGTGCACCGCTGTATGCCGCCGGGCTGCTGGCGACGCTGCCTGTCGCGGCTGCCCTGTTCGGTCCGCTGTTCGCCGACGCCGTTGTCCCGGGCGCCGCCGCTCCGTACATCGGCCGGGGCGGTGAACATCCCCTGGGAACAGATGGGTTGGGGCGCGATGTGCTCGCCCTGCTGCTGCGCGGGGGCCGCAGCGCGCTCGGCATGGCGCTCGGCGCGGTCGCCGTCGCCTATCTGGTCGGCGGGGCCATTGGGCTGCTCGCCGCCTCCAGCCGACGCCGCTGGGCCGACGAACTGCTGATCCGCCCTCTCGACGTACTCCTTCCGCTGCCGTCCCTGCTGGTGATCAGCGTGGTGGCGGTGGGCTGGCGCGGCTCGCCCACCGCGATCTCGCTCGCCGTCGCCGCCGTCAACGTCCCGCCGGTGGCGCGGCTGGTCCGGGCGGCTGCGCTCGACGCGGCGAGCAGTCCCGTCGCCGAGGCGCTGAGGGTTCAGGGCGAGTCCCGGTCCCGTATCCAGCTCGGTCACATCGCACGCTCCGCGCTCGCGCCGGTCGCCGCCGACATCGGCACTCGGATCACCCTGGCTGTCTTCCTCGTCGGCTCGGCGAACTTCCTCGGCCTCGGGCTGAGCCCGACCGCCCCGGACTGGGCCGTGAGCATCTCCCGCAGCCGCGAAGGGCTGTTGCTCCAGCCCTGGGCCGTGCTGGCGCCCGCCGTGCTGCTCGTCATGTTCACCGTGGGACTCAACCTGCTCGCCGACCGTGCGCTGGCCCGCTCCCGCACCCCCTCAACGGAGGCCCGATGACCACCCCCGTCAGCATCGCCGGAGTGCGCGGGCTCACCGCACGGGCCGGGGACACCGTGCTCGTCGACGCGATCGACTTCGACGTGTACGAGGGCCAAGTCACCGCGCTCGTCGGTCCTTCGGGCAGCGGCAAGACCACCGCCGCGCTGGCGCTCATCGGTGAGGCCGGGCCCGGCATTCGGCTCGGCGGACACGTGCGGGTCGGCGGCATCACCGTTGTGGACGGCGACGCCGCCGTGATCGGGGCGTCGGAGCTGCGGGGGCGCACCGTCGCCTATATGCCGCAGCACCCCGGCAGTTCACTCAACCCGGCCCGCCGCACCGGCGCGCTCCTCGCCGAACTCGCGTCCCTGCACGGCGGATCGGTCACCGACGCGCTCGAAGCCGCGCAGCTGCCCACCGACCGCGATACAACGCGCCGCTTCCCGCACCAGTTCTCCGGTGGCCAACGCCAACGCGTCGCGCTCGCCCAGACCTTGGCCTGTCGGCCCAGGCTGCTGATCCTCGACGAACCGAGCACCGGACTCGACACGGTGACCCGGATGCGAATGGCCGGGGAGCTGGCAGCCCTTGCCCGCGGCGGGCTCGCGATTCTGCTGCTCAGCCACGACCAGGACCTGGTGCGGGCCCTGGCCGATCACGTCGTCGTACTGGAGCGGGGGAAGGTGATCGCCGACGCACTGCCCGAACGGCGCACCCCGGCCGCTGACCGGCACGATCCCGTGGGACCCGGCGTCCTGGAGGTGCGGGACCTCTCCGCCGCCCTGCGCAGCAGAGGGCGCGGACCGGTACTGCACGGCGTGGACCTCGAACTCGCCGCCGGGGCCTGCGTCGGAGTCGCCGGGCCCTCCGGCAGTGGAAAGACGACCCTGGCCCGCTGCGTCGCCGGTCTGTATGAGCGCATGAGCGGCCAAGTGCTGCTGCACGGCACGCCGTTGCTGGTGCTACGCCGTCGCACCGTGGACCAGAAGCGGCGCGTGCAGTACGTGTGGCAGGAGGTGCGCGGCTCCTTCGACGAGCGGCGTCCGGTGGCCGAGCAGGTCGCTCGTACCGCCGTACGACTGCGCGGACTCGCGCCCAGCGAAGCGCGGCGGGAAGCTCGCGCGCTGCTGGCCAGGCTGGGCGTCGACGCGGACGCCGCCGAGCGGCGCCCCGACGGCCTCTCCGGCGGACAGCTCCAGCGCGCCGCACTCGCCCGCGCCGCGCTCGCCGAGCCCGACGTCCTGATCTGCGACGAGATCACCACCGGCCTGGACCCGGTGGCCACCGACGCCGTACTCGCGGAACTCGGCCGTATGCGGATGGAGTTCGGCACCGCGCTGCTGTGGGTGAGCCACGACCTGGAGCTGCTCTCCGCGGTCGCGCACCACTTGGTGGTCATCGACGGCGGGCACGTCGTCGAGAGCGGCGTACCGGCCGAGGTGCTCGCCGCGCCGCGCGCGGCCATGACCCGCCAACTCGTCGACGCCATGCGCCTCGGCGCCATCCCCGAGCCCGTTCCAGGTCCCTGACACCGGACCGATCACCCACCCGACGTACTGCCTCGGAGGACCCATGTCCGACCGGACCGCAACCGGCGACCTGCTCGCAGCACTGCCGGACACCCTGCCCCGCGAGGAGATCCTCGCCATCAACAGCGCACCCTCCGACATCCATACGCACCGCACCTATACGTACAACGGGTGGAGCTTCGAGCTACCGCCAGGTGTGTTCAAGCCGGGCGACACCAGCCGGATCATCCACGACCGGCTGCTGGACGGCACCATCGCCGTGGCCGGACGCGCGTACGCGGCGATCGGCGCCGGACTCGGCGTCGAGGCCGTGATCGCGGGCACCCGGGGTGCCCGCGAGATCTGGGCCGCCGACATCCACCCCGACTCCGTCGCCACCGCCGCCGACCACTACCGGCGCATGGTCGGCGAACGGGCCGGCACCGACTTCCGCCCGCTGGTCTCCAACCTCTTCGAGGAGTTCCCCGACTCGGCCCGGCTCGACGTCATCACGTTCAACCCGCCCGCCGTCTCCACGCGGACCAGCGAGGATCCGACCGTCGTCCGCAACGTGTGCGTGGGCGCCGGGATCGTGACGCGCTTCTTCGACCAGATCACCGATCGCGGGCTGCTCGCACCGGACGGCGAGATCCACTTGCTCGTCTCCAACACCGCCGAACTGCGCACCGTCGTCGCGTACGCCGTCGAGGCGGGATTCGTGCCCGCCGTCGCGCACCGCCAGAGCTGGGAGGGCGACAACTGCCAGGCCTTCCTCTTCACGCTCACACCGCGCGACTCCGAACACGTCACCGAGCATGTACCCGAGCACGCCTCCGACCGCGTAGCCAACTGAAGGAACGGACACCCCATGCACGAACACATAGCGGAAGCCGTCAAGGAACCGGACGTGGTGGCCGTCCCGCCCGGCGCGGTCTGTCTGCGCTTCGATACGATGAAGATCTACTCGGCGCTGGGCGCGGTACGCCATCTCCTGGACACCGGACAGATCACCCCCGGCGACACCCTCGTCGACAGCTCCAGCGGCATTTACGCCCACGCGCTGGCGCTCGCCTGCCACCGCTACGGCATGAAGTGCCACATCGTCGGGTCCACGACCGTCGACCGCAGCGTCACTTTCGGCGCCGAGCACGTCCAGGATCCCGACATGATCATCGCGGGGATCGGCAGTTCCATCCCGTTCGAGAACGTCCGTCAGGAGCTGTACGACCGCGTCCACTGGGTCAACTTCGACTACGCGATGTCGGGCGCCGTCGAACTCCTGCGCGCCAGCGGTATTTTCGCGGGCCTGTCGGCGGGGGCGGCTTATCTGGCGACGCTCGCCGAGCGCGAGCGCGATGACTCCCGTACGTACGTCTTCATCGCCGCCGACACCGGTCATCGCTATGTCGACAGCGCGTATGCCAACCATGCACAGGCCCACGGCCTGGGGTCGATGCGGCCGCACGAGGTCACCTCGTGCGCCGACCTGTCGCACCCGTGGTCGGCGATGCCCTGGCCGCCGCCCCGCGACGACATCCAACAGTCCTACGCCGAGTCGTCCGCCCTGCTGGCCGAGACCGTTCGGTGAACTCCCGTATCCCCAAAGCCCCGTTGGCAACGAAAGAATCAGAGATGCTGGCCGACTCATTCCAGACCGACCCAATCCAGACCATTCAACCGCAGTCCGTGCAACCGCAGTTCGGTCAACCACAGCCCGATCGGCCGCAGACCGTGGCCGAGCTCAGCCGGGCCGTGCTGACGGGCTCGTACGGGCCCCCGCCCCAGGACCTGGCTGTCACCAGCGCGTTCTGGCTGCACAACACGACCCGGCTGGCCGGCAGCGAGGTCACCTACCGCAATCACTACTTCCTCCTACGCAGTGGCGACGCTTTCGGCGCCTGCTCGTTCGAGGCCGGTGAACTCGCCCCCGGCTTCTGCGAGAACGCCTCCGGGCACACCCTCGACACCCTCATCCGCCACGGCTCCCTCCCGGTGCGCATCGCCGCCCTCGACGCCTACCTGGCCCGGGTCGAGCCGCACCGCGGTCACCCTGCCGCCGACCCCGTCACCCTGCCGTCCGGCACGCCCGAGGTCCGGGCCCACGCCCGTGACGCCGCCATCGCCGGGCTGCTCGACATCACCCCCGGCACCAAGGTCGCCCTGATCGGCGTCGTCAACCCGCTGGTCGCGGCGATACGCGAGCGGGGCGGTGTATGCCTGCCCTGCGACCTCAACCTCCTTACCACGCAGTGGGGCGATCCCGTCGCCACCAACATGGCCGAGGTGCTGGAAGCAGCCGACGCGGTCGTGGCGACCGGCATGACGCTGAGCAACGGCAGCTTCGACCTGATCGTCGAGCACTGCCGCACCCGTGGGATCCCGCTGGTCGTGTACGCCCAGTCGGGCAGCGCCGTCGCCCGCGCGTTCCTCGGCGCGGGTGTGAGCGCACTGTCCGCGGAGCCCTTCCCGTTCTCGCAGTTCAGCGCCGACGAGACCACCCTCCACCGCTACCGGGAGGCGGTGGCGTGAGCGCGGATTCCGCCGCGTCGAAGGTGAACACGGCGCCTGATTCCGCCGAAGCGGTCCCCGGTGACCTGCGGATGGCACGTGTGCTGTGGCCGGTGATGCTGGCCTCCGCTGTCGGCCTGCTGCCCTTCACGGTCTTCAATACCCACCTCGTGCCCATCGCGGACGCGGCGGACACCGGCGTCGCCGCCATGGGGCAGCTGCGCGGCCTCGGCGGCCTCGCCGCGCTGGCCGTCGGCACCGCGCTCGCCCCGTTCATCGACCGGGTACGCAAGGAGTGGGCAGCGGCGGGCGGCCTCGCCCTGCTCGCGGTATCCGCGCTCCTTGGCGCGACAGGGGAGTTCCTGTTCCTCGCGGCCTTCTGCCTACTCGTCGGCGCCGGTACGGCCGTACTCAACCCGGCGCTCACCGCCGCGGCGGCCGACCGCTTCGGCAACCGCGCCGCAGCCGGCCGGGCGGCGACCCTCGTCACCGCGACCCAGTCGTTCACCGCGCTGATGGCCGCGCCGCTGGTCGCCCTGCCTGCCCTGCTGTGGGGCTGGCAGGGCAACCTCCTTGCCGTGTCCGTCGCCGCGGTGCTGCTGCTCCGCGGTGTTCTTCGTCAAGGGCGGGCGCTCGCACCGGGAGCCGGTGCGCGACACACCTCGCCTGGGCTACGGCGCGTCGTTCAAGGCGCTGGCGGCCGTGCCGGGCGCGGTCCCGCTGCTGTCCGTCGCTCTGCTGCGGACAGCCGCGTTCATGGGGTACCTCGCCTACCTCGCGGCGTTCTACGACGAGCGCTTCGAGCTGTCCCCGGGGCCGTTCGCGCTGGTGTGGACACTGAGCGGCACGGCCTTCTTCCTGGGTAATCTCCTCACCGGCCGGGCGATGAGCGCCGCCGCACCGCGGATCACCGCGGAACGGATGATGACCCTCGCCCTGGTCGTGGGGCTCGCCGCGCTCGTGGGCTTCTTCTTCACCCACACGCTGTGGCTCGCGCTGCTGCTGACGGCCGTGACCGCCGCCGCGCACGCGACGGTCGCCGCCTGCGTCACCACCCTCCTCGTCCGGCGCTGCCCCACCCTGCGCGGTACCGCGCTGAGCATCAACGCCGCCGGCATGAGCTTCGGCGTCTTCGCGGGCGCCGCGCTCGGCGGCGTCGGCCTGGGCCTGGCCGGCTACCCGGGCACTGCCCTGGCGCTCGGCGCGCTCACGCTCGGGGCGCTGCTCGCGGCCCTGCGCGTGAGGCGACCCGCCTGATCAGCGACCCGGGCGGGGGACCTGGGCGATGGAGCGCCCCGCCCGCTTCTGCTCGGCGTCGGGGGCCGGGTCCCAGGCGGTGACGTCGTAGCCACGGGCCAGGTAGTGGGCGACCCAGCCGCCGCCGATCACGCCGGCGCCGACACAGGCGACTCGGCGTACGTCCTCGGGGGCGCAGGGGGCGGGGGGTGTCGTGGCAGTCACGATGCGGGTCCTTCGGCAGGTGCGTACGGAGTGCGGCGGGAGGTCAGGCGCGCGGCTTCAGGCCGAGCTTGCTCCGGGCCTCGTCCGGGCTGGCGACCCTGGCGCCCAGCGCCTCGGTGATCGTCACGGCCCGCTCCACCAGCTGGGCGTTGGTGGCTCTGTTGCCCTTGCCCAGGTAGAGGTTGTCCTCCAGGCCGACCCGGAGACATGTCCGCCGAGCAGGATCGACTGGGCGACCCACGGCATCTGCATCCGGCCGAGCGAGAAGCTGGCCCACTGGGCGCCGTCGGGCAGCATGTTGACCATCGACTGCAGAACGCCCGGATCGGCGGGCGCGCCCCACGGGACCCCCATGCACAGCTGGAAGACCGTCGGGTCGTCGAGTAGGCCCTCGGCGAGGAGCTGCTTGGCGAACCACAGCTGCCCGGTGTCGAAAATCTCCAACTCGGGTCGCACGCCCAGCTCCTGGATGCGCCTGGCGCCCGTACGCGGCATGCGACGAATATTGCTGGAGATGCGGTACTGACTGAAGCATCAGGCATGCGCAATATCTGGATCTTTCGGTGCAGTGCCGAGTCGCAGGCGGTACGTACACTCCCATCTGAACCTGAAGAGTCCGTACAGCAACCGATCAACTTGGTTCAAGCGGAGGCCAGTTGGATCGTTATTGGTGATCGGACATGGGCATATACGTCCCAGTACACGCGGGGCGCACCAGAGGAGGCCGATCATGACCGTTGTTTCGACACACCGTCAGGCCCAGCAGCTGCCGGCAGTCCCTTTCTACTGTCCTGTCCCCTCCGTCGTGCACCCGTCCGCCCAGGCCCTCAATGAGACGACCGTCCGCTGGATGCTTCAGCAGCACCTCGACACCGATGAGCTGCAGCGCAAGCGGCTCGCCCTCTGCGATTTCGGCGGTCTCACGGCCTCGACCATGTCCTACGGGCAGCTCGAACCGCTCACACTCATGGCCAAATTCCACGCCGTGCTCTTCTCGCTGGACGACGGGGTGTGCGACGAGGCCTTGGTCACCGCCGACGTGCTCGCGCAGGAGACCTCGCGCATATTGCGTGCGGTGGAGGCCCCTGGCAGCCACTCGCCGGGCGACTCGCCGCACACCCGGGCGCTGCGTCTCCTGCGGCTGGAGCTGGAGCGGTACGCGTCCCGCCAGCAGATACGCCGCTGGACCGACGCCATGCGGGTCTACACCTCAGGGCTGGTGTGGGAGGCGTCCTGGCGCAGCAGTCCCGGGCTTCCGTCGCTGAACGACTACGTCACGCTGTGGATGCGGGCCATAGGGATGGCCCCGTCCACCGCGATGATCGAAGTGGTCGCCGGCTACTCGGTGCCCGACCACGACCTTGAGGACCCGCGGGTGCGCGCCCTCACCGAGATCACCTGGACACTGGTCAGCTGGGACAACGATCTCTACTCCCGCAACAAGGAACTGCTGCGCGCCGACGACAACCTCAATCTCATCGACGTGTTGTGCCAGGAACTCGGCTGCGAGCCGCCGGACGCCCTCCTGGAGGCGGTGATGATGCGCGACCGCGTCATGGTGCTCTTCCTCCGTCTGCGCGAGCAGGTGCTGAGCGACGCCGACGGCGGACTGCGCCGATACCTGCACGGCCTCGGCCAGTTCATCCGCGGTCACCTCGACTGGGCGTCTGCCTGCCCGCGTTACGTCGTCCCCGGCGCCCCGGGCGCGGAGGCGCGACCGGAGGGGTGGTGGAAGCAGCGCCCGGCCGACGACAGCCTGGAACCGCTTCCTCTCCCGACGATCGCCTGGTGGTGGGACCAGCTCGCGGTCAGTACCCGCGCCACCACCGGGTGAGCGACTGCCACAGCCGCTTGGGAGCCCCGGGCCCGCGCTGCGCCGGAATCGCGGGGCCGGCCGTGGGCGCGCTCGGCGGACAGGGGGGCGCGGGGGTCGCGGCGGGCGGCGGCACGTTCGCCCTGGGCGCCGAGTCCACCTGCCAGTCGTGCCGGGGCGCTGTGGTCGACGCCGTGGTCGGGGGGCCGCCCACGTCCTGCGGCGGACTCGCGGCGAACTCCACCGGGAGCTCGATCAGATGCCGGGACATGAGCGCACTGCTCCACCTCAACTCATCTTCTTCCACCGAGAGTTGAAGGTCGGGCAGGCGCATCAGCAGGGCGTCGATCCCGGTGTCGGCGATGGCGCGGCCGATGTCCTGCCCCGGGCACTCGTGCGGGCCTCCGCTGAAGGCCAGGTGGGAGCGGTTGCCCTGCATGGAGGCATGCGGGTCGGGCCGTACCACCGGGTCGGTGTTGGCGGCGGCCATTCCCACGATCAGGGCGTCGCCCTTCTTGATCTGCTGGCCGCCGAACTCGGTGTCACCGACCGCCCAGCGGCCCAGGATCGTGGTGAACGGCGGCTCGTCCCACAGAGTCTGCTCGACCGCCTCGGGCAGCGTCATGTGACCGCCGCTGAGCTGCGCCCTGAACCGCGGGTCGGTGAGCACCATGCGCACCACGTTGGCGATGAGGTTGGCGGTGGTCTCGTACGCCGCGATGAGCACCAGCCGCAGATGCTGGCTCACCTCGGCATCGGTGAGCCCGGCCGGATGCTCGACCAGCCAGCTGGTGAAGTCCTCCTCGGGCCTGGCCCTGCGCCGGTCCACCAGCCTGGTCAGGACGCCCATCACGTACGCGTTGCTGGCGTTCGCCGTCGCGGTGCCCTTGATCATGTCCCGTGCGGACTGCACCATGCGCTCGTTGTACTCCTCGGGCATGCCGAGGATCTGGCACATCACCATCATCGGCAGATGCTCGGCGAACCGGTTCACCAGGTCGGTGTGGCCGTCCTGGCAGAACTCGTTGACCAGCCGGTTGCTGTAGCGGTTGATGTAGCGGCGCACGCCGCGGCTGTCGATGCGCGCGATGCTGTCGGTGACCGCGCCGCGCAGCCGCTCGTGGTCCGCGCCGTCCGCGAAGACGCACAGCGGCTGCCAGGTGAAGACGGGCGCGAGCGAGTGGTCCGGCGGTACGGTGCCGTCCAGGACGTGGCGCCAGCGCCGCGAGTCGCGGGAGAACTGCGACGGGGTACGGGTCATGTGCAGGTTCTCGCTGTGGCCGAGCACCAGCCACGCCGGTACGTCGCCGGTCAGCAGCACGGGCGCCACCGGGCCGTGTTCGGCGCGCAGCTTCTCGTAAAGGCCCATCGGGTCGCTCTCGTGCTCGGACCCGTACAGCCGACGCAGACCGCCGGGGCCGACGCCGCCGACGCCACCGACCCCGTGGGCCGGGCACCCGGGGGGCGGCACCACCCTGTCGTCCGCTCCGGGCAGATGGGGATCAGGGGTTGTCACGATCACTCCAGAGATGTGGCAGGTACGGGGAGACGACGGACGCCGGACCGGTCAGGCGAGTGGCACGGCCAGGGCGTGCAGATGGCGCATCAGGGTCATGAGCACATCGCGGCTGGACCCGCGCCCCCGCGCGTCGCAGTCCACCATCGGCACGTCGGCGGGCAGGTCGAGGGCGGTGCGGAGCGCCTCGACGGGGTGCTGGGGCGCGTCGGGGAAGGTGTTGATGGCGACGACGAACGGCACGCCGCGCTCCTCAAGGCGGCCGATCACGTCGAAGCTGACCTCCAGGCGGCGGGTGTCGATCAGTACCACCGCGCCCAGCGCGCCTTCGAACAGGCCGTTCCACAGGAACCAGAAGCGTTCCTGTCCGGGGGTGCCGAAGAGGTAGAGGACCAGCTCGTCGCTGAGACTGATCCGGCCGAAGTCCATGGCCACGGTGGTGGCGGTCTTGCTCTCCACCCCGGAGTTGTCGTCCACGCCGACCCCGGCCTGGGTCATGGTCTCCTCGGTGGTCAGCGGACGGATCTCGCTCACCGAGCCGACCATGGTGGTCTTGCCGACCCCGAACCCGCCCACGATGACGACCTTCACCGCCGCTGTGGCGGTGGTGGGGAGAACGTCCTCGCTGCGGGGGCCGACGACCGTGTCAGAGCTTCTGAAGTCCATGCATCACCGCTTCGAGGAGAGACCGGTCGGGCAGGGCGGCGCGGACGACCGGCGCGCGCGATTCGACCAGTTGGGTCGAGAGGAGCTCGGTCAGCAGCGCGGTCACCACGCTGAACGGCAGGCTGAGATACGCCGAGATCTCGGCCACGGACAGCGGCGCCCGGCACAGCCGCAGAATGGCGGCCTGCTCCGGCTGGACCGTCGGAGTCGGCTCGGTGCACGAGACGACCATCGTGACCAGGTCGAGCGGGGCCCGGGCCGCTCCGTCCGGGCCCCCCGTGATCACGTACAGCCGTTCCGGATCATCCAGTTCCGGTTCGGGCTCTCGTCGTTCTCGTCGAGGAGAAGTCATACGGCCTGCCCGTCGTGCCGAGGCGGGCTGGTCAGGTGGGCGCCGATACGGACGACCATGTCCCGCATCCGGGCCCCCACCAGGCCCGCGTCCACCGTCTCGTCCGCGAGCACCGCGAGATACGCGCCCGTTCCGGCCGCCATCAGGTAGAAGAAGCCGCCGCTGACCTCGATGACGACCAGCCGCATGCGGCCGTCGCTGTCCGGGATCTCGGAGGCGACCGCGGCGGCCAGGCTCTGCAGTCCCGCACATGCCGCCGCCAGCCGGTCGGCGACATCCGGGTCGCCGCCGTGCCGTGCGATGCGCAGGCCGTCCGCGGAGAGGACCACGATCTGCTGGACCTGCGGTACCCCGTCGGCCAGCTCCTTGAGCATCCAGTCCATATTGGCCCGCTGCTGGATCACTTGAGATCTCCCTTGTCCAACGCATCGTCGGGTTCTTCGTCGGTCGACGAGCCCCGCGGTGTCCCGTTGGCCGCTTTGGTGAACGCCTCGAGCCAAATGCCCGGCTCGGGTTCCTTCTCCGGACTGTGGCCGTTGGTGCCCTGGCCGTTGTGTGTTCCGTTGTGCGTCGGTGCGGACAGTTCCTCGGCGGCGGCCGGCACCGCGTGGGAGCCGTACGGTGCGCGGATGCGGCTGCGGCGCTGCGGCAGCCCGCCGGGGGTCCATTCGGTCACCACGGGGGCGTCCTCCTCCATGGCCGCCGTGGCGGGCACCGGCCGAGGCGGCCCGGCAACCGGTCGGGGCGGCCGTGCGGTGGTACGCATCGGCACCCGCAGCGTTTCCGGGGACGGCAGCCCGGACGAGCCCTGCCGGGGAACCGCGGAGGCGCCGATGCCGTGGGCGATGCCGGGGGCCGGTCCTGTGGTGACCACGTCGCGCGGGACGATGAGCACCGCGCGGACCCCGCCGTACGCGGACTGGCGCAGCGAGACCTGCAGGTCGTACATCTGGGAGAGCCTGCCGACCACGGCCATGCCGAGCCGGGGGGTCTCACCGAGGTCATTGAGGTCGATGCCCGCCTGCGCCTGCGCCAGCATGCGCTCGGCCCGGCTCCGTGCCTCCTCGCTGAGGCTCACCCCGCCGTCCTCGATCTCGATGGCGATGCCGGTCTGCACCTCCACGGCGGTCACGTGCACCCGGGTCTGCGGGGGCGAGTAGCGGGTGGCGTTGTCGAGGAGTTCGGCGCAGGCGTGGATCAGCGGCTCGACGGCCGTGCCGACGATGGCGACCTTGGCGATCGAGTGCAGGTCGACGCGCTGGTACTCCAGGATCCGGGACATCGCGCCGCGCAGCACACTGAACAGCGGTACGGGCTTGGGCCATTGGCGGCCCGGCCGGGCGCCGCCGAGTACGGCGATGGAGTCGGCGAGCCGGCCGATCAGCGCGGTGCCGTGGTCGATGCGCAGCAGGTCGTCGAAGACCTCGGGGTTGCGCCCGTGCGCCTCTTCCATCTCCCGCAGCTCACTGGCCTGTTGATGCACGATGGCCTGCACGCGGCGTGCGATGTTGACGAAGGCGCGCTGCGCGGACTCACGCATGGCCTCCTCGGTGTCGACGATGTCGAGGACGGAACGCAGCAGATCGCGCTGCGGTTCGGGAAGATCGCGGTACGTCGGATCCCCGTCCACCAGCGCACGGATCACCTCCGCGGGTGATTCGCCCCGGCGCAGCCGGTGGATCGCGGCCGGCAGCAGGACCTTGCTGAGTCGCAGGGTCTCCTTGTCGTGGCCGACGACGCACTGTTCGAGATGGGAGAGGCGCTGCTCGTACTCGGTGCGCAGCGTTCGCATGGCCCGGCCGCGGCGGGTCACTTCCGCGCCGAACGCGGTCACCACGACGGTGGCCAGTGCCCCGAACCAGGCGACAGGTATCCGGGCGGGCTCTGGCACGAGCGCCAGGGCGACGGCGGTGACCGTGGCCATCAGGAGGACGGGTGGTAGGAGTGCGCGGGCGAAGTTGGATTCTCGGTCGCTCGGAGACGATTCAACACGAACCATTTAAACCTTCTGGCGGTCGATGCGGGGATGATTTCGAATCATCAGGGCACTTGGGAACAAGTGCGTGATTTCATATCAACTCGGCGCGCTTTGAGCGAGCTTAACCAGATCGGATCAGCGCGACGGCATATTCACGCAACCCTCTGCACCGACCCTCGCGCCGGGTTTAGAATCGTCAATTTTGCACACTCGGCTCATGGCTGTGTGCGAGGAGTAACCAAAAGGGTGACGGATGGGTCCTGTGTACGCAGAAGGCCGCCCCCGTGTGCCGGGGCGGGTAACGTTTGCCCGTCGAGGAGCGGCGTCCGGTGC
>NZ_JASITA010000062.1:0-12125 GCF_030063415.1 Streptomyces sp. H27-C3 | reverse complement strand
GGCCCCCCCGGTGGGCGGGGGGCGCCCTTCTGTGCTGTGGCGGGCGGTTGCCGGTCGGTCTGGGCCCCGCCGGGGGTCAGGCGATGGACGCCGAAATGATCGCTGCCACCGCGATGTTGCAGGACGCGGTCACCCAGACCGCCGGGTGCGGCTCGCTCTCGACCAGCGTCTTGCCCAGCTTGCCCGGCGTGACCAGATCGACCACCAGGAACGCCACCGCCATCATCACAAGACCGAGCACACCGAAGGCGGCCGTCGACGCGAGGCCCTTGCCGAAGTCGTTGTACGTCGTCCAGATCGACGTGAAGACGATGCCGCCGATACCCAGGAGCGCGGAGCTGAGCAGGAGCGCGGCGTTGCGGTTGCGCTCCTCCCAGATCTGCCGGCCGAGCTTGCCGGGGGTCAGGGCGTCCACCAGGAAGATGCCGAGGGTCAGCAGCACCACGCCGAGGGCGCCGTAAGCGGCCGCGCGGCCAAGTCCGTTGACGATGTCTTCCATGAAAGTCGAGTCTCCGCGGGTCAAGTTGATCGTGGTCGAGGCGAGGCGAAATCTATCGCACGTGCGTGCTGGTGGGGAGGTGCGGGTGGTGGGCGCCGGTGGTCGGCCGACCAGTATGTCCGGGGCGGCCGCACACGTGCTGCCACGAGCGGTTACGCTCCGGATCATGAGTGGATCGGACCAGGAAGAGGCGCTGGGACCCCGGGCGGAGGCCTCGGTGGAGCCTGCGGAAAGTCCCGCGCCGACGCGGCCCGGACTGGCGCCGAGTCAGGCCAGGAGGCTGCGGATGGCCGCGGCCTCGCTGCTGATGGTGGCGCTGGCCGTGGTGCTGGTGGTACGGCTGGCGAGCCGGTCGTCGGTACTGGTCGTGGGGGTGTACGGGCTCGCCCTGATCCTGTGCGGAGTGGTGGTCGAACTCAGCCGCCGCGGGCGCACCCGGCTGGGCAGCTGGCTGCTGGGCGCGGGCCTGCTGGCTGCGCTGGCCGCGGACCGGTTCCTGATTCCCTGACCTCCGGGGATTCCCGGGCTCCCTGAGACCCTGAATCCCCGCTAGTGCCGCGGCGGGTAACGTTTGCCCGTCGAGGAGCGGCGTCCGGTGCGGCGAAGGGGGGCCCTCCTTGTTCGAGCGAAGGCGAGAACTCGGGGGCGCGTGCCGGACACCGTGACGGGGTAAATGTTGCCCGGCGCGGCACTGGCCTCCCCGCAACGCAACCGAGGAGGGGTCCGGTGGTCCGGGAACAGGCGGGACGAGTGCTCGCGGCGAACCTGCGGGCGCTGCGGGAGAGGGCCGGTGTCTCGCTCTCCGGGCTGGCGCGGCAGTCCGGGATCGCGAAGGGCACGCTCTCGCAGTTGGAGTCGGGTACCGGGAACCCCACCATCGAGACGGTGTTCAGTTTGTCGAACGCCCTGGGGGTGCCTGTGTCCTCGCTGCTCACCGAGCGGACCGAGCCTGACGTGGTCCTGGTCCGCTCGGACGGACTCGAAGTGCTCAGCAGCAACGCGGTGGACCTGCGGCTGCTGCGCAGGATGGACCTGACCGACCGGGTCATCGAGCTCTACGACCAGCGGGTGCGCCCCGGCGAGGTGCAGCGGTCGGACGGACACCCGGGGCGGGAGCATGTGGTGGTCACGGCCGGGCGGCTGCGGGTCGGCCCGCCGGACGCGCCGTACGAGCTCGGGCCCGGCGACTACGTGTCCTTCGCGGCGCGGGCGCCGCACGTCTACGAGACCGTCGGCGGGCCGGTGGCCTCGGTGCTGATGCTGGAGTACCCGGCCGGACAACTGCTTTGTGCGCACGAGGGGTTGACGCGGCTGGAGGGTGCTCCCTAGTGTCACGACCGTTCATTTAAATGAACGGAGGTGGGGTGGATGGTTCTCCCGGACGTGGTGGTGGTCGGCGCGGGCATCATCGGCGCCGTGTGCGCCGAGGCGCTCGCAGCCGAAGGGCTGCGGGTCACCGTGCTCGACCGAGGCGCCCCCGCGAGCGGAACCACCGCCGCGGGCGAGGGCAACGTACTGCTGTCCGACAAGGCGCCGGGACCTGAACTGGACCTCGCGCGGGCCTCACGCCGTCGCTGGCCCGAACTTCTCGCCGAACTGCGGGAGTTGCTCGGCCCCTCGCTCGCCGAGGCCGAGTGGGAGCCCAAGGGCGGCCTGGTCGTCGCCACCGCCGGGACCGCCCTCGCGCCGCTCGCCGCGTTCGCTGCGACGCAGCGCACGGCCGGCGTCCTGGCGTACGCGCTGAGCCCGGCCGAAGCGGCCGAGCGGGAACCGCATCTGACGCCACACGTCGCGGCCGCCGTCCACTACCCCGGGGACGCCCAGCTCCAGCCCGTGCTCGCCGCGACCGCCCTGCTCGCCGCCGTACGGGCCCGGGGCGGCCGGGTCCTCGCCGGGGTGACGGCGCTCGGCGTGACCAGGGACGCGGCGGGTGCGGTCGACGGTGTGCGCACCGACCGGGGGCTGATCGGCTGCGGCGCGGTGATCAACGCGTGCGGTCCCTGGGCGGGCCGGTTCGCGGCCGCCGCCGGTGCGGGCATCGCCGTACTGCCCCGGCGCGGCATGGTGCTCGTCACCGGGCCGTTGCCGCCCGCCACCGTGCGGCACAAGGTCTACGACGCCGACTACGTGGGCGCGGTCGCCAGCGGCGACGCCGACCTCCAGACATCGACCGTCGTCGAGTCGACCCGCGCCGGCACCGTCCTCATCGGATCCAGCCGCGAGCGCGTCGGCTTCGACGAGACCCTGCGCGTCGAGGTGCTGCGCCAACTGGCGCGCAGGGCAGTCGGATTGTTCCCGGTGCTCGCCGAAGTCCCGGTCATACGGGCGTACGGCGGATTCCGGCCGTACGCCTCCGACCATCTGCCCGTCATCGGCGAGGACCCCCGGCTGCCCGGCCTGTGGCACGCGACGGGGCACGAGGGCGCCGGGATCGGACTGGCCGCCGCCACCGGGCAGTTGATCGCCGACCTGTGGGCGGGCCGGGCGCCGGCCGTCGACCCCGGCCCGTTCCGGGTGGACCGCCCGGCCGTCATGGAGGAGGCGCCGGTGTGAAGGTGCGGGTGGACGGTGAGGAGATGCCCGCGGAGTCCGGGCAGAGCGTCGCGGGGGTGCTGCTCGGCGCCGGGCGGGTGTCCTGGCGCACGACGAGGAGCGGCGGCCGGCCGCGCGGGATCTTCTGCGGGATCGGCGTCTGCTACGACTGCCTGGTCGTCGTGAACGGCATCCCGGACGTACGGGCCTGTCAGCGGCTCGTCGAGGACGGCGACGAGATCCGCACCCAGTACGGCGCGGAGCTGCCGTCATGAGCCGGGTCGTCGTGGTGGGGGCGGGCCCGGCGGGCATCAACGCGGCGCGGGCCGCCGCGGCGGCGGGCGCCGAGGTCCTGCTGATCGACTCGGCCACCGCAGCCGGCGGCCAGTACCACCGGCAGAACTCCCGCCGCGCGGCAGCCGGTTCGGCGGACGGCACCCGGTGGAACGTCGCCGCACTCGCGCTCCCGGCCGGCGTCGAGCACCTCGGGCACACCGTCGTCTGGGCATGGGAGCCCGCACCCGGCGGCGGCCACCGCCTCCACCTGCGCACCGGGCCGGCCGACGGCCCCGCGCTGCCCGGTCGCGGCATCGACACCCCGGCCCTGGTCCTGGCCACCGGCGCGTACGACAGGGCGCTGCCCTTCCCCGGCTGGGACCTGCCAGGGGTGTACACCGTGGGCGCCGCCCAGGCGCTGGCGAAGGGCCAGGGGGTGGCCGTGGGGGAGCGGGTCCTGCTCGCGGGGACCGGCCCCTTCCTGCTGCCGGTCGCCGCTTCCCTGATCGGTGTCGGGGCGCGAGTGGTCGGCGTACTGGAGGCGAACGACCCGGTCACCGGCTGGCTGTCGCAGTCCGCCGGACTGCTGGCCGGGCGCGGCAAGGCGGGCGAACTCGCCGGATACGCCGCCCTGTTCGCCCGCCACCGCATCCCGTACCTGCGCCGCAGCACCGTCGTCGAGGCTCACGGGGAGGACCGGGTCGAAGCACTGACCACGGCCCGCCTCGACCGCCAGTGGAACGTGGTGCCGGGCAGCGCGCGACACATCGAGGCCGACGCGGTGTGCGTCGGCTTCGGCTTCACTCCCCAGCTCGAACTGGCCGTGGCCGCAGGGTGTTCGCTCGACGGTGGCTTCGTCAGCGTCGACGCTGCCCAGGCCACCTCCGTGCCCGGCGTCTTCGCTGCCGGTGAACTGACCGGAATCGGCGGCGCGACCCTGGCCGCCGACGAAGGCACCGTCGCGGGAACGGCCGCGGCCCACCTGCTCGGTGCCCGCCCCCGGGCGCCGGTCCGCGCGCTGCGCAGGGTCCGCGAAGGGCGCCGGTTCGCCGCCGCCCTGGACCGGGTGTACCCCGTCGGGCCCGGCTGGCGGAGCTGGCCGCGCGAGGACACGCTCGTGTGCCGCTGCGAGGAGGTCACCCTCGGCGAGCTGCGCCGCGCCGTCGAGGACCGCGAAGCCTGCGGGGTCCGCTCGCTGAAGCTGGTCAGCAGAGCCGGGCTCGGCCTGTGCCAGGGCCGCGTCTGCGGACGCAACGCCGCGGAACTCGCGGGCCTGCCCGACCCCGCGACCGCCTTCGCCCGCCGCCCGATCGCCACGCCCGTACGGCTCGGGGAACTCGCCCTGGGGGCCCAAGACCTGGGTGCCGACAACCTGAGCACCCAGGCCCTGGGGGCCCAAGACCTGGGTGCCGACAACCTGAGCACCCACGGCCCGAGCGCCCGCGAGCAGGGCGCCCACGGCCCGAACACCCACGCCCGGGCGACCCACATCCGGACCACGCACGACCCGATCACCCAGGAGGAGCAGGAATGACGCAGGAGAAGCTCGCCGGAGTCGTCGTCGCCACCGCACTGCCCTACCGGGAGGACCGGAGCGCACCGGCCGGTCTGCGCGTCGACCTCGATCAGTACGCCGCGCACTGCCGCTGGCTCATCGACAACGGCTGCCGCGGTGTCGGACCCAACGGCTCGCTCGGCGAGTACTCCTCGCTCACCGACGAGGAGCGCCGCGCGGTCGCCCGTACCGCTGTCGAGGCGGTCGGCGACGACGGGATCGTGGTGGTCGGCGTGCACGGTGTCGGCTCGCACCAGGCCCGCGCGTGGGCCGAGAAAGCGGCCGAGGACGGCGCGCACGGAGTGCTCTGTCTGCCGCCGACGATGTACCGCGCGAACGTCTCCGAGGTGATCCACCACTTCGAGCAGGTCGCGAGCGTCGGCCTGCCCGTCATGGTCTACAACAACCCCGTCGACACCAAGGTCGACCTGACCCCGGCCGTCGTCGCGGAGATCGCCAAGCTGGACAACGTCGTCGCCGTGAAGGAGTTCTCGGGTGACGTACGCCGGGTCACGGAGATAGCCGAGCTGTCACCCGGACTGACCGTCGTCGCCGGGGCCGACGACGTGGCCCTGGAGTCGCTGCTGATGGGGGCCACCGGGTGGTTCGCCGGGTTCCCCAATGTCTTCCCCGCCGCGTCCGTACGGCTCTTCGACCTCGCCGCGCAGGGCAGGACCGCCGAGGCCCGCGCCCTGTACGAACCCCTGGTGGCCGCCTTCCGCTGGGACTCGCGCACCGAGTTCGTCCAGGCCATCAAGCACAGCATGGACGCGGTCGGCCGCTACGGAGGCCCGTGCCGCCCGCCCCGCGGCCCGCTCGGCGCGGGACAGCTCACCGCGCTCGACGCGGACCTGCGCCGCGCCACCGACCACCTCGCCGCCCACCCGCTGGGCGCCTGAGATGCGTGCGTCGAGGTACTTCTCCGCGGTCGACTCGCACACCGAGGGCATGCCGACCCGGGTCATCACCGGCGGAATCGGCGTGATCCCCGGCGACACCATGGCGGCCCGCCGCGAGTACTTCGTCAAACACCTGGACCACATAAGGGAGTTGCTGGTCAACGAGCCGCGTGGACACTCCGCGATGAGCGGCGCCGTCCTCCAGCCGCCGATCCGGTCGGACACCGATTGGGGCGTCCTGTACATCGAGGTCTCGGGCTGTCTGCCGATGTGCGGCCACGGCACCATCGGTGTGGCGACCGTGCTGGTCGAGACGGGCATGGTCGAGGTGACGGAACCTGTCACCCAGGTACGGCTCGACACCCCCGCGGGACTGGTGGTCGCCGACGTCGCGGTCGAGGACGGCCGGGCCACCTCGGTGACCTTCCAGAACGTCCCCGCGTTCGCCCTGGAACTGGACGCCGAGGCCGAAGTCCCCGGCCTCGGCCGGGTCCGCTACGACATGGCGTACGGCGGCAATTTCTACGCCGTACTGCCCCTCGCCGGCCTGGGCATCGGCTTCGACAAGGCCGAGAAGAACCGGATGCTCGACGCGGGTCTGGCCCTCATGGACGCGATCAACGCCCAGAACAGGCCCGTACACCCGGCCGATCCGGGCATCGGCGGCTGTAAGCACGTCCAGTTCGTCGCCCCCGGCACCGAGGGCGGCAGCGACGCCCGCAACGCGATGGCCATCCATCCCGGCTGGTTCGACCGCTCCCCGTGCGGCACGGGCACCTCGGCCCGGATGGCCCTGCTGCACGCGCGCGGCCAACTGCCTCTGCACCAGGACTTCGTGAACGAATCTCTGCTCGGCACCCGTTTCACCGGACGGCTGATCGGCGACACGACCGTGGGCGGGCTGCCCGCCGTGGTACCGACCGTGAGCGGAAGGGCCTGGATCACCGGGATGGGCCAGTACCTGCTCGATCCCACCGATCCGTTCCCGGCCGGTTTCACGCTCTGAGAGCCGGTGACCGGGCGAGGCCCACTACTCCCGGGCCGTCGGTTCGGGCACGATGGCGGCGTGGACACAGTGGACACCGGCGCGCTAGCCGCACTCGACGCCCTGCAACGCGACCCCTACCCCCACTACGCGCGTGCCCGCGCCGCCGAGGGCCTGACCTTCGTGCCCGAGCTGGACGCCTGGCTCGTCGCACGGGACGCCGACGTACGGGAAGTCCTGGGCAGGCCCGAGGACTTCTCCTCGGCCAACGCGCTGCGCCCCGATGTCGTACCGTCTGGGGCGGCCCTCGCCGAGCTGGCCAAAGGAATGGGGCGCCGGCCCACCGTCGTGACCTCCGACGGGCCGCGCCACCACAAGTACCGGGCTCCGCTCAACCGCGGGCTGTCGTCCGGCCCGGTCGCCGCCGTCGTCTCGTACGCAGCCGAGCTCGCCGAGGCGTACGTCGACGCCTTCACGGACGGTACGAAGACCGGGGAGGGACGGGTCGAGCTGATGGCCCAGTACGCCGGGAAGCTGCCCGGTGAGGTGATCGGCCGGCTGCTCGGTCTGGACCGTGCCGACGTGACGACGGCTGTGTACGGCGGCCTGCGCGCCGAGCAGCTGCTGTTCCGGCCGCTGGCGGAGGACGAGCAGATCGCCGCCGCCCGTGACGTCGTCGCGTTGCAGCTGCTGCTCGACGCGTACGTACGCGCACGCCGAGCGAGCCCGCGCGACGATCTGATCTCCACCATGACAGCGGCGCTCGTGCCCGGCACCGGTGAACTCACGCCCGACCAGCGCCACGAGATGGTCGCCCAGCTGCAGAACCTGCTGATCGCGGGGCACTTGACCACCACCGCGCTGATCGGCACCACCCTGTTCCACCTGCTGCGCCACCGCGAGCAGTGGGAGCTGGTGTGCGCGCGGCCGGAGCTGATCCCCGCCGCGATCGAGGAGGCCGCCCGCCACGACACCGCGGTCCAGGGTTTCCGCCGAATCACCACCCGTACGCTCACCCTCGCCGGTACCCGGCTGAAGGCCGGCACCGCCGTGTTCGTCGCCTACGGTTCGGCCAACCGGGACGCACAGCGCCACGACAGGCCCGACACCTTCGACATCACGCGGACCCCGGCCCGCCATGTGTCCTTCGGGCGCGGCGTGCACGCCTGCCCCGGGTCACAGCTCGGCCGGGAGCAGATCCGCCTCACCCTCGAACTGTTCACCCGCAGGCTGCCCGGCCTGCGCCTCGCGGCGGACCAGGAGGTCGTCTGGCGACCGACCCTGATCCACCGCTCGCCCGAGGCGCTGCATCTGGTTTTTTAATCCAGGTAGTCGCGCAGGACCTGCGAGCGCGACGGGTGACGGAGCTTGGACATGGTCTTGGACTCGATCTGCCGGATGCGCTCGCGCGTCACCCCGTAGACCTTGCCGATCTCGTCCAGGGTCTTGGGCTGTCCGTCGGCCAGACCGAAACGCATCGACACGACGCCCGCCTCACGCTCGGAGAGGGTGTCGAGGACCGAGTGCAGCTGCTCCTGCAGGAAGGTGAAGCTGACCGCGTCGGCGGGGACGACGGCCTCGGAGTCCTCGATGAGGTCACCGAACTCGCTGTCGCCCTCCTCACCCAGGGGGGTGTGCAGGGAGATGGGCTCGCGGCCGTACTTCTGGACCTCGATGACCTTCTCGGGGGTCATGTCGAGCTCCTTGGCGAGCTCCTCCGGGGTGGGCTCGCGGCCCAGGTCCTGGAGCATCTGGCGCTGCACGCGCGCCAGCTTGTTGATGACTTCGACCATGTGCACCGGGATACGGATGGTGCGGGCCTGGTCGGCCATCGCGCGGGTGATCGCCTGACGGATCCACCAGGTCGCGTACGTGGAGAACTTGAAGCCCTTGGTGTAGTCGAACTTCTCCACCGCGCGGATCAGACCGACATTGCCCTCCTGGATGAGGTCCAGGAAGAGCATGCCGCGGCCGGTGTAGCGCTTGGCCAGCGAGACCACCAGACGGAGGTTGGCCTCAAGGAGGTGGTTCTTGGCCCGGCGGCCGTCCTCGACGAGGATCTCCAGCTCACGGCGGAAGACCGCGTCCTGCTCGCTCTCGTCCTCAAGCTTGTGCTCGGAGAAGAGGCCCGCCTCGATGCGCTTGGCGAGCTCCACCTCCTGCTCGGCGTTGAGCAGCGGCACCTTGCCGATCAGCTTCAGGTAGTCCTTGACCGGGTCGGCGGTGGCGCCGGCGACCATGACCTGCTGCGCGGGTGCGTCGTCCTCGTCCTCGTCGGACAGGACGTAGCCGTCACCCTGCTGCGCGGGCTTCGTGGGCTTGTCGTCCGAGTCCTCACTGCCCGAGTCGTCGGCCCATGCGTCGGGCTGCGTCTCCTCGGTGGCTGCGGTCTTCTTGGCTGCGGTCTTCTTCGCAACAGTCTTTTTCGCCGCGCGCTTCGCCGGGGCCGGAGCCTCGTCCGCGCCGTCGCCTACCGGTATTGACGCGGAGGACGCCGTGGAGGCTGCCGCGGCGGTCTTCTTGACCGTCGTCTTCTTGACGGCGGCCTTCTTGGCCGGACGCTTCTCCTCGTCCCGCGCGACCGTCTTGCGCGCACGCTTGACGGGAGCCTTGGCGGCAGCGGCGGCCGCCGTCACCATCAGCGTCACGCCCTCCTCGTCGAGGATCTGGTTGAGGCTGCGCAGCACCCGCTTCCACTGGTCCGCGGGGATGCTGTCCGCCTCGAAGGCGTGGCGTACGTCGTCGCCGTTGATGTGACCCTGCTCCTTGCCGCGCTCAATGAGCGTGATCAAGGAAGGGGATTCCGCAATCTCCTGTGGAAACGGGCGGGACGGACTGACCGACACGAGGAGCCTCTCGTAGCAAAAAATGATGACTGGGCGACGGCGCATGACGTAACGGGCAGCGCGACGACTCCTGTGGGTTCATCGCACGCCCGCGCCATTTCGTTACGCCTTGAATGGAGTGACCTGGGCCACTTTCCTGAAACGGTCCGGTGGAGGCCCTCCGGGTAGCGTGACGGCATGACCGACGGCAGCGCCCATGTACTGATACTCGGCGGTACGACACAGGCCCGCCAGCTTGCGGAAACACTGGCCCAGCGTCCCGCATTCCGGGTCACCACCTCATTCGCCGGGCGCGTCGCGCACCTCAGGACGCCGGTCGGGGACGTCAGGGTCGGCGGCTTCGGTGGGCCTGCGGGAATGGCCGCCTGGCTGCGCGAGCACCGTGTGAGCACTGTGATAGACGCCACTCACCCCTTCGCCGTCGAAATCAGCGCCAACGCGGCGCGGGCGGCTGCCGCCACGGGCGTCACGCTGTTCGCGCTGCGCCGCCCCGGCTGGCACGCGGGCCCCGGCGATCAGTGGCACGGGGCCGCCGATCTCGCCGATGCCGCCACCCGGCTTCCCGCGCTCGGCCGGCGGGTCTTCCTCACCACCGGCCGGCTCGGCCTGGCCGCCTTCGCGGGCCTGGACGGGCTGCACTTCCTCGTACGTTCGGTGGAGGCCCCGGAGCCGCCGCTGCCCCGCCGCACCGAGGTGCTGCTCGACCGGGGCCCGTACACCGTGGAGGGCGAGACGGCGCTACTGCGTGCACACACCATCGATGTCCTGGTCACCAAGGACAGCGGCGGCCCGGCCACCGCGGCCAAGCTCACCGCCGCCCGCGACCTCGGCCTGCCGGTCGTCGTCGTACGCCGCCCGCCCCCGCCGAGCGGGGTGTCCGTGGTGCCGGACGTAGCAGGGGCGCTGGCCCGTCTGGGCCGACCGGGTCCGGGGGTCAGCCGCGGCGCAGCAGGTACGTGTCCATGATCCAGCCCTTGCGGGCACGGGCCTCGGCGCGCAGCTCCAGGATCCGCTCCGAGACCTCGGAGAGCCTGCCGGAGACCAGGATCTCGTCGGCGGTCCCGATGTACGCCCCCCAGTAGATGTACGGGTCCTCCCGCGCGTACCGCTGGAACACTTGGTGCGCGTCGAGCATCACCACCACGTCGTCCGCGCCCTCGGGCCAGCCTTCCGCGAGCCGCCGTCCCGTGGTGATCTGCACGGGACGCCCGACCCGGTTCAGTCCGGTGCGGTGCCGTGCGACGAGTGCGGAGACACTGCTGACGCCGGGCACGACCTCATGGTCGAAGGCCACCGTGCCGCGCTCCAGGATCTCTTCCAGGATGCCGAGGGTGCTGTCGTACAGCGCAGGGTCGCCCCAGACCAGGAAGGCCCCGGTCTCATCATCGGCCAGCTCGTCGGTGATCATCCGCTCGAAGATGTCGGCCCGGCGGCTACGCCAGTCACCGACTGCGGGGGAGTAGTCGGCGCCGCCGGCCTTGCGGTCGCGGTCCGGATCGCGCCCCTCGACGAGCCGGTACGCCCGGCCGTCCGTGATGTGCCGGTCGAGGATGTCGTGGCGCAGCCGGATCAGGTCGGACTTCTCCTCGCCCTTGTCCAGCAGGAAGAAGACGTCCACCGCGTTGAGCGCCTTGACGGCCTGGAGCGTCAGATGGTCGGGGTCGCCCGCCCCGATGCCGATGACATAGATCTTTCTCACGCCCCGAGTCTGCCGTACGGGTGATCGCGCGGTCAGCCCCGCAGGCGCGGAGCGCTCCCGGCGGCCGACACCGGCTTCTCCTCCTGTACGACCCGGTCCGCCAACTCCTTCGCCCAGGAGGCCAGGTGGGCAAGATCGATGCCGTACGGGCGGGCGTCGTGACACTCGGCGATGCCGGTGGCCCCGCGTCGCAGCAGCGTCGCGCCGCCGCTCCTGTTGCCACGGGCGGCATGGGTGAGGCCCACGGCCAGCTGGGCGAGCGCCCGCCACAGGGCGCTCTCCGCCTCCGGGCCCGACTTCCAGGCGTCCTCGAAGACCTCGTGCGCGTGGAAGGGCATCCCGGCGTCGAGCAGCCGCTGTGCCTCCTCGACGGTGTCCTCGCCGGTACGCACCACACCCTCGGGCTGGCGTTCCACGCCCGGTTCGCCGTACGGCAGCGGCCGACCCAGGCCGTCCCGCGGTCGCGCGTTGCGGGCCCGCCCCTCGGGGTCGCGGTCCCTGCGGTCGTGCTGCGTATCGTCCACGTCCCCATTGTCCCTCCCGGGGCGGTCGGGCGGGGGCCGCGCAGGCGCCACCCGACCGCCTGAACGCGCCCCCGCCCACCACCAGTACGGCGGAGGTGGACGCAGCGGAGTGAGGAGCACCCGTGGAGTGAGGTATGGTTCTGGTGCACGCTCAGCCGGGGGAAACCCCAGGTCAGCGGGTGCCGGGACGTGGCGCAGCTTGGTAGCGCACTTGACTGGGGGTCAAGGGGTCGCAGGTTCAAATCCTGTCGTCCCGACTCAAGAGAGTCGAGGTCAGGGCCGGTTTCGGAGCAATCCGAAACCGGCCCTT
>NZ_JASITA010000061.1 GCF_030063415.1 Streptomyces sp. H27-C3 | reverse complement strand
GTCCACAGGGCGCCCTCCGGGGCTCCCCCATGTCCCTGCCACGGCTCCACGTGGTCGCCCAGCAGCAGCGCCAGCGCGAGGTAGGGGTTCCTCATCCGGTCGCCGCGGAGCCCGAGCGACCCCGTCGCCGCCTGCAGTGTCATCGAGTACGAGGCCACCGCCCTGCGCACATTCGGCGCCTCCAGGCTCTCCCCGGTGAGCAGGCGGTCGAGGTCCACATAGGCGGAGCGTACCGATTCGATCCACCGGTAGGTGTCAGCGTCGCGCTCGAAATCCTTCACGTAGTCGGCGCCGCGCCTGCCCACCTCACGCCCCCAGCGTTCGAGCATGCGCCGCCGGATCTCGGGCCGGTGCGGGGTCAGGTGCAGATGGCGCACCAGGTCGTACAGCGGGTCGCCCACCATCGCCATCTCCCAGTCGATGATGATCAGTTCACCGGCGCCCGCGCCCCGCACCAGGTTCCACGGGTTCAGATCCCCGTGCAGCAGGACCGGGGTGCGGTCGGTGACGGTGTGCCGCGCCAGGACCTCCTTGAGCCGTTGCGCGCCGGGCAGCCCCAGGACCCTGGCCAGTTGCAGCGATTCCTTCGGCAGGCTCCCGACCATCTCCACCAGGCGGTCGCTCAGCCATGGGTAGAACCCGCTGTGGCCCATCGTCGGATCGAGCGCCGCCGCGTCCAGGTCGACGAGCGCGCCGAGCTGATCGACGAGATCGTCCGCCTCCAGTGGCAGCAGCCCGTGCACCGGGTGGGTCGGGGGCCGCAGCCCACCCGCGGGGCCTTCGCAGGGGTGCACCGCGAACCCGTCGGACAGTGCGCTGACCCCCATCGCGAGGACCCTCGGCGCCCGCACCGCGCCGCCCAGACCCTCCACGGCCCGCAGGACAACATGCTCGTCGAGGAAGCACGGCTCCCTGCGGTTTCCCCCGCTGAGCTTGCGGCGCACCACGACCGTCGAACGGTCCTTGCCCACCTGCGCCACGGTCTTGAGGTGGCCCGTCCTCTTGAAGACCCGCTCGGCCGGTGCGGCGCCCTCCGCGGCCAGCGCCTCGGCCACCGCGCGGTCGGGGAGCCGGCCACCGGCCGACAGCTCGCCGTCCAGCGTCCGGAACCTGACGGGCCCTCCGCTCCCCCACGGCGCTCCGCTCCCCCCACGGCCCCCCGCTCGCCCTCCGGGCCGGTCAGAACACCGCGCGTATCTCCCCGACCTCGGCGGCGCCGCCGAGCAGCGGAGCGAACCCGATCCGGTCCACCACGGGCCCCTCCACGCCCAACTGGCGCAGCACCCGGGCCAGCACCGGGCCGAGCGCCCTGGCGGCGCCGTCGTCGATCTTGAAGGCGAGAGCGCGGCCGTCCGGCAGAGCCACCGCTTGGACCGCCTCGGCGCCCATCTTCGACAGCGCGCCGGGCACCTCGCGCATCAGCCAGGTGTCGGGTCGGCGGGTGCCCGCGACGTACTCGGGGTGGGCACGCATGGCGTCCGCGACGCGGCGCTCCGCCGTGCCGGACTCGGCGAGGACGAAGTGACGGAAGGCGCGGGCGAGGCCGGTGAGGCTGATCGCCATCAGAGGGGCGCCACAGCCGTCCGTGCCGACCACCGGGACACTCTCGCCGCTCGCCTCCTCCACCACGGTCAGGACGAGCTGCTGGAGGGGGTGGGAGGGGTCCAGGTAGGACTGCCGGTCCCAGCCGTTGAGGTCGCAGACGGCCAGCATCGCGGCGTGCTTGCCCGAGCAGTTCATGGTGATGCGCTCACGCACCCCGCCGGCGGCGAGATAGGCCTCCGCCTCCACCGGGTCGAGCGGCAGGTCCGGCGGGGTCTGCAGGTCCGTCTCCGCGAGCCCGGCCTCCGCGAGCATCTTGCGTACGAGATCGAGGTGGAAGCGCTCCCCCGAATGGCTCGCGGACGCCAGCGCCAGCCGCTGCCCCGACAGGTCGAGCCCGGCCCGCAGCACCGCCGCGGCCTGCATCGGCTTATTGCTGGAGCGCGGGAAGACCGGGGCGGACGGGTCGCCGACCGCGGTGTCCACACTGCCGTCCGCCGCCAGCACGACGAGCGATCCCCGGTGGTGGCCCTCGACGAAACCGGAACGTATGACTTCGGCGAGGACCGGGGATATGGCGGTGGTGCTGGAGGACATCGTCGGCCTTCCGGAGATCCGAGGGGGACGAGCCGCCTCCCCCGGGACCGGGTCGCGGCCTCAGGTCAGCAGATCGTCCACTTGAGCTTCGCCATCACGGTACCTGCGGGCGATCTCCGCGCTGCAATCGTCGGCCGTCCGCTGAAGGCGGTGCCGACGGCTGGAGACCCGCTGCTCGTAGCGGACCAGGCGTCCCATCGCCGCGTGCAGCTCTTCGTCCGTCCGGGCGTCGAGGTCGGAAAGTTCGACCTCGGCGAGCATCTCGGCGGCCAGCAGCCGGTACTCCTCGCTGTGCGGCATGGACAGCGTGACGTGCCGGGCGGAGGACCGGTGCATCGACGGGGCGTCCGCGAGGATCTCGGAGAGCCGGTCGACGACCGGCGAGTCCGGGCCCGTACGCCGGGACAGCTCGGCCCGCAGAATGTCGATCCGCCCGTGCAGCAGCCGCCGTACGTAGCTGAGGTCCGCCTCGTCACGCTGCGAATCGCGGCGCAGCGCGCGCAGCGCCGGCAGCCGGAGCACGGGCAGATCCTGCGGATGGCGTTCCGCGACGGCACCGGCCGCGCTGCCGTCGGCCCGCTGGGCGGGTGGTCGTGCGGAGACAGCGGGAGAGACCGGGTGAATCAGCGGCATATGTGCGGGGCCGGGCGGTTGCCCGGCGCCTGGTGTGCTCATGGATTTCCGTCCCCTCGGACCGGTGCGGCGCGCACCGCCTGCGAGCATCGTGCCACTCATGGCCACGCCTACGCAGGCTCTCTGTCCCCGTTCGGCCCCCGATAGGTTGGTCCGCATGCGTGCGGTGGTGCAGAGAGTCGACGGCGCGAGCGTCGTCGTGGCGGGCGAAACAATCGGCGAGATCGTCGGCGAAGGACTGTGTGTGCTGGTGGGAGTGACCCATGAGGACACAACGGACAAGGCGGCACAGCTCGCCCGTAAGCTGTGGTCGGTTCGCATCCTTGCGGGCGAGAAGTCCTGCTCCGACGTGAATGCGCCACTTTTGGTCATTTCACAGTTCACTCTCTACGGGGACGCCCGCAAGGGTCGCCGCCCCACCTGGAACGCCGCGGCGCCCGGCGAAGTGGCCGAACCGCTGGTCGACGAGGTGGTCACACAGCTGCGGGCGCTGGGCGCGCACGTGGAGACGGGCCGGTTCGGAGCGGACATGCGTGTCTCGCTCACGAACGACGGCCCGTTCACGGTGTTCCTGGAGGTCTGACGCCCACCCCTCCGCACACCTCTACGGCTCTACGACGACTTCCTGGGCGGCGGCGGTCGTCCCGACCATCAGCTCCGCGTCCAGCGGCACATTGCGCTTGATCAGCGCCAGCGCGATCGGGCCCAGCTCGTGGTGGCGGGCCGAGGTGGTGACGAAGCCGAGCTGGCGGCCCTCCTCGCCGTCCGAGGCGAGCCGCACCGGAGTCCCGTGGCCCGGCAGCAGGACCTCGCTGCCGTCGAGGTGCAGGAAGACCAGGCGGCGCGGCGGCTTCCCCAGGTTCTGGACGCGGGCGACCGTCTCCTGGCCGCGGTAGCAGCCCTTCTGAAGGTGCACGGCGCTGCCGATCCAGCCCAGCTCGTGCGGGATGGTGCGGTGGTCGGTCTCGAAGCCGAGGCGGGGCCGGTGGGCCTCGACGCGCAGGGCCTCGTAACCGAGCATGCCGACCGCCGGGCCGTGCGCGGCGGCGTACGACTCCAGGTCGGCGCGCGGCAGGAACAGGTCGCGGCCCTGCGGTGTCTCGCGCACGGCCACCCCGTCCGGCACCTCGGCGATCGAGCCGGCCGGGAGGTACACGACGGCGAAGTCCTCGGTGCGGTCGGCGGCCTCGACGCGGTAGAAGAACTTCATCGACTCCAGGTACGCGAGCAGGTCGCCCTGCGTCCCGGGCTCGACGTGGATCCAGGTCGTCGTGCCGTCGTCGACGAGGTAGAGCGCGTGCTCGACGTGACCGTTCGCGGTGAGGACCAGCGCCTCGGTGGCCCGGCCCGCCGGAAGTTCGCTGACGTGCTGGGTGATCAGCAGGTGCAGCCAGCTCAGCCGGTCGTCGCCGGTGACCATGATGACACCGCGGTGCGAGAGATCGACGAAGCCGGAGCCGTCGGCGAGGGCGCGCTGCTCACGGAAAAGGTCGCCGTAGTGGGCGGCGACACCTTCGTCACGCCCTTCGGCGGGGACGGCGCCGGGCAGGGACAGCAGAGGGCTCTTCATGTCCGCAAGCCTACGACTTGGCGGGTGATCCTACGGAGGTCGCCTCCGCGGTGCACTTCTCGCAGCTGCCGAAGATGGCGAAATGCTTCATGTCCGTGGTGAAACCGAAGGTCTCGCGCAGCTTCGCGGTGAACTCCGCGGCGATCTCGACATCGGCCTCGATCACGCTCGTACAGTCGCGGCAGACCAGGTGGATGTGGTGATGGCGGTCCGCCAGGTGGTAGGTGGGGGCGCCGTGCCCCAGATGCGCGTGACTGACCAGATCCAGCTCCTCCAGGAGCTCCAGGGTCCGGTACACGGTGGAGATGTTGACCCCGGACGCCGTTCGGCGCACCTCGACGAGGATGTCGTCGGGTGTCGCGTGCTCCAGGGCGTCGACGGCTTCGAGGACGAGCTGGCGCTGGGGCGTCAGCCGGTAGCCGCGCTGCCGCAGGTCGCTTTTCCAGTCGATGCTCACCACACGCCCAGTGTAGGCAGTACGGCAAGCACCTGACCGTACGTTCGTCCGCCGCTCGCTCGTGCCTACTTGAAGAACGCGATGCCGTCGTCGGGAAGGTCCTTGAGGTCCTTCGCCCACTCGCTCGGATCGACGACCTTCTTCAGGTGCGCCGACATGTACGGCCGGAGCTCGACGTCGGGGGTGGCCTTCTCGCCGACCCACATCAGGTCGCTCTTCACATAGCCGTAGAGGCGCTTGCCACCGGTGTACGGGCCGGAGGCCGCGGTCCGGGCCACGGCGTCGGTGACCAGGTCGATCTGCGGCTTCTGGGCGGCCAGCTCGCCGTACCAGATCTCGACGATGCCCTGGTCACGGATCATGACGACCTCGACCTTGCGGTCCTTGTCGACACGCCAGTAGCCGGACTCGCTCTCCAGGGGCCTGACCTTCTTGCCCTCGTTGTCGAGCACCCAGGTGTGCGAGACGTACTCCAGGAAGTCCCGGCCGTCGTGGGTGAAGGTCGCTTCCTGGCCGAAGTTGCACTTCTCGGCACCGGGGAAGTCGGCGACGCCCGCGCCCTCCCAGTTTCCGAGGAGGAAGAAGAGGGGGACAAGGTCCGGGTGAAGGTCGGACGGGATCTCGATCATGAGCTGCTCAGGCGATCTGTGAGGAGGCGGGGTGGGCCGGGCTGGGTCAGCGCTGGCCCTGGTAGAGCTTCTTCACGGCCAGGCCGGTGAAGGCCAGAACACCGACGCAGACCAGCACCAGCAGGGCTTCGAAGAAAATCGTCAGCACGGGGTTGCTCCTTGCACGAGCGGTGGGCATTACGGGGCCGGGCACCAGCTTAGTCGGCCCACGCCCGGCGCTCTCTGTGAGGTCACCCGGGCCGCGGATTACAGTTCGGGCATGACGAAGAAGCTCGTGATCAAGGTGACCGCCGGGGCCGATGCCCCGGAGCGCTGCTCGCAGGCCTTCACGGTGGCGGCGGTCGCCGTGGCCAGCGGGGTGGAGGTCTCGCTCTGGCTGACCGGGGAGTCGGCGTGGTTCGCGCTGCCCGGACGGGCGGCGGAGTTCGAACTGCCGCACGCGGCGCCGCTGCCCGGGCTGATCGATGCGATCGTGGGCGCGGGGCTGATCACCCTGTGCACGCAGTGCGCGGCCCGGCGGGACATCAGCGAGAAGGACGTGATCGAGGGCGTGCGGATCGCGGGGGCGCAGGTCTTCGTCAGCGAGATCATGGCGGACGGCGTACAGGCGCTCGTCTACTGAGTCACCGCCCTCCCCCATTCGGGCTCTGGCGGCGAGCTCGGTGGTGTCACGACGGGTCGCCCGGGACCTCGGCGAGCATGTCGTGGACGACGGGCAGCGCGGACGAGCCGCCGGTGATCCCGCCCTCGACGACGCAGGCGACGACGACATTGCCGCGGTGCGCGACCAGCCAGCCGTTGTTGGGTGCCTCTTCGGAGACCTCGGCGGTGCCGGTCTTGGCGCCGACGTCGCCGGGCAGATCCGCCAGCCCCCGGGCCGTGCCCGAGGTCACGGTGGCGCGCATCATCGTGCGCAGCTGGGTGACCACGTTCCGGGGGAGCGCGGTGGTGGTCGTCGTGTCCTTGGTCCCGCCGGTGATCGTGGGCTGGTGGAACGTTCCGGAGACGGCGGTCGCGGTGACGGACGCCATGGTCAGCGGATTGCCCAGCACCCGGCCCTGCCCGATCATCGACGCGGCCTTCTCGGTCTCGTCCCGGGGCACCGGAACCGACCCGTCGAATGACGGGATGCCGACGTGCCACCGCTGGCCCATGCCGAAGTACTTGCCTGCGACCTCCCCCATCTCCTGCTCGCCGAGCTTGCCGCGCAGGCTGATGAACGCGGTGTTGCACGACTCGGTGAAGTCCTTGAGGAAGGTGGCACCGCGGTGTTCGGAGGTCTCGACATTGTGGAACTGCTTGCCCACGGTGAGGTACTTGGGACAGTCCACGACGTCCTCGGGCGCGACGGCGCCGTTGAGCAGCAGCGCGCCCGTGGTGACGATCTTCCAGGTGGAGCCGGGCGCGTAGGTGCCGGAGACCGCGCGGTTGAAGCCGGCTGACGGGGAGTTCGCCAGGGCCAGGATCCGGCCGTTGTCGACCCGCAGGGCGACCACCGCGGCGTCCTTGCCGTCGGCCCTGGCTGCGAGGGCCTTCTCGGCGGCGGCCTGCCAGCCGGAGTCGATGGTGGTGCGTACGGGCCCCTCGGCCGGGCGGGCGGGCTTCTTGCCGAACGTGGCTTCGGTGCCGCTGACCTCGCCGGTGTCCCGGTCGACCCGTTGGACCGCCCCGCGCGGACCGCCCCCCGCGTCCCCGGCGAGCCGAGTGAGGACAGGACCCAGGGAGGGGGTCTCGGCGCCCGAGAGCGGAGCGCCCTCGCGGTCGGTGACCTCACGGCCTTCGGCGGCCTCCTCGCGCTCCAGGCGGAACTTCTCGGTGCTGCTCAGCTTCGGGTGGACCAGGGACAGGACCCAGTCCACCTTCCAGGTGCCGTCGTCCTGCTTGCGCAGCGGCAGCTTCGATGCGTAGGTCCAGGTGCCCAGGCCCTCGACGGGCATCCTCGCGGTGAAGGGGACCGTGACGACGCCGTCCTCGGCCACCGTGGCCGCCGCCGCGGTCAGGGCCGGTTTGCCGATGTCGAGCCCGGCGGTGAAATTGCGCAGCACCTCCTCCGCCCGGTCGGGGTTGGTCGTACGCGCCCCCGCCCCCGGCATCCGGCCACCGGCCCAGTCCGCCAGGAACGCGCGGGCCTGAGCCGTGGCCGCGGGGTCGGGAGCCGCTGCCGCGTCGGCGAAGGGGCCGAGCCCGGCGGCGTACGCACCGCCTGCCGCGAGGCCCAGGACGACGGCCACCGCCGCGGCCGACCGGGCCGCTCCGCGGGGCTTGCGGCGCGTGGTGGTGGCGTATCCGGGTGTGGAATATCCGCCTGTGGATCCGGCGTCGGACATGGGAGCCCCCCTGTGTTCGCTGCGTTCGTAATCACTGCGTTCGTGTGCGCTGCGTTCGTGTGCGCCCGTCACTGCTGGGCCGCGAAAAAGTCGACGACGGTGCCGGCCGCGTTCAGAGCCGTGCTGGTACGGCCGAATCCCTTGGGCGGGGTGATCGACGAGCCGGGCCAGGTGTGGCCCGCGTCGTCCATGACGAGGAGCTGAACGGTGGCGCCGGCGGGCCCGGCGCCCCACACGGTGCGGTCGTAGCCCGCTTCGGCCTTCGTCACTGGACCGCGCGCCCCGCCCGCTGCCGCGAACGCCGCGGCGCTGTCGCGGGCCGACATGGTCGGCGTGATCGGCTCCTCCCCGGCGGGCGCCGGGCCGGGCCGGAGCAGACCCCCGAGGGGGCGTACGGGATCCTTCTCCCCGTAAATGATCAGCACCGGCACCGCTCCGGTCGGCCTGACCACCGCGCGACCGGCGGGCAGTTGGCCGGAGACTGCGGCGGCTCCCGCGACCGGGCCGGGCCGCTGGGCCGCCACCCGCAACGCCATCGCGCCCCCGTTGGAGAACCCGGCGGCATACACCCGCTCGGGGTCCGCCCGCCCGGTCCGCACCAGCTCGCCGACCAGCGCCTCGGCGAAGCGCACATCGGCGTCCGGGTCCGGGCGTTCCTTCGTGACCGCGCTGCCCGCGCCCCACGCGTCGCGCAGCCCCTCGGGGTACGCGACGAGCATGCCGCGCGCCCCGGCGGCCTTCTCCAGGCGGCTGGCCCCGCGCAGTTCCTCGGCGCCCGAGCCGCGGCCGTGGAAGGCGATGACGAGCGGCCTGGGTCCGGCGCCCCCGGCGGGGCGGTGCAGCAGGTACTCCCGGGTGCCGCCGTCCGGCGAGCCGCCGGGCGAAGCAGAAACCGATGCCGAAGCCCGTGGGGTGGGCGGTTCGGCCGCTCCGGTGCAGCCGACCGGGCCGGCGGCGAGAAGGACACCGAGCAGCAGGGCGCCGTAGCGCGAGCGCGTGGTGCGCCTGTGAGGCGAGGAGGGAAGCAAGGTCATGCCCAGAGAAGAACAGGGCCCTCAGCCGGGTGTCCAAGTCCGATATCGTTCTCGGATTAATCAATCCGCGATATCGTTGCTGGCTGTGGACCTGATGCGGCACTTGGAGTGCTTTGTGGCTGTTGCAGAAGAGTCACACTTCGGCCGCGCCGCACAGCGCCTCGGCATGGCCCAGCCACCCCTGTCGCAGCGCATCCAGCGCCTGGAGCGCGAGCTGGGGGTGCGGCTTTTCGAGCGCACCAGCCGACAGGTGACGATCACCAAGGCCGGCACGCTGCTCCTGGACGAGGCCCGTGAGCTGCTGGTCCGCTCGGAGGCCCTGATGGCCGCCGCCCGCCGCATCCGGGACGGCGATGTCGGGCTGCTGCGCGCCGCCCTCCCGCCGGACATCGCGGGCGAGAGCGTCGCCGCGATCCTGGCGGACTTCCGGCAGCGCCATGCCGGAGTGGAGCTGGAGCTGCGTGAGCTGTCCACCGCGCAGCAGCTCGCCCAGTTCGCCTCGCACGACCTGGACGTCGGGCTCATCCACCACCCGTGCGACGTGTCCGGGCTTGAACTGGGTCCCGTCCTGCGCCGCGAGGTGGGCGTCCTGCTGCCGCGCGAAGCCCCGGCGGCGGCGCTCGACGAGGTGCCGCTCGCCGCCCTCGGCGGATACGACCTGATCCTCTTCCATCGCGTCGGCGCCCCGGCGCTGCACGACGACGTACTGACCACCTGCGCCCGCAACGGCTACACCCCCGGCGCCGTCCGGCAGGGCCAGGGCGCGAGCTTCATCCGCGGCCTGATCCTCTCGGCGAACGCCGTCGCGTTCAGCCCCAGGGACGTCCACGCCACGGACACCACCGACCGGGACCCGGACATCGTCTGGCGCCCCCTCGTAGGCGCCCCGCTGGCCTGGCGGCACTCCGTGGCCTGGCCCAAGGGCCGCAGCGACACCGCGGTCGGCGCCTTCGCCGAAGCGGCCACGCGCGCGCTGCGGAGCAGTGACGCGCTGAGCGCCGACCCGCCCGCGCACCCGCTCCATCTGCGCCCGGCGGCGGAGTACTGGCTGTGACCCGTGCCCTCGCCCGCATCCGGGGCGCTTTCGACGGCGCCGGCGTCACCGGCCGGCTGCACGCCGTCGACATCGACTCCGGCGCGGAGATCAGCTTCGGTGGGGACCACCCCGTCGTCACTGCCAGCGTGCACAAGCTCTGCCTGCTCGTCACGCTCCACCAGCACGCGGCCGAGGGGCGCCTGGACCTCACGGAGCAGACGGAATGCGCGCCGGCCGACCGCACGTCCGGCCCGACCGGGCTCGGCGCCATGCTCGACCCCGTCCGGATGTCACTGCGCGACGCCGCCTATCTGATGATGGCGGTGAGCGACAACGGCGCCGCCGACGTCCTGCTGGCGCGCGTCGGCCTGGACGCCGTCAACGACACGACGGCCCGCCTCGGCCTGACCCACACGTACGCCGTGCACACCTTCGGAGAGTTCCTCGCCACGATCAAGGAGGACGCGGGCCCCGGCGGCGCGCAGGCACTGGCCGACCCGTACGTCATCGCCCGGCTGCGGGCCCTCGACCCCGCCCGCACGAACCGCTCCACCCCACGCGACATGACCCGGCTGCTCGGCTCCGTCTGGCGCGACGAGGCCTGCCCGCCCGAGCAGGGAGCCGCGCTGCGCCGCCTGCTCGGCCTCCAGGTGTGGCCCCATCGCATGGCGTCCGGCTTCCCCTTCGACGACATCCACGTCGCGGGCAAGACCGGCAGCCTGCCGACCGTGCGCAACGAAGTGGGCGTCATCGAATACCCGGACGGGGGCCGCTACGCCGTCGCCGTCTTCACCCGCGCCGCCAGCACCGCGGCCAACCTGCCGCGGGCGGACGCGGTCATCGGCACCACAGCGGCCATCGCCGTCGACGCGCTGCGCGGCGGCGCCTAGGAGGTGTCCGGCCGATCCCCGTGGGTGAAAGGAGCGGGGTCTGGTGCGTGGAGCCGCGAGGCGGAGGAGGGAGTCGACGCGGAGACCGGCCGGGCACCCCCAGCCCGCCGGGGGCCGCTACTCCTGCCGGTGCTTCTTGCCGTCCAGCTCGGACCACCAGTCGTCGGACTTCGGGTCGCCGGACGGGTCGTCCCACCACCGGTCGTCGGGTCCCCGGCGGTTCGCGAACATCGCCGCGACCGGCGGGATCACCATGGCGACGACGCACATCCCGACGGCCACCGGCATGGACCACAGACGCACGAAGGACCAGGCGGAGACGAACAGGACGATGCATCCGCCCATGAGCAGGAAATAGCCGCGACGGCGCCGCGCGTACATACCTCCAGCGTACGACCACCCGGTCCGAACGGCCCCGGGCAGACCGATGAACCGGCTCCGGACAGACCGATGGGCCGCACCCCGTCGCAGTGGCGTCCAACCCCCTGGGGTGCGGCCCTACGGCCGGTCAAGAAGCGGGCTCAGACCGCGATCGCGACCTCGGAGAGCCCACCGGTCTGCGCGACGACCGTGCGGTCGGCCGTGCCGCCAGGGACCAGGGCGCGCAGCGTCCAGGTGCCCTCGGCGGCGTAGAAGCGGAACTGTCCGGTCGCCGAGGTCGGGACCTCCGCGGTGAACTCGCCGGTCGAGTCCAGCAGGCGCACATAACCGGTGACGGGCTCACCGTCGCGGGTCACGTTGCCCTGGATCGTCGTCTCACCGGGCTTGATCGTCGAAGCGTCGGGGCCACCGGCCTGTGCTCCACACATGTTGAACCGTCCTTCAAGTCGTCTGATCGCAGGCAGCAGTTGAGTCGGCGGCCTGGTTACTTGTTGGCGCCGAGCTCGATCGGCACGCCCACCAGCGAGCCGTACTCGGTCCACGAACCGTCGTAGTTCTTGACGTTCTTCTGGCCGAGCAGCTCGTACAGCACGAACCAGGTGAGCGCCGAGCGCTCACCGATGCGGCAGTACGCGATGGTGTCCTTCGCCAGATCGACCTGCTCGTCCTCGTAGAGCGCCTTGAGCTCTTCGTCCGACTTGAAGGTGCCGTCGTCGTTGGCGTTCTTCGACCACGGGATGTTGCGGGCGCTCGGCACGTGGCCGGGGCGCTGCGACTGCTCCTGCGGCAGGTGCGCGGGGGCGAGCAGCTTGCCGCTGAACTCGTCGGGCGAGCGCACGTCGACCAGGTTCTGGTTGCCGATCGCCGCGGCCACGTCGTCGCGGAAGGCGCGGATCGACTTGTCCTGGGGCTGGGCCTTGTACGAGGTGGCGGTGCGCTCGGGCACGGTGTCCACCAGGTCGCGGGAGTCGAGCTCCCACTTCTTGCGGCCGCCGTCGAGGAGACGGACGTCGCTGTGGCCGTAGAGCTTGAAGTACCAGAAGGCGTACGAGGCGAACCAGTTGTTGTTGCCGCCGTAGAGAACGACCGTCGTGTCGTTCCCGATGCCCTTCTCCGACAGGAGCCTCTCGAAGCCGGCCTGGTCGATGAAGTCGCGGCGCACCGGGTCCTGGAGGTCCTTGGTCCAGTCGATCCGGATGGCGTTGCGGATGTGGTTCTTCTCGTACGCGGAGGTGTCTTCGTCGACCTCGACGACGGCCACCTTCGGGTCCTCGATGTGGGCCTCGACCCAGTCTGCGTCTACCAGGACGTCACTGCGGCTCATGCTGTTCTCCTCCGGGGCAGGATGCGGGGGTTATCGCGAGGGGGGTGTGCCGGCCGCTGTGGATGCGCGGGCGGTACCGGCGTACGGCGGCACGGGGTGGCCCTGACTTCGGCTGCGATCGAGTCGGGAAGGGCCGGGCGGAGGCGGGTGCGGAACCCGCTCAGAGAGTTCGACAGAGCATGGCGGAGACGCGGCACAGGTCCACTGCCCGCCGCTTCGTGAGGTCCGCCTGTCGCTCCTGCATGGGACCGATCGTAGGGACGTTACGTCCGGCATGTCACCGGCGTGTCATATGGCGAGACGAGATCGTCCGGATATTGAGATACGGGTTCGACGGAAGTACGGATTGTCACCCCCGCACGCAGGGCGTCCGCCCCTCTCCTGAGGGGCGGACGCCCATGTCTCACCATCCGGCCCCAGGCCGTGCGGGTCGCTCAGCCCGCGAGCTCCACGTCCGTCCCCGTGACGGAGATCTCCGCGCCGCCCTCGCGCGCCTCGATCTTTTCGAGCTTCAGCCCGTCGGGCAGCCCGCCGATCTGCCGGTCGAAGTCGGTCCGCTTGCGGATCATGCCCTCCAGGCCGGGGATGCCCTCGCCCGGAACCTCGTCCGCCCGCACCCGGATCGTGTTGCCCTCGACCATGCTCACCGTGGAGAGCACGCTGCGCGTGACGGTACGGCCGAGGATGCCGATGGAGCCGGTCACCTTCACCTTGCCGTTGCCGCCGTAGGAGACGCGCACCCCCTCCTCGGAGGCCCTGGTCAGATCCGCGTACAAGACGGTGGCCGTGCCGGTGGCGCGGGCCGCCTTCGCGCTGGTGAAGCCGGTGAGGCTGCCCTGCAGCCGCACGTCGTGCAGTTCGGCGGCCAGCTCGCTGACCCGGACCTTGCGGCCTGCCGCGCTCGCCTCGACGTCCTTGAGCGTGACGTCGACCTGGTCGAGCTGCTTGGCCGCGACCTGGGTCAGAAAGGGAAAGCCCTTGATCGAGACTTCGGCTCCCCCGCCGAGCCCCTGCTGGTTCTGAACCCGGTCGGCCACTTCCGACTCGGCCATGTTGACCGCGATGCGGTCCACGGCGACAAAAATGCCGCCGAGGACCACAGCGAAGATCAGCAGTATTCGCAGTGCACGCATTGCTCTGGGTCCCCCACCTGTGTCGCCCGAGTAGTAGTTGATCCGTCGTCAAGCCCCCTGACGACGCGAGCCTACTGCCCGTGATCGGCGCACGATCAGACGATGGCCCGGCCGATCAGATAGACGGCAGGTGCCGCGACGGTCAGCGGCAGGGCCACTCCGGCCGTCATGTGGACGAAGCGGGACGGGTAGTCGTAGCTGGCCACCCGCAGGCCGATCAGCGCGCACACCCCGGCCGCGAGCCCGAGCAGCGCCCCCTTGGAGCCGACGTCCGTCAGCTGCCCGGTCGCGATCCCGGCACCCGCTGCGGCGAGCAGCGACACGATCACCGAGGGAACGGCCCCCAGGGGCACCGCGCGCGCCAGCACCGCCACGGCGACGGCGGCGCCGCCGATGGTCACGGCCTCCGGGGCCGCGGCGAGGTGCCCGGCCGCGACGACGGCGAGCGCGGCCGAGGTGACGGTGGCCGTCAGGCCGTACATCCGCTCGTCGGCGGGCGCCCGGTTGCGCAGCTGGAGCACGAGCGTGAGCAGCACCCAGACGCCGAGCGTGCCGATGATCGCGGCGGGCGCGTGCGCGGCGTCGACGGCCAGCAGCGCGATGTCGGCGGTGATGCCGCCCAGGAAGGCGAGCATGATGCCCTGCCGGGCGGGCCACATGCCGTTGAGCCGGAACCAGCCCCCGGCGGTGACGGCCTGGAGCAGTACGAGCGGCACGACCAGCGCGTACGAGCCGAGCCCGGCGGCGGCGGCCATCAGCAGAGCCAGGGCGGCGGTCAGCGCGGCGGGCTGCATCCCCGGCGCTATCACCGGCGACCTGCCCTCGGCGCGGGCGCGCTGCGCGTCGGTGACGCGGGTATTGCCCAGGGTGGTGGGCGGCTCGTACGGCGCGGGGGCCGGGGGCGGCTCGTACGCGGCCTGCGCGGGCTCGTACGGCTCGGGACCGGGCGTCCGGTGCGGCGGCGGGTACGCGGTGTCGGCGGCGGCCGGAGCGGGCGCCTGCGGCCGGTACTGCTGCCCGTACGCGTCGGGCTGCGCGTAGGGCTGTTGCCGGTCCGGCTGGGGCTGCGGCTGCTGCCGGTCCTGCTGCGCCTGCGGCTGGACCGGCTGGTACTGGGCGTCCCAGGTCTGCCCCTCCCAGGTCTGGGTGTAGGACTCCTGCGCGTAGGGAGGCTGCTGCTGGGCGTACGGGGATTGCCGCTGCCCGTAGGACTGGTCCTGGCGACCGTCGTGCCCCTCGCGACCCTCTTGGCCTTCATACGGGTAAGGCTGCTGGTTGCTCATGGTGTGGTGGTCATCCTCCTGCGAACGGCGGGAGCACCTCGACCGTGCCGCCCTCGGCCAGCCGTACGGTCTCATGACCGCGGGTCCCGACGGGGTCTCCGTCGATGAGGAACGCACACCGCTGGAGTACGCGGGTCAGCTCCCCGGGGTGCCGCTCGCGCACCGCGTCGAGCGCTTCGGCGAGCGTCCCGGCCGCGTACGGCTCCTCCGCGACCCCGGCCGCGGCCTTGGCCGCGGCCCAGTAGCGGATGGTGACGGCTGCCATGGCGGCGCTCCTTTCGTCGAATTACCGCCTCCATGATGACGCCTCCGCCCCTGGCCCCCTACGCCCGAGGGGCGCTCGTGGCGGCGATCTCATTCGTACGCGCCTCCGTGCGCCCCCCGTGCAACCGCGACAGAAGGCCCGCGTGCCACCGGAACCAGACCGCGATCATGGCCGCGACCTGCACAGATGGGTGCTCCTGGGGGTGTGCTTGGTGTCTGCCGCGTGACCAAGGAAACAAATGATCTCCGGAATTGCCCCTCTGGCTCGGAAGCCGGGTGGGCTATTCTGCTGGGCAGAGGACCTGGGCAATGTTGCCCCCGGGTCCTTTTGTGCTTTCTGGCCGTTATGGCGGACGGAAGACATGACAGACGCGACACGACAGGCGGACCTCAGGGCGCGAAGGTCCGTACGTACGAAGCAGTGCCGCATACGTCCTCGCAGGGACCGAGGAGGAACCGACGTAATGGGCGAGCGAACCGTGCATGACAGTCCGAACAAGGCAGGTGGCGGACGATGAGTTCTCTGCTGCTCCTGACCAATGCCCTTCAGCCCTCGACGGAGGTGCTTCCCGCCCTCGGCCTGCTTCTGCACAGTGTGCGGGTGGCTCCCGCCGAGGGCCCGGCCCTCGTCGACACCCCTGGTGCCGACATCATCCTGATCGACGGCCGCCGTGACCTTCCGCAGGTCAGGTCGCTGTGCCAGCTGCTGCGGTCCACCGGCCCCGGCTGTCCGCTGATCCTCGTCGTGACGGAGGGCGGCCTCGCGGCCGTCACCGCCGACTGGGGCATCGACGACGTACTGCTCGACACCGCGGGACCCGCCGAGGTCGAGGCGCGGCTGCGCCTCGCGACGGGCCGCCGGCAGATCGCGTCGGACGACAGCCCGATGGAGATCCGCAACGGCGACCTCTCCATCGACGAGGCGACCTACAGCGCGAAGCTCAAGGGCCGGGTCCTGGACCTGACCTTCAAGGAGTTCGAGCTGATCAAGTACCTGGCGCAGCACCCGGGCCGGGTCTTCACGCGCGCGCAGTTGCTCCAGGAAGTGTGGGGTTACGACTACTTCGGCGGTACGCGCACGGTCGATGTCCATGTGCGGCGGCTGCGGGCGAAGCTCGGGCCCGAGCACGAGGCGCTGATCGGCACCGTACGCAATGTCGGCTACCGCTTCGTGACACCGGAGAAGGCGGACCGGGCCGGTGGGGACCCCCGGGGAAAGGCCGCTCCGCCGGTTTCCCCGGCGTCCCGGCCGGCGGACACGGACCCCCGGGGCGAGGCTCCTGTGGGGTCGGCCCCACGGGCTGTCGAGCGGTAGGCACAAGGCTTGCCCGGCGGTGGCCGTAAGCCTTCAGGCCGGTAGGCGGTGTCGGTCGGATCAGGCCGCGAGCCCGGCCTGATCCAACCGACAGCGCCTGGGTCGCCACGCGTAGACTGCCGCGCGTGGCCAAGGTGACGCGGGACGATGTGGCACGACTTGCGGGGACGTCGACCGCGGTCGTCAGTTACGTCATCAACAACGGACCGCGCCCGGTCGCCCCGGCCACGCGCGAGCGGGTGCTCGTCGCGATCAAGGAGCTGGGGTACCGGCCGGACCGGGTGGCCCAGGCGATGGCGTCGCGGCGTACGGACCTCATAGGAATGATCGTCCCCGACGCCAGGCAGCCCTTCTTCGCCGAGATGGCGCACGCCGTCGAACAGGCCGCCGCCGAGCGCGGAAAAATGGTCCTCGTCGGCAACTCCGACTACCGCGACGAGCGCGAGGTCCACTATCTGCGGGCCTTCCTCGGCATGCGGGTGTCCGGGCTGATCCTGGTCAGCCAGGGCCCCAGCGAGCACGCCGCCGCGGAGATCGAGGCCTGGGACGCGCGGGTGGTGCTGCTGCACGAGCGGCCCGAGGCGATCGACGACGTGGCCGTGGTGACGGACGACGTCGGCGGCGCCCAGCTCGCCACCCGCCACCTGCTGGAGCACGGGTACGCGTACGTGGCGTGCCTGGGCGGCGTGGAGTCCACCCCGGCGGTAGGTGACCCGGTGGCCGACCACGTCGAGGGCTGGCGCCGCGCCATGCAGGAATCCGGGCGCTCCACCGAGGGCCGCCTCTTCCAGGCCCCGTACAACCGCTACGACGCGTACCAGGTGGCCCTCGGGCTGCTCGCGGGCCCCGACAGACCCCCGGCGATCTTCTGCGCCACGGACGACCAGGCGATCGGCGTACTGCGGGCGGCGCGCGAGCTGCGCATCGACGTGCCGGGCGAGCTGGCGGTGGCAGGCTTCGACGACGTCAAGGAGGCCGCGCTGACCGACCCGCCGCTGACGACGGTCTTCTCCGACCGCCCGGCGATGGCGCGGGCGGCGGTGGACCTGGTCCTCGACGACGCGCTGCGGGTGGCGGGATCGCGGCGCGAGCGCCTGAAGCAGTTCCCCTCGGCGCTGGTCGTACGCCGCTCCTGCGGATGCCACGGCGCGTAACGCACCTTTTTATGTCCGGCATACGCGCTTCTGCGCGGCTTCTCACCACGTCCTCAGACGGTTCTCATAAGCGGTGGCCAAGCTCGGAGACATGACCGACAGCCACCGCCGCAGCGGCGAGAACCCGGAGCCCGAGCACCAGCAGCCCTACGGGGACGAGGCCTGGCAGCGGGCCAGGGACGATGCGGAGCGGGACGCGCAGGCGTACTCCGCCGCGTATCCGCCGCCGCCCGCGTACGAACCCGCGCAGCCGGTGGCGGCGGGTGCGGCCGGGGGTGCGGGGACGGCTGCATGGCCCCCGCCCCCGCCCCACCGCAAGCGGGCCAAGCGGCCCGTGGCGATGCTGGCCGCGGTCGCCCTCACCGCCGCCGCGATAGGCGGTGGAACGGGCGCGCTCGTCCAGAACCTGGCGAAGAGCGACCCGGGCGTCGGCACCGGCGTCACCGGCTCCAACGTCGCGCAGAGCAGCAAGGGCACCGTCGCCGGGGTCGCGCAGGCCGTGAGCCCGAGCATCGTCGAGATCAGCGCGACGTCCTCGGCGGGCGACTCCACCGGCTCCGGCGTGATCATCACCGCCGACGGCGAGATCATCACCAACAACCATGTCGTCGCGGGCGCCTCGACCATCAAGGTCAAGCTGAGCGACGGCAAGACGTACACGGCGAAGGTCGTCGGCACCGACGCGGACAAGGACCTCGCGCTCATCAAGCTCGAAGGCGCGAGCGGGCTCAAGACGGCGTCGCTCGGCAGCTCCGACCGGGTGAAGGTCGGCGACGAGGTGGTGGCGATCGGTTCGCCCGAGGGCCTGACGGGGACCGTGACCAGCGGAATCGTCTCCGCGCTCGACCGGGACGTCACGGTGGCGAAGGACCAGGACCAGGGTCAGGGGCAGCCGGACCAGCAGGGCCGGGGCGGTCAGGGCGACGGGAGCGGCCAGTGGCCGTTCGAGTTCGGCGGGAAGCAGTTCAACGGGGAAACAGGGTCGTCCAAGACGACGTACAAGGCCCTCCAGACGGACGCGTCCCTCAACCCCGGCAACTCCGGCGGCGCGCTCATCAACATGAACGGCGAGATCATCGGCATCAACTCCGCGATGTACGCACCGAGCGGGGCCACGGGCTCCACCTCGGGCAGCGTCGGCCTCGGCTTCGCCATCCCGATAGACACGGTCAAGGCGGACCTGGCGAAGCTGCGGGCGGCCTGAAATATCCAGCCCGTCCGGCGCTTCAGGACACGCCCTCAGGGGGTCCGGGGGCTTGCCCCCGTCACGCGGCGGCAGCCGCACCATGTCACAGCGGGAAGGGGCGGGTCGGGGAACAGCCCGCCGCAGGCGCCACCGCCCCGCCCCGTGCGACGCTGAGCGCACCCCCGCAGCGCCCCACCCGCACTCCCACCACCGCCGAGGACCCCCGATGACCAGCCCCGCCGAGCGCATCCTGATCGTCGACGACGAACCCGCCGTGCGCGAGGCGCTCCAGCGCAGCCTCGCCTTCGAGGGCTACGGCACGGAAGTCGCGGTCGACGGCATCGACGCGCTCGCCAAGACCGCCGCTTACGAGCCCGATCTGATCGTCCTTGACATCCAGATGCCCCGGATGGACGGCCTGACCGCCGCCCGCCGCATCCGCTCCTCCGGCGACACCATCCCCATCCTGATGCTGACCGCCCGCGATACGGTCGGCGACCGCGTGACCGGGCTCGACGCGGGCGCCGACGACTACCTGGTGAAACCGTTCGAGCTGGACGAACTGTTCGCCCGGATCAGGGCCCTGCTGCGGCGCAGTTCGTACGCGGCGACCCACGGCGCGGGCGGCGAGGACCAGCCCGGACACGTGCTGTCCTTCGCCGACCTGCGGATGGACCTCGCGACCCGCGAGGTCACCCGCGGCAGCCGCCAAGTGGAGCTGACCCGGACCGAGTTCATGCTTCTGGAGATGTTCCTCGCGCACCCGCGCCAGGTCCTGACGCGCGAGCAGATCCTCAAGGCGGTCTGGGGCTTCGACTTCGAACCGAGCTCGAACTCGCTCGACGTGTACGTGATGTACCTGCGCCGCAAGACGGAGGCGGCCGGCGAGCCGCGCCTCGTGCACACGGTGCGGGGAGTGGGGTACGCGCTGCGCACGGGCGGCGGTACGGAGTGAGCACCACGCACGCCCCGCACGACGCCCCGCACCCCACGGACGGCCCCGGCGAACCGGAAGGCCCCGCCCCGGAGCCCGGCAGGCGCGGCCCGCTGCGCCGCCTGGCCTCGCTGCCGCTGCGCTCCCGCCTCGCGCTGCTCGTCACCACCGCGGTGACCGTGGCCGTTGCCCTGGCCGCGGTGGCCTGCTGGCTGCTCACCGAGAGCCAGCTGCGCTCCCAGCTGGATTCCTCCCTGGAGAGCCTGTCCGTGTCGCGCGGGTACCTGGAGCTGGCCGCGTCGAACTGTCAGGAGTCGGGCCCGGCGCCCAGCAAGGACGCCCCGCCCAGCACGACGTACGTACAACTGGTGCGCCTCGACGGCGGCCGCTGTGTCGGCCCGGGGTCGACCCCCGTCAAGGTCCAGGACGCCGACACCCACGTCGCCCGGCACCTCGCCGACCAGGCCTGGCACGACGGGGTCACCGACACCGGCGAGGCGGTCCGCGTCTTCACGCACCAGGACCGCGGCACCGGGCTCACCGTGTCGTTCTCCCGCCCCCTCGCCGAGGTCGACGGCGCGCTGAACCAGCTCGCGCTCGTCCTGCTCGCCGTCGCCGGCCTCGGTGTGCTCGGCGCGGGCGCCGCCGGACTGTGGGTGGCGAGGACCGGGCTGCGGCCCGTGGACCGGCTGACGGACGCGGTCGAGCATGTGGCGCGCACGGAGGACCTGACCGTGCGCATCCCGGTCGAGGGCGAGGACGAGATCGCCCGCCTCTCCCTGTCGTTCAACGCGATGACCACCGCCCTGGCCAGCTCCCGCGACCGCCAGGCGCAACTGATCGCCGACGCGGGGCACGAGCTGCGCACGCCACTGACCTCGCTGCGCACCAATGTGGAGCTGCTGGCCCGCAGTGACGAGACGGGCCGGGCCATCCCGCCCACCGACCGGGCCGCGCTGATGGCCTCGGTCAAAGCCCAGATGACCGAACTGGCCGCTCTCATCGGCGACTTGCAGGAGCTGGCAAGGCCGGACACGGCGATACAGGGCAGCCCGGCGCGGGTCGTCGCGCTGCACGAGATCGCCGCGGCGGCCCTGGAGCGGGCGCGGCTGCGCGGCCCCGAGCTGACGATCACCTCCGACCTCGCGCCCTGGTACGTACGCGCCGAGCCCGCCACGCTGGAGCGGGCGCTGGTCAACGTCCTCGACAACGCGGTGAAGTTCAGCCCGCCGGGCGGCGCCGTCGAGGTCGTGCTGCGCCGGGGCAGGCTGACCGTCCGCGACCACGGCCCCGGCATCCCCGCCGACGAACTCCCCCTCGTCTTCGACCGCTTCTGGCGCTCCCCGTCCGCCCGCGCCCTGCCGGGCTCGGGCCTGGGCCTGTCGATCGTGGCCCGTACGGTCCAGCACGCGGGCGGCACGATCGAGCTGCGGCGCCCGCCGGACGGGGGCGCCGGCACGGAGGCCCTGATCGGGCTGCCGGGGGCGGCCACTCCGCCACCGGCCGGGGTGGTGTGAACCGGGCCTGCCCGCCCGAGGGACCGCCGGATGGCCCAGCTCCGACGGCGGTGCGCCCGCCAATCGGGTACAGTCCCGGCCCGTTTCCGGGCCCCCCGGCGTGTAGCGCGTACCGGCGCACCGGATTGCGATGAGGTCAGGTAATCATCCCTCACGCACGCTCCGGAGGAATTCACATGCTTCGTCGTCTCGCTATCACCGTTGCCGCCATCGCCACGGCCGGATTCATGGCAGCCGGCCCCGCCGCCGCCGCATCGATGAACATCGACGGTGGCCACGCCCACCGGAGCGGGTGCATGGCAGCCGGGTTCGAGTACAGCAACGTCGGCGGCCCGTACGGCATCACCGCGGCCAAGGGTGGGAAGTCCGCGTACGAGAGCGAGAGCGCCTTCGGCGGCCACGACCGCGGCTTCGGTCACCACTGCGGCTGCGACCTCTCCGGCGCCCACCGCGGCGAGGGCATGAGGGCCGGGTTCGAGTACCTCAACATCGGTGGGCCCTTCGGCATCACCGAGACCCACCGCTCGAAGTCCGCGTGCGAGTGGGAGGCGGGCTTCGGTCACCACGGCCACTGAAACGACTGACGGCTCCGCGCTGTCGTCGACGAACGGCCGCGCCCCCACGGTTTCCCGTGGGAGCGCGGCCGTTCGCATGCGTCGCCCGCGCCGCCTCGCGCGTGCCGCCGCCGCCTCGTCCGTGCTCCCCTACTTCACGACCGTGATCCGGTCGGCGGCCGGCGGTGCGATCGGCTTGGCCGCGCTGGAGTTCGCCGCCAGGTAGGCATTGAAGAGATCCAGGTCGGAGGCGCCGACCAGCTTGTTCTTGTGCTCCTTGAAGACCGCGAAGCCGTCGCCGCCACCGGCGAGGAACTCGTTCATCGCGACCCGGTAGGTCTTCGCCGGGTCGAGCGCGACGCCGTTCAGCTTCACAGAGGCGACGTCGATACGGGCCGCGCCCTGCTGGGTCATGTCCAGGGTGTACGTGAAGCCCCTGGACACCTGAAGCACCTTCGGGGAGGCGTCGTTGCCGCCGCTGACCTGCTGCTGGAGCGCGGTGATCAGCTGGGCGCCGGTCAGGTCGACGACGTTCATCATGTTGGTGAACGGCTGGACGGTGAACGCCTCGCCGTACGTCACCACTCCGTCGCCCTCACTGCTACTCGCCTTGTAGACCAGGTCGGAGCGGATCCCGCCCGGGTTCATGAAGGCGAGCTGCGCCCCGCCCTTGTCGGCCGGGGCCAGGCCCTCAAGCTGCGCGTCGGCGATCAGGTCGCCGAGCGGCTTCTCGGGGGCCGTGGAGCCGCGGCCGTTGATGTCGGCGGAGATGAAGCCCTGCGGCCGGTTGGCGACGGGCGCGGCGAGGGTGCTCCAGCGGCCGATGAGCGAGGTCATGTCCGCGGCCTTGTCCTGGTCGCGGCTGACGATGTGGTTCACGGACTTCGAGGACTTCACCGACGTACGGACGATGTCCCTGGTCCTGCGGTCGTAGGTCAGCGTGGTGTCGGTGTAGACCTTGCCGAACGAGGACGCCGATGTGACCATGCGCGGCTTGCCCGCCGGGTCGGGGATGGTGCACGCGTACGCCTGGTGGGTGTGCCCGGTGACCAGCGCGTCGACCTTGGGCGTGATGCCCTTGGCGATGTCTGTGATCGGTCCTGAGATGCCGTCACCGGCGCCCGGGGAGTCGCAGTCGTAGTTGTACGAACTGCTGGCCGGCGAGCCGCCCTCGTGGATCAGCGCGACGATCGACTTGACGCCCTGGCGGTCGAGTTCCTTGGCGTACTTGTTGACGGTCTCGATCTCGTCGTGGAACTTCAGGCCCTTGACGCCGTTGGCCGTGACGATGTCCGGGGTGCCTTCGAGGGTGACTCCGACGAAGCCGATCTTGACCCCGTTCTTCTTCCACACCGTGTACGGCTTGAGGAGCGGCTTGCCGGTCTTCTCGCGGGTGACGTTCGCGGCGAGGTACGGGAAGTCGGCGCCCTTGAACTTCTTGCCCTTCTCGAAGCAACCCTCGACCGGGTGGCAGCCGCCGTTCTGCAGGCGGGCCAGCTCGGCGGAGCCCTCGTCGAACTCGTGGTTGCCGACAGCCGACACGTCCAGGTCGAGCTGGTTCAGCGCCTCGATGGTCGGCTCGTCGTGGAACAGCCCGGACATGAGGGGGCTGCCGCCGACCATGTCACCGGCGGCCGCGGTGACGGAGTACCGGTTGCCGTCGCGCGCGTCGCGCAGCGAGGTCGCCAGGTACTCCACGCCACCGGCCGGGATCGCCTTCCTCGTCCCGTCGGGCTGCGTCTCGTTGACCGTGCCGGCCGAGCCCGCCGGGGGCTCCAGGTTCCCGTGCAGGTCGTTGAAGGACAGCAACTGCACATCGACGGTCCGCGACGGCTTCGGCTTGTGGTGCCGCCCGGCGTCCTGGGCGCCGGCCGGCATCGCGGCGACGAGCGCACCGAGGGTGGCGAGACCGGCGGCGGACGCGAGCATCCGCCGGGTCGCGCGACCGGTGCGCGAGGCGCGCTGCGTACGGGTGGAGCGGGGGTTCGCTGACATCTGTCCCCTTGTGAGTTCAGCGTGGAGAGCTGGACGTGAAGTCGGCATGAAGTGGCGTGAGGTGATGGGCGCTGCGAGCGGCAGCTTAAAGTCAACGCGCGTAGAGCGACAGGGGTCCCGGGTTACGAGCTGGTTGCCATCATTTCGTCAACGGGGCATTCGACGTGTATCACCCGTATGGCGGACATATGCGAGCAGGAACGTCACGGCACGCGCGAGTGCCGCAAGCCTGCACCCATGGACAGTGAACTCACAGCCAAGGCTGTCGTACCCGCTCGGACTTCCGAACTACCGCCGGGCTTCTGCCAGATGGTCGATGACCTCAAGTCGATCGTGCGCGGCGCGCACATGCGCGCACAGCTCAAGGTCAACACCGAGATGCTCCAGATGTACTGGGAGATCGGGCGGACGATCCTGACGCGACAGCGCAGCGAGAAGTGGGGCACCAAGGTCATCGACCGCATCTCGGCCGAGCTGCGCACCGAATTCCCGAACCAGCGCGGCTTCAGTCGGAGCAACCTCAAGTACATGCAGCAGATGGCTCGACCGTGGCCCGACCAATTGGGGCAAACAGCTTGCTGGACAATTGCCGCCGTACGCTCGTACCCATGACGACTGACCCGGTAGCCCCCGCCCCCGACCGCCAGATCCAGACCCTCGACGAGCTCACCGACGAGCAGGCGCAGCAGGTCATCGGCCTGCTGACCGACGCCGCCCGCGAGGACGGCGTACATGCCGTGTCCGAGCAGGGCAGGCTCCAGCTCCGGGGCGGGCACCGTGCGGGCATCCGGCACTTCCTGCTGTCGCGGGCCGACGGGATGCTGCTCGGTTACGCGCAACTGGAGGACACCGACCCTGTCGAGGCTCCGGCCGCCGAGCTGGTCGTACATCCCTCGCATCGCGGGCAGGGTCACGGGCGGGCGCTCGGGTCGGCCGTGCTGAACGCGTCGGGCAAGCGGCTGCGGGTGTGGGCGCACGGCGGGAGGTCCGCGGCGCGGCATCTCGCGCAGGTGCTCGGGCTGACACTCTTCCGCGAACTGCGGCAGCTGCGCCGCCCCTTGAGCCCGCTGGACATCCCCGAGCCGGTGCTTCCCGAGGGCGCGAGCATCCGCACCTTCGTGCCCGGCCGGGACGACACGGCCTGGCTCGCCGTGAACGCGGCGGCGTTCGCGCACCACCCGGAGCAGGGTTCGCTGACGCAGCGCGACCTGGACGACCGCAAGGCGGAGTCGTGGTTCGACCCCAAGGGCTTCTTCCTGGCCGAGCGCGACGGCGAGCTGATCGGTTTCCACTGGACGAAGGTGCACGCCGATGAGCAGCTCGGCGAGGTGTACGTCGTCGGGATCCGCCCGGACGCCCAGGGCGGCGGCCTCGGCAAGGCACTCACCGCGACCGGCCTGCGGCACCTCGCGGCGGCAGGGCTGCCGACCGCGATGCTGTACGTCGACGCGGACAACACGGCGGCGGTCACGGTGTACGAGCGGCTCGGTTTCACCACGCACGGAGTGGACCTGATGTACCGCACGGAGTCATAGGACAGCACCCGTTCAGCAACACCCCTGGGGGCGGCGTCGGTTGACATCGCCCCCTCTTTGCACTCTTCCACTACTTACGACCTCGGGGGCAATGGAGTGTGGATCAGCGAGTGGCGTCCTGCGGCTTCGCGTCCTAGGCGGAGGAGGGAGGCGACGCGGAGCGTCGTCGACCGACGACAACGCCGGAGGCGGAGTCGCGGGGCGCCGGGAGCCCGCGCACTATTGCCCCCGAGGTCGTTAACTAGTGAAAGGGATGTGTGAGCGAAGTGGTCGAGTTCCGTATCGACCGGCGCACCGGCGTCGCCACCTATCTCCAGATCGTGCAGCAGACCAAGCACGCCCTCAGGCTCGGCCTGCTGGAGCCCGGCGATCAGCTGCCGACCGCCCGCGAAGTCGTCGAGGCCACCGCGATCAACCCGAACACCGTGCTCAAGGCCTACCGGGAGCTGGAGCGCGAGGGCCTGGTCGAGGCGCGACGCGGGATGGGCACCTTCGTCCGGCGCACCCTCGGGACCCGGGCGCCCGAGGAATCCGCCTGCGCGCCGAGCTGGTCGAGTGGGCGGCCCGGGCCCGTAAGGCCGGACTGGAGAAGGACGATGCCGCCGCGCTGTGCACTTCCGTGATCGAAGAAAGCTTCAGGGGGGGGGAACGGACATGACCGACACGGCCATCGAGGCGGTGGGACTGGGCCGCCGCTACGGGCGGCGGCAGGGGAAGTGGACACTGAGGGAGTGTTCGGGCTGCCCGTCGGCGCGTCTGCCGCGCTCGTCGGGCCCAACGGCGCCGGCAAGACGACGCTGCTCGCCCTCGCGGCGGGACTGCTCCGCACCACCGAGGGGACGATCCGCGTCCTGGGCACCGCTCCGGCTACGGCGCGCGAACGGATCGCCTTTGTCGCCCAGGAGAATCCGCTGATACCGCAGTTGAGCGTCGCCGACCCCTGCGGATGGGGCGCGAGCTGAACTCCGCGCGCCGGCAGGACGAACTCGCGAGCCGCATCGTCGAGGAGGGCGACCTCGCCCCCCACACACGCGTGCGCAACCTCTCCGGCGGCCAGCGCAGCCGCCTCGCGCTCGCCTTCGGCACCACCCATGCCCACCCCACGCACCCACCTCCCACGCGCCCCCACACACCACCCGCGTTCCCCCACCCGCGCCCGGACGTCATGTCCCCGTTACCGGCCATTCAGACGCGCTTGCGACCCTCACGGAATGCAGCCCGCCGAGCCACCCGCCCCCAACGGGAGAGCGCCCCGCGTATCCGCCCCCTTCGGCGCGCCCGTCGGCACCTGGAAGCGGAAGAATGGGGCCATGAGCCAGCAGCCGAGCGCCGATGTCCCCGTCCAGCATGCTCAGCCGTCCGTCGGTTCCATCGCGGCGCACCGCCCGCACACCGTGGCCGCGTCGCCGGTGCCGCTGGATCCCGACATCGATGCCGACCTGGATACGTACGTAGATGACCTCGACGGCGACGAGGAACTGCCCCAGGGCCGCTTCCTGGACCGCGAGCGCAGCTGGCTGGCGTTCAACGAGCGGGTGCTCGAACTGGCCGAGGACCCCGGCACGCCCCTCCTCGAACGGGCTAATTTCCTCGCCATCTTCGCCTCGAACCTCGACGAGTTCTTCATGGTCCGGGTGGCCGGCCTGAAGCGCCGCATCGCGACCGGCGTCGCAACCCGCTCCGCGTCCGGCCTGCAGCCCCGCGAGGTCCTGGATCTGATCTGGACCCGCTCCCGCGAGCTCATGGCCCGGCACGCCGCCTGCTACCAGCAGGACATCGCCCCGGCCCTCGCCGACGCGAACATCCACCTCATCCGCTGGCCCGAGCTGACCGAGAAGGAGCAGGCTCGCCTCTTCACGCTCTTCCGGCAGCAGATCTTCCCGGTGCTCACCCCCCTCGCGGTCGACCCGGCGCACCCCTTCCCGTACATCTCGGGGCTGTCCCTGAACCTCGCGGTGGTCGTACGCAACCCGGTCAGCGGCCATCGCCACTTCGCCCGCGTCAAGGTCCCGCCGCTGCTCTCACGCTTCCTGGAATCCTCCCCGCAGCGTTACGTGCCCCTTGAGGACGTCATAGCGGCGCATCTCGAAGAGCTCTTCCCCGGCATGGAGGTCCTCGCGCACCACATGTTCCGGGTGACGCGCAACGAGGACCTCGAAGTCGAGGAGGACGACACCGAGAACCTCCTCCAGGCGCTGGAGAAGGAGCTGATGCGGCGCCGCTTCGGGCCGCCGGTGCGCCTGGAGGTCGAGGAGTCCATCGACCCGTACGTCCTGGATCTGTTGGTCCGCGAGCTGAAGATGTCCGACGCCGAGGTGTACCCGCTGCCCGGCCCCCTCGACCTGACCGGACTGTTCGGCATAGCGGCCCTCGACCGCCCCGAGCTGAAGTTCCCCAAATTCATCGCGGGCACCCACCGTGACCTGGCCGAGGTCGAGTCGGCGTCCGCGCCGGACATCTTCGCGGCCCTCCGCGAACGCGACGTACTCCTCCACCACCCCTACGACTCCTTCTCCACCTCCGTCCAGGCCTTCCTGGAGCAGGCCGCGGGCGACCCGGACGTACTGGCGATCAAGCAGACGCTGTACCGGACCTCGGGCGACTCCCCGATAGTGGACGCGCTGATCGACGCTGCCGAGTCCGGCAAGCAGGTCCTGGTCCTGGTCGAGATCAAGGCCCGCTTCGACGAGCAGGCGAACATCAAGTGGGCGCGCAAGCTGGAGGAGTCCGGCTGCCATGTCGTCTACGGCCTGGTCGGCCTGAAAACCCACTGCAAGCTGTCCCTGGTGGTCCGCCAGGAGGGCGAGACGCTACGGCGCTACAGCCACGTCGGCACCGGCAACTACCACCCCAAGACGGCCCGCCTCTACGAGGACCTGGGCCTGCTCACCGCGGACCCGCAGGTCGGCGCGGACCTCTCCGACCTCTTCAACCGGCTCTCCGGCTACTCGCGCCGCGAGACGTACCGCCGCCTCCTGGTCGCCCCCAAGTCGCTGCGGGACGGCCTGGTCGCCCGCATCAACAAGGAAGTGGCGCACCACCGCGCGGGCCGTCCCGCGTACGTACGCATCAAGGTCAACTCGATGGTCGACGAGGCCATCATCGACGCCTGTTACCGGGCGGCCATAGCAGGTGTGCCGATCGACATCTGGGTGCGCGGGATCTGCGCGATACGGCCCGGGGTCACCGGGCTGTCGGAGAACATCCGGGTCCGCTCGATCCTCGGCCGCTTCCTGGAACACTCGCGGATCTTCTCCTTCGGGAACGGCGGCGAGCCCGAAGTGTGGTTCGGCAGCGCCGACATGATGCACCGCAACCTCGACCGCCGCATCGAGGCACTGGTCCGGGTCACCGACCCGGCCCACCGCGCGGCCCTGACCCGGTTCCTCGAAACCGGCATGTCCGACGCCACGTCCTCGTGGCACCTCAGTGCCGACGGCAACTGGACTCGGCACGCGACGGACGCGGACGGCTCACCGCTGCGGCACGTTCAGGAGATGCTCATAGACGCCCGGAGGCGCCGGCGTGCAACACCATGACACCGCATCCAGGAGCGGGGCCCCGGCCCGCCCGTTCACCGGCCACCGGCCCGCCGGTGAGGTCCTCTCCCCCTATCTGCACGAACGGGCCGCGGACTTCCTGCGCAGCCTGCGCATGCACCGCGAGAGCGGCCAGGACCCGCAGGGGGCCGCGGCCGTCGAGGCGGCCGGTGCGCTGCGGCGCTCGGCGCGGCGGATCGGCGGGGCCCTGCACACGTTCCGGCCGCTGACCGACACCCACTGGGCCGACCCGCTGCGCGCGGAGCTGGCCTGGCTGTCGGGCACCCTGGCCCGTGAGCACTCCTGCGCGGCCCGCCAGACCCGGCTGCTCGACGCCCTGAACCGCCTCTCCGGTACGACCCCGGTACCGGCCGCACGAGGCACTGCGCAGCCCACCGGCGCCCTGACCGTCGGCGCCGCACGGGCCGGAGCCCTGCTCGACCGCCAGCTGACCCTGGCCAGGACGCGGGCGCACTCCGCCGCACTCCAGGCCCTGGGCTCCGCACGCTTCCACGCGGTCGCCGACGCCGTGGCGCTCCTCGCGTCCGACGCCCCGCTGGGCCCGGCCGCCGCGGCGCCCGCCGACGAGGTCCTGGTCCCGCTCGCCGACGCGGCGCGCCGGCGCCTGACCGACGCGGTGGCCACACTCCCGCTGAACCGCGCGGCGCACCCGTACAACGCTGAGGCGCTGATCCACGGCCTGGCCGCCACACCGACCGCCGAGGCGCAGGACGCCCCCTGGCACCAGGTCCGCCTCCTCCTGCGCCTGCACCGCTACGCGCAAGAAGTCGTACGGTCCCCAGCGGCCGACACCCTCACCGCGGCCCACTCCCTCAACCGCCACCGGGACGCCGCGGAGGCCGCAGCAGCCGCAGCTTCGGCGGCCCGCACCCCGCGCATCGCCCCGGCGACGGCGTACGCCCTGGGCGTGCTGCACGCGGACCAGCGTCACGAGGTGGAGGCGGCCCGCTTCGCCTTCCAGCAGGTCTGGCCCGCGCCATGACCACCGCGAACCCCACCCACGATCCGACCGTCCTGGCCGCAGGCTGCGTGCTCTGGCGCCGCACCTCCACCGCCGGCCTGCAGATCTGCCTCGTACACCGACCGAAATACGACGACTGGTCGCACCCAAAAGGCAAACTCAAGCGCAACGAGGACGCGCTCCAGGGCGCCCTGCGCGAGGTCCGGGAAGAAACAGGCCACGCCGCCACACCGGGCCCCCGCCTCCCCACCACCCACTACATCGCGAACGGCCACGCCAAGCGGGTCGACTACTGGGCGGCGGAGGCATCGCCGGGCACCTTCGTCCCGAACGACGAGGTCGACCGCATCCTGTGGCTCTCCCCCACAGCGGCAGCCACCCGCCTGACCCAGCCCCGCGACCGCGAGCTCCTGGACGCCCTCCTCAACTCCCTGCACGCAACCTGAGCCAACAGGCACCCGCACGGACACCCCACCCGCGCCCCCGCACAGGGGCCGGGGTCCCACCACCAAGCCCACACGTGGCCGGGGTCCCACCACCAAGCCCACACGTGGCCGGGGTCCCACCACACGTGGCCGGGATTCCGACGCACCCCCCACGGGTTCGGGATTCCGACGCCGGGAGGGGGCCGGGGTCGTAGGGGGTGGTGTTCGGGACGTAGAGCGTGATTTGTGGGCAGCACCCGGGCCACTCCTCCCAGGGCCCCGCAGAGCGCCTAAATCATGCAGTCCCGAACGCCGCCCCCGGAGACCCCGGCCCCCGGCCCCACGCCCCCCCGCACGCCACCCCCCCATACACCCCGGCCCCCACGCCCCCCCCCCCCCCACCCCCCGCGCACCGCCGCCCCCCCCCGCCCGCCCCCACCCCCCCCCGCCCCCGC
>NZ_JASITA010000060.1 GCF_030063415.1 Streptomyces sp. H27-C3 | reverse complement strand
CGGCCTGGGAGCCGGGTCGGATCCGGCGGGCTTGGTGCTGGTCATGAGGGGGTGATTCTCCTGTCGGTGCCCTCTCAGGCTAACCCGCCGAAGCGAGACGTCTCACCCAAGGCTGACAGAGAGGGGGAGCCCGCGCACTATTGCCCCCGAGGTCGTAAGTCCGTCGGCGAAGAACGCCATGATCATGCGCGTGCTACGGGCCGAACTCGGCCTCGACCTCACGAATACCAAGGCGCTGCTCCACCAAGTGCTGGCCGGGGCATATTCGGGAACCCTGCCTGAGATGGAGCTTCTGGCCCGCAGGCTACGAGCATCGGGAATCGACGCGGTATCCGCTCGGCGGCAGGACATCTGCCCGTAGACCAACTGGTCGGCCGCGGCTTGGTGCCGACGTCGAGGACGGCCAACTAGTCAGCGAGCGGCCCCTGCGGGTCGTTGAGCCACCGTCCACGTGCGAAGAGCGCACGGTGGGGGTTCTCCCGCCGGTTGAGCCGATCCCCGTGAAATACCGGGCTCAGATGGACGAGTTGATGGACCGGACCGTTTCCGCTGACTGGTCGCCGCATGCGGCACTGCTGGTCGCCTCGGGGGACCTGGCCTTGGCCTTGGTCATTGATGCTGACACCTGGCGGGTTGTCGTGATCGTAGGGTGTCGCCAATTCGTCGGCTGACGGGCGCCGGTGGCGGGGAGAGGCGGCCACATCTGTCCATGTCACAGGGGGCCGGGCTACCTCGTCTCAGGGGGTGTAGCTACTGGCAATCACGGAGGAGCACACCATGGACGCGCGATTGAACTACTTCGCCAGCCCGACCGCCGGCAAGGTCCTCAAGCACTTCATGGCGGCGGGCAAGGTGCTCAAGGACTCGCCGCTGCCGGCCGCGACGCAGGAGTTGGTGGCGCTGCGCGTGAGCCAGATCAATAGCTGCGCGGTCTGCATCGACATGCACACTAAGGAGGCCGCCGCTGCCGGCGAGACCTCGGTGCGGCTGAATCTGGTGGCGGCGTGGCGGGAGGCCGCTGTCTTCACCGAGGCGGAGCGTGCCGCACTGGAGCTGGCCGAGCAGGGGACCCGGATCGCGGATGCGGCCGGCGGGGTCACCCACGAGGTGTGGGCGTATGCCGCCAAGCACTACGACGAGGAGCAGCTCACCGCCCTGGTGGTCCTGGTCTCCTTCATGAACACGGCGAACCGGCTGAACGTCATCGCCCAGCAGCCGGCCGGCAGCTATGAGGCCGGGCAGTTTCCCTGAACGGCAACAGCAACAGACGCGGGGCCCGGCTGTGGGGCCCCGCGCGCCGCCGGGCTCGGGGACGTTCCCCTGGCCCAATGGTTGTCCGGACGACCACCAGAAGACGCGTGCGCCGGCGAGTACGGCCGGGTGGCAGGGCGTCACATAAAGGGGAGGGGAGTTGGCGTGAGCAAGGTCGAGGATTTCGAGGAACTGCGGCCGCTGCTGTTTTCGATCGCCTACCGGATTCTGGGCAGTGTGGGTGAAGCCGAGGATGCGGTGCAGGAGACATGGCTGCGTTTTGACGGCTCGGCGACCCGGCCCACGTCGACCAAGGCTTTTCTGGCGGCCGCGGTGACACGGATCTCGATCGATGTGCTGCGTTCTGCGCGGGTGCGGCGGGAGGAGTATGTCGGGCCGTGGTTTCCCGAGCCGCTGCTGAGCGATCCGTATCAGGATCCGGCGCGGTCGGTGGAGTTGGCCGACTCGGTGTCGATGGCGGCACTGCTTCTGCTGGAGCGGCTCAGCCCGCTGGAGCGGGCGGTGTTCTTGCTGCGGGAGGTGTTCGCCTTCGGGTTCGACGAGGTCGCCGCGGCGGTCGGGCGTTCGGAGGCGGCATGCCGGCAGCTGCTGGTGCGGGCGAGGCGGCATATGGAGGCCGGGCGACCGCGGTTCGCAGCCGACCGTCAGGAGTGGCAGGAGCTGGCGACGCGGTTCTTCGACGCGCTGAAGGATGGCGACGTGGGCGGGCTGCAGGATCTGCTGGCCGCTGATGTGCAGTTGGTCGGGGACGGCGGCGGCAAGGCCCCGCAGCTGGCCAAGGCCGTCATGGGCGCGAAGAACGTGGCGCGGCTGCTGGGTACGGGTTTCACCTGGCTGATCCGGATCGACGTGTCGTTCGAGCCGCACGAGATCAATGGCCAGCCCGGCGCGATCGTCCGCGACCGGGACGGCAAGGTGCTCCACATCCTTGTCCTTGAGGTGCTCGACGGGCAGATTCAGACCATCCGCACGGTGATCAATCCCGACAAGCTCGGCCACCTCGGACTGGTCGCCGACGCCTGGGCCATTGACCGCGAGGTGAAGCATGCCCGTCGGCACCTGCGGACACAGCACCCGGACCGCTCGCCGGGCCAACTGCACGCGGACCGCGCCACGGGCCCTGTCGAGGACGTCATCAAGTGCTGCAACTGCGAATGATCCAAACTCAGTTGGGCCGCCATGGGGCGCGCCTCGGCCAACCCGAGTTCGGCCGAGCCCCGGTCCGCCTCCACTTGAATCTCCTCCACCCGCTCTCAGGCCGTTACGCCCAGAGGTTCCGCAGAGTGCGTGCGCCGACTGCACCGGGTCGCGGTGGTTCCCTGATCGTCCCCTGTTGGGTTAAGTTAGGCATGCCTAAGTTACTGGCTGGGTCTCTTCGATCGCCCTGGAGAACTTGGATGCGCCCACACAGGACCCGTGCCCCGCAGTCGACCCCCGCCGAGCGCGTGCAGTCGATCCTGCGGGCAGCACAGTCGATGACAGTGGTGAGCGACGGACTTCACGCCGAGGTCAACCGGCTCAACGGCGCGGGAGCGATGGGGCATATCCATCTGCATGCCCCGTGCGAGGACGCTCCGGCCGCGCCGCACACGCGCCTCCCGGTCCGGCTGGAGCTCACGGACATCGCGCCCACGGTCGTACGCGAACGGCTGCGCGCCCGCGTCACCCTCACGGGGCTACTCGCGGCCCCGTACAGCAACGACTCGGCCCAAAGCACCTGTATGGAGTTCGGGCAGGCAGTCCTCGAAGACGCCGAGGGCCGCCACTTCATCACGCTGGACGAACTCTGGGCGGCCAGTCCGGACCCGATCGCGATGAGCGAGGCGGAGATGCTGACGCATCTCGTGGACAGCCACGGAGAGCTCGTCCCACTCCTGGTACGCCTTGTGCATCCGCGGCCGGAGAGAGACAGGCTGCGCGCTGTCCCGCTGGCGATGGACCGCTACGGAGTGACCCTGCGCCTGGAATACCCCACCACGCATCTCGATGTCCGACTGCCGTTCGCAATTCCCGTCAGTGGCATCGAACAGGCAGGACCCCAAATCCATGGGCTCCTGGCCAGAGCCCGTCGCGCCTCCCACCGCAACCGCCTGCTCACAATTCACGAGATGTGACACGGCCCGCTCACAGATCACCAGGCTCTAGGGTTGACCGACCGGCGCGGCACAGGCCGTACGTGGCGGGAGCGCTGCTGAGGCTCGCGGCCGGCGAAGATTTTCCTCTCCTCCCTGCCCGCAGTATGTATGCGGGTCTGGAGCCGTCCTACGGGCGGTCGCAGGCGGCACCTCTCGCAAACGGAACGGGGGTGCGACCGGGCGATACGGGTTCTGCGCTGGTAGCCCATGCGCATCGAGTGGCGGGGTGCCGACCAGCTCGGTGAAGCGCGTGCTGAAGGTGCCCAGAAAGATGAGCAGCCGACCGCGAAGCAGACCTTGGTGACGGAGAGGTCGCCGCGACGCAACAGCGCTGTCGCGCGCTCGATGCGACGCGTCATCAAGTACGAGTAGGGCGACTCGCCGTAGGCCATTCGGAACTGGCGGCTGAGGTGTCCGGCGGACATGTGCGCGCCGCGGGCGAGCGACTCGACGTTCAGTGGCTGCGCGTACTCACGGTCGATCCGGTCGCGGACGCGGCGCAGTCGCGCGAGGTCGCTCAGGCGCTGCGCCGCGATGCGTGCACATCCCCACGAGGGGTGACACATGAGAGAGCTCCCTTTCATCGAGGTCCATGAGCACCTGGGGTGCATGCCGAGGCAGACGCCGCCCCCAGCCGGGCGGCAGGGGTGCGCGCCCGGCCCTCGGCGTCCGGCATCGCCGGCACCTCTGCGATGGTGCGGCCGCCGAGGGGTGGTCGAGGACGGCGGCCTGGAGGCGCTGCCGTCGTGTTTTTCGCAGGTGGTCGCGGCGCCGACTGTCATCCCCGGATCAATGACCGAACGGCTCAGCGAAGCTCCTGGATGCGGATCAGGTTGCCCGCAGGATCACGGAAGGCACAGTCGCGGATGCCGTACGGCTGGTCGGTCGGCTCCTGGACGACTTCGGCGTCGCCGGCCTGCAACACCTTCTCGAAGGTGGCGTCGAGGTCCCGCGTGGCCAGCAGGATCCAGCCGTAGGTGCCTTTCGCCATCATCTCGGCGATGATGCGGCGCTCGTCCTCGGAGACCCCGGGGTCGATCGCCGGAGGTGCCAGGAGGATGGAGGTGCCGGGCTGGCCGACGGGGCCGACCGTGATCCAGCGCATCTTGCCCTGTCCGACGTCGCTGCGGACCTCAAAGCCGAGAGCGTCGCGGTAGAAGGCCAGGGACGCGTCCGGGTCGTCGTGGGGGAGGAAGCTCGCGTGAATGCTGATGTCCATGACGATGATGCTAGGTGTGGCTCCATGGCCGCGCTTCTCGATTCCTGACCGATCCGGCCGGTCAGTTCAAGCTGCGGCTGCCCGAGAACGCGGGCGATCGCGTGGTGAGCCTGTCCGTCGGTGAGTGACAGGCCGAATTTCTGGTCGTCCGTTCCGGTACGGATCTTCGTGTGTCCACCGGCGGTTACCCCCGGCACGATACGGATCATGACTTTCTGGCTGCCGCTCCGCCCCACCGCGGCTGCCAGCCGGGCGATCTCGGACAGGCTGTCGATGACGATCCGTCCGACACCGAGCCGCAGAGCCGCATCAAGGTCGTGAGGTGATTTGGCGTTGCCGTGGAGCACGATCCGGTCGGCCGGGAACCCGACCGTCACGGCGAGTTCGAGCTCCCCGGCCGAGCACACGTCCAGTCCGAGACCTTCCTCCTCCACCCAACGCGCCATGGCGCGGGAGAGGAATGCCTTGGCGGCGTAGAGGACTTCAGCCTCCGGGGAGGCGTTCCGGTACGTCCGGCAACGCTCGCGCACCTCGCCCTGGTCCAAGACGTATGCAGGGGTGCCGAACCGCTCGGCGACCTCGGCCAGATCCACCCCGCCGACAGCGAGATGGCCATGGGGGAGTGGGGTCGATGAGCCTGGCCATATGGACAGATCGTCCCCGGTGGATGGTTCGGCGGCGAGAGTAATGGTCGTCATGATGCCGGCTTTCCCCTTACGCGGCACGGGTCGAGGTTTCGGGCGCCCCGAGCGGTGCGACAACACTGGCGGGTGCGGTGGCCGCCCGGACCGTCGGAAGACTGAGCATCGGGTCGAGGGTCAGCCGGGTCACGCCGAGCGGTTCGGCCATGCCGCGAAGAGCGGGCTCGGAGAGCGCGATCCAGGCCTGATCGCGCCCCAAGGTCGCGGCGAGCAGGGCCGGGCTGGTGAAGCCGGCGGCGGTGCGAGCGCCCAGCGGGGTACGGAACAGCCGGAGTGCGGCACGGGCGGGCCCCGGCCGGACCGGTACATACAGAGGTCCGGCCGGGACCCGTTGCTCGGGCTCAGGGTCGTCGTCGTACAAGAACAAACACATGGGAACCTCCTGGAGGAACCACGAGTGGCGGGTGATGCCCCTGGTGCGGGGAGGCACATGGGGACGCGACATAGAAGCTATTCCCCGCCCGCGCGTCTACCGGCGTCTCATGACGCGCCTCTGACATCGGTCGGCCGAGTCATGACGGATCGCTGATGACGAGCCTGTCGCGTCATCAGGATCACGTCTTGGTTTGTGGATCAGTTATCAGAAGGACGTCAGCAACAGGACGTCAGCAACAATGGGCCGTCGTCTGCGACGGCGATTCCCTGAGCCAGATTTGGGCGGCATTCCGTTGACCGTCCCGAGGCCGGCTCACGTCTCAGCCGCCCCGGGCCTTCTCACCTCCCACGGACTCGTCCGCCGGCACCACGTCCACATCGACCGGCTCATCGCGTGATCGTTCGGTGAGGGATGAACCTCTGGCACCCTTTGGACGTCTGGTACGTCAAAGCCCTCGTTCGCGGTCCGGACCGCAAGCAGCAGGCATGGGCCATCATCAATGAGATCTAGCGAGAGGACACGGAACGCATGGTGACGTCCGATCCGATCACCCGTCGGCTGCAGCGGCTCTTCGCAGTCCTTGACACCGACGAAGAGGGTTTCGTGACCTGGGGTAATTACCAGCAGATCGTGGACAGGTATACGGCCGGCTACGCGTTGGCGAACAGCGACGTCAGGATCAAGCACCTGGAGAGGGCGTACTGGGCGCAGTGGCTGGGACTCCTGTCGCAGGCGAACCCCGGGCGGGACCGTCTGTCCCAGAACGAGTTCGTCGCAGCGCACCGCGCCGTGGGTTACGGCACGGATGCGGCGCAGCTGCTGGAGGACCTCGCGCAGGCCGTTTTCAATGTCCTGGACGTCGACGCCGACAAGCGGATCAACAGGGACGAGTTCGCCAGGTATCTCGAATTCTGCAAGATCTCCAGCTCTGACGCCACGATCATCTTCCGCCGACTGGACCTGGACGGCGACGCCTTCATCTCCCAGCGGGAGGTTGCCAGGTCCATCCGCGCCTTCCACCTGTACAACGACGACCTCAACACGCCGGGCGGTATCTTCCTCGGGCTCTACTGCTGACCCGAATCTCATAGCCTCTGGAACAGCGCCATGGAAGAGCTGCGGCGGCTCACTGACACAGGCAACACGCGATGGAACCGACCGGCCCGCCATCGGCACTGATCAGCGGGACAGATCCGAGGGCGATCACTCTCCGGAGTGCGAGATCGGCGAGGCCCGAATGCTGGCCCGGGCGGTGCGAGGTGATGGGGGAGGAGCGGGCAGCACAGGTACGGATACGGCGACGCGGGAATGGCGCTTCACCAGGCATGGCCGCACGCCAAGACCTCCTCGGTCGCCGACCCGTACGCCACTCCGGTGGCCGCGGCTCGCTCTGAGGCCGGACAGCCGATGAGCCGAGCCTGGCAGCCGCAGCCGATCACTGCCGACGGCGGCATGAACTTGAGCAGTTCCGACCCCTGAGACCGTGCCTGCAGGCCGGAGACGCACATGCTGCCGAGGTCAGGAACCGGCCGGACACCACCCTGCGACCGACAGCACCGCACCGGGTGGTGCCAGTGGGCGTCGACCCCGAGCGCCCGCAGCCGGTCGAGGAACTCGACCACCTCCGCGGGCAGCGCCAGGTTGCCCCCGGAGGCGAGGCGGGCTATCCGTTCGCGGTGCCGCTGCCGCTCCCTGATCTCCGCTCGTAGGCGCTTGTCGATGTCGGCCACCGCCGAGGCGAACTCCTCCTCGCCGGACTGGAGCAGGAGCAGCTCCCGCACCCGTGCCGACGGGATCCCACTGTCATTCACGCGCGCCGAGTGCCTGTACTCGCGCCCCGAGACTGACTACCACCGAGCCTGACGACCCCATATGATGCGAGGGGTTGGCTCGCCATAATGTGCTGGTTCGTTTCTGCGGTACGACTTGTGCCCACCAGCGGGTGAAACGCGGCCGGTTACCCGGCGCGGTCGACGGGGAGCGCTCGATCAACGAGCTCATGAAGCACATTGCCTCGCGCCTCCTCGCGCAGTAGCCGCCGCCGTCCGAGGCGGTGCATTGCCGGTACACCGTCGAGAGGCCGGGTATGACGCCGCACTGGCAACTCATGGTTGATGCGCCCACGTTCGATGCACTGCGACGACTGACCGCCGGATCGACCAGCATGGCGAGGTACCTGCCCGCGACGGGCACGAGGATCGGACCCGTGACGGCGGTTGACCGGTGAGTTCGCCCGCCACCGCCTGGTCGCCACTGTTGGCGGCGTCGCTGCTGGCCTTGACCGTTCCGCACCCCGCCTACGGCCACGCCCCGCTCATGGCAGCGGCGCCGGCGAAGTGCCTGAAGTCTGAGAAGGACTCCCGCGGCCGCTCCAGCGTCGACCAGACAGAGATCGGGTGTATGGCCTTGCGCTCGAAGTGTCGGTGGAGCCGCCGCAACCCGCGAGCCTCGGAGCCGCCGCATCAATCGATGGACTGGATCAGGCGACCGGACTCTCGGCCCGGATCGCGTTGCGTATCATCTCGAAGGCAGCTTCCGCTTCCGGGTCTCGACCTCATTGCCCTCAGCGACGATGTGCTGCCTTCAGCGTGCCCGGCACACTGAAGGCAGCGCCCTGAGCAACCCGGTCTCGTGCAGGGGGCTCAACTGCAGCTGCCTGGCCACGGTCTGTTCGGCCGTGGCGAGCCGGACCGCGCAGCGGGCTGTGTTGCGCACCGCATCTGTGGCGGACAGCTCCTTGAGCAGCCGGTGGTTGACGCTGTCGATCAACGGCCGGATCTCGGCGAGCGTCGGCCGGTACGCGGGGGGCCGGGCGGTACCGCGGTCCCAAGCGCGAAAGAGCTGCCGCTGGACCAGCTTGTTCGCTTCGATCTGGTCCTTGAAGACTGTCGTCGCCTCTGCCGGATCCAGCTCCAGGCCGCGTGCCTCCTGGGCCATGGCGTCCAGCACCTGCTGTTCCCGAGAGGGATCGTCGATCGGCGAGTCGGTCCCGTACTTGGCCGCAGCGACCTGGTCCGCGAGCAGCACGCGCGCGGCGGCGAGTTCGACCAGCCGTTGTAGTACCGGCTGTGCCGGCGCCGCCAAAGGGGTGCGCGGCTGGGCCTGCGCCTGGTATGTAGCAGGGCCAGTGGAGCCACTCGAGTTCGGGACGCGGCAGAGCACGGCAGCCGAGCTGGGTGTCGTGGAGTACGGGCTGCCGCTGCACGTGAGGGCGATCCGCTAAGGCTGTACAGCCACCGCGTCGACCTCGAACAGCATCCTGGGCAGCGCGAGGGACGTGACGCCGCTCAGTGTCTGGGCCGGCAGCCGGTCGCCGAAGCGGGCGTGCAGCGCCTTGCCGAGGGTCTCCAGCCTGTCGAGGTCGTGGTCGACGATGAAGGTGCCGAGGCGGACCACCTGCTCGTATCCGAGGCCGACCGCCTCCAGTGCCGACCCCAGTCGGTCGAAGGCCAGGTCCACTTGGGCAGCGAAATCACCGGGCACGGGAGCGCCGGTGGGGTCGGAGCCGTACTGGCCGTCGATGAAGACGAGTTCGCTGGGTGCCGAGACGGCGTGACTGTAGCCGAACGGTGTCGGGTCGTGGAGGGCGGCCGGGTTGGTGATGGTGCGTTGACCGATCGTCATGTCTCCTCCAACATAGGCGCGGGCCAAGGCACGAGAACCTCTTCTCGCCGAGGATCGCCCGGAGCAGGTCCAGGTCACGCGCCGTGTTGCGTGTGGTGACGTGCTTGAGGGTGTCGCCCGACTTCACACGGCACTTGCGCGCGACGTCACGCGCCCAGGCGACGTCCTTGTCGAACGTGGCTGCCTTGTACGGCCGCAGCCAGGTTTCCTCCTCCGGCTTCAGAGCACAGGTGACTGGCGTGCTCCGGCCCACCGCGCGAGGGTCGAAGCCGATGAGGTCGTGCTTCTGCCGTGCGGACTCGGGCAGCAACCCCTTCATTTCCAGCGGCAAGTCGAGCCCCTCTCGCCGGGGCTGCGGGGATTGGAGAGCAGGACACCGCGCCGCTTGTCCGGAGATGTGCTCTTGATCCGGGATATGGCCATGTCGAGCCGCTTGCCGCCGGGAACCCGGTAGTCCAGCTGTACTTTGATCGTCGCGCACTGGTACTCAGCCGGCTGGTCGGCCTTGCACCGCTGCCACTTCGGCTTCTGCTTGGCGTACCGGTCCAGGGCGCTCGCGGCGGTGGACGAGGATGAGACGGCGGACGCCTGAGTGGTGTCGGCCTGGGCGGCGCCGGCCGGCGAGGTGGCGAGCGCGGGAGCCAGCGCTGCCGTGACACTGACAGCCAACAGGGGCGCGAGACGTCGTCTACGCATGAAGTCGTTCCTTCCGGTCGCGTGAATCCGACACGAATGATCATGCGGTGGCGTGCGTCGGGGAACATCAGCCGTGCGGTCCCAACTCCACGACGCCTTGAGGGTGATGTGACGGTCATGCATGATCCCCTGGTCGTAGGGGTCGGTTCGGTGGCGCGCCCGGCACGCCGCCCCTCGTCAGCCGCGGGACACGGCCGGCAGCACGAGCTCCGCGTATCCGGTGGCACGCAACACCGGGAGTTACTTCGCGGCGGCGCATTCGACCGGGTGCTTGTTGTGTCTCGTTTCCGCAGCATGACCACTGTTCGCGCAGTTGCGGCGCCAGGTCCCGGCCATGCTCTGGGCTGGGCCGTTCGCGGACGCCGACCGGTGGGCGGCCTGGTCCCGGGATCCGGCGTGGGCGCCGCCATCTCTGCCCTGGGGGCTTCCGGGGAATTGAGGGCCCGCGCATGGGCCCCGACCAGCTGTTGCGGGAGACAGCGCTGTTGGCGGGGCGGCCGTCGGTCCGACCGCTGTGAATCAGATATCGGGATATGGTGATGTGTCGGGGTGTCTGGCGAGAGAGGTGGCTCATGGCTGAAACGGCGGGATTGGGTGCGGGTGATCTGATCGAGGTGTTCAAGGCCCTTGGCAACCCTGGCCCGCGAGGAGTTCGCACCGGTGGAAGGCCACTTCAAGCCGCAGGCCGAGCAGATGCGCGCGGTCAAAAGTGGGACGCTCGACGCGGCCGTCAAGGCCCATCTTGACCGGCTGCTCGCCGCTGATCTGCTCGTGCTGTCGTTCCCGATGTGGTGGTTCTCGCTGCCCGCCGTCCTCAAGGGATGGGTGGATCGGGTCTTCGTGATGGGCGGGCGGGGTCTTCGGCGGGGACTTCGGGATCTTCGGCGACGCGGCGCTCGCCGGGAAGCGAGCGATGCTGCTGTTCACCACTGGCGGGCCCAGTGAGTCGTTCCAGCGTGGTGGCGCCTTCGGCTCGATGGACGACTTCCTGTTCCATATCCACCGCGGGATGCTGGAGTTTGTCGGCTTCCAGGTCCTCGACCCCGTGATCACTTACGGGCCCGCCCGCATGACCGACCAGGATCGAACAGCGGCGCTGGACACCGTCAGAGAGGCTGTCGCGCTCACTGCGGCAGATTCGCGACCCGTCATTTGGTGACCCTGACGGCGACGGAAGCCAGGAAACTCGAACACGTCGCATCGCAATGCGCCTCCGGCCCCGGAGGGCAGGCGCCGTCCGGTCTAGCGCTGCCGCACACACTCGATCGCCCACGTCGCGGCGGAGATGGGCGCCCCACACCGGAGGAGTGGGCCGCCCTCCTGGCGCACTGCGACAGGCGGCGCATGGAGCTCGGCTCCTGCGGCCGGCCCTCAGCCGAAAACTGGGCGGCCCAAGCCGCAACTCACCACGCCGCCCACGCTGCTGAACCGACCCGGCGCAAGAAGTCCCGTTGGTGACGGAACAGCACACTTACAGCATGAGGAATGAAGGATCATGAAGCATGCGACTGGATGACTGGCACCTCACCGAAGACGTTGACGACTTCCTCGCCCGAGCCGGAGACTTCCTGCGCTCACGGCCCGCCCTGCACAACACGCCGCTGACGGTGATCGAGAAACTGCGAACGAACAGGGCGGCCGTGCGCGGCGCCGAAGCCCCTGTATTCGGCCGACTGGAGCGAGAGGGCGAGGTCCTCGCCAGCTTTTACCGTTTCCCGTCCCGCGGCCTGACTCTCACCCCCCCCTCACTCCCGAGCAGGCCGATACTCTCGCCGCGCACCTGGCCGCTCTCGGGCACTCCCTTCCCTACGTCAGCGCGGACCACGGCACCGCCACTGCTTTCGCCGAGGCGTGGCACCGGCACACAGGCGCAGCGCCGACACTCAGCAAGCGGATCCGTCTGTACCGTCTCGGCGCGCTCACCCCGCCAGAGCCGCCCCCAGAGGGCCGGGGACGAGTCGTGGGCGAGCATGACCATGAGCAACTCGTGCGCTGGTGCGGTGAGTTCGTCGACATCGTCGGAGAAGTCCCCGCCGTGGACGCCAGCTCCTGGGCCGGCTCGCGCTTCGCCGACCGATACTTCACGTTCTGGGAGACCACGGACGGCACTCCCGTCTCCATGGCGGCCGCGACCTCGATGGTCGCCGACATGGTCCGGGTGGACCCCGTCTACACCCCGGCCCACCTACGCGGACGCGGCTACGCGGGCGCCGTGACGGTCGAGGTGAGCAGGGCCGCGCTGGCCGCAGGCGCGACGGATGTCGTGCTCTACGCGGACCCTGTCAACCTCACCAGCAACGCGCTCTACCAATGCATCGGATACGTCCCGGTCACCGAATGGGCCGTGTGCGACTTCTCATGTTCCGTGCCGGAACTCAGCTATTGATCCGAAACGGGGGTTCTGGGTCGTTGTCCGGGTGTGGATGATCTGGTGGGGGAGGCGCGGCATCTGTCGCCGTCGGCGCAGGAGGCTCTGCGGTTGCGTGCGGTGGCCGCGCTGGTGGGCTGCCGGGACCGTGAGGAGGTCGCCGCGCTGTTCGGTGTGTCGCTGAAGGCGGTCGAGAAGCGGTGGCGAAGTGGCTGGCGGGTGGCCGGGGTGCGCTGCTGGCCCGGCCGCGTGGACGTAGCGTCGGGGAGCGTCAGGTGCTGTCTGAGGCCGGGCGGCAGGCCGGGCGGCAGGCTGTCCTCGATCACCTGCCGTGCGACCTGGGGCTCGTGGGGCAGGTGTGGACGCGGGGCCAGGTCGGCGCGCTGATCGCGAAGCTGTACCGGGTGAGGATGACCGGGCCGGGGTGGGCAAGTACATGCGCCGCTGGGGTCTGTCGTTTAAGCGCTCGGACAGGCGTGCGGCCGGGCAGGAGGCGGAAGCGGTACGCCGGTGGCACGAGGAGACGTGGCCGGCGATCCGGGCGAAGGCGGACAGCGGTGAGGTGCTGTTCGCCGCCGGGTTGGCGTCCGCTCGGACCAGGTCACCGGCCGGACCTGGGGCGAGAAGGGCCGGACCCTGATCGTGCGCCGCACCGGCAACCGCTTCTCGGTGAACGCGATGTCCGTGATTGTCCGCGATCAGCACGAAGGGCCGCATGCACTTCCTAGTGTTCACCGAGAGCTTTGACGCAGGCGTGATGTGCCGTTTCCTCACTCGCCTGGCCGGCCGCTTCGCTCACGAGATCCGCCTCGTGGTGCACCGGCACTCAGCACACCGCTCAGAGACGGTCAGGGCCTGGCTCGACGAGCACGCCGACCGCGTTGAACCGCACTTCCTGCCCTCGTGCTCGCCCGAGCTGAGCCCTGACGAACTCGTCAACGCCGACCTCGAACGCAGCCTGCCCCGCCACCACCGGGCCAGAGACCAGGCCCAACTCACGGTCGAGACCCGCAGGTTCTTGCCGTCGGCAATGCCGGCCCCCACATCGTCCGCGGCTACTTCCACGGCCCGCACGTCCGCTAAACGCTCGAATGGAATCCTTTGAGTTTCTGATCAATACCGAGGAGCAGGCTGACGCCCGCGATGGCCTTGGCGATCACCGGGATCTCCTTGGCGACCTTGCCGGCCACCGGTCTTCGTGCAGCCGTCGACTTGCGCCGCTTCCTCCAGCTCGGGCGGAGTGGTCGCGATGAAGCCCCGGAGCACCACGATGGTGAACGGCAGCGTGATCATGAAGTAGACCAGCGTCAGTGTCGGCAGGATACTGTCGCGCCAGAACTGCTCGAAGCCGTCGGCCTGCACGGCCCGGCGGAAGTGATCGAGTGTCCAGGTGTACGGGATGAGTTGCGGGTCGGCGGACTGGATGTCCTGTGACGGTTTGAAGGCCGTGGTGATCATCCAGTACACGGGGAACAGGCACACCACGACGGTCACCACGGCGCCGGCATTGAGCGGGATCCGGCGGAGTCGAGGGCGTAGCAGGGTCATCGCGGTTCGTCCTCCTGACGGAACATTTGGCGGAAGTAGAGGACGAGCACTCCGGACATCAGGACCACGGTGACCATGGAAGCGGCGGAGCCCAGGTCGTAGCGCTGGCTGGAGAGCGCCGTCTGGACCGCGTACACGGGCAGGATCGTGGTGGCGTCACCCGGCCCGCCGCGGGTCATCACCCAGATCTGGACGAACGCCTTGAACGTCCAGATCACTTCGAGGGAGAAGACCAGCATGAAGATCGGCCTGAGCATCGGGAAGGTGACCGAGCGGAAGACGCGGGAGCCGGACGCGCCGTCCAGCCGAGCCGACTCGTACAGCTCGGTGGGGACCGTGGTGAGTGCCGAGTACAGGGTGATCGCCGCGAACGGTACGGACTGCCAGACGACCAGTACGATCAGGATCGCGAAGGCGGCGGTGCCGTTCGCGAACCACGGGTAGCGGTCGAACGAGTCGAAGCCGAGCGATGTCAGCGACCAGTTCACGATGCCGAACTCGGAGTGGAACAGCCACTGGAAGACCGTCGTGGCCGCGACCACGGGCATCGCCCAGGCGAGCACGAGCGCACAGAGAACCCCCGTGCGCCCGGCGCGGCCCAGCCGCTCGGTCATCAGCGCGACCAGGGTGGAGATCGCCATGATCAGCACGACGTTGATGGCCATGAAGACGAAGGTGCGTCCCGCCACCTCCCAGAACCGCGGGTCGGACAGCAGTGTCCGGTAGTTCCGCAGCCCTACGAACTCCGCGTCGCCGCTGATGAGCTGGCGCAGCCGGAAGTCCTGCAGGGAGATCAGTACAGCCCGCCCCAGTGGGTAAACGAGGAGGTAGAGCATGCCGCCGATCGCGGGTGTGATCAGAGCGTACGGCCATAGGTTGTGTCTCGGTCCGGGCCGACGTCGCGACGACGGCCCGGCGGGGCGTCGTGCCGGTCGGTGCTGGGGGGGCCGCTCACGAGTGACCGGCACGGCACGCCTCCTCTCGGTGAGGGAACGGGGCTGGGACTCGGTCAGGAACCGGCGTTCATGGCCCGGGTGATGTCCTGTGAGGCTTTGGCCGCTTCCTTCGCGGCGTCGCCGCCGGTGAGCACCGCGGTCATGTAGTCCTTGATCGGGTTCTCCGCCTCCACCGCCGCCCAGCCGGGGGAGTTGGGCGTGGCGTGTCCGTTCGCCGCACCTACCGCCATCGCGGAGGCGCGCCCGGGTCGTCGGCCACGGCCGAGGCCAGGGTGGTCCGGTTGGGTACGTAGCTCATGGCCACGGCGAGCTTCTTCTGCCAGGCGTCACCGGTCAGTTCCTTGATGAACGTCACTGCCTCGTCGGGGTGGCCCGCCGCGGTCGGTATCACCAGATCGGATCCGCCGGTGAACACCGCGCCCGGCGTGCCGGCGGTCTTGCCCGGGACGGGGAAGAAGCCGAGCTTGCCCTTGAGCCCGGGATTCTTCTCCATGACTACGTTGGCCCCGCCCGGCGTGGAGATGACCTGGGCCACCTGTCCCTTCGCCATCACACCGGCCTGGGGCGGATCGGCCTCGTCCGGAGTCCTTGGGTCCCTTGCCGAGCGCCTGGAGCTGCGCGTAGAACTCCATGCCGCGCAGGACCTCGGGAGTGTCCAGCGCACCCTTCCACTTGCCGTCGGACTCGGTGGCGAAGTCGCCGCCCTCATCCCAGATGAAGCCGCCCAGCGCGTACCACATCTGCCCGGGAAGATAGATGCCCTGCGTGTTGTCCTTGTTGAGCTTGTTGGTGGCGCCGATCCACTGCTCGCGCGTCTTGATCGCGGCTGCGTCGACCCCGGCCTTCTCGAAGAGGTCGGTGCGGTAGACGACGACCCTGTTCGCCGCGTAGTACGGAATGCCGAACTACTTCCCCTCGTACGCGCCCGGCTCGGCCAGGCCCTTCAGCCAGTCCTTGCCGTTCAGCTCGTCCGTCTTGTCGCTGAGGTCAAGCAGCCCGCCGCTCTCCGCGTACTGCGCGATGTGCGTGTTGCCCGTCTCGATCACATCCAGTGCGTCATTGCTGGCCAGAGCGGCGGTGATCTTTTGGCCGATCCCGTCCCACTCCTGGATCTGGATCTTGACCTTGATCTTCGGGTGCCGGGCCTCGAAGCCCTCGACGAACTCCTTCTGGAACGCGGCCGAGACGCTGTCGCGCATCAGCCAGACGTCGACCGTCGTCACGCCACCGGTCTCACCGGCGCCGTCCGACGAGGAACTGCAGGCACTGAGTGCGGCGGCCATCACAAGCGCGGACCCACCGGCAAGCAAACGGTACTTCACGGTTCACCTCAGAAAGAGCAGGACCTGGACACCTGACCAGTGAAGTCCACTGGTCAGCTCATCTCCTGGTGGTGGATGAAGGTGGCATAGACCAATAGGGTCATCAAGTCCCCACGTAAGACAGGCATGTTGGTGATCATGTACACCTGCCGTCGATCGCCTCGCAGTGAAGGCAGCTACATTTCACCTGACCAGTGCCTTAAGTGTAGGCACTGGCCAGTCGACTGGTAAAGAATGAAGTGTCAGGAGGGGGAGGGTGTGGAAGCCGACGTACCAGGGGCAGTGCTCAAACGGGAACGGGCCCGCGATGCCGTTCTGGAGCTGATGGAATCGCGCAACCCCGGAGACGCCATCCCGTCGGAGCGCACCCTGTGCACTCTGCTCGAAGTGTCGAGGCCCACCGTGCGCGCCGCGATCGACGAGCTGGTGGCCGCGGGGCTCCTGGTCCGCGAACACGGCCGCGGCATGTTCGTCGCCCCTGCAAAGATCATCCAGGAGCTGGTCTCCGGGGAACTCGCTCTGAAGGTTCCGCAGGCCGCCGGTGCATGGTCGAGCCGGCTGCTGGAGTTCACCATGCTCCAGGCAGGGGCCCGCGTGGGCCGCAAGCTGCGCATGTCACCCGCCGAGGAGATCGTGTACGTCGCACGGCTGCGGCTGGTCGACGGTGCGCCGATGGCGATAGAGCATCTGCACATCAGGGCCGCACTCGTACCCGGCCTCTCGACCCAGGAACTGGAGAGCGGCGATCTCTACGAGTATCTGCGGGACACGCACGGGGTGCATGTCCACGAAGCGGTCCAGGCCATTGAACCCACGGTCGTCACCCGGGCCGAGGCAAAACTCCTGGATGTCCCCGAACTCTCCCCGGCGCTGCTCTTCGAGCGGCTGACCTCGGACACGACCGGCCGGCCGGTGGAATACGTCCACTCGCTCTACCGGGGTGACCGCTACCGGATCGTCTCCCGGCTCGCACTCGGCACCGCGGCCGCCGTACCCCCCGTACGGGAGGGTCACCACCCGGGCATCCCGCCAGGCGACTTCGCCCACGGCGACCCGATCACCTCCTCCACGAGGGGGGATATCCAGTTGGCGTGAAGTTCCCGCGGCGGAGTGGACACTCGTGCTTCGGGCGCAGGTCGGGCCCCCCCCCCCCCGGGGGGGGGGGCCCGACCTGCGTGAGCGTGGGGATCAACTAGGAGCAGGTGTTCCCGGAGGCCGAGTTGGGTACGCCGACGACATCCAGGGTGATGCCGCAGGCGTTGACGGGAACGTCCAGTGGGACATGTGCGAGGTTGCCGGACAGTACGCCGGGGAGTTGGTGACCTCGCCCTGGGCGCTGGCGCCGGGGCCGTCGTCGGCGAGGGCGGTGCCGGTGTGGGCGAACAGGGCCGTGGCGGTCAGAACGGTCGCGGCGATCGCGGTGCGCACTCGCATGGTTCTCGCGTGGCGTAGGGGTGGGCGCGCCGCTGCGCGCCCCAGTGATCGTTGCCCGCTCATCCCAGGAGGGCCGCTGATGTGCCCCGAACACCCCGAATGTTCACGCGTGTGCATGACCCGCGTGGTGGCGGGGGGAAGCCGGTACCGCGTCTGGATTTTGCAGCCGGCTCCGCACACGAGGTCCGGTTGGGGCCAGGTGTCGGAAGCTGCTCGCCGATCGTGCGCCCGTCTCCGTGCCCGCGGTGCGGGCGTCACAACGCGCGACGACGTCCCCAGGGCAACGTCGACACCCCGCCCGTGCCGCCCGGCGCAGACCACAGGACTCCCCTCCCAGTGGTCCGAAGCGACGGACCACTTCGCCCCCCGTCGGTGGCCACTTCGCCGAGCAGATTGAGGACGTGGCACGGCGGGTCGCACGCGTCACCGGACATGAGCCGGTAGCGCTGACCTGTCCGACGCGGACAGTCCCGTCCACGCCCTGAGGGTCGTCTGCCCTGGTACCCGCCACACGCGCGAACCGAGAACCGTGATCTGCGGCGCGTCACAATAAAGCAACTGAGGCTCTTTGAAAGCCAGTTCGGTGATACGCGTCCTGATCCAGCATCCGCAGGTCGCTTTCGGCCAATCCCCGGCGCCTCATGGGTTCACAGCCAACCCACAGAGCCTTCAACCCCTCTCGCAGGCAGGAGACAGTTCGAAAGACCGGGAAGACCGGGAAGACTAGGAAGACGAGGAACGATGACCAGACCCCCCTTGAACCGGATGTGGCGCGCGGCGATCGCCGCCGGCGCCGCAACCGCCGTTGTCGCAGGTGTCGTTGCCGCCGCACCCGACGGCAACAAGGCGCAGCCCACGCCGAAGCTCAGCCTGATCGCCGCCTCCACCTCGGTCACCCTCGACTCGTGGAAGGAGCAGCCGGGCGTCTACCTGGACCTCGGTACGTATCTCACCGCCGAGGGCAGCCCGCTCGAACTCAAAGTGACCCGCAAGTCCTACAAGGCCCCGGTCGTCGCCCAGCAAGTCATCCGCGACGGCGCCAGGACGACGGTCAAGACCCTCCCCGAGGGGCTGGTGAAGGGCTTCTCCGGGCTGCCGGACTTCGCCCAGATCAAAGTCACCGACGCGGTGGGCGCGACGGTGATCAGCAAGACTGAGCCGTTCTGTCCCAACAACGCCTCCGGCCGCGTCCGTCCCGACGCCCCGGCCAAGTCGAAGTATCCCGAGAGCTGCCCACCGAACCCGTTCACACTCGGTTCGGTCTGGGGCGTGGAGAATGGCTGGGCGTCCAACACCTACGCCGGTTACGACGCCGCTCCCGTCGCCCTGCCGGCTGGGAAGTACACCGCGACGGTGTCCGTGACCAAGACCTACCGCGATCTGTTCGGCATCGCCGACGAGCCGCAGACGGTCAAGGTAACCGTGCGCGAACGCAGTTGGGAGGATGGCGCCGGAGCCCCCGCCCGCTCCACCATGGATCACAACGCCCACCAGATGTCGGGGCACGCAGGTCACGGTGCGATGCGCTCACCCGCGCCTGCAGCCGCGACGAGCGGCGCCGGACCCTCGTACAACGTAGGCCACGGTCCGCACACCCCCGCGCCGCCCGCCCTCCCCTGGGCGGTGAAGAAGGCCGCCGGTCTCCGTGCGGCCCAGAACGGTGACGCGCCCGGGCAGACCGACGGCTCCCGCAAGGCGCCTGCCGTGCAGCCCAACGCGAAGCGGCCGACCGGCAAGGCGTCCGTGCCCGACGTGCCCAAGCCCGACCTGCGCTCGCTGCCCGCCTACGGCATCCAGATCAGCGACGGCGGCCAGGACGTGCCCGGCAAGGACTACCTGGCCTTCAGCGCCAACGTGTGGAACGCGGGCCCCGCGCAGCTCGTCGTGGACGGCTTCCGCAAGCCCGGCGCCGAACTGATGGATGCCTACCAGTACTTCTACGACGCCAACGGCAAGCAGGTCGGTTACACCCCGACCGGCACCATGGAGTGGGACCCGCGCCCCGGTCACGAGCACTGGCACTTCACCGACTTCGCCAGTTACCGGTTGCTGAAGGCAGACAAGAAGGAGCAGGTGCGCAGTGGCAAGGAGGCGTTCTGCCTGGCGAACACCGACGCCGTGGACTACACGGTGAAGAACGCCAACTGGCACCCGGGCAACACCGATCTCTCCACCGCGTGCGGCCAGGAGAACTCCATCTCCGTACGAGAGGTGTTGGACGTCGGCTCCGGTGACACGTACACCCAGGACCTCCCCGGGCAGTCCTTCGACATCACGGGGCTGGCCAACGGCACTTACTACATCCAGGTGCTGGCCAACCCCGAGAAGCGGCTCCAGGAAACCAACCTCACCAACAACAGCGCGCTGCGCAAGGTGATCCTGGGCGGCACGGAGGGTGCCCGCACGGTCACCGTGCCCCCGCACGACCTGGTGAACGCCAACTGACACCAGGGCGAACACAGCAGCCGGCCCCCGGGACGCGTTCCCGGGGGCCGGTCCCCGCTACCCGGTTCCCAGGATGCAGATGCCGATGCCGTTCGGTACGCGCCGCTACTGGGGTGGTTGGGTGCCGCTGCCCCTGCCCCTGTGCGTGCGGCGGGCCGGGCGACGGCGGAGATGGTTCCCTTGGCGGTCCTGCCCGCACCTGGTCTCGTCCTGCTCCTGTCCCTGACGGCGTGTGCGGCAGTTCTCTGCGAGGCCGCAAGGTGCCTGGCGCTCGAACTTGGCGGCGAGGTCCTGGCGGCGCTTGGTGGAGACCGACTCGACGGTGTACTGGCAGTGATACGTCCCGGCCGGCGGGAGCCACTGTGCCGGGTTCTTGTCCGACTTGCTGCGGTTCTACTTCGCGGTGACCGCGATCAGTGTCAAGGGGCCGGCCTGGTGGTTCGCATACGCCTCACGCCGCCTGGTGTCCCACGCACGGCCGCCAGCCGGCCGCCAGCCGGCGGGGAGCGTCATTCGAGGTATGCGGTATTTACCGCTTTTCGGCGGTCTATTGGGCTGTACTACCGCTGAGGGGCTGTACCCGTCGGGCGTCGTAGTCGGACAGGCGGTCCAGGGCCGTTGCGGCACGCTGGTGGAGGAAACTACACCTCGGTGGAGCGGCATCTCGCGCTGTGGCCAGTGCTGGTCGCCCGGCAGGGGTGGCGCGCAGGCCGGCGTCGTGCTCACCGCTCCGCAGGCCGAGTGCCCCTGCTGTTCATCGAGGTTGACAACTGCCGCGGAAACACTGAGGGGATCGCCCACAAGCTGGAGAAGTACGCCCGGTTCTTCCGGAAGAAGATACGGGACACCGGCGGTATGCGGGCGATGTGTGGCGCACCCGCTGGACGGTCCCCGCGGGTTGGCACGGTGACGTGCCACACCCGCCTGTGCTGCTGGTGTTCAACCACGTCGGCGCCCGTGACCCTCAACCGCACCGCACCGCACCGCCCCGCGTCTGCGAGAGCTCCCCGCCACCTGAAGGTGGGGGAGTGGCAGCGCGGAGACCGCCACCTCTGCGACGGGAAGATCCCGGTCATCGCGACCGGGCTACGCATCCTGCGCAAGCACGATCCGGCCGGCCCGGTGTTCTACCGCTTCGGCCGCGACCACATGCAGCCTCTTCTGGAGGCGATCGGTTACCCTCGCCTCGAAGCCGCCGACGCCCAAGCCCGCCAGGAGTACAGGGAGCAAGTGAGGAGCGCGACAGATCACTTGGAAGCCAGCGCGAGGGGCAGCCGCGTAAATCTGATCGTGTCGTGGGAGCCTCTCGGCCCGGTTTCGTACAGCAGACCCAGCTCCGAGATCCCTGTCCGCACCAAGTCCGAGTAGCCGGCCGGGTCCTGCGCCGCGGACCATACTGGCCGCCACGATTTCCCGGCGTCGTCACTCGCCCGTACCTGCATCCGGCGCCGTCGGTCCGGGTCCGAGGGGCCGGAGAACAGCAGTGGGCCACGCCATGGCAGACCGGACACCTGCAGCACGCTGCCCTGCACCGTGGGCCCTGTCAGCTGCGGCTGAGGCCGGAACGGGACGGACAGGGTCAGCCCGCCATCGGCGCTGTAGGCGTCCGCGCGGGTCCCGGCCGCGGTCACGTCGTGGTCGCGGGCATTGATGTAGACCGTGCCGCCGGGCAGCTCGGCCAGCGTGCTCTCGTTGAGGGCGAGCGGGCCACTGACCGAACCGCTCACATACCCGACGTGCCAGCTGTGCCCGCCGTCGTCGCTGGACAGGGAGTGCGCGCCGCTGCGCCCGGTCGTACCCGAACTGTGGTTCGCGGGCACCAGCAACCGGCCTCGGTGACTGGCGTGCCGCAGAGCCACCGCGTGGCCGGGGCCGACCGCGTACCAACGCCAGTCGCTGGCCTTGACGGTGGCGGTGATGTCGCGTTGCGGCGACCAGGTCCTCCCGCCGTCCGTGCTGCGCTGGACGTACACCCGGCGGACCGACGCGGCGACCCGTCCCGACGTAACCTGCCGCTGCGTGGCACCGCCGATCGTTCGGCAGGTCACCAGCACGACATCACCGGTGCGGGGATCGACTACCGGCACGGGGTTGCCCACGGTGTCGGTCCCGGCGTCCGCCACCAACTGGAGCGGCTGCCAGGTGCATCCGCCGTCCAGGGAGCGCCGCAGAACCAGATCAATGTCGCCGTTGTCCGCCGAGGAATTCCACCGGCCCTCGGCGAAGGCGAGCAGCCCCCCGTCGGGCGTTCGCACAGCGGCCGGAATGCGGAAGGTGTGGTAGCCGGAGTCGCCCGACCGGTACGGCACAGATGCCCCGCACTGTGCGGGGCGGCCGTACGCCGTGGAGGCGGGGGCCTGAACTGCTCCCAGCCCGGCTGCCAGTGCCAGCAGGAAGGCGACTCGCCGAAAGGGTGCGGCACGAAGTCTCATCGCGTCTCTCGTCCGATGGAGCGTGAGCAGGGGTGGACAGGGACCACCTGGACGGCTGGAGCGGGACGCCTCCGTCTGTCCGAAAGGACGATAATGACAGAAACTGCCGACGCCCGCGTGCGCCACGCCGCAGCGGGTGACTGTCGGCCGGCCGGAACAGGGTGCGGACTGTCGGGGCGGTGATGTGTAATCGGTTGTATGACGATTGTGTTGGGCAATCCGGGAGTCGACGGGCTGAGCGAAGGCGTGGGTGTGCTGCGGGAGTGGCAGTACGACGGGGCGCCGATGCAACTGAGGTGACCCCCGGAGTGTGGACACAGGGGTTCATGCTGCGAGTGAGAGTTTAGCTGTCCTGTGGTGCTGCTGTTCGAACTCCATTGGAGAGAGGTAGTCGAGCGCGCTGTGGCGTCGGCGGGCGTTGTAGTAGGTGAGCCGTTGGAAGATCTCCAGCCTGGCCTGTCGCATCGTCACGAACAGCTTCCCGTGCATTGCTTCTCGCTTCAGTCCCTGCCAGAAGCTCTCGGCCAGGGCGTTGTCATAGCTCGAGCCGACCCTTCCCATGCTCCTGCGGATGCCGTGCCGGTCACAGACCTGCGCGAACGCGGCCGACGTATATTGCGATCCGCGGTCCGCGTGGAAGATCACCCCAGTGACGTCACCGCCGCGGGCTGCGACCGCTGCCTGGAGCGCGTCGATGACGAGCCGGGCCCGCATGTGCGGGGCCATCGAGTAGCCGAGCACCCGGCGCGAGCGGATGTCGATGACGCAGGCGAGGTAGAGCCACGCGGCTCCGACCTGTACGTATGTGATGTCGCCGCACCACTTCTCGTCCAGCGTACCGGCGGTGAAGTCCCGCTGGACCAGGTCTGCCACCGGCGGCGCGAGCCGGTCCGGGACCGTGGTGCGCTTCTTCTTCCGCAGGTGACGGCCGACGATGTGGTGCTTGCGCATCAGCCTGGCCACCCGCTTGCGGTTGACAATGTGGCCGAAACCGCGCAGTTCGGCATGGACTCGGAGCGCGCCATAGTTCCCGTGGTGTTCGGCATGGATCTCGCGGATTTCCCCGACCAGGGCATCCTCGGTGGCCTGCCGGACGGCCCGCGTCCGGGCGCCGGCGATCCACCGGTAGTAGCCCGAGCGGGAGACTTTCAGTACCCGGCATATCCGCTTGATGCCGAACATCTCGGCGTGGGCGGAGACGAAGTCCCAAGCGGCAGTCTTCACTTCATCTCTCCGATCCTGGTGGCTAATTCAGTTGATTGGTGAGTGTGGGTCATGTCGTGGGTGGATTCTGGGGGTTGCGGCAGTCTTGTGGTGTCTGCCTGCAGGATGGAGACGTGGTGTCGGTGCAGCCGCAGCCCTGGCCGGAGCCGGACCCGCAGATTGCTGCCGCGATCCGGGAGATGTATGCGGGCCGGCGGGAGGTTCCGCTCGCGGTGAGGGTCCGTGACCGGTTCGGTGAGCTGTTCGCCGACGGTGAGTTCTCGGTAGCGTTTGGGCAGCGTGGCAAGCCGGGTTGGTCGCCAGGGCGGCTCGCGCTGGTCACGGTGCTGCAGAAGGCGGAGAACCTCACCGATCGGCAGGCCGCCGAGGCGGTACGGACGGACCTGGCGTGGAAGTACGCGCTCGGGCTCGATCTTCAGGATCCGGGGTCGACCACAGCGTGCTCTCGGAGTTCCGCTCCCGGGTGGTCGCACACGGCCTGGAGGAGAAGGTGCTGGATCTGCTGCTGGCCCGGTTGGTTGAGCAGTGGCTGGTGGGGGCCGGCGGCAAGCAGCGTACCGACTCCACCCACGTGATCTCGGCGGTTCGGGATCTGAGCCAGTTGGATCTGGCCGGTGAGACGGTCCGCGCCGCCCTGGAGGCACTGGTCTGTGCGGCTCCGCACTGGGTGGAACAGGTGATCGACGTGCCCTCCTGGACTCGGCGTTACGGCGACCGGGTCCCCGGCTGGCACGCGCCCGCGTCCAAGGTCAAACGCGCCCGGCTCGCTGTCGACTACGGCCAGGACGGCTTCGCCCTGCTCGCCGCGGTCCACGCACCCCCGTCCCCAACGTGGCTACGGGACCTGCCGGCTGTCCAGGTTCTGCGGTGCGTGCTGGTGCAGAGCTATACCCGCACGTTGTCGGGCGGCGGACGGGAGGTGGTCAAGCGGCGGGAGGCGAAGGCGGACGGTCTCCCGCCCGGCCAACGACGTCTGACGTCGCCGTATGACACCGATGCCCGCCGCAGCGTCAAGGGTGACACCCTGTGGAACGGCTGCAAGATCCATATTAGTGAGACGTGCCAGGCCACTGAACCGGCCGCGAGCGGCAACAACGGCGATGCGCGTCCGGGGCCGCACCGGCCCACCCGGCCGAACCTGGTCACGAACGTCACGACGACGGACGCCGCCGTCGCCGACAACGCCATGCTCGACACCGTCCACCAGGTCCTCCAGCGACGCGGGCTGCTGCCCGGGGAGCACTACCTGGACAGCGGATATGCTTCGGCCGAGCTGATCGTGGGCTCCTTGAAGCGGTTTGGTGTCGTGCTGGTCACCCCGATGCTGAGTGACCAGACCCGCCAGGGCAGGGCCAAGGAGGGGTTCGCCACCCACGACTTCCGCATTGACTGGCAGGGCCGGGAGGTCGTCTGCCCGGCCGGGCAGACGAGCACCACCTGGAGTCCCTGCCTTCAAGGCGGCGTCGCCAAGACGGTGGTCGTTTTCTCCCCTACAGTCTGCGGCTCCTGCCCACTACGGTCCAAGTGCACCACCTCGAAGCTCGGACGCCGTCAACTCACCCTGCAACCACAGGAGACGCACGAGGCGCTGAAGGGTGCACGTGCCCGGCAGGAGACCGAAGAGTGGAAGCATGACTACGCGTTGCGCGCCGGAGTCGAAGGGACCATCCACCAGGTCACCACCGTGACCGGTGTCCGCCGTGCCCGCTACCACGGTCTGCGGAAAACTCACCTCGACCACGTCTACAGCGCGGTGGCGTTGAACCTGATCCGTCTCGACGCCTGGTGGAACGGCCACCCCCTCGACCAGACCCGCACCAGCCACCTCGCCCGACTAAATCTCTCCCTCGTCGCCTGAATTAGCCACCAGGATCATTTCCCGGGCAAAATAGGCGGCTGCCCGTCGCAGGATCTCCCGCTCGAGCTGCCATTCCTTCTCCGCCTTGGCCAGCCGCGCGTTCTCCGCCCGCAACCGGGCCAGCTCGGCCTCGGTGTCCTGCGACCCGCCGGAGGCGGCCGGACCGTCGTCGGCGTCACGCACCCAGGTCCGCAGCGTCTCGGGGTTGACATTCAGATCGGCCGCGACGTCTCTGAATGTCCGCCTTCCCGCCGATGCCCGCCACAACGAGATCGCGTCGGACCGGAACTCCGCACTGTACTTCGAGGGCCTTGCCATGTGGATCTACACCTTCCTGGACCATCAAGATCCATTGTCAGGTGTGTCCACACCACGGGGGTCACCTCACTACGTGGTGCGCCCCGACGGCGCGTTCTGCCGCATCGGCAACCTCTCGGAAGCCTCAACAACGTCGGCGACGAAGACCTCGCCCGGCTTCACCCTGTCCGAGACGAAGACAAGCAGTCGGCCCGGCCCTGCTCCCGCTGCGCAGGCGACGTCCTGCTGCACTGGCACGGCCCGTTGATGACCGACGTGTGGATGGAGCTCTGCCCGGCCTGCGACGCCGGTCGCCCCGCCGCCCGCGCGTTCATCCTTTGGTACCGAGACCCGGACCGCGATCCGAGGGCGCTGCCGAAGCTGTTCGAGGTCTGGGAGAGCGAGACTATGCACGCCCACGGCTGGTTTCGCGTCCCGCAGTCCGAAGCGCCGCCCAGCCCACCGGTGCACCTCAGCCTCATACCGCGCGGACAAGGCTGAAGCAGAGACGAGGCAGCCTCCGGGTCGACAGATCCCGGAGGCTGGTCCATGCTCCTGGCTCGGCTCAGAGGGTGCGGGACAACACGGATGCACCACTGTCAGTGGTCCCTGGGAGGATAGAAGCGGGGCGAAACGCTTTCACGGGACGGCAGTTGACGATGGGGACAATGCGCACCATGAGACTGGCACTGAGCAGGGAGTGGGCCGTCGGCGTCCGCATCGGGGATGGCGGCTTCGGCGCCGTGTTCGATGCGGAGAACACCGATGGCGAGAAGGCGGCGGTGAAGCTCGTACCCAAGGCGCCGGGCACCGAGCGCGAGATGCTGTTCACCGACCTGGACGGCGTCCGCAACGTCGTGCCGGTCATCGACAGCGGCGAGCACGAAGACCAGTGGGTGCTGGTGATGCCCCGTGCCGAGAAGTCCTTGCGCGACCACCTCAAGGAGCATGGCCAGCGTCCTCTTAGCGAGGTGGTCGCAGTCCTGTCCGATGTCGTCGAAGCACTCGCCGACCGAGGCGCCCCGAAGTTCTCGGACAGTGGTCCCCATAGGATCGAAGTCCAGAACGGCGGAGAGAGCACGTGGCACAGCTGCGTAGGAAGTTCAGTCCTGAGTTTCGGGAAGAGGCGGTCAAGATGGTGGTCGTGGAGTCCCGCCCGATCGCCGAGGTCGCCCGAGAGATACAAGTGAACGAGGGAACGCTGGGCCCCTCAGTGTGAGCTGCGGGGCGCGGTTCGGACAAACGGTGGCACGAGATCGACCGCTACAGGCAGTGGGCATCCACACCTTGCGGCGGCTGCCGGCATCTGGTAACGAGACCAAGGATGACGACGAGCTGATCAACGCTCCTTTCTGCTTGCGTTGTTGAGGCAGCGAACGCACTGTCAGGACGTAAATTGGTTGATCATTGAAGCTGCCTATCCCGTGTTAGTTTCACTGCTGGCCCTGACACGACCACCAGGGCTCACAAAAGAAAAAACGGGAGAAAAAACAGTGCGCAAGTTGGCAACAGGCATCCTCACGGCTGGGCTCTTCGCCGTCGGGGCGGGGACCGCATTCGCAGCCTCATGGCACAACATTCCGACGCTCAGGACCGGCGGCGCGGAGTTCAACTCCGCGCAGTACAAGTTCCTGCCCGCCGGCCGTCAGACCCACGGGGCGTTCCAGTGGAAGGGCAACCTCAAGGACGCCAACCACGGCGACGGGAACAACGTCTACGTGCAGGTCAAGGTCGAGGGCTACAGCTGGAGCCGCTACAACGGGAAGCAGCGCAAGTCCGTTGGCCTCAACAAGCTGAGCTACGACGGCGCGGCCCGCTACACCCGTGACGGCTACATACGCGTGTGCCGCGACCGGGGCTCGCTCCGTCCCGACAACTGCTCCGTGACCAAGCACTACCGGCGGTAGGCAGCACACCAGCAAGGCCGGGCCCAGGTGCGCGCCACCTGGGCCCGCTCGCTTCTTGGGGGAAGCCATCAGTACGTCAGAAATACTTTCCGCCACGGGAGTTGACCTCTCCTACGGCACTCAGTTGGCTGTCAGCGATGCCCACCTCTCGGTTTCCCGCGGCGAGGTCGTAGCCATCACCGGGCAGAGCGGATCGGGGAAATCCTCGCTGCTGTACTGCCTGGCCGGTGTGCTGCCCGCCACCAGGGGACAGATTCGCTTCGACGGCCGGCTGTTCGACCGCCTGACCGACAACGAGATCAGCACGCTGCGCCGCGAACGATTCGGTTTTGTCTTCCAGTACGGCGAACTGCTCCCCGAGTTGACCATCGAGGAGAACACCGCCCTGCCTCTGCGCCTAGCCGGGCAGCGCAAGCGGCCCGCCCTCGCGGCAGCCGGAGAGGTGCTTGAGCGGCTCGGCCTCAAAGAACTGCGTGAACGCCGCCCCTCACAGGTATCGGGTGGACAGAGCCAGCGCGTCGCCGTCGCACGCGCTCTGGTCCACCGCCCGGCCGTGGTCTTCGCGGACGAGCCGACCGGTTCCTTGGACAGCGCCAACGCCGCAGCAGTGCTGAAGGAATTCCTCGGCCTCGCCCGCTCGCAGGACACCGCCGTCATTCTGGTCACGCACGACGCTGCCGTCGCCGCCCAGGCGGACAGCCACTACACGATGTCCGACGGACTTCTCTCTCCTCAGGGGGCAGCGTGAAGGAGTTCCTGCTGGGCCTGCGGCTGCTGTTCGGTTCCGGTCGGGGCAACCGCGTACGTTTCTTCCTGATGGCGGCGGGCGGCTCCATCGGAGTGTGCTGCCTCGCCCTCGTCCTGACCATTCCCGCGATCCTCGACGCGCACGACGGGCGTGCCGCGGCCCGCGAACCTCGCACGGCCTCCGCCGGGCGGGCAGACGCGACTCTCCTGCTGCAGAGGTCGGATCCCTACGGCTCGAAAGCCTTCACCCGCGTGTTCATCGCCAAGGGCACCGCCGGTCGGCAGGCCACCCCGCCGGGGCTCAGCGAGCTCCCAGGCCCTGGTGAGGTGGTGGTATCTCCGCGCGTGCGCGCCCTGCTGCGGGACCAGCCCGCGGCCAGAGGGCTGCTGCCGGGCCGTGAGAAGGGCGTGATCGGCCCGTCCGGTCTCGCCCACCCCGATGAGCTGTACGCCTACATCGGCACCACACACAAGGAGATCGCCGACGAGGCCCGCGTACTGACAGGCTTCGGGTACGGCTACGCACCCTTCCCGGCCGTCGAACCCTCCACCCTCACCAATCTCCGCTTCGCCCTGGGCACCCTCGTCCTGTTGCCGCTCGGCATCTTCCTCTCCGTCTGCGCACGCCTGTCCGCCGCCAGCCGGACGCGCCGCCTCGCGGCCCTGCGCCTGCTGGGGCTGAGCGTCAAAGGCACCCAGCGCGTGAATGCCACCGAGACCGTGGTCGCCGCCCTGCTCGGCGCACTCCTCGGTCTCGGCGAGTACTGGGCCCTCAACCAGGTGATGTCCCGCACCGGGCTGCCCGGCCTCAAGTGGTACCCGGGCGACGGCGCCCTGTCCACGACGACCATCGTCATCTGCCTACTCGGCTGCCCGGCCCTCGCCTGGTTCGTCGGCCGAGCCAGCGCACGAGACGCAGCGGCCAATCCGCTGGCTGTGCGGCGCACCGCGGTACCCAAGCCTCCGTCGAAGTGGGGCGGCCTGTTGCTGGTCACCGGCCTGGGCATTGTGATCGGTTACTGCGCCACGGGCCTCACCACACACCCCGCCTCGAACACCGGCATCAACGCACTGCTGGTCCCGGCCGGTGTCCTGCTGACCGGCATCGGGTTGGTGCTCACCCTGCCCCTGATCTCGTTCACCCTCGCCCGCAAGGTGGCGAGGTCCACGCAGTCCCTCACCCTCAACCTGGCGATGCGCCGCAACGAGATCGAGCCGGGCAGCACCATGCGCGTCGTCACCGGGCTTGTACTGCTGGTTTACGCCGCCTCCCTCGCCCAGGGCATTTTGATCGAGCTGAAACAGGTCACCCGCCCACACGCCCCGGCGCAGGACTACGCCATTTCCCTGTCCGGCCTCACCCCGCGCCAGCAGCACGCTCTCAGCGAGGTACCGGGCGTACGCGCACACGCCCTGACCATGGACTCGTGGACCGACCCCAACGAGTCCGATGCGGAAGTGCAGCCCCGGGCCACCGCGCTGGTCGCCACCTGCGCCCAACTGGCCGCACTGGTGGAGCATTCGCGGGGCTGCGTGGACGGCAAGGTACTGCGGCTGACCGATCCCAATTCCAGCACTGACCCGGGCGTAGCACCGGGCGCCTCCTTCGTCTACCGAGTACGGGAGGGCGGGAAGAACACGGCCTTGAACGTCACCCTCCCCTCCACGGAGATCGTTTACAAGGCGTACGCGCCCTCGGCGGTCGGCTCAGCGTCGGTTCTTGTTCCCCCGGCGGCACTGCCTGCCGAGGCCCGCCCGCAATCGGCGCAGTTCGTCCTCACCAGCAGCTCCGACCCCGATGCCGTGCGCCAGGTCCTGGACGGCATCGGAGCAATCGCGCCGACCGCCGAGATCGATCCTGTCGGCATCAACATCAACGGCTTGCGACAGATCATCGTCATCCAGACCTTGTTGGTCCTCGGCATGATCATGGGCCTGGTCATCGGCGTCGCGGCGTTCCTGGTCTCCGTCACCGACCGCGCTGTCGAACGCCGTGCACAAGTCACCGCCATCACTCTGATCGGTGCCCGTGCCAGGACCATGCGGGCCGTCCAATGCGCCCAGGTCGTACTGCCACTGAGTATCGGCCTCGCCCTGGCACTCCTTGCGGGCAAACTCGCCGAGTCCAGCTACCTGATCACCGGGGGCGGCGAGGTGCTCTGGGACATCTCCGGCCTCCCACTGCTCGTAATCGCTGCGGGGGCCGTAGTCGCCGCAGCGGCCGCGGGTTCGCTGCCGCTGGTCGGCCGGCGCATCAACCCGGAGCTGATCCGACGCGACTGAATCAGCATTTGGTCCGGGGGCGGTTCCGCGCAGGGGCGGTGCGGTTCCACCTGGGCGGCGCGAGGCCGTCTGATCACCATCGATGAAGTCGAAGCAGATCTGGCCGCAATCATGTCAATCATCGACGCCCTAGCGGCGCGGGGCGCGGGGTGCGCCGGCGCAGGAGTCTGCGGATCTGGCGCAGTGGATGGAGGGACAGGTCGTGGGGGACGGGTGACACTCGGCCTGGAGGCATCTGGGGCATGGGGTGCATGCGCCCGGCGAGCTC
>NZ_JASITA010000005.1 GCF_030063415.1 Streptomyces sp. H27-C3 | reverse complement strand
CCCGTACACCGAGCTCCTGCTGTGGGTGAACACCCCCGGAATGATCGGCCTGATGGCGCTGAGACTGCTCGCCGCGATCGCCGTGCCCGTTCAGCACGGACGCCGCCGCCCTCGCCGGACTCGTCGCACTCCAGAAGGAATCAGGCCGCCTCTGGCGCGTGGGCGGCGTCAAGTTCTTCATGGACCGCACGGTCGAGGGTGGCACCGCCTGGCTGGGGCACGCGGACTGCCACGGCCAGGACGCCGAAGCGTTCTGGCCGGACCCGGCGGCGTACACCGAAGCTGTACGCCACCTCCATGCGGCGGGCGTGCGCTGACCGGCCTCATGTCCCTGGAGGGCCGCACGACGCACGCGGCGGTCGCCTCCGGCGAGCAAAGCGTCTCGGGGCGTATCGCCCCCGGCCTCCACGCCGATCTGACGGCCTTACGACCTCGGGGGCGATGGCGCGTGGGCTCCCGACGCCCTGTGACTCCGCCTCCGGCGTTGTCGTCGGTCGACGACGCTCCGCGTCGCCTCCCTCCTCCGCCTTGGACGCGAAGCCGCATGACGCCGCTCGCTGATCCACGCCCTATTACCCCCGAGGTCGTTACTAGGGCGTGTCCTTCTTCCACAGGGTGACGGCCGTTTTCGGGTTGTTCGCGGAGTTCGACTTGTGCGGCGCCACGCAGCGGTACTGCTTGCCCCGGTAGGCGACACGGTCGCTCTCCGAGTACTGCTTGTTGACTTTCCAGTCCGAGAATCCCGCTGCCATGTGATGACGCCTCTCCGCTGGGGCGGCCCGCTGCCGCCCCGGAGGAATCTTCCCACGGCCGTACGCGGGGTCAGCCCCGGAGGCGGCTGCGCAGGCCGCGGCGCGGGCGGGGCCGCTCGTCGGCGACCACCCTGGGCAGCCGGTGCGGCAGCGCGCCGTACCAGGCGCGGCTGACGGCGAGGCCGAAGGCCAGACAGAGCATGCCGCCCACCGCGTCCAGCCAGAAGTGGTTTGCGGTCGCGACGATCACCACCAGGGTGGCCGTCGGGTAGAGCAGACCGAGGATCTTGGCCCAGGGCGCGGAGGCCAGCACGAAGATCGTCAGGCCGCACCAGAGCGACCAGCCGATGTGCATCGACGGCATCGCGGCGTACTGGTTCGACATGTGCTTGAGGTCGCCCGACGCCATCGAACCCCAGGTGTGGTGCACCAGGACCGTGTCGATGAAGTTCTGCCCGTTCATCAGTCGGGGAGGCGCCAGCGGATACAGGAAGTAACCGAGCAGGGCGACACCCGTAGTGGCGAAAAGTACGGTGCGGGTCGCGGCGTAACGGCCGGGATGGCTGCGGAAGAGCCAGACCAGGACACCGATCGTCACCACGAAGTGCAGCGTCGCGTAGTAGTAGTTCATCGACACGATCAGCCATGTCACCGAGTCCACGGCGTGGTTGACCGACTGCTCGACGGCGATGCCGAGCGTCTTCTCGGCCTGCCAGATCCAGTCCGCGTTGCGCAGCGCCGCGGCCTTCTGCTCCGGGACGGCATTGCGGATCAGCGAGTACGTCCAGTAACTCACCGCGATCAGCAGGATCTCGAACCAGATCCGGGGGCGGCCGGGCGAACGCAGTCTCTTCAGCCCCGTCAGCGCGGTGAGCCGCGCCGACGGCTGCTTCCGCTCCCCGTCCCGTTCGGGTGAGGGAGTGGTGGCCGTCCGGCCTTCCAGAGTCTTCACGGTCACGTCACCCATGGAGAGAGAGTTTGCCAGATGAGCGTCCCCAGACCGATCATCCCCCGGTCGGATCTCGCACGCATGCTCTACGGCTCAAGGACTAGACACACCGTGGGAGTCCCTAGGGCCTGGGCCCCGAAGCTGTTGAACCGCGTACGACCAATTCCGGCATGAAGACGAATTCGCTGTGCGGCGCAGGCGTTCCGCCGACCTCTTCGAGGAGCGCCCGGACCGAGGCCTGTCCCATCGCCGTCACCGGCTGGCGGATGGTCGTCAGTGGCGGGTCGGTGAACGCTATCAGTGGGGAATCGTCGAATCCCACGACGGAGACATCACGCGGTACGTCGAGACCCAGCCGGCGGGCGGCCCGGATCGCGCCGAGCGCCATCATGTCGCTGGCGCACACCACCGCGGTGCAGCCCCGCTCGATGAGGGCGGAGGCGGCCGCCTGGCCGCCCTCCAGGGTGTACAGGGAGTGCTGGATCAGCTCCTCCGTCTCCTCCGCGGCCAGGCCGAGCTGTTCCTGCATGCCCGCCCGGAAGCCCTCGATCTTGCGCAGCACCGGGACGAACCGCTTGGGGCCGACGGCCAGGCCGATCCTGGTGTGCCCCAGGGCCGCCAGGTGTGTGACGGCCAGCCGCATCGCGGCCCGGTCGTCGGGGGAGATGAAGGGTGCCTGGACCTTGGGTGAGAAGCCGTTGACCAGGACGAAGGGGACACCCTGGGCGCGCAGCTGCTCATAGCGCCGCATGTCGGCCGTGGTGTCCGCGTGCAGCCCGGAGACGAAGATGATGCCGGAGACACCGCGGTCGACGAGCATCTCGGTGAGCTCGTCCTCGGTGGAGCCGCCGGGTGTCTGGGTGGCGAGGACCGGCGTGTAGCCCTGGCGGGTCAGGGCCTGGCCGATGACCTGGGCCAGCGCCGGGAAGATCGGGTTGTCGAGCTCGGGGGTTATCAGGCCGACCAGTCCGGCGCTGCGCCTGCGCAGCCGGACGGGGCGCTCGTATCCAAGGACGTCGAGTGCGGCAAGTACGGATTCACGGGTGGCCGAGGCAACCCCTGGCTTGCCGTTGAGCACGCGGCTGACCGTCGCTTCACTGACCCCCGCCTGGGCTGCGATGTCGGCAAGCCGTGCGGTCATGGGAATGGACTGTACCGGTCGCATGTCAGATTGCCCACCATGCGCAGGAATCAGCCGATAGGGTAGTTGTGGCACTGGAAACGGCGGGTGGCGCGGAGGCGATCAGGAGCCTTCCCGGGGTCCCGATTTCGACCGCGCGACCGGTGGTGTTGAGCGTGCAGACGACGCCGGGCCTGCCCAGGACCAGCACGCCGTCCGGGGCCGGCAGCCAGCTCATCGGACCGTCGCCCAGGCCCGGCAGCTCGCGGCGCAGGGCGAGCGCGGCTCGGTAGAGCTCCAGGGTGGAACGGGGGTCGCCGGTCTGGGCCTCGACCGTCAGGCCCTTGAAGCCGTCGGGCTGCGGGAGCCAACTCCCGCCGGATCCGAAGCCGTACGGGGCCTGGTCACCGGACCAGGGGAGTGGGACCCGACACCCGTCGCGCAGCCCCTCCTGCCCGTCGCTGCGGAAGAAGGACGGGTCCTGGCGGGCCTCGTCGGGCAGGTCGGTGACCTCGGGCAGGCCGAGCTCCTCGCCCTGGTAGATGTACGTCGACCCGGGCAGCGCCAGCATCAACAGCGCGGCGGCGCGGGCGCGGCGCAGGCCCAGCGCGTAGTCGTCGCCGCCGTAGCGGGTGACATGGCGGGCCACGTCGTGGTTGGACAGCACCCAGGTGGTGGGAGCGCCCACGGAGCCGGTGGCGGCGAGCGATACATCGATGACCGCGTGCATCGCCGACGCGTCCCAAGGGCAGTTGAGGAACTGGAAGTTGAAGGCCTGGTGCAGCTCGTCGGGGCGTACGTACAGGGCGAGCCGCTCGGGGGAGGGCGCCCAGGCCTCCGCGACGCCGACGCGTTCACCGTCGTACGAGTCAAGGAGCCTGCGCCAGCCGCGGTGGATCTCGTGCACACCGTCCTGGTCGAAGAACGGCAGGACCTGCGAGCCGATCATCCTGGCCTGCTCGCGGGCGCCGATGTCGGGCAGGCCCTCGGCCTTGACCATGCCGTGGGCCACGTCGATACGGAATCCGTCCACGCCCAGGTCCAGCCAGAAGCGCAGGATCGAGTCGAACTCCTCGTGGACTTCGGGGCTGTCCCAGTTGAGGTCGGGCTGCTCGGGCGCGAACAGATGCAGATACCAGTCGCCGTCGGCGGTGCGCGTCCAGGCGGACCCGCCGAAGACGGACTCCCAGTCGTTGGGCGGCAGTTGGCCGCCCGCGCCCCGTCCGGGCCGGAAGTGGTAACGCTCGCGGGCCGGGCCCCCCTGCCGCTCCGCGAGCGCCGCTCGGAACCAGACGTGCTGGTCGGAGGTGTGGTTCGGGACGATGTCGGTGATCACCCGCAGGCCCAGCGTGTGCGCGGTGGTGATCAGCTCGCGGGCGTCGTCGAGGCTGCCGAAGAGCGGGTCGACGGCGCGGTAGTCGGCGACGTCGTAGCCGCCGTCCGCCTGCGGCGAGGCGTAGAACGGCGTGAGCCACACCGCGTCGGCACCCAGCTGTGCGACGTACGGCAGACGCTCGCGAATTCCGCGCAGATCCCCGATGCCGTCGCCATTGCTGTCGGCGAAGGACCGCACGTACACCTGATAGATGACGGCGTCGCGCCACCAGCCGCGCGGTGCGGTCTGCGGGGTCGTGAGCTCCTGCGCCATGAAGGGGTCCCTCTCGTGCGAGCGGATGGATCGGCAACTACGAGATCAACGCTGACGCCCTCCGAAAGTAACAGTCCTGCAAGTCCTTGCGGTAGTGATTGCAGGAGCGGCAGCAAGGTCGTCAACTCGTACACAGCCTGCTTGGCAAGGGGTAATGCGGCAACCTTGAGGACACGTGGATGTAACGATCGGCTGCTCTTGCGGAAAATCTTCGCAAGGTCTTTCGGACTTCTTTCATCCTTGTTACGTTCCTCGACGACCCGGCGCCGCGAGGGAGCGGTCGGCAGGAGCTGCACCCGGCATCTGTCATCTCGGGCATCTGTTGAAGGAGTTCACATGCGGCGTGGCATAGCGGCCACCGCGCTGGTCTCGGCCCTGGCACTGGCGGCGACAGCGTGCGGCGGGGACAGCGACAACGAGAGCGGCAAGAAGAGCTCCGGCGGAGAGCTCTCCGGCACGGTCACCTTCTGGGACACCTCGAACGACGCCGAGAAGGCGACGTACAAGGCGATCGCCGAGAGCTTCGAGAAGGAGCACAAGAAGGTCGACGTCAAGTACGTCAGCGTGCCCTTCGGTGAGGCCAACGCGAAGTTCAAGAACGCCGCGGGCGGCAACTCCGGCGCCCCCGACGTGATGCGCACCGAGGTCGCCTGGGTCGCGGACTTCGCCAACCTCGGCTACCTCGCACCGCTGGACGGCACCTCCGCGCTCGACAGGGAGGCGGACTACCTGAAGCAGGCGGCGGCCAGCACCAAGTTCAAGGGCAAGACGTACGCCGCCCCGCAGACCATCGACAGCCTCGCGCTCTTCTACAACAAGAAAATGCTCAAGGAAGCCGGCGCGGACCTGCCCGCATCCTTCGCCGATGTGAAGGAAGCCGCCAAGAAGGTCAAGTCGAAGAGCGGCAAGACCGGCCTGTACCTGCGCGGCGACGACCCGTACTTCTACCTCCCCTACCTCTACGGCGAAGGCGGCGACCTCCTCGACACCAAGTCGAAGGAGATCCTGGTCGACGACGCCGAGGGCGCCGCGGCGTTCAAGGTGATGAAGGACCTGGTCGACTCCGAGGCCGCCGTCACCGACGCCAGCGACGGATACAACAACCAGCTGAACGCGTTCAAGGACGGCGACGTCGCGATGATGCTCGACGGCCCCTGGTCCATCGAGGGCGCGCTCGCCGGCAAGCAGTTCAAGGACGACGAGGACAACCTCGGCGTCGCCGCGGTCCCGGCCGGCACCGCCCGCCAGGCCTCCCCGCAGGGCGGCTGGAACCTCGCCGCCTACGCCGGGTCCGGCAACCTCGACGCCAGCTACGAGTTCATCAAGTACATGAGTTCCGCCAAGGTGCAGCAGCAGACCACCGAGAAGCTCAGCCTGCTGCCGACCCGCACCTCGGTCTACTCGGCGCCGACCGTCGAGAACAACCAGATGGTGCAGTTCTTCCGCCCCGCAGTCGAGAAGTCCGTGCAGCGGCCCTGGATCCCCGAGGCCAACGCGCTCTTCGAGCCCATCCGGCTGGAAATGGGCAAGGTCCTCAGCGGCAAGGCCACCCCCGAGCAGGGTGCGAAGGGTGTCGGCGACGCCTACCGCAAGCTGCTCAAGGACTACAAGTAATTCACGGGAGAGGCTGACCGATCCATGGCTGTCGAGACCGGCCGGTCGGCAGCCACGGCCGCGGGCGCACACAGCGCCCGCGGCCGTGGCCGCGGGACCGACAAGACACCCGGGCGGCTGCGCAGGTCGCTGTCCACCCACTGGTACGCCTGGAGCATGATCGCCCCCGTGGTGATCGTGATCGGCGTGATCATCGGCTACCCGCTGGCGCGCGGCATCTATCTGTCGACGACGAACGCCAACGAGGCGAACGTCGAACGCTCCATCGGCGTCAACCACATCCCGGCGACGTACGAGTCCGTCGGTCTCGACAACTTCACGGCCATCCTGCGGGACGGGGTGTTCTGGGACCGGCTCAGCTGGACGGTCAGCTGGACCGTCTGCTGCGTCGCCGTCACCTTCGCGCTCGGCCTCACCCTGGCCAACATGCTCAACCGCAAGATGGCCGGGCGCTCGTTCTACCGGATCGCGCTGATCCTGCCCTGGGCCGTACCGGCGTTCATCTCCGTCTTCACCTGGCGGCTGCTCTTCAACGAGCAGAACGGCCTGCTCAACTCGCTGCTGTCCGGCGGCGGCATCGACGCCGTGCCGTGGCTGAACGACCCTACCTGGGCGAAGTTCTCCGTGATCGCGGTGAACGTGTGGCTCGGTGTGCCGTTCATGCTGGTCGCCATGCTCGGCGGGCTCCAGTCCATCCCCGGTGAGCTGTACGAGGCCGCGGAGATCGACGGCGCGAGCCCCTGGCAGCGCTTCCGCCACATCACCCTGCCGGGGCTGCGCGCCGTCAGCAGCACCGTGGTCCTGCTCAGCAGCATCTGGACATTCAACATGTTCCCGGTGATCTATCTGCTCACCCGGGGCGGGCCCGGGGACTCCACCGAGATCCTCGTGACCTACGCGTACCGGCTGTCCTTCGTCGTCAGCCCCCGCGACTTCGCCAATTCCGCGGCCTGGGGCGTGCTGATTCTGCTGCTCCTGTCGCTCTTCGCGGTGGTCTACCGCCGTGCGCTCCGCAAGCAGGGAGAAGTGTGGTGACCGACACCGTGAACACCACGAAGAACGCCCCGGGTAAGCCGGCCCCGCGCAAGAAGGTCCGCAACCGGGGCGAGCGCAGCCCGTTGGCCTCCTTCGGCCTGCACGCGACCCTGGTGATCGCCACCGTCGCCGCCGTCTTCCCGCCGCTGTGGCTGCTGGTCACCTCGTTCAAGCCCAAGAGCGAGGCGTTCTCCACCGACCTGGTGAAGGACTTCACCTTCAGCAACTACGACCACGTCCTCAACGACACCGAGTTCCTCAGCTGGTTCGGCAACTCCGTGCTGGTCGTCGGCATGACCACCGTGCTCGCCGTCCTCATCTCCGCCACCACCGGCTACGCCGTCAGCCGCTTCAGGTTCCCCGGCATGCGGCCCCTGATGTGGCTGCTGCTGATCACCCAGATGTTCCCCGTCGCGGTGCTGATCGTGCCGCTGTACAACCTGATGGCCGACCTCGGTCTGCTCAACCAGCCCGTCGGCCTGGTCGTCACCTATCTGACGATTGCCGTGCCCTTCTGCTCCTGGATGATGAAGGGGTACTTCGATACCATCCCGGTGGAGATCGACGAAGCGGGCCGGGTCGACGGACTCAACCCCTTCGGCGTCTTCTGGCGGCTGATCCTGCCGCTCGCCAAGCCGGGGCTCGTGGTGACGGGCTTCTACAGCTTCATCACCGGCTGGGCCGAGGTCGCCTATGCTTCCGCGTTCATGACGGGCGAGGAGAACCTCACCCTCGCCGGCGGCCTGCAGACCTTCGTCAACCAGTACACCAGCGACTGGGGTTCGCTCACCGCGGCAGCCGTGATCGTCGCGGTACCCGCCGCGGTGGTCTTCGCGCTCGCCCAGCGCCACCTCGTGTCCGGACTGACCGCCGGAGCGACGAAGTCCTGACGGGCCTGCTCCTACGTACTCCTGCGGCGGCTCCCGCCCCGGCGGGCCGGCCGCCCCCACGCCTCACAACCAGGGACGACATGACCCAGCACCTCGCTGCTCCCACCGCCCTCACCAGCGCCCACACCACGGGAAACCGGCGCACCGGCTGGTGGCGGGACGCGGTGATCTACCAGGTCTATCCGCGCAGTTTCGCCGACGGCAACGGCGACGGCATGGGCGACCTCGACGGGGTACGCGGACGGCTTCCGTACCTCAAGGAGCTCGGCGTCGACGCCGTCTGGCTCAGCCCCTTCTACGCGTCGCCGCAGGCCGACGCCGGGTACGACGTCGCCGACTACCGGGCCATCGACCCCATGTTCGGGACACTCCTGGACGCCGACGCGCTGATCCGCGACGCCCACGCGCTGGGTCTGCGCATCATCGTCGACCTGGTGCCCAACCACTCCTCCGACCAGCACGAGTGGTTCAAGCGGGCGATTGCGGAGGGTCCCGGATCCGCGCTGCGCGACCGCTACCACTTCCTGCCCGGCAAGGGCGAGAGCGGTGAACTGGCCCCCAACGACTGGGAGTCCATCTTCGGCGGGCCCGCCTGGACCAGGACGGTCAACCCGGACGGCACACCCGGCGACTGGTACCTGCACCTCTTCGCCCCCGAGCAGCCCGACTTCAACTGGGAACACCCCGCCGTCGCGGACGAGTTCCGCTCGATCCTGCGGTTCTGGCTGGACATGGGCGTCGACGGTTTCCGCGTCGACGTCGCCCACGGCCTGGTGAAGGCCGAGGGCCTGCCCGACCTGGGCGCGCACGACCAGCTCAAGCTGCTCGGCAACGACGTGATGCCCTTCTTCGACCAGGACGGTGTCCACGAGATCTACCGTTCCTGGCGGCAGATCCTCGACGAGTACCCGGGTGAGCGCATCGCCGTCGCCGAGGCGTGGACGCCGACCGTGGAACGCACGGCCAACTACGTACGCCCCGACGAGATGCACCAGGCCTTCAACTTCCAGTACCTGGGCACCGCATGGGACGCGACCGCGCTGCGCGAGGTCATCACCACCTCGCTCGCCGCGATGCACCCCGTGGGCGCCCCCGCCACCTGGGTGCTGTCCAACCACGACGTCACCCGGCACACCACCCGCTTCGCCAACCCGCCGGGCCTCGGTACCCAGCTCCGCGAGGCCGGCGACCGCGAACTCGGCCTGCGCCGGGCCCGCGCCGCGACCGTGCTGATGCTGGCGCTCCCCGGATCCGCGTACGTCTACCAGGGCGAGGAGCTCGGCCTGCCGGACGTCACCGACCTGCCCGACGAGGCCCGCCAGGACCCGTCCTTCTTCCGGGCCGACGGCCAGGACGGCTTCCGCGACGGCTGCCGGGTGCCGATCCCGTGGACGGCCGGAGGGTCTTCGTACGGCTTCGGCGCGGGCGGCAGCTGGCTCCCGCAGCCCGAGGGCTGGGGCGCGCTGAGCGTGGAGACGCAGACCGGCGACCCGGAATCGACGCTGGAGCTGTACCGCCGCGCACTCGCCGTGCGCCGCGAGCATCCGGGTCTTGGCGCCGGGACCGCTGTGGAGTGGCTGGCCGCGCCCCATGGGGTGCTGGCCTTCGCCCGCGACGGGTTCGTCTGCACGGTCAATACGACGCGGGCGGCCGTCACTCTGCCGGCGCCAGGCCGAATGCTGCTCGCCAGCGGCGAAGTCACCCCGGGGAAAGGCGACTTCGAGCTGCCCGGCGACACCGCCGTGTGGTGGACGGTGTGACCGTTCCCGCGCCGCGGAGCGGCCTCGCCTCCCCGCGGCTGGTGCACATCGCGGCGCAGGCCTCCGTCAGCGAGGCCACCGTCAGCCGGGTGCTGAACGGCAAGCCGGGCGTCGCCGACACCACGCGCCAGCGGGTGCTCGCGGCGCTCGACGTGCTGGGCTACGAGCGGCCCGTACGGCTGCGGCGGCGCAGCGCGGGCCTGATCGGGCTGGTCACGCCCGAGCTGACCAACCCGATCTTCCCGGCCTTCGCACAGGTCATCGAACAGGTGCTGGCCGGGCACGGCTACACGCCCGTGCTGTGCACCCAGCTGCCAGGCGGGGCGACGGAGGACGAACTGGTCGAGCAGCTCGTGGAGCGCGGGGTGGGCGGCATCGTCTTCCTGTCCGGGCTGCACGCGGACCTGTCGGCGGATCCCGCGCGGTACGCGGCGCTGGCGGCGCGGGGGGTGCCGTTCGTCCTCATCAACGGCTTCAACGAGGCGATCAGCGCGCCCTTCGTGTCGCCCGACGACCACGCGGCGATGCGGATGGCGGTCGGCCACCTCGCCGAGCTGGGCCACGAGCGGATCGGGCTCGCGCTCGGGCCGCGGAGGTACGTGCCCTCGCGCCGTAAGCGTGAGGGCTTCGTCGACGCGCTCGCCGCGGTGCTCGGGCGCCCGCGCGAGGAGGCCGAACCTGCCGTGCAGCACACGCTGTTCAGCGTCGAGGGCGGGCAGGTGGCGGCGGGGGCGCTGCTCGACCGGGGGTGCACGGGCATCGTCTGCGGCAGCGACATGATGGCGCTCGGGGTGGTGCGGGCCGCGCGGGGGCGCGGTCTTGATGTGCCGGGGAATGTCTCGGTGGTGGGCTTCGACGACTCACAGCTGATCGCCTTCACCGATCCGCCGATGACCACGGTGCGACAGCCGGTGCAGGCGATGGCCACGGCGGCGGTGGGGGCGCTGCTTGAGGAGATCGGGGGGAGCCCGGTGCGGCGCACGGAGTACGTGTTTCAGCCGGAGCTGGTGGTGCGGGGGTCTACGGCGCAGGTGCGGGGGTAGGGGGACGGGTTGCCTGCGGCTGGGCGGCGGGGTGTTTCTTGGCCCCGGGGTCTCCCTGTCGGCCCGGCCCGGCCGGTCGGGCGCGTGGGACCCGGGCCTGCCGGGACCCCCGGCCGGCCGAGCCGGAGTCGAGAAGAACGTAACAGGACCGCAATTGCTTGCGAAAGACCTTGCAGCAAGAAATCCCGCAGATTTCCGGGGTGTTGACGGACCGTGTCCAGAGGGTTGACCCCGCTGGTGAGGGCTCGTACGGTCTGCTCCGCGGCAAGCTTTTCATTTCTTGCAGCAAGAACATTCAGGAGCCTTGAGGGCAGGGCGCGTTGCCACGCGAGGCCTCACCGTCACCCGCCACCCGCACCTCCCCCCATGCAGGAGGAACACCCCATGGCTCGCAGACTCCTGTCCACCGCGCTCGCTCTCACCGCCGGCGCCGCCGCCCTCGTCGTCCCCGCCGGATCCGCACAAGCGGCTCCGCCCGGCGCCAAGGACGTCACCGCCGTCATGTTCGAGTGGAAGTTCGCCTCCATAGCGAAGGCCTGTACGGACACCCTGGGCCCGGCCGGCTACGGCTACGTCCAGGCGTCGCCACCCCAGGAGCACATCCAGGGCGGCCAGTGGTGGACGTCGTACCAGCCCGTCAGCTACAAGATCGCCGGCCGGCTCGGCGACCGCGCCGCCTTCAAGAACATGGTCGACACCTGCCACGCCGCCGGCGTCAAGGTCGTCGCCGACGCCGTGATCAACCACATGGCGGCCGGCAACGGAACGGGCACCGGCGGCTCCTCGTACGAGAAATACACCTATCCCGGCACCTACTCGGGCGCCGACCTGGACGACTGCCGGTCGCAGATCACCAACTACGGCGACCGCGGCAACGTCCAGAACTGCGAACTCGTCGGCCTCGCCGACCTCGACACCGGCGAGGAGTACGTCCGCGGCAGGATCGCCGCGTACCTCAACGACCTGCTGTCGCTGGGCGTCGACGGTTTCCGGATCGACGGGGCCAAGCACATCCCCGCCGGTGATCTGGCCGCCATCAAGGGCAGGTTGACCAACTCCGGCGTCTACTGGAAGCAGGAGGCGATCTTCGGCGCTGGCGAGGCGGTCTCGCCCACCGAGTACCTCGGCACCGGTGACGTCCAGGAGTTCCGTTATGCCCGCAGCCTCAAGCAGGTCTTCAACAACGAGAACCTCGCCTATCTCAAGAACTACGGCGAGGGCTGGGGCTTCATGGAGGGCGGGAAGTCCGCCGTCCTCGTCGACAACCACGACACCGAGCGCGGCGGCGACACCCTCAGCTACAAGGACGGCGCCAACTACACCTTGGCCAACGTCTTCATGCTGGCCTGGCCGTACGGCTCCCCGGACGTGCACTCGGGTTACGAGTTCTCCGACCGGGACGCCGGACCGCCCAACGGCGGTACGGTGAAAGCCTGTTACAACGACGGCTGGAAGTGCCAGCACAACTGGCGCGAGATCTCCTCCATGGTGGCCTTCCGCAACGCCTCCCGCGGCCAGTCCGCCACCAACTGGTGGGACAACGGCGGCGACCAGATCGCCTTCGGCCGCGGCGACAAGGCGTACGTCGCCATCAACCACGAGGGCTCGACGCTCAACCGCGCCTTCCAGACCTCGCTGCCCGCGGGCGCCTACTGCGACGTCCAGAGCGGCAGGGGCGTGAACGTGGACGGCTCCGGCCGCTTCACCGCGTCCCTCGGCGCCAATACGGCGGTCGCGCTGCACGTCAACGCCCGTTCCTGCACCCCCTGAGCTTCCTGCACCCCCTGAAGGGAACCCCAGTGATACGCCCGCCCCTGCGAAGAGCGGCCATCGGTGTCGTGAGCGTGGCCCTGTGCGCCGCGCTCGCGCCCGCCGTCCCGGCCGCGGCCGCCAGGCCGAAGCCGCCGCCCGCCCCGCCGTCCGACGCGAAACTCGCGGCGGAGCCGGCCCGGCACGACCTGAACCGCGAGCAGTTCTACTTCGTCCTGCCCGACCGGTTCGCGAACGGCGACCCGGCCAACGACAGGGGCGGGCTCACCGGGTCACGCCTGAAGACCGGCTTCGACCCTTCCGACAAGGGCTTCTACCAGGGCGGTGACCTCAAGGGCCTCACGCAGAAGCTGGACTACATCAAGGAGCTCGGCACCACCTCCATCTGGATGGCACCGATCTTCAAGAACAAGCCCGTGCAGGGCGAGGGGCAGAACGCCTCGGCCGGTTACCACGGCTACTGGATCACCGACTTCACCCAGGTCGACCCGCACTTCGGCACCAACGCCGACCTGGAGAAGCTGATCGACAAGGCCCACGACAAGGGCATGAAGGTCTTCTTCGACGTCATCACCAACCACACCGCGGACACCGTGGACTACGCCGAGAAGAAGTACGGCTACCGGCCCAAGGGCGCCTACCCGTACCTGGACAGGACCGGGCGGCCCTTCGACGACCGCGAGGGCGTCGGGAGTACCGACGGCGACTCCTTCCCGTACACGCCGGTCACGACGCCCGCCACACCGGGCGAAAAGGTCCCCGCCTGGCTCAACGACCCAACGATGTACCACAATCGGGGCGACTCGACCTTCGCGGGCGAGAGCTCCGAGTACGGCGACTTCTCCGGCCTCGACGACCTGTGGACCGAGCGCCCCGAGGTCGTGCGCGGCATGGCGGAGATCTACCAGAAGTGGGTCCGCGACTTCGGCATCGACGGCTTCCGCATCGACACCGTCAAACACGTCGACCTGGACTTCTGGACCCAGTGGGCGACCGCGCTCGACAGCTACGCCGAGAAGCGTGGCCGCGACGACTTCTTCATGTTCGGCGAGGTCTACTCGGCGGACCCGGCCGTCACCTCCCCGTACGTCACCCGGGGCCGCCTCGACTCGACGCTCGACTTCCCGCTCCAGGACGCGACGCGCGCGTACACGTCCCGGGGCGCGGCGGCCGAGAAGCTCGTATCGGTCTTCGGGGCGGACTACCGCTACACCACCGGCAAGGCCAACGCCTATGAGCAGGTGTCCTTCACCGGCAACCACGACATGGGCCGCATCGGTACCTTCCTCAAGCAGGACAACCCGAAGGCCGACGACGCCGAGCTGCTGAAGCGGGCCCGGCTCGCCAACGAGCTGATGTTCCTCGCCCGCGGCAACCCCGTCGTCTACTACGGCGACGAGCAGGGCTTCACGGGCGCGGGCGGCGACAAGGACGCCCGCCAGACGATGTTCGCGTCGAAGACCGCCGACTACCTCGACGACGACCAGCTCGGCACGGACCGCACGCACGCGAGCGACGCCTACGACACCACGCACCCCGTCTACCGGTCGATCGCCGCACTCTCCAAGCTCACCAAGGACCACCCGGCGCTGCGCGACGGCGTACAGGAGGAGCGCTACGCGCAGGCTTCCGTGTACGCCTTCTCGCGTACGGACGCCAGGCGTAAGCAGGAGTACCTGGTCGCCACGAACAACGGCTCCGGGCCGAAGACCGTGTCCCTTCCCACCGCTTCGGCGAATATGAACTTCCACACGCTGTACGGCGGTTCGGACACCGTGCGCAGTGACGCCGACCGCACCGTCGAGGTCACCGTGCCCGCCCTGTCCAGCGTCGTCCTGCGCGCGGACAAGCCCCTGGCCCCGCCGGCCGCCGCACCCACCGTCACCCTCAAGGCCCCCGAGGCCGGCGCCACCGGCACCGTCGAGATCACCGCGGACGCCGGTGGCGGGCAGCTGAACCGTGTTGTCTTCGCCGCCCAGGTGGGCAACGGCAAGTGGCGCACGCTCGGCTCCGCCGACCACGCCCCGTACAAGGTCACCCAATTCCTGGGCCGCGAGGTGAGTGCCGGAACGGCATTGCGGTACAAGGCAGTTGTGGTGGACAGCAGGGGACGCACCGTGAGCGCGCTCGCCTCGACGACGGCGGGCGCCGCACCCGCGCCCGACCGGCCCACCGCCGTCGAGCGCGACTACGCGGTGGTCCACTACAAGCGCGCCGACGACGACTACGACGGCCGGCAGCTGAAGTCCGGCGACAGGAGCGGCGCCTTCACCGGCCGTGACGCGTACGGCGCGTTCGCCTGGATCAAGCTCCCCGAGGGCGCCACGTCCTTCCCGTACACCGTCGAGAAGAGCGGTACGGCGGACGGCCCGCAGCGCACCGTCGACCTCGGCGCCACCGGCGAGGTCTGGATCGAGCAGGGCAAGGACGGACAGGCCGACAAGGCCCCCGACGGCGCCTACCCGCCGCAGGACAAGACCAAGGCCGTCCTGCACTACCAGCGCGCCGACGGCGACTATGAGGGCTGGGGACTGCACACCTGGGCCGGCGCCAAGGACCCCACCGACTGGGCCAAGCCGCTCCTGCCGGTGAAGAAGGACGCGTACGGCGTGACCTACGAGGTGCCGCTCGCCGCCGGCGCGAGCAGCCTCAGCTACATCCTGCACAAGGGCGACGAGAAGGACCTCCCCACCGACCAGTCGCTGGACCTGGCGACGTACGGCCACGAGGTCTGGATGCTTGCCGGGCAGCCCAAGTACCTGCTGCCGCAGACCGGCGCCGCGCCCTCGCTCGACCTGGGCAAGGCCGAGGCCCAGTGGATCGACGCCGACACCGTCGTCTGGAAGGTCAAGGCCACCAACGCCACCAGCCAGCAGCTGGTGTACGCCCCCGACGGAGGCATCACGGTCGTCGACGGCGCGCTCTCGGACGAGGGGCAGTGGCTGCGGCTCGGCCCGGTCGCGCTCACCGACGCGCAGAAGTCCACGTACCCGCACCTCAAGGACTATCCGGCGTTCACCGTCGACCCGCGCGACCGGGACAGGGGCCGCGAGTCGCTGCGCGGCCAGCTGATCGCCACCCAGCGCGCCGCCAACGGCGCACTCCTCGCGGCCACCGGCGTCCAGACCCAGGGGGTGCTCGACGCCACCTACGGCGCCTCCGCGACCAAGGCCTCGCTCGGCCCGGTCTTCGACCGCAAGGGCAGGCCCACGCTCTCCGTCTGGGCCCCCACCGCGCACTCCGTCGCCCTGGAACTCGACGGCAGAACGGTCAGGATGAAGCGCGACGACGCGTCCGGCACCTGGTCCGTCACCGGCCGTAGGAGCTGGGCGGGCAAGCCGTACCGCTACGTCGTGAAGGTCTGGGCGCCCAGCGTCCAGAAGGTCGTCACCAACAAGGTCACGGACCCCTACTCGACGGCGCTCACCACCGACTCCGCGCGCTCCCTGGTCGTCGACCTCACCGACCCCAAGCTCGCACCCAAGGGCTGGTCCACGCTGAGGAAACCGGCCGCCACGCTCCTGCGCGACGCGCAGATCCAGGAGCTGCACGTACGGGACTTCTCCGTCGACGACAGCAGCGCCCGCCACCCGGGTGAGTATCTGGCCTTCACCGACCGCGGCTCCCAGGGCATGAAGCACCTGAGCGAACTGGCCGATTCCGGTACGTCGTACGTCCACCTGCTGCCCGTCTTCGACATCGGCACCATCCCCGAGAAGAAGGCCGACCAGCAGCGGCCCGCCTGCGACCTGACCCGCTACGCCCCCGACTCCGAGGAGCAGCAGGCGTGCGTCACCAAGACCGCCGCGAAGGACGCGTACAACTGGGGATACGACCCGCTGCACTACACCGTCCCCGAGGGCTCGTACGCCAGTGACCCGGAAGGGACCCGGCGCACCGTCGAGTTCCGGCAGATGGTCCAGGGCATCAACGGCTCCGGGCTGCGCACCGTCATGGACGTCGTCTACAACCACACCGTCGCGTCCGGGCAGGCAGACAAGTCGGTCCTCGACAAGGTCGTCCCCGGTTACTACCAGCGGCTGCTCGCCGACGGCACTGTGGCCACCTCCACCTGCTGCGCGAACACCGCGCCCGAGAACGCCATGATGGGCAAGCTGGTGGTCGACTCGATCGTCACCTGGGCCCGTGAGTACAAGGTCGACGGCTTCCGCTTCGACCTCATGGGCCACCACCCGAAGGCCAACATCCTGGCCGTCCGCAAGGCACTCGACGCGCTGACGCCGGAGCGCGACGGCGTCGACGGCAAGAAGATCATCCTGTACGGGGAGGGCTGGAACTTCGGAGAGATCGCCGACGACGCCCGCTTCGAGCAGGCCAGTCAGAAGAACATGGCCGGCACCGGCATCGCGACCTTCTCCGACCGTGCGCGCGACGCGGTGCGCGGCGGCGGCCCCTTCGACGAGGACCCTGGCGTGCAGGGGTTCGCCTCCGGCCTCTACACCGACCCCAATTCGTCGCCCGCCAACGGCACCGAGGCCGAGCAGAAGGCCAGGCTGCTGCACTACCAGGACCTCATCAAGGTCGGCCTGACCGGTAACCTCGCGGCCTACACCTTCACCGACAGCGCGGGCCGCACGGTCAAGGGCTCCGACGTCGACTACAACGGAGCCCCCGCCGGATACGCGACGGCCCCCGGCGACGCCCTCGCGTACGCCGACGCCCACGACAACGAGACGCTGTACGACGCCCTCGCGTTCAAGCTGCCCGCGAGGACACCGGCTGCCGAACGGGCCCGTATGCAGGTCCTCGCGATGGCCACCGCGGCCCTGTCGCAGGGCCCGGCGCTCTCCCAGTCCGGCACCGACCTGTTGCGTTCGAAGTCCCTCGACCGCAACTCCTACGACAGCGGCGACTGGTTCAACGCGATCCACTGGGACTGCCGGGACGGCAACGGCTTCGGGCGCGGGCTGCCCCCGGCCGCCGACAACAGGGACAAGTGGCCTTTCGCCACATCCCTGTTGACGGCCCCGGGCCTGACGCCCGGCTGCCCGGAAATCGACGGCGCGTCCGCCGCCTACCGCGACCTGCTCAGGATCCGTACGACGGAGAAGGCCTTCAGCCACACCTCCAAGGATCAGGTGCAGTCCGCACTCGCCTTCCCGCTGTCCGGCAAGGACGAGACACCCGGCGTCATCACCATGCGCGTCGGGGACCTGGTCGTGATCTTCAACGCGACGCCAGAGGCGCGGACCCAGAAGATCGACACGCTCGCAGGGACGGCGTACGGACTGCACCCGGTACAGGCGAGGGGCGCGGACGAAGCCGTCAAGGGGGCTTCGTACAGCAGCGCATCGGGTACGTTCACCGTTCCGGGTCGCACGGTCGCGGTCTTCTCCCGTCCTTAGGGGGCGTCCGCTGCCGTGTCGGGTCGACCTCGGCAGCGGCAGGGCGGCAGTGGCCCGGGCGAAAGGGCCGCTGCCGTCCGCGATGCGGAAGCGCTCTTGCGTCGTCGTACGGATCACCGTAAGGGTGACCGGGACAGCCCCTGACCTGGAGTGTGCCCATGCCGCAGATCACCGTCGACTATTCCGAGCCGCTGGACGACACCTTCGACCGCCGCGGCTTCGCCCTGGTCCTGCACCCGCTCGTCGTCGCCACCGTGAACACCCAACTGGCCTCCTGCAAGACCCGGTTCCGCCGGATCGAGGAGACTGTGGTGGGCGACGCGGCCACCGGCCGTGCCGTCCTGCACATCGCAATCGCGTTGCTCCCCGGCCGGACGGCCGAGGTGAAGGCGGAACTCTCCGCGGCGGTGCTCGACCTGGTGGGCCAGTACGTCAAGCCCGCCGACGGCGTGGAGCTGCACACCTCCGTCGAGGTACGCGACTTGGAGGCGTCCTACCGCAAGCGCTGAGCCCCGGCCCCGCGTGGCCGAAACGCGTAGGCGCGCGGTCCGGGGGAACCTGTATCGCATGACTCTCACCGACCAGCAGGTGAAGCAGGACCGGCCGCGCGCCCGCATCCCGTGGTGGATCAAAGTGCCCGGGGTGATCGCGCTCGTGGTGGCACTGGTCCTTCTCGGCACCAGGCTCAGCCTGCTGCCGGGACTGGACGACATCTTCGGCGAGGAGACGCACGACCGGTCCGGGCCCACCCTCCTGAAGTCCATCCAGGACATGAGCCGCTACGAGGCGACGTCGGGCAACTTCCAGGTCGTCGTCGACCTGGAGAAGGACGCCAAGTTCCTCCCCGACTCGGTCCGCGGTTCACGTACGCTCTACGTCGGCGCGGGCACGGTCGGCGCGTACGTCGACCTCGGCAAGGTCGGCGACCGGCAGATCACCGTCAACAAGGAGCGCACCGAGGCGACACTCCGGCTGCCGCACGCGCAGCTCGGTAAGCCCGCGATGGACGCGGAGCGTTCGTACGCCGTGTCCAAGCAGCGCGGGCTGCTCGACCGGCTCGGCGACTTCTTCTCGGACAACCCCGCCGACGAGCGCGCCGTGAACCGCCTCGCCGCCCAGCACATCGGCGAGGCCGCCAAGGACAGCGAACTGACCGGACGCGCCGAGAAGAACACCACCAGCATGCTCCAGGGCCTGCTGCACTCGCTCGGCTTCAAGGACGTCACCGTCCTCTACGGCGACGCCAAGCGCTGAGCGGGCACCCGCGACGCCAGTGCGAGGAGCCGGGCGGCGAGATCCCCGAAGGGACCGTCGGCCGGCTCGTCCACGAAGATCCCCAGTACGATCCCGGCCATCTCGTCGTTGTATGCGGCGCTCACCGCGGCCAGCGCCGCGAAGTCGTGCACCAGCTGCAACTCCAGCTCACCGCGCGGAATCCGCCGCCCGTCCAGCCAGATCAGCGCCGTCGACTCGGCCAGCGACACCCAGGACCGCACGACCATCGCGAGGCGGGCCGGCGGTTCGCTGACGTCGAGGTGCGAGAGGATCTGCTCGTACGCGGCCTGCCGCACCTCGTCGATCATCGCGTTGGTCGTGGAGGAGCCGACGGCGGGGCCGCCGCGCATCAGCGCGAAGAAGCCCGGACCGTGCTCGTCGACGAAGTCGAAGAACCGCCCCATGACCCGCAGCAGCCGTGCCCCGAGGGGCCCTTCGCGCGGTTCGACGAACCGCGTGGCCAGCTCGTCGGCGGCCCTTCGCAGCGCCGCCTCGTACAGGCTCTGCTTGCCGGGGAAGTAGTGATAGACCAGCGGTCGCGAAATGCCCGCGGCGGCCGCTATCTCGTCGATCGACACCTCGTCGGGCGAGCGGTGGCTGAACAGCTCCAGCGCGACGCTGATCAGCTGCTGCCTGCGCTCCTCGACGCCCATTCTGCGGCGTACCCCGGTCGTCATACGAACAGCGTAACCGCCGGGGTCGCGGCTGCCTCCTACAGATCGAGAACCAGCCGCTCGCCGCGGGCGCGCGAGACACAGATCAGCATCGAGTCGTCGCGCTCCGCGTCGGTCAGCAACTCGTCACGATGATCGATCTCGCCCTCCAGGACGCGCTGTTGGCAGGTACCACAGAAACCCTGCTCACAGGAGTACGAGACGTTGGGCAGCTCCGCGCGGACCGCGGCGAGCACGGTGGTGCCGGGCGCGACGCTCAGCGTGCGTCCGCTGCGGCGCAGTTCGAGCTCGAAGGCCCCTCCCGCACCTGCGGGTGTGCCGGGTGCGAAGCGCTCCAGGTGCAGGGTGCCGCCCGCCGGGAGACAGGCGGTGACCGCGACCATCAGAGGCTCGGGGCCGCAGCAGTAGACCGCCGCCCCCTGCGGGGCGCGCGCGAGGAACCCCGGCAGGTCGGGCAGGCCGTCCTCGTCCTCGGCCACCACCAGGGCGCGTCCGGGGCCCGCCAGCTTCTCGATCTCTTCGAGGTAGGGCATCGAGGCGCGGGTGCGGCCCCCGTAGAGCAGCCGCCACTCGGCGCCCGCCGCCTCCGCGGCCCGCAGCATCGGCAGGACGGGGGTGACGCCGATGCCGCCCGCGACGAAGACATAGGCGGGGGCGGGGATCAGCGGGAAGCGGTTGCGCGGGCCGCGGACTTCGAGCTCCGTGCCCTCGTGGATCTGCTCGTGGACCTCCCGCGAACCGCCCCTGCCGTCCGCGACGAGGCGCGTCGCCAGGGTGTACGTACTGCGGTCGGCCGGGTCGCCGCACAGCGAGTACTGGCGCACCTGGCCGGACGGCAGCACCAGATCGACATGCGCGCCGGGCTGCCAGGCGGGCAGATCGCCCGTGTCCAGCGCCTCCAGCCGCAACTCGACCACGCCTTCGGCGGGTTCGCTGCGCGCGGCGACCAGCAGCCGCACGGCGGAGCACCGCGGGGCGGGGGTGGCGCGGGCGCCCGACACCGGTATTTCCAGGGCCGGCAGCGGCCACAGCGGTGAGCGGCCTATGCGGCGGCGCAGGGCGCGCCGGGCGAGCAGCGCGACGCCGGTGGCGACAACGAGCGTGCGGGCGCGGGGCATGTCAGGAGCCTCCGGGGACGGTCGTCTCGGCGGCGGTCGCGGCGGGTGAGCTCGCGAGGTACGCCACGGCCTGGGCGGTGCTGCCCTCCTGGGAGGGGTGGTACGTACGACTGAGGTAGCGCGGCACGGACCGGATCACCGCGCCCGTGGTCGGCAGCACCCCCTGGCGTCCGCCGCGCAGGAAGTCCCGGAAGCTGGCCTTCCCGTCGAGGATCGTCGGGTCGTTCGCCATGAAGAACCGCATGCCGCGCTGCCACAGGAAGGCCAGCGCGGTGAACGCGGTCGCCCAGGTCCTGGCCCGCCGCCGGTAGCTGCCGTCGACATGCATGAACAGCTCGAAGGCGACGGACCGGTGCTCGACCTCCTCCGCGCCGTGCCAGCGCAGCAGATCGAGCATGGTCGGATCGGCGCCGCGCCGGTCGAGCTCATCGGCGTTGAGCACCCAGTCGCCGAGGAACGCGGTGTAGTGCTCGATCGCCGCGATGGTCGCGACCCGCTCCATCAGCCACCACTCGCGCGCCCTGCCCGGCGGCAGTGTGCGGTCGCCGAGCAGCTTCTCGAAGAGCCAGTCGACCTGCGCGGTGTACGGCGTCGGGTCGAGGCCCTGCTTCTTCAGGTGCGGCAGTACGTCGTCGTGGGCCTGGGAGTGCATGGCCTCCTGGCCGATGAAGCCGATGACGTCCTCGCGCAGCCGCTCGTCACGGATGTACGGCAGCACCTGCTGGTAGACGTGCACGAACCAGCGCTCGCCCGCCGGGAGGAGCAGGTGCAGCACATTGATGGTGTGGGTGGTGGCCGGGTCGCCGGGGAGCCAGTGGAGCGGGGTGGCGTCCCAGTCGAAGGAGACGTTGCGGGCCTTGAGGGGAGCCCACTCCGAAACGACCGGGGCCGGCCCCTGCGTATTAGACATGGCGTCAATGTACTGACCGGTAGACGCTTGGCAACAGGTCTGTGCACGGCTTTTCTGGTCCGGCGGAGCTCTCCGGATGCTGAGCATCTCCAGCCCCTCCGGCGTTTGAGGACACGCCCGTAGGGCTTCCCGAGGTCCGAAGCTTGCCCCGGCTTCGGGAAGGGGTGGGTAGGCGGGCCCCGCGGGCCCGGCGGGGCCCGCCTACCCGCAGGCCCCGCTTACGACCTCGGGGGCAAGGGCGCGCGGGCTCCCGGCGTCCTGCGACTCCGCCTCCGGCGTTGTCGTCGGTCGACGACGCTCCGCGTCGCCTCCCTCCTCCGCCTTGGACGCGAAGCCGCAGGACGCCGCTCGCCGATCCACGCTCCATTGCCCCCGAGGTCGTTACCGCAGCGCCCCCACCCGCGTCCCGTCCGCCAGCCGCCCGTCCAGCTCCGCCTGCGCCCCCGCCTTCGCCCGCACCGCGAGCAGATTGCCCCGGCCCGTGCCCTCCACCCCGCCCGAGGTGGTGATCGAGGCGAACTGCTTGCTGCCGGCCGCCAGGACGTACCAGTTGCCGCCCCGCGACTTCCACAGCACACCCGCGAGCACCCGCGGATCCCGCTGCCCGCACGCGGGCGAGTGCTCGGCGCGCGCGGCGACCGCACCCGACGTATCCGGCTTCGCGGACGGCGCCTGGAACTGCACGAGGACCCGGCTGCCGGGTCCCCGCCAGGTCTCCGCACGCGTGCAGAGCCAGTTGGCTTTGCCGTTGCCCTCGGGCAGGGTCTGCTCGGCGAACGCCCAGGAGTTCACGCTGCGCACGCCGTGCGACCGCACCGTCGGCAGCAGACAGGCCGTACGGGCCCAGCGCGCCCGCTCGACCGGCCCCGACACATCGCGCGGCGCCGACGGAGGCCCCGACGTCAGCCGGGCCGGGGTCAGCTCGCCGAGGTCGGTCATCAGCCGCGCGCCCACGTCGTCCCGCAGCTCCAGGGCGTCCCAGGACCGGCAGTCGCGCGCCTGCGCGGGGCTGAGCACCGGGTCGGTCACGCCGTCCGGGGTACGGGCCAGCGGCGCCGGGTTCCCGGCCGGCACGAGCAGGTCCCGTACGGACGCCTTGCGCACCCAGGGGGCCGTCAGATAACGGACGTTGCCGTCGGTGCGGCCAACCACCAGGGCGTTCGCGGCGGCCGCGTCCGCGCTGTCGACGCGCGCGAAGTCGATCGCCGCGCCCGTCGTGGAGGCCCTCGGCTCCGCGTAACGGACGATGCGCAGGCCGTCGTACAGCAGCACGACCCGCACCCTGTCGACATCGCCCGCGAACAGGAGCTGGGGCGCGCCCATCGGGGGCCCGACCGGGGTGCCGGGGGTCGCGGACGCCTGCACGGAGGGGCCCGGTCTTGCCCAGACGGCGAGGGCGCGGCGCAGCAGGGCGCGGTCGTCGGCCCGGTTGCCGCGGGTGGGCCACACGGAGAAGTCGCTGCGGGAGGACCGCTTCCACACCGCAGGGGCGACCCGGACCGTCTTCGCCGGGTCCAGGGCCTGCTCCGCCGCCGGATTGCGGGCGTAGGCGGGCGCGGCGGCGCCGTCCGGCCCCCAGCCCTCGCCCGGCAGCCCCAGTAGCGCGCCGCACACCACGACGGCCGCCGTCGCGGCGAGCGCGGCCTTCGCGTGCTGTCTGCGCCGCATCAGGTCGGTCGGCCTGGCCTGCAGCGAACACGGGTCGAACTCCGGGGACTTCAGCAGCGCCGCCGCGTTCTCGGCGCCCTCCGCGTCGGACGCGCCGACGCCGTCCGCCTCGGCGAGCGCGGCGCCCGGATCGGCGACCCCGGCAGCGGTGAGGGTCCGCGTCACCTCAGGGTCGGGCAACCGCTCAAGGCCACGCAGCACGTACGCGGCGCGGCCGGGCCCGGAGAGCGCGGACAGCCGCTGGTCCAGGGCGAGTTCATCGGCTCCGCCGGAGCGCGGGAACAGCCGCAGGCCCCACACCTGGGGCAGCAGCGGCGGCAGCTGGGACCGCTTGGGCCAGGCCCTGCGGCGCAGCGGCAGCCCGGCCTCCAGGGCCTGGCGCAGCACCTGCCGGCGCAGATACACGTACCCCGGATCGACCGGGCCGCCCTCGCGGCGCCGCGGCGGCGGGACGGCGGCGGAGCCCGGGGTCCGGCCGCGCGGCAGCGAGCGCTGCGCGAGTGCGTGCGCGGTGAGCACCCGGCGGTTGCGGCCGAGGTTCGGCGGCAGCACCAGGTACGCCAGCCGCACGAGCCGCGGATAGTGTTCGACGAGCGCGGCCTCGGCCTGCTCGACATCGATGGGCTCGGAAGCAGGGCGGTTGATGACATCCTGTGGGCGCACGTTCAACAGAACGAGCGAATCGTCGGATGGTCACCTCGCGAGACCCGCAGGCTCCCGAACCCGCCCTGCCCGCAAGGCGGTTCAGAGCCCTTCGATCACCGGTCAGGACGGCCGCAGGCCACTGGACACCTTCCGGTTCAGTCCACCCGCCAGCCGCTGAACCCGCCCGTGCCGCGCGCCCCGCTGCCGCGGGGCAGGTCGAGCTGCGTACCCGACCAGGAGATGTGCGCGCCGCAGAGGTACTTGAGGTACCAGCCGTACCAGCCGTACCAGCGCGGCGCGCGTCGTCGCCGTGGCGTTCTCCGCCGCGCCGAGTGCGGGCAATTCCTGGGCCATGACCGGTGTGCTCGGTGAGCGCGGCTCCGACGCCGATCGCGCCCGCGGTGCCCAGCAGCGTTCGTCGCGACGGGTCCTCGGTCATGGGCGCTCCTCCGTGATCGATGTGCGGGGGTGGCGACAGGTGCGTACGGAGCGCACGCCAGGCACGGCGGAGGGGCGCACCAGTGGGGCGTGGGATGTAGCACTTCGCGCCCCACCGAATGGCCGAAGACGGCACGATGGGGGGTATGCGCAATCAAGCCCGACGTCCCTCAGCTGCCGCTTCCGCCCTGGCCGTTCTGGCCCTTGTCGTCACGGGCTGCGGCTCGGGTGACGACGGCGGGAAGCCCGTGCCCGATACGGCCAGCGGCAGCCTGGAGCAGCTGGCAGAAAAGGTGGAGTGCAAGCCGAACATCCAGACGGATGCGGAGGAGCTGCGCCAGGCCAACTGCAAGACCGGCGACGGCCGTTATGTGCTGGCCACCTTCGACACCGATCGCGGACAGCGCGAATGGATCAACGAGGCCAAGAACTACGGCGGCAATTACCTGGTCGGCAGGAAATGGGTCGCGGTGGGCGACCAGAAGGTGGTCACGGCGCTGCGCGGCCAGCTCGGTGGGGAAGTGGAGACCTCCTCGCACCACTCCGGTGACGGTGGTGGTGGGGGGAACAAGGAGGAAGACCACTCGGGTCACCACGGGAGCTGACCGCGCAGGTTGAGGGACCAACGGCCCCGGGCTTCGATCCCGGGGCCGTTGGTCAGGTTTCTTGGCTGGTGCGCACTAGTTGCACTGCCGGCCCTCGTTGATGCAGGAGACCACCTCTTCCATCAGGCCCTCGTCGAAGACGTTGATGAAGTCGCCGTGGTCGGTGCCCGGCTTGTGCAGCTGCTCCGGGAAGGAGTCGACCGCGAAGCCGGGGCCCGGCGGGACGTCGTACACGATCCGCTGGGTCAGCTGCGGAATGGCCTGGAAGCCATTGGGGCAGGCGCCGTTGTTGTCCGCGAACGCCACGTGGGTGCGGTGGTTGGCGCTGTCGGTGTTCTGCCCGTCCCAGCAACTCTGGAAGTTGAAGGTACGGACGACCTGGCTGCCGTCGGGGCAGATCGGGTACTTGTCCTTGAGCTGCCTGTCCTCGAACCCGGTGCAGCTCCAGGAGGCATTGGCGTTGGCGTCACCGTTGGTGAACGCCTTGGCGTCACCGGTGATGATGCGCAAGAAGCGGGGCATTTCGGTGACCTGGCCGACCGGGCTTCCGACGAATTTCAGCTCGACCTCGGAAGGCTGCCGTATCTGGCCGACGTTGCTGTCCTTGCCGCCGCCGTCGACGTTCGCGTCGGCTTCCTGCTGGCCGTTCTGTAGACGCAGTACGGGCCAGTAGTACGTCGACTTGTCGCCCTGGTTCTGGCACGTCGTGTCGCCGTTGGCGAAGTCGTCGTCGCTGGCGAAGGCGTCATTGGCCTGGTTGCCGATGTAATCGTGCATATGGTGCGCGCCGTTGCTCACACCAGGGGCAGCGATGACGTTGTCCGAATTGAGCTTCTTGTTTTCATTCACACCGCAATCGGTGGTGAATTCACCGTCCGAGGCGCCGCCCTGCTGCTGCGGTGGCTGGACATTCGGCTGGACGGACTGGATGTCGACGAAGTCGCCGTCGTTGGGGCCGTTCCCGGCCTGCCCGCCGTTGCCGCCATTGTTCTGGCCGCCGTCGCCCTGCCCGGCGTTGTCGCCGTTGTCCTGGCCGCCGTTCTGACCGCCGTCCTGGCCGTCGCCCTGGTTTCCGTCGCTCTGGCCGCCGTTGTCCTGGCCGCCGTCGCCCTGGCTCTCGTCGCCCTTCGGCGCGTTGTCATCGGCGCGCATCGCGCAGGGAGCGAGCCCTTCCAGGCCCCGGGGGCGGACCTTCTTACGGTCGAGCGTGGAGGCGATCCGCTTGATGGAGGCCGCACGCTTGCTCTTCAGCGGTCCCAGAACAGTGTTCTGTACGTAGTTCGGATCCTGGGCGATCTGCTGCCTCGAATCGGCGAACTTCTTGTACGCGTCCGTGATCTGGGAGTCGATGGCAGCCAGCTCCCGGTCGACCTCCCGGCGGACCGAACGGGGCACCTTCGGCAGCCCGTTCACCACCTCCGGACAGTCGATGGTCGACATTTGCTGGGCCGCGTTCTTGATCTGACCTGATGGGCGTGATTGGCCGGATTTCCAGCCGGAGTGTCCTTCTCCTGCGGAGGCATAGACGTTGACCGCAAGCAGTCCACCCCCGCCCAGAATCAAAGCGGCCGAGGCGGCAATCGCCCTGTTCGCCAGTTTGGAACGTTTTCTCGTTGCGCGTCGCATGGAACTCCTCTGCTTCGATGCCGGTGGGTGTAAGGGGGTCCCGGCAGGGGGAGAAGCGCTCCGTCCCATACGGATGCCGTTCTCAGGGTGTTCAAACCTCTTCTGAATTCGTAGAAATCTCCATTCGCAAATGGGGCGGATGCGTGGGTACGTGGATCAGTGCCGTCGACGACCCGCAGGACGGCCGCCGCAAACTGGTCAGGCTTACACCGCGCGGCGTCGACGTGCTGCGGCGCTCGGCCGCGATCTTCGACCGGCTGCGGGAGGAGTGGGCCGAGAAGCTGGGGGCCGACCGGATGGCCGCGCTCGAAGCGGATCTGCGCGAGATGGTGGCCCCGGCGAACTTCCGCCTGGACGTGGCGGGTTGGCTGGGCGGGGCGTGAGGAGCGCCTGCGGCGGGCTTGTCCCCCACCCCGCCCCTTCCCGCTGTGACATGGTGCGGCTGCCGCCGCGTGGGGGCTTTGCCCCGGGCCCGATGGGCGTCCCGGGGGTCCGGGGCCTGCCCCGGTTTCGGGAAGGGGCGGGTAGGGGAAAGCGCCGTCGGCGGCGCCCGCGGCCCGGTACCCCGCGCCCGCGGCCCGGTACCCCGCGCCCGCGGCCCGGTACCCCGCGCCCGCGGCCCGGTACCCCGCGCCCGCGGCCCGGTACCCCGCACTCGCGCCAGGTGCCCGCGCCCGGCCTCCGCCCACCCGCGGCCCGGCGCCCGCACGCCGCGCCCGCCCATCACCGACGCGCGCCCTACCCCTGGCCGCCGCCACCCGTGTCCAAATACGCCAGTACCGCGAGCACCCGCCGATTGTCGTCGTCGGACACCGGAAGCCCGAGCCTTCCGAAGATGTTCGACGTGTGCTTCGCCACCGCCCGCTCCGTGACGAAGAGCTGCCCCGCGATGGCCGCGTTGGAGCGCCCCTGTGCCATCAGCTCCATGACCTCACGCTCCCGTGGGGTCAGGCCGCCCAGCGGCTTGTCCTGGGCCCGCCGGGAAAGCAGCTGGGAGATCACCTGGGGATCCATCGCCGTGCCGCCGGCCGCCACCCGCCGTACCGCGTCGATGAACTGCTCCGCGTCGAAGACCCGGTCCTTGAGCAGGTACCCGATGCCACCGTTGCCGTCGGCCAGCAGCTCGCGCGCGTACAACTGCTCCACGTGCTGGGACAGCACCAGCACCGGGAGCCCCGGCCGCGCGCGGCGCGCCGCCAGGGCGCACTGGAGCCCCTCGTCCGTATGGGACGGCGGCAGCCGGACATCGACCACCGCGACATCCGGCTCCAACTCGGCCAGTGCACGGGCCAGTTCGGGCCCGGTCTCCACGGCGGCCAGAATCTCGAAGTCGAAGGCTTCCAGCATGCGCACCAGGCCGTCGCGGAGCAGGAAGAGATCTTCGGCCAGGACGACGCGCAAGGGATGGCTCCTTATCCGCGGTGGCTCGGCGTAGGCGGCGGCAGTAGCGACCTGTTGTGTCACTTTAGCTCGGGCATGTGTACGGCAGTGACTCAAAGGCCCCACTGGTCACGGAGGTCCCACCGGTCACGCCGGCCTCCGGAGCCGCGCTCAGAGCAGCGTGCACGGGATCTCCATCGTCACCAGGGTCGGCCCGCCGACGGGGCTGCTGACGGCCAGCACCCCGTCGAATGCCCCCAGCCGTCGCTCGATGCCGCCCAGGCCCGACCCCGCCCCGACGGCGGCCCCGCCCCGCCCGTCGTCGCCCACGGAGATCCGCAGCATGCCGTCCGCGTGATGGATGTCGACCCGCACACGGTCGGCTCCCGAATGCTTCACCGCGTTGGTGAGCACCTCACTGACCGCGAAGTACGCCGCCGACTCCACCGGCGCCTCTGTCCGCCCGGCCATCCGCACCCCCACCTCGGACTCGATGGGCAGCCGCAGCGCCAATGCCCGTACCGCGTCGCCCAGTCCGCGCTCCGCGAGCACCGGAGGGTGAATACCCCGTACCAGATCACGCAGCTCGGTCAGGGCCTCCGCCGAGGACGCGCGGGCCATCGCGATCAGCTTCTTGGCCTGCGCAGGGTCCTTCTCGATGAGCGCCTCGACGGTGGAGAGGTTCATGCCCATCGCGACCAGCCGCGCCTGCGCGCCGTCGTGCAGGTCCCGCTCGATGCGCCGCAGCTCACTGGCCGAGGCGTCCACGGCGTTGTGCCGCGTCTCGGTGAGGTGGTCGATGCGCTGCGCGAGCGACCGCCGCTCGGTGGGAGCGAGCAGCGACTTGGCGAGGGTGAAATGGGCCCGCAGGAGCGCGGGATCGTAGCGCATGGCCGCGGTGAAGAACCCCAGGCCCAGGGCGAGGGCGGCCAGGGCGGTCGGCTGGCTGTCGACGGGGACGAATCCGTACCAGTGCGGACCGTCCTCGGTGAAGACCCGCCACAGACCCGCGGCCAGCACGACACTCTGCGCGGCGTACACGATCAGCGCGGCGGGCAGGATCGCCGTGACACAGCCGGCCGTCATGTCGACCAGCAGCCACAGCAGGTCCCGCCAGGTCGCCGGGTCCTTCAGCAGCAGCGTGCACCGTTCGACCCGGCCGGTCACGCCGGTGCGCAGGTCGGCGGGGAAGGGGCGGTACGGGGCGGGGATCCGTACGCCCGACCACTCCGCGGCCAGCAGCCGCCGGTGGTTGGCGTGCGCGCGGACCGCGGCCAGGACGCCGGGGGTGGTGAAGACGCCGACCCCGATCACGATCAACGCGATCGACACGACCGCGAACACGAAGAGCACGATCGAGCCGACAAGCGTCATGAGCGTCAGTGCCAGACCTCGTACTCCGGCCAGCAGCGAGCCCCGCATTTTTGACGCGTCCATCGTGGTCTGCCCTCTCATCGGCGGCCCGTCCCCCGGGCACGGCCCCAGTCTCGCCGTTCCGGCCCGTCAGGGGCATTGGATATTCGCCCCGCGAAACGGGTGAAACGGAGGCCGCGCCCCGCGCCTCCGCCGCCACCATCGGCACAGCTGTGTCCTGCACCTATGCCCCCGCAGGCGGCCCGGGGATGGCAGTATGTGCGGACCATGACGGACTCCCGGTCGCCCGTGCGCGCCCTGCGAGCCGCACTTTTTGCGGCGGTGTGCGTCATGGCGGCGGCGATGGGGCATTCGTTCACATCCGGGCGTGAAGTTTCGGTTCCTGGACTGCTGGTCGCCTTCGCGATCACGGCAGGCGTCGCCTGGGCCGCGGGCCACCGGCAGCGTGGACTCCTCACCATCGGCGGCGGGCTCCTCGCCGTGCAGGGAGCGCTGCACCTGATCTACGGCACGGCGCAGGGCTCGGGCGGTCACCACACCGGGCCCGCGCCGCACGCCGCGGCGATGGACCAACTGGCGACGGACCAGGCGGCCATGGATCACGGGGCGACCGTCGCGGCGCTCACCCAGCCGCTCGGGTCGTCGCTGTCGATGACCGCCGCCCACCTCGCCGCCGCGCTGATCTGCGGGCTGTGGCTGGCCCGTGGCGAAGCCGCCTTCTTCCGGCTGGCGTACGCCCTCGGCACGCTGGCCTTCACCCCGCTGCGGCTGCTGCTCGCCGTCGTCCGGGTCCCCGGACTTGCACGGTCCCGACTGCCTCGGGGCCGGCGTGCGCCGCGCCGCCACGGCCGTGGAGCCGTCCTCGCTCACACCCTGTCGCGGCGCGGGCCGCCGCGGGCGCCCGTACCCCGCGCCACGGCCCCCGCACCCCTCACCGTCCGACCGCGAGTCTGTCCGACCGCGTGACCGGGGGGCCGCTTCCCCCTGCCACCTTTCGACGATTCCGAGGACATCCATGGCCATCGACGACCCCGTACAGCCGGTACAGGGGGCGGACACCGCCCCCGCGCCGGCCTCCGAACAACCCCGGACCACCTGGAGCGCGCTGCGCCCCCTCGTCCTGCGCATGCACTTCTACGCGGGCCTGCTGATAGCCCCCCTCCTGCTGGTCGCCGCCGCCAGCGGGCTGCTCTACTCGCTCTCCTTCCAGGCGGAGAAGCTCCTCTACAGCCACGAGCTCCAGGTGCCGGTCGGTGAACGGTCCCTGCCGCTCGGCGAGCAGCTCGAAGCCGCCCGCGAAGCCCACCCCAAGGGCACGGTGACCGCGGTCTGGCCGTCCTCCGAGGAGGGCGCGACGTCCCGGGTACTGATGACGACGCCCGAGGTCGAGGAGGGCAAGTCGCTCGCCGTCTTCGTCAACCCGTACACCGCGGAGGTGCGCGGGGAGCTGCCCAGCTACGGCAGCTCGGGCGCCCTGCCGCTGCGGACCTGGCTCGACGAGCTCCATCGCGATCTGCACCTGGGCGACTTCGGCCGCCACTACAGCGAACTGGCAGCCAGCTGGCTCTGGGTGGTCGCGCTGGGCGGCCTGCTCCTTTGGCTCGGACGCAGGCGCTCGCAGCGCGGCGGGGCCCGTGGGCTGCTTGTGCCCGAGCGCGGCGCGACCGGGCGGCGCAAAACCCTCTCCTGGCACGGCTCGGTCGGACTGTGGGCGGTGATCGGGCTCGTACTGCTCTCGGCGACCGGACTGACCTGGTCGCGGTACGCGGGCGAGAACATCGGCGCGGTGCAGGACCAGCTCGGCGGCGCCACCCCGGTCGTCTCGGCGGCGCTCACCGAGGGCGGCGCGACCGGCGGCGGCGAGCACGAGGGCCACGGCGGAGGCGGCGAGCACAAGGGCATGAAGGGGATGGACGTAGGCATCGACAACGCGCTGGCGGCGGCGCGCCAGGCGGGCGTGGACGGGCAGATGTCGGTGATCCTGCCGACCGAGGGCACCGGCTACGTCGTCAAGGAGACGGACACCCACTTCCCCGTCCACCTGGACTCGGTCGCCGTCGACCCGGCCAACGGCCTGGTGATCGACGAGGTGCGCTTCGCCGACTACCCGATGCTCGCCAAGCTGACCCGCTTCGGCATCGACGCCCACATGGGCGTCTTCCTGGGCCTGGCCAACCAGCTCGCCCTGGCCGCCCTGGCGCTCTCATTGGTCCTGATGATCGTCTGGGGCTACCGGATGTGGTGGCTGCGCAGGCCGACCAAGGAGCGCGGGATCGGCGCGGGTCGGCCGATGCCGCGCGGCGCCTGGCGGAAGGTGCCGGTCACCGCGCTGCTGCCGCTGGCCGCGGTCACCGCGTTTGCGGGCTGGTTCGTGCCGCTGCTCGGTATCAGCCTGCTGGTGTTCCTGGCCGTGGACGGGGTCCTGGGACTGGTGTCCCGCGCCCGCTCCCGCGCGGCGGCCTGACCTCGGGGAGGCTGTACGCACGCGTACGTACAGCCTCCCCGCTCCTCGTTCTACGGGCCTTACGGGGCGTACTTGTAACCGACCCGGCGCACCGTCTGGATCGTGTGCCGGTGCTCGGCGCCCAGCTTGCGACGCAGCCGCGCGATATGGACATCGACGGTCCGGCCGTCGCCCACATGCCCGTAGCCCCACACGGTGGTCACCAACTGGTCGCGGGTGTGCACCCGGTGGGGATGCGCCACCAGATGGGCGAGCAGCTCGAATTCGAGGTACGTCAGATCCATTGGCTGCCCGTCCACGGCGGCGGTGCGGTCGACCCCGTCGATCCGTACGGGCCCGGAGAGAGCGGACTCGTCCGGGCCGGGACCGGGAAGGGGCTCGGCGCCGGGGAGCTGACCGGGGACGGAGTACTGATCGGCCGGTACGAGCACCAGGTAGCCGATCATCGGAGGCCGGCCCGGCAGGGTGGGCAGTGTGTGCTGCGGTGCGGGCAGCCAAGTGGCGCCGGGCGGCAGGAAGTCCGCCACATCGAAGGGCCGGTCGGCGCGGACCGCCTCGTCCCGGTCGACCGCCCTCAGCCGGTGACGGCCGACGGGGATCGGGGGCCGGGCCAGGCGCTGATTGACGGACGGAGCGGTGGCGGCGGTCGCAGCGGAGAAGGTACGGGTATTCGCCATGAGAGGTCAGCTCTTTCGCGCGGAGGAGTCGTCGAGGGACGTACTACGTCGTGCGCGCGGACCGAAGGCCGGTGTTGAGCGGCTTTAGAGGGCCTGCGCGATTGTCGCGCGACAACACACTCGGTCGAAGTCGTGATGCTGACGGGAGGGCCAGAAGGGCTCAAGGTCGCTGCGACCCGTCGCGGTGTTCTGGAAGCTGGCCATGGGGACCATTGAAGCAGATGAACGGCGCCGACAGCAGTGAAGGTGCCCGGCAGCACAGCGGGGGACAGGGAGCACGCAGGGGGCGCCCGCCGACCGGGCGGGCGCCCCCTGCGTGCTGTGGGCCCGGATCAGAGCTGGTCCGCCTTCTCCAGCGCGGTGCAGCAGGTGTCGACGATCAGCCGCGTCACGACGTACGGGTCGACGTTCGCGTTGGGGCGGCGGTCCTCGATGTAGCCCTTCTGGTCCTGCCCGACCTGCCACGGGATACGGACCGAGGCGCCGCGGTCCGAGACGCCGTAGCTGTACTCGTTCCACGGGGCGGTCTCGTGCAGCCCGGTCAGCCGGTCGTCGATGCCCGCGCCGTAGTGCTTGACGTGGTCCATCGGCTTCGAGCCCTCGCCCAGCGACTCACAGGCGGTGATGATCGCGTCGTACCCTTCGCGCATCGCCTTCGTTGAGAAGTTGGTGTGCGCGCCCGCGCCGTTCCAGTCGCCCTTCACCGGCTTCGGGTCGAGCGTCGCGGAGACGTTGAAGTCCTCGGCGGTGCGGTACAGCAGCCAGCGCGCGATCCACAGCTGGTCGGCGACGTCCAGCGGCGACACCGGGCCGACCTGGAACTCCCACTGTCCGGGCATGACCTCGGCGTTGATGCCGGAGATCGCGAGACCCGCGGTGAGACAGTGGTCGAGGTGCTTCTCGACGATCTCGCGCCCGAAGATCTCGTCGGAGCCGACACCGCAGTAGTAACCGCCCTGCGCGGCCGGGAAGCCGCCCACCGGGAAGCCGAGCGGGCGGTCGCCGTCGAAGAAGGTGTACTCCTGCTCGATGCCGAAGATCGGCTCCTGCCCCGCGAACTGCTCGGCGACCGGACGCAGCAGCGCACGCGTGTTGGACTCGTGCGGCGTCATGTCGATGTTCAGGACCTCGCACATGACGAGCACATCGCCGTTTTCGGGGCTGCGGATCGGGTCCGGGCAGGCGAAGACCGGCTTGAGCACACGGTCGGACGCGTGACCCACGGCCTGGTTGGTGCTGGATCCGTCGAAGCCCCAGATGGGCAGGTCATCGACGCCTGCGGCAGAGCCCGCCATGATCTTCGTCTTCGAGCGAAGCTTGGCGGTCGGTTCGGTGCCGTCGATCCAGATGTACTCGGCCTTGAAGGTCACGGACGCCATCCTTTGGGGTGCTACGGGTACCGACGTTTGTGGGGGCAGCTTCGCAACCCGCGATTTCCCGGCCGTTGCCCGACTGTGAACCCCGTGTTACAGGCGTGGTCCGAGTGGGCACGCCGGGCGTCGGCCGGCGCACGTCGAACCCGGGCACGTCGTATACGGAAATGCTTCTGTGGACCACGCTGGTTCACCGGTCGTCCGGATCGGGCCGGGTGCGCCCTCCGCGGGGTGCCTCGCCCGCCGGTCCCGGCCCCCGACACGATCACCGGCCGCTGCGGGTCGTGCCGCCGAGTTTTCGACGCCGGACAGCCGGGCGGGCAGACTGGCCGACATGAGCGAATCGTTGATCAAACCGCGCATCGGACTCCTCGGCACCGGCCCCTGGGCGTCGCGCACCCAGGCGCCCGCGCTGGCCGCGCACCCGGACGTCGACTTCGTGGGGGTGTGGGGCCGCAGGCCCGAGGCCGCCGGTGAGCTCGCCGCCGCGCACGGGGTCACGGCGTACGACGACATCGACGCGCTGTTCGCCGCGTGCGACGCCGTCGCCATCGCGCTGCCGCCCGATGTCCAGGCGCCGCTGGTGGTACGGGCCGCCGCCGCCGGATGCCATGTGCTGCTCGACAAGCCCGTCGCGACGACGGTGGCGGGGGCCCGCGAGGTCGCCGAGGCAGTGGACAAGGCGGGAGTGTCGAGCGTGGTCTTCTTCACGCTGCGCTTCGCGCCGGACACGGCGCACTGGATCGGCGAACAGGCCGAACTGGACGGCTGGTTCACGGCGCACGCCCGGTGGCTCGGGTCGCTCTTCTCGCCGGACTCGAACAGCCCGTACGCCGCCTCGCCGTGGCGCGGTCAGAAGGGCGCGCTGTGGGACGTGGGGCCGCATGTGCTGTCCGTGCTGCTGCCGGTGCTCGGCGATGTCACGGCGGTGACCGCGGCGCCCGGGCCCGGAGACACCGTCCATCTTGTACTGGGGCACGCGTCGGGGGCATCGAGCTCGGCGACGCTGAGCCTGAGCGCCCCGGCGGCGGCGCTGGGCACCGGCGGGGCAGGCATCGAGCTGCGGGGTGAGCCCGGGGTGGCCGAACTCCCCGCGTGGGGCGGCGGCGTCGAAGCGTTCGGCGCGGCCGTCGACGCGCTGCTGCGCGGCATGCGCACCGGGGCGGCGCACCCGTGCGACGTGCACTTCGGGCTGCGGGTCACGGAAATTCTCGCCGAGGCCGAGGCACAACTGGGCCGCTGAGTGGGACGTTGTCAGCGCCCGCGCTTACGACCTCGGGGGCAATGGAGCGTGGATCAGCGAGCGTCGTCGACCGACGACAACGCCGGAGGCGGAGTCGCATGACGCCGGGAGCCCGCGCACTATTGCCCCCGAGGTCGTTACTCTTCGATCAGTGTTCGAGACTGTCCGGAGGCCGCGATGACGCGCACCACACCACCACGTCCCGTCGACGTCGAAGCGTTCTTTCCCGAGCTGGCCGCGCTGCGCCGGGACGCGGTGCGTCTGCATCCGCGGGCGGGCGACCCGGGGATCAGGGACAGCTCGGTGGGCGGCCCCCTGCTGTGGCCCGAGGACGAGGCCTGGCCGCGCTGCGACGAGGGGCATCTGCCGGTCGCGTTCGACACCCCGGAGTCCGAGCCGGTGCCGCTGGTGCCGGTCCTTCAGCTGTACGCCGCCGATGTCCCGGACCTGCCGTATCCGGCGGGCAGCGATGTGCTCCAGGTGCTGTGGTGCCCGTTCGAGCACGAGCCCCAGTACGCCCCGCGTCCCCGGCTCCGCTGGCGCTCGTCGGCGGTGGACACGCCGGTGCTGTTGGACGCGCCCCGGCCGGTCGGCGCTCCGGACGACCATGTGCCCGACGCGTGCGTGGTGCACCCCGAGCGGATCACCGAATATCCGAGCTGGGACCTGCCGCCCGAGCTGTCCGAGACGCTGCGCGAGCGCTTCGACCAGCTGGAGGGCCAGACCGGTTGGGCATACCAGCACCACCTGTCCGTGGCCGGCGGCATCAAGACGGGTGGGTACCCGGACTGGACGCAGGAGGCGGACTGGCCCGACTGCGCGGGGTGCGATCGGCGTATGGAGCATCTGCTGACCGTGGGCAGTGTGGAGTTCGACGGCGCGTCCTGGCGGAGCTGGCTGCCCGAGGAGGACCGGCCCAAGGAGGGGACGGTCCTCGACCTGCCCTTCGAGGAGCGGATGGCGGTGCAGTGCGCACCCGGGCTGATGCTGGGGGACATGGGCGGGATCTACATATTCGAGTGCCTGCACTGTCCCGACAGACCGAGTGCGTACCGCTTCGACTGCTCTTGAGACTTTGGTCGTCGTTTGTGGGACCGCGACCACCTGTGAGACTTCTACTGCCCGCGAGGCTGCGACTGCTCGTGAGGCAGAGCGCGTGAAGCCGGGGGCGGTTCGCTGCTCCCGGGTCAGCCCACCCGCTCGATACGGGCCTTTCGGATCAGGAACTTGCCGGGCTCACGGACCTGCTCGAAGGCGGCGTTGTTCAGCAGGGCGCAGCTGCCGGACGTCGCGGTGACCTCCACCGTCGTGGACTTGTTGTTGTCCAGGTTGGTGACTTTCAACTGGGTCCCCACGGGGAACTGGTTGCTGGAAGCGGCGGGGGCACCGGCCTCACCGGAGAGGGTCACGGTCGATCCGGCACACACGACCTCGCCGCCGCCCCCGGCCTCGTCCCCGCCCCCGGCGTCACCCTCGGCGGGCGGCGCGGACGGCTCCTCCTCGGCGGGCGGCGCGGACGGCTCCTCCTCGGCGGGCGGCTGCGCCTCGGCCGGTGGCTGAGCGGCTTCCGCGCCACCGCCTTCCGCGCCACCGACCTCGCAGCCCGAAGCCTGCCGCTGGACCTTGATCTGCTTGATGACCGCTTCCCGGTTGGCGATCCGCGCCTCCGACTGGGCGTCGGGATTGGCGCGCTGCCCCGCGATGAACTGCTTGTTGTTGCTCAGTGCGGTCGTCAGCCCGTCGCAGGCCACCGAAGCCTGGCTGGTGCCCGTCATGACCACGGCGGTACCGCCGACCAGTACGGCGGCGCCCAGCAACAGGGCGACCTTCTTCTTCCGGCTGAGGGTCTTCTTGCGCGACACGGTGCGACTCCAGTCCTCGGGGGCGGTGTGCCATGAACTACGGGCCGCGGGCACGTTCGTCTCAGCTGCCACAGCAACAACTTCCCTACCAGGGGCGCCGACGAGTCCCTTCACGAGCTCCCGGGAGTTCGGCCTGCCGGGTCAGCGTGACATCGCGTCCCGTACCGCCTCGTCCGTGCGCCCCACCACGGCCGTCCCGTCGTCGGCGGTGATGATCGGCCGCTGGATCAGCCGGGGGTGCTCGGCCAGCGCCGTGATCCAGCGGTCGCGCGAACCCGCCTCGCGCGGCCAGTCCTTCAGGCCGAGCGCCTTCGCGTCCGTCTCCTGGGTGCGTGTGATGTCCCACGGTTCGAGCCCGAGGCGGCCGAGCACCGCACGGATCTCGTCCGGCGACGGCGGGTCGTCGAGGTAGCGGCGGACGGTGTACTCGGCGCCCCGCGCATCGAGCAGATCCACCGCGCCGCGGCACTTCGAACACGCGGGATTGATCCAGATCTCCATACCGCCAACGGTACGGCAGCCGCGTCCGCAAAGCCCGCCTGGCCAGGGCCGATTGTCAGTGGTAGGCCGTAAAATGGAGACAGTTCCCAAGGGTTCCACCACCGCACCAGGAGGTTGCCGATGGCCGTTGCCGCAATGACGACGATGACCCTTCCGCTGCAGTTCGAGCAGCCCTTGCCGAAGAAGCCGCTGCCCGCGGGCCAGCCCCGCGAGTGGTACGTCTCCCACAATCGCCGCCTCAAGGCCATGCGCCTGGCCATAGCCCTGCTCGACACGGGCGTCTACCACCCGGCGCATGCCGACAACCGCACGATACGAGCGACCGCCGAGCGCATAGGGATCCATCCGCCGTCCGACATCACCTGCCGCATGGTCCGGGCCCTGATCCGCTACGGCCGCTGACCGGAATCCAGGCACCGGCCGGGCCGCGCGGCCCGGCCGGCACCGATCGAGCGTGGGTCACGTCTTCGGCAAGCCGGAGGCGTGACCCGGCCCCGGGACCCGCCTCCCGCGATCACGCCAAGCCGATCCGCATCATCAAGGTCGGCATCGGGACAGATCCCCCGCTGACCACGCCGGACCTCACCGAGCAGATGAAGTACGTCAATATCACCCCGGTGTCGGCCGCCTCGGTCGATCCGCAGTGGCGGGAGCAGAACCGGCAGGCGCCCGTCGGACTCCCCTCCTTCCTCGCGGAGTTCCGGATCCTGGAGCTGGAACACCAGCTGGGCGCGCAGCCGTTGGACGACGACTACGCGATCATGTATGACGACGCCCTCAACGTGGTCTCGCAGGCCGTCGATCAGACGTTCGACGACGTCAACGACATCGAGGAGCGAGGTTCGGACGCCCCGGTCATGCCGTCGAAGGAAGACGTCTACAACACCATGATCGACATGAGCATCCTCGGCACCAGCGACGGCGCCCGCCGCGTGAACCGCATCCACGGAGCGAGCGGTACGTTCGGCTACGACGACTCCCGGGGCACCGAGAAGTGGCCGGTCTGCAAGCCCGTACCAGTCATCGAGTACCCGGTGCCGCCGGTCGCCGACCCGCCGAAAGGCCCCTGCGGCTGTACCGCACCCACGAGGAGATATTCAAGAGTGCGTGCCCCTGAGAGTGCGAGCCCCTGGCGCGTGACGAAGCCGCGCTGCCCTCGGAGTTACGCCGATGGCGGGGCGGGCGCGTCCAGGAACGGGGTGACCGCGGGCGCCGGTGCGGGGGACGTGAGGACGTCGTAGTGCGTGAAGCCCGGCAGGACCGCCAGCCGCGCGGCGGTGCGCTGTGCGCCGTCCCATCCCGCATCGCGCAGGCCGCCGCCCAGCAGCCCGAAGAACTCCACCACATGCTCCGGGCGTACGGCGTCGCCGTCACCCACGACCAGCAGGGTGGGCGCCGTGACCTCCGCCGCCTCGGCCGCCCAGTCGTACTCCCGCCGCAGCAGGTCCCCGATCTTGGTGAGCAGTACCGGCCAGTCCTCCACCCGTGGTGCCACGCACGCGTAGAGCTCGTACACCGGGGACTGCTTCATCGGCTCGGCATGGACGGGCCCCATCTGGTCCATATTCGCCGGGACTTCGGGAAACCAGCCGTCCCGCTTGAAGGGCACGGAGACCAGTACCAGGCGGCGCACCGCCTTACGACCTCGGTGGCAATAGTGCGCGGGCTCCCGGCGTCATGCGACTCCGCCTCCGGCGTTGTCGTCGGTCGACGACGCTCCGCGTCGCCTCCCTCCTCCGCCTTGGACGCGAAGCCGCATGACGCCACTCGCTGATCCACGCCCCATTGCCCCCAGTTCGTGACAGGGACAGGCCGTTCACGCTCGCGCAGCTCAGTGCGTCGCCGCTCGGAAGATATTCAGCGGTAAGCGGCGGCCGGTACGGCGCGACGCCCGCCAAGTAGACCTCACGGAGCCCCCGGACTCATCGGTCGTCGGCCGGTGGTTTCCACTTCTTCCGCGAGTGGTCTGGCGGTGCGATGAACGGTTCAACTAGGTTACCAGTCAGTAGACTTGCGGAAGGATCGAAGGATCGCATGAGCACCTCGGAAGCCCCACCGCTGGACCAGCTGGTCGACACGGCCAGGTACCCCCTGTCGGAAATCGAGAGCGCCGGGGGACAGGCGGTGGTCTCCCGCGCCCGGCACGAACTGTCCACCCTCGGCTGCACCGTGCTCCCGGACTTCATCCGGCCCTCGCTCCGGGAAACCCTGAGCCGGGAGTGCTCGGCCATCGCCCCCAGGGCGCACTTCGACGTGGAGACGGTCAACGTCTACAACATCGCGGTCGACTCGGCGCTGCCCGCGGACCACCCCGGCCGCAGAACCTTCCAGCGGGGCAACGCGTTCGTCGCCTGGGACCGCATCCCCACCGACTCCCTGATCAGCAGGCTCTACGGCGACCAGGTCTTCCAGCGCTTCATCGCCCGCTGCTTCGGACTTCCGCGACTGCACGAGCTGGCCGACCCGCTTTCCGGGCTGGTGCTCAACGTCGTGGAGCCGGGCATGGAACACCCCTGGCACTTCGACACCAATGAGTTCACCGTGAGCATGCTGACCCGCCAGGCGCAGGCCGGCGGCATCTTCGAGTACTGCCCCCACATCAGGTCCGCGCACGACGAACGCTTCGGCGACGTCCGGGACGTACTGGACGGCCGGGGCGAGCGGCTGACCCGGCGACTGCCCCTGCAATCCGGTGACCTGCAGCTGTTCAAGGGCCGCTACGCGCTGCACCGGGTCAGCCCCGTGCAGGGCGAAGTCGCCCGCCATTCCGCGATATTCGCCTACAGCGAGCGCCCCGGCGTCGTCGGGAGCGTGGCACGCACCAGACAACTTTTCGGCCGGGCGCTGCCCGAACACCTGGCCGCGGAGGGCCGGGTGGTCCGCGGGGACCGACTGCTGGATTAGCGAGCGGCGACAACGCGCAGTCTTCGTAGGCGGTCCGGGCATTTTCCGCGCCGCGTTCCACGTCCCGCGTTCCAAGCCTCGCGATCACGTCCTGCGTTCCACGGAGGAGCACCCCCTGTGCGTTTCGACACGACCGGAAAAGTCTCGCTCGACCACATTTACACCCAGCCCGACCCGCGCGCCTATTTCAGCGTGCTGCGCCCGCTCGGCTACTGCGTTCCACAACAGGCCAAGCCCTACTTCGCCAAGCTCATAAAGGAGTACCGGGAGTCCAGGCGCGTCGCGGTACCGCAGGTGCTGGACATCGGCTGTTCGTACGGGATCAACGCGGCCCTGCTGAAGTACGACGCGACCATGGACGAGCTCTACACGCGCTACTGCGGCGACGAGGACGGCCCGGACACCGGGGCCGACCCGCGAACCCGCGGCGCCGTGCTGGCCCGCGACCAGGAGCTGTCCCGCTCCCGCGGGCCCGCGCACGGCATTCGCTTCGTCGGCCTGGACACCTCGGGCAGCGCGCTGGCCTACGCGCGCGAGGCCGGGTTCCTGGACGACGCGGTCCACGCCGACCTGGAGGGCCACGAGCCGACCCCGCGGCAGCGCGCCCAGCTCGCCGGGACGGACCTGGTCATCTCCACGGGCTGCCTCGGCTACGTCACCGAGCGCACCCTCACCCGCGTCGTCCGGGCGCAGGGCGAACGGCGGCCCTGGATGGCGCACTTCGTCCTGCGGATGTTCCCCTTCGACGCCGTCGAACGCGAGCTGACCGGACTCGGATACCGGACCACCCGTGTCGACGAGGTCTTCAAACAGCGCCGGTTCGCCTCCCCGCAGGAGCAGGCGCTCGTACTGGACAAGATGTCGGCCGCCGGTGTGGATGCACGGGGCCTGGAGGCGGAAGGCTGGCTGTACGCACAGCTCTACCTCTCCCGGCCGTACGGAACCTCAGAACCCCATGACCTGAATCGAGAGCAGAATTGAACACCAGTCAGAAAGCGCCGGCCACGGAGACCTCCTCCGGGACCTACTCCCAGGAGGACGGCCTGCCGCGCGTGCCGCTGCCCACCCTGGAGGTCAGCTGCGAGAGGTTCCTCGCCTGGTCCGCGCCGCTGCTGACCGCGGACGAGCGGGCGCAGACCGAGGCGGAAGTAGCCGCCTTCCTCCGGCCCGAAGGCCCCGGCCGGGCTCTGCACACGGCGCTTGAGGAGTACGACGCGACCCCGGGCGTGCACAGCTGGCTCGACACCTTCTGGCCGTACCGCTACCTGGGCCGTCGGGACCGCATCGCGCTCAACGCCAACTTCTTCTTCCTGTTCCAGGACACCGGCCGGCCGCAGGTGGAGCGGGCCGCCGGGCTCATCGCGGGGGCCGTCAACTACAAGCGGCAGCTCGACGACGAACTCATCCCGCCGGTGGTGCAGCGCGGGCGCCCCCAGTCGATGGTGCAGAACACGTTCCTGTTCTCCGCCACCCGGATCCCCGGCGCCCGGCTGGACACCGTACGCAGCCCGTACAGCGAACAATGGCCGGGCCCGTCGACGGCCCGGCACATCGTGGTGTTCTTCCGCGGCGCGATGTGCCGGCTGGACGTGCTCGGCGCGGACGGCGTCCCGCACAGCCTGGACGACCTGGAGGCGGGCCTTGACGCGGTCATGAAGGCCGGCGCCGAACCGCCCGCTCCCGACACCTCGGTGGGCCACCTCACCACCATGGCCCGCGCGGAGTGGGCCGCCGCCCGCGACTCCCTCATCGCCCGCCACCCCCGCAACGCGGACGCGCTGGACGACATCGAGACCGCCCTGTTCTGCGTCTGTCTGGAGGACTTCGCACCCGCGGACACCCAGGACACCTGCGACCAACTGCTGTACGGCGACCGGGGCAACCGCTGGTTCGACAAGGCCGTGTCCCTGATCGTCTTCGCCGACGGCCGGGCGGGCATCAACGTCGAACACTGCGAGCTGGACGGCACCACCATCCTCAGCTTCGTCGACGCCCTCCTCACCACGTCCCCCGAGGAGCACGCCGAGCAGTCCGGGGCCCGCACCCAGGGCCCGCCGGTGCCGCACCCGCTCACCTTCGACGTGGACTCCGCGCTCCGCGCGCAGATCCGCTCCGCGGCGGACGCGTTCACGGCGTACGGCGAGGCCACCGCGACCAGCACCGTCTCCTTCGAGGACTTCGGCGCGAACACCATCAAGGCACTGGGCGTCTCACCGGACGCGTTCGTCCAGCTCGCCTACCAACTGGCCCACCAGCGTGCCAAGGGCCACCTGGGCGCCACGTACGAGTCGATCGCCACCCGCCAATACCGCAGCGGCCGGACCGAGGCCATGCGGGTCGTCACTCCCGAGGCGCAACGCTTCGTCACAACGATGGAAGACCAGGCAACGGACCCGGACACCCGCCGCACCGCATTCCTGGCAGCCGCCGAGCAGCACGTGGCACGCGCGAAGGAGTGCCAGATCGGCCAGGCCCCCGAGCAGCACCTGTGGGAACTGGAGCTGATCCAGCGCCGCCGCGGCACGGAACTCGGCGTGACGCAACAGCCCGCCCTGTACCGCACCCCGGGCTGGCTGAAGATGCGAGACGACTACCTGAGCACCAGCTCGGCCCCGTCCGCCAACATCCAGTACTTCGGCTTCGGCGCGACCAGCACCAAGTGCATCGGCATCGCCTACGTCCTGCTGCCGGACCGCTTCAACCTCTACCTGAGCACACCGAAGCCGGTGGCGGCCCAGATGCTCACCTTCGCCGGCCGGCTGAGGGAGGCTGTGGCGGAGTTGAGGGAGCTGCTGGCGCCGTAGCGCCGTAGGAGACGACCGAGGGCCGTCACCTCGCGAAACGCGGGGTGACGGCCCTCGGCCGGCGGTTCGGGCGACGATTTAAATGTCGAAGTAGAGCTCGAACTCGTGCGGGTGCGGTCGCAGCTGGATCGGGGCGATCTCGTGCGTGCGCTTGAAGTCGATCCACGTCTCGATCAGGTCGGGGGTGAAGACACCGCCGGCCAGCAGGTACTCGTGGTCCGCCTCAAGGGCGTCCAGGACGGCCGGGAGCGAGGTCGGGACCTGCTGGACGCCCGCGTGCTCCTCGGGGGCCAGTTCGTAGAGGTCCTTGTCGATCGGCTCCGGCGGCTCGATCTTGTTCTTCACGCCGTCCAGGCCGGCCATCAGGAGCGCCGAGAACGCCAGGTACGGGTTCGAGGACGGGTCGGGCGCGCGGAACTCGACGCGCTTGGCCTTCGGGTTCGAGCCCGTGATCGGGATACGCATCGCGGCCGAGCGGTTGCGCTGCGAGTAGACCATGTTGACCGGGGCCTCGAAGCCGGGGACCAGGCGGTGGTACGAGTTCACCGTCGGGTTCGTGAAGGCCAGGAGCGACGGGGCGTGCTTGAGGATGCCGCCGATGTAGTAGCGCGCCATGTCCGAGAGGCCCGCGTAGCCCTGCTCGTCGTAGAAGAGCGGGATGCCGTTCTGCCACAGCGACTGGTGGACGTGCATGCCCGAGCCGTTGTCGCCGAAGATCGGCTTCGGCATGAAGGTCGCGGTCTTGCCGTTGCGCCAGGCGACGTTCTTCACGACGTACTTGAAGAGCATCAGGTCGTCGGCCGCGGCGAGCAGCGTGTTGAACTTGTAGTTGATCTCGGCCTGGCCGGCGGTGCCCACCTCGTGGTGCTGGCGCTCGACCTGGAGGCCGTTCCTGTCCAGCTCCAGGGAGATCTCGGCACGGAGGTCGGCGAAGTGGTCGACCGGCGGGGTCGGGAAGTACCCGCCCTTGTAGCGGACCTTGTAGCCACGGTTGTTGTCGACCGCACCGGTGTTCCAGGCGCCTGCCTCGGAGTCGATGTGGTAGAACGACTCGTTCGCCGAGGTCTGGAAGCGCACGCTGTCGAACACGTAGAACTCGGCCTCGGGGCCGAAGTACGCGGTGTCCGCGAAGCCGGTGGAGGCGAGGTACGCCTCGGCCTTCTTGGCGATGTTGCGCGGGTCGCGGCTGTACTGCTCACCCGTGATCGGGTCGTGGATGAAGAAGTTGATGTTGATCGTCTTGTCCTTGCGGAACGCGTCGACGCGCGCCGTGGACAGGTCGGCCCGGAGGGCCATGTCGGACTCGTGGATGGCCTGGAAGCCGCGGATCGAAGATCCGTCGAAGGCCAGCTCCTCGTCCGGGTCGAACGCCTGAGCAGGAATCGTGAAGTGCTGCATCACGCCCGGCAGGTCGCAGAAGCGGACATCGACAAACTTGACGTCCTCGTCCGCGATGTACTTCTTACAGTCGGCGGCGTTCTGGAACATCCAACTCCTCCTACTCCCACCCGGGGCGGGGTGGGGTTGCAGCTTTTCGTGCAGCCAGTGCGGTGGCACACGCTGGACCTGACCATAGGTAGCCAGGATTTCTCCAGCATGACCCATTTGTTTCGCCCAAGTTAACCGGACTGGGTCCGGAAGGCCCCGACCGGCAGGCTGTGAAACCGCGCGCAGTACCGTGGGCGGGTGGACAACAGGCAAGTAATCGGATCGTGGCTCTCGGGGCCGCGCGCGGCGGCCGAGGAAATGGGCGTCGACTTCGGATACCGGGGCAAACGGCTCGGGCTGCCGGAAAACGGGCCGGGATCGATCGCCCCGCTCGGGCGGCGCTTCGGCGCCCTCTTCGTCGACTGGGCGCTGTGCCTGATCATCGCGTACGGGCTCTTCGCCCGGGGCGACCAGCAGGCGGCGGGCAACTGGGCGCTGGTCATCTTCCTCGTCCTGCACGTCCTGACGGTGGGCACGGTCGGCTCCACACCGGGCAAGCGCCTCTTCGGCCTGCGGGTCGTGCGCGAGGACGGCGGCCGGCTCGGTTTCTTCATGGTGGTTGTGCGGAGCGTGCTGCTCTGCCTGGTGATCCCGCCCCTGGTCTGGGACCGCGACGGCCGAGGCCTGCACGACCGCCTCGCCCGCGCGGTGCAGGTACGGATCTGAGAGAACGCGGTACAGAACGCAGTAAAAGGCGGCCCGGACCTGATGGTCCGGGCCGCCAATGTCTGGATGGATGTAGTTACTGCCGCGGTCCCCGCATGCCACGCCCGGGCATGGGCCCCTTCGGCAGCGGCATGTTCGACATCAGGTCGCCCATCGCCCGCAGCCGGTCGCTCGCCGCCGTCACCTGGGGTCCGCTCAGCACGCGCGGGAGCTTGAGCATCGTGGTGCGCAGCTTCTTCAGCGGCACCTGGCCCTCGCCGTTGCCCACCATGATGTCGTGGACCGGAACGTCCACGACGATGCGCGCCATCTTCTTCTTCTCGGCCGCCAGCAGCGTCTTGAGCCGGTTCGGGTTGCCCTCGGCCACCAGCACAATGCCGGCCTTGCCGATGGCCCGGTGCACGACGTCCTGGTTGCGGTTCATCGCAATCGCCGGAGTCGTCGTCCAGCCACGGCCCACGTTCTCCAGCACAGCGGCCGCAGCGCCCGGCTGGCCCTCCATCTGCCCGAAGGCAGCCCGCTCGGCGCGGCGTCCGAAGACGATCGCCATCGCGAGGAATGCCAGCAGGAAACCGAGGATGCCCAGATAGACGGGGTGATCGATCAAGAAGCCGATGGCGAGGAACACACCGAAGGTGACGATTCCCACACCCGCGACGACAAGGCCGACCTTCGAGTCGGCTCGCCGGGTCATCTTGTAGGTCAGGGCAATCTGCTTGAGTCGCCCGGGGTTCGCAGTGTCCGCGTTGTCTGCGCTTTCCTTCCTCGCCATGCCGGGAAGTTTACGTTGCCTACGAAGTGCGGCTAGCCACGGCCTCGAGTACGTGCTGAGCCTCGACCCTGTCCTTTGCCCTGCGACGGTCTTCGAGCACGGAAGTCCAGGCGTTCCTGCGCGCGGTGCGCTGCGGGCTGCCCATCAGCAGCGACTCGACGGCGCGGAGAGCGTCGGTGACGGACGGGATGGCGGTGGCGCGTACGGGCGTCGCGGCCTGCATGGTGGGTGTCCCTCTCGGAGCGGGTGACTTAAGGAACGGACGCGTGCGGGAGTGCAGCTGTGCGTAAACCTAGGGTCACTGATTGGTGTTACCAGCGCATGACCGGCCGGTCAAACACGGATGAAGCCTTGATGCGCCGGGCGCACACGTTGACGCGGCCCGTACGCGCCCCCCACCTGCGGGGACGGTACGAGCCGCGTCATCTCGGCCATTACTGACCAGTAACCACTTGTGCTCGGATTCACACAGTCGGAGCCGCAGCCACCTCGCCGCGTCGCTCCATCGCCTGCTTGAACAGCCTGCCCGCGCGGTACGAGGAACGGACCAGCGGGCCGGACATGACACCCGAGTAGCCGATGTCCTCGGCTTCCTTCTGAAGCTCCACGAACTCGTGCGGCTTCACCCAGCGCTCGACGGGGTGGTGTCGTGGGGTGGGGCGCAGGTACTGGGTGATCGTGATGAGCTCGCAGCCCGCGTTGTGCAGGTCCTGCAGCGCCTGGGTGACTTCGGAGCGCTCCTCGCCCATGCCCAGGATGAGGTTGGACTTGGTGATCAGACCGGCCTCGCGGGCCCTGGTGATCACTTCGAGGGAGCGCTCGTAACGGAAGCCGGGACGGATCCGCTTGAAGATGCGCGGCACCGTCTCGACGTTGTGCCCGAGTACCTCGGGGCGGGACGAGAAGACCTCGGCCAGCTGCTCGGGCACCGCGTTGAAGTCGGGGATCAGCAGCTCGACCTTGGTGTGGCCCTCGGCGCGCTCCGCGGTCATCGCGTGGATCCGGCGCACCGTCTCGGCGTACAGCCAGGAACCGCCGTCCTCCAGGTCGTCGCGTGCGACGCCGGTGATGGTGGCGTAGTTCAGGTCCATCGTGACGACGGACTCGCCCACGCGGCGCGGCTCGTCCAGGTCGAGGGCGTCGGGCTTGCCCGTGTCGATCTGGCAGAAGTCACAGCGTCGGGTGCACTGGTCGCCACCGATGAGGAAGGTCGCCTCGCGGTCCTCCCAGCATTCGTAAATGTTCGGACAGCCGGCCTCCTGGCACACGGTGTGCAGGCCTTCGCTCTTCACGAGGGCCTGCATCTTCGTGTACTCGGGACCCATCTTCGCCCGGGTCTTGATCCATTCGGGCTTGCGCTCGATGGGGGTCTGGGCGTTCCGGACTTCCAGGCGCAGCATCTTGCGTCCGTCGGGTGCGACAGCGGACACGTCGGGCTCCCTACGACTTCGATTCTTCGGCGAACACCAGGGTACGCCCGATATTTGTATGGCTTTACGACTGGGCAACCCGTGGCCGGAGGGGCGCATTCCCCGGTTTCCCTAGGCGGATGCCTTTTCTCCGGCCTTCGAGGCTTCGGGGGCTTCGGTGGCTTCCGGCGCTTCCGCGACCCGTTCCACGACGCGGGGCGCGAGCTCCGCCTGCTCCAGGACGTCGCGCAGGTGTTTCTCGACGACCGGCAGGACGTCGTCAATGGTGACGGGGGTGTCCGTCTCGCTCGCCAGCGAGGCGACCCCGGCGTCGCGGATGCCGCACGGCACGATCCTGTCGAACCAGGTGTTGTCCGGGTTCACATTCAGCGCGAAGCCGTGCATCGTCACGCCCTTGGCGACGCGGATGCCGATGGCGGCGAGCTTGCGGTCCTCGCGGCGCTGGCCCGCGTTGGACGGGGCGTACTCCGGCCCGTTCATCCGTGGGTCGAACTCCTCGTCCTGGAGCCGCGGGCCGAAGTCCAGGGAGAGGCCACCGAAGGACGGACGCTCCTCCACCGGGTCGCCGAGCACCCAGACACCGCTGCGGCCCTCGACCCGGGAGGTCTGTACGCCGAACTCCGCACAGGTGCGGATCAAGGCGTCCTCCAGGCGGCGCACATGCGCCACGACGTCCACCGGGCGCGGCAGCTTCATGATCGGGTAGCCGACGAGCTGGCCGGGGCCGTGCCAGGTGATCTTTCCGCCGCGGTCCACGTCCACCACGGGCGTGCCGTCCAGCGGGCGCTCGCTGTCGGCGGTGCGCCGTCCCGCCGTATAGACGGGCGGGTGCTCAAGGAGCAGGCAGGTGTCCGGGACCTCGTCCGCGAACCGCGCCGCATGCACCTCACGCTGCTTCTGCCAGGCCTCCTGGTATTCGACGGCTTCCTCGCCGAACCCAAGTCGGACAAACCGCAGCTCACTCACGGCAACGCCTCCCTAGAACCTTCACCGTGCACGTTTGCGCGCCCTCCGCCACTGTACGACCGCGCGGAGCGTGACCCCCCGGCAGGTGGTTTTCGTCAGCGTCTCCAGAAGTCCTCACACGATCGGATGAATGCGGGGCGAAGGCGGCAGTGCGGGCGCCCAGGGCCGCTAAATTCGCGCCGTTCCATGAGGGCTGCTCCAGGAGCCCAGAAGGCAGGAGACCGCACAGCTGATGACGGAACGACCTCCGCAGCGCACCCCCAACCGCCAGCTCGCCACGCTCGTCGCAGAAGCTGGATTCTCCAATGCAGGCCTTGCCCGACGGGTGGATCAGCTCGGCCTGGAGCACGGTCTGGATCTTCGGTACGACAAGACATCGGTGACCCGCTGGCTGCGCGGCCAGCAGCCGCGCGGCACCACGCCCGCCCTGATCGCCGAGGTGTTCACCCGGCGGCTCGGCAGACGGCTGACCGCCCAGGACCTGGGGCTCGACGCGTGTGCGCCCGTGTACGCGGGGCTGGAGTTCGCGGCCACCCCGGACGAGGCGATCGACATCGTCAGCGGGCTCTGGCGCAAGGACTCCGGCAGCCATGCCGAGTTGAGAAAGATCGCGTTCACCCCGGCCGGCCTGGTGGTTCCGAGCCGGGACTGGCTGATCGGCAGGCCCGACGACCGGGTGGGGCGCGGAGAGCCGTCGAACGGTGTGCGGGTGCCCGTGCAGGGCCGCCCCGCGGTGCCCCGGCAGCGGCAGACCGACCGTGGTCCCGGGCAGCGTGTCACCTCGGGCGACATCGCGGCGCTGCGCTCGGTCGGCGAGCTGTTCCGCACGCTCGACCACGCCTACGGCGGCGGGCACGCCCGGCAGGCCCTGGTGCGTTATCTGGAGCACGAGGCGGAGCCGATGCTGCGCGGTACGTACGGGGAGGCGACGGGGCGGCGGCTGTTCGCCGCCGCCGCCGATCTGACCCGGCTCGCGGGCTGGACATCGTACGACATCGCGGCGCACGGCCTCGCCCAGCGGTACTTCGTGCAGGCGCTGCGCCTGGCACAGGCGGCCGGTGACCGGTCCTACGGGTCGTACGTGCTGGTCACCATGAGCAGGCAGGCGGTCTATCTGGGGCACGGCCGGGAGGCGGTGCAGCTGGCCCGGGTCGCCCAGCAGGGGGTCGGCAGTTCGGCGCCGGCCGTGGTCCAGGCGATGCTGCACTCCGTCGAGGCGCGCGGGCACGGTGTGCTCGGCGAGGTACGGGCGTGCACGGCGTCGCTGGTGCGGGCGGAGCGGGCGATGGAGACGGCGCGGCCCGGCGACGAGGTGCCGCACTGGGCGCGCTTCTTCGACGAGGCGCAGCTGGCGGACGAGTTCGGGCACTGCCACCGGGACCTCCAGCAGTACCGGGCGGCGGCGCAGCACGCCGAGCGGTCCTTGCAGCTGAGGGCGCCCGGGTTTGCGCGCAGCCGGCTCTTCTGCCGGGTGGTGCTGGCCACGGCACGGCTCGGGCTCGGGGAGCTGGACCAGGCGTGCGCGTTGGGCGCCGAGTCGGCGCAGCAGGCGGGCGAGATGCGGTCGGCGCGGGCGCTGGAGTACGTACGGGACTTCGAGAAGCGGCTGGAGCCGTACCGGGAGTCCGCGGCGGCACGGAACTACCGGGAGCGGGTCGCGGCGCTGGGGTGACAGCGGTGGGCCGCGGGGGCCGTCCGCCGGACGGGCTCGATGCGTTCGGGCCCGTCCGGCGGGCGCGCTACGGGGCCCGTGCGCCTCTTACCCGGGCCTCGACGACGCCAGAGGTCGACCTGCTACCAGGCCTGGTTCGAGGGCTCCGCGGTGTGCGCCCCGGCGACTTCAGGCGGCGTCGCGCAGCGGCTCCGTCGCGTATCCCGGCCGGATGCCGAAGTCGTGCAGGATCGCGTGCGCGGCCCGTCGGCCCGAGTAGAGGGCGCCCTGGACCGTGCTCGTGTCGCGGTGGTCGCCGCACACGTACAGGCCCGACAGCAGCCGTACGGGGCGGCGCAGGTCGTGCGGGGCCGGCATGGCGGGGACCGCATCGCGGTCGTGGTGGACGGCGAGGAGCTCCCAGTCGTCCGTCGGGGCGCCGTACAGCCTGGCCAGGTGGGCCCGTACGACGCGGTCGGCGTCCGGCGGGGGAGCGGCGAGCACCGTCGAGGAGATCAGCGCCCTGCCTCCTGGGGCGCGGGTGGGGTCGACCTCGCTGAGCACGGCGGTGTGCGAGACGGGGCCGCTCCGGTCGGCGTCGAGCAGCAGCGCGGCCTCCTTCAGCGGGGACACGGGGGCCGCGTGGTGCAGGACCGTCACCGGATGGAAGGACGGCACCCGCAGCCCGGGCAGCAGCCCGGCGGCGGCGCGGGCGCCGGTGGCCAGCAGCAGGGAGCGGCAGGAGAGTTCGCCGTTCTCCTCGGTGGTCACGGACGTGGTGGACGCGGCGGTGACGCGGATGCCGGTACGGACCGTGCCCGGCGGCAGGGCGGCGGCCAGCAGCTCCGGCAGCGCCGACGCGCCCCCCTCGGGCACGCAGAGCCTGCCGCGCGCGAAGCCGCGCAGCGCGAGGTCGGCGTACCGGCTGGAGGTGGTCAGCTCCGGGTCGCAGAGCAGTGCGGAGAGCAGCGGGCGCAGAAAGCCGTCGACCGTACGAGGCGGCAGCCCCCGGCCGGACAAGGCTTCGAGCGCGGTCAGTTCGGGGCGGGCCGCCAGCCGGTGCGCCGGCGTGGCCGCGAACCGTGCGAGCGCCGCGCCCAGGCGCGCCTGGTCGAGCGCGCCGCCGAACGGCGGCCGAGGGGCGCTTTTCCTGGTGCGCGCGGCGGAGAGTGCGCCCCGTGCGCTCCCGGCCACTCCGGCCCGGTAGCGGCGACCTTCGCTGTGCACCAGGACGCCGGGGGTGAACGGGCGCAGGGTGAGCCCCTCCAGCCCCGGCGTGCGCTGCAGTTCCGGGTAGGCGGTGCTGAGGACTTGGCCGATCCGGTCGAGCCGGAATCCGTCCACCTCTTCGGTGGACATTCGCCCGCCCGGGTAAGGGGCTGCCTCTAGGACGCTGACTGTTACACCCGCGCTGGTCAGCTGGTGCGCGGCAGAGAGTCCGGCGACGCCGGCTCCCACGATGACAACGTCCGCATGGTGAGCGCTGCTGGGCACGTGCCCCTCCCCGAGGCCGACGTGGTGGACGGGGTTCTCATGCCCCCGTTCGCCACGGAATACCGGAATCCGGATTGCAGCGTAGGAGCGGACAGCGCCGCGCACAGTCGCGCACCGACCGGGCATCGGAGCACAAGAGGGGCACGAACGGAGCGCAACCGGTGCGCAACGGCCGTGCAACGAACGGAAATTGATAAAATTCGGTCAGCAGGGGTCAGTGGAGGGCTGTCAGTGGAGAGCCGACCGCACCGCTTCGTCGATCCCCGGGAACGCGAACGAGAAGCCCGACTCCAGCAGCCGCCGCGGCACGACCCGCTGACTGCCCAGCACGTCCCCGGCGAAGTCGCCCAGCGCGATCCGCAGCGCGGGCGCGGGCACGGTGAAGAGCGTCGGCCGCTTCAGCACCCGCCCCATCGCCTCGGTCACCTCCCGGTTGGTGACCGGCTGGGGCGCGGTGAGGTTCACCGGGCCCGAGAGCGACTCGGTGTCGATCATGTGGCGCAGCGCGGCCACATGATCGTGCAGGGCGATGTAGCTCCAGTACTGGCGGCCCGATCCCATCCGGCCGCCGAGGCCCGCCTTGAAAAGGGGGAAGAGCTTCCCCCAGGCCCCTCCGTCCCGCGAGACCACCAGACCGGTGCGGGCGAACACGGTCCGTACGCCGGCCTCCTCGGCCGGCGCCGCGGCCTCCTCCCACTCCACACAGACGGACGGCAGGAAACCCTCGCCCGGGGGCGCTTCCTCGTCCACCGCGCGGTCCCCGGTGTCCCCGTAGAAACCGATGGCGGAACCGCTCACGAGCACCGAGGGCTTCACGTCGAGCGAGGCGACGGCCTCGGCGATGGCGGCCGTGCCCAGCACCCGGCTGTCACGGATCTCCTTCTTGTACGCCTCGGTCCACCGGTGGTCGCCGACGCCCGCCCCGGCGAGATGGACCACCGCCCCGCACCCGGCGAGGCCGTCGACGTCGACGTACTGCCGCTTCGGGTCCCACGTCACCTCGCCCTTCGTGCGCGAGGGGCGCCGCACCAGGCGCACCACCTCGTGCCCGTCGGCGAGCAGGGAGCGCACGAGCGCCGTTCCGATGAGACCGGTCGAGCCGGTAACCGCGATCCGCATGGGCCCATCCTGCCCCCCATCCGGGCCCGTTGGGCGCCCGTGGCACAGTGGCGGGCATGTCCGAGCCGATGATTCCGAGTACTTCCCACGCCGCGAAGCCCCTCATACGGCCCGCCGACCGGGCGGACGGCAAGGACCTCTCCGAGCTCGACCGCGACACCTGGTCGACGCTGCACGCGGTACTGCCGAGGGCCGAGCCGCCGTATCCCCCCTTCTTCGACGCCAAGCACCCGCCGGAAGAAATCCTGGTGGCGGAGGTGGACGGCCGGATCGCCGGCTTCCTCCGGCTCCTTGCGCCCAGCTCCCTTGCCGCCAACGCGCACGTGCGGCTCATCCAGGGCCTCGCCGTGGCGCGGTGGGCCCGGGGACACGGCGTCGCGCGTGCGCTGCTGCGGGCGGCGATGGACGAGGCGCGGCGGCTGGGCGCGGTGCGCATCACGCTGCGGGTACTCGGGCACAACGAGCCCGCCCGCGCGCTGTACGCGTCGGAGGGCTTCAAAGTCGAGGGTGTGCTGCCGGGCGAGTTCCTGCTGGAAGGGAAGTACGTCGACGATGTGCTCATGGGGCGGACGCTCGCTCCCTGAGCGATAGTGGGCGAGCCATGACCGATCACCTGACGCCGCCGCCCGCAGCAGCCCCCCGCACCCTGGGCCCAGGGGCTGTGCCGGGCTCCGCAACGCCTCAGCGGGCCGCCGGACCCCCGCCGGGGCGCGCCGCCCGATGAGCTCGACACGGGCCAGGGGCGCGGACGAGGCCCCCAAGTGGCTGACCGGCGCGCCGCAGCCGCGCTGGTTCAAGCTGCTGCCCGTAGCGATCCTGGTGCTGCTCTGTCTGGCTCAGCTGGCCACCCCCGAGAGCGTGCAGCTGGGCTTCTTCCTCGTGGCCCTGCCGCCGGTCGCGGCCCTCGCGTACGGCCCGGTCAGCGTCACGGTGCTGGGCGTCCTCACCCTGTTGGTGCTGTCCCTGCCGTACAGCCGTCATGTCTGGTATGTCGAGGCCGGCGACCTGCTCGCCGTGCTCATGGTGACCCTGCTCAGCGTGGTCATCGCGTGGGTGCGCACCCGACGCGACGAGCAGCTGGTGACGGTCCGCACCGTCGCAGAGGCCGCCCAGCTCGCGGTGCTCCCGCCGCTGCCTGCCGCGGTGGGGCGGGTGCGCTGCGCCGGGCTGTACCGGTCCGCGCAGCGCGGGGCGCTGGTGGGCGGGGACCTGTACGACGTACGCGAAGGGCCGCAGGGCGTACGGGCCGTGGTGGCCGACGTGCAGGGGCACGGGATGGCGGCGGTGTCCACGGTCGCCGCGCTCCTCGGCGCCTTCCGGGAAGCCGTGCTGGACGAGGCGGACCTGGCGGGGATCGCGGCGCGGCTCGACCGGCGGCTGGTCGTCGACGCGGGCCCGGAGGAGCACGCGGAGCTCTTCGCGACCGTGCTCGCGCTGGAGTTCCCTGCCGACGAAGCCGTCGTACGGATCATCTGCTGCGGCCACCCGGCGCCGTTGCTGCTGCGGGGCGGGGCCGCACGCGAGCTGCCCGTCGACCCTTCGCCGCCGCTGGGCATGGGCCTGGCGGGAGCGGCGCCGCCCAAGGTGGTCTCGGTGCCGCTGGAGCCGGGGGACCGGATCCTGGTCCATACGGACGGCGTGACGGAGGCGCGGGACGCGGCGGGAACCTTCTACCCGCTGGAGCGGCGGCTGGCCGCCCTGGCCGAGTCGGTGCCCGCCGACGATCTGCTTGGCCTCACCGAGGCCGTACGCAAGGACCTGGTGCGCTTCCTGGGCCGCGCGGACGACGTGCACGACGACGTCGCCCTGCTGGCCCTGGCGCCCGGCGCCCACGACCGCGCGCAGACAGCAGCCGCCCGCCACCGATGAAGGCGGGCGGGCGGCTGCGGCAGGTGGAGTGTGACGACCTCCCCCGCGATACGGAGCGGGCTCCCGGCGTCCCGCGACTCCGCTCGCGGCGTTGTCGTCGGTCAACGACGCTCCGCGTCGATTCCCTCCTCCGCCCCGCAATCGCAGCCACCGGACGCCGCTCACCGATCCACTCTCTACCGCAGGGGAGGTCGTTACGCGCCGAACCGCTCCCAGAGCCGCGGGTAGCGGTCGGCCAGTACGTCGTTGTTCTCGAAGTCGAAGGGCGAGCCCTCCGGTTCGGGCGCCTGCGCCGGGACACCCAGGTCGGGCGCGACCGCGCCGGTGAGCTGCTCGTACGCCTCGTCCGCCGCGAACCCCAGCTCCTCGCCGTCGCCGTCGATCTCGTCGTCGAACTCGTCGAGCAGCTCGGCCAGGTTGTCCGGGTCGTGCAGCGAGCCCTCGAAGACCTCCCGGCCCTGGCCGATCAGCCAGCAGCGGAAGTAGTCGAAGGCGTCGTCGCTCGCGCCGCCGAGGAGCACGGCCGCCGCGCCCCACAGATCCCAGCGGTACGCGCGGTTGTAGCGCACCTCGAAATGTCTGGCGAAGTCGAGCACGGAATCGGGGTCGCGCTGGAGCAGGCGCTCGACAAGCAGGTCGGCATGATCCTCGGGGTCGCCCTCGGCGGCCACGCGGGTGCGGTCGATGATCTCCCAGAAGTCCGTCTCGTCCATCACGGGTCAAGCATCGGGGTTTAGACGGGCAGGCGCACGCGGAGCGCACCGTATACGGATGTCTTGTTACTCACGTTCGAGCGCCTGTCCGCATGGTGCGGTGAGCCAATCGGGGGCGCATCCGGTGTGACCGTCCCATGATTCACTCGTTTGAAGGGCAAGCGAAGCACGATTACTCACCCTCTAACGACCTCACCCGCGATTGACAGTGGGAGGCGGAGGTCCCAGGCGCCGCGACGCCGCTGCCAATCGTGGGTGAGGTCGTAAGGGGTTGCCCTCGTCATGCGAATCGCAGACCAGCCGGAGCCGTCGGAGCTCACCGGAGCCATGGGGGCACCGCTGAGCGTGGAGCAGGCCGAAGCCGCACTCGTCGAGCACTATCCGCGACTTGTCCGGCTCGCCTTTATCACCTTGCCGCCCGCTCTGGGCCGCCACCGGCGGGTGCTCGCCGCCCACGCCACCGTGCAGCGCGCCCTGCCCAGGGCCCGTACCGAACCGCCCACGGCGCCCAGAGTCCCGGCCCAGCGCGGAGCCCCGGCCACCAGCCCCGGGTACGCCCTGGTCCGCGCCCGGGTGCTGCACCACGCGCTGGCCCGCGCGCGGCGCCCCGGCTGGTGGCCCGCCCGCCTCCCGGCGCCCACGCCGCTGCGCCACGTCCTGCCCGCCGTCTGGGGGCTGCGGCTCTTCCCGGCGGCGGGTTGGCGCCGACGAGCTGGCGCTGGAGCAGGTGCTGTCCGGGGCTGACGCGCCGACCAGGGCCGCGCTCGCCCTGCGCCGGCTCGAAGGGCTCTCCGAGTCGCAGACCCGCACCCTGCTCACCGAAGCGGGCGTGGTGGAGGCGGGCCTCAGCCCGCGCACCGCGGAGCGGCTGGCCCGCACGGCCGGGGAGGAGCCGGGCGGGGGCTCCGGGGCGCTGCTGCTCTCCGGCGAGTTCGACCCCTGCTTCGTGCACACCCGCCCCACGGATCTGCTGCGCAGGCGGCAGCGGGGCCGCGCGGCCGTCGCCGTCGCCGCCGCCGCGGTGGTCGCGCTGGCCGCCGTGACGCTGCCCGCGCTGGCCGGAGCCGGGGACGAGCGCGAGGACGCGCGCGCCCCCGTCGTGGCCGCCGGGCCCGTCGACCGCTCCGCGGCGGGGCGGGCGCTGAACGCGAATACCCGACAGAAGGTGTCTGCTTTCGGTGGCAGTGTCGATGCGCAAGCACAGCAGCGGCGCGCGTATCGACGCCCAAGCACACGGCGTATTCACACGGAGGAGCAGACATGAGCGAGCAGAACGCACCACTGGCGGGCCGGATCGCACTGGTCGCGGGGGCCACCCGGGGAGCGGGGCGGCAGATCGCGGTGCAGCTCGGGGCGGCGGGCGCGACGGTGTACGCGACCGGGCGCACCACCCGCGAGCGGCTCAGCGAGGTCGGCAGGTCGACGGAGACCATCGAGGAGACCGCCGAGCTCGTCACGGCGGCGGGCGGCTTCGGCATCGCCTTGCCCGCGGACCATCTGGACCGGGATCAGGTCGGGGAGGTCGTCGCGCGCATCGAGCGCGACCACGGGCGCCTCGACATCCTCGTCAACAACCTCTGGGGCGGTGAGCACCTGGTCGTGTTCGGCAAGAAGATGTGGGAGACCGACCTCGACCAGGGCCTGCGCATGCTGGAACTCAGCGTGAAGAGCCACATCATCACCAGCAGCATCGCCCTTCCGCTGCTGATCAGGAACCGGGGTGGTCTCGTCGTCGAGGTCACCGACGGCACGGCGGAGTCCAACCGGAACTTCCGCGAGAACTTCTACTACGACCTCGCCAAGAACGGCCCGATCCGGATGGCGTACAACCTGAGTGAGGACCTCAAGGACCTCGGCGGTACGGCGGTCTCCGTCACCCCGGGGTTCCTGCGCTCCGAGCAGATGCTGGATCACTTCGGCGTCACCGAGGAGAACTGGCGGGACGGGATCGCGAAGGACCCGCACTTCGCCATCGCCGAATCACCGGTGTTCGTCGGACGGGCGGTCGCGGCCGTCGCGGCCGACCCTGAGCGGGCCCGCTGGACCGGCCAGTCCCTCTCCAGCGGAGAGCTCGCCAAGGTGTACGGGTTCACGGACGCGGACGGCAGCAGGCCGGACGCCTGGGCGTACATCTCGGAGGTCGCGATGGGCGGCAAGGACGCGCCGGCGAGCGACTACCGCTGACCGGCCGCTGTGTGCGGCCGGGGGCCGCCCTCAGCCGTACAGTTCCCGCATCCTGGCCGCCGCGTCCGCGAACCGGGCCCGCAGCTCCGCGGGTTCGAGCACCTCGACCTCCGGGCCCAGGGCCAGCAGCTGGGAGTGCGCCACGTCCGCCGATTCCACGGGGAGCGTGACCGTGGTCAGGCCCCGGTCGTCCGGTGGGCCCGCCGCCTCCAGGGCCTCCTCGGCGGCGGCCCGGTCCGTGACGTGGGGCAGGATGCGCACGCCCTCCTCGGAGAGGCGGACGACGACCTCCGCACGCAGCAGCGACCGGCTGAACTGGGCGGCCCGCTCCGCCCAGAAGCCCGGCAGATCGAAGCTCTCGTCCCGTTCGAACCGGTCCTGCGAGACGGCCACCGCGGTGAATCTGTCCAGTCGGTAGACCCGGAAGTCGCCCTCGGCGCGGGCACACAGGTACCAGACGCCGGCCTTGAGGACGAGCCCGTGCGGCGCCAGCTCCCGCTCCACCACCCGGTCGGCCCGTCCGTAGCGGGCGGTCAGCAGCCGGTCGTCCCAGACCGCCTCGGCGACGGCGGGCAACGCCTTGGGCACCCGGGTTTCCTGGTACCAGCCGGGCGCGTCCAGATGGAAGCGCTGCGCCGCCGAGTCCGGGGCGCCCCGGAGGGAGGGCAGGAGGGCTGCCGAAACCTTCAGCCTGGCGGCTGAGGCGGCGTCCTCCAGCCCCATCTCGCGCAGCGCGCCCGGCAGCCCGGACAGGAAGAGCGCCTCGGCCTCGCTGCGGCCGAGCCCGGTCAGCCGGGTCCGGTAGCCGCCGATCAGCCGGTACCCGCCGGTCCGGCCCCGGTCCGCGTACACCGGGACACCTGCCTCCGACAGGGCCTGCGCGTCCCGCGTGACGGTCCGCTCGGACACCTCCAGCTCGTGCGCCAGCTCGGCCCCGGTCATGGAGGGCCGGGACTGGAGGAGGAGCACCATCTTGATGAGCCGGGCAGCGCGCATGGAGGCATTGTGCCGCGCGATCCCGCGCGCGGCCCGGAGCGTGAAGCGCGGCAGCCCCCCACCGCGTCGCGACGAGGGGCTGCCGCAGGAGCGCGGGGCCGACTACAGCCCGTACCGCTCCCGCGCTTCCTTGACCGTCTCCGGCTTGACCTCGCCGCGCCGGGCCAGCGCCGCGAGGGCCGCGACCACGACCGACTGGGCATCCACTCCGAAGTGCCGGCGCGCCGCCTCGCGGGTGTCGGACAGACCGAAGCCGTCCGTGCCGAGCGAGGTGTAGTCCTGCTCGACCCACTGGCTGATCTGGTCCGGGACCTGCCGCATCCAGTCGCTGACCGCAAGCACCGGGCCGGGGGCCCCGGCCAGGGCGCGGGTGATGTACGGCGTGCGCTGCTCGCCCTGGAGCAGCGCCTCGTCGCAGGCCAGCGCGTCGCGGCGCAGCTCGCTCCAGGAGGTGGCCGACCAGATGTCGGAGGCCACGCCCCAGTCGGCGGCCAGCAGCTGCTGGGCCTCCAGGGTCCAGTGGATCGCCGTGCCCGAGGCGAGCAGCTGGATCCGCGGCGAGTCCGCGGCCGGCGCCTCGCCCTGGTTGAAGCGGTACAGCCCCTTGACGATGCCCTCCTCGACGCCCTCGGGCATCGCGGGCTGGCGCTTGGGCTCGTTGTAGACCGTCAGGTAGTAGAAGACGTTCTCGTTCTTCTCCGGGTCCGGGCCGTACATGCGGCGCAGCCCGTCCTTGACGATGATGCCGATCTCGTACGCGAACGCCGGGTCGTAGTTGAGCGACGCCGGGTTGGTCGCGGCGATCAGATGCGAGTGACCGTCCGCGTGCTGCAGGCCCTCACCGGTGAGCGTGGTGCGGCCCGCCGTCGCGCCGACGATGAAGCCGCGGCCGAGCTGGTCGGCGAGCTGCCACATCTGGTCGGCGGTGCGCTGCCAGCCGAACATCGAGTAGAAGATGTAGAACGGGATCATCGGCTCGCCGTGCGTCGCGTACGACGTCGACGCGGCGATGAAGTCGGCCATGGAACCGGCCTCGGTGATGCCCTCGTTGAGGACCTGACCGTCCTTGGCTTCCTTGTAGTACATGAGCTGGTCGCGGTCGACCGGGTCGTACGTCTGGCCGAGCGGCGAGTAGATGCCGACCGAAGGGAAGAGCGACTCCAGGCCGAAGGTGCGGGCCTCGTCGGGGACGATCGGAACCCAGCGCTTGCCGGTTTCCTTCTCCCGCATCAGGTCCTTCATCAGCCGCACGAAGGCCATGGTGGTGGCCATCTCCTGCGTCCCCGAGCCCTTCAGTACCGCCTTGAACGCCTTCTCGGAGGGCTCGGGCAGCGCCACCGGGTGCACCTTGCGCGCGGGGGCGGGGCCGCCGAGCGCCGCGCGGCGCTCGTGCAGATAACGGACCTCGGGGGAGTCGGCGCCCGGGTGGCCGTAAGGCACCAGGTCCTCGTCCAGCTTGGCGTCCGGGATGGGGAGGTCGAGCAGGTCCCGCATCGTGCGGAACTCCTTGCCCGAGAGCTTCTTCATCTGGTGGTTGGCGTTGCGCGACTCGAAGCCGGCGCCGAGCGTGTAGCCCTTCACCGTCTGCGCGAGGATCACGGTCGGCGCGCCCTTGAACTCGACGGCGGCGCGGTAGGCGGCGTACACCTTGCGCGGCTCGTGGCCGCCGCGCGAGGTGTGGAAACACTCGGCGATCTTCGCGTCGGTGAGGACGCCGGCCAGCCGCACCAGCGCGGGGTCGGCGCCGAAGAAGTGCTCGCGGATGTACGCGACATCACGCGTGGCGTACGTCTGGAACTGCGCGTCGGGCACCTCGCGCAGGCGGCGCACCAGCGCGCCCGTGGTGTCGAGCTGGAGCAGTTCGTCCCAGGCGGAGCCCCACAGGGACTTGACGACGTTCCAGCCTGCGGCGCGGAACTGTGCCTCCAGCTCCTGCACGATCTTGAAGTTCGCGCGGACCGGACCGTCGAGGCGCTGCAGATTGCAGTTGATGACGAAGGTCAGGTTGTCGAGCTGCTCGCGACCGGCCAGCGCGAGGGCGGCGGTCGACTCGGGCTCGTCCATCTCACCGTCGCCCAGGAACGCCCAGACGTGCGAGTCGGTGGTGTCCTTGATGCCGCGGCCGGTCAGGTAGCGGTTGAACCGCGCCTGGTAGATCGCGGAGAGCGGGCCCAGGCCCATGGAGACGGTGGGGAACTCCCACAGCCAGGGCAGCCGGCGCGGGTGCGGGTAGGAGGGGAGGCCCTGGCCGCCCGCCTCCTGCCGGAAGTTGTCGAGCTGCTGCTCGCTGATACGGCCGTCCAGGAAGGCACGGGCGTAGATGCCGGGGGAGGCGTGGCCCTGGATGTAGAGCTGGTCGCCCGACCCTCCCTCCTTGCCGCGGAAGAAGTGCTGGAAGCCGGTCTCGTACAGCCACGCCGCCGAGGCGAAGGTGGCTATGTGGCCGCCGACGCCGAAGCGCGAGCCGCGGGTCACCATGGCGGCCGCGTTCCAGCGGTTCCACGCGGTGATGCGCTGTTCCATCGCCTCGTCACCGGGGAACTGGGGCTCCGCGCCGGTGGGGATGGTGTTGACGTAGTCGGTCTCCAGCAGCTTGGGCAGCGCGATTCCCGCGCCCTCGGCGTGCTGGAGGGAGCGACGCATCAGATACGCGGCACGGTGCGGACCCGCCGCCTTGGTGACGGCATCGAGGGAGTCCGCCCATTCGGCGGTCTCCTCGGGGTCGCGGTCCGGGAGCTGGTCGAGCTCGCTCGGAAGCTTGCGTACGGGGTCGGTCATGACGCCGCCTTCCGTGAAGGAGGGGGGTGGAGAAAAAAGGGGGGCCCTGGCTGGCAGGACAGGGCTGTGGACTGGTGAGTCCGTCGTCGACTGTAGAGCGCTGATCGATGATCGATCAAAGGGTTGAAGGGAAAAACTTCTCCGCATCCCAAAAGTGGCATTCCGTGCCACGAAACAGGGCACGCTGTGCCCTCGCGAATCGGTTCAAATCAGGCACGCGGAGCACACCCGAGCACGTGCTCCTTCACCAGAGCGCCGATCTGCGGATCGCGTCGGCGGAAGGCCTCGACCAGGTCCTGGTGCTCCTCGGCGTACGACTTCTGCACGGTCCCGAGCCAGCGGATGGCCAGTGCGGTGAAGACCTCGATGCCCAGGCCCTCCCAGGTGTGCAGAAGTACGCCGTTGTGGGCCGCCCGCACCAGCTCCCGGTGGAAGCCGACCGTGTGCCGCACCTGGGCCGTCCCGTCGGCCGTCCGGTCTGCCGCGTACAGCGCCGCCACATGGGGCTCCAGCGCCGAGCAGTCCTCGGCCAGCCGCTCGGCCGCCAGCTCCGCGGCGATCTGCTCAAGACCCGCCCGTACCGGATAGCTCTCCTCCAGGTCGGCCGCCGACAGGTTCCGCACCCGTACGCCCTTGTTGGGGGCCGACTCGATCAGCCGCAGCGTCTCCAGCTCCCGCAGCGCCTCGCGCACGGGCGTCTGGCTGACCTCCATCTCGACCGCGATCCGCCGCTCCACGATCCGCTCCCCCGGCTTCCAGCGTCCGCTGACGATGCCCTCCACGATGTGCTCGCGGATCTGCTCGCGCAGCGAGTGGACGACGGGCGGGGTCATGAAGGCTCCTTGGCGCGGGAGGTGGGCGGGGAGGCTCTGGACGGATGGAGGTTCTAGACAATACGACGGCGCCCCCGCCCGGATGTTCCGGGCGGGGGCGCCGACAGCACGCGTACGGTCCTGCTGGGGCCTACAGGCCGAGCTCGACCTCGAACTCGCCGGCTTCCAGGATGGCCTTGACGGCCGTCAGGTAGCGGGCCGCGTCGGCGCCGTCGACCAGGCGGTGGTCGTAGGACAGTGCCAGGTACGTCATGTCGCGCACCGCGATGGTCTCGCCGAGGTCCGGGTGGTTGATGACCACCGGGCGCTTGACGGTCGCGCCGATGCCCAGGATGGCGACCTGGTTGGGGGGCACGATGACCGTGTCGAACAGCGCACCGCGCGAGCCGGTGTTGCTGATCGTGAAGGTCGCGCCGGACAGCTCGTCCGGAGTGATCTTGTTGCCGCGGACCTTGCCGGCCAGCTCCGCGGTCTTCTTGGAGATACCGGCCAGGTTGAGGTCGCCCGCACCCTTGATGACCGGGGTCATCAGGCCCTTCTCGGAGTCCACCGCGATACCGATGTTCTCGGTGTCGAAGTAGGTGATCGTGCCCTCGTCCTCGTTGATCCGGGCGTTGACGACCGGGTAGGCCTTCAGTGCCTGGGCAGCGGCCTTGACGAAGAACGGCATCGGGGACAGCTTGACGCCCTCACGGGCGGCGAACGTCTCTTTGGCCTGGGCGCGCAGGCGCATCAGCTTGGTGATGTCGACCTCGACGACCGTGGTCAGCTGGGCCTGCGTGTGCAGCGCCTTCATCATGTTGTCGCCGATGAGCTTGCGCATGCGGGTCATCTTGACCGTCTGGCCGCGCAGCGGGGACACCTCAAGGGCCGGAGCCTTCGAGGCGGCCGGAGCGGCGGCGGCAGGGGCCGGGGCGGCAGCGGCGGCCTCCGCGGCGGTGATGACGTCCTGCTTGCGGATACGGCCACCGACGCCGGTGCCCTTGACCGCGGACAGGTCGACGCTGTTCTCGGCGGCGAGCTTGCGGACCAGGGGGGTCACGTAGGCGCCGTCGGCGTCACCGCCGGAGGCGGCGGGCGCCGGGGCTGCCGGAGCGGCGGCGCGAGCCGGAGCGGGTGCGGCAGGGGCCGGAGCCTGCTGCGGAGCCGGAGCCGGAGCCGAGGGGGCCTTCGGAGCGGGGGCGGCGGCCGGAGCCGGGGCCGGAGCGGGTGCGGCAGGGGCCGGAGCCTGCTGCGGAGCCGGAGCCGGAGCCGAGGGGGCCTTCGGAGCGGGGGCGGCGGCCGGAGCCGGGGCCTCCTGCTTGGGGGCTTCCTGCTTCGGAGCCTCCTCCGCGGGAGCCGGGGCCGGGGCGGCCGGAGCCTGGGCGGCGGCCGGGGCCGCGCCCTTGGCACCGATGACGGCGAGCTTCGCGCCGACCTCGGCGCTCTCGTCCTCGGCGACCAGGATCTCCAGCAGGGTGCCGGCGACCGGGGAGGGGATCTCGGTGTCGACCTTGTCGGTCGAGACCTCAAGCAGCGGCTCGTCCTCCGCGACCTCGTCGCCGACCTCCTTCAGCCAGCGGGTGACGGTGCCCTCGGTGACCGACTCGCCCAGTGCGGGCAGCGTGACGTCGGTACCCGAGGCGCCGCCGGACGGGGCCTCGGCCGGAGCTTCGGCCTGGGCCGGCGCCTCTGCCGCCGGAGCGGCCTCGGGCTGGGCGGCCGGAGCCTCGGGCTCGGCGGCGGGGGCCTCGGCGGCAGCCGGGGCGGACTCGGCCTCGGCAGCGGGCGCGCCCGAGCCGTCGTCGATGAGGGCCAGCTCCGCGCCGACCTCCACCGTCTCGTCCTCGGCGACCTTGATGGACGCGAGGATGCCGGAAACGGGGGCCGGAATCTCGGTGTCGACCTTGTCGGTCGATACCTCGAGCAGCGGCTCGTCGACCTCGACGTGCTCGCCCTCGGCCTTCAGCCAACGGGTGACAGTGCCCTCAGTGACGCTCTCGCCGAGCGCCGGAAGGGTTACGGAAACCGACATGGTTTCAGTTGCTCCTTACGAAAGTGCGTGAAGTGGTTGCGCCCGGGATGACTAGTCGTGGGAGTGCAGAGGCTTACCGGCCAGCGCCAGGTGGGCCTCGCCCATCGCCTCGTTCTGCGTCGGGTGGGCGTGGATGAGCTGCGCGACCTCGGCCGGCAGCGCCTCCCAGTTGTAGATCAGCTGAGCCTCGCCGACCTGCTCGCCCATACGGTCACCGACCATGTGGACGCCGACCACGGCACCATCCTTGACCTGGACGAGCTTGATCTCGCCCGCGGTCTTGAGGATCTTGCTCTTGCCGTTGCCCGCGAGGTTGTACTTCAGAGCGACGACCTTGTCCGCGCCGTACACCTCTTTGGCCTTCGCCTCGGTGATACCGACGGAAGCGACCTCGGGGTGGCAGTACGTCACGCGCGGCACACCGTCGTAGTCGACCGGCACGGTCTTCAGACCGGCCAGCCGTTCTGCGACCAGCATGCCCTCCGCGAAGCCGACGTGCGCGAGCTGGAGCGTGGGGACGAGGTCGCCGACCGCCGAGATGGTGGCCACGTTGGTCTGCATGTACTCGTCGACGAGTACATAGCCGCGGTCCATCGCGACGCCCTGCTCCTCGTAGCCGAGGCCCTGCGACACCGGGCCGCGGCCGATCGCGACGAGCAGCAGCTCGGCCTCGAACTCCTTGCCGTTGGCGAGGGTGACCTTGACGCCGTCGTTGGTGTACTCGGCCTTCTCGAAGAAGGCGCCGAGCGAGAAGCCGATGCCGCGCTTGCGGAACGCGCGCTCAAGCAGCTTCGAGCTGTTCTCGTCCTCGACCGGCACGAGGTGCTTCAGGCCCTCGACGATCGTGACGTCGGTGCCGAAGGACTTCCACGCGGAGGCGAACTCGACGCCGATGACGCCGCCGCCCAGCACGATCGCGGACTTCGGGACCCGGTCCAGCGTCAGCGCGTGGTCCGAGGAGATGATGCGGTTGCCGTCGATCTCCAGGCCCGGCAGCGACTTCGGCACGGAGCCGGTCGCCAGCAGGACATGGCGGCCCTGGACACGCTGGCCGTTCACGTCGACGGAGGTGGGGGAGGAGAGCTTGCCCTCTCCCTCGATGTACGTCACCTTGCGCGAGGCGAACAGGCCCTGCAGCCCCTTGTACAGGCCGGCGATGACGTCGTCCTTGTACTTGTGGACGCCCGCCATGTCGACGCCGTCGAAGGTGGCCTTGATGCCGAACTGCTCGGACTCGCGCGCCTGGTCGGCGATCTCGCCCGCGTGCAGCAGGGCCTTGGTCGGAATGCAGCCGTTGTGCAGGCAGGTGCCGCCGAGCTTGTTCTTCTCGATCAGTGCGACGTCCAGGCCCAGCTGCGCTCCGCGCAGGGCCGCGGCGTAACCGCCACTGCCACCGCCGAGGATCACTAGGTCGAAAACGGTGCCGGCGTCGTTCGCCACGTCACGTCCTCCATGCATGTGCGCCGGTCGCCGGTCGTCGAAGACCGGGCGGCGGCTGGTGTTCGGCCGCTTTTTTATTCGGCCCTGTGGTGGGGGCCCTGTCCTGCCGAGAACCCATCTTCGCACTTGTTGACGGGAGGCGGGACGCGGGGCCGGAGTCCGAGACGGTCATGGACCGCTCTTCTCGGAATTACTCATGTGTACGGGCGTACGGTTTTCGCCAGTTTCGTCGAGGGCGAAATCGTCGTGCTCCCGCAGACGCACGCAGGACCCCGGATCTGTGCCGGGGCCCGCGTGCGGCGGCGGGAGTCAGCCCAGGTCGCCCGCAGCGGTGCGCTCGGCCAGCCGCACCAGGGTGCGGACCGAGGTGCCGGTGCCGCCCTTGGGGGTGTAGCCGAAGGGGCTGCCCTCGTTGTAGGCCGGGCCCGCGATGTCCAGGTGCGCCCAGGCGATGTCCTCGCCGACGAACTCCTGGAGGAACAGACCGGCCACCAGGCCGCCACCCGCGCGCTCGCCGATGTTCGCCATGTCGGCGGTCGGGGAGTCCATGCCCTTGAGCAGCTCCACGGGCATCGGCATCGGCCAGGACTGCTCGCCGACCTCCTCCGCGATCTCGTGGATCGCGGTACGGAACGACTCGTCGTTGCCCATGATGCCGAAGGTGCGGTTGCCGAGGGCCACCACCATCGCGCCGGTCAGCGTCGCCACGTCGACGATCGCGTCCGGGTGCTCCTCGGAGGCGCGGGCCAGCGCGTCGCCCAGGACCAGACGGCCCTCGGCGTCGGTGTTGAGTACCTCGACGGTCTTGCCGCTGTACATGCGCAGGACGTCGCCGGGGCGCGTCGCGTTGCCGGACGGCATGTTCTCGGCGAGTGCGAGCCAGCCGGTGACGTTCACCTGGAGGCCCAGGCGGGCCGAGGCCACGACGGCGGCGAACACGGCGGCCGCGCCGCTCATGTCGCACTTCATCGTCTCGTTGTGGCCGGCCGGCTTGAGCGAGATGCCGCCCGAGTCGTAGGTGATGCCCTTGCCGATGTAGGCCAGGGTCTTCAGTGCCTTGGGGTGCGTGTAGGTGAGCTTCACCAGGCGCGGGCCGTGCGAGGAGCCCTGGCCGACGCCGATGATGCCGCCGAAGCCGCCCTTGAGCAGCGCCTTCTCGTCGAGCACCTGGACCTTGATGCCGTGCTCCTTACCGGCGGCGGTGGCCACGGCGGCGAAGGACTCGGGGTAGAGGTCGTTCGGCGGGGTGTTGATCAGGTCCCGGGCGCGGTTGATCTCCTCGGCCAGGGCCACGGCACGTTCGGCGGCGGCCTTGACCCCCTTGTCGCGCGGCTTGGTGCCGAGCAGGGTGACCTCGCCGAGCGGCAGCTTGGCGCCGTTCTGGTCCTTCTTGCTCGTGCCGTCCTTCTCGATGCCCTGGTAGGCGAGGAAGGCGTACGCGCCGAGCAGGGCGCCCTCGGCGATGGCCTCGGCGTCCTCGACGGACTCGGCGGGCAGCGCGAAGCCGGCCTTCTTCGAGCCGGTCAGGGCGCGGGCGGCGGCGCCGGCGGCGCGGCGCAGCGACTCCGCGCCGTACGAGTCGTCCTTGTCCGGCACCGCACCGAGCCCGACCGCCAGCACGATCGGGGACTTGAAGCCCGACGGGGCGGGCAGCTTGGTCACCTCGCCCTCGGCACCCGAGGCGCCGAGAAGCTCAAGAACGGAGGCGAGCTTGCCGTCGAACGCCTTGTCCACGGCCTCGGCGCCCGGTGCGACGACCGGGCCTTTGGCGCCCTTCGCGACGCCGACGACGATGGCGTCGGCGCGCAGCGTCGCCGCGCCGGAAGTGCTGAGAGTGAGAGCAGTCACGGTGGTGAAATCTCGCTTCCGTTGAGTTCTGTGGGCCGAGGGGGTGGGGTCGGCCGTACCCGACGCACCGCCGTCCGGGCCGGGTGAGCGCCACCTGTGAGCCTACGCGCGGTTCGGTCGTTCGATCACAGCAGCGAGCAGTTCCCTCAGCAGAGGTGTCTCAGCCATGTTTGGGACGAGGCAGCTGAGGTCTCGGCCACACTCGGGGCAATCGCGCAAGTCGGCAAGGCATTGCCTTGCATGATTTCCGCAGATCTTTCCGCGCGTTCATTCGTGGAAAGATCCCCGAGGGGGAGGGTGCGCCGTGGCGTACAGAACACGCATGGGCAGGGCCGGGGCGGCGCTGCTGGCGGCGGGGCTGATGGTGGCCGTGGTGCCGTCGGCGGGCGCGGGGGCGGCGCCCGCGCCGCGGATCGATCTGCGGGTGCTGGTCGTGAACGACGGCGGCGCCTCGGTCGGCGCGATCGCGGCGGAGCTGAAGGCGACCGGCGTGCCGTACACCGTGGTGGACCTCCACGAGCCGGGCCGCCCGGTGATCAATGAGGCGTTCCTCGGCGACACGCTGAACGGGACGCCCCGCGCGAAGTACCAGGGCGTCGTCCTGCCGAACGCCGACCCGTTCGGCGCGGGCTCCGCGGAGGGCGCCGCGCTGACCGCGTACGAGAGGACCTTCGGCATCCGGCAGGTCGACGCGTACACCTGGGCGCATCCCGGCGTCGGGCTCGACCACACCAGCGACGGCGGGTATGCGGGCCCGCTCGACGGCGTCGAAGCGGCCGTCACACCGGCCGGCCGGGCCGGGCCCTTCGGCTATCTCGACGGGCAGGTGCAGTTCGAGGACAACTCCCCTGCGATCGGCGAGAGTTACGGGTACGCAGGGCGGCCCCGCGCGGGGTACACCAGCTACCTGGACATGCCGGTCGAAGGCGGCGGACGGGCCAGTCTGGTCGGCGAGTACACCCACGACGGGCGCAGTGAGCTGGTCGTCACCTTCGCGTACAACCATCGCCAGAGGCAGTTCCGGCTGCTCGCCCGCGGCGTCGTCGAATGGCTCACCCGGGGCGTTCATCTGGGGCAGAGCCGCAACTACTTCTCCGTGCACGTCGATGACATCTTCGCGCCCGACAGTCGCTGGGACACCGAACGCAACTGCACCCCCGGCGGTTTCGGCTGCGCGAGCGATGGGGCCCCCACGATCCGGATGAACGCCGCGGACGCGCGGTACGCGGCCCAGTGGCAGCAGAGCAGCGGCCTCACCCTCGACATGGTCTACAACGGGGGCTCCGGCGAGGTGTGGAAGAGGCAGAACGGCGGCAGCGACCCGCTCACCACGCAACTCCTCGCGGACCGGGCGGAGTACCGCTGGGTGAACCACACCTACACCCACCCCTTCCTCGGCTGCGTCCAGGACACCTCGACCGTGCCGTGGCAGTGCGCGAAGGACGCCGCCGGAGCCACGCGGTGGATGAGCCGCGCCGACATTTCCGCGCAGATCCGCGACAACCACGACTGGGGTGTGGGCAAGGGCCTCACGCTCGACAGCACCGAGCTGGTCACTGGTGAGCACTCGGGGCTCAGGACCCTGCCGCACCAGCCGGTGGACAATCCGAATCTTGGACCCGCGCTCGATGACAACGGGGTGCGGTGGATCGCTGGCGACAACTCGCGCGATCCTGGGCAGCGCGCCGTCGGCCAGGCGTCCACCGTGCCGCGTCACCCGATGAACGTGTTCTACAACGTCGGCACTGCCGCCGAGATGGTCGACGAGTACAACTGGATCTACAGCAGTGCGGCCGACGGCGGCAGTGGTGTCTGCGAGACCAACCCCGGCTCCACCTGCCTGGCCGCGCCGCTCGACCCGGCCACCGGCTACGCCACGCACATCGTGCCGAAGGAGGCCCGTACCGCGCTGGGCCACGTCATCGCCAACGACCCGCGCCCGCACTACGTCCATCAGTCGAATCTGGCGGAGGACCGCCTTCTCTACCCCGTGGTGGACCGGGTTCTCGCCGACTACCGCGGCCTGTTCGCCGACAACGCCCCGCTCGTCACTCCGCGTCAGCGCGACGTCGGGCGGGAGCTGGCCCGCCGCGCCGCCTGGGACAAGGCGCTCGCCGCCGGCCAGGTCACGGCGTACCGCGTCGGCACGACGGTGACGGTCAAGGGACCGCCGGGGGTCGCAGCCCCCCTCACCGTCCCGGAGGGCACCCGCCGGCAACTGCGCCTCGGCGCCGACAAGTTCGGCAGCGCCTACGCCGGGTCGCGCTCGGCGTGGACCGGCCCCGACACGCCTCGGCGGGCCGCGACGCTGAAGCTGCCCACGGCCCGGCCGCGGCACGCGCTCTGACAGCCGCACGGCCCGGCCGACTGTCAGGCCGTGAGCGTGCCTCGGCGTATATCTCGCCGCCTGAAGAAGTACGAACCGGGGCGCGCCTGTGGCCCGGGGCAAAAGCCCCGGGCCACAGTGGTGCGGTGTCCTGCCCGGCGTCAGCGCCGGCGTCCGCGGCCGGTCCAGTTCGCTCCCACTCCGGCCAGATGCACGGCCAGGATCGTGAGCCCGAACAGCAAGAGGCTCATCGGCGCGAAGAGCACCTCGGTCGACGTCTCGGTCGCATGGAGGATGAACGCGATGAAGAAGAGCGCGGCTGCTACAAAGGCCAGCATTTCTGCTCCCACTGGTCGAGGACGCGTCACGCCCCAGTCGGGGTGACTGCGTCGGTTCCAGCAACCAGGTGCCCCGTCAGGAACCAGCCATTCGTCCGGCAGGCGACCCGCTCGCGCATCCGTCAGCCCAGCACCAGGACGACGGCCGCGACGGTCGCCGCCGTCTCGGCCAGCCCGCCGAAGACGTCCCCCGTCACCCCGCCGAAGCGCCGGACGCAGTGGCGCAGCAGGAGTTGGGCCGCACCCAGGGCGAGCAGGACCGCCGCGGCGTGGTGCAGCGCGGCGTACGGGCCGAAGAGCGCGCCCGACACGCCCGCGCAGACCGCGATCACCACGCCCGCCACCAGCGCCGCCGTGCGCCCCCCGACCGAGCCGGCGACCACGGCGCCCAGGCCGTCGGGCCGGGCCGTGGGCACCCCGGTCCTGGCGGCGAGGGTCAGCGCGAGCCGGGCCGCGACCGCCGAGACGACAGTCGCCCCGGCGCCGTACGCCCAGCCCGCCGCGTACAGCTCGTAGCCCGCCGCGACCTGCGTGAGCAGCACGAACAGCAGCGTGACGACGCCGAAAGGACCGATGTCCGACTGCTTCATGATCCGCAGCGCGTCGTCGGCCGGCCTGCCGCTGCCCAGACCGTCGGCCGTGTCGGCGAGGCCGTCGAGATGGAGGCCCCGGGTGAGCGCCGCGGGCACGGCCGTCGACGCCACGGCGGCGAGCAGCGGGCCCGAGCCCAGGAGCAGCAGGAGGGCGGCCGGCGCCGCCGCGCACAGGCCGACGACGAGCCCGGCCAGGGGGGCGTACAGCATCCCGGCGCGCGCCGCGTCGCGGTCCCAGCGGGTCACGCGCACGGGGAGCACGGTGAGGGTGCCGAAGGCGAAGCGAATGCCGTCGCTGTGGAGGGAGGTCATCGCGCGCACGCTAGCCGGTGCCGCCGCCCGGTAGGTTGCGCATAACGCGCAAATAGGGAGCGAGTGGCATGAGTCACTGGTTGTACCGGAACATCGTCGAGCCGGGGAAGCTGCCGCTGCTGCTCGCGCTGGGCTCCTTCGTGCTGTCCTTCCTGGTGACGCGGACCATCACCCGCCTCATCCGGGCGGGCAAGGGCCCCTTCAGGAACATCTCGCCCGGCGGCATGCACATCCACCACGTCGTGCCCGGGGTGATCCTGACGACGATCGGTGGCTTCGGGGCGGTGGCGAGCGGCCGGCACGGGTTCGGCGCTGCGGTCTGCGCGGTGCTCTTCGGTCTCGGGGCCGGCCTGGTCCTGGACGAGTTCGCGCTGATCCTGCACCTCGACGACGTCTACTGGAGTGAACAGGGCCGCAAGAGCGTGGAGATCGTGGTGCTGACCGCGGCGCTCGTGATGCTGGTGCTCAGCGGCTCCGTCCCGTTCGGGGTCAACGAGGTGACGGTGGACGAGCGGCAGAGCCGCGGCCTGCTCGCCTCGAATGTGTCGTTCAATTTCTTCCTCGCGCTGATCGCGCTGTCCAAGGGAAAGCTGCGCACCGCGCTGTTCGGCTCGGTGGTGCCCTTCGTGGCCCTGTTCGGCGCGATCCGGCTGGCCAAGCCGGGCTCCCCGTGGGCGAAAAGCGTCTACCGCAGACGCCCGAAGGCCCGCGCAAGGGCGATCCGGCGTGCCTACCGGCACGACCGCCGCTGGGCGGCCACGGGCCGCAGGCTTCAGGACTGGCTCGGCGGTGCCCCGGACCGGGCGGAGGGAAGGGACGGCTGAACGGAGTGCCCGCGCACCACGGACGCCGCGCACAGCGCCAGCACCCCCGCGATCGCGGCCAGGTGCTCCTTGCCCGCGAGGTTGTTCTTGACGAGCACCTCGACCACCATCACCACCACCACCAGGGCCGCGGTCCAGTACGCCCGGTAGCGCCAGCCCACATAGACGGCGAGGCCGACGACGGCCGCCGAGGGGCCGGTGTCGACGACCAGGGCGTCGGAGGCCTCCAGGCCCAGCGGCTTGTCGGGGCCCAGCGCGATGCCGACGCGCGCATAGAGGGTCCCGGCGAGTGTCGCCACGTACGCGATGGTCAGGGTCCGCAGCCGGCCCAGGCAGATCTCCGCGATGCCGAAGACCAGCAGGACCTGCGCGAGCGCGCCCCAGACCGGCAGGTCGAGCGCGGGCACGAACAGCGACAGGGGGGTGCGCAGCAGCGCGAGCCACAGCGGGTCCTCGGCCCGTACGGCGCCGACGTTCTGTACGGGCTGGTAGCCCCAGGGCTGGTTCTGCACGATCTGGAAGAGCGCCGTCAGGGCGACCGCCGCGAGCGTCATGCGCACGGCCCGCCACTTGTGGGTGAGCAGGGCGCCGCGCAGAGTCGCGTACAGCGGCCCCCATTCGCGGCGCCCCGCGCGGCGCAGAGCCGTTCTCAACGTCCTGTCTCCAGGTGCTTGCGGTGCATCCACTTGGGCAGTCCCGGCGCTTCCAGGAAGCCCTCCGCGCGGGCCGCGGCGATGCCGATGCGCAGCAGGTCGGAGCTCTTCTCGAAGAGCATGAACCGGGGCTCCCAGATCGGTCGGTACTTGGCGTTGGCCCGGTACAGCGACTCGATCTGCCACCAGCGCGAGAAGAAGCTCAGCAGCGAACGCCACAGCCTCAGCACCGGTCCCGCTCCGAGCCGCGAGCCACGTTCGAAGACCGACCTGAACATCGCGAAGTTCAGCGAGACCTGGGTGATCCTGATCTCCCCGGCGCGCTGGAGGAGTTCGATGACCATGAACTCCATCAGGCCGTTCTCGGCGTCGCGGTCACGGCGCATCAGGTCCAGGGACAGACCGCCGGGACCCCACGGCACGAAGCTCAGCACCGCCCGCAGCTCGCCCTCGCCGTCCGTGCACTCCAGCATCACGCAGCGCCCGTCGCCCGGGTCGCCGAGCCTGCCGAGCGCCATCGAGAAGCCGCGCTCGGTCGCGCCGTCGCGCCAGTCGTCGGCCTTGCGCAGCAGCTCGGCCATCTCGTCGTCGGGGATGTCCTCGTGGCGGCGGATCCGGACCTCGTACCCGGCGCGCTTGACCCGGTTGTACGCCTGGCGCACGGTCCGCATCGCGCGCCCCTCCAGGGTGAATTCGGCGATCTCCACGAGGGCCTCGTCGCCGAGCTCCAGGGCGTCCAGGCCGTGCCGGGCGTAGATCGTGCCGGCCTCCTCGCTTGCGCCCATCACGGCGGGTGCCCAGCCGTGTTCACGCGCCTCGGCCAGCCACGGCTCGATCGCGCCGGGCCAGGCCTCGGGGTCGCCGATCGGGTCGCCGGACGCCAGGGACACGCCGCCGACGACCCGGTAGGTGACGGCGGCCTTGCCGGTGGGGGACCAGACGGCGCTCTTCTCCCGGCGCAGGGCGAAGTAGCCCAGGGAGTCGCGTTCGCCGTGCTGGTCGAGCAGGACGCGCAGTTTCGCCTCGTCCTCCTCGGTGAGGGGGTCGATGGTCCTGCGGGAGCGGAAGGCGGCGTACAGGACGCCGAGGAGCAGCAGAGTGCTGAGGATGTTGATACTGACGTTGACCCACCCGGGGGTGGTGATGCCCGCGAACCGCGAGTCGTCGGCGGCCAGGGACACCAGCCGCATCACGCCGTAGCGCCACCGGTCCAGGAACGTCGAGTGCGCCGCGCCGCGCGCCGTGTTGGTGAGGGTGACCAGCAGTGCGGCGATCAGCGAGGTGACCAGCAGCCCGCCGACCGCGACGGCCGCGGCCAGCTTCGGGTTGGAGCGGTCGCCCTTCGCGCTGAACACGCGTCGGCCGAGGAGCAGCGACACGAAGAAGGCGGCGGTCAGGCCCAGCGAGATCCAGTTCTGCCAGTACTGCCGCACCTCGGGGAAGAACATCACGAGGGCGAAGAGCAGCAGGAACAGCCCGCTGAGCACGACGTTGAGGATCCAGGCGGCACGCTTGCGGCGCCGCATGGTGATCGCCAGGAAGAGAGTGAAGAGGCCCGAGGCGAAGCCCGCCGTCAGCATGTACGGCGTGAAGTAGTTCTCGGTGTTGTGACGTCGCAGGTCCTGGCCGAGGGAGACCCAGACGGCGCTCAGGAAGTTGATGAACGCGACGGCACGCAGATACCAGACGGCGAATGCCGCGCTGTGTCGCGACCGGACAGCGCCCCGGGTCGTTCCTTCGGTGGCCAAGCGGACTTCTCCCATGAAAGGTGATGATATGGGGGCATAACCCATCAAGAGAGCGCGAAAGAGCCCGATTACGGTGCGAACGCGACAAGTGGTGAGTGCGGCCGGTGGTCGACGGCCGCACCCGGTTCAGCTACGTTGCGCTGTCCGCCTCGGCCGCTTCGGCCGCTTCGGTCTCTTTCGTCTCCTCCGGCCGCTCGGGCAGCTCCGCGGCCAGGGCGGCCGCGGCTTGGACGAGCGGAAGTGCGAGCAATGCCCCGGTTCCTTCCCCGACAGTGACGCCTTGATCGAGCAATGGGTTGAGTGCCATCCGGTCCAGCGCCTTCGCCTGGGCCGGTTCGCCGCTCACATGGCCCGCCAGCCACCAGTCGGGCGCCCGGAAGGCGGCCCGCTGGCCCACCAGCGCGCAGGCCGCCGACACCACGCCGTCGAGGATCACCGGGGTGCGTCGCACGGCGCACTGGAGCAGGAAACCGGTCGTCGCGGCGAGGTCGGCGCCGCCGACGGCCGCCAGCAGCTCCAGCTGGTCGCCCAGGACCGGCCTGGCCCGGCGCAGCGCGTCCCGGACGGTCGCGCACTTGCGCATCCAGGCCAGGTCGTCGATGTCGGCGCCGCCGCGCCCGGTGACCACCGAGGCGTCCGTGCCGCACAGGGCGGCGATCAGGACGGCCGCTGCGGTCGTGCCGCCGACGCTCAGATCGCCCAGGACGACCAGATCGGTGCCCGCGTCGGCCTCCTCATCGGCGATCGCCATGCCCAGCCGCACCGCCTGCTCGGCCTCTTCGAGGGTCAGGGCGTCCTCGACGTCGATACGGCCTGAGCCGCGTCGCACCCGGTGGCGCACGACGTCCTCGGGCAGCAACTCGGGGTCGCAGTCCAGCCCGGCGTCGACGATCCGCACCGACGCGCCGTTCCGGCGGGCCAGTACGGCGACGGGGCTCGCGCCGTCCAGCACGGCGCGCACCAGCTCGTGCGCGCCCCCGGCGGGCCGGGCCGAGACACCCAGCTGCGCCACGCCGTGGTCACCCGCGAAGAGGATCACGCGGGGGCGTTCCACGGGCTTGACCCGGGAGGAGGCCTGAGCGGCCGAGAGCCACTCGCCCAGCTCGTCGAGACGGCCGAGCGCACCGGGCGGCAGGATCAGCCGCTCCCGGCGCTCTTCGGCATCGCGCCGGACGCCGCCGTCGGGGCGTTCTATCAGGTCGGAGAAGTCGTCCAGGTTAAGCGGGCTCATGCGGCGAACAGTACCGGGAGGCCCGGAATCCGGACCTTCCCGACGGTCCGGGGCCGTCGGCGGGGACGGCTCGGCGCTGCCCGTGCTGCCCGCGCTGCCCGCGCTGCCCGCGCTGCCCGCGCTGCCCGCGCTGCCCGCGCTGCCCGCGCTGCCCGCGCTGCCCGCGCTGCCCGCGCTGCCCGCGCTGCCCGTCGGGGGACGCGCAGTCCCGCCCCGGCCGCCCTCACCCGCGCAGCGGCATCGCCTGGCCCGCCACCACCAGCAGGACGTGTTCGCACTCCGCCGCGATCGTCGCGTTCAGCCGCCCCAGCTCGTCGCGGAAACGCCGCCCGCTCGCCGTCGCCGGCACGATTCCCGAACCCACCTCGTTGCTCACCGCGACGACCGTGCGCCGGGTCGCGCGTACCGCCGCCACCAGCTCCGCCGTGCGCTCGTGCAGCGCCCACCGGCCGTCCGCCGCCCACTTCGCGTCGTCCCACGCACCGACCCGGTCCATCGCGTCGGTGAGCCACAGCGCGAGGCAGTCGATCAGCAGCGGCGGGCCCTCGCCGGTCAGCAGCGGCGCCAGCTCGCAGGTCTCCTCGGTACGCCAGGACCCCGGCCGGCGCTCCCGGTGCAGCCCCACCCGCGCCGCCCACTCCGAGTCGCCCTCCCGGGTGCCGCCGGTCGCGACGTACAGCACCTCGGGAGAGGCCTTGAGTCGGCGCTCCGCCTCCACCGACTTGCCCGAACGCGCCCCGCCGAGCACCAGCGTGCGGCGCGGCACGTCCGGTACCGCGTGGTAGTCGCCGACGATCAGGGTCGTCCCGTCGGGCACGGTCCGTGCCCCCGCCGCAGCCAGCCGCCTGACCAACTCGGGCCCCGGCGGCACATCGTGATCGAGGTGTACGGCGATGACATCCGTCGTGACGCCGATCGCGCCGAGCGCCCGCAGCCGGGCGAGCGCGTCCGGCCGGCCCACGGCATCGGCGACCACCATGTCGTACCTGCGCCCGGTGCTCTCCCCGGCGGGGGCGCCGCCCGGCGGCAGGTACAGCAGTCGCTCGCCCTCCGGCGAGGTCACCTCGTACCCCGTACCGGGAGCGTCCATCGGCACGGCACGCACCCGATGCCCGCTGAGCAGCGTCAACGTCCGTCCGTCCGCCACGCGCCCCGCCGTCGGCAGTCCCACGGGGAGTTCGACGGGCGGCCCGTCGTGCGGATGCGTCAGCAGCACCTGCCGCACCGCGGCCAGCGAGTGCCCGGCACGGGCCGCGGCGAACGCGGCCCCGGGAGTGAGATCGAGCAGCAGCGCACCGTCCACGAGCAACGCGGTCGCGGCGCGCGCCAGCTCGCCGCGGGCGGTGGCGCACGAGGCGCAGGGGCAGTCGGGGCGGGGCAGGCCGGCCGGGGCTCCGGTGCCGAGAAGAGTCAGTTCCACGATGATGATCCTCCCGCTTCCCCGCCGGTGACGCGCGCCCGGCTAGTGTGCGGGCAGGCTGTGCTGGACAAAAGCACGGGTAGGACCCGGGAGGCGAACATGGCGTGGACGTGGCGGTTCGAGAAGTCCGACGGTACGGAGGTCCAGCCTGCGGTGGTGCCTGAGGAGTTCACCACGCAGGGCGATGCGGAGTCCTGGATCGGCGAGGTGTGGAAAGAGCTCATTGAGGGCGGCGCCGACCAGGTGGTTCTGTCCGAGGACAACACCAAGATCTACGGCCCCATGAACCTGCACGCCGACGAGGCCTGACGCACGAGAGCGGCAATTGCGCCCGCGGACCCCGACCGGGTTCGCGGGCGCACCCGTGCGCGGGCGCCGTGCGCATGGGTGCGTATCGCGCATACGGGCGTACCGCTCGGGCGGCAGGGCGGGATCGCCGCGTACCCGGCTCAGATCTCGCCGAGCGTGACTTCCGCGGTCTGCTTGTCGGCGTCGGCGGCATCTCGGTGGTTTTCTCCGCGCTGCTCACGACGGAGAGGACGCGCACACGCCCTGTTCCACCTGGCGGATCCGCTGGATCCGCTGCACCTGGCAGACCTGCCGGATCAGCCGCGCACGCCGCACAGGTGCAGCAGCGCCGCGACCCGTCGGTACGGATCTGTGCGCCCGCCTCGGTCCTCCAGCGCCAGCACCCGCTCCAGCTCCTCCGCCGTCGGCTCCGCCTCGTTGGCGTCACCCTCGACGTTGTCGGTGAAGACCCGCACGCCGTACCAGGCGTGCAGGGGAGCGGCGATTCCGGCGAGGGTCGCCGTCAGGGCGTCGAGTCGGTCGGCGCGCACCTGGAGACCGAGCCGGTTGGTGTACGTGTCGGTCTCGAAGGCCGTCAGCGCCCCCGACCAGTCCCCGGCGAGCCCGGGGCGCATCGCGAGCGCGTCGGCGTTGCGTACGAGCAGGGAGAGCAGGCCGCCGGGGGCCAGCATCCGGGCCAGGCCCGCCACCAGCGCGTCGGGCTCCTGGACGTACATCAGCACGCCGTGGCACAGCACCACGTCGAAGCTGCCGGGCAGGAAGTGCACTCCGGTGTCGCGACCGTCGCCCTCGATCAGGCGCACCCGGTCGCGGATGCCCGCGGGCTCGCCGTCGAGTGCCTCGCGCGCGGCGAGAAGCATCTTCGAGTCGGACTCCAGGCCGGTCACCTTGTGCCCGGCCCGGGCCAGGCGCAGCGCCTGGGTGCCCTGGCCCATGCCGACGTCGAGAACGGCGAGCCGCCGGCCCACCGGGAAGCGGGCCGATATCTGCTCGTCGAGCTGGCGGGCGACCAACTCCTGACGGACCGCGTTGCGCAGCCCGCCGAGACCCTTCAGCCAGGTGGCCGAAGCGCCTTCGAACCCGGAGACGCGTGGCCCGGAGACGTCGGGTCCCGAGTCACCGGGTCCCGGGGCGTCGGGCCCGGAAACGTCCGAGCCGGATGTGCGGGGCCCGGGAACGCCCGCGTCCGTGGCATCCGCCGCGAACACGGGCGCCTCGGAAGAGTCCGCCCCGGAAGCGTCCGCGTCAGCTATGCCCGCCGCGTCCGAGACATCCGCGCTCAGGGCCGTTCCCCACGCTTGACCTGGGGCTTCGGTAGCCGCAGTCGGCGCATCTGGAGCGTGCGCATCAGGCCGTAGGCGACAGCGCCGCGCTTGGGCTCGTTCGGGAAGCGCTCCTTGAGCTGCTTCTTGAGCCTGATGACGAGGCCGACCGAGTCGACGACGATCATCACGATGACACCGAGCCACAGCAGCAGCGAGATGTTCTGCACGTTGCCGACGCGGATCATGCTGAGCACCAGGATGATCACCGCGAGCGGCAGGAAGTACTCGGCGACACAGAAACGGGAGTCGACGAAGTCGCGCACGAAACGGCGCACAGGCCCCTTGTCGCGGGCCGGCAGATAGCGCTCGTCCCCGCTCGCCAGTGCCTCCCGCTGCTTAGCCAGGTCCACGCGCCGGGCTTCACGCTGGCGCTTCATCGCCTCCTTGCGGTTCGTCGGGGCTGCGACGCTCCGGCGCTGCGACTGTGCGACAGCGCGCTTCGGAGTGGCGCGGCCCTTCGGGGCCTGCGGGTCACGGGTCTGCTGGGAGAGGTCCGCCTGCACCTTGTCGGTGGGGGCCTTCTCTTCTTTGGAGCGGCTACGGAACACAAAACCCAAGGGTACGGGGTGCGACGCGGGGGCCACAGCCCGGCGGGGAACGATCCGGCAACGGTCACCCGCCCGGACCGGTTCCCCACTCCTCCCCCGACTTTTCCCTACTCCGTACGCCTGAGTCCGGCGGGCCACAGTCGTTCTGGAGGAGGAGCACATCCGCGCTGGAACAGTGCGGTAATGGATGCGGGGCCCGTACTGTGGGTTCAAGTGCTGGAGCTGGAGTCCGTCAGAAGGGGGCGCGCGAAGCCCATGAGCGGTGTCATGAAGCGTATGGGAATGATCTTCCGCGCGAAGGCCAACAAGGCCCTCGACAGGGCCGAGGACCCGCGCGAGACTCTCGATTATTCGTACCAGAAGCAGCTTGAGCTGCTTCAGAAGGTACGCCGTGGGGTCGCCGACGTGGCGACTTCACGCAAGCGCCTGGAGCTGCAGCTCAACCAGCTGCAGGGGCAGTCCTCCAAGTTGGAGGACCAGGGACGCAAGGCGCTCGCGCTCGGCCGGGAGGACCTCGCCCGTGAGGCGCTGTCCCGTCGTGCCGCGTTGCAGCAGCAGGTCACCGACCTGGAGACGCAGCACCACACGCTCCAGGGCGAGGAGGAGAAGCTCACTCTCGCCGCACAGCGCCTCCAGGCCAAGGTCGACGCCTTCCGCACGAAGAAGGAAACGATCAAGGCCACGTACACCGCCGCGCAGGCACAGACCCGGATCGGGGAGGCCTTCTCGGGCATCTCCGAGGAGATGGGCGACGTCGGCCAGGCGATCCAGCGTGCCGAGGACAAGACCGCACAGCTGCAGGCGCGGGCCGGCGCGATCGACGAGTTGCTGGCCTCCGGCGCACTGGACGACCACTCCGGGCTGGCGAAGGACGACATCGCCGCCGAGCTGGACCGGCTCTCCGGTGGTACAGATGTAGAGCTGGAACTGCAGCGGATGAAGGCCGAGCTGGCGGGCGGTTCGCCGTCGAAGCCGGCCATCGAGGGCGGTCCCCAGGACGCCCAGCAGCCTTCGCCGACGCAGCACAAGTTCGACAAGCAGTAGTCCCCACTCCCGAAGGAGAGCGTCGTGATCGTACGGATCATGGGGGAGGGGCAGCTGAAGCTGGCCGACAGCCACTTCACCGAACTGAACAAGCTGGACGACGAGCTGCTCGCCGAAATGGAGAGCGGCGACGAGGAAGGCTTCCGGCGGACGCTCGGTGCGCTTCTCGACGCGGTACGCCGCCTCGGGGAGCCGCTGGCGGACGACGCCCTTGAGCCGTCCGAGCTGATCCTGCCGCCTCCCGACGCCACGCTCGACGAGGTCCGCGAGATGCTCAGCGACGACGGGCTCATCCCCGGCTGACACGCGCCACCCCTCCAGCAGCCACGACGCCCCGCCCACCGGGTTCACCCGGGTGGCGGGGCGTCGTGCTGCCCGGCCGACGTGCCCGTCCCCGGCGCGAGCGGGTGTCCGCACGACGTACCGTTGCGTGACATGACTGCCCTCGGTACGGGCCTCTCCCGCTTCCGGCGCTGGCTGTGCGCGCACCCGCTCGCGCTGGACGGTGCGCTGGCGTTCGCCGTACTGGTGATGATCCTCGTCAGCTCTTTCGCCGACCCGCACGGCCCCAACGGCCCGACCTTCGGCACCCGCACCCCCGAGGTCCGCAGCGTCGTCCTGATCGTGCTCAGCGCGTCGGCTCTTGTCCTCAGGCGCCGCGACCCCATGGCCGTCCTCGCCTTCACCGGCGCCGTCGCGCTCGTCGAACTCGTCGTGGGCGACCCGCCGGCCCCCGTCGCGATGAGCGCGGTCATCGCGCTCTACACCGTCGCCTCACGCACCGACCGCCCCACCACCTGGCGGGTCGGCCTGCTCACGATGACCGGCCTGACCGCCGGCGCCATGTGCTTCGGCCCGGGCCCCTGGTACTCCCAGGAGAACATCGGGATCTTCGCCTGGACCGGCATCGGAGCGAGCGCGGGCGACGCCGTACGCAGCCGCCGCGCCTTCGTCGACGCCATCCGTGAGCGGGCCGAGCGCGCCGAGCGCACCCGGGAGGTGGAGGCGCGCCGCCGGGTCGCCGAGGAGCGCCTGCGCATCGCGCGCGACCTGCATGACGTCGTGGCCCATCACATCGCCCTGGTCAACGTCCAGGCGGGCGTGGCGGCGCATGTCATGGACAAGCGGCCCGACCAGGCCAAGGAGGCGCTGGCGCACGTACGGGAGGCCAGCCGCTCGGCGCTGAACGAGCTGCGCGCCACCGTCGGCCTGCTCCGCCAGTCCGGTGACCCCCAGGCCCCGACCGCGCCGGCCCCCGGGCTCGCCGTACTCGACGAACTCCTGGAGACCTTCCGCAACGCGGGCCTCCCCGTGGAGGTGGCCAGGCCCGACAGGGGAGTGGCCGCTCCGCTGCCCGCCGCCGTCGACCTCGCCGTGTACCGGATCATCCAGGAGGCCCTGACCAATGTCCGCAAGCACGCGGGCCCCGGTGCGAAGGCCGAGGTCAGCGTGGTGAGGGTGGGTTCGTCCGCCGAGGTCACCGTGCTGGACAACGGCGGGGGGGTGGGGGAGGGCCCCACCGAGGGCAGCGGCCACGGCCTCATCGGCATGCGGGAGCGCGTCGGCGCACTCGGCGGTGTCCTCACGGCGGGCCCCCGCTACGGCGGCGGTTACCGCGTGCATGCGATCCTGCCGGTCAAGGCGGGTACGGGGGAGAACACATGACGACGGCCGAGGTCATCAGGGTGCTGCTGGTGGACGACCAGGCGCTGCTGCGCAGCGCGTTCCGGGTCCTGGTGGACTCGGAACCCGACATGGAGGTCGTCGGGGAGGCGGCGGACGGCGCCGAGGCCGTGGAGCTGGCCCGCACACTGCGCGCCGACGTGGTCCTGATGGACATTCGGATGCCGGGCGTCGACGGCCTCGCCGCCACCCGCATGATCAGCGAGGACCCGCAACTGGCCGCCGTGCGCGTGGTGATGCTGACGACCTTCGAGGTCGACGAGTACGTCGTGCAGTCGCTGCGCGCGGGCGCCTCCGGCTTCCTCGGCAAGGGCGCGGAACCGGAGGAGCTGCTCAACGCCATCCGGATCGCCGCGGCGGGCGAGGCGCTGCTCTCCCCGGTGGCGACCAAGGGGCTGATCGCCAAGTTCCTAGCCCAGGGCGGCAGTTCGCAGGACGACGAGGACGCCGCCGCCCGCACCGAGCGGCTCTCCGCGCTGACCGTGCGGGAGCGCGAGGTACTCGTCCAGGTCGCCGGCGGCCACTCCAACGACGAGATCGCCGAGCAGTTGGTCGTCAGCCCCCTCACGGTCAAGACCCATGTGAACCGGGCGATGGCGAAGCTCGGCGCCCGCGACCGCGCCCAATTGGTGGTAATCGCGTACGAATCGGGACTGGTGCGGCCGAGGGTGGAGTGAGGGTGTAGCCGCGACTACTCCACCTGCGGTATGCGGCGCATAAGGAAGGGCACCTGCGAGCGACGGCTGCCTCTGCCCGCATGGCAGATCGTAGAGACGGACCACCGCGTCCACCTGCCTCGCACGCCACAGAAGAGAGACCCACCCATGTCCTGGCTGTCCAAATTCAGCCTCGCTCAGCGGGCCTTGACAGGCCTGATTTCGATCGTTGCGATCGTCTTCGGGGCCATCGCGATCCCTCAGCTCAAGCAGCAGCTGATGCCCACGATCGAGTTCCCGATGGTGTCCGTACTGGCGCCCTACCAGGGTGCGTCCCCCGACGTGGTCGAGAAGCAGGTCGTCGAACCGCTCGAAAGCACCATCAAGGCCGTGGACGGCATCACCGGTGTCACCTCCACGGCGAGCGAGGGCAGCGCCGTCATCATGGCGCAGTTCGACTACGGGGACAGCGGCTCCAAGCAGCTCGTCGCCGATGTCCAGCAGGCCGTGAACCGCGCCCGCTCGCAGCTCCCCGAGGACGTCGACCCGCAGGTCGTGGCCGGCTCGACGGACGACATCCCGACCGTTCTGCTCGCCGCCAGCTCCGGCAAGGACCAGCAGGCGCTCGCCGACCGGCTGGAGCGCAGCGTCGTCCCCGAACTGGAGGACATCGACGGCGTCGGCCAGGTCAGCATCGACGGCGTACAGGAACTCCAGGTCGCCGTCACTCCCGACGACAGGAAGCTGGCCACCGCCGGGCTCGACGCCGGCGCCCTCGGCCAGGCCCTCCAGGCGGGCGGGGCCACCCTCCCGGCCGGTTCCTTCGCCGAGGACGGCAAGAGCCGCACGGTCCAGGTCGGCGGCGGCTACACGTCGCTGAAGCAGATCGAGGACCTGCGCGTCAGCGCCGCCCCCACCGGCCAGGGCAAGCCCCCGAAGCCGGTGCGCCTCGGTGACGTCGCCACCGTCGACGAGCAGCCCTCCACCTCGGTGTCCATCACCCGGACCAACGGCAAGCCCAGCCTGTCGCTGTCCCTGACCATGGACCAGGACGGCAGCGCCGTCGCCATCTCCGACGCGGTCAAGGACAAGCTTCCCGACCTGCGCGAGAGCCTCGGCGTCGGCAGTGGGCTGACGGTCGTCTTCGACCAGGGCCCGGCCGTCTCCAAGTCGATCTCGGGCCTGACCACCGAGGGCGCGCTCGGCCTGGTCTTCGCCGTCCTGGTGATCCTGGTCTTCCTGGGGTCGATCCGCTCGACGCTGGTGACCGCGATCTCCATCCCACTGTCGGTGCTTCTCGCGCTGATCGTGCTGTGGACCCGGGACCTGTCGCTCAACGTGCTCACCCTGGGCGCGCTGACCATCGCCATCGGCCGGGTCGTCGACGACTCGATCGTGGTCCTGGAGAACATCAAGCGTCACCTCGGTTATGGCGAGGAGCGCGGCTCCGCCATCATCGCCGCGGTCAAGGAGGTGGCAGGCGCGGTCACCTCGTCGACCCTCACCACGGTCGCGGTGTTCCTGCCGATCGGCCTGGTCGGCGGCATGGTGGGCCAGCTGTTCGGCTCGTTCTCCATCACCGTCACGGCGGCGCTGCTCGCCTCGCTGCTGGTGTCCCTCACCGTCGTCCCGGTGTTCTCGTACTGGTTCCTGCGCGCCCCCAGGGGCTCCGAGGGCGTCGACCCGGACGACCTGCGCCGCAAGGCCGAGGAGAAGGAGCGCCGCAGCAGGCTCCAGCGGATGTACGTGCCGGTCCTGCGCTTCGCGACCCGCCGCCGCTTCACCAGCCTGGCCATCGCGGTCGTCGTGCTCATCGGTACGTTCGCGATGGCGCCGCTGCTGAAGACCAACTTCTTCGACCAGGGCGAGCAGGACACCCTGACACTCACCCAGGAGCTGAAGCCCGGCACCAGCCTGCAGGCCGCCGACGAGGCGGCTCTGAAGGTCGAGAAGGTGCTCGGCTCCATCGACACGATCAAGGACTACCAGGTCACGGTCGGCTCGTCCGGCTTCGCGGCCGCCTTCGGCGGTGGTACGGGGGCCAACCAGGCCTCGTACCAGCTGACCCTCAAGAGCGCCTCCGACGCCGAGTCCACCCAGGACCGGCTCGACGAGGAGCTCGCCAAGCTCGACGGCATCGGTGAGACCTCGGTCGGCGCGGGCGGCGGCTTCGGCAGCCAGGACCTGAGCGTCGTGGTCAAGGCCGGTGACGCGGACACCCTCAAGAAGGCCTCCGAGCAGGTCAGGGACGCGGTCGCGAAGCTCGACAACGTCAGCGACGTCCAGAGCGACCTGGCCACGAGCGTGCCGCGGATCTCCGTGAAGGCCAATGAGAAGGCCGCCGACGCGGGCTTCAACCAGACCACGCTCGGCGCGGCCGTCACCCAGGCGGTGCGCGGCACCACGTCCGGCAAGGCCATCCTCGGCGACACCGAGCGCGATGTCGTCGTGAAGTCCGCCAAGCCCGCGAAGACGATGGCCGAGCTGAAGAACCTGGCCCTCGGCCCGGTCAAGCTCGGCGACATCGCGGACGTGGCGCTGGTGCCGGGCCCGGTCTCCAAGACCAGGATCGACGGCGCCACCGCGGCGACGATCACGGCCAAGCCCGACGCCGACGACACGGGCTCGGTGACCACCGCGCTCCAGACGAAGATCACTGAGCTGGAGAAGAAGCTGCCCGAGGGCGCGAGCGTCGAGATCGGCGGTGTCTCCTCGGACCAGGACGAGGCGTTCGTCCAGCTCGGCCTGGCCATGCTGGCTGCCATCGCGATCGTCTTCATGCTGCTGGTGGCGACGTTCCGCTCGCTCATCCAGCCACTGATCCTGCTGGTCTCCATCCCGTTCGCGGCGACCGGCGCGATCGGCCTGCTGCTCCTCACCGGCACCCCGATGGGCGTACCGGCGATGATCGGCATGCTGATGCTCATCGGCATCGTGGTCACCAACGCGATCGTGCTGATCGACCTGATCAACCAGTACCGCATTCAGGGCCTGGGTGTCGTCGAGGCGGTCCTGGAGGGCGGGCGGCACCGGCTGCGCCCGATCCTCATGACCGCCCTGGCGACCATCTTCGCGCTGCTGCCGATGGCGCTGGGCATCACCGGCGAGGGCGGCTTCATCTCGAAGCCGCTGGCGATCGTGGTGATCGGCGGCCTGATCACGTCGACGCTGCTCACCCTGCTGCTCGTACCGACGCTGTACGCGATGGTCGAGCTCCGCAAGGAGCGCCGCGCCAAGAAGAAGTCGGCCAAGCGCGCGGCGAAGGCGGGCATCCCGGTCCAGTCCGAGCCGGACGCGGTCGCCGGTGAGCAGGAGCCCGCGAAGGTCTGATTCACGGTACGGAGTACAACAGCGCGCCCCGGCCCCCGCGGAGGGGACCGGGGCGCGCCCCGGTCACGGCCTTCGGCCGCTCAGGCCTCCGGCGGCACTGTCGGTACGGCGTGCACCTCGACCGGGTCGTTGCCGGGCTTGCCGCCGGGGCCGGGACAGGCCGACGCGCGCGCGGCGATCTCCACGGCGCGCTCCTCGTTCTTGACCTCGACCACCCAGTAGCCGGCCAGGATGCGGCCCCGCTCGGCGGGTCCCTCGGTCACCCGCGGCTGTCGGTCGTCCGCCGCCCGTACCGTCTTGACCAGGCCGGGCCCGCCGAGACCACGTGCCTCGACCAGTTCGCCCGCCGAGCTGAGCTCCTGGTTGAGCGTCTCCATGTAGGCGAACATCAGCTGCATGTCGTCGGGGGAGAAGGACGACATCATCACGTCCCACTGATCGGCGGGCACGTTCATCTGGATCATGTACTGCATGTTCCTCATCCCTTCGGACGGCTGACTGCTCCTGTGAAGAAGTAGACCCCCGGGGCTCCGGGAAGTCATCGATGGCGGCGCATTCGCCCCGGGAACGCCTGAGGGGCGCCCCCGGTGGCCGGGGGCGCCCCTCAGGGACGTACGGACGTGGACAGCGGCGGTCCGTGGCTACGGCAGCGACAGCATCCGCTCCAGCGCCAGCTTCGCGAACTGCTCGGTCTCGCGCTCGACCTCGATGCGGTTGACCAGATTGCCCTCGGCCAGCGACTCCAGCGTCCACACCAGGTGCGGCAGGTCGATCCGGTTCATGGTCGAGCAGAAGCAGACCGTCTTGTCGAGGAAGACGACCTCCTTGTCCTGGTCGGCGAACCGGTTGGCGAGCCGCTGCACCAGGTTCAGCTCGGTGCCGATCGCCCACTTCGAACCGGCCGGGGCCGCTTCGAGCATGTTGATGATGTACTCCGTCGAGCCGACGAAGTCCGCCGCCGACACGACCTCGTTCTTGCACTCGGGGTGCACCAGCACATTGACGCCGGGTATGCGGGCGCGTACGTCATTGACGGACTCGACGGAGAAGCGCCCGTGCACCGAGCAGTGCCCGCGCCACAGGATCATCTTGGCGGCGCGCAGTTCCTCGACGGTCAGGCCGCCGTTCGGCTTGTGCGGGTTGTAGAGGACGCAATCCTCCAGCGTCAGACCCATGTCACGCACCGCGGTGTTGCGCCCCAGGTGCTGGTCGGGGAGGAAGAGCACCTTCTCGCCCTGCTCGAAGGCCCACTCCAGAGCCTTCTTCGCGTTGGACGAGGTGCAGATCGTGCCGCCGTACTTGCCGGTGAAGGCCTTGATGTCGGCGGACGAGTTCATGTACGAGACGGGCACGACCTGCTCGGCGATGCCGGCGTCGGTCAGCACGTCCCAGCACTCCGCGACCTGCTCGGCGGTGGCCATGTCGGCCATCGAGCAGCCCGCCGCCAGGTCCGGCAGCACGACCGCCTGGTCGTCGGAGGTCAGGATGTCCGCGGACTCGGCCATGAAGTGCACACCGCAGAAGACGATGTACTCGGCCCCCGGCCTGGCGGCCGCGTCCTTGGCCAGCTTGAAGGAGTCACCGGTCACGTCGGCGAACTGGATGACCTCGTCACGCTGGTAGTGGTGGCCGAGGATGAAGACCTTGTCCCCGAGCTTCTCCTTGGCGGCGCGGGCGCGCTCCACCAGGTCCGGGTCCGAGGGGGATGGCAGGTCGCCGGGACAGTCCACACCGCGCTCGCTCCCGGTGTCGGCCTCACGGCCGAGCATGAGCAGGGCGAGGGGCGTCGGCTGGACGTCCAGTGGCTGGGCGGTGGTCACGACACGCACCCTTTCTTCTTTGCGGACAAGCCTTTTCGTCGATTTGACGTTATCTATCATAACCCCTTCATGTCACGTTGACGATGGCGATTTCGTCGATGTGACGAATTCCCGGGGTCGCCTTCCCGTGCCTCCGGCGGGCTCGGTGTGCGAGCATGAATGGGAAGACAAGCCCCCGGGCCCGGAATGAATCCGCGGGTCGGCGGGTTGTAACCGTCGGCAAGCAGTCCGTACAACCCGGGAGAGATGTAGATGTCCGTTCAGGACGAAAAGACCACCGTGAGCGACGGCATTCTCCTGTCCGACGCCGCCGCGGCCAAGGTCAAGGCCCTGCTGGACCAAGAAGGCCGGGAAGATCTGGCACTGCGCGTCGCCGTTCAGCCCGGTGGCTGCTCCGGCCTGCGCTACCAGCTCTTCTTCGACGAGCGTTCGCTCGACGGCGATGTCCTCAAGGACTTCGACGGCGTCAAGGTCGTCACCGACCGCATGAGCGCCCCGTACCTGGGCGGCGCCTCCATCGACTTCGTCGACACCATCGAGAAGCAGGGCTTCACGATCGACAACCCGAACGCCTCTGGCTCGTGCGCCTGCGGCGACTCGTTCAACTAAGCCCCAAGGCACGGCGAAGACGGCGGCCCCTGGTGGGGGTCGCCTGCTTTCGCACGCGCCGTTCGCGTGCCGGTTCGTGTGATGAACGGTTCGCGTGCGCGGGAGTTTTGTGTGATGTCCGGTTCGCGTGCGCGGGAGTCAGGCCCGCGGCACCGCCTTGCCCTGCTCGTCCACGACCTTGCGGTCCGCCAGCGGCTTGTCCAGCGTCACCGTCTCGGTCAGCTCCTTGGCGATCATGATGCAGGCCTTCTTCGGGTCCGGCTTCGGCTCGGTGACCCGCACCTCCACCATGCCGTCCACCTCGGACGCCTTCGCGGCGTAGTCGCTGCACACGCCGCCCCAGAAGTGCACCTTGAGCTTGCGCCCGTCGACGGTGTACGACTCGATGTGCTGCTCCCGCGCGGGGGCCTCGCCCTTCGGCGGGGCCGGGGTGGCGCTCTCCCGGGGCGCGGCCGGCGGCTTGGCCAGGTACTTCGGGTCCACCGCGGGATGCGTGACGGTGAAGGGCTTCGTGTCACCCGCCGGATCGACCTCGAAGAGCCACGACGGCACGAGTGCCTGCCGCCCGTCGACGTACTGCGCCGCGAGGCCGAAGGCGGCGCCGTCCACGGCCACCGGCTCGGGGGAGGCGGGTACCTTCCTGCCGTCCGGCTCGCAGGGGGCCTCGGGCTTGATCTCTCCCTCGGCCTTGTCCCCGTGCGGTACGGGCGTGGCGCAGCCGCCGATGCCGATCCGGCCATTGCCCGCCGAGCCGGCCCTGTTCAGTTCCTTGAGGGCCTCGTCGGCGCCGATCACCGGATACTCGGCGCCCTTCTTGAGCTCCTTCAACTGCCCGCTGCCGCCGACCAGTTTCCCGTCGGAGCCGATCTGCAGCCCGGTCGCCCAGCCGTACGTCGGCAGCCCGCCGATTTCCGGGTCGGCGTTCACCACCCGTACGGCGCCCATCAGTTGGCCCGCGTCGAGCTCGGCGTCGCCCTGCCCCAGCGCCTTCAGCACCGGAGCGGCGGTCTCCTTCGCGGCCTCCTCGCTCACCGGCTTCCCCTGGCCGCCGGGCGCCACCGAAGTGCCGCCGCACTTCTCGCCCTTGGCGCAGTTGTCGCCGCGACCGGGACCGTACTGCGCGAAGGTCCAGGTGCCGGGCGCCTCCTTGTTGACCCGCAGCACCGGCCCGGAGCCGTCCTTGCTGACCCCGACCTTCCAGGCCCCGCTCTCGATGCGCGGCTCGCCCGCCACACCGAGTGCCTCGGCCAGCCGCGCCACGTCGGACTCGGTGACCGCGCCCGAAACCCGGTACACGGAAGCGGAGTCGGGCCCGTCGGGCAGCTCGCCGTCGGCCCGGTAGGTCACCCCGTTCGGGTCGGGCTCGCCGGGCGCGATGCCCGGTGCGTCGCCCTCCGTATGGCCGTCGAGGGCCAGCGGGGGCGGATCGCCGTCACCGCCGGGCGCGCTGGTGTTCTTCGCGCCCTCCGCGCCGTCCCCGGCGGTCGATGCCCAGTACGCGCCGCCGCCCCCGGCCAGCAGCACCGCTGCGGCCACCGAGGCGGCGATCAGCGGGGACCGCCGCCTCGGGGCGTTGACCGCGTCCTTGTCCGGTCGCTCGGTGCTCACCGCATCGCTCCTTCGCCTGCTCGGCCCGTGCCGTATGCCGTCACCCCATTTACGGGGGACACCGGTGGGACGGAGCGGAGGAGCGCACGGTTCCCCGCGAGCGCCGGGCTCAGCCGCCGTACTCCGACATCCCGCCCACCAGCCGGGCGGACGCCGGCGGCACGGTGACGCCGTGGATCAGGGAGGCCGGCACGGGAGCGGGCGCCGCCGCCGCGGGTACCGCCCAGTGCGGAACCATGCGGGCGCAGTCGCCGCGCAGTTCCTCCATGCCGCCGTCCAGCTCGACCGGTGCGGGGACCGTGACGCTGTGCTTTTGCATGCGGGCTGCTCCCGTGGCTTTCGGGGCCGCATCGACGCGAACCCTCGTGCTGGCACCGTATGCAGGCAGGGTTGCAGGAAAAAAGCCCTACTATCGGGTAGTTTTGCCTCTTCGTGTGAGGGCCGGTGACCCGATAGCGTGAACTGTCCCCCCGTCGCCCTCCGCAGGAGCAGCCACGCCGTGCGTATCGCAGTCACCGGCTCCATCGCCACCGACCACCTCATGACCTTCCCCGGCCGCTTCGCCGACCAGCTGGTCGCGGATCAGCTGCACACGGTCTCCCTCTCGTTCCTCGTCGACAACCTCGACGTACGCCGGGGCGGTGTGGGCGCCAACATCTGCTTCGGGATGGGCCAGCTCGGCACCGGACCGATCCTGGTCGGTGCCGCGGGCTCCGACTTCGACGAGTACCGCGCCTGGCTCGACCGGCACGGTGTCGACACCGAATCGGTGCGCATCTCCGAGGTCCTGCACACCGCCCGCTTCGTGTGCACCACCGACGCCGACCACAACCAGATCGGCTCCTTCTACACGGGCGCCATGAGCGAGGCCCGCCAGATCGAGCTCAAGAAGGTGGCCGACCGGGTCGGCGGCCTCGACCTGGTGCTGATCGGCGCGGACGACCCCGAGGCGATGCTCCGCCACACCGAGGAGTGCAAGGCCCGGTCCATCCCGTTCGCCGCGGACTTCTCGCAGCAGATCGCGCGGATGAGCGGCGACGACATCCGCACCCTGCTCGACGGCGCGACGTACCTCTTCTCCAACGAGTACGAGAAGGGGCTCATCGAGTCCAAGACCGGCTGGACCGACGCGGAGATCCTCGCCAAGGTCGGTCACCGCGTCACCACCCTCGGCTCGCGCGGAGTGCGCATCGAGAGCGTCGGCGCCGAGCCGATCCTGGTGGGCTGCGCGGAGGAGGACGCGAAGGTCGACCCGACCGGCGTCGGCGACGCCTTCCGCGCGGGCTTCCTCTCCGGCCTCGCCTGGGGCGTCGGCCTGGAGCGCGCCGCGCAGGTCGGCTGCATGCTGGCGACCCTGGTCATCGAGACCCTCGGCACGCAGGAGTACACGCTGAGCCGCGCCCGCTTCATGGAGCGCTTCGTCAAGGCGTACGGCGACAAGGCCGGCGACGAGGTCGCGGCGCACCTCGGCTGATCAGCGCGGCACGGGTGTCATGAGCGCCGGCGGACCACATAGGCGGAGCCACGGTCCGCCGGCTGCTCACCCACGTACTCCTGGTCGCGCATCACGCACCACGCCGGGATGTCGAGCCGCGCGGCCTCGTCGTCCGCCAGGACCGTCACGGTCCCGCCGACCGGGACGTCGCCGATCACCTTCGCCAGCTCGATCACCGGGATCGGGCACCGCCTGCCGAGCGCGTCCACGACGAGCGACACGTCAGCTTTCTCTTCGGTCCGGACAGGGGCGACGTTCACCGGCGCGCCCAGCCGCTCGCGCACCCCGCTCACCGCGCCGGGCAGGACATCGAGGAAACGCTCGACGTCCTCCGCGCTGGTCCCGAGCGGGAGCGACACCCGGACATTGCCCTCCGACAGCACTCCCATCGCCCGCAGCACATGGCTGGGCGTCAGGGTGCTGCTCGTGCAGGAGGACCCGGAGGAAACGGAGAAACCGGCCCGGTCCAGCTCGTGCAGCAGTGTCTCCCCGTCGACATAGAGACAGGAGAAGGTGACCAGATGCGGCAGCCGCCGCACCGGATCACCGACCACCTCGACATCAGGTACGAGCTCGGGTACCCGGGTCCTGATCCGGTCGACCAGCGCCCGCAGCCGCACCGCCTCCCGGTCCGCCTCGGCCCGTACGGCGCGCAGGGAGGCCGCCGCCGCCACGATCGCGGGCAGATTCTCGAAGCCGGCCGCCCGCCCCGACTCGCGCTCGTCGGCCGGGCCTTGAGGCGCGAATCGCACGCCCTTACGGACGACCAGCAGCCCGACTCCGGCCGGACCGCCCCATTTGTGGGCACTCGCGGCGAGTAGCGACCATTCGCCCGCCACCCTTCCCCAGCCCAGCGACTGCGCCGCGTCCACCAGCAGGGGCACACCCGCTGCCCGGCACTGCTGTGCGATTTCGGCCACCGGCTGCTCGGTGCCGACCTCGTGATTGGCGGACTGCAGACAGGCCAGCGCGGTGTCCGCCCGCAGGGCGCGGGCGTACGTATCGGGGGACACGGCGCCGGTCCGGTCCACCGCCACCTCGGTCGACGTACCGCCTGCGGCCTCATGTGCTGCCGCCGAATGGAGCACCGAGGAGTGCTCGACGGCCGACACCACCAGATGGCCGCCGACTCGCCGACGGGCGGCGAGGGCGCCGGAGATCGCGGAGTGCACCGCGCGGGTGCCCGAAGAGGTGAAAACCAGCTCGTCGGGGCGGCATCCCGCCGCGTCGGCCGCGGCTTCCCGCGCGGCGTCGAGCAGCAGCCTGGCCCGCCGCCCCTCGCGGTAGAGCCGGGCGGGATCGGCCCATCCCTCGTCCAGCGAGGCCACCAGGGCCTGTCGGGCGACGGGGTGCAGGGGGGTGGAGGAGGCGGCGTCGAAGTAGGGCACGCCGCCACGCTAGTCCCCACCCCGGCGGACCGGCGTCCCGCCGACAGGGGAGGGGCCGTCAGGAAAGCCCCGGAGGCCCGTATTCCGCCGAGATTCCATCCCTTCGGGGAGCGCTGCGGCGCGTTGGGCACCCTCCCCGCGCGACCCCAAATAGCGTCCAGTAGGGTTTGGTCCGCATAAACATCCAAACCCCTGCCCGCGTCAGGGCCGGCGACCGACCAGCGAGGCGGCCGCACAACCGACCGCGCGGGCGAGACTCTCGGGAAGGCGCTACGTGAGTCCCAACGGCTCCGACCGCTCGTCGCGGCGCCCGATGCGGCGGAAGCTGCTCCAGGTGCTGACCGTGGGCGTGGTCCTGGCGACCGCCTCTGGTTGCTCGTACACATGGGAGGACTTCCCCCGCCTCGGGATGCCTACCCCGGTCACCGAAGAGGCTCCGATCATTCTTTCCCTCTGGCAGGGCTCGTGGGCGGCAGCGCTCATCACGGGTGTGCTGGTATGGGGTCTGATCCTGTGGAGCGTCATCTTCCACCGGCGTAGCCGCACCAAGGTCGAGGTACCTCCGCAGACCCGGTACAACATGCCCATTGAGGCGCTGTACACCGTGGTCCCCCTCATCATCGTCTCGGTGCTCTTCTACTTCACCGCCCGCGACGAGTCGAAGCTTCTCAAGCTCGACGACAAGCCGGCCCACACCATCAATGTGGTCGGCTTCCAGTGGAGCTGGGGCTTCAACTACGTGGAGAACGTGGACGGCAATGCCGCCACGGGCGGGAAGCTCCCCAAGGAGCTCGACGCGATCCCGAACAAGTTCACCAAGCAGTTCCCCGAAGGGGCCGAGGGCGTCTACGCCTTCGGTACCCCGGGCGAGGAGAACCCGCAGAACGGCAACCCGGGTCCGACCCTGTGGCTGCCGAAGGGCGAGAAGGTCCGCTTCGTTCTTACTTCGCGCGACGTCATCCACTCCTTCTGGGTGGTGCCGTTCCTGATGAAGCAGGACGTGGTCCCGGGCCACACCAATGCCTTCGAGGTGACCCCCACCCGTGAGGGCACCTTCATGGGCAAGTGCGCCGAGCTCTGCGGTGCCGACCACTCCCGGATGCTCTTCAATGTGAAGGTCGTCTCTCCGGAGCGCTACCAGCAGCACCTCAAGGAGCTGGCGGAGAAGGGCCAGACCGGCTACATCCCGGCCGGTATCGAGCAGACGGACCCGGCCAGGAATGCGGAGACGAACAAACTGTGAGCATCCTCAACCAACCCCAGGGTGCCGAGGCAGCAGACGACTCGTACGAGAACGAGCTGCCGGTACGGCGCAAGGAGCCGGGGAACGTGGTGGTGAAGTGGCTCACCACCACTGACCACAAGACGATCGGCTCGCTCTACCTGATCACGTCGTTCGTGTTCTTCTGTGTCGGCGGCGTGATGGCACTCTTCATGCGCGCCGAGCTCGCCCGTCCCGGCACGCAGATCATGTCGAACGAGCAGTTCAACCAGGCGTTCACGATGCACGGCACGATCATGCTGCTGATGTTCGCGACGCCGCTGTTCGCAGGGTTCGCGAACTGGATCATGCCGTTGCAGATCGGCGCGCCCGATGTGGCGTTCCCGCGGCTGAACATGTTCGCGTACTGGCTGTACCTGCTCGGCTCGATCATCGCGGTGGCCGGCTTCATCACCCCGAACGGTGCGGCCGACTTCGGGTGGTTCGCCTATTCCCCGCTGTCGGACGCGGTCCGCTCGCCGGGTGTCGGCGCCGATATGTGGATCATGGGTCTGGCCTTCTCCGGCTTCGGTACGATCCTCGGTTCGGTCAACTTCATCACCACGATCATCTGCATGCGCGCGCCCGGCATGACGATGTTCCGGATGCCGATCTTCACCTGGAACGTGCTGCTGACCGGTGTGCTGGTCCTGCTCGCCTTCCCGGTACTGGCCGCCGCGCTGTTCGCGCTGGAGGCGGATCGGAAATTCGGTGCGCATATCTTCGACTCGGCCAACGGCGGGGCGATTCTCTGGCAACACCTCTTCTGGTTCTTCGGCCATCCAGAGGTGTACATCATCGCTTTGCCATTCTTCGGGATCATTTCCGAAGTGATCCCGGTCTTCAGCCGCAAGCCGATGTTCGGTTACATCGGCCTCATCGGCGCGACGATCGCGATCGCCGGCCTCTCGGTCACGGTGTGGGCACACCACATGTACGTCACTGGCGGCGTCCTACTGCCGTTCTTCTCGTTCATGACCTTCTTGATCGCGGTGCCGACCGGTGTGAAGTTCTTCAACTGGATCGGCACGATGTGGAAGGGCTCACTGTCCTTCGAGACACCGATGCTCTGGGCCGTCGGCTTCCTGATCACCTTCGCCTTCGGTGGTCTGACCGGCGTCATCCTGGCTTCGCCCCCGATGGACTTCCACGTCTCCGACTCGTACTTCGTCGTCGCGCACTTCCACTACGTCATCTTCGGCACCGTGGTCTTCGCGATGTTCTCCGGCTTCCACTTCTGGTGGCCGAAGTTCACCGGCAAGATGCTGGACGAGCGGCTCGGCAAGATCACCTTCTGGACGCTGTTCGTGGGCTTCCACGGCACGTTCCTGGTCCAGCACTGGCTCGGTGCGGAGGGCATGCCGCGGCGTTACGCGGACTACCTCGCCGCCGACGGCTTCACCGCGCTGAACACCATCTCGACGATCAGCTCGTTCCTGCTGGGTCTGTCGGTGCTGCCGTTCTTCTACAACGTCTGGAAGACCGCGAAGTACGGCAAGAAGATCGAGGTCGACGACCCCTGGGGCTACGGCCGTTCGCTCGAATGGGCAACGTCCTGCCCGCCCCCGCGGCACAACTTCCTCACGCTGCCGCGGATCCGTTCCGAATCCCCGGCGTTCGACCTGCACCACCCGGAGATCGCGGCTCTCGACCAGCTCGAGAATCACGGGCAGAAGGACACCGCGCTGTTCGGCGGCAAGGAGGTCGGCAAGTGAAGGTCCAGGGACAGCTTTTCATCTGGCTGAGCGTCTTCATCGCGGCCATGGCGATCACCTACGGCGTGTGGTCGAAGGAGCCCGCGGGCACCACGGCCCTCGTGCTCGCCTTCGGCCTGAGCATCATGATCGGTTTCTACCTGGCCTTCACGGCCAAGCGTGCCGACTCGATGGCTCAGGACGACAAGCAGGCCGACGTCGCGGACGAGGCCGGTGAGGTGGGGTTCTTCGCCCCGCACAGCTGGCAGCCGCTCGCGCTGGCCATCGGTGGGGCGTTCGCGTTCCTCGCCGTCGCCATGGGGTGGTGGCTGCTGTACTTCTCGGCGCCGCTGCTCCTGATCGGCCTCTTCGGCTGGGTCTTCGAGTACTACCGAGGCGAAGACCAGAACCAGTAGCACCACCGCGGCATTCGCGAGGGGTCCGGCCACCTGTACTTCAGGTGGCCGGGCCCCTCGTTTGCACTCTCCCGGCGCGCCGGATCCGGCTTATGTTCATAACGTGTCATCATGACCAATTCACCCCGAATCCGGACGGTCCTGAGCTGCTCCCTGCTGGTCGCGTCCCTCGGGGCGGGAGTCACCGCTTGCGGCGAGTCCGACAGTCATCCGCTCTCGGCGAAGCCCTACGACGCGGCGAGCCAGATCTCCTTCAACGGAGCCGCGGGCAAGGCGAAGGTCGACCCGGACAAGCCCCTTGAGGTCATGGCCAAGAGCAAGGACGGCCGGATCACCGACGTGACGGCCACCGACGCCGCAGGACGCTATCTGGCGGGTGAACTCTCCGTCGACGGGGCCCGCTGGCACAGCACCGCCCCGCTGGCCGCAGGAGCGCGCTACGCGGTCCAGGTCAGCACCGAGGACAAGAGCGGCTCGCCGGGCAGGCGCACGCTCACCGTCGACACGGCGCCGGCGAAGAAGAAGCTGAAGGTCACCTTCGGCCCCGAGGCCGGCAAGTACGGCGTCGGGCAGCCCGTCACCGCCGAACTCAGCGCCCCCGTCAAGGGCAGGGAGGCCAGGGCGGTCGTCGAGCGCGGCCTGCGGGTCGAGTCGACCCCCTCGGTGGACGGTGCCTGGCACTGGGTCGACAGTGAGAATCTGCACTTCCGCCCGAAGGAGTACTGGCCCGTCAACGCCACCATCGAGGTGCGCAGCACGCTCGAAGGCATCAAGGTGGCCGACAAGCTCTACGGCGGCGCCACGAAGCCGCTGAAGCTCACCACCGGCGACCGGATCGAGGCCGTCACCGACGCCGGCTCGCACTACATGACGGTCAGGCGGAACGGGGAAGTGATCAACACCATCCCGGTGACCACCGGCAAGCCCGGCTATTCCACCCGCAACGGGGTCAAGGTGGTACTGGGCAAGGAGTACTTCGTACGGATGCGCGGTACGAGCATCGGCATCCCGGAGGGCACGTCGGATTCGTACAACCTGCCCGTCTACTACGCGACGCGCGTCACCTGGAGCGGTGAGTACGTCCACGCGGCCCCGTGGTCCGTCGGTTCGCAGGGCTCCAGTAACGTCAGTCACGGCTGCACCGGCATGAGCACGGGCAACGCCGCCTGGTTCTACGAGACCGTCCGCCAGGGCGACATCGTCAAGGTCGTCAACAGCTACGGCGACACGATGGACACCTTCGGCAACGGCTTCGGCGACTGGAACCTGTCCTGGGACAAGTGGCGCAAGGGCAGTGCCCTGCTGGCCGGCACGCAGGACGGCAGAAGCCCCGTCGACGCGGCCCGGCTGCGGCCGGAGGTCTGACGGGGCCCCGGGGTGTCCGGCGGACCTCCGCGGATGTCAGGCCTCGACGGCGAGCCTTGTGCGCAGCAGGTCGGCCAGCGCGCCGGCGAAGTTCACCGGCTCCACCGGGAGCGTCACCGCGCTCTCGGCGCGGCTCCAGGTGGCCAGCCACGCGTCCTGCGGGCGGCCGATCAGCAGCAGCACGGGCGGGCAGTTGAAGATCTCGTCCTTGATCTGCCGGCAGACGCCCATGCCACCCGCGGGAACCGCCTCGCCGTCCAGCACGCAGACGTCGATGCCACCCTCGTCCAGTGCCTTCAGGACGGCGGGCAGCGTCGCGCACTCCAGGTACTCCACCGGCGGAACGTCCGCGGCGGGCCTGCGACCGGCTGCCAGCCGCACCTGTTCACGGGTGTTCGCATCGTCGCTGTAGACCAGGACCGTGGCGCTCGACTGCATTGTTCCTCCGATTCGTCGGCGGCATCGGCTCAGGCACCGATGCGCGGATGCTACTCCGCCGAACGCCCTGTCAGCACCGGTTCGGGCGGGGCTTCGATGGGCCGTTCGGGCAGGGCGCACGGTCCTGACACACCGAATGGCACCCCCGGGAGTGAGGGCGGGATAAGCGACCGACATAATGTCGGTCGTGGCGACAGCAACGACAGTAGATACCGGGCACGCGCACCCGTCGGTCAATCGGCCGAACCTCACCAGCGTCGGAACCATCATCTGGCTGAGTTCCGAGCTGATGTTCTTCGCGGCCCTCTTCGCGATGTACTTCACCCTGCGATCGGTGATGGGTCCCGACCACTGGAAGGAAATGGCGTCATCGCTGAACTTCCCGTTTTCGGCGACGAACACCACGATCCTGGTGCTCTCTTCCCTGACTTGCCAGCTCGGCGTCTTCGCCGCCGAGCGTGGCGATGTGAAGAAGCTCAGGGCGTGGTTCATTCTCACCTTCGTGATGGGCTCGATCTTCATCGGCGGCCAGGTGTACGAGTACACCCTGCTGGTCAAGCACGAGGGCCTCTCGCTCTCGTCCGACCCGTACGGCTCGGTGTTCTACCTGACCACCGGGTTCCACGGACTGCATGTGACGGGCGGACTCATCGCCTTCCTGCTGGTCCTGGGCCGTACGTACGCGGCCAAGAGATTCACCCATGAACAGGCAACCGCCGCCATCGTCGTGTCCTACTACTGGCACTTCGTCGATGTCGTCTGGATCGGGCTCTTCGCCACGATCTACATGATCAAGTAGGTCGGGTCCGCACCCGTCCCGCATCCAGTCACCGACGCAGAAGATCCTGACACCGGGGTAATCCGTGAAAAAGCTCTCCGCACGACGACGCCATCCGCTGGCGGCGGTCGTCGTCCTACTCCTCGCGCTGGCGGCCACCGGGGGGCTGTACGCCGCGTTCGCCCCCGCGGGCAAGGCACAGGCCGATGAAACCGCCCAGTCCCTCGCCATCGAGGAGGGCAAGAAGCTCTACGCCGTCGGCTGCTCCAGCTGCCACGGCACCGGCGGTCAGGGTGGCTCCGACGGGCCGAGCCTCGTCGGCGTCGGCTCTGCCGCAGTGGACTTCCAGGTCGGCACCGGCCGTATGCCGGCGCAGCAGCCCGGCGCCCAGGTACCGAAGAAGAAGAAGATCTACTCGCAGGCCGAGATCGATCAGCTTGCCGCGTACGTCGCTTCGCTCGGCGCCGGCCCGATCACGCCGACCGAAAAGCAGTACAACCCCGCAGGTGCGGACATCGCCAAGGGTGGCGAGCTGTTCCGTACCAACTGCGCCCAGTGCCACAACTTCACCGGTGAGGGCGGCGCGCTGACCAACGGCAAGTACGCCCCGAACCTCGAGGGCGTGGAGCCGAAGCATTTCTTCGAGGCCATGCAGACCGGCCCGCAGAACATGCCTTCGTTCCCTGACGGCACGATGCCGGAGGAGCAGAAGCGGGACATCATCGCGTACATCCAGACCGTCAACGGCGAGAAGTCCGAGAATCCGGGCGGCCATGCGCTGGGCGGCCTCGGTCCGGTCAGTGAGGGTCTCTTCTCCTGGATCTTCGGTCTGGGTTCGCTCGTCGCAGTCGCCGTCTGGGTCGCGGCCCACACCGCTAAGGCCAAGAAGTCATGAGTAGCCAAGAGATTTCAGAAGAGAACCTGCCGAGTGAGCAGGACACCGCGCACGGCGCGGTAGCCGTGGCGGACGATCCGTTCGCCGACCCGGGGCTGCCGGCCCACAAGCCGCGCATCCAGGACATCGACGAAGAGGCCGCCAAGCGCTCCGAGCGCACGGTCGCGTTCCTCTTCACGCTGTCCATGCTGGCGACGGTCGGCTTCATCGCCTCCTTCGTGACCTTCCCGGTCGATCAGATCGTGTACATCTGGCTGTTCGGCCACGTGAGCGCGCTCAACTTCTCGCTGGGCCTGACGCTCGGACTCGCGCTCTTCTGCATCGGCGCGGGGGCGGTCCACTGGGCCCGCACCCTGATGTCCGACGTGGAGGTCGCCGACGAGCGGCACCCCATCTCGGCCGAGCCCGAGGTCAAGGCCAAGGTGATGGCCGACTTCAAGGCCGGAGCCCAGGAATCGGCCATCGGGCGCCGCAAGCTGATCCGCACCACGATGTTCGGCGCGCTGGCCATGGTGCCGCTCGCCGGTGTGGTGCTGCTGCGCGATCTCGGGCCGTTGCCCGAGAAGAAGCTGCGCGAGACGCTGTGGGCCAAGGGCAAGATGCTGATCAACCAGAACACCATGGAGCCCCTGCGGCCCGAGGACGTGGCGGTCGGTTCGCTGACCTTCGCCATGCCCGAAGGGCTGAAGGAGGACGATCACGAGTTCAACAACGAGATCGCCAAGGCCGCCCTGATGATCGTCCGCATTCAGCCGGCCGACATCAAGGACAAGCGCCAGCTCGAATGGGCCCACGAGGGCATCGTGGCGTTCTCGAAGATCTGCACCCACGTCGGCTGCCCGATCAGCCTGTACGAGCAGCAGACGCACCACGTGCTCTGCCCGTGCCACCAGTCCACCTTCGACCTCTCCGACGGCGCCCGCGTCATCTTCGGCCCGGCCGGTCACGCGCTTCCGCAGCTGCGGATCGGTGTGAATGACGAAGGATTCCTCGAAGCGCTCAGCGGCTTCGAAGAGCCCGTCGGTCCTTCCTTCTGGGAGCGCGGATGAGTACCGTCACCGAACCACAGCGCAAAGAGGCGCCCGCCGGCGAGAAGGTCGCCGACTGGGCCGACGGCAGACTGGGCATCTACAGCCTCGCCAAGGCCAACATGCGCAAGATCTTCCCGGACCACTGGTCCTTCATGCTCGGCGAGATCTGCCTCTACAGCTTCATCATCATCATCCTCACGGGTGTGTATCTGACGCTGTTCTTCCACCCGAGCATGAACGAGGTCGTCTACCACGGCTCGTACGTGCCGATGCAGGGCATCCGTATGACGGAGGCCTACGCGTCGACCCTGGAGATCAGCTTCGACGTCCGCGGCGGTCTGCTCATCCGGCAGATCCACCACTGGGCCGCGCTGATCTTCCTCGCCGCGATGTTCGTGCACATGATGCGCGTGTTCTTCACGGGCGCCTTCCGTAAGCCGCGTGAGATCAACTGGCTGTTCGGCTTCCTGCTGTTCGTCCTGGGCATGTTCACCGGTTTCACCGGCTACTCGCTCCCGGACGACCTGCTGTCGGGCACCGGTGTCCGCTTCACCCAGGGCGCGATCCTGTCCATGCCGGTCGTCGGCACGTACATCTCGATGTTCCTGTTCGGCGGCGAGTTCCCCGGCCACGACATGGTGGCCAGGTTCTACTCGATCCACATCCTGCTGTTGCCGGGCATCATGCTCGGCCTCGTGGTGGCGCACCTGATCCTGGTCTTCTATCACAAGCACACGCAGTTCGCGGGCCCCGGCCGCACCAACAAGAACGTCGTCGGCATGCCGCTGCTGCCGGTCTACATGGCCAAGGCCGGAGGCTTCTTCTTCCTGGTCTTCGGTGTCATCGCGGCCATCTCGGCGATGTTCACGATCAACCCGGTCTGGGCGCTCGGTCCCTACCGGCCCGACCAGGTCTCCACCGGCGCACAGCCCGACTGGTACATGGGCTTCGCCGAGGGTCTGATCCGAGTGATGCCGGGCTGGGAGATCAACATCTGGGGCCACACCCTGGCCCTGGGCGTGATGATCCCGCTGATGATCTTCCCGCTGGTGCTGGGCGCGATCGCGGTCTATCCGTTCATCGAGTCCTGGGTCACCGGGGACAAGCGCGAGCACCACATCCTGGACCGCCCGCGCAACGCCCCGACGCGTACCGGTTTCGGTGCGGCCTGGATCGCGGCGTACTTCATCATGCTGATCGGTGGCGGCAACGACATCTGGGCCACCCACTTCAGTCTGTCGATCAACACGATCACCTGGTTCGTCCGGATCTTCTTCTTCGCCGGACCGGTCCTCGTGTTCATCGCCACCAAGCGGATCTGCATGGGTCTGCAGCGGCGCGACGCGGAGAAGGTGCTGCATGGACGCGAGTCCGGCATCATCAAGCGGCTGCCGCACGGTGAGTTCGTCGAGGTCCACCAGCCGCTCAACCAGGAGCAGCTTCACACCCTCACGTCGCACGATCAGTACGAGCCGGCCGAGCTCGGTGCGACGGTCGACGAGAACGGCGTGCGGCGCAAGGTCTCCGGCTCGCAGAAGCTGAAGGTCAAGCTGAGCAAGGGCATGTACGGCGAGGGCAACCAGATTCCCAAGCCCACCGCCGACGAGTACAAGGAGATCACCAGCGGCCACGGCCACCACTGATCACCTGAGCATGTGACCGAAAGGTCGCCACGGCAGGAGCCCCGTCCATTCGCTGGACGGGGCTCCTCGCCGTTCCCGGGGGCTGGATAGGGTGGGGCCATCCCTATTCGGCTGTGGACCCAGGAGCGGACCATGAACGTTGTGACCCCGGTTGGCGGCGACAGCGTGGCGGCCGGCTCCTGGCCGGGTGTGCTGAACTCCCTGCTGCGCCGCGAGAACCTGACCGCGGACGACACCGCCTGGGCCATGGACCGCATCATGACCGGCGAGGCGACCGACGCCCAGATCGCAGGGTTCGCGGTCGCGCTGCGGGCCAAGGGCGAGACCGTCGACGAGGTCTCCGGAATGGTCCGCGCGATGTACGCGCACGCCAACACCATCGAGGTGCCAGGCCGCACCGTCGACATCGTGGGCACCGGCGGCGACCTGGCCAAGACCGTCAACATCTCCACGATGTCGGCGATCGTCGTCGCGGGCACCGGCGCCAAGGTCGTCAAGCACGGCAACCGCGCCGCCTCCTCGGCGAGCGGCGCATCGGACGTCCTGGAGAAGCTCGGCGTCAACCTGGAGCTGACACCGCGGCGCGTCGCCGAGGTCGCGGAGGAGGCGGGCATCACCTTCTGCTTCGCCGTGAAGTTCCACCCGGCCCTGCGGTACGCCGCGAAGGCGCGCAAGGAGCTGGGCGCGCAGACCACCTTCAACATCCTCGGCCCGCTGACGAACCCGGCGCGGGTACGGGCCCAGGCGGTCGGGGTCGCGGACGCCCGGATGGCCCCGATCGTGGCGGGTGTCCTCGCCGAACGGGGGAACTCCGCGCTGGTCTTCCGCGGCGACGACGGGCTCGACGAGCTGACCACCACCGCGACCTCACGCGTCTGGGTGGTGCGCGACGGAGCCGTCCGCGAGGAGTCCTTCGATCCGCGTCACGTGGGCCTGGAGATCGTGCCTGTGGAGGCGCTGCGGGGCGCGGACGCGTCGTACAACGCGGACGTCGCCCGCCGGCTGCTGGCGGGCGAGACCGGGGCCGTGCGCGAAGCGGTGCTGCTCAATACGGCGGCGGCGCTGGTCGCGCTGGACCCGACCGACGCGTCCCTGGCCGATCAGCTCGCGGCGGGCATCACCAAGGCCGCCGAGGCGATCGACTCGGGGGCGGCCCGCGCGGCGCTGGAGCGCTGGGTGGCTGCCAGCAACAGCTGAGACATCCGTCCGTGTGACACAGGGCGCAGTCCGGAGTCCGGACTGCGCCTTGCGCCTTTTTGAACGTGTGGCAAGATTCAGCTCAGGTCATGAGTGACAGCGTTTTGGCCCCGGCTTGCTGTCCGGCAACCCTCCGTCCGTGGCGGGGTGCCCCGGGTGAAGACCAGGTCGTAGACAGAAAGGTCTACGGCAAGCGCGGACCCCTGACATCGTTGAATGTCACAGCCCCTGGGGTCCTGGTCCTCAAGGGAGCAGTCTCGTGAGCAAGCGAATGCGATAGGGCTCGTAGCCCCACTTCCGCATCCCCTTTTCGTCTTTTCCTGCGCTGCCGCACACCTGCCGGCGCAGTGAATTCGCCTGTCCTCCACGGGAGTTCGCCATGTCTGTCTCCACCGCTGCCGCTGACCAGACTCTTTGTTCCCCTCTGCCCGTGCTTGGGCGGGATGTGCTCGTGCCGCTCGTCACCGGTGGCGAGGTCACCTACGCGGCCCTCGACTACGCGGCGAGCGCCCCGGCCCTGCAGCGGGTGTGGGACGACGTGGCGGCGTACGCCCCCTACTACGGCAGCGTGCACCGCGGCGCCGGTTACCTCTCGCAGCTGTCGACCGACCTCTTCGAGAACAGCCGCGCCACCGTCGCCGAGTTCCTCGGCTGCCGTGAGAGCGACCAGGTCGTCTTCACCCGGTCCACCACCGACTCGCTGAACCTGCTGGCCGCGGCGCTGCCCGCCGACTGCCAGGTCTTCGTCTTCGAGACCGAGCACCACGCGTCCCTGCTTCCCTGGCGCGACGCCGAGGTGACCTACCTGAACGCGCCGCGGACCCCGGCCCAGGCCGTCGAGACCCTGGAGCGCGCGCTGGCCGACCGCGAGCCCTACGGCCCGGCGCTGGTCTGCGTCACCGGCGCCTCGAACGTCACCGGTGAGCTGTGGCCCGTGCAGGAGCTCGCCGCCGCCGCGCACGCCCACGGCGCGCGCATCGTGCTGGACGCCGCGCAGCTCGCGCCGCACCACCCGCTGGACATCGACGAGCTGGATGTCGACTGGGTCGCCTTCTCCAGGCACAAGCTGTACGCGCCGTTCGGCTCGGGCGTGCTCGCGGGCCGCGCCGACTGGCTGCAGGCCGCCGAGCCGTACCTCGCGGGCGGCGGGGCCTCGCGCAAGGTCGCCCGGCGCGGTGACGGCGGCGTGGACGTCGAGTGGCACACCACGGCGGCCCGCCACGAGGCCGGCTCGCCGAACGTCATCGGGGTCTACTCGATCGCCGCCGCCTGCAAGGCGCTCACCGAGGCCGGCTTCGACTCGCTGGTCGAGCGCGAGCAGGGGCTGGTCACGAAGGTCCGCGAAGGCCTCGCCGAGGTCGGCGCGGTCAGGGTGCTTTCCCTCTTCGGGGACGACGCCCCGCGCGTCGGCGTCATCTCGTTCGTGGTCGAGGGCTGGAACAGCTCGCACTTCGCCGCCGCGCTGTCCGCCGAGTACGGCATCGGCGTACGGGACGGCCTGTTCTGCGCCCACCCGCTGGTGCGGACCCTGCTCGGCAGCGACGCGCAGGACCCGGGGGAGTGCGGCGCCCCCGAGGCCGAGCCTGGCGAGCGCTCGCTGAACGCGATCCGGGTCAGCTTCGGCGCGGGCACGCCCGACGAGCACGTGGAGCGGTTCGTGGGGGCCGTCAAGGAGCTCGTACAGCAGGGAGCGCAGTGGAACTACCGGACCGAGGACGGCCGTTGCGTGCCGGACCGGGACTCCGTGAACGCGCCTGCGCTCTAGGGAGTCGGCCGCGCGGGGTTCATACCGCGAGGAGGGCGCCCGGCAGGATCACGCGCGGGGCGCCCTTCGTCGCGCCGTGACGCTACGCGTCGAGGCCGATGGCGAAGGCCGCTTCGAGGTCGTGCTGCGAGTACGTACGGAACGCGACGTGCGTGTCGGTGCCCTCGACGCCGGGGATCTTGCTGATGCTGCCGGGGATGACATCGGCGAGGTCGTCGTGCTTGGCCACGCGCACCATGGCGATCAGGTCGTACGTACCGGTGACCGAGAAGACCTCGCTGACGCTGTCGAGCGAGGCGATCGACTCGGCGATCTCGGGGATCCGGTCCACGCTGGTCTTGATGAGCACGATCGCGGTGATCACGGTTGGCTTTCTCCCTCGGTGGCCTGCGCTGGGGCTCTCACTCTATCCGTACGCCTGTACCGCCCCCAGGCGTAGAGGAAGCCCACGCAGAAGCCCACCAGGTGCGCGAGATACGCGACACCGGGCCCCGAGTCCGCGCTCCGCGCCGCCAGCCACTGGAGCGCGAACCAGAAGATCAGCACGATCCAGGCGGGGAAGCGCAGCGGCAGGAACAGCAGGAACGGGAACAGACTGGTGACCCTGGCCCGGGGGAAGAGGAAGAGGAAGGCGCCGAGCACCGCGGAGATCGCGCCCGACGCGCCCACCAGCGTCTGGTCGGAGTCGGCGTGCGCGACGGCGTACGCCAGCAGCGCGAGATAGCCGCACGCCACGTAGAACAGGGCGAACTGGACGCGGCCCATCCGCTCCTCGGCCATCATCCCGAAGACGTACAGGAACAGCATGTTGCCCAGCAGGTGGAGCCACCCGCCGTGCACGAACAGGGCGGTGACCGGGGTGACCAGTGCCGCCCCGGAGCCGCTCAGCAGCTCGCCGGGGATCACGCCCCACCGCTCGAAGTACGCGCTCTGGGCGGCGAGCAGGGTGTCACCCGTGCCGTACGCCGGGTTGAAGCCGGAGACGGGGCCGATGACGAAGACCAGACAGCACACGCCGATCAGGCCGTACGTCACCACCGGACCCCGGGCCGCTTCCCGCCAATCGATCATGGGCAGAGTGTGACGTAACGGGACCGCATCGGACAGAGCGCCTCGCCGGGTCTCACCTGGTCGACGCCCGCCACGCCCGGTACCCGCGAGGCCGTAGGGTTACGGGCAGTAGGCACAACGAAAGAGGACGCCATATGACGACGGTTCCCCTGCCGACCGCCGAGACGCGGTGGCGCTGCGCACTGTGCGGCAATCTCACCCGGTTCGACGTGACCCGCTCGTCCAAGGTCGTCGAGTACGTCCACCTCGACCTGGCCGGAGAGTCCAAGGTCGAGGAACGCGAGGTGGTCAGTGAGACCATCGAGTCGGTGCGATGCCGCTGGTGCAATGCCGTGGACCAGATCGAACTGGTGGACAGGCCGGGAGTCGGCTCCTGAGCGGACCGGCCCGATAGGTGATGGGGTGACGGATTGTGGAGCACGCGCAAGGCGCTGAACCGGCCGGCTCGGCCGGGGACGCCGCCGAGGTGCTCGACCGCCCGCTGCCCGAAGGCGTGCGGCGCAAGGTCGTCGCGCTGGTCTCGGACGCGTTCGGCAGGCTCACCGTCGCCGAACTCCCGGCCCAGTTGAGACAGTACGCCCGCTTCACCCCGACCCGGCGCGCCAAGTTCGCGGGCAACGCGATGGCTGCCGCCCTGGAGGGCGACCCGCTGTTCCGTCAGCGCATCGGCGAGCGGCTGCGCGAGGCGCAGCCCGAGCTGGCGGGCGCCCTGGAGTCCGGGTCGGCGCCAGCCGCCGCCGACCCGGTTGATGTGGCGGCCGCCGCCTATGTGCTGCGCCCCGTCGGCTGGGTCAAGCTGGTGGCCGCCGCGGGCGAAGAGGCGCTGCGCGCGGACGTCGAGCGCGCCGACGAGGCCGCCCAGCGGGAACTGGAGCGGTTGCGCGAGGAGCTGGTGCAGGCCCGCGAGCACACCAAGAGCGAGACCGAGCGGTTGCGCACGGAGCTGGAGACGGCCCGCAAGGAAGTCGACATACTGCACCGCAGACTGCGCAGTGCGCTGAGCGATGTGAAGCGCGGCGAGGCCGCCCTGCGCCGCACGGGCGCCGAGATCGACTCCATCAAGGCCGCCTCCGCCGCTCATGTCACCTCGGCCGAGAGCGAGTCCAGGCGCCTCAAGTCCCGCCTGGGCGAGGCGGAGGCCGCCGCCGAGGCGGGGCGCAGGGCCGTGCGCGAGGGCCGCAGCATGGAGGACATGCGGGTGCGGCTGCTTCTCGACACGGTGCTGGACGCCGCTCAGGGGCTGCGCAGGGAACTGGCGCTGCCGCCGGTCACGCTGCGCCCCGCGGACACCGTGGACGCCGTCGAGCCGGGCCGTATGACCCCCAAGGACATCGCGGCCAGGGCGCTCTCCGACACAGACCCCGCGCTGCTCGACCAACTGCTCGCGCTGCCGCAGGCCCATCTGGTGGTGGACGGGTACAACGTCACCAAGACCGGCTATCCGCAGATGCCGCTGGACAAGCAGCGGCTGCGGCTGCTCGGCGGCCTCTCGATGCTCGCCGCGCAGACCGGCGCCGAGGTGACCTGCGTCTTCGACGGGGCGGAGCTGGTGGCGCCGGTGCTGCTCGCGCCGCCGCGCGGAGTGCGGGTGCTGTTCAGCAAGTCGGGGGTGACCGCGGACGAGGTCATCAGGCAGCTGGTGCGGGCGGAGCCGCCCGGCCGGCCCGTCGTGGTGGTCTCCACCGACCGCGAAGTGGCCGACGGAGTGGCCAAGGCGGGCGCCAGGCCGGTCGCGTCCGTCTTGTTGCTGAAGCGGCTTTCGCGCGTCTAGTAACTGGTGCACGAAATGCCCCAATTGACAGAACGTAACGTCAAGTAGTCATTACTGCGCGTGTGGTGCGAGTAAAGAATGCATCTCTGGTGGAGATTTTTCTCTTGAGGATTTGAACTGATCACAAGAAGGTTACTAAGGTCTGCCCTCGAACCTTCGCGCGGTAGACCACCCATCCGGGGTGGCAGCGAAGGAACCGCCGAGTCCGTGCAGTTCGGTCCAGTTCCGCGGGGGAACCGACCATGGAGCCGGGGATTCGTCCCCACCCGGTAGGCGGCAGAGGAAGAAGGAGCTCGCCTTCGTGGCGTCCCACCGTCGACCCAAGCAGCCGAGCCGCACACGTGTGACGGTGCTCACCGCGACCGCTGCCGCTGCCGTCGCTCTCACGTCACAGACCGCTCAGGCCGACCCCAAGCCCACCAAGAGTGAGGTCAAGGCCAAGGTCGACAAGCTCTACCACGAGGCCGAGGCCGCCACCGAGAAGTACAACGGCGCCAAGGAGCGGCAGGAAACGCTCAAGGAAGAGGTCGACAACCTCCAGGACAAGGTCGCCCGCGGCCAGGGGGAGCTCAACGACCTCCGCGGCGAACTCGGTTCGGTGGCGAGCGCCCAGTACCGCACCGGCGGCATCGACCCGTCCGTGCAGCTCTTCCTCTCGGCCGACCCGGACAACTTCCTCGACAAGGCCGGCGCGCTCGACCAGTTGAGCGGCAAGCAGGCCGAGGCGCTCCAGAAGATCAAGGCGAAGCAGCGCACGCTCGCGCAGCAGCGTACCGAGGCGACCGACAAGCTCGATGACCTTGAGGACGTCCGCAAGGAACTCGGCGACAAGAAGCAGAAGTTCCAGGGCAAGCTCGCCGAGGCGCAGAAGCTCCTGAACACGCTGACCGCCGCCGAGCGCGCGAAGATGCAGGAGAAGGAGCAGCGCGCCAGCCGCGCGGCCGGCGACCGGGTCGAGCTCGGCAACGAGGCGCCCGCTTCCCAGCGCGGAGCCGCCGCTCTCAGCGCGGCGGCGACCCAGCAGGGCAAGCCGTACGTCTCGGGCGCCACCGGCCCCAACTCCTACGACTGCTCCGGGCTGACCCAGTGGGCGTACGCGCAGGCCGGTGTCTCGATCACCCGGACGACGTTCACCCAGCACGCCGACGGCACCAAGATCGGCAAGAGCGAGCTCAAGCCGGGCGACCTGGTGTTCTTCAACAACCTGGCGCACGTCGGTCTGTACGCGGGCAACAACCAGATCCTGCACGCCCCGAAGCCGGGTGCCGTGGTGCGCTACGAGTCGATGGACTACATGGGCACCTTCCAGTTCGGTGTCCGCATCTGATCGGTCCGGACCGCGCGCCCGAGTCGGTGTGCGCGTATCCGACGAACACCACGGGTTGCCGCCGGCACCGCCCATTCGGGCGAATTCCGGTAACTCCCGCTGACGCTCCGCCCCGCCGGTGACCTGGTCCTCCGGCGGGGCGTCACTGTGTGTGCACGGCGCGGTCTTTGGCCAGCGCGTGATCGCACGGCTACTGTCTGCTCGCGCAGCTCCCCGGTCCATTGGTCCGCCCGCCCCGGGCGGCAGGGGGATTGCGCGCAGCGGAAGGGAGTGCGGCTTCCTGTGGCGACCCATCGGCGTCCCTCACAGTCCGGCCTCACGCAGAGCGCCCGGGTCACAGTTCTGTCCGCGGCCGCGGCGACCGCGGCGGCGACACTCGGTGGTGCACCGGCGAGCGCCGACCCCCAGGACACGGCCACCGCCACGCAGGCCCGCGTCGACCGCCTGTACGAGCAGGCCGAGCGGGCCACCGAGCGGTTCAACAAGGCCGACGAGCACGCGGACCAGCTCCGCGAGCAGGTGGCCCAGGCCCAGGACAGGGCCGCACGCGGCCAGGAGAGCATCAACCGCATGCGGGGGGCGCTCGGTTCGGTCGCGGGCGCCCAGTACCGGTCCGGAGGCATGGACCCGGCCGTGGCGCTGCTGCTGTCCGAGGACCCCGACAGCTATCTCGACAAGGCCGCCGTTCTCGACCGCCTCAGTGCCCGTCAGGCGGACTCCCTGCTCGACCTCCAGGCCGCACAGCGCAAGCTGGGCCAGGAGCGCGCGGAGGCCTCCCACAAGCTCACCGAGCTGGAACGCAGCCGGGCCGCGGTCGCCCGCCATAAGCGCGTCGTCGAGCGCAAGCTCGCCGAGGCGCGACGGCTGCTGAACTCGCTGCCGACCGAGGAGCGCGCGGAGCACGACCGCGCGTCGCGCTCGGGCCGCGGCGACACCCCGCCCCAGCCGGTCGGCGCACCCGCCTCCGGGCGGGCCGGGGCAGCGGTGCTGGCCGCGCAGCAGGCCGTGGGCAAGCCGTACGTCTGGGGGGCCAACGGCCCGACGGGCTTCGACTGTTCGGGGCTCACCCAGTGGTCGTACGCGCAGGCAGGCGTCTCCCTGCCGCGCACCTCGCAGGCGCAGCGCTACGCGGGCCGGCAGGTCTCCATGGACCAGGCGCAGCCGGGCGACCTGGTGGCGTACCGCGACGACGCCAGCCACATCGGGATGTACGTGGGCAACGGCCAGGTGGTGCACGCGCCGTACCCGGGCGCTCCGGTGCGCTACGACCCGGTCGGAATGATGCCGGTGTCGTCGGTGACCCGGGTCTGAGCAGGCCGGGACCGGCCCGGTGCGGGCCGCCCCCGGCGGTCTGATCGCGACGCGCCCCGGCACGTACGATCGGCAGGGTGGCAGGTCAGTGGCGGGGTACGGGACGAGGCCGGTGGGCGGGACAACTGCTCGCCGTGCTCCTCCTCGTCCCCGCGTGCTCGTCCCCCGGCGAGCCCGGGGGCAGCGCGGCCCGGGACGTCCAGCGGACCCTGGACCGCAGGGCCGCCGCCGTGGTCGACCGTGACGAGGCCGCCTATCTGGCCCCGGTCGACCCCCGCGCGGACGGGCTGCGGGTGGCCGAGCGCCGGGAGTTCGCGAATCTCGCGCAGGTGCCGCTGCGCTCCTGGGCGTACCGGCTGACCGGATTCGACCGCACCGGCGAGGGGCGGGCCACCGCCCGGGTCGAGCTGAGCTACCGGCTCGACGGGTACGACAGCGCAGCGGTGAAGGCCACCGAGGAGCTGGACCTGACGCGGCGGGACGGGCGCTGGTACGTCGCGGCCGAGAGCCCCGGTAAGGCCGAGGGCGGCCGGTATGGTGGCGCCGCGCGGCAGCTCTGGGAGCAGGGCAGGGTCACGGCCGTGCGCGGCACGCACAGCCTGGTGCTCGGCGTCGGCCAGAGCGAGCGGCGGCTGCGCGAGATCGCGAACGCCGCGGACCGCGCGGTGCCCGCGGTCGACCGTGCGTGGCAAGGCCGGTGGGCGCGGCGCCTGGTCCTCCTGGTGCCCTCCTCCGTCGGCGGCATGGCCTCGCTGCTGGGCGGTCGGGCCGCCGGATACCGGGGCATCGCGGCCGTCACCACCGGAGAGGCGGGCGGCTCGGGCACGGCGCCCGCGGACCGGGTGATCGTGAACCCCGACGCCTACGCGGTGCTCGGCGCCTTCGGGCAGCAGATCGTCCTCGCCCATGAGTCGGCCCACGTCGCGACCCGAGCCCATACGTCCGCCGCCACCCCGATGTGGCTCTCTGAGGGCTTCGCGGACTGGGTGGCGTACCGCGGCACCGGACGCACCGCGGACGAGGCCGCCCCCGAACTGGCGCGCGCGGTGCGCGGCCGGGACCTGCCCGCCGCCCTGCCCACCGACCAGGCCTTCGGCTTCGGAGGGGACGCGGACGCCCTGGCGCGCGCGTACGAGGGCGGCTGGCTGGCCTGCAGGCTGATCGCCGAGGAGCGGGGCGAGAAGCGGCTGACGGCCTTCTATCGGGCCGTCGGAGGGCATGCGCAGCGGGAGGGCGCGGTCGAGAAGGCGATGCAGGAGCAGCTCGGGACCACGCCCGAGGACTTCACGGTGCGGTGGCGCGCGTATCTGCGCGAGCGGCTGGGCTGAGTGCCTGCGCGGGGGTGCCCCTGGCCGCGCTGGGCGCCCACGCAGGGGTTGGCAGTGGCCGCGCTGAGCGCCCGTGCGATCGGCACGTGCCTCAGGAGGCAAGCAGCTCGGGTTCCTTGTCGGGGGCGGGCCGGGCGGGCAGCGGGTGCGTGGCTCGGCGGCGCGGTTCGGAGACCGTCTGCTGCCACAGGCGGCGGCAGGCGAGCAGGGTCGCCGCGAGCAGCAGACCGTTGCGCACGGCCAGCAGCAGCAGGCCCAGCCAGTCGCTCGCCACCACGTGCGAGAACCAGATGGGGAACTCCAGCAGGGTGACGCCCGTCGCGGCCAGCACCAGGTGCGCCGGACGGTCCATCCGGCTGCCGCGAAAGGCCAGACAGACGGCCGCGAGACCGACCAGCCACAGCAGATACTGCGGACTGATCACCCTGCTGGTCGTGGTGAAGAGCAGGACGGCCGCGAAGGCCGCGTCGCACGGCGTGGACGTGCCGAACGCGCGGGCCCGCAGCCGCCACAGCAGCAGCCAGCCGAAGGCCAGCGCGGTCAGCCCCATCGCGGCCGTACTGACCAGGGAGACGTACGGGCCGAGGAACTCCACCGAGCCGTAGTTGAGCAGGACCTCGCCACGCCAGCCGAAGTGCCTGGCGGTGTGGAAGACGAGGCCGCCCAGCGACTCGACCTCGGTGCCCCGGTCGCGCTGGAAGGTGAGGAAGGCCAGCGACCCCGGCATGGTGAGGGAGAACAGCAGCAGCAGCGTGGCCGACGTTACCGCCGCCGCCGTCCACGCCGACCGGGTCGCACGCGCGCGTGGCGCGGCGACGAGCAGCAGGATGGGCCAGACCTTCAGGAGCGCGCCGAGGCCCGCGAGCGCCCCCATGGTGCGCGGGTGACGCGCCCCGGCGAGCAGAGCGGCGACGGCGACCGCCGTGACCATCACGTCGTATCGGGCGTACGCCGTCGGGCCGAGCAGCGGCAGTCCCGCCAGCCACACCCACGCGCCCGCGTACCGCTTGCCGGGACGCCCTCCCGCGTACAGCAGCAGCCCCATGACGAGCGCGTCCGCGAGACAGGCCAGCACGAAGAACGCCGAGGCGTAGCCGAGGAACGGCAGCAGGGCGGGGGCGAGGACCGTGAGGGCCGCGGCGGGCGGGTACTGCCAGGTGATGTCGTCCAGCGGGAAGGTGCCGGTGCGCAGCACCTCGTACCAGCCCTGGTAGATCACCGACACATCGCCGGTGACGTCCGGGCCCGGCAGGTTGAGCACCTTGAAGACACACAGCAGCAGCACGGTCCTGGTGAGGACCCACAGGGCGACGCATCGTGCGATGGGGCGTCTTGTGATGCTTGTGGGGCATGTGCCTGTCATGGCCGCCTCGTCCGTTTCGTGGGTGGTTGGCGGACACATGATGCAGGGCGCGCCCGGCCGGGAGCCAAGACCCTGGGCCGTTCGGTACTGTCGGCGACGATGCACAAGACCTTGATCGTGACCAATGACTTTCCACCCCGCCCCGGCGGCATCCAGGCGTTCCTGCACAACATGGCGCTGCGTCTGGACCCCGAGCGGCTCGTCGTCTACGCCTCGACGTGGAAGCGCGGCCAGGAGGGCGCCGACGCCACCGCGGCCTTCGACGCCGAGCAGCCCTTCACCGTCGTACGGGACCGGACGACGATGCTGCTGCCGACCCCGCGCGTCACCCGCCGCGCGGTGGGGCTGCTGCGCGAACACGGCTGTACGTCGGTGTGGTTCGGGGCGGCGGCGCCGCTCGCCCTGATGGCCCCGGCGCTGCGCAGGGCGGGCGCCACCCGGCTCGTCGCCACCACGCACGGCCACGAGGCGGGCTGGGCCCAACTGCCAGCCGCCCGGCAGTTGTTGCGCAGGATCGGCGAGGGCACGGACACGATCACCTACCTGGGCGAGTACACGCGCTCGCGGATCGCCGGCGCGCTCACGCCCGAAGCCGCGGCGCGGATGGCCCAGTTGCCGCCCGGCGTCGACGAGAAGACCTTCCACCCAGGCTCGGGCGGTGACACGGTCAGGGAACGGCTCGGGCTCGCGGACCGGCCCGTGGTGGTGTGCGTCTCCCGGCTGGTGCCGCGCAAGGGCCAGGACACGCTGATCCTGGCGATGCCCCGGATCCTGCGCGCGGTGCCGGACGCGGTGCTGCTGATCGTGGGCGGCGGACCGTACGCCGAGCAACTGTCGAAGCTGGCCGCCGAGACCGGCGTCACGGACTCGGTGCGCTTCGCAGGACCGGTGCCCTGGGCGGAGCTGCCCGCGCACTACGGCGCCGGTGACGTTTTCGCGATGCCCTGCCGCACGCGCCGGGGAGGCCTCGACGTCGAGGGGCTCGGCATCGTCTACCTGGAGGCCTCGGCCACCGGCCTGCCCGTGGTGGCGGGCGACTCGGGGGGTGCGCCCGACGCCGTACTGGACGGGGAGACCGGCTGGGTGGTGCGTGGCGGCTCCGCCGAGGAGTCGGCCGACCGTGTCGTCACGCTGCTCCAGGACCCCGCGCTGCGACGGCGGATGGGGGAGCGAGGGCGGGAGTGGGTCGAGGAGAAGTGGCGCTGGGACCTGCTCGCGGGGAAGCTCAAGGCGCTGCTCTGAGCGGCCTCTGACGCCCTCTCGGGGGAGTGGACGACCGATGGAGCCCGGGTCGCGGGCTCCATCGGTGTCGGTCCATGGGGGCCGTGAGCCCGGCCCCGGCCTTCAGGGCCGATCAGCCCCGGTAGAGCGCTTCGATCTCGTCGGCGAAGTCCTTTGCCACCACGTTGCGCTTCAGCTTCAGCGACGGCGTGATGTGCCCGGCCTCCTCTGTGAACTGGTTCGGCAGTACGCGGAACTTGCGCACCGACTCGGCCTTGGACACCGCCGCGTTCCCGTCGTTCACGGCCTGCTGGACGACCGCGAGCAGATCCGTGTCGTCGCGCAGCTCCACCGCGGTCGACCCGGCCGGCTTGCCGTTCTCCGTGGCCCAGCGGCCCAGGAAGTCCTCGTCCAGGGTGACCAGCGCGCCCACGAACGGTCGCCCGTCGCCCACCACCATGCACTCGGCGACCAGCGCGTGTGCCCGGATGCGGTCCTCGATCACGGCGGGGGCGACATTCTTGCCGCCCGCCGTGACGATGATCTCCTTCTTGCGGCCGGTGATCGCGAGATAGCCGTCCTCGTCGAGCGTGCCGATGTCACCGGTGTGGAACCAGCCGTCGGTCAGTGCCTCCACGGTGGCGGTCTCGTTGTTCCAGTAGCCCGAGAAGAGGTGCTCGCCGTGCAGCAGCACCTCGCCGTCGTCCGCGATCCGCACCACCGAACCGGGCAGCGGCTGGCCGACCGTGCCGATCTTCTGCCGGTCCCACGGGTTGAAGGCCGTCGCCGCACACGACTCGGTGAGGCCGTAGCCCTCCAGGACCGTGAAGCCGATGCCGCGGAAGAAGTGGCCGAGGCGCTCACCGAGCGGGGCGCCGCCGGAGATCGCGTACTCGCCGCGCCCGCCGAGCACCGCGCGCAGCTTGCCGTAGACCAGCCTGTCGAAGACCTTGTGCTTCAGCTTGAGCCCGAGGGCCGGGCCCTGCGGGGTGCCGAGCGCGCGGCTGTAGGCGATCGCGGTGTCCGCCGCCCTGTCGAAGATCTTGCCCTTGCCGTCGGCCTGGGCCTTGGCCCGCGCCGAGTTGTAGACCTTCTCGAAGACGCGCGGCACACCGAGGATCAGCGTCGGCCTGAAGGAGGCCAGCTCATCGGTGAGGTTCTTGATGTCCGGTACGCAGCCGAGCTTGATCGGCGCCATCACCGCCGCCACCTCGACCAGCCGCCCGAAGACATGCGCGGCCGGCAGGAAGAGCAGCACCGAGCACTCGCCCGTACGGAACAGTGGCTTCAGGCGCTCCACCGCGTTGCCGCACTCCGCGAAGAAGCTGCGGTGGCTGAGCACGCAGCCCTTGGGGCGGCCTGTGGTGCCCGAGGTGTAGACGATCGTCGCCGGGTCGTCCGCCTTGGCGGCGGCGCTCCGCTCGTCGACGGTCTCCTCGGTGACTCCGGCGCCGGCCGAACACAGCTGCCCGACGGCGTCCCGGTCGATCTGCCAGATGTGTTCGAGGGCGGGCAACCCCTCGCGTACGGACTCGACCGCTGCGCGGTGTGCGTCGTTCTCGATGATCACGGCGGTCGCACCGGAGTCGCCCAGGATCCACTGGACCTGCTCGGCGGAGCTGGTTTCGTACACCGGCACGGTGACCGCGCCGGCGCTCCAGATCGCGAAGTCGAGCAGCACCCACTCGTAGCGGGTGGCTGACATCAGGGCGACCCGGTCGCCCGGCTGGACGCCGGACGCGATCAGGCCCTTGGTGGCGGTGCGGACCTCGGCGAGGAATTCGGTGGCGGTGACGTCCGCCCAGGCACCTTCGACCTTGCGGCTCATGACCGCCACGTCTGGATGCTGAGCGGCATTGCGGCGGATGAGATCCGTCAGGTTGCCGTCCGTAGGGACCTCGTACAGGGCCGGAAGGCTGAACTCGCGCAAGACTGCTGCTCCTCATCGGGCGCCGGCGCCACGTCAGTGTGCGCGTCGGCTGCGGTCCAAGATCGGGCAGGTGCTCAGTGGGGTGAGCACGACTGGACTGCCCGGACGTTACCCACGAGTACTGGGTTCCGGATAGGGGGTCCTGGCCAGATGTTCGCTGCGTCACACGTCGTGGCGATGCTCTGCGCAGACTAGTGCACCCTCATGACGGCCCTGAAGTAACCGCAGGTCCGGCCCCCTCTACCGTGGCTGAGCAGGGAGTCCTAGGGTGATCTCCATGCGAGTGCATGTGGTCAGTGACGTCCATGGGAACGCGAAGGATCTCGCCAAGGCGGGAGAAGGCGCCGACGCCCTGGTCTGTCTTGGTGACCTGATCCTGTTCCTCGATTACGCCGACCACTCGCGCGGCATCTTCCCCGACCTTTTCGGCGTCGAGAATGCCGACCTCATCGTGGAACTGCGCACCGCCCGCCGCTTCGAGGAGGCCCGTGACCTGGGCCGCAGGCTGTGGGTGGGCCTCGACCGCAAGGCCGCGACCGAGACCGCGGTCCGCAAGCAGTACGCCGAACTCTTCGCCGCCTTCCCCACTCCGACGTACGCCACCTACGGCAACGTCGACATGCCGGACCTCTGGCCGGAGTACGCCGGGCCGGGCACCACGGTCCTCGACGGCGAGCGCGTCGAGATCGGCGGCCGCGTCTTCGGCTTCGTCGGCGGCGGCCTCAGGACGCCGATGAACACGCCGTACGAGATCGACGAGGAGGAGTACGCCGCCAAGGTCGAGGACCTGGGCGAGGTCGACGTGCTCTGCTCGCACATCCCGCCCGAGGTACCGGAACTGGTGTACGACACCGTGGCGCGCCGCTTCGAGCGCGGCAGCAGGGCCCTGCTCGCCGCGATCCACCGCACCCGCCCCCGGTACGCCCTCTTCGGCCATGTCCACCAGCCGCTGGCCCGCCGGATGCGGGTCGGCGCGACCGAGTGCGTGAACGTCGGGCACTTCGCGTCCACCGGCCGCCCCTGGGCACTGGAGTGGTGACCTGGCCGATCGCGGTAGCCTTCACGCGGCACGCACCCCCTGACCGGAACCGCACTGGAGGAGCCACAGCGATGGCGGAACACACCAGCTCGAGTATCACGATCGAGGCGACACCGGCCGACGTGATGGGCGTGATCGCCGACTTCGCCCGCTACCCCGACTGGACCGGCGAGGTGAAGGAGGCCGAGGTACTGGCCACCGACGCGCAGGGCCGCGCCGAGCAGGTGCGCCTGCTTCTGGACGCCGGGGCGATCAAGGACGACCACACCCTGGCCTACACCTGGACCGGCGACAACGAGGTGAGCTGGACGCTGGTCAAGTCCCAGATGCTGCGCGCCATCGACGGCTCGTACAGCCTCAGGGCCGTGGACGGCGGCAGCCGCACCGAGGTCACCTACCAGCTGACCGTCGACGTCAAGATCCCGATGCTCGGCATGATCAAGCGCAAGGCCGAGAAGGTCATCATCGATCGCGCGCTGGCCGGTCTGAAGAAGCGCGTCGAGTCCGGCCCGAAGGCCTGATCGCCCGATGCGTACGGTCCTCGTCACCGGCCTCGGAGGCGCGGGCCGCACCACTGTCGCCGCGGCGACCGCACTCGCGGCCGCCCGCAGCGGGCAGCGCGTCCTGCTGCTCTCCACCGACCGGGACGACACCCTGGGCGCGGTCGTCGGCGCACCCACCGGCGCCACGCCCACAGAGGTGGCGCCCGGCCTGTGGGCCGCGAGGACCGACTCGGGCACCCACTTCCGCAGGGAACTCCTCGCCCTCCAGGAGCGGGCCGGGTCGTTGCTCGACCTGCTCGGCGCGAACCGGCTGACCGACGAGGAACTGACCGAGCTGCCGGGCAGCGAACAGTTCGCGCTGTTGCACGCGCTACGCGCGCGAGACGCCGGGAACGGCCACGGTTCGTCCAGCGCCAGCCACGACCTGCTGGTCGTCGACATGCCCGCGCTGCCCGAGACCCTCGCCGTGCTCGCTCTCCCCGAACAGCTGCGGCGCTACCTGCGGCGGCTGCTGCCGGCCGAGCGCCAGGCGGCCCGCGCCCTGCGGCCCATGCTCGCCCAGCTCGCCGGCGTCCCGATGCCCGCGCAGTGGCTGTACGAGACCGCCGCCCGCTGGGATGTCGAACTGGCCGCCGTCCAGGCCCTGATAGAGGACGCCGGCACGACCGTACGACTGGTCGCCGAGCCCGGCCCGGCCGGGGCCGACGCGCTGCGCACCGCCCGCACCGGCATCGCCCTGTTCGGCCTGCGCGTCGACACGCTGGTGGCGAACCGGGTACTGCCGCAGGACTCCCCGGACACCTGGCTGGCCATGCTCGCCGCCCAGCAGCAGAAGTGCCTGACCCAGTGGCACGAGGAGTGGTCGCCGGCCGCGCCGCCGCGCGAAGCGCGCCACCTCGGCCGGGACCCGCGCGGCCTCGACGACCTCGCACTGCTGGGGGAGGGGCTCGGGCCGGAGGCGCCGGTGCCCGCCGGGGCACTCTGGGAGGTGGAGGACCGGCTCGCCGACGACGACGTCCTCATCTGGCACCTGCCTCTGCCCGGCGCGGTCAAGGACGAGCTGTCGCTGGTCCGCCGCGGCGACGAACTCGTGCTCACCGCGGGCCGGTTCCGCCGCATAGTCGCCCTCCCCTCCGCGCTGCGCCGCTGTACGGTCTCCGGCGCGGGCCTCACCGACGGCGTCCTGCGCCTGCGGTTCACGCCGGACCCGCAGCTGTGGCCGCGGGTCCAGTGAACGCCGTACCACCATTCGGGTAACGTCGGTGGTACGAGGCGTACGTACCGTACGAACCGCCACCCTGCCGCAGGAGTGTCCGCCATGAGCGATGCCACTGAGCCCGCGCCCCAGCCCACCGAGGCCGCCGACGCCGACGCCTGGGCGAAGGCCTGTGCCGAGGACCTCGCCGCCGAGAAGGCCCGCCGCCGCACTCAGCAGGGGATGCCGCAAGGATCCGCCGCCGACGAGCTGCGCAGGCTCGTCGAAGCGGTCGCCGACAAGGTCTCCTCCCTTCAGACGCCAGTGCTCGGCATGGCCGCCCAGGGAGCCGCCCGGCAGCTGATCAACCAGGCGAAGTCCGCCGTCGAGCCGGTCATCGAGCGCAACCCCGACGTCTTCGACCATCTGGCCGCGGCCGGTGGCGAGCTGCTCGCCGCGTACCGCTCCGCCGTCGAGGGCCAGGAGCGCCGCTGGACCCGCGGGCCCGAGGGGCCCGACAGGTCCCAGGAACCCCGGGAATCCCAGAAGCCCCAGGGCCACAAGAACGACGACGGCGAGGGCCCGGACGGCCCCCCGTCGGGCGAACACATCGATCTGGACTGAGCTGCTCCTCGGGTACGGTTGCCCGTTAGCGGGGCACGACCGAAAACTGAGGGAAAAATGGGACTCACCATCGGCGTCGACATCGGCGGCACGAAGATCGCGGCAGGCGTGGTCGACGAAGAGGGCACCATTCTCGAAACACACAAGGTGCCGACGCCGCCGACCGCCGAGGGCATCGTCGACGCGATCTGCTCGGCCGTGTCCGCGGCCGGAAAGGGCCAGCAGATCGAGGCGGTCGGCATCGGCGCCGCCGGCTACGTCGACGACAAGCGTGCCACCGTCCTCTTCGCGCCGAACATCAACTGGCGCCATGAGCCGCTGAAGGACAAGGTCGAGCAGCGCGTCGGCCTGCCGGTCGTCGTCGAGAACGACGCGAACGCGGCGGCCTGGGGCGAGTACAAGTTCGGTGCCGGCCAGGGCCACGAGGACGTCATCTGCATCACGCTGGGCACCGGCCTCGGCGGCGGCATCATCATCGGCAACAAGCTGCGCCGCGGACGCTTCGGCGTGGCAGCCGAGTTCGGGCACATCCGGGTCGTTCCCGACGGCCTGCTGTGCGGTTGCGGAAGTCAGGGCTGCTGGGAGCAGTACGCGTCCGGGCGCGCCCTCGTCCGGTACGCGAAGCAGCGCGCCAACGCCACCCCGGAGAACGCCGAGATCCTCCTCGCCCTGGGCGACGGCACGGTCGAAGGCATCGAGGGCAAGCACATCAGCGGAGCCGCCCGGCAGGGCGACCCGGTGGCTGTCGACTCCTTCCGCGAGCTGGCCCGCTGGGCCGGCGCGGGCCTGGCCGACCTGGCCTCGCTCTTCGACCCGTCGGCGTTCATCGTCGGCGGCGGCGTCTCGGACGAGGGCGAGCTGGTCCTCGACCCGATCCGCAAGTCGTTCCGGCGTTGGCTCATCGGCGGCCAGTGGCGGCCGCACGCCCAGGTGCTCGCCGCGCAGCTGGGTGGCAAGGCGGGCATGGTCGGCGCGGCCGACCTGGCCCGCCAGGGCTGAGGCTCCGGGCTCCACGCCAGTACGTAAGGCAGCGCCCGCCGTGCCCTCTGTGGCCACGGCGGGCGCTGCCCTATGTTGATCGGCATGGCGACTGGCATGCTGCCCGAATCCCGTACGGAGGCCGATGGTTCGGCCGTGATCCGTGTCCTGAGCTACAACATCCGCTCGATGCGCGACGACGAGGACGCGCTGGCCCGGGTGTTCCGCGCGTGCGAACCCGACCTGGTGCTCGTGCAGGAGGCGCCCCGCTTCTTCCGCTGGCGCAAGCACGCGGCGCGGCTCGCGGCCAAGAGTGACCTCGTGGTGCTGAGCGGCGGCGCCACCGCGTCGGGGCCGCTCCTGCTCTGCTCGCTGCGCGCGAGGGTGGAGCGGACCGACGACGTACTACTGCCGCGTACGCCGGGGCTGCATCAGCGCGGCTTCGCGACGGCGGTGGTGCGGATCGGGGGCGCGAGGCTCGGGGTGCTGAGCTGCCACCTCAGCCTCCAGGGCAAGGAGCGCTACGCGCAGGCGGGGATGCTGCTGGACCGGCTCGCGGCGATGGGCGTGCAGCACGCGATCGCGGGCGGCGACCTCAACGACCGTCCGGACGGGCGGGCGTTCGGACGTCTGGCGGCGGGGCTTCAGGACTGCTGGGCGACGGCTCCGTGGGGCGGCGAGTACACCTCGACGCCGGACCGCCCGCACCAGCGCATCGACGCGGTCTTCGCGACGCGGGGCGTCGAAGTCCTGGGCTGCGGCGTCCCGTTGTACCTGCCGGACACGGACCTGAGAGCGGCGACGGACCACCTGCCGGTGCTGGCGGCGGTGCGGGTACCAGCGGGGTAGGGGCACCCCGGTTCTCCAGCGCCGGACGGGCTGAAAGACCTCTTTCAGCCCGTCCGGCGCTGGAGGACACGCCCGCAGGGCGTCCGGGGGTCTGGGGCTCGCCCGCAGTTTCGGGAAGGGGCGGGGTGGGGAACAGCCCACCGCTCCGCGCCCGACCACCGCTCCGCGCTACACCACCGCTCCGCGCCCCGGGTCGTCCTCGCCCTCTTCGTCCTCGTGGGCCATCCGCCCCACCAGCGTGCCGAAGCCGCCCAGGAACCCGCCGACACCGGCCAGCGTGAGCCACCAGGTCATGTCCCACTGGAGCAGCACAGCGACGAGCAGCAGCAGCGGCCCACCGATGACCGCGAGCCAGGCGAACCTGGCCGTGGTGTCCGCGGACGGCAGCGGCGGCGGCTCCGGCGGGACGAAGTGCCCCTCGTCGCTCGTACCGGGGTCGTCGTCGGCGGGCTCCGCCACCGAGTAGTTGCGCGGGCTGCCGACACCGGGGGCGAAGACCACGGAGCTGCCGAGCGGCCTGCCCGGCTCCGGGTCCGGCTCGGCCTCGGGCTCCCGGTCCTTCTTCAGCGACTTCTCGGACTGACCGGACTGACCGGACTGGTCCGCGCCGCCGTCCGTGGCGCTGCTGTTGCGCTCGCCCTCCAGCAGCGTCAGATCCTCGATCGACTTGAACGGCTTCGCGCCCGGCGGATCCGGCGGCTCGTCCCCGTACCCGGCGACGATCGCCGCCCAGACGGAGTCCTCGTCCAGGGGCTTCCCGGCAGGGTCGGCGGCGGCATCGGCGCCGGCCGGCGCCGTCTCCTCCGGCTCCCGTTCCTCCTCGCGGCCCGCAGGCTCCGCGTCGTGCTCAGCCACCGGTGCTGCTCCCCTTCTTCCCGACACTCGGAGCGAGGCGGCCGATGAACGCATCGCTCTCGTCGAAAATCCGCTCCGCGTCATGGTCCAACGTCGCGACGTGGTAGCTCTGTTCCAGCACCACCTCGGTGACATCCATGGAGGAGACCCGGCTGAGGATGCGGGCCGAGTCGGCGGGCGGCACCACATGGTCCTGCGGGCTGTGCAGCAGCAGCAGCGGCTGGGTCACCTGGGGCAGTTCGGTGTCGACGATCCGGAAGAAGTTCCGCACGGAGTGTGCTGCGTGCAACGGGACGCGGTCGTAGCCGACCTCCTCCGAGCCTTCCTTGGCGATGTCGCTGCGCAGCCCCTTGGTCGTACGGACCAAGTGGCGGGCGACCGGCAGTGCGTACGCCGACAGGCCGTGCACCTTGTTGGCCGGGTTGACGACCGCGATACCCGCGATGTCGTGCCCGTGCCTGGCGGCCAGCCGCAGCGCCAGCGCCCCGCCCATCGAAAGGCCGAAGACGAAGACCTGCGTGCACCGCTCCAGAAGCACGCGCAGCTCGCGATCGACCTCCGCGTACCAGTCCTGCCAGCCCGTGACCTGCATGTCCTCCCAGCGCGTGCCGTGGCCGGGCAGCAGCGGCAGGGAGACGGTCAGCCCGCGCTCGGCCAGATGATCGGCCCAGGGGCGCAACGACTGCGGGGAACCGGTGAAACCGTGACAGAGGAGGACGCCGACCTCTCCGCCCTCGTGGCGGAACGGCTCGGCTCCAGGAAGGACCGGCACCGGGGTCTCCTGTTCGTAGGGCTTCATAGGACTTCGTCAGCTTCCACAAGGCCTCGTACGGCAAAGCCTCATACATCCCATAGGCCGCCATAAGGCTTCAGAAAGCCGGGATGGCGAGGGGGTGTCGAAGATGTAGTTCACCGTACGCGACCGGACCGACACCGACCAGGTCCGCCGGCCCTCTTGTGCGCCGCCCGGTGAGCCGCCTTCGGAGAGAGAGCGCAGGCCCGGCGCGGGTTATGGTCGGTGCGACAGACAAAGGAAGGCAGTCGAGTTGATCTACGGCGCAATGAAGTTCTCCATCGGAGGGTCGCTGAAGCTTGCTTTCAGGCCCTGGGTGGAGGGCCTCGAAAACATCCCCGACGAGGGGCCGGCGATCCTCGCGAGCAACCATCTGTCCTTCTCGGACTCCTTCTTCCTGCCCGCGGTCCTCGACCGCAAGGTCACGTTCATCGCCAAGGCGGAGTACTTCACCTCCCCCGGCGTGAAGGGGAAGCTGACGGCGGCCTTCTTCAAGGGCGTCGGCCAGCTGCCCGTGGACCGCTCGGGCGGTCGCGGCGCCGGTGAGGCCGCGATCAACGCAGGCATCGAGGTCATCAAGGGCGGCGGACTCTTCGGCATCTACCCGGAGGGCACCCGCTCCCCGGACGGCCGGCTCTACCGCGGCAAGCCGGGAGGCCTCGCCCGGGTGGCGCTGGCCACCGGCGCACCGGTGATCCCGGTCGCGATGATCGACACCGAGAAGATCCAGCCGCCCGGCAAGGTCGTGCCCAAGCTGATGCGTCCGGGCATCCGGATCGGCAAGCCGCTGGACTTCAGCCGCTATCACGGCATGGAGGGCGACCGGTTCATTCTCCGGTCGGTGACCGATGAGGTCATGTACGAGATCATGAAGCTGTCCGGCCAGGAGTATGTCGACGTGTACGCGACCGCAGCCAAGCGGCAGATCGCGGACGCGGAGAAGGCGGCCAAGGCCGAAAGGGCGGAACGGGAAAAGGCGGAGAAGGCAGAAAGGGCGGAACTCGCCGACAAGGCGGAACGGTCCGGCGCGTAACCGCGTCAGCCCGGGGGTGGGGATGATGGCCAAGGCTCAGCGCGAGCGGGTCGTGCGCATGTCGGTCGAGCAGCCGCTGTGGCGTGCGCTGACCGCGTACCGCGTCCTGACGATGCTCTACGCGGTACTCCTGTTCGTGTTCACCCGGCAGAAGTTCGAGCGCCCCTGGGTGGCGGTCGCCTTCCTCGCGGTGATGGCCGTCTGGACGTTCGTCACGCTCCCCAAGGTGGCGAACGCGGCGAGCTGCACCAAGCGCTTCCTCGGCGCCGACCTCACGGTCGCCCTCACCGGCATCCTGCTCACCCCGCTCGCCGACGCGCAGGCCCAGCAGGTCGACGGCCCCACCCTGCCGACGATATGGACCGCGGGCGCCGTCCTGGCCTTCGCGATCAAGGGCGGCTGGCGCTGGGCGGCCTTCGCCTCCAGCTTTGTCGCCGTCGCCAACATCATCGAGCGGGGCCACCCCAGCCGGGACACCTTCCACAACGTCCTGCTGGTGTGGGTCGCCTCCATCGCGATCGGTTACGTCGTCGAGGTCGCCCGCGCCTCCGAGCGCACCCTCGCGCGGGCCCTGGAGATCGAGGCCGCGACCCGCGAGCGGGAGCGGCTGGCCCGCGACATCCACGACAGCGTGCTCCAGGTGCTCGCCATGGTGCAGCGCCGGGGCAACGCGCTGGGCGGCGAGGCGGCCGAGCTGGGCCGGATGGCGGGAGAGCAGGAAGTGGCGCTGCGCACTCTGGTGTCCAGCGGCCTGGTGCCTGCCACCCGGGTCTCGGAGGACGCGGCGCAGGGCGCGGTGGTCCGTAGCGTCGAGGTCGACGAGGAGCACGGCTCCGACAGCGGTGGGCCGTGCGATCTGCGCTCGCTGCTCGCCGCGCACGCCGGGTCGAGAGTGAGTTTCGCCGAGCCCGGCGCCCCGGTCCTGCTGGAACCGGCGGCGGCCAGGGAGCTCGCCGGGGCTGTCAGCGCCGCACTGGACAATGTGCTCAGGCACGCCGGCGAGGACGCCCAGGCCTGGATCCTGGTCGAGGACTGGCCGCAGGAAGTGGTCGTGACGGTGCGGGACGACGGGCCGGGCATCCCGGAGGGCAGGCTCGCGCAGGCCGAGGGGGAGGGGCGGCTCGGTGTCGCCCAGTCGATCCGCGGGCGTCTGCGCGACATCGGTGGCACGGCCGAGCTGATCTCGGTGCCGGGGCAGGGTACGGAAGTTGAACTGAAGGTTCCACGGGGGAAGGCAGGACAGGCGCGATGAGCGACCAGAGCGATCAGAGCGAGCACACGACGATCCGGGTGATGGTGGTCGACGATCACCCGATGTGGCGGGACGCGGTCGCCCGCGACCTGGCCGCCGCGGGCTTCGACGTGGTCGCCACGGCGGGCGACGGCCCGCAGGCGGTGCGCCGGGCGAGGGCCGTCATGCCCCAGGTCATGGTCCTCGACCTAAATCTGCCGGGGATGCCCGGCGTCCAGGTCTGCAAGGAGCTGGTCGGCACCGACCCGGGCCTGCGCGTCCTGGTCCTGTCGGCGAGCGGTGAGCATGCCGACGTACTGGAAGCGGTGAAGTCCGGCGCGACGGGCTATCTGCTGAAGTCGGCCGGCCCCGAGGACCTGATCGACGCGGTGCGCCGCACGGCCGCGGGCGACCCGGTCTTCACCCCCGGCCTGGCCGGGCTGGTCCTCGGCGAGTACCGCCGCCTCGCCTCCGACCCGGCCCCCGCCGCGTCCAACGAGCCCAAGGCCCCGCAGCTCACCGAGCGCGAGACCGAGGTGCTGCGGCTGGTCGCCAAGGGGCTCTCGTACAAGCAGATCGCCGAGCGCCTGGTGATCTCGCACCGCACCGTCCAGAACCACGTGCAGAACACCCTCGGCAAGCTCCAGCTGCACAACCGTGTGGAGCTCGTGCGATACGCGATCGAACGCGGCCTCGACGACGCCTGACAGCGGCGCCGGAGGGCGCATCCCCGGCAGGGCTCGGTGAGCAACGCCTGTTTTTTACAAGGGAATTGACCTTTCGCCCCATGTCGCTGTGACCTGGATCACCACTAGCGTGGCGGCTCACAGCCGGCTGTGGCGAAGGGACAATTCCATGCGGGTAGGAGTACTGACCGGGGGCGGCGACTGCCCCGGGCTCAACGCGGTCATCCGCGCAGTCGTCCGCAAGGGCGTGCAGGAGTACGACTACGACTTCATCGGCTTCCGGGACGGCTGGCGCGGTCCCCTCGAAGGCGACACCGTGCGGCTGGGAATCCCGGAGGTGCGCGGCATCCTGCCGCGCGGCGGCACCATTCTCGGCTCCTCGCGCACCAACCCCCTCCGGGCCAGGGACGGCATCCGCCGGGTCAAGGAGAACCTGGCCGAGCACGAGGTCGACTCGCTCATCGTGATAGGCGGCGAGGACACCCTCGGTGTCGCCGCGCGGCTGTCCGACGAGCACGGCGTCCCCTGCGTCGGCGTACCCAAGACCATCGACAACGACCTGTCCGCCACCGACTACACCTTCGGCTTCGACACCGTGGTCGGTATCGCGACGGAGGCGATCGACCGCCTCCACACCACCGCCGAATCGCACATGCGCGTCCTCGTCGTCGAGGTCATGGGCCGGCACGCGGGCTGGATAGCCCTGCACTCCGGGCTCGCGGGCGGGGCGAACGTCATCCTCATCCCCGAGCAGCGCTTCGACGTCGACCAGGTCTGCGGCTGGATCACCTCCCGCTTCAGGGCGTCGTACGCCCCGATCGTCGTCGTCGCGGAGGGCGCGATGCCCAAGGACGGCGAGCTGGTCCTCAAGGACGGCACGATGGACTCCTTCGGGCACGTCCGGCTTTCGGGCGTGGGGGAGTGGCTGGCCAAGGAGATCGAGAAGCGCACCGGCAAGGAGGCCAGGACCACCGTCCTGGGGCACGTCCAGCGCGGCGGCACACCGAGCGCCTTCGACCGCTGGCTGGCCACCCGCTTCGGGCTGCACGCCATCGACGCGGTGCGCGACGGCGACTTCGGCAAGATGGTCGCGCTCCAGGGGACGGACATCGCGCGGGTCCCGATCGGCGAGGCGACCGCGAGGCTCAAGACGGTCGACCCGAAGCTCTACGCCGAGGTGGGTGTCTTCTTCGGCTGATCCCTCCGCCCGGGGTTCCGGGCGGCTCCCGGGTCGGTCTCCCGGGCGCGGCCGAGCTGTGGGCCGTATATTCGCGATGACCGGCCCACAGCCCGCTTTTGGCCGTCCTTGGCCCTACTTGAGGACTTGAGGGAAAACTCGTGGAAATCCTGGCATTCGGCGTGCAGGCCGACGAGAAGCCCCTGATCGAGAAGGCCTTCGCAGGAAACCACGCCCTGGAGGTCGGCTGCCGCAGTCTCGACGTGTTCCTCACCGAGGACACCGCGCCCATCGCCGCCGGGTACGAGATCATCAGCTCCAGCGTCAACTCCGACCTGGGGGCGAGGGTCCTTCGCGCCCTGGCGGCCGGTGGAACGAAGATGATCGCCCAGCGCTCCACCGGGTTCAACAACATCGACCTCGACGTCGCCCGGGAGCTCGGGATGACCATCGCCCGCGTCTCGTACTACTCCCCGTACTCGGTCGCCGAATTCGCCTGGACCCTCGCGATGGCGGTCAACCGCCGCATCGTCCGCGCCGCCGGCCGCACCCGCGACTTCGACTTCCGCCTCGACGGGCTGCTGGGCCGCGACATGCGGGGGCGCACGGTGGGGGTCGTCGGCACCGGCAAGATCGGTGAGGCGTTCACCCGGATCGCCCATGGCTTCGGCATGAACCTGCTGGGCTGGGACATCGCGCGGAATCCCGTCTGCGTCGAGCTGGGCATGAAGTACGTCGAGCGCGGCGAACTGCTCGCCGCGTCCGACGTGATCAGCCTGCACGTTCCGCTGATGCCGGCCACCCACCACCTCATCGACGCGGACGCGCTGCGGTCGATGAAGGACGACGCGATCCTGGTGAACTCCAGCCGCGGTGGGCTCGTGGACACCGACGCGCTGGTCGACGAGTTGCGGCTGGGGCGCTTCGCGGGGGTGGGCCTGGACGTGTACGAGGCCGAGGCGGGGCTCTTCTTCCTGGACAAGTCGCTGGTGGCCGTCGAGGACGACACCCTGGCGCGGCTGATGACCTTCCCGAATGTGCTGGTCACCTCGCACCAGGCGTACTACACGGTGGACGCGGTGGGGGAGATCGTCGCGGTGACCGTCCAGAACGTCGAGGACTATCTGGCAGGCCGCCGCAGCGACAATGTGCTGGTCCCGGCGGGCGCGCCAGGACCCGCGTGAGACCCACCGGTTACGGCGCCACCGAGGCCGTCAGTCCGGCCAGCAGCTCGCTCACGATCGACGCCCCGCGCAGCGTCAGCACCGACTCCGGATGGAACTGGACCGAGGCGAAGCCCGGCCCCCGCAGCGCGTGCAGCTCGCCCGACGCCCGGTCACGGCTGACCTCGACCCCGTGGGCGGCCAGCTCCTCGGTCGCCGCGTCACCGCAGTGCGCGGCGAAGCTGTTGTAGTAGCCGACCGTCTCCGGGCTCCCGAAGAGGTCGATGCGCTCCTGCGCCCCCTGGTACGGCGCGTCCTTGCGCACGATGCCGAGCCCCAGCTCCGCCGCGATCAGCTCGTGGCCGAGGCAGACCCCGAGCACTCCGTGGGCGTGCGAGCCCAGCAGCTCCGCCGTCAGCGCGCGCAGCGCCAGCATGCGGGGGTCGGTCGTGTCCGCCGGGTTGCCGGGACCCGGACCCAGCACCACCGGGCCCACATGGCCGATAACCGTCTCGCGCAGCCCCGGCTCGTCGTAGCGACGTACCGTCACATCGAGCCCCGAGGCCCGCAGCAGGTGCGCCAGCATCGCGGTGAAGGTGTCCTCGGCGTCCACCACCAAGGCGTGCCCGGACAGGGTGGACGGCAGGGTCTGCATGCGCAGCCAGAAGGGGGCGAGATCGGCGCGGCGGGCCTCCAGCGCGGCCTGGACCCGCGGGTCGTCCGCCAGCCGGGGCCGCACGCCGGTGACCCGCGGCCGCCCCTCCCGCACCCCCAGCGCGGCCAGTACCCCCGCCGCCTTCGCGTGTGTCTCGGCGACCTCGCTCGCCGGGTCCGAGTGGCGCACGAGCGTCGCCCCGACGGGCACCCGCAAGCGGCCCTGCGGCGAGATGTCCGCCGTACGGATCAGAATCGGCGAGTCCAGGGTCTGCGTCCCGCCCTCGTCGCGCCCGATCAGCGCCAGCGCCCCCGCGTAGTAGCCGCGGCCCCCGACCTCGTGCCGTTCGATGACGCGGCACGCGTTCTGCACGGGCGAGCCGGTGACCGTCGCCGCGAACATGGTCTCCCGCAGTACTTCGCGCACATCCAGCGAGGAGCGGCCCCGCAGCTCGTACTCGGTGTGCGCGAGGTGCGACATCTCCTTGAGCCGGGGCCCGACGACGACCCCGCCCATGTCGCCGACCGTGCACATCATCTTGAGTTCCTCGTCGACGACCATGGAGAGCTCCTCGGTCTCCTTGCGGTCACCCAGGAAGGTCAGGAGCCCCTCCACATCCGGCTCGCCCGCCGGGTAGCGGTAGGTCCCGCTGATCGGGTTCATCACGACCGTCCCGCCGGACATCCGCACATGCACCTCCGGGCTGGCGCCGACCAGGGTGCGCTCCCCGGTGTGCACCACGAACGTCCAGTACGCGCCGCGCTCCCCGGCGAGCAGCCGCCGGAACAGGGCCAGTGCGTCGGCCCGGCCGAAGCCCGGGATCTCGCCGGTGTACGTCCGGCGGATGACGAAGTTCGCGCCCTCGCCCTGCCCGATCTCGTCCTCGATGACCCGCCGGACGATCCCCGCGTACTCCTCGTCGTCCACGTCGAAGGCGCCGCTCTCGACCCGCACGCCGTGCGTCGGCAGCTGGGCCAGTGCCTCGTCGAGCGGCAGCTCGTACGTCTCGTCGGCGACCAGCACGCTCAGCGGCGTACCGTCGTCACGCACGTCGAAGCCGCGCTCCCTGATCTGCCGGAACGGCACCAGGGCCAGGGCGGGCGGACCATCGGCCGGGATGTCGGCGAGGTGCTCGACCTCACGCACGGAGCCGATCAGGACTTCGACGGTGTCGTGGTCGCGCCCGGGTGTGCGCCTGCGCAGCAGCGCGAAGGGCGGACAGTCGTCGCCGAGCAGCCTGTCGATGAGCATGGGATGCGTTCCTTCCGGAGAGGAGGAACGGCCCGAAACAAAAAGGCCGCCCTCCGGGGCGGCCTTCGCGTTGTCTGGGTACGCGCGATCAGTGGGCCGCTGGATGAGCGGTCCACCACCAGGTGTGGTTCAAGTGCGCGAACATGAGGTGGATCGTAGCGCAAGGTCTGGCCCGCGAGGCGCTGTCTCAGCGGCTGTCTCAGTGGGCGGTCGGGTGCCGACGAGACAATGACGACCCCGTACTCTTGTGGCGTGATCGTGAAAGCTGAATCCCAAGGCGTCGCCGCCAAGGCGACCTGGCGAGACCTTCCCGCGGCGCAGCAGCCCGAGTACCCCGATGCCGAGGCCCTGCGCGATGTGATCGCGGAGCTCGAGTCGTATCCGCCGCTCGTCTTCGCGGGCGAGTGCGACCAGCTGCGTGCCCGACTGGGAGCCGTCGCCAAGGGCGAAGCGTTCCTGCTGCAGGGCGGTGACTGCGCCGAGGCCTTCGACGCGGTGTCCGCCGACCACATCCGCAACAAGCTCAAGACCCTCCTCCAGATGGGCGCGGTGCTGACGTACGCCGCGTCGGTGCCCGTCGTGAAGGTGGGCCGGATCGCCGGTCAGTACTCCAAGCCGCGCTCCAAGCCGACCGAGACCCGCGACGGCGTGACCCTGCCGACGTACCGCGGCGACTCCGTGAACGGCTTCGAGTTCACCGAGGCGTCCCGGATCCCGGATCCGGACCGGCTGAAGCGGATGTACCACGCGTCCGCGTCCACGCTGAACCTGGTGCGCGCCTTCACCACCGGCGGCTACGCCGACCTGCGCCAGGTGCACGCCTGGAACCAGGACTTCGTGAAGTCGTCCCCGTCCGGGCAGCGTTACGAGCAGCTGGCCCGCGAGATCGACAACGCGCTGAACTTCATGAAGGCCGCGGGCACCGACCCGGCCGAGTTCAAGACCGTGGAGTTCTACTCCTCGCACGAGGCGCTGCTGATGGACTACGAGTCCGCGCTGACCCGCGTCGACTCCCGCACGGGCCGCCTGTACGACGTGTCCGCGCACATGGTGTGGGTCGGTGAGCGCACCCGTCAGCTCGACGGCGCGCACATCGAGTTCGCCTCGCAGATCCGCAACCCGATCGGCGTGAAGCTGGGCCCGACGACCACGGTCGACGAGGCGCTGCAGTACATCGAGAAGCTCGACCCGGAGCGCGAGCCCGGCCGGCTGACCTTCGTCGTCCGGATGGGCGCCGACAAGGTCCGCGACAAGCTCCCCGAGCTGGTCGAGAAGGTCTCGGCCTCCGGCGCCACCGTGGTGTGGGTCACCGACCCGATGCACGGCAACACCTACGAGGCCGCGTCCGGCCACAAGACGCGTCGCTTCGACGACGTGCTCGACGAGGTCAAGGGCTTCTTCGAGGTCCACAAGGGCCTCGGCACACACCCGGGCGGCATCCATGTCGAGCTGACCGGCGACGACGTCACCGAGTGCGTGGGCGGCGGCGACGAGATCTTCGTCGACGACCTGCACCAGCGCTACGAGACGGCCTGCGACCCGCGGCTCAACCGCAGCCAGTCGCTGGACCTGGCGTTCCTGGTGGCCGAGATGTACCGGGATCAGTAGATATCTGAGCAGGAAAATGACTGTGGGGCGCGGATCGAATGTGATCCGCGCCCCACAGTCATTCGGGGGGCTTTTGCGAGCAGCTCCGGCCGGGTAAGGTTAGGTTGACCTAACTGAGTCTTGTCCCCCTGGCCCCGTGAGGAGGTGCTCCGCATGTTCGTCTGCTCGTGCTTCGGCGTAACCGATCGGCAGATCGAGGATCACGCGGCCGCCGGTGCCTGCACGCCGCGCCAGATCGCGTCGGTCAGCAAGGCGGGGACGGACTGTGGATCGTGCGTCCGCACGATCCAGGGACTCCTCGGCAGGGGCGCCTGTCCGCGCCGTGAGCTGATGGAGCGGGGCGAGGAAGCCCTGAGCGGCACAGCGCCGAGCGAGGTCACGCTCAGTGAAGCCGCCTAGGCCTCACCGGCTTCGCTAGCTGCTCGGCTGCTCGATCAGCTGCGCGATGTAGAGCGCTTCGCCGAGCTTCGCCACCAGCTCCAGCTGGGTGTCGAGATAGTCGATGTGATGCTCCTCGTCGGCCAGGATGTCCTCGAAGATCTTCGCCGAGGTGATGTCGCCCTTCCCTCGCATGACCTCCGCGCCGCGCCTGAGGCGGTCGATCGCCTCGGCCTCGACTTGCCGGTCGGCCTGGAACATCTCGGTGACGGTCTGACCCACGCGGACGTGGAAGAGCCGCTGGTAGTTGGGCAGTCCGTCCAGGAAGAGAATCCGGTCGGTCAGCAGCTCGGCGTGCTTCATCTCGTCGATCGACTCGGACCGCGTGTACGCGGCGAGCTTCGACCAGCCGAAATTTTCCTGCATCTTCGCGTGGAGGAAGTACTGGTTGATCGCCGTCAGTTCGGCGGTCAGTTGCTCGTTGAGGAACTCAATGACCTCGGGGTCGCCCTGCATTGCAGAGGCTCCTTCCAGGCGTTGTACTCGGCAGGTTTCGCGCATCCTCGCACCACGCGTGCAGACCGTCCAGTAAGTGCAGGCTTAGTATGGCTTGCACCGAATCGGGGCAGACCTGGTCATGACCACCCCTCGCGGTCTGTCACCATGGAGTACATGGGTCAGCCGGAAAGCCGGGAACATCGTGCGTCGGGATCGTCCGAGCTTCCGCCGGGGCAGCGGCTGCAGCGCGGCTGGCCGGTCACCCATTACGGCCCCGTCCCCAAGTTCAAGCCGGACCGCTGGGAGTTCAGGGTTTTCGGCGCCACGGCTGACGGCGACAAGCACTGCTGGAACCACGAGGAATTCTCGGCGCTCCCGTTCTCCACGGTCGAGGCCGATCTGCACTGCGTAACGAAGTTCAGCATGCTGGGGGCCGAATGGGGCGGTGTGCTCGCCCGTACCCTCGCCGAACTCGCGCCCCCCGCACCCACCGCCACTCATGTCATGGTCTGGGCCGAGTACGGCTTCAGTGCGAATCTGCGGATCGCGGACTTCGTCTCGGACCACGCGATCTTCGCCACCCACAAGGGCGGTGAACTGCTCACCGCGGAGCACGGCTTTCCGCTGCGCCTGGTCGTGCCGCATCTGTACGCCTGGAAGGGCCCCAAGTGGGTCCGGGGCGTCGAGTACATGACGGCGGACCGCCGCGGCTTCTGGGAGGAGCGCGGCTATCACAACCTGGGCGACCCCTGGCGCGAGCAGCGCTACTCCTATCAGGAGGAACCGGGGGACGGCCCCGAGCTGTAGCCCGTGCGCGCTGCCGGGCGCCTCAGTGGTGGTACTGGTGCACCACCGCGTGGCCCTTGCCCCGGCCGATCATCCACTTGTTGACGGGGACCGTGATCACGAAGGCGGCGGCGAGCGCGAAGGCGAGTACGCCCCAGAACATCGCGTCGGTCAGGTGCGCGTCCATCGCGCCCGGCCAGAAGGCGATCACCCCGCTGTCGATCAGCTCCATCACGGCGATGGAGAGAGTGTCGGCGGCGAGGGCGACCCGGATCGCCGTCCTGGGGTCGACGCCGGCCTTGCGGACTCCGCGCAGGGTGAGCGCGTAACCGAAGAAGAAGGCCAGGGCGATCGCCAGGATCATGGTCGGTACGTTGCCCCAGCCCAGGGCGGTGCCGATCACCGTGCCGAGCACCTCGCCGATGGCGCATCCGGTGAGGCAGTGCAGCGTGGCCCGCTCGGCTGTCGACCAGCTCACCCTGCCGCCGCCCCGGGTGCGTGCCGAGGCCCTCGGGTGCGTCGTGACCGTGGTGCGCGTGGGCGTCGTGCTGCATGGCGAAGCTCCCCAAGTCGGATGACGTTCCTGCCCAGGACAGGAACGTCATACCCTCCTGGGGTATTCCTCAATAAGATTCGGGGCGGTCGCTTCGGCCCTCAGGAGTCGCGCAGCTCCTTCAGCCGGGCCACATCGGCCGCGTGCCCTTCCTTGCCGCCCGGCGTCTCGATCGTCAGCGGTACGCCCTCGGTCGCCGGGTGCGAGAACAGCTCGCGGAACGGGTCCTCGCCGATGTGGCCCGCGCCGATGTTCTCGTGGCGGTCCTTGTGCGCGCCGACGGTCTCCTTGGAGTCGTTGGCGTGGATCAGCTTGAGCCGGCCCTCGCCGACCGTGTCCACCAGCAGGTCCAGGGTCTGCTTCATCCCACCGGGGCCCGCGAGGTCGTGCCCGGCCGCGTAGATGTGGCACGTGTCGAGACAGACGCCCAGCTTGGGGTGGGCGTCGAGTGCCTCGAAGTACGGGCCGAAGTCCCAGGTCCGCGAGCACAGCGAGAAGCCCTGCCCGGCCGTCGACTCCAGCAGCAGGAACGGGTCGTCGTCATGGGTCAGTTCGTCCAGGAGCGGCAGCAGATGCGTACGTACCTGGGCGAGGGCATCCGCGCGCGGTCGGCCACCGGTGGCCGATCCGGTGTGCACCACCACACCCAGCGCGCCGATCTCCCGGCCGCGGCGCAGCGAGTGCCGCAGCGACTCCACCGACTTCTCCACGGTCGCCTCGGTGTGCGAACCAAAGTTGATCAGGTAGGGGGCATGGACGTACGCCGGGATCCGCTCGGCGGCGCAGGCCGCGCGGAACTGCTCGTCCTGGGTCGGGTTTCCGGTGGGCGTCGCCCAGCCGCGCGGATTGGCGACGAAGACCTGCACGGCCTCGGCGCCCATCTCACGTGCGTACGGGAGCCCGACGGTGGCGAGGCCGCCCGCCACGGGGATGTGGCCGCCGACGGGATTGCGGGAGGGAAAAGGTGCGTTGCTCATCACCCTCCAGGATGCCAGGGCGGGCGCCGCCCGTTGACGCGGGCACCCGGCCCCGGCCTACAGCCCCTTGGTCTTGATGGTGATCGTGCTGCCCTCCGGGGCCTCGCCGCCGGCGTCCACCGACTGGCTCGCTATCTCGTCGCTGAAGGAGAGGAAGGGCCGGTCGACTTCGACCACGAAGCCCGCTTCCTTCAACTCGGCCTTCGCGTCGTCGATGTTGTCACCGACGACATCGGGTACGGAGATCATGCGCGGCCCCTTGGAGACCGTCAGCGTGATGGTGTCCCCCTCGGCGAGCTGGTCTCCCTCGGCCGCGGACTGCCCGGCTACGGAGCCCGCGTCCTCCGGCGAGAAGACCCGGTCGGGCGCGGACCTCACGGTGAACCCGGCTTCCTTCAGCTCGAAGGTGGCGTCCTCCGCGGTCTCGCCGGTCACGTCGGGCACATCGAGAGGAGCGCCCTTGCTGACGACCATGGCGACCGCGGAGTCCGGCTGCCGGCCGGTGCCCGCGGCGGGCTTCGTGCGGATGACCGCGCCCTGCGCGATGTCCTCGTCGAATTCCCTGGTGACGATGCCGGGGGCCAGACCCGTCTTCTCCAGCTCGCCCCTGGCCTTGGCCAGCGGCATCCGCTCCAGGTCGGGGACCTTCACGATCTCCGGGCCGCGCGAGACGACGAGCGTCACCGAACCGTTGGTGCGGATGCGCTCGCCTGACTTGGGGGCGCTGTTCATGACGGCGCCCCGGTCGAAGCTGTCGCTGAACTTCCGCTCCACCTTCTTCACATCGAGCCCGGCGTCCGAGAGCCGCTTTCCGGCCTGCTTCTCCGACTGCGCGAGAAGCGGGGGGACACGCGTGAACTGGCCGGAGTTGATGTACCAGACACCCGCGCCGACGCCGAGGACGAGCAGGACGGCGACGATCAGCGCCAGCACACCTCGGCGGGGCACGAAGGCACGACGGCGCGGCGGCCGGGGCTGCGGCGGTCCCGGCGGCTGTGTCTGAAGCCTGCTGGTCCGATTCAGAGGTTCTTGATGGCCGCCGTGGCCACCGGCCGCGGGAACGGGCGTACGTGCCGCTCCCAGCGCCCGCGGGATGACGCTCGTACGGTCCTGCGAGCCGTCGTGCGCCTCGGCACGGGCCTGCGGTGGCACCGCGTCGAGCTGCTCGTCGCCGAGCTCGGCGCGCGCCTCCCTGGCCCGCGCGAGCAGCGCGACCGCGTCGTAAGGCCGGATCTCGGGGTTGCGCGCGGTGGCGCTCGCCACCAGCTCGTCCAGTGCCACGGCCAGACCGGGCACGGCGGCCGACGGGGCGGGCACGTCCTCGTGGAGGTGCTGGTAGAGCACCTGGGCTGCGGTGCCGCCCGAGTGCGGCTTGGCGCCGGTCAGCATCTCGTAGAGCACCACGCCGCAGGCGTAGACATCGACACGGGTGTCCGCCGTGCCGTGTTCTATCTGCTCGGGCGCGAGATACGACACCGTGCCGAGGATGGATCCGGTGGTGCTGGTGATGGTGTCCACGGCCCGCACCAGACCGAAGTCGGCGACCTTGACCCGGCCGTCGTCCCCTATCAGCACGTTCTCCGGCTTCATGTCCCGGTGGACGAACCCGGCGCGATGCGCTGCGCCGAGCGCGGCCAGGACCGGCTCCAGGATGTCCAGGGCGGCGCGCGGCTGCAGCGCACCGCGCTCGCGCAGGACGTCGCGCAGGGTGCACCCAGCGACGTACTCCATTGCCAGATAGACGTAAGCCCCGTCGGCGCTCTGGTCGAACACCCCGACCACATTGGGGTGCGAGAGCCGGGCGACGGACTTCGCCTCGCGGATGAACCGCTCGACGAAGGAGACGTCGGCGGCCAGCGTGGGGTGCATCACTTTCAGCGCGAGCACCCGGTCGAGGCGGGTGTCGACGGCCCGGTAGACCGTGGCCATGCCGCCCACGGCGATGCGCGCATCGACGCGGTAGCGGCCGTCGAGCACGTGCCCGACGAGCGGGTCCTGAAGGGTCGTATCCACGCAGGGGAGTCTACGAGCCAGGACCGACAGGCCGAACTCCGCAGGCCGCCCTGCGACCGTACTGAAGCCGACCTGTGACGGCTCTCACGCGTTCCACGCACGTCTGTACGGGCTTCGGGGCCCGGATCAGAACGCCGGGCGCTCCGGGTCCAGGGCCGCCAGGCCGCCCGCCGGGGACGACGCCTCGGCGAAGTGCCGACGCGGGATCCGGCCAGCCCGGTACGCGAGACGGCCCGCCTCGACCCCGTGCCGCATCGCTTCCGCCATCAGCACCGGCTCCTGGGCCCGGGTCACCGCCGAGGCCAGCATCACCGCCGCGCACCCCAGCTCCATCGCCAGCGCCACGTCCGAAGCGGTGCCCGCGCCCGCGTCGAGTACGACCGGCACGCGCGCGTGCTCCGTGATCAGCTGGAAATTGTGCGGGTTGCGGATGCCCAGACCCGAACCGATGGGGGAGCCGAGCGGCATGATCGCCGCGCAGCCGACATCCTCCAGTTTGCGGGCGAGCACCGGGTCGTCGTTGGTGTAGGGCAGCACGGTGAAGCCGTCGTCGACGAGCGTCTCCGCCGCGTCCAGCAGCTCGATCGGATCGGGCAGCAGCGTCCGCTCGTCGGCGACGACCTCCAGCTTGATCCAGTCCGTGCCGAGTGCCTCGCGCGCCAGCCGGGCGGTGAGCACGGCCTCGCCCGCGGTGAAGCACCCGGCGGTGTTCGGCAGGACCCGGATGGAGAGCTTGTCGAGCACGGACAGGACGGACCCCTGCACGGTCGGGTCCAGACGCCGCATCGCGACGGTCGTCAGCTCGGTTCCGGAGGCGACCAGGGAGCGTTCGAGCAGGTCGAGGCTGGGCGCGCCGCCGGTGCCCATGATCAGCCGGGAGGAGAAGGTGGTGTCCGCGATGGTGAGGAGGTCATCGGCCATGATTCAGCCTCCCTGGACTGCGGTGAGGACTTCGACGCGGTCGCCGTCGCCGAGTGTGGTGGCGGCCCACTGGCCGCGCGGCACGACGGTTTCGTTGAGTGCGGCCGCGACGCCCGAATGCGCCCGGGTGAGGGTCGCGACGAGAGCGTCGAGGGTGATGCCCTCGCTGATCTCGCGGGGCTCGCCGTTGACCGAGACGGTCGGGCCTGTGCTGTTCGGCCCGCTCGGGCCGGTGGGGACGCTCATGCGGGCTGCTCCTGCGATACGGACTTCCGCGGCGCGGGCTCGTGCGGCACGGGGGAGAACCGGCGCGGGGTGAACGGCCTGGCCTCTTCCGGGAGCTCCCCGGTGGCCAGGACGGTCGCCATCACATCGCCGGTGACGGGCGTCAGGAGGACCCCGTTGCGGTAGTGCCCGGTGGCGAGGTGCAATCCGGGCAGCGCGCTCGGCCCCAGCAGGGGGGCGTTGTCGGGGGAGCACGGGCGCAGCCCGGCGCGGGTCTCCGTCAGGGGCAGCTCGGTGATGCCGGGCACCAGCTCGTGCGCGTCGCGCAGCAGCTCGTAGACCCCGCCCGCCGTGACCGTCGTGTCCCAGCCGAGCTCCTCGCTGGTCGCGCCGACGACCAGCTCGCCGTTCTCGCGAGGCACCAGATAGACATGGCTGCCGCGCACGAAGGCCCGTACCGTCCGGCTCAGGAACGGCGCGTACGCCCGCGGCACGGTCAGCCGCAGCAACTGCCCCTTCACCGGCCTGACCGGCGGCAGTACGTCCTCGGGCACACCCGCGAGTCGGCCGCTGAGGCTGCCCGCCGCGAGGACCACCTGGTCGGCGGCGAGCTCCGTGCCGTCGGCGAGGACGGCACCGGTGGCCCGGTCCCTTGCGACCGAGAGCCGGTCCACCCAGTCGCGGTGGAAGACCACCCCGGCCCGCTCGCACGCCGTCACCAGCGCGACGGCCAGCCGTCTCGGGTCGACCTGGTGGTCGCCGTCGACCCGCAGGCCGCCGCGCACGCCCGGCGCGAGCATCGGCTCCAGGCGCCGGCATTCGCGCCCCGTGAGCCACTGCGAGTCCAGCCCGGACCGGCGTTGCAGGGCATGGAGTTCACGCAGGTGGGCGCGGTCGTCGGCGTCCAGCGCGACGGACAGCGTGCCGCACGCGCGGTAACCGGTGTCCTGCCCGCTCTCCGCTTCGAGCTCGGCTACGAAGGCCGGATAGCGCTCGGCGGAGGCCAGGTTGAGGCCGAGCAGGGTCTGCTCGCCGTAGTGGAGTTCGGTGACGGCGGCGAGCATGCCCGCCGCGACCTGCGCGGCCCCGCCGCCAGGCTGCGGATCGGCGACCGCGGTCCGCAGGCCGCGCTGCACCGCCCGCCAGGCCGTGGCCAGGCCGATGATCCCGCCTCCGATGACCAGGACATCGGATCCTGTGGGTCCTGTCGTCCCGGTGGCGGTGGTCCCGGTGGATCTTGTGTGGGATACGTGCATGGGTGTCCAGCCCCTCCCTTCGCCGGCATGACCCGGATCAGGTTCGTACGGTCGGAGGCCGCCCAGCCTCCCTCTCAGCCCGGTCCGCCCGGGCTCCCGCGAGTGCCTTACGGTGGCCACCCTAACGCCAGGCCCCAACGCGCAGTCGCAGGGCGTCGGGAGCCCACGCGCCATTGCCCCCGAGGTCGTAAGGAAGCAACCCCCGTGGCCCGCTCGCTCGACGGACTCGTCCTCTCGCCGGTCGCCGACCAGGCCCCCGGCCAGGTCGGGACGTGGACCCGCTTCACGTACCACGAGGAGAACGGCCGGATCTGGGCCGAATACGCGGGCGGCGACGTGGTGCGCGGCCACCTCGTGGGCACGCGCGAGGGCGACCTGCTGGACTTCAGGTACGTGCAGCTGAAGGAGGACGGCGACACCGCGTCCGGGCACTGCCGGTCCACTGTCGTCGACCTCGCGGACGGGCGCGTGCGGCTGGAGGAGACCTGGGAGTGGGAGTCCCGGCCCGGCAGCGGGACGAGCGTCGTGGAGCAGCGGGTTCCGTGACGCGGTTCAGCGACGTGGCCGGTGACGCGGCGCGTCGACGCGGTCGGTGACACCGCGTCAGTGACGTTGTGTCAGAAGTCTCCCCACCTGGCTCTGAGGGCCCCTGTACACGTCGCCCTACAGTGATCGTGTGAGCGAGCAGAGGCAGGCAGACGAGCAGAAGCGCGCGGAGCGGCACGTGGTTGTCGTCGGGGCCGGAATGGCCGGCGTGCAGAGCGCCGTGGCGCTGCGCGAGCAGGGCTGGACCGGCCGCGTCACGCTGATCGGCGCCGAGCCGCACCAGCCGTACGACAGGCCGCCGCTGTCCAAGGCGGTCCTGCTTGGAAAGGCCGAGGGCTCGGCCTTCGACATCGACTTCGACGCACTCGGCATCGAGCTCAGGCTGGGGCTCGAAGTGAGTGGCGTGCGCTCCTCGGCGCACGAGATCGACACCCCATCGGGGCCCGTCCCCTACGACGCCCTGATCATCGCCACCGGGGCGGAGCCGATCATGCTGCCCGGCAGCGAGGGCGTCCCCGGCGTCCATCTGCTGCGCACCCTCGACGACGTTGCGCGGCTGCGGCCCGTACTCGACGAGCAGCACGACGTCGTGGTGGTCGGGGCGGGCTGGATCGGCGCGGAGTTCGCGACGGCCGCGCGGAAGGCGGGCTGTGCGGTGACCGTCGTCGAGGCCGCGGACCGGCCGCTCGCGGGCACCATGCCCGCCGAGGTCGCCGTCCCGATGGCCGACTGGTACGCGGAGAGCGGCGCGCGGCTGCTGACGGGGGCGCGCGTCGCGCGGATCGAGCCGGGGCAGGTCGTGCTCGCCGACGGGACGCGGATCGCGGCGGGCGCGGTGGTCGTCGGCATCGGGGCCAGGCCCGCGACGGCCTGGCTCGCGGAATCCGGCATCGAGCGGGGGCCGGACGGCGCCGTCGTCGCGGACGACCGGCTGGGCACCTCCCTGCCCGATGTGTACGCCGTCGGGGACTGCGCATCCTTCCCGTCCCGGCGCTACGGCGAACGGCTGCTCGTCCACCACTGGGACAACGCCCTCCAGGGGCCTCGGGCGGTCGCGGCGAACATCGTCGGCGAAACGCCGCAGAGCTACGACCCGATTCCGTACTTCTGGTCCGAGCAGTTCGGCCGCTTCGTGCAGTACGCCGGGCACCACGCGTGCGCCGATACGACCGTGTGGCGCGGCGACCCGTCGGGAGCGGCCTGGTCGGTGTGCTGGCTGCGGGAGGGGGCGCTGGTCGCGCTGCTGACCGTGGCCCGGCCGAGGGATCTCGCCCAGGGCCGCAAGCTGATTGGCTCAGGCGCGCCGCTGGACCCGCAGCGGGCCGCAGACCCGTCCATTCCGCTCAAGTCGGCCACGCTCTGAGCCGACGTGGGGCCGCGCCGGGCCGACTCGACTACCGGCTGTCAGTCCAAGATGGCACGCTTGTCCTGTGACCCAGATTGACGCAAAGATCGACGCTCTCATCCCCGCCTGGCTCCACCTCCCCGACATCGCCGAAAAATTCGACGTCGAGGTGACGCGCGTCCGGCAGTTGGTCAGGGACGGCCAGCTGATCGCCGTGCGCCGTGGAGAGAACAGGGCGCTTCAGGTGCCTGCCGCCTTCATCGACGGCGACAAGGTGGTCAAGGGTCTTGCCGGGACCTTGACGCTCCTGAGGGACGACGGCTACTCCGACCAGGAGATGCTCGAATGGCTCTTCACTCCCGACCCGTCCCTGCCGGGCACGCCCGCGCAGGCGCTGAGTGAGAATCGCGGCACGGAGGTGAAGCGCCGAGCCCAGGCGCTGGCCGTCTGACGGCCCGACGTCCGGGGCCTCGACGCCTGAGGCCCGACGCCATTGGCCCGACGCCTGACGACAGAACGAGCTGATCACATATGGTGCACGGGCTCCCGCGGCCCGTGCACCGCCGACCAACGGGGGATATCCGCCATGCCCAGCGCCATGCCCAGTCCCAGCCCTATTTCCGCGGCCGGGGGCCGGCTCTCCGACGCCCGGCTGTATCTCTGTACGGACGCCCGCAAGCGCCAGGGCGACCTTCCGGAGTTCCTGGACGCCGTTCTGGCCTCCGGTGTGGACATCGTGCAGCTGCGGGACAAGGGCATGGAGGCGGCCGAGGAGCTGGAGCACCTCCAGGTCTTCGCCGAAGCCTGCCGCAGGCACGGCAAGCTCCTCGCGGTGAACGACCGGGCCGATGTCGCCCACGCCATCGGCGCCGACGTGCTGCACCTGGGGCAGGGCGATCTGCCGGTCCCGGCCGCGCGTGCGATCCTCGGCCCCGACGCGCTCGTCGGCCGCTCGACGCACGCCGAGTCCGAGGTGGACGCGGCCGTAGCCGAGCCGGGCGTGGACTATTTCTGCACCGGCCCCTGCTGGCCCACCCCCACCAAACCCGGACGGTACGCCCCGGGGCTGGGGCTCGTCCGGTACACGGCGACGCTGCGCCAGGACCGGCCCTGGTTCGCGATCGGCGGGATCGGCGCGGGCAACCTCGACGAGGTGCTGGACGCGGGTGCCCGCAGGGTCGTGGTGGTTCGGGCTATCACCGAGGCCGACGACCCGGCAGCCGCGGCAGCCGCACTCGCCAAGCGGGTCGGCGAGCGATTCGACGCGTAGCGCGGGGCGGCCCGGGGAACTGGGCGGGGGACGCGCCGGGTCGGTGTCCGAAGGGTGGACAGTAAAGCGGCAAAACGCTCATAATCGTCGCTCTGGTTGGGGGTTCGCGCCCCCCTGGCTAACCTGCCAGTATGGCCTTTGGCACTTCTTCCACCAGGACTGATCGCGCGCGAACCGTTCGCGACATGCTCGCGACCGGGAAAACCTCGTATTCGTTCGAGTTCTGGGCGCCCAAGACGGAGAAGGGCGAGCGCAACCTCTGGAACGCGCTGCGCCGGGTCGAGGCAGTCGCCCCCAGCTTCGTCTCCGTGACCTACGGCGCCGGCGGCTCCACCCGCGCGGGCACCGTCAAGGCCACCCAGCAGATCGCCGCCGACTCCACCCTCACGCCGGTCGCGCACCTCACCGCCGTCGACCACTCGATCGCCGAGCTGCGCAACATGGTCGGGCAGTACGCCGACGCGGGCATCCGCAACATCCTCGCCGTGCGCGGCGACCCGCCCAACGACCCGATGGGCGAGTGGGTACGTCACCCGAAGGGGGTGACGTATGCGGCGGAGCTGGTGCGGCTGATCAAGGAGTCGGGCGACTTCTGCGTGGGCGTCGCGGCCTTCCCGGAGATGCACCCGCGATCGGCCGACTGGGAGGCTGACATCAGCCGTTTCGTCGACAAGTGCCGGGCCGGCGCCGACTACGCGATCACGCAGATGTTCTTCGACCCACAGGACTATCTGCGGATGCGCGACCGCGTGTCGCAGGCGGGCTGCGAGACGCCGATCATCCCGGAGATCATGCCGGTGACCAGCGTCAAACAGATCGAAAGGTTCAGTCAGCTCAGCAACGCGTCGTTCCCGGACGCTCTGAAAGAGCGGATCCTCGCGGTCAAGGACGATCCGGCGGCTGTACGCTCCATTGGCATCGAGTTCGCGACGGAGTTCTGCGCGACGTTGCTGTCCGAGGGCGTTCCCGGGCTGCACTTCATCACGCTGAACAACTCCACCGCGACGCTTGAGATCTACGAGAATCTCGGACTGCACGAGCAGTCCTGACAGCAGTGCCTGCCGTCTCCCAGGAGCGGCGGTCGTACGAGGAGGGGCGTACATGGGCTGGACGGTCCTCTACATCGCGTTCGGAGGCGTTGCGCTGTGGCTGCTCGGTGAGGTGCTGCTGCAGTACAAGGCGCGGCTGCGCTGGCGGCTGCTCGCCTTCACCGGCTTCCTCGGCGTGGTGATCGGAGTCCTGTTGCCCTCCGTCTTCGTGATCGCGGCGGGAGCCGTCGCCTTCGCGATCGGGCAGATTCACGTGACGCTGTCCTTCCGCCGCGGTTTCTCGACGGGCTGGGCGATCGGCGGAAAGCCCGGCGAGAGCCGGCGCCGCAAGCGCGGCAGCGGGCGGGTCGCCGACCAAGAGCCCTCCCTGGAGGTCTCCGACCTCGCGTACGAGCCGGTCCCGCAGGCGGAGCCGGTGTACGCGCCGGAGCCCCTGCCGGACGAGACCGGGCAGTACGCCGTCTACAACGAAGCGGCGTACGAGGCGACGCAGGCCCGGGACGACGCGTTCCCCGGGTACGACACCGCCTACTCCGGATACCAGCAGCGCGACCCCCAGCAGCACGACATCTACGCGGGGCAGTACGACTATCCGGCCGGTGAGCAGCAGTTCGCCGCCTACTCCGATCCGTACATCGGCACCCAGCAGTACGGCGGCCAGTACGACAACGGTTACGGCGGCCAGCAGGGCTACGACGAGACGCCGCCCGGCGGGGTCTGGGTCCCGCAGCAGCGCGACGGCGAGCAGCCCTTCAGTGGGGAGCAGCCGCCCCAGGAGCCGTACCAGAACGGATACGACTCCACCGGCTACAACGAGCAGTACCGCTACTGACGGAACGGGCCGCCCGGTCTCCACTCCTCCGGATCCGGGGCAGGATCAGCGGATCACGGGATCACCGGCCTGCCGATTCGCTGCGACTCCACTGCGCCGCGAGCCCACTTCCGGCTCACTGCGAGCCGCGGAAGGCGTCGCCCTCGACGATGAGGCCCGCGACGAGGGCCCCCGACATCCCGGCGTGCGCCAGTCCGCCGCCGGGATGCGCCCAGCCTCCGGCGAAGTAAAGACCGGGCAGCCGGGTCGTGTTGGCGGGCGCCAGATACGCGCCCCCCGCGCCCGCCAGGGCCGGTGCCGGTATAGCGCCCGCCGAGGCGCCCGTGGCGTCGGCGGTGTCCGCCGGCGTACGGACCTCGCGCCACAGCACACGACCTGCCAGGCCCTCCATCGCGGCCCCGGCAACGGCGGTCATCCCGTCCGCCCAGGTGTCCGCGGCGCCCGGCGCCGACCAGTCGTACCGATCCACGGGCGGGGCGGCGGCGGTGAGCACGACGGCCTCGTGGTCGGCGTCCGGCCGCAGCGCCGGATCGTCGGGGCGCGAGACCCATACGGTGGGCCGCCGGGCCGCGGAGCCCTCGTGGCCGCGGTCGAAGAGTCCGCGAAGCTCGCCCTCGCGGCCCGCCGAGTGCACCACGGTGCGGTGGGCGGCGCCGGGATCCCGCGGCCCGGAGAGGGCCAGGCAGACCGTGACCCGGCCCGCTGCCGCGCCGCGCGGGCCCTCACGCCGGACCTCGTCCGGGGCGAACAGCTCCTGGTCCGGCCCGCGCAGCAACGCGCTCAGCCGGGACGGATGGACGGCCGCGACCACCGAGTCGGCGTCGACCGCGGTGCCGTCGACCAGCTCCACGCCCGCTACCCGGCCGTCCTTCTCCAGCAGGCCGCTCACCTCGGCGCCGAAGGTGAACTCGACCCTGCGCGCCAGGCACCGCTCGTACAGAGCCCTCGCCAACTCCCGCATCCCGCCGGTCACATACCAGCTGCCGAAGGTCTGCTCCATGTACGGCAGCACGGCGGCGGACGCGGGGGCGTCGCGCGGATCGAGGCCGTAGGACAGGGCGTAACTCTCCAGCAGGGCCGCCAGGCGCGGGTCCGACAGCTCCCACTCACCGACCTCCGCGAGCGTGCCCGCCGCCCGGCTGCGCCGCAGCACCCGGCGGTGCGGCACCGACGGATACGGGTCACGGGCCGGGGCCCCCCGGTCCGGGCGCAGCGGTTCCTCCAGGAGTGGCCGTCTGGTCCGGTCCCAGGCGTCGCGGGCGCGGGTCAGGAACTCGCCCCAGCGCTCGCCCGCCCCCGCGCCGAGCGCCGTGTCCAGCGCGGCGACGACGCCCGCGCGCGAGGCGTTGGGCAGGGAGACGTCCGTACCGTCCGCGAAGAGGTGCCGGGCGGCCGGGTCCACCGGCATGAGCCCGACGCACTGCTCCAGGGACTCCTTGCCCGTCTTGGCGAACAGATCCCGGTAGACCGCGGGCAGCTGCAGCAGGCCGGGCCCCGTGTCGAAGGCGAAGCCGTCCCGCTCGAAGCGGCCCACCGCGCCGCCGTACGTCGCCGCGCGCTCGTACACCGCCACCCGGTGGCCCGCGACGGCCAGCCGGGCAGCGGTCGCCATCGCGCCCATGCCGGCGCCGATCACCGCAATCCGTGCCATGCCGAAGACTTTATCGGCCACCACTGACAACCCGGCCGACAGCTCAGCCAGGAGACCGGGGCGTGCCCAGTCCGAGCCTTCTCTCCTCGCGCCGCTGTGCTCTGCGCCGCCGGAACCGCCGGATCTTCGCCGCGAGGAAAATCAGTATCACCAGGCCGAGGAGGAGCAGCGTCCCGGCGATGATCGCGGCGGCAATCGGATAGAAGAGCGCGAAGCTGATGATCCCCGCGACGCCCAGGTCCTCCGCCGTGCTGACGGCGATGTTGCTGAACGGCTCGGGCGAGGTGTTGACCGCCATCCGGGTGCCGGCCTTGACCAGGTGGCTCAGGAGCGCTGTCGAGCCGCCCACCGCACCGGCCGCAAGCTCGGGCAGGGAACCGCTCTGCCCGGCCAGCAGCGCGCCGACGACGGCGCCCGAGACCGGCCGGACGACCGTGTGCGCCGAGTCCCAGACCGAGTCGACGTACGGGATCTTGTCGGCGACCGCCTCGCACAGGAAGAGCACCCCGGCGACGATCAGGACGTCGGGGCGTTGGAGCGACTCGGGCACCTCGTCGGTGAGCCCGGTCGCGCCGAAGATGCCGAAGAGCAGGATCACCGCGTAGGCGTTGATGCCGCTGGCCCAGCCGCTGGTGAAGACAAGGGGGAGTACGGACACGGACGTGATCGTAACCAGTCCCGGCCGCGCCGGACTGAGGTTGAGCACGCAAGGGTGAGTATCCGTACCTAGTGGGCGAGATGAGTAGTTACGCGGATGGGCTCCCACCTGCGCAGACGGAAGAGTGGGGACCACGGAAGGGGCGCAGCGCCGATACCGCCGACACGGGGCGGCGGAGCGGCGCGGCTCCCCGGAAGGAACGGGGGAGGACCACGGGGGTCGGGGGACCGCCGGGGGAGCACGGGGGAACAAGGAAAAACGCCGGTCCGGTGAAGCTCGGGGGGATCGAGCTTCACCGGACCGGCGTTTTCTGTGCCCGCGCGCTCCTCGGTCGGATCGGTCGGAGGGTCGCGCTCCGGCGCTAGCGGCCGCTCACGCGCCCGTGCAGCAGCCGCGACAGAGCCGCATGCACATCGTCGATCGTCCGCTCCCGCTGGAACGCCTGCCAGTCCAGCGCCGCGACCAGCACCATCCCGACCAGCGCCGCCGCCGTCAGCGGAATGTCGATCTCCTCGCTCAGCTCGCCGTTCTCGATCGCCTCCCGCAGCACCGTCTCGACGACGGCGACCGCCTCCTGCCGTACCACCAGGAGCGTCGACTGCCAGGCCCTGTTGGTGCGCCACAGCTCGGCGACGTACAGCTGGGTGAAGGCCGGGTAGCGGTCGATGAAGACCAGCCCCGCCTTGATCATCGCGTCGAGGGCCTCCACCTTCGTGCCCTCGCGCTCCTCCGTCTCGTCGGCCGCGGCCTTCAAGGACGCGGTGAGCAGGCCGACGCCGTGCCGCAGCAGCTCTTCGAAGAGCTCGCTCTTGCTCTTGAAGTTGTAGTAGACCGTGCCCTTGGCGACCCCGGCGCGCTCGGCGATCTCGTCCACCGTCGTCGAGGAGAAACCCTGCTCCGCGATGAGGGTGACAGCCGCCTCGTAGAGCTTCTGCCGGGTGCCTTCGCGGCGCGTTCTGCTGCTTTCCATGGACACGATTCTCACAGGCTGAGGTCCGGGTGAAGACGGTCCAGCGTCCAGACCTGCTTGCGTCGCGCGGAGACGGCGGTCAATGCCAGCGCCCCGGCGGTGAAGGCGAGCAGCACCACGCTGCCCGTCCAGACGGGTTCCAGGCCACCGCCCGTGATCAGCCTGCGCAGCCCCTCCACGACGTAACTCATCGGCAGGAAGGGGTGGATGGCGTTGAAGAAGTCAGGGCTGGTCTGTACGGGGTATGTGCCGCCCGCAGAGGTGAGCTGGAGCATCAGCACCGCCAGGACGAGGATTCGGCCCGCCGCGCCGAAGCGGGCGTTGAGCCACTGCACGATCGCCGCGAAGCAGCCCGTCACCAGTACCAGGAAGCCGGCCGTCCCCGCGGCCCGTTCCATCTGCAGCCCGAGCGCCCAGTGCAGTACGGACAGCAGTGCCGCGCTCTGCAGCACCCCGAGCGCCGCCACCGGGAGCCAGCCGGCGAAGGCGATCCGCCAGGCCGACGCACCGGCCGCGAGGGCGCGGCGGTTCAGCGGCTGGATCAGCATGTACGCCACCATCGCGCCGACCCACAGGGACAGCGGGATGAAATACGGGGCGAATCCTGTGCCGTAGTTGGGGGCACGGTGCATCGACTGGGAGGCGAGCTGAACCGGGTCGGCCATCACTTCGGTGCGGTCGTCGCGGTCGTTCTTGCCGTAGTCGGGGATCTTGCCGACGCCCTTGTGCAGCCCGTTGGCCAGTTCGCCGGAACCGTCGGAGAGCTTGATCAGGCCGCCGTCCAGCTTGCCCGCACCGGACTTCAGCTTGCCGACGCCGGTGTCCAGCCTGCTGGCGCCGGTGTCGAGCTTGCCGATGCCGCGGTCGAGGTCGACGGCGCCGTTTCGCGCCGTGGCCAGGCCGGTGTCGAGCTTGGCCGCGCCCTTCGCGACCTTCTTGGCACCGGTGTTGAGCGCGTTGACCTTGGCGACGGCGCTGTTCAGGTCCTCGTCCAGGTGGGGGGCGCGCACGGACAGTTCGCGCGCCTGCTTCTGCAGCTTCGCCAAGTCCTTGTCCAACTGCTTGAGGTCCGTGCCCTGGTCCTTGACGAGCGCGTTGACGTCCCCGGAGATCACGGCGGCGTCCGCCGCGGCCTTGTCGGCCTTCTTCAACTGGGGGCATGCCGGGTCCGGGAGGGGCTGGTCAACACAACGCGCGGTGTGGACGGTGTGCAGTGCGGTGGCCGCCGCGCGGGAAGCCTCCGCCGCGACGGGCGCCTTTTCCACGAGCGTGCCGAGCCGGTCGCGTACCACCTGTGTGCTGTCGGCCACGAGCCGCGCCGTGTCGCCGACCGTCTTCCCGTTGTCCTGCAGATACGGGCGGACCGCGCCCGAGATCCCGTTGACCTTGTCGGCGAGCGTCTGCGTGCCGGCCGCCACTTGCCGCGTGCCGGTCTTCAGCTCGCCGGAGCCCTTGTGCAGCTTCGTCACCCCGCGGGCCAGATCACCGCTGCCCCTCTTGGCGTTCTTCTGGCCGTCCGCGAGGGCCTTGGTGCTGTCCTTGGCCTTGTTGAGCCCGCTCTTGAGCTCGCCCGAGCCCTTCTTCGCCTTCCCGACTCCGCCGTCGAGTTCGGAGGCACCCTTGGCGGCCTTCTCCGTCTCGTCATGGATGCCGGAGAAGGAGATGAAGATCTTGTCGAGGAACGAACGGGATGCGTTCTTCGAAGCGGCGGTCCGCACTTCGGAGAAGACCGTCCGGGAGATCTGCCCGACGATGTAGTTGTTGGCGTCGTTCGTACGGACCTGAAGGGCGCTGGTCTCGGGAACGTCACCGGAGCTGGACGCGATGCGCTTGCTGAAGTCGGACGGCATGGTCAGCGACAGGTAGTACGCGCCGTCCTCCACGCCCTTGTCGGCCTCGTCGGCGCTCACCTCGTGCCACTCGAAGACCTTGCTGTCGCGCAGCTTTCCGGTGATCTCGTCACCCGCGGCGATCTTCTTGCCGGCGGCGGTGGCGCCCCTGTCGTCGTTGACGAGCGCGACGGGTATCCGGTCGAGCTTGCCGTACGGGTCCCAGAAGGACCACAGGTACAGCGCGCCGTACAGCAGCGGAAGCAGCAGGAGAGCGACGAGCGCGGCGCGCGGCAGCTTCCCCCTGCCGAACCGCTTCAGCTCAAGCGCGGCCAGCTTCGGCGAGCGCATCGTCCGCCCTCTTTTCTTCGTTGTCGGTGGTGCTCTTGGCAGCGACGTCGGCGTCGGCGCCGGTGCTGTTGTCTGTGTCGTCCGCGGTGGTGACCCGCAGTGCGTCGTCGGGCGCCTCACTGCACACCGCCAGGACGGTCGTTCCCTCCCGGGTGATCGAGCGCAGCAGCTCCCAGGCCAGCGCGCGTTCCGCGTCGGAGAGCTTCATGTCCACGTCGTCCACGGCGAGCAGCCGGGGGCGGCTCATCAGCGCAAGACCGACGGACAGACGCAGCGCCTCCAGCCGCTCCAGGTCCCGCACGGAGGTGCGGGGTCCCTTGGGGAGCGTCGCCAGATCCAGACCCGCGGCGTCGAGCGCCGCGTCGATTCCGGCCTGCGCCTCCGCGGCGCGTACGGCGCGCGGGCGCAGCAGCGCGCGCAGCGAACCGTCGTAGCGGCGCCGCAGCAGGGCACGTTCACGCAGATGCTCCGCCACGGTGAAGGCGGGATCGAGTTCGTTGACACCGGTGACCGGGCCGAGCGCGCTGATTCGGCGTACGGCGGCCAGTTCCTCGGGCAGGTGATGGCCGCCCACCTCGGCGCGGCCCTCGGTGGAGCGCATGCGGCCGGTGAGGGCGAGCAGGAGACAGGTGCGGCCGGAGCCGGACGGGCCCTCGACGGCTACGAGTGCGCCGGGCTCCGCCTCGACGCGTACGCCGCGAAAGGCCCAGCCGCGTGGGCCCTTCAGCCCGAAGTCGTCGGCGGACACAGCTGCCCCGTGCGCTGGGCTGTCCATGAGCCCTCCCCATTTTTAGACTGACCAGTCAGTGCAAAAGTATCTCGAACCTGCGATCGAGGCAAAAGGCCAGGTCAGGGCCGATTGTCAGTGGTGCCCCTCACGATGGACACATACGGCCACAGTGCCGTCACACGACGACAGGAGGTTCGTCATGGCTCGCACGTCCGCAGCTGCCGCAAACCGGCGCCGCGTCACCGGCCCTGCACCCTCACCCAATGGCCCGGCGAGTGACGTCCACCCCGTGTTGCGCAGGGCCACTGCGCCGCCCGCCGCCCTCGACCTGCTCGCCCAGGCCCGCAGTGGCCTCGAAGAAGCAGCCGGCCTCGAAACGTCCAACGAGCGGTACGCCATGGCCCATCTCGCGGCCCTGCGCACCGCGGCCGCGGTCCTCGCCGCCCGCGGCCGTCCGGAGATCGGGCCGCGCAGGCGGCAGCGGATCCGCAGTGCCTGGGAGGTCCTCCCGGAGATGGCGCCGGAACTGTTCGAGTGGAGCGTGCTGTTCGCCTCCGGCGCCGGCCGCCGGGCACGCGCCGAGGCGGGCATACAGGGAGCAGCGGGCGCCAGGGACGCCGACGACCTCCTGCGTGACGCTGCCATGTTCCTGCGCCTGGTTGAGCGGATGCTTGTCCTCGACCCGGTGTTGCCGCAGCCCCGTACGGAGCGGGCGGAGCACCCGGACGCGGGGTGAGCCGGACCGGTTCGGGAAGGCAATAGGGTGGGCAGGGCCTTTTAGCCCCCGCACTGTTCACCGCCCCGCCGCCCGCGGCGGCGCCGCGCCGAGGAGTCAACTGCCGTGTCGGACCCGATGCGCCCCCGCGCCTCTCTCCGTACCGCTGTGGTCTGGGAGGTCCTCAAGGACGGCCTCGACCGCAGGGTCAAGGCGACCGGGAGGGACGCCCTTGACGTCCTCGACACCGGCGGCGGCACGGGCAACTTCGCGGTGCCCGTCGCTCGCCTCGGCCACCGCGTCACCGTCGTCGACCCCAGCCCCAACGCGCTCTTCGCGCTGGAGCGCCGGGCCGCCGAGGCGGGCGTGGCAGAGCGGGTGCGCGGTGTGCAGGGTGACGTCCACGGCCTGTTCGACGTGGTCGAGCGCGGGGGCTACGACGCCGTCCTGTGCCACGGCGTCCTCGAATACCTGGACGATCCCACCGAAGGCCTGCGCAACGCGGTCGACGCGCTCCGCCCCTGCGGGACGCTCAGCCTGCTCGCCGCCGGACTCGGAGGCGCCGTCCTCGCGAGGGCGCTCGCCGGGCACTTCACGGAGGCCAGGAAGGCGCTCACCGACCCGGCCGGCCGATGGGGCGAGGGTGACCCGGCAGGCCGCCGTTTCACCGCCGACCAGCTCACCGAACTGGCCCGGGCGGCCGGTGTCGAGGTCGGCTCCGTGCACGGTGTGCGGGTCTTCGCGGACCTCGTACCAGGGGTTCTGGTGGACACCGAGCCCGGCGCCCAGGAGGCCCTGCTCAAGCTCGAAGCCGCGGTCGCGGAGCTGCCCGCATTCCACTCCGTCGCCACCCAGCTCCACGTTCTGGGCGAGAAGCGGCAGCCCGACGTGGGCTGAAGTGGACGCCGACGGGGGCTGATCAGCCACGCAGTAGCGCATGGAGTACGCCACAGGCCCTCCGATCAGGCCTCTCGCCCCGTATGATCGAGGGACACCATCCGGCATGACGGGTCGGCCAATGGGGAATGCACGCCTCAGGCAGCCGAGCGGCATGGCGGCCCGGATTGGTTATTTGGCGTAGAGGGCGGGTTTCACGGGGGCGATTCCCTGCCTATTCTGAAAGGGCCGCAAACGGTCGCCCCCCGCGACCGACGAGTAGGAGGACTCCGTGCCGCTCTCGGAGCACGAGCAGCGAATGCTCGAGCAGATGGAGCGAGCGCTGTACGCCGAAGATCCCAAGTTCGCGACAGCGCTTGAGGGAAGCGGGCTGCGTACGTATACCCGACGACGGGTCTACCAGGCAGTCGCTGGCTTCCTGGTGGGTATCGCGCTCCTCATGGCCGGAATGGTCGCACAGCAGATCTGGGTCAGCGTGGTGGGCTTCCTTGTGATGCTCGGCTGCGCGGTACTCGCGGTCACTGGCTGGCGCAAGGCCCCGAAGCCGGGGGAACAGCCCGCTTCTGATCCGTCGGCCGGCCGCCAGACTCGGCAGCGCCGGTCGATGATGGGCCGAATCGAGCAGCGATGGCAGCGCCGTCGCGACGAACAACAGGGTCAGTGACAACCGGCCGCCGCACAGCACCATCCCATACTTGAAGTACCAGTGAGGGGTGACCGCCTTAGGACGGTCACCCCTCACGCATGCCCTCTGACGCCCGGCCCGCCCCTGTCTTGTGGGCCACCCCGACATCGGCGCGGCCCTACCGAGCAGCCCTGCCCCTGCCCCTGCTGGGTCCGCCCAACTTCATGAACGGGGTCTCGCAGTGTCAGCACCGGCTCGGACCCGGCCGACACCGGCCCGGCCCCGGGAACCGGGCCCCTCAGCCCCGCTGGCGAAACGGGCGGCGCCGCAGGGCGAGCGGCCAGCGCTCCAGGTTCCAGCGGCGCGTGCCCCAGCGGTTCACCAGGGCGTTCCACTGCTCCGACAGCTCCCAGACCACCCGGACGGCCGAGCGCGGTGCGAGCACTGCCCGTAGGCGCGCGACCCGCCCCACGACGGCCCGCAGACCCGCCCGTACGCGCTGCGCGTCCTCGGCGAGGCCACTCAGCGCCTGCGGTCGCGGCGCGTAGAGCACCTGCTCCACCGCGCCCGCCACCCGGTGGACCGCTTCGGCGGGTGTGCCTTCGAGGCCGCCGAGCCGCACGATGCGAGCGGCGGCCTTGCGCGGTGTCTGTGACTCGTCCGGCGCAATGCCGTAGTCCCACGCCGAATCGGTGATCTCACGCCAGGCGGCCAGCGTCCGGGCATCCGCGTCCGCAGGGGTGCGCCCGCCGGAACCCAGTCGTCGCGCACGGACCCGCGTCCGCCACAGCAGCGGCAGCAGAGGCAGCAGCGCCGCGAGCAGGACGGCCAGCCCAATGCCGATCACGGTCTCGACCGGGGGCCCCGTGTCGGTGGGGCCGGCCCCACCCTGCGCGGCGGTCGCGCCGCACTCGCCCTGCTTCCTGAGGTCCGCGGGGCAGCTCTCGGAGACGCTGGGCGCCGCCGAGGGTGCGACCGAGGTGCTGGGCCGAGGCCGCGCGGCATCGGACGCGCGGCCCGACGGGGTGTCCGCGCGGGCGTAGTCCGGCACCGAGCCGCGGGACGGCGTCGGCTCGAACCGAGTCCACCCCACGCCCTCGAAGTACAACTCCGGCCAGGCGTGCGCATCGCGCAGGCCGACCGACATGCTGCCGTCCGGCTGCGAGGTGCCGGGCGTGAAGCCCACGGCCACTCGCGCCGGAATTCCCATGGCCCTGGCCATCGCGGCCATCGAGAACGCGAAGTGGACGCAGAAGCCTTCCTTGTCCCTGAGGAAACGTGAGATCGCGGCCGTTCCGCTGCCCGACCGCACTTGCGTGTCGTAGGTGAACCCGCCGTCCGCCGCGAACCAGTCCTGGAGCCTGACGGCCCGCTCGTAGTCGTTCGCCGCGCCCTGCGTCACATCGAGAGCGGTCGACCTGACCACGTCCGGCAGGGAGTCGGGGACCTTGGTGTACTCGCGGAGCAGCCCCGACGGCGCCGGAGCTGCTGCCGACAGCTGTTCGGAGGTCGGCTGCACTATCAGGCTGCTCACCGAGTACCGGGCACCGCGTGTGGTCTGGCCCCGGTCGCCCACGAGAGTGCGGCCCGTCGGCTCGTAGCGCCAGCGACCGTCGACATCCACCTTCGTCGCCGGATAGGGGAGGGGCAGATAGGTCTGGGAGTACCAGCCGGCGGCCGAGACATTGGAGTTGATCTCGGTTGCCCTGACATCGGGGCTGAGCCCCGGCGGGCTGGGCAGCCGCTCCGGCACGTCGTTGATCCGGCGTTCCGAGGACTTCCACGCGGCGCCGTCGAACTGGTCGAGCGCGACGATCCGCAGATACAGGTCCTGCGTACGGTCCGCGTTCGTGCGGTACCGCAGCACTTCGCGGTCCTCGGGCTCATTCAGGCTGTTCTGCAGCGAGACCAGCGGATTCACTGCCGAGATGGTGCCGCCGCCGGTGCCCGCGCCGCCCCCGGAGCCCGCGGTGTTCAACAGCCCGCCGTCCAGCGCGGGCAGCATGGCGGGGACCACCAGCGCGATGCCCAGTGCGGCCACACCGATGCGCCTGCCCGTACGGACCGGGGCATGCGCGGAACCGCCCGTGGGGGCGGGCCCGGCAGCCGTCCGGCCTGCCGCACGCGGCGCGCCGCCGAATACCCGCCCCCACTGGGAGAGCCGGTCCCGGCCCTCCGACAGCAGGAGGAGCAGATAGCCGCAGGCCGCCAGCAGGAACCACCCCCAGCCCGCGCCGCCCGGCGAGAGCCCGGCGGCGACCGAGTAGAGCGCGAGCAGCGGCAGCCCGGCCGGCGCCGCGCTGCGGAAGGTCACGGCGAGCGCGTCGACCGCGAGAGCGATCAGCACGACACCGGCGACCAGCATCAGCTTGATGCCGTCGGTTGCGGGCGCGGGGATGGCGTACCGCCCGACCTCATCCGCGCCCGTCGTCAGCAGCCCGTTGAATTCCCTCAACGCGTCGGGTCCCGGCAGCACACCGCCGAGCGCCTCGTCCATCGTGAACATCATGGTGAGCAGCACCAGCGTCACCAGGGCCTGCACCACCACCGTCAGCACCCGGGCGAGCGGCACCCGCCGGGCGATCGCGCCCACTCCCGCCTGGACCGAAACGAGCAGGACGACCTGGAGGTACCAGGAAGCACTCTCGATCAGTGGCAGCAACGCTCCCGCGGCCATGAGCGTGGCCGCCGAGGCGCAGAGTGTCAGTCTTCCGCGACCGCTCATGACCAACCCCCAGTTGTGCCGCCCGCGCCGCCCGATGGGGACGCCCCCGACCCCGCGCGCTGTCGCTCCGCCAGTCGCCACAGATCCGCGAGCGCAGCGCCGGGTGGCACGGTCACCACCGTCCACCCCGCCTCGCGCAGCGGTCTGACCCGGTCCTCGGCCCGCGCCGTGATCTCCACGGGGACCTGCGCCGGAACCCGTCCGTCGGGCTGCCCGGCATCCGCACTGCCCTGGCCCCGCACCCAGGTCGCTCTGTCCAGGACAAACGCGACGGCGGCGCCGCCGCGCTGGCGCATCCGCGCCGCCACCCCGGCCTGCTCCTCGTCCAGGTCACCGAAGAAGGCGACCAGCAGTCCTTCGTTCCCGCCGCGCAGCATGTCGTAGGACCGGGACAGACCGGCCTCGTCCGAGTGCCCGACGACGGCGAGCGTGTCCATCATCAGCCCGGCGGAGTCGGCCGTCTCCTGGGTGGCACCGGCGAAACCGCCGGCGCCCTCGCCGGGTACCGAATTGCCTGTGTCGGTCAGCAGCCGCACCGAAAAGCCGCGTTCGAGCATGTGCACCAAGGCCGACGCCGTCCCCGACACCGCCCATTCGAAGGCCGAGTCGGGGCCCGCCCCCTGGTAGGCGGCCCGCCGGGTGTCGAGCAGCACCGTGCACCTGGCCCGCTGCGGCTGCTCCTCGCGGCGCACCATCAACTCGCCGTAGCGCGCGGTGGAACGCCAGTGCACCCGCCGCAGGTCGTCGCCGTGCCGGTAGCCGCGCGGGATCACGTCGTCCTCGCCGGCCAGCGCCAGCGAACGGTTGCGCCCGTCGCCGTACCCCGATGCCTCGCCCGCGAGCCGCACCGCGGGCAGCGGCTCGACCTGCGGGATGACGGTCAGGGTGTCGTACGCGCTGAAGGAACGGGTCAGTTCGCACATGCCGAAGGGGTCGGTCAGCCGCAGCTGCAGCGGGCCCAGCGGATAGCGTCCGCGCAGGTCGGAGCGGACCCGGTAGGACACCTCGCGCTGCCCGCCCGCCTCCACCCGGTCCAGCACGAACCGGGGCCGCGGCCCGAGCACGTACGGCACCCGGTCCTGGAGCATCAACAGACCGGTGGGCAGCCGCGAGACGTTGTCCATCCGTAGATGTACGCGTGACTCCTCGCCCGTCGGGACGCGCGACGGCGAGAGGCGCCTGCTCCCCGCGACCCGGTAGCGCGTGCGGTAGAGCACGGCCACGCACACCAGCGGCAGCACGGCGAGGAGCAGCCCGACGCGCAGCAGATCGCTCTGGCCCAGGGCGTACGCGCAGACCGCGGCGGCGACGCCGGCCGCCAGGAACGAGCGGCCGCGTGTGGTGAGCCCGGACAGGGCCGCGCGCAGCCCGCCCCTGCCGTCCGGGTCCCTGCCGTCGTCGACCGGCGCGGGCTCCCCGGCCGTGGTCATCACAGCCGCCGAACGCCGGGCGGCTGGTTGCCGTACAGCGGGCCGCCGGTCGGCGGCGTCGCACGCCCCACGACTCGGCCGCCGTCGGGCTTCGCCGCGGTGGGCACAGCGGTGCGCTGGAGGATCTCCAGGACGACCTGCTCCGCGGTGCGCCGGTTCAGCTGGGCCTGCGCGGTCGGCAGCAGCCGGTGCGAGAGCACCGCCACCGCCAGTGCCTGTACGTCGTCGGGCAGCGCGTAGTCACGCCCGCTGAGGGCGGCCGAAGCCTTCGCGGCGCGCAGCAGATGCAGCGTCGCGCGTGGTGAAGCGCCGAGTCTCAGATCGGGGTGGTTGCGGGTGGTACCGACCAGCTCGACCGCGTAGCGCCTTACCGAGTCGGCCACATGCACCGCACGGACCGCGTCGATCAGCTTCAGGATCTCGTGCACGTGGGCCACCGGCTGCAGATCGTCCAGCGGTGAGATCCCGCCGTGCACGTCCAGCATCTGGAGCTCGGCCTCCGGGCTCGGATAGCCGATGGACACCCGCGCCATGAAGCGGTCGCGCTGCGCCTCGGGCAACGGGTACGTGCCCTCCATCTCCACCGGGTTCTGCGTGGCGACCACCATGAAGGGGCTGGGCAGTTCGTAGGTCTGGCCGTCGATGGTGACCTGGCGCTCCTCCATGGACTCCAGGAGCGCGGACTGGGTCTTGGGCGAGGCGCGGTTGATCTCGTCGCCGATCACGATCTGGGCGAAGATCGCGCCCGGCTTGAACTCGAAGTCGCGCCGCTGCTGGTCGTAGATGCTCACGCCGGTGATGTCGGAAGGCAGCAGATCGGGCGTGAACTGAATACGCCGGACCGAGCAGTCGATGGATCTGGCGAGCGTCTTGGCGAGCATGGTTTTGCCCACGCCCGGCACATCCTCGATGAGCAGATGCCCCTCGGCGAGGAGCACGGTCAGCGAAAGCCGTACGACCTCCGGCTTGCCCTCGATCACACTCTCCACCGACCTGCGGACACGCTCCGCTGTGGTGGTCAGATCTGTGAGGCTCGCTCGATCGTCATAGGTCGTCACCCGGCCCTCCTCGGCCCTTCCCCAAGCTCTTGAGGAGCAGGGGATACCCCATTCACCGGGCCGACGCCACAACGACGGAACGGCCCACCCCGAAACACGGACACCACGCGTGGATTGGTTCCGGCGCGATGCCACTCCCGCATTCTTGTTGCCGTTACCGCTTCGTGTCACTCGCCTGTGGATAACTGGGTCGGATATGTCGGGGTTTGCCGTCTTTTTGGCTGCTCAGATCACATCACTTGACGGGATCGATCTCCCGCAGCAGTCCGTTCGCCACCTCGAAGACGAAGCCGCGCACATCGTCGGTGTGCGGCAGGAACGGCGAGGTCCGCACGCGCTGCATCGACTGTCGTACGTCCTGGTCGACATCGCGGAAGGCCTCCACCGCCCAGGAGGGACGCTGCCCCACCTCGTCCTCCAGCTCGTGCCTGAAATCCTCGGTGAGGCTCTCAAGACCGCAGTTGGTGTGGTGGATCAGTATGACGCTCCGGGTGCCGAGTGCCCGCTGGCTGATGGTCAGCGACCTGATCACATCGTCGGTGACCACGCCGCCCGCGTTGCGGATGGTGTGGCAGTCGCCCAGTTCGAGCCCGAGGGCGTCGTGCAGGTCGAGCCGCGCGTCCATGCAGGCGACCACGGCGACGTGCAGCACGGGGCGGGCGTCCATGCCGGGGTCGTCGAAGCTCGCGGCGTATTCGCGGTTCGCCTCGACGAGACGGTCGGTGACCGTACCTCCGGTGCGCGCCGGGGCCGGCGCGGCGGTGACGGGCTCGGTGGGGAGGTGCGGGGAAGTCGACATGACCTAGACGTTAGTGGTCGTCGTGGGGGTGGGCCCGCTGTGAGATGGGACAAAGAACGTCAACAAGGCTTGTTGTGAGGTAACCCACAGGCGTTGCGGCGCCTCCTCCGAACGGGTGAAAACGCGCACGCGCGACGCGCCAGCCGGTTGATTGACCGGAAGGACGTGTCGACTAAAGTGACGCGAAGTGGGTGGCGTGACGCGTCCCTTACTGCTTTACGGACACATCACGCACATCCTGAATCCCGCAAGTTACTCCCGCGTGCGCGGCGTACGTACGGCCCGGCCTCCTCCCGCTCGCCGGTCGGCCGACGCCACTTCCCCGGCGCCGGCAGGCCACTTCCCCTTCTGCGAAGCGGGCGGGGACCAGGCCGTACGTACCACCGCGCCCGCTACCTGAGAGGGCGCATGAGCCAGACCCGACACGTCCCGGTGATGCTCCAGCGATGCCTGGACCTGTTGGCCCCGGCTCTCGCCGAGCCGGGAGCCGTCGTCGTGGACTGCACTCTCGGCCTCGGCGGGCACAGCGAGGCCCTGCTTTCCGCCTTCCCCTCGGCGCGGCTCATCGCGCTGGACCGGGACAAGGAGGCGCTGCGGCTCTCCGGCGAGCGGCTCGCGCCGTTCGGCGACCGGGCCACCCTGGTGCACGCTGTCTACGACGAGCTGCCCGAGGTCCTGGAGCGGCTGTCCGTCCCACGGGTGCAGGGCATCCTGTTCGACCTCGGCGTCTCGTCGATGCAGCTGGACGAGGCGGACCGCGGTTTCGCCTACGCCCAGGACGCCCCGCTCGACATGCGGATGGACCAGACGACGGGCATCAGCGCCGCCGAGGTGCTCAATACGTACGCACCGGGCGAGCTGGTGCGGATCCTGCGCGCGTACGGCGAGGAGAAGCAGGCCAAGCGGATCGTCTCGGCGGTCGTGCGTGAGCGCGATGGCGAACCCTTCAGCAACAGTGCCCGGCTCGTCGAGCTGATCCGTGACGCGTTGCCGCAGGCCGCGAAGCGCACCGGCGGCAACCCTGCCAAGCGCACCTTCCAGGCGCTGCGCATCGAGGTCAACGGTGAGCTCACGGTGCTGGAGCGGGCCATTCCGGCGGCGGTGAAGACGCTCGCCGTGGACGGCCGGATCGCGGTCCTCTCGTACCACTCGCTGGAGGACCGGCTGGTCAAGCACGTGTTCTCGGCGGGCGCCGCCAACACGGCGCCGCACGGTCTGCCGGTTGTGCCCGAGCGCTACCAACCACGTCTGAAGCTGTTGACACGCGGTGCGGAACTGCCGACGGAGGAGGAGATCGCCGAGAACCGGCGGGCTGCTCCGGCCCGGCTGCGGGGCGCGCAGCGCATCCGGGAGGATGTGCTGTGAGCAAACCGGCCAAGCAGTTGAAGGGGCGGGCCGCGAGGTTGTCGCAGCTGATGCCCTCGGGTCCCACTACGGCGGCTCGCACCCCCTTCGTGCTGCTGGTCGTGCTCCTTCTCGGCGGTGGGCTCATCACATTGCTGCTGCTGAATTCCTCGCTCAACGAGGGCTCGTTCAGGCTGAGCGAGCTCAAGAAGCGGACCACCGAACTGACCGACGAGGAGCAGGCGCTCCAGCGGGACGTGGACGACAGATACGCGCCCGACGCGCTGGAGCGCAGGGCCCGCCAGCTGGGCATGGTGCCCGGCGGCAGCCCCGTCTTCCTCAACCCGGACGGTACGGTCCGCGGAGTGCCCACCGAGGCCTCCGCCGAGCCCGTCGCCCAGCCCACCGCGCTGAGCGTCCCCGCTCCGCCGCCCGCGGCCGCGCCCTCCGCACCTGTGGCGCCGGTGGCATCGGCCTCGCCCTCCGCGTCGCCCGCTCCGCGCTCCACGCCTTCGCCCACGGCTCCTCCCGCTCCGGCTTCCGACTCCGCTCCCGCCCCGGTGAGCCCGCCCACGCAGCAGACCACGACACCCGGCAGGTGACGCAGTGCCTCCCAAGGAACCAGCCACACCGCGCCGCCGAGTACCCGGCCCCGCGCGTGCGCAGGGCGGGGGGCGCTCCAGATCCACCGCGCGCCCCCAGGCGGGACGCCCGCGCCCCGCGCGCAAGGCGGCGCGCTCCCTGCGGCTTGGCAGCCCCAGGCCCCGGCTGCGGCTGGTCGGCCTCGGTCTGACCCTGGTCATGCTGGCCTTCGTCGTACGGCTGCTCCAGGTGCAGGCCGTCGACGCGAGCGCGTACGCGGCCAAGGCGGAGAAGAACCGGTACTCCAGTTCCACGCTGGCCGCCGAGCGCGGTGAGATCACCGATCGCGACGGGGTCGCCCTGGCCACCAGCGTCGACGCGTACGACATCACGGCGGACCCGTCGATGTTCACCGCCAGGTTCAGCAAGGCGGACGACACGCCGGAGCAGGCCGCCGCGCTCCTCGCGCCCATCCTCCGCAAGGACGCCGGCGACCTGGCCAAGCAGCTCAGCAAGCCCAAGAGCAGGTACACGATCCTGGCCCGCCGCCAGACCCCGCAGATCTGGAAGCAGATCAAGGACCTCCGAAGCGTCTTTACCGAGAAGGCCAGGACGGACAAGGCCAAGGGCGGCACCGGCGCCAATGTGCTCGCCGGTGTCTTCCAGGAGCCCAGCAGTAAGCGCGTCTACCCCAACGGCGATCTCGGCGCCGGAATACTGGGTTACGTCAATGCCGACGGCAAGGGCGGCGGCGGTCTGGAGACCCAGCTGAACAAGGAGCTGGCGGGCAAGGACGGTGAGATCACCTACGCGCAGTCCGGCGGCCGCCGGGTGCCCACCGCGGGCAACCGCGAGGTGCCCGCGGTGCCCGGCTCCGACATCGAGCTGACCATCGACCGTGACATCCAGTGGGCCGCCCAGAAGGCCATCGCCGACCAGGTGAGGAAGTCCGCCGCGGACCGTGGCTACGTCATAGTGCAGGACAACAGGACCGGCGAGGTCCTCGCCATGGCCAACGCCCCCGGCTTCGACCCCAACGACCTCTCGCAGGCCAACTCGGCCGCGATGGGCAACGCGGCGCTTCAGGACGCCTTCGAGCCCGGCTCCACCGCCAAGGTCATGTCCATGGCCGCGGTACTGGAGGAGAACGCGGCGGTCCCCGGCACCCATGTGGTCGTGCCCAACCGGCTGCACCGCGGCGACCGGCTGTTCAAGGACGACATCGACCACCCCACCTGGTACCTGACGCTCAACGGCGTACTCGCCAAGTCCAGCAACATCGGCACGATCCTCGCGACCGAGCAGCTCGGCAAGACCCGGGCGGAGGCCAACCAGGTCCTCCACTCGTATCTGCGCAAGTTCGGCCTGGGCAGCCCCAGCGGGCTCGGCTATCCGGGGGAGACGTCCGGCATCCTCGCCAAGCCGCAGGACTGGAGTACCTCCCAGCAGTACACGATCCCGTTCGGCCAGGGCCTGTCGCTCAACGCCATGCAGGCCGCTTCGGTCTACTCGACGATCGCCAACGGCGGCGTAAGGATCGAGCCAACTCTGGTCCGCGGCTCCCATGGCCCCGACGGCCGCTTCACTCCGGCCCCCGCCCCCAAGAAGACCCGTGTGGTCAGCGAGAAGACCTCCAAGACCCTGGCCTCGATGCTGGAGTCCGTGGTGGACGACGAAGAGGGTACGGGCACCAAGGCGCGCATCCCCGGCTACCGCGTCGGTGGTAAGACCGGCACGTCCAACCGGGTGGATCCGGCCACCGGCCGCTACAAGGGCTACACGGCGTCCTTCGCCGGATTCGCGCCCGCCGACAACCCGCGCATCACCGTGTACTGCGCCATCCAGAACCCGACCAGGGGCAGCTACTTCGGCGGCCAGATCTGCGGTCCCATCTACAAGCAGGTCATGGAATTCGCGCTGAAGACCCAGCAGGTAGCCCCGAGCGGCACCCGCCCCGCGCGGCTGCCGGTGTCCTTCCAGCCCGGCGAGTGACTCAGGACCTTCAGTGACAACGATCACCCGGGATTCCGGGAACCAACAAGACCCACCCTCCGACCCGCCCCCCTCACTTCGCGGCAGGCCGGGTCAGCCCGGTACGCTCACCGCCGTGCCACACGCTGATCAGTCCCAAACCACCCAGAAGGACGCTCCGGTGACGTACCCCGGAGCGCCCAGGCCGGTCCAGGTCCGCCCGACACCCGTAGGGAAGCTGGCCGCACGGCTGGGCATCGATTCCCCGGGTGCGGCCGAGGTCACGGGCATCACCCACGACTCCCGTGCGGTGAGGCCGGGTGATCTGTACGCCGCGCTGCCGGGGGCCCGTTTCCACGGCGCCGACTTCGCCACGCAGGCGGCGAGCCTCGGCGCGGCCGCGATCCTCACAGACCCGGCGGGCCACGAGCGGGCCGCCGCGACCGGCCTGCCGGTCCTCTCGGTCGACGACCCACGCGGCCGGATGGGCGAGATCGCCGTCGAGATCTACGGCCGCCCCGGCGAGGACCTGCTCCAGATCGGCATCACCGGCACGTCCGGCAAGACCACCACGGCGTATCTCGTCGAGGGCGGCCTGCGGGCCGCCGCGGGCCGGGACGAGCCGGCCCTGACCGGCCTCATCGGGACCGTCGAGATGCGCATCGGCGACGAGCGCATCAAGTCCGAACGCACCACCCCCGAGGCAACCGACCTGCAGGCCCTGTTCGCCGTCATGCGCGAGCGCGGCGTCAAGGCGGTCGCCATGGAGGTTTCCAGCCATGCCCTGGTGCTCGGCCGGGTCGACGGCTGCGTCTTCGACGTGGCGGTCTTCAACAACCTGAGCCCCGAGCACATGGAATTCCACTCCGGCATGGAGGACTACTTCCAGGCGAAGGCGCGGCTGTTCACGCCGGAGCGCAGCCGGGTCGGCGTGGTCAACTTCGACGACGAGTACGGCCGCAGGCTCATCACCGAGTCGGGCGTCCCGGTCACCTCGTTCTCCGCAGAGGGCCACCCGGACGCCGACTGGCGGGCCGAGGACGTCGAGGTCGGCCCGTTCACCAGTGGCTTCACGGCGGTCGGCCCCAAGGGGGAACGCGTCACCGCGACCGCCCCGCTGGCGGGCCCGTTCAACGTCGCCAACACCCTCGCCGCGATCGCCACGCTCGCCGTCGCCGGCGTGGACCCGCAGACCGCCGCCGACGGCATCGCCGCCGTCCCCGGCGTGCCGGGCCGCCTGGAGCGCGTGGACGTCGGCCAGCCGTACCTCGCGGTCGTCGACTACGCGCACAAGACGGACGCTGTCGAATCGGTCCTGCGCGCGCTGCGTAAGGTCACCGAGGGCAAACTGCACATCGTCCTCGGCTGCGGCGGCGACCGAGACAAGCAGAAGCGGGCCTCGATGGGTGCCGCCGCGGCCAGGCTGTCCGACACCGCCGTACTGACCTCCGACAACCCTCGTTCCGAGGACCCTCTCGCGATCCTTGCCGCCATGATCGCGGGCGCCGCCGAGGTGCCCGTGCACGAGCGCGGCGACGTCCTGATCGAGGCCGACAGGGCCGCCGCGATCGCCACGGTCGTGGCGCGCGCACAGCCCGGCGACACCGTGCTCGTCGCGGGCAAGGGACACGAGCAGGGGCAGGACATCGCAGGGGTACTACGCCCCTTCGACGACCGTCAGGTGCTTCGCGCCGCGATTATGAACACCCAGGGATGACCAAGTGATCGCCCTCTCCCTCGCCGAGATCACCGAAATCGTCGGCGGGCAGCCGTACGACATACCGGACGCTGCCCTCAAGGTGACCGGCCCCGTCGTCATCGACTCCCGTGAAGTCGGACCAGGCAGCCTCTTCGTCGCCTTCGCCGGTGAGCGCGTCGACGGCCACGACTACGCGCAACGCGCCGTCGAGTCAGGCGCGGCAGCAGTGCTGGCCACCCGCCAGGTCGGTGTGCCCGCCATCGTCGTGGACGATGTCGTGCGGGCGCTCGGCGCCCTCGCGAGCGCCGTCGTCGAGCGCCTGGGCGCCACCACCGTCGCGCTCACCGGATCGGCCGGCAAGACCAGCACCAAGGACCTGATCGCCCAACTCCTTGAGCGCAAGGGCCCGACGATCTGGCCGGCCGGCAACCTCAACAACGAGATCGGGCTGCCGCTGACCGCACTGCGGGCCGCCGAGGACACCCAGCACCTCGTCCTGGAAATGGGCGCCCGCTACATCGGCGACATCCGCTACCTCAGCAGCCTCGTCCCGCCGAAGATCGGCCTCGTGCTGAACGTCGGGACCGCCCACATCGGCGAGTTCGGTGGCCGCGAGCAGATCGCCGAGGCCAAGGGCGAACTGGTCGAGTCGCTACCGTCGGCCGAGGCGGGGGGAGTTGCCGTGCTCAACGCGGACGACCCGCTCGTACGCGCCATGTCGGTCCGTACGAAGGCCCGGACGATCCTCTTCGGTGAGGCCGACGACGCGGACGTACGTGCCGAGAATGTCCGGCTCACGCAGAACGGGCAGCCGGCCTTCCGCCTTCACACACCCACCGGGTGCAGTGACGTGACCATGCGGCTGTACGGTGAGCACCACGTGTCGAACGCGCTCGCCGCGGCCGCCGTCGCCCATGAGCTGGGCATGTCCGTTGACGAGATCGCCGTGGCGCTCTCCGAGGCGGACACGCTGTCCCGCTGGCGTATGGAGGTCACCGAGCGTCCTGACGGCGTGACGGTCGTCAACGACGCCTACAACGCGAATCCCGAATCCATGCGAGCCGCCCTGCGCGCGCTCGCGGCCATGGGTACGGGACGTCGTACGTGGGCGGTGCTCGGCCAGATGGCCGAGCTCGGCGACGATTCACTCGCCGAGCACGACGCGGTCGGACGACTTGTCGTCCGGCTCAACGTCAGCAAGCTCGTGGCAGTCGGGGGCAGGGAAGCGTCCTGGCTGCAGCTGGGCGCTTACAACGAGGGTTCGTGGGGTGAGGAGTCGGTGCACGTGTCCGACGCGCAGGCGGCGGTCGACTTGTTGCGCAGTGAGTTGCGCCCGGGAGACGTCGTGCTGGTGAAGGCTTCCAGGTCGGTCGGTCTCGAACGGGTCGCCCAGGCGCTGCTCGATCACCGTACCGAGGGCGAGGTCACCGGCCGATGAGGCAGATCCTCTTCGCGGGAGTCATTGGTCTCTTTCTGACCCTGGTCGGCACCCCGCTGCTGATCAAACTGCTCGCCCGCAAGGGATACGGGCAGTTCATTCGGGACGACGGTCCGCGCGGCCACCACGGCAAGCGCGGCACCCCCACCATGGGCGGCATCGCCTTCATCACAGCCACGCTCATCGCGTACGGCCTGGCGAAGGTCATCGCCGGCGAGAAGCCGACGATGTCCGGCCTGTTGGTGCTGTTCCTCATGGCGGGCATGGGAGTCGTCGGGTTCCTCGACGACTACATCAAGATCGTCAAGCAGCGTTCGTTGGGTCTCCGGGCCAAGGCGAAAATGGCGGGCCAGCTGATCGTCGGCATCGCCTTCGCGGTGCTCGCGCTGCAGTTCAAGGACGCCCGCGGGCTCGCCCCGGCGTCCACCAAGCTCTCCTTCGTCCAGGACTTCGGCTGGACGATCGGCCCCGTGCTCTTCGTGGTCTGGGCGCTGTTCATGATTCTCGCGATGTCGAACGGTGTGAACCTCACCGACGGCCTCGACGGTCTCGCCACCGGCGCCTCGGTGATGGTCTTCGGCGCGTACACCTTCATCGGTGTCTGGCAGTACCAGGAGTCCTGCGCCGACGCGGTCTCGCTGACCAACCCGGAAGCCTGCTTCGAGGTACGAGATCCACTGGACCTCGCCATCGTCGCCGCCGCCCTGATGGGCGCCTGCTTCGGCTTCCTGTGGTGGAACACCTCGCCCGCCAAGATCTTCATGGGCGACACGGGCTCGCTGGCCCTCGGCGGCGCGCTCGCCGGTCTGGCGATCTGCTCCCGCACGGAGTTCCTGATCGCCCTCCTCGGCGGCCTGTTCGTCCTGATCACGATGTCCGTCGTGATCCAGGTCGGCTTCTTCAAGATGACCCGCAAGCGGGTCTTCAAGATGGCGCCGCTCCAGCACCACTTCGAACTCAAGGGGTGGTCCGAAGTCCTTGTGGTGGTCCGTTTCTGGATCATCCAGGGCATGTGCGTCATCGTGGGTCTGGGGCTGTTCTACGCCGGCTGGGCGGCCGACAAGTGAACTGGCACGACAAGAGGGTCACCGTCGCGGGCCTCGGAGTCTCCGGGATCCCCGCGGCGCGTGCCCTGCGCGACCTCGGGGCCCGGGTCACCGTCGTCAACGACGGCGACGACGAGCGCTCCCGCGCCCAGGCCGCCGAGCTGGCGGCGCTGGGCATCACGGTGCGCCTCGGCGACGGAGCGACACTCCCCGAGGGCACGGAGCTCGTCGTCACCACGCCCGGCTGGCAGCCCGACAAGCCGCTCTTCACGGCCGCGGCGGACGCGGGCGTGGAGATCTGGGGCGACGTCGAGCTGGCGTGGCGCCTGCGGGGCCCGGACGCGGCCCCCTGGCTCGCGGTCACCGGCACGAACGGCAAGACCACGACCGTGCGCATGCTGGCCTCGATCCTGCAGGCCGCGGGCCTGCGCACCGCGGCCGTCGGCAACATCGGTGTCTCCCTGCTCGACGCCGTCCTCGGCGACGAGCCGTACGACGTCCTGGCCGTCGAGCTCTCCAGCTACCAGCTGCACTGGGCGCCGAGCCTGCGCGCACACTCCGCGGCCGTGCTCAACCTGGCCCCCGACCACCTCGACTGGCACGGCTCCATGGAGGCGTACGTCGCGGACAAGGGCCGCGTCTACGAGGGCAACCAGGTCGCCTGCGTCTACAACCTCGCGGACCCGGCCACCGAGGCCCTGGTCCGTGAGGCCGACGTCGAGGAGGGCTGCCGCGCGATCGGCTTCACCCTCGCGGCCCCCGGCCCCTCCCAACTCGGCGTCGTCGACGGCATCCTGGTCGACCGCGCCTTCGTGAAGGACCGGCAGAGGAACGCCCAGGAGCTCGCCGAGATCTCGGACGTCGACCCGCCGGCCCCGCACAACATCGCCAACGCCCTCGCGGCAGCGGCCCTCGCCCGCGCCTACGGCGTGCCGCCCACCGCCGTACGCGACGGACTGCGGGCCTTCCGGCCCGACGCCCACCGCATCGAGCACGTCGGGGACGTCGAGGGGGTCGCGTACATCGACGACTCCAAGGCCACCAACACGCACGCCGCACAGGCGTCCCTGGCGGCGTACGACCCGATCGTGTGGATCGCGGGCGGCCTCGCCAAGGGTGCCACCTTCGACGAACTCGTCGAGAAGTCGGCGAAGCGGCTGCGCGGTGTCGTCCTGATCGGCGCCGACCGCGCCCTGATCGCCGAAGCCCTCGCGCGACACGCCCCCGAGGTACCGGTGGTCGACCTCGGCCGGACCGACACTGGGGCGATGTCGGCGGCGGTGCGCGAAGCGGCGCGACTCGCACAGCCGGGGGACACCGTGCTGATGGCCCCGGCCTGCGCCTCCATGGACATGTTCGCCAACTACAACAAGCGTGGCGAGGCATTCACCGACGCCGTACGCGAGTTGGCTCCCGAGCGCGACTAGCGGACCGGTCCCCGCGCCGCGGACCGGCCGGCGCAGCCCATGAGTGGAGGGGACACGAGATGTTGGCCGACGACAGTGCCCTGACCGGCCGCCCCGCCCTGCGCGGACGGGCCGGGGCAGGAACGGTCCGCCGCCAGGCCGCGCCGCGCCGCCGCGGCCCGACCATGCCCAGACCCCCTCGGGGCAACGGACCGCGACGGCTGTACGAGCAGCTCCGGCGCACCTGGGACCGGCCTCTGACGGCGTACTACCTCATCCTGGGCAGCGCCCTGCTGATCACCGTGCTCGGCCTGGTGATGGTCTACTCCGCCTCGATGATCAAGGCGCTGGAGCTTTCGCTGCCCGCCTCGTACTTCTTCCGCAAGCAGTTCTTCGCGGCCGTCATCGGGACGGCCCTGCTGCTCGCCGCGTCCCGGATGCCCGCCCGGCTGCACCGGGCGCTCTCCTACCCGCTGCTGGCCGTCACGGTCTTCCTGATGGTCCTGGTGCAGATCCCCGGGATAGGAGTCTCGATCGGCGGCAACCAGAACTGGATCTCGCTGGGCGGGCCCTTCATGCTCCAGCCCAGTGAGTTCGCCAAGCTGGCGCTGATCCTGTGGGGCGCCGACCTGCTCGCACGCAAGCAGGACAAGCGGCTGCTGACCCAGTGGAAGCACATGCTGGTGCCGCTCGTCCCCGTCGCCTTCATGCTGCTCGGCCTGATCATGCTCGGCGGCGACATGGGTACGGCGATCATCCTCACCGCGATCCTTTTCGGCCTGCTCTGGCTCGCGGGCGCCCCCACCCGGCTCTTCGCCGGCGTGCTCGCCTTCGCCGCCTTCATCGGATTCGTCCTCATCAGCAACAACGCCAACCGGATGTCGCGGCTCGGCTGCATCGGCGCGACCGACCTCGGCCCCAAGGGCGAGTGCTGGCAGGCGGTGCACGGAATCTACGCGCTGGCGTCCGGCGGATGGTTCGGTTCCGGACTGGGTGCGAGTGTGGAAAAATGGGGCCAACTCCCTGAGCCCCACACCGACTTCATCTTCGCCATCACCGGTGAGGAACTGGGTCTGGCGGGGACGCTGTCCGTCCTCGCCCTCTTCGCGGCCCTAGGCTATGCGGGTATCCGCGTGGCCGGACGCACGGAGGATCCCTTCGTCAGGTATGCCGCGGGAGGTGTGACCACCTGGATCACGGCTCAGGCCGTGGTCAATATCGGTGCGGTGCTCGGTCTTCTGCCGATCGCCGGTGTCCCGCTCCCGCTGTTCTCCTACGGGGGCTCCTCCCTGCTGCCGACCATGTTCGCCGTAGGGTTGTTGATCGCCTTCGCGCGAGAGGATCCCGCCGCCAAGGCGGCCCTGGCCATGCGACGGCCCGGCCTTGGCAAAAAGGCCGGGGTGAGATGGAAGACGATGACGATGAGACGGCGCGTCAAGAAGCGTCCGTCCGGAGAGCGGTGAATTTCGGTGCATGTCGTACTCGCCGGCGGGGGGACCGCCGGCCACATCGAGCCCGCGCTCGCCCTCGCGGACGCCCTGCGCAGGCAGGACCCGAGCGTGGGAATCACGGCCCTGGGCACGGAGCGCGGACTTGAGACCAGGCTCGTACCCGAGCGTGGTTACGAACTGGGGCTGATCCCCGCCGTACCGTTGCCCCGCAGGCCCACCCCGGAACTGATCACCGTCCCGGGGCGGCTGCGCGGCACCATCAAGGCGGCCGAGCAGATCCTGGAACGTACGAAGGCGGACTGTGTCGTCGGCTTCGGCGGCTATGTCGCGCTGCCCGGCTACCTCGCGGCCAAGCGCCTCGGCGTGCCGATCATCGTCCACGAGGCCAACGCCCGTCCCGGCCTGGCCAACAAGATCGGCTCGCGCTACGCGGCCGCCGTGGCGGTCTCCACCCCCGACAGCAAGCTGCGCGGCGCCCGCTACATCGGCATCCCGCTGCGCCGCACGATCGCCACCCTGGACCGCGCCAAGGTCAGGCCCGAGGCGCGCGCCGCCTTCGGCCTCGACCCCAGCCTGCCGACGCTGCTCGTCTCCGGCGGCTCGCAGGGCGCCCGCCGCCTCAATGAGGTGATCCAGCAGATCGCGCCGGTGCTCCAGCGCTCCGGAATCCAGATCCTGCACGCGGTCGGTCCGAAGAATGAAATGCCACACGTCGACAACATGCCCGGTATGCCGCCCTATATCCCGGTACCGTATGTCGACCGGATGGACCTCGCGTACGCGGCGGCCGACATGATGCTCTGCCGTGCGGGCGCGATGACCGTCGCCGAACTCTCCGCGGTCGGACTCCCGGCCGCCTACGTCCCGTTGCCCATCGGCAACGGCGAACAGCGGCTCAACGCGCAGCCGCTGGTCAACGCCGGAGGCGGTCTGCTGGTCGACGACGCCCAGCTGACCCCCGAGTGGGTGCAGAGCCAGGTGCTCCCGGTCCTCGCGGACCCGCACCGGCTGTACGAGATGTCCCGCGCCGCCGCCGAGTTCGGCCGCCGGGACGCCGACGAGCTGCTGGTCGGCATGGTGTACGAGGCGATTGCCGCACGCAGGGCCGGCTGAACGGCCCCCGACGCAGGAGGCAACAGCGAGTGGCCGGACCGACGACCGCCCAGCGCGGCGCACGAAAGGCGCCGGGACCGGCGGCCCGCCCACCCCGCGAGAAGGGGCCGGGGGGCCGCCTTCGGCTCCCCGGCCGCCCCTGGGTGATCCTGCTCGTCGTCGCGGCGCTGCTGCTCGCCGGGGGCGGCGTCTGGGCGCTCTACGGCTCCACCTGGCTGCGGGTCGAGCGGGTGAAGTCCTCCGGCACGCAGGTCCTGACGCCCGATGAGGTACTCGCCGCCGCGGCGGTTCCGATCGGGGCGCCGCTGATTTCCGTCGATACGGATGCCATTGAAGACCGGCTGCGCCGGAAATTGCCCCGTATCGACTCGGTGGACGTTGTTCGTTCGTGGCCGCACGCCATCGGCCTGAAAGTGACCGAACGAAAGGCTGTACTGCTCGTGCGGAAGGGCGCACAGTTCGTCGAAGTGGACGATGAGAGTGTGCGGTTCGCCACGGTCCCCAAGGCGCCCAAGGGCGTACCACTACTGGAATTGACACCCGATCAGTCGCCGAGTCTGCGACGCTTCGGAGCGGACCGTCTGATGCGGGAAGCCGTTCGGGTTCAGGGCGAAATCCCCGAATCCGTCGCCCAGGATGTGCGATCCTTCAAGGTCCGTTCGTACGACGCCATCTCACTTGAGCTGAGCCGGGGCCGTACGGTCGACTGGGGCAGTAGCGAGCAGGGCGAAGCGAAGGCGCGCACACTGAGGGCTCTCATGAAAGCAGCCCCCAAGGCCGCGCACTTCGACGTCAGTGCGCCCACCGCCCCGGCCGTGTCGGGGAGTTGACGGGCATACGCCCTGGCCAGCACCCTGGTTGGCCAGCGATATGGGTGATCACATAGGGTGAAAAGAAAAACGGGAGGTTCGGCGTGTTCGTTGAACGTGCGCCACTTGTCGACTTAGTGTCCTGTTCGGAAGAGTCCAACAGGCACACTGGTAACCCTGAACTTCACGGTTAGGGTTCGGGTCGGCGTTCGGACCGTCCCAATCGGCATCAGTCGTCGCGGCGCTGCAACTCCGCGGCGGCACGTAACTCGAGGCGAGAGGCCTTCGACGTGGCAGCACCGCAGAACTACCTCGCAGTCATCAAGGTCATCGGTGTCGGCGGCGGTGGTGTCAATGCCATCAACCGAATGATCGAGGTCGGTCTCAAAGGCGTCGAGTTCATCGCGATCAACACGGACGCACAAGCGCTGTTGATGAGCGACGCCGACGTCAAGCTCGACGTCGGACGGGAACTCACCCGCGGCCTCGGCGCCGGAGCCAACCCGGCAGTCGGACGCAAGGCGGCAGAGGACCACCGTGAGGAGATCGAGGAGGTCCTCAAGGGGGCCGACATGGTCTTCGTCACCGCCGGCGAAGGTGGCGGCACCGGAACGGGCGGCGCACCTGTCGTCGCCAACATCGCGCGCTCGCTCGGCGCCCTCACGATCGGCGTGGTCACCCGCCCGTTCACCTTCGAGGGCCGGCGTCGCGCGAACCAGGCGGAGGACGGCATCGCCGAGCTCCGCGAAGAGGTCGACACCCTCATCGTCATTCCCAACGACCGGCTGCTGTCCATCTCGGACCGTCAGGTCAGCGTGCTCGACGCGTTCAAGTCGGCCGACCAGGTACTGCTCTCGGGCGTCCAGGGCATCACCGACCTCATCACCACCCCGGGTCTGATCAACCTCGACTTCGCGGACGTCAAGTCCGTGATGTCCGAGGCCGGATCCGCCCTGATGGGCATCGGCTCGGCACGCGGCGACGACCGCGCGGTGGCCGCCGCGGAGATGGCGATCTCCTCGCCGCTCCTGGAGGCGTCCATCGACGGCGCCCGCGGTGTGCTGCTCTCCATCTCCGGCGGCTCGGACCTCGGTCTCTTCGAGATCAACGAGGCCGCGCAGCTGGTGAGTGAGGCCGCGCACCCCGAGGCCAACATCATCTTCGGTGCGGTCATCGACGACGCGCTCGGCGACGAGGTGCGGGTCACCGTGATCGCCGCCGGCTTCGACGGCGGACAGCCGCCGACCCGCCGGGAGACCGGTCTCGGTGCGGGCGCGGGCAGCAAGCGCGAGGAGTCCACGCCGTCCCGCCCCGCGGAGACGTCGCGGTCCACCGGCGGCATCGGCACGGTTCCGCCGCGCGAGGAGACCCCGGCCCCGGCCGAGGCCGCCCCGGTGAGCGAGTACACCAGCACGCCGGTCTCGCCGCCGCACGTGCCGCCGGCCCGCCCGTACCAGGACAGCCAGGCCGAAGAGCTGGATGTCCCGGACTTCTTGAAGTGACCGTGCAGCACGACGCGATACACCCGGACGGCGCGCACTTCGCCTTCACCGACAGGTGGGGCGGGGTGAGCGCCGTTCCGTACGCGGAGCTCAATCTCGGTGGCGCGGTCGGCGACGAGGCCGCCGCCGTACTGGCCAACCGGGACATCGCGGCCAAGGCGCTCGGCCTCGACCCCTCGCTGGTCGTCTGGATGAACCAGGTGCACGGGCGTGAGGTGGCCGTCGTCGACGGACCGTGGGGCGAAGGCACCGCGCGCATCCCGGCGGTCGACGCGATCGTGACCGCCCGGCGCGGGCTCGCCCTCGCCGTTCTCACCGCGGACTGCACCCCCGTCCTGCTGGCCGACCCCGTCGCCGGCGTCGCGGCGGCCGCCCACGCCGGGCGGCCCGGTCTGGTCGCGGGGGTCGTCCCCGCCGCCGTCGAGGCAATGATCACACTGGGCGCCGAGCCGTCCCGGATCACCGCCCGCACCGGCCCCGCCGTCTGCGGACGCTGCTACGAGGTGCCCGCGCAGATGCGGGCCGAGGTCGCCGACGCGGTGCCCGAGGCCTGGTCGGAGACGAGCTGGGGAACCCCGGCCGTCGATGTGAGCGCCGGGGTGCACGCGCAGCTCGAAGCGCTCGGCGTACGGGACCGGCAGCTCTCGCCGGTCTGCACCCTGGAGTCGGGTGACCACTTCTCGTACCGCCGCGACCGCACCACGGGGCGGCTCGCCGGATATGTCTGGCTGGACGGATGACGCATGACGGATCGCAAGTCTGAACTCGCGGCGAACCTGAAGCAGGTGGAGGAACGTATCTCCACCGCTTGTACGGCCGCCGGGCGCAAGCGCGAAGAAGTAACCCTGATCGTGGTCACCAAGACCTACCCCGCCAGCGATGTACGGCTGCTCGCCGAGCTCGGCGTGCGCCATGTCGCGGAGAACCGGGACCAGGACGCGGCTCCCAAGGCGGCCGAGTCCGCCGGGCTGCCGATCTCCTGGCACTTCGTGGGACAGCTGCAGACGAACAAGGTCCGTTCTGTGGCGTCCTATGCCGATATCGTGCAGTCCGTGGACCGGGCGAAGCTCGTCACCGCGCTTTCGACGGCGGCGACGGGGGTCGGGCGTGAGCTCGGCTGCCTGATCCAGGTCGCCCTCGACGCCGGGTCGGGCGAGCGCGGGGAGCGGGGCGGTGTGGCACCGGACGGCATCGAGGAATTGGCCGCGAAGGTGGCCGGGGCCCCGGGCCTGAGGCTCGACGGTCTGATGGCGGTCGCGCCTCTGGCGGGACCGTACGAGGGGCGCCAACGTGAGGCATTCGAGCGGCTGGTGGAATTGTCATCCCGCCTGCGCGCGGCGCATCCTGCTGCGAACATGGTCTCGGCAGGGATGAGTGCGGACCTTGAGCAGGCCGTAGTGGCCGGGGCGACACATGTACGCGTCGGTACTGCGGTACTCGGAGTCCGACCCCGCCTCGGGTAACGTCGCGAAGCAAGTCGGACCACAGCAGAAAATATGGTCATTCCCACCAACAGGTGGGCAGGCCCAGTGGATCGCGGGCACTTGGTGACGATGCCGATGGTGACGATGCCGATCCACCACAGAGCGGAGGACTCAGAGAATGGCCGGCGCGATGCGCAAGATGGCGGTCTACCTCGGCCTCGTGGAGGACGATGGGTACGACGGCCGGGGTTTCGATCCCGATGACGATTTCGAACCCGAGCCGGAGCCCGAGCGGGAGCACCGGCGGCACCAGCCACCGCACCAGGACCGGCACGAGGATTCCGTGCGCGTGGTGCAGCCTCCCGCGCAGCGCGAGCCGGTTCCGCTCGCGGCGGAAAGCGGACGACCGGCGCGAATCGCTCCCGTGGCATCCATCACACCTGAACGCCCGAACCTGGAGAAGAACGCACCGGTGATCATGCCCAAGGTTGTGTCCGAGCGGGAGCCCTACCGCATCACCACGCTGCACCCGCGGACCTACAACGAGGCCCGTACCATCGGGGAACACTTCCGCGAGAGCACTCCCGTGATCATGAATCTCACGGAGATGGACGACACGGATGCGAAGCGACTTGTCGACTTTGCGGCAGGACTCGTCTTCGGTCTGCATGGCAGCATTGAACGAGTGACGCAGAAGGTGTTCCTGTTGTCGCCTGCTAACGTCGATGTCACGGCGGAGGACAAGGCCCGTATTGCAGAGGGCGGCTTCTTCAATCAGAGCTGAGACGCGACACACGTGACACAGGGGAACGACCCCGGCCGGGAGGCCGGACCGTGAGGGTATGGGGAGAGGGAAGTACGAGATGGGCATTGCACTACAGGTGATCTACATCGCGCTGATGTGCTTCCTCATCGTGCTGATCTTCCGGCTCGTCATGGACTACGTTTTCCAGTTCGCGCGCTCATGGGAACCCGGCAAGGCGATGGTGGTCGTTCTGGAGGCCACCTACTCTGTCACCGATCCACCGCTCAAGCTTCTGCGGCGGTTCATTCCGCCGCTGCGTCTCGGGGGCGTGGCACTCGACCTGTCCTTCTTCGTTCTGATGATCATCGTCTACATCCTGATCAGCATCGTGGTCAAGATGTGAGCGATACGGTCTTGCCGACTGCCGACGACTACGTAGAGGTGAAGAAGAGATGCCGCTGACCCCCGAGGACGTGCGGAACAAGCAGTTCACGACCGTCCGGCTCCGAGAAGGCTACGACGAGGACGAGGTTGATGCCTTCCTCGACGAGGTCGAGGCCGAACTGACGCGACTGCTCCGCGAGAACGAGGATCTGCGCGCCAAGCTGGCCGCCGCGACGCGTGCCGCCGCGCAGAACCAGCAGCAGGGCATGCGCAAGCAGGAACAGCAGGATCGACCCGGTGCGCCCGTGCCCGCGGCCATATCCGGCCCGCCGGTCCAGCAGCAGCCCCCGCAGATGGGTCCGCCCCAGCTGCCCGGTGGTGCTCCGCAGCTGCCCGCGGGTCCCAGTGGTCACGGCCAGCAGGGCCAGCACGGCCAGCAGGGCCAGCACGGTCCGGGCCCGCAGGGCCAGCACGGCCAGGTCCAGCAGCACGGTCCGGGTCCGCAGGGCCAGCACGGCCCCATGGGCCAGGGTCCGATGGGCCAGGGACAGATGGGTCAGGGCCCCATGGGCCAGGGCCAGATGCAGAACCAGATGCAGAACCAGATGGGCGGCCCGATGGGCGGCCCCATGGGCAACCATGGACCGCAGCTCCCGCAGCCCGGTCAGGCACCCGGTGGCGACAGCGCCGCGCGTGTGCTTTCGCTGGCGCAGCAGACCGCGGACCAGGCGATCGCGGAGGCCCGTTCCGAGGCCAACAAGATCGTCGGCGAGGCGCGCAGCCGCGCCGAGGGCCTGGAGCGGGACGCCCGCGCCAAGGCGGACGCACTGGAGCGGGACGCGCAGGAGAAGCACCGTGTCGCGATGGGCTCGCTGGAGTCCGCCCGCGCCACCCTTGAGCGCAAGGTCGAGGACCTGCGCGGCTTCGAGCGCGAGTACCGGACCCGGCTGAAGTCCTACCTGGAGAGCCAGCTGCGTCAGCTGGAGACCCAGGCGGACGACTCGCTGGCTCCGCCGCGGACCCCGGCGACCGCTTCGCTGCCGCCGGCTCCGCAGATGAGTGGCTCGATGGCTCCGGCCGGTGCGGGCGCGATGGGGCACTCCATGGGCAGTCAGCCGCCGATGGGCGGCCACGGTGGCCAGCAGTCCAACGCTCCGTCCTACGGCGGCCAGCAGCAGATGTCCCCGGCGATGACTCAGCCGATGGCGCCGGTGCGGCCGCAGGCTCCGCAGCCGATGCAGCAGGCGCCTTCGCCGATGCGCGGCTTCCTCATCGACGAGGACGACAACTGACGGGCATGCGCGCGCTGAGCGCGTAGCCGTCGGCAGGCTGAGGGCCGGGCCCCGGGGATTCACTCCCCGGGGCCCGGCCCTTTTGGCGTGCGGGGCGGGCCCCGGGTGCGGGACGGGGGTGCGGCGGGGTGGCGCCTGGGGCGGGCTGTTCCCCTACCCGGCCCTTCCCACAACCGGGGGCTCCGCCCCAGACCCCGGTCCTCAAACGCCGACAGGCTGAAGTACGTGCGGCATCGGGGAAACGTTCAGTCCGCACGGCGAAACAGCGAAGGCCCGGCCGAAGTCGGCCGGGCCTTCGCTCGCGCGAGTTGAGGCCTACACTTCGGTCTTCCGCAGCCGGAAGGTGAGGGACAGGCCCTCGTCCGTGAACGGGTCGCCGTAGGTCGTGTCCGCCTCCGCCTCCGCCGCCGCGAAGTCCAGCGCCAGGACCTCCTCCGCGATGAGCTTGGTGTGCGCGGTGAGGGCCTCGGTGGTTTCCGGGTCCGTCGTGCTCCAGCGGACCGCGATACGGTCCGCGACGTCCAGACCGCTGTTCTTGCGGGCCTCCTGGATCAGGCGGATCGCGTCGCGGGCCAGGCCCGCCAGGCGCAGCTCCGGGGTGATCTCCAGGTCCAGCGCGACCGTGGCGCCCGAGTCGGAGGCCACCGACCAGCCCTCGCGGGGGGTCTCGGTGATGATGACCTCGTCCGGGGTCAGGGACACCGGCTCGCCGTCGACCGTCACCGTCGCGGTGCCTTCGCGCAGGGCGAGGGACAGGGCCGCCGCGTCCGTCTCGGCGATCGCCTTCGCCACTGCCTGGACGCCCTTGCCGAAGCGCTTGCCCAGTGCGCGGAAGTTCGCCTTGGCCGTGGTGTCGACCAGGGAGCCGCCGACCTCCGAGAGGGAGGCCAGCGAGGTGACGTTGAGCTCCTCGGTGATCTGGGCGCGCAGCTCGGGGGAAAGGGCTTCGAAGCCGTGGGCCGCGATCAGTGCGCGGGACAGCGGCTGGCGGGTCTTGACGCCGGACTCCGCACGCGTCGCGCGGCCCAGCTCGACCAGGCGGCGTACCAGCGCCATGTGCTGGGAGAGCGCGGGGTCGATCGCGGAGAGGTCGGCCTCGGGCCAGGTGGAGAGATGGACCGATTCCGGGGCGCCCGGCGTGACCGGGACGATCATGTCCTGCCAGACCCGCTCCGTGATGAAGGGGGTGAGCGGGGCCATCAGCCGGGTGACCGTCTCCACCACGTCGTGCAGGGTGCGCAGCGCCGCCTTGTCGCCCTGCCAGAACCGGCGGCGCGAGCGGCGTACGTACCAGTTGGACAGGTCGTCGACGAACGACGAGAGGAGCTTGCCGGCGCGCTGGGTGTCGTACGACTCCATCGCCGAGGTGACCTGGTCGCTCAGGGCGTGCAGCTCGGACAGCAGCCAGCGGTCCAGGACCGGGCGGCCGTCCGGGGCCGGATCGGCCGCGGACGGGGCCCAGTTGGACGTACGGGCGTAGAGCGCCTGGAAGGCGACCGTGTTCCAGTACGTGAGGAGCGTCTTGCGGACGACTTCCTGGATCGTGCCGTGGCCCACGCGCCGCGCCGCCCACGGGGAGCCGCCGGCTGCCATGAACCAACGCACGGCGTCCGCGCCGTGCTGGTCCATCAGGGGGATGGGCTGAAGGATGTTGCCCAGGTGCTTGGACATCTTGCGGCCGTCCTCGGCCAGGATGTGGCCCAGGCAGACGACGTTCTCGTAACTCGACTTGTCGAAGACCAGGGTGCCGACGGCCATCAGCGTGTAGAACCAGCCGCGGGTCTGGTCGATGGCCTCCGAGATGAACTGCGCCGGGTAGCGCTTCTCGAAGAGCTCCTTGTTCTTGTGCGGGTATCCCCACTGCGCGAACGGCATCGAACCCGAGTCGTACCAGGCGTCGATGACCTCGGGCACTCGCGTCGCGGTGAGCGCGCAGCTCTCGTCCGGGCAGGGGAACGTCACGTCGTCGATGTACGGGCGGTGCGGGTCGAGCGACGACTGGTCGGTGCCGGTCAGGTCGGTCAGCTCGGCGCGCGAGCCCACGCAGGTGAGGTGGTTGTCCTCGCAGCGCCAGATGGGCAGCGGGGTGCCCCAGTAGCGGTTGCGGGACAGCGCCCAGTCGACGTTGTTGTTCAGCCAGTCGCCGAAGCGGCCCTGCTTGACCGAGTCAGGGAACCAGTTGGTCTTTTCGTTCTCGCGCAGCATCGCGTCCTTGACCGCGGTGGTGCGGATGTACCAGGACGGCTGCGCGTAATAGAGGAGCGCGGTGTGGCAGCGCCAGCAGTGCGGATAGCTGTGCTCGTAGGGGACATGACGGAACAGCAGTCCGCGGTTGCCCAGGTCCTCGGTGAGCGCCTCGTCTGCCTTCTTGAAAAAGACGCCGCCGACCAGCGGGACGTCCTCCTCGAAGGTGCCGTCGGGGCGGACCGGGTTGATGACCGGCAGACCGTACGCCTTGCAGACCAGGAGGTCGTCCGCGCCGAAGGCGGGGGACTGGTGGACGAGACCGGTGCCGTCCTCGGTGGTGACGTACTCGGCGTTGACGATGTAGTGGGCTTCAGCAGGGCTGTGCCCATTGGTTCCCTCGACGCCGCTCGGGAACTCGACCAGCTCGAAGGGGCGTTGGTACTTCCAGCGCTCCATCTCCGCGCCGGTGAAGCTCTCGCCGGTGGCCTCCCAGCCCTCACCCAGGGCCTTTTCGAGCAGCGGCTGTGCGACGACGAGCCTCTCCGCGCCGTTCGTCGCGACGACGTAGGTGACGTCGGGGTGCGTGGCGACGGCTGTGTTGGAGACCAGGGTCCAGGGAGTGGTCGTCCATACGAGGAGCGCCGCATCGCCGGCCAGCGGGCCCGAGGTGAGCGGGAAGCGGACGAAGACCGAGGGGTCGACGACCGTCTCGTAGCCCTGCGCCAGCTCATGGTCGGACAGGCCGGTGCCGCAGCGCGGACACCACGGAGCGACGCGGTGGTCCTGGACCAGCAGGCCCTTGTTGAAGATCTCCTTCAGCGACCACCAGACCGACTCGATGTAGTCGGGGTCCATCGTGCGGTAGGCGCCGTCGAGGTCGGTCCAGTACCCCATGCGGGTCGTCAGCTCGGCGAAGGCGTCGGTGTGCCTGGTCACCGAGGCGCGGCACTTCGCGTTGAACTCCGCGATGCCGTATTCCTCGATGTCCTTCTTGCCGGTGAAGCCCAGCTCCTTCTCGACGGCCAGCTCGACGGGCAGGCCGTGACAGTCCCAGCCGGCCTTGCGGGCGACGTGGTAGCCGCGCATGGTGCGGAAGCGCGGGAAGACGTCCTTGAAGACGCGGGCCTCGATGTGGTGGGCACCGGGCATTCCGTTGGCGGTCGGCGGGCCCTCGTAGAAGACCCACTCGGGGCGGCCCTCGGACTGATCGAGGCTCTTCGCGAAGACCTTGCTCTCGTGCCAGAAATCGAGCACGGCGTGCTCAAGGGCGGGCAGGTCGACCTGGGCTGGCACCTGGCGGTACTGCGACATCGGTTCCTCCGGCGGACGTGGCAACTCCGTCGGAGGGACGAGAGTGAGTGCTCCCGCGGTACCACCCTCCTTGACCGCCGACGGTGCCGGCGGCCCCCTCATTGGGGTCGCGATGCCGGTTCTACTGACCCCTGAGGGCGTTCTTCCGGCGGCTCCGGGGTGATGCTTCACTTCGCGCTCGTCCCCGGGCTCTCACCGTCCCCGGGTCGCTCATGACTGCGTACGACGCTACTGGTCCCCGTCATCGCCTTTCGCAGGGCCCAGTGTACGGGCCGCCGGGCCGGGAGACCGCCTGGTTTCCGCAAGGCGCCGGGGGGCAGCGCCGCTAGCCCGAATGGCCATACGGACCCCGATCGGCTCCGGCTGCTTCCGGGCGGCGGATTACCCGGCGGAGAGCATGGGCACAACGGATGCAGACCCGCCGTGTCGACCGTGCGGCGCGGTCTACCGGCGGCGTGCCCCGTTGCCGCGGGGCTGGGGTCGATTTATCGTCCCAGCACGATTCGCGCGCAAGATCACAAAATGTGAAGGGGCCGCGGCCATGGTGGCTGAGAAGACCGCCGTACAGAAGAAAACGGCGTCCGAAGGATCCACTGGTACGGCGGCTGACAACGCTGACGGGGCCGGTGGGAAGAGGGCGGCCGCAGCGAAGACCGCCACCGCCAAGAAGACTCCCAAGAAGACCGCCAAGAAGACCGCGAAGAAGGCGGTCGCGAAGAAGGCGGCACCTGCCGCAAAGGCGCCTGCCAAGAAGGCGGCTGCGAAGAGGGCCGCTCCTGCGGCCAAGGGGGCGGCTCAGGCCGCGGAACAGACAGGAGCCAAGACGGTGGTTGCGAAAAAGACTCCGAGCAGGGCGTCGGCCGTCAAGAAGGCCCCGGCGGCCACGGCCGCGGCGGTTCCCAAGTCCCGCACGGCAGCCGCGGCGGACGTGGGCGAGCTCGCGGTCCGGCCGGGTGAGGATCCGTGGACCTCGTCGGAGATCGCCGAGGCACGGGCCGAGCTGGAGAGCGAGATCCTGCAGCTCAGGGCCGAGATCGCCACGCTGGAGGAGGCGGTGTCCGGGCTGATGCGGGACTCCGGTGGTGGCGCGGGCGACGACGACGCCGACACCGGCACCAAGAACATCTCCCGCGAGCACGAGCTGGCGCTGGCCGCCTCCGCCCGCGAGCGGATGGAGCAGACCGAGCGGGCGCTGGACCGGCTGGACGCGGGCACGTACGGGCTCTGCGAGATCTGTGGCAAGGCGATCGGCAAGGCGCGCATGCAGGCCTTCCCACGCGCCACGCTGTGCGTGGAGGACAAGCAGAAGCAGGAGCGCCGCTCCTGAGGGCCGCCGAAAGCCACCGAGGGCTCCGAAGGACCGTGGCCGGACCGCCGCGTGGCTGGTCCGGCGCCTCGGAGTCCGTACGTGTGTGCCGTACCCTCGTGCTCTAGTCAGGCACCTAGGTTGAGGGACTCACGTGGCAGAGGCGGAGCGCATCATCGGTACGCCGGATACCCCTGAGGCCGGAGGCGCCGAGCCGGAGCGGCCCTCCGACGCGGCGGCCCGGCCCGAGGGCGGTGGCGAGCTCGATGCCGAGGTCGGGACCGGCGCGGGGGACCCAGCCGAGGAGCCCGCGAACAGGGGCAGGCGCAGGATCGCCGCGCTGTTCGTGGTGACGCTCGTCGCCTATCTGCTCGACCTCGGCACCAAGATGCTCGTGGTGGCGAAGCTGGAGCACCACGAGCCGATCGAAGTCGTCGGGGACCTGCTCAGGTTCGAGGCGATCCGGAACGCGGGCGCCGCCTTCGGCATCGGCGAGGCCTTCACGGTGATCTTCACCTGCATCGCGGCCGCCGTGATCGTGGTGATCGCCCGGCTCGCGCGCAAGCTCTACAGCCTGCCCTGGGCCATCGCGCTGGGCCTGCTGCTCGGCGGTGCGCTGGGCAACCTCACCGACCGGATCTTCCGCTCGCCCGGCGTCTTCGAGGGCGCCGTCGTGGACTTCATCGCGCCGGCGAATTTCGCGGTCTTCAACCTGGCCGACTCCGCCATCGTCTGCGGCGGCATCCTCATTGTGATCCTGTCGTTCCGGGGCCTGGACCCCGATGGGACCGTCCACAAGGACTGACAAGGCATACTCGACAGGTGAGTACGATTCCCGAGGTTCGCACCCTGCACGTTCCCGATGGCCTAGAAGGCGAGCGCGTCGACGCCGCTATTTCCCGCATGTTCGGCTTCTCCCGTACCAAGGCGGCCGATCTCGCCGCCGCGGGAAAGGTTCAGGTCGACGGGGCGGTGGTCGGGAAGTCGGAACGGGTGCACGGCGGGGCCTGGCTCGAGGTGGAGCTGCCACAGGCCGCCGCGCCCGTGCAGATCATCGCCGAGCCCGTCGAGGGCATGGAGATCGTCCATGACGACGACGACATCGTCGTCATCGTGAAGCCGGTCGGAGTGGCCGCCCACCCGAGCCCCGGCTGGACCGGCACCACCGTGATCGGCGGCCTCGCCGCCGCCGGATACCGGATCTCCACCTCCGGCGCCTCCGAGCGCCAGGGCATCGTGCACCGCCTTGACGTCGGTACGTCCGGCCTCATGGTCGTCGCCAAGTCGGAGCGCGCCTACACCCTGCTCAAGCAGCAGTTCCGGGAGCGTACGGTCGACAAGCGCTACCACACGCTCGTACAGGGCCACCCGGACCCGATGAGCGGGACCATCGACGCCCCGGTGGGCCGCCACCCCCAGCACGACTACAAGTGGGCCGTGACGGCCGAGGGCAAGCCCTCCGTCACGCACTACGACCTCATCGAGGCCTTCCGGGCCGCGAGCCTGCTGGACGTCAAGCTGGAGACGGGCCGCACGCACCAGATCCGCGTGCACATGTCCGCCCACCGCCACCCGTGCGTGGGCGACCTCACCTACGGCGCGGACCCGACCATCGCCAAGCGCCTCGGCCTGACGCGGCAGTGGCTGCACGCCGTGCGGCTCGGCTTCGAGCACCCGTCCGACGGCCAGTGGGTCGAGTACGCGAGCACCTACCCCGAAGACCTCCAGAACGCGCTGGACGTGATCCGGGCGGAGAGCGAGTGAGGTCGGTTTCGTACGTCGTCCGGGTCGCCGACGGGCCCGCGGACACCGAGGCCTGCTTCGCTGTCCGCAAAGAGGTCTTCGTCGTCGAGCAGGAGGTGCCCGCCGACATCGACCACGACGCCTACGACGCCCTGGCCGTGCACGTCCTGGCCGTGACCGACGAAGGGCTGCCGCTGGGCACGGGACGGCTGCTGCACGGCCCGGGGGCGGCCGGCCCGACCGGTGGCGACGCGACGGTCGGCTCGCTCGGTCGGCTGGCCGTGAGCCGGGCCGCACGTGGGCTCGGTGTCGGGGCCGCGCTGGTGCGGGCGATCGAGGACGTGGCCGGGGAGCTCGGCCTGAGCGCCGTCGACCTGCACGCGCAGACGCACGCGCTGGGCTTCTACGAGCGGCTCGGCTATGCGGCGTACGGGCCGGAGTTCCTGGACGCGGACATCGCGCACCGGGCGATGCGGCGCGCACTGTAGGCGCAGCTCAGAGGATCGACGGGGTCACAGCTCAGGCTGTCGGCCCCGTTTCGCTGTTCCCGGCCCGCGCCCCCTGCCGGCACCCGGCAGTCCTCCTGTCGCCTCGTGCTGCCACTCTCCCGCTCCCGCAATAGTTAGTAAAGTTTCCCAACACTCTTGACGGAGACTGGAAACGACCCTAACTTTCACGTCCATGAAGCGGATTCCACGGACTGGACTGTCATGTCCATGGTGTATCTGCCACTGAACTCCCGTACCGGAACCCCCAGCCCAAGGGAGCGTCACCATGCACCGACGTACGATGCGGCAGCGCAAAGCCCTGCTCGTCGCCTCAGCTCTCGGGGTCGTGATCGCGCTGCAGACGCCGGCCGGCGCCAAGCCCCTCGCGACCCCCGTCTCCGAGAACGGCCAGCTGAAGGTCTGCGGCAAGCAGCTGTGCAACCAGCAGGGGCAGCCCATCCAGCTGCGCGGCATGAGCACACACGGCACCCAGTGGTACGCGAAGTGCGTCACGGACGGGTCGATGGACGCGCTCGCAGGCGACTGGCGTGCCGACGTCCTGCGCGTCTCGACCTACGTTCAGGAGGGTGGCTACCAGACCGACCCGCAGCGCTTCACCAGCCTCGCCCAGAAGTTCGTGGACGGAGCCCACAAGCGCGGCATGTACGCCGTGATCGACTGGCACATGCTCGACCCGGGCGACCCCAACTTCAACTTCGAGCGCGCCAAGACCTTCTTCACCGCGATGGCGAAGAAGTACAAGGACAATCCCGGCGTGCTCTACGAGATAGCCAACGAGCCGTCCGCGACGAGCTGGTCCAGGATCAAGTCGTACGCCGAGAAGATCATCCCGATCATCAGGGCCCAGGACCCCGACGCGGTGGTCCTGGTCGGCACGCGCGCGTGGTCCTCGCTCGGCGTCTCGGAGGGGGCGGACGAGAAGGACGTGGTGAACAGCCCGGTCAACGCCTCCAACATCATGTACACGTTCCACTTCTACGCCGCCTCGCACAAGACGGAGTACCTGGACGCGCTCAACCGGGCCTCCGACAAGCTGCCCATCTTCGTCACCGAGTTCGGGACGCAGGACTACGCGGGCGAGGGCGCCAACGACTTCGCGCAGTCCCAGCGCTACATCGACCTGATGAAGCGCAAGAAGATCTCCTGGACCAACTGGAACTACTCCGACGACAACCGTTCCGGCGCCGTCTTCAAGACCGGCACCTGTAATGGGACCAACTGGACAGGGACCGGTGTGCTCAAGGAGGCCGGCGTCTGGATCCGGGAGCGGGTCCGCAGCGACAGCTGAGTGACGGCCGGCCCGCGGCCGGTGGAACCACAGCCGGTCGGCCCGCAGCCGGTCGAACCCGCGCCCTCGCCGTGCACGGCGAGGGCGCGGGACTGCCCGTGCGGCGCGGGGGCCACTGCTCGGTCGAGGGGGGCGAGCGTGGCAGTCTGGGGGCCTTGATCGTCCAGGTCTCGTACTGCCGGAGGGCGCACCGTGGATCAATTGGCCCTGCTGTTCGTGTTGCTGTTCGGGGCCGTGATCACGGTGCCGCTGGGTGAGCGGATCGGCTTGCCGGCGCCGATCCTGATGACGCTCGTCGGGATCGTCCTGGCGCTGCTGCCGTTCGTGCCGAACATCGAGGTTCCGCCCGAGTACATCCTGCCGCTGGTGCTGCCACCGCTGCTGTACGCCTCCGTGCAGCGCACCTCCTGGCGGCAGTTCACAGCGAATGTGCGGCCCATCCTGCTGCTCGCCGTGGCGCTGGTCTTCGTCACCACGGCCGCCGTCGCCGCCGTGGCCAACTCCATCCTCCCCGGGCTGCCGATCGCCGCGGCCATCGCGCTCGGCGCGCTGGTGGCCCCGCCCGACCCGGTCGCCGCGACGGCCGTCGCCGGATCGCTCGGGCTGCCGCGCCGGCTGGTGTCGATCCTGGAGGGCGAGGGCCTGTTCAACGATGTGACCGCCATCGTGCTGTACCACGTGGCCATCGCCGCGGCGGTCAGCGGCACCTTCTCGTGGCCCGCCGCGGTCGGGGAGCTCGTCCTGTCCGCCGTGGTCGCCGTGGTGGTGGGCCTCGGGCTCGGCTGGCTCACCGTCAAGCTGATGGGCTTCCTGGGCGACGCGACCCTGCAGATCGGCCTGACCCTGCTCGCGCCCTTCGTCAGCTATGTGCTGGCCGAGGAGTTCAAGGGGTCCGGTGTGCTCGCCGTCCTGGTGATCGCGCTCTTCCTCGCCGAGCACGCCACCGACGCCGACGACGTGCTCGGCCGGCTCGCCGGGCAGACCTTCTGGCAGATCGTCGACACCCTCGTCACCGGTGTCGCCTTCGGCCTGATCGGTCTGGAGCTGCATGTCGTCTTCGGGACGGCCGACGGACGCCTGTCCGAGATGCTCGGCTGGGGCGCGGCGATCGTCGGGGTCGTCGTCGGCGTGCGGCTGTTGTGGCTGCTGCCCGCGACCTGGCTGGCCAAGCGGCTGCACTCGCTGCGCGACTACGACGAGGAGATCCCCGTCAGCTGGCGCGAGACCGTCATCATGTGGTGGTCGGGCATGCGGGGCGTGGCGTCCGTCGCGCTGGCGCTGGCCATCCCGCTCAAGACGGAGGACGGCTCTCCGTTCCCGGCCCGGGACGAGATCATCTTCGTCGCGTTCGCCGTCATCATGACGACGCTCGTCTTCCAGGGGCTGACGCTGCCCTGGCTGGTCAGGAAGCTGGGTGTGCGCGCCGACACGGACCTGGAGCGGCTGGTCGAGCACGAACTCGCGGTGCGGGCGGCGAAGGCCGCCAAGCGCAGGCTCAAGGAGATCGAAGAGGTCGAGGACCTGCCCGAGGAGGTCGTCGACCGGCTGCACCGGGGCGCGTACGACATCGGTGCCAGGATCAGCCCCGAGATCATCGACGAGGAACGCCGGGAGGCGTTCGCGCAGCGGGCCGAGCGGGTGAAGTCGGTGCAGCGGATCCAGCGGGAGATGCTGTCGGCCGCCCGCCACGAGATTCTCTCGGCGCGCAGCGAACCGGGCGCCAACCCCGAGATCGTCGACAAGGTCCTGCACCAGCTGGACATCCGCAGCCTGCGCTGAGCCGACCGGACGGGGTGCCTCACCGGGTAGGCGCGCCTGCCGGGGGCGCGCCCACGCCGGGTGGCGCCGCTCGTGGCCGTCAGCCGCGACCGGTCTCGTCGGCGCGCGGCGGGCGGCCGTCGGCCTTGCCCAGCTCCGGCCACTGCCCGTCCGGCGGCAGGGCGGCTGCGGCGGTGGTCGTGGTGATCCGCGGCAGCGCGTACGGATGCTTCTCGCACAGCCAGGCGATCAGCTGCTCGCGCACCGCGCACCGGGCCGTCCAGATGTCGTCCGCGTCCTTCGCGGTGACCACGGCACGCACTTCCATGGTGCTCGGCGTGGTGTCGGTGACCGCCAGGCTCCAGTCGCGGCCGTCCCAGGCCGCGCAGGTGCCGAGGATCTCCTGGAGCTTCTCGCGCATCAGGCTCACCGGGGCGCTGTGATCCAGCTGGAAGAAGACCGTGCCGGTCATCTGGGCCCCGCCGCGCGACCAGTTCTCGAACGGCTTGCTGGTGAAGTACGACACCGGCATCGTGATCCGGCGCTCGTCCCAGGTCCGTACGGCCAGGAAGGTGAGGGTGACCTCTTCGACGACACCCCACTCGCCGTCCACCACCACCGTGTCGCCCAGCCGCACCATGTCGCCGAAGGCGATCTGGAAGCCGGCGAAGAGGTTGCCGAGGGTGGACTGGGCGGCGACACCGGCGACGATGCCGATGATTCCGGCGGACGCAAGCATCGACGTACCGATCGCGCGCATGTTGGGGAAGGTCAGCAGAATCGCCGCGACCGCCACGACCACGACGACCGCCGTCACGATCCGCATGATCAGCGTCACCTGGGTGCGGACGCGCCGGACCCGGGCCGGGTCGCGCGTCGATGACGCGTAGCGGGCGTAGGTCGTCTCGACCACGGCCGAGACGATCCGGATCACCAGCCAGGCACTGGCGCCGATCAGGACCAGGGACAGGGCCCGGCCGATGCCGGGCTCGTGGTCCTGGATGAGCTTGATCTTCGTCTGGCCGTAGGCCCCTCTCAGCAGAGCGGTCAGCAGGACGACCTGGAGCGGCAGCCTGCAACGGCGGAGCAGGCCCCACAGCGGGGTCTCGTGGTGGCGGGCATCGGTACGACGCAGCAGTACGTCGGCGGCCCAGCCGACGAGCAGCGTGAGCACGACCGAGCCGCCGATGACGATCAACGGGCGCAGTACGTTCTCCATGGCTTAGAAACTAGCTCCGAATCGAAATGGGAGGATAGCGGGATGGACATCATTCTCTTCCACTCCGTCTACGGTCTGCGTCCGGCGGTGCACGCCGCCGCCGAGCGACTGCGTGCCGCCGGGCACCAGGTGCACGTGCCCGACCTTTTCGATGGGCAAACGGCCGGGACCACTGAGGAAGGGATGGCGCTCAAGGACAGCTTCGGCCGCGACGAGCTGCTCAAGCGGGCAGTGCTGGCCGCGGCGCCGCACTCCGAGAGCGGGCTGGTGTACGCCGGATTCTCCTTCGGCGGGTCCGTCGCGCAGACGCTGGCACTCGGTGACGAGAAGGCGCGCGGGCTGCTGCTTCTGCACGGGACCTCGGACATCGCGGAGGACGCGTCGGCGCCCGACCTGCCGGTGCAGCTGCATGTCGCGGACCCGGATCCCTTCGAGCCGAACGACTGGCTGAACGCGTGGTACCTGCAGATGCGGCGGATCGGTACGGACGTGGAGGTGTATCGGTATCCCGGGGCGGGGCACCTCTACACAGACCCGGAGCTGCCGGACTTCGACGCGGAATCGGCCGACCTGACGTGGAAGGTCGCGCTGGGATTCCTGGCGACGCTGTAGGGCGCGCCACACCGTGCCCATGCCGCCGTTGCCGAGCCGCTCCAGCAACTCGAAGCGACCGTCGACGACTCTGTGCCCCCGGTTTTCCCCGCCCCCGTTCATGCCCGTCAGAGTACGGGCTGGTACACCCGCTCCACCCGCTGAGTGCCCGAAAGGGTGCGGTACGAGCGGGCCCAGCGCGACGTCGCGTCCTGCTTCGTCTTGTCGGAAACGACGAAGTAGTCCATCTGTGAGCGCTCGCCGGTCACATCGAGGACGCCGTAGCCGTGCGAGTCCATGTCGAGCCACTTCACATGCCGGTTGGCCGCCTTGATCGCCGTGGCGGCGACCAGCGAGACGGTCTGCGGCGCGACATGCAGGATGTCGTCGAGGTTGTCCGAGGACACCGAGGTCACCACGAACTCGGTCGCAGCGGACTGCGACAGCGGATACGTCGCCGCCTTGACCGGTACGTCGTTGGCCCACGCCATGTGGATGTCGCCGGTGAGGAAGACCGTGTTCCTGATCGCCCGGTCCTTGAGGTGGCCGATCAACTCTTTGCGGTCGTCCGTGTAGCCGTCCCACTGGTCGGTGTTGACCGCGAGGCCCCCCTTGGGCAGCCCGAGCAACTCGGCCAGTGGCGCCAGGAGATGGGCCGGTACGGAGCCGAAGGCCACCGGCGAGATCATCACCGAGGTGCCGACCAGTTTCCAGGTGGCGTCCGAGGAGGCGAGTCCCGACTTGAGCCAGTCCAACTGTGCGCGGCCGGTGATCGTACGCTCCGGGTCGTCCACCGCGCCGCTGCCGACCTTCGCCTGCTCGGAGCGGAAGGACCGCAGGTCCAGCAGGTGCAGATCGGCGAGCCTGCCGAAGCGCAGGCGGCGGTAGACGGTGCCCTCGGTGGAGGCGCGGACCGGCATCCACTCGAAGTACGCCTGCTTGGCGGCGGCCACCCGCGCGGCCCAGTCGCCCTCGGCGCCCGGAGTGTGGTTCTCCGCGCCGCCCGACCAGGCGTCGTTGGCGAACTCGTGGTCGTCCCAGATCGCGATGACCGGGTGCGCGGCGTGCAGGGCCCGCAGATCGGGGTCGGTCCTGTACTTGCCGTGCCGGGTGCGGTAGTCGGCGAGGGTGACGATCTCGTGCTTCGGCTCGTGCTCCCGTACGACGTACTCGGGCGCTGGGTAGCCGCCGCTCGCGTACTCGTAGAGGTAGTCGCCGAGATGGAGGACCGCGTCGAGGTCGGCGCGGGCGGCGAGATGCCGGTACGCGGAGAAGTGGCCCGACTCCCAGTTGGCGCAGGAGACGACCCCGAAGCGCACTCCGGGCGTGGCGGCGTCGACGGCCGGAGCGGTACGGGTGCGGGCGGCGGGGGATCTGACGCCGTCGGCCGAGAAGCGGAAGTAATGGGCGGTGGCCGGGCTCAGGCCTCGTACGTCCACCTTGACCGTGTGGTCGGAGGAGGCGCTCGCGGTCGTCGTGCCGCTGTTGACGACCTGGGAGAAGCCCTTGTCCAGAGCGATCTCCCAAGTCACCGCCACATCGGGCCCCTTGCCGGAGCCGGGGACGGCGTCGGGGGTGGGAGTGACGCGGGTCCACAACAGGACGCCGTCGGGCAGCGGGTCGCCGGAGGCGACTCCGTGGAGGAACGCGGAGGTTCGCGTCCCGGCGAAGGCACTCGGGCCGGCCAGGACGGGTATGGCGACGGCGGGCACGGCAACAGCGGTGGCGGCAGCGGCTTTGACGACCGCGCGGCGGCTGGGGGCAGAGGAGAGTCGACTGGTCACGGACGATCACATTACTGAGCGGTAGGCCCGAAGGGCAGGCGAATCGCTTGAATGTTCGCCTGCCCTTTCGTGGAATGTTCCGTGACACTCGCCGCGCGGCCTGGGGGCGTATGTGAAGTGCCGCCCCGCGGGGGCCCCGTTATCCCTTGATGGCCTTGTCGATCGCGGTGTTGAACGCGTCCGGCGTCATGGGGGCGTTCTCACTGCCCTCGGCGGTGACCTTCTTGCCGTTCATCTTGAGCGTCGGGGTGCCCTCCACGCCGCTGTCGCTGAAGGCGGCCGACATCTTCATCGCCCAGGCGTCGAAGGTGCCGTCCTGCACGTTCTTCTGGAACTTGGTGTTGTTCTTGAGAGCGCCCACACTCTCGGCGATCTTGAGCAGGTCGTCGTCCTTGGCGAACTTGTCGTCCTGCTCGGCGGGGTGGTTGTCCTTGGAGTAGAGAGCCGCCTTGTATTCGAGGAAGGCCTCGGGGCTGACATCGAGCGCGGCGCCCAGCGCGCTCAGCGCGTTCTTCGACCCCTCGCCGCTGTCGCTGTTGTCGATGAACGTGGCACCGACGTAACGGATCTTGTACTTGCCGGCCGCGACGTCCTTGTCGATCGTCTTGCCGACGGACTGCTCGAAGGTCGCGCAGATCGGGCAGCGCGCGTCCTCGTACAACTCCAGCGTCTTCTTGGCGTCCTTCTTGCCGATGACGACGGTCGTGCCGTTCGTGCCCGTGGTGTTGGCGGGCTCGGTGACCTGCTTCTCGTCCTTGGCGACTTCCCAGGCGCCGGGCTTGTTCGCCTGCATGATGCCGTAGCCGACGCCGCCGGCGATCGCCAGGACGGCGACGATGGTGCCCGCGACGACCAGCTGCCTGCGGGTCTTGTCCTTCTTGGCCTGGCGCTCGCGCTCGACGCGCAGCCGCTCGCGGGCGGCTGCCTTGTTGGAATGACTGTTGCGTGCACTCATGACGGACTCCGTTGAGGTGTGACAGACAGGGGGACTACGGGCTCAGGCGAGGGTGAAAGCCGAGCGCGGCGGTCCCCTCCGTCCGACCCAGTGCACGAACAGCCGGTCGCGCGCGGAGCTCCGTGCGCGGCGCGCGGGGCGTGCCGCGCGCCGCACGCTCCGGTGGACCGAGACCGTCATGGCCACCGCGATCAGCAGCGGCCGGAAGGCGAAGCCGGCCGTCGCGCGCAACAGCCCGGCCAGCGCGGCCTCGCCACGCCGCAGCCAGAGGGCGGCGAACAGACCGACCGTCACATGCGCGCCGAGCAGCAGCCAGGGCAGCGCCGGATCGGGGGAGCTGAGCAGCGCCGCCACGCTCTCCCGGGAGCCGGTGACGCGCGCCAGGGGCGCCCCGACTCCGCTGCCGCCGCACAGCACATCGACGCCGAAGGCACGCAGTGGGCCCGCCACGGGGCCGCCCGCCGGGCCATAACAGACGTGCTGCCCGGCGGTGAAGACGGTGTCGGCGGCCAGCTCCAGCGGGACGAGGAGGGCGGCGATCCGCCCGAAGCCGCGCTCGCGGCCCGCCAGTGCGTAAGCCACGGCGAACACCGCGGCGCCGACCAGGGCGACCGTGGTCAGCGGCAGCGGGACCCCGGAAAGGAGCACATGGGACCCCGCGGACAGCGTCACGACGAGTGCCGTGAAAAGCGCTGCGCGCAGTGTCCTCAACAGGGCCCCTGATATGTCCATCGGACAGGAGTTTGCCATGTGCCCGGGTAAGGCCTTCCTAAAGGCCCTTCCGCGCGCCCTAGAGGTCCTGCAGACCCGGGATGCGTCCATTGCGGAAGAGGTCGACGAAGATCTGGTGGTCCGCTCGGGCCCGCGCGCCGTAGGAATGCGCGAAGTCCACCAGGAGGTCCCCGAAGTGCTCCTCGTCGGCGGCGATGGCCGCGTCGATCGCCCGCTCCGTGGAGAACGGCACCAGCGAGTGGCCGCTCTCGTCGTCCGCCGCCGCGTGCATCGTCGCGGTGGCGCGGCCGAGGTCGGCGACTACGGCCATGATCTCGTCCAGGTCGTCGATGTCCGCCCAGTTCAGGTCGACGGCGTACGGCGAGACCTCCGCGACCAGCTGCCCGGCCCCGTCCAGCTCGGTCCAGCCCAGCCACGGGTCGGCGTGCGCCTGGAGCGCGCGCTGCGAGATCACCGTGCGGTGGCCCTCGTGCTGGAAGTAGCCGCGGACTGCGGGGTCGGTGATGTGCCGGGAGACCGCCGGGGTCTGCGCCTGCTTCATGTAGATCACCACGTCGTTCTCCAGGGCGTCGCTGTTGCCCTCGAGGAGGATGTTGTACGAGGGCAGGCCCGCCGAGCCGATGCCGATGCCGCGCCGCCCCACGACGTCCTTCACCCGGTACGAGTCGGGTCGGGTCAGGCTGGACTCCGGCAGTGTCTCCAGATAGCCGTCGAAGGCCGCCAGGACCTTGTAGCGGCTGGCGGCGTCGAGGTCGATGGAGCCGCCGTCCGGGGCGAAGCGGCGCTCGAAGTCGCGGATCTCGGTCATCGAGTCGAGCAGCCCGAAGCGGGTCAGCGAGCGCGCGGAGCGCAGCGCGCCCAGCAGCGGGCCGTCGGCCGTGTCCAGCGTGAAGGGCGGTACCTCGTCGTTCTTGGCGCCGGTGGCCTGGGCGTGGATGCGCTCGCGGTAGGCGGCGGCGTACGTCCGCACCAGCTCGGTGATCTGCCCGTCGCTGAGGGCCTTGGTGTAGCCGATGAGCGCGATGGAGGCGGCGAAGCGCTTGAGGTCCCAGGTGAAGGGACCGACGTACGCCTCGTCGAAGTCGTTGACGTTGAAGATCAGACGGCCCTGAGAGTCCATGTACGTGCCGAAGTTCTCGGCGTGCAGGTCACCGTGGATCCATACCCGGCCGGTGCGCTCGTCCAGGTACGGGCCGCCGTGCTGCTCGCGCTCCAGGTCGTTGTAGAACAGGCAGGCCGTGCCCCGGTAGAACGCGAAGGCGGAGGCGGCCATCTTGCGGAACTTCACCTGGAACGCGGCCGGGTCGGCGGCGAGCAGCGTGCCGAACGAGGTGTCGAAAACGGCGAGGATCTCTTCGCCGCGCTGAGCAGCGTCTGTCTGCTGGACCGACATCGCCGGGTGCCTCCTGGTGCATGACGTACATGGCAAATGGGACAGGTGTTTCGCCTCGTCCAACGCTCGACCGTACCCGTGAGTGCCCCGGGTGCGTGACCGCCCGCCCCCGGCCCCTCGCCGAGGCCCTTCGCGCCGAAGGTTCCGCCGGACTGTCAGTCGGCCGACGTAGACTTCCACGCTGTCGCCCCAACCTGTCATCGACCGTTTCGCCGGAGGCCTTCGCCGTGACCAAGCCGCCTTTTACGCACCTTCACGTCCACACCCAGTACTCGCTGCTGGACGGTGCCGCGCGGCTCAAGGACATGTTCGACGCCTGCAATGAGATGGGCATGTCGCACATCGCGATGACCGACCACGGCAATCTGCACGGGGCGTACGACTTCTTCCATCAGGCCAAAAAGGCCAACGTGACGCCGATCATCGGCATCGAGGCGTATGTGGCGCCCGAGTCGCGGCGCAACAAGCGCAAGATCCAGTGGGGCCAGCCGCACCAGAAGCGCGACGACGTGTCGGGTTCGGGCGGTTACACGCACAAGACGATCTGGGCGTCGAACCGCACCGGCCTGCACAACCTCTTCCGGCTGTCGTCGGACGCCTACGCCGAGGGCTGGCTGACGAAGTGGCCCCGGATGGACAAGGAGACGATCGCCAAGTGGTCGGAGGGGCTGATCGCTTCGACGGGCTGTCCGTCGGGTGAGGTGCAGACCCGGCTGCGGCTCGGGCAGTTCGACGAGGCGGTGCAGGCCGCATCGGACTACAAGGACATCTTCGGCGAGGGCAAGTACTTCCTGGAGCTGATGGACCACGGCATCGAGATCGAGCGCCGCGTCCGCGAGGGGCTTCTGGCAGTCGGCAAGAAGCTGAACATCCCGCCGCTGGTCACCAACGACTCGCACTACACCTACGCGAAGGAGGCGACCGCGCACGACGCCCTGCTGTGCATCCAGACCGGAAAGAACCTCTCCGACCCGGACCGCTTCCGCTTCGACGGCACCGGCTACTACCTGAAGTCCACCGACGAGATGTACGCCGTGGACTCCTCCGAGGCCTGGCAGCAGGGCTGCGCCAACACGCTGCTCGTCGCGGAGCAGATCGACACCGACGGCTGGTTCCAGGAGCGGAACCTGATGCCGAAGTTCGACATCCCCGACGGGTACACCGAGGTCAGCTGGTTCCGCGAGGAGACCATGCGCGGCATGGCCAGGCGCTTCCCCGGCACCATCCCGGACGACCGGCTCAAGCAGGTCGAGTACGAGATGGGCATCATCATCGACATGGGCTTCCCCGGGTACTTCCTGGTGGTCGCCGACTTCATCATGTGGGCGAAGAAGAACGGCATCGCGGTGGGCCCCGGGCGCGGCTCGGCGGCCGGTTCGATCGTTTCGTACGCGATGGGCATCACCGACCTCGACCCGATCGAGCACGGTCTGATCTTCGAGCGGTTCCTCAACCCCGAGCGCGTCTCCATGCCCGATGTCGACATCGACTTCGACGAGCGCAGGCGCGGCGAGGTGATCAGGTACGTCACAGAGAAGTACGGGGCCGACAAGGTCGCCATGATCGGTACGTACGGCAAGATCAAGGCGAAGAACGCGATCAAGGACTCCGCCCGCGTCCTCGGCTACCCGTACGCGATGGGGGACCGGCTCACCAAGGCGATGCCCGCCGATGTGCTGGGCAAGGGCATCGACCTCAACGGCATCACCGACCCGAAGCACCCGCGCTACAGCGAGGCGGGCGAGATCCGGGCGATGTACGAGAACGAGCCGGACGTCCAGAAGGTCATCGACACCGCGAAGGGTGTGGAGGGCCTGGTCCGGCAGATGGGTGTGCACGCGGCCGGCGTGATCATGTCCAGCGAGACGATCACCGACCACGTCCCGGTGTGGGTGCGGCACTCCGACGGCGTCACCATCACGCAGTGGGACTACCCGCAGTGCGAGTCGCTCGGCCTGCTGAAGATGGACTTTCTCGGCCTGCGCAACCTCACGATCATGGACGACGCCGTCAAGATGGTGAAGGCCAACAAGGGCATCGACCTGGAGATGCTCAGCCTGGCGCTGGACGACCCCAAGACGTACGAGCTGCTCTGCCGCGGTGACACGCTGGGCGTCTTCCAGTTCGACGGCGGGCCGATGCGGTCGCTGCTGCGGCTGATGAAGCCCGACCACTTCGAGGACATCTCCGCCGTCGGCGCCCTGTACCGGCCGGGCCCGATGGGCATGAACTCGCACACGAACTACGCCCTGCGCAAGAACAAGCAGCAGGAGATCACGCCGATCCACCCTGAGCTGGAGGCCCCGCTCAGCGAGGTTCTCGGCATGACGTACGGCCTCATCGTGTACCAGGAGCAGGTGCAGAAGGCCGCCCAGATCGTCGCCGGCTACTCGCTGGGCGAGGCCGACATCCTGCGCCGCGTGATGGGCAAGAAGAAGCCCGACGAGCTCGCCAAGAACTTCGTTCTGTTCCAGGCCGGCGCCAAGAACAACAACTACTCGGACTCGGCGATCCAGGCCCTGTGGGACGTGCTGGTCCCGTTCGCCGGATACGCGTTCAACAAGGCGCACTCCTCGGCGTACGGTCTTGTCACCTACTGGACGGCCTACCTCAAGGCGAACTACCCCGCCGAGTACATGGCGGCGCTGCTGACCTCGGTCAAGGACGACAAGGACAAGTCGGCGGTCTATCTCAACGAGTGCCGCCGCATGGGTATCAAGGTGCTGCCGCCCAATGTGAACGAGTCCCAGTCGAACTTCGCCGCCCAGGGCGACGACGTGATCCTCTTCGGCCTGACCGCCATCCGCAACGTCGGGCAGAACGTGGTGGACTCGATCATCCGCTGCCGCAAGGCGAAGGGTAAGTACGCCTCCTTCCCGGACTTCCTCGACAAGGTCGAGGCGGTCGTGTGCAACAAGCGGACCGTGGAATCCCTCATCAAGGCCGGTGCCTTCGACGAGATGGGCCACACCCGCAAGGGCCTGGTCGCGCACCACGAGCCGATGATCGACAATGTGGTGCAGGTCAAGCGCAAGGAGGCCGAGGGGCAGTTCGACCTGTTCGGCGGGGGCGACGAGGACGGTGACGCGCCCGGCTTCGGGCTCGACATCGAGTTCTCCGACATCGAGTGGGACAAGTCCTACCTGCTGGCGCAGGAGCGGGAAATGCTCGGTCTGTACGTTTCCGACCACCCGCTCTTCGGCATCGAGCACGTGCTGTCGGACAAGGCCGACGCGGCGATCTCGCAGCTCACCGGCGGTGAGCACTCCGACGGTGCGATCGTCACCATCGGCGGCATCATCTCCGGCCTCCAGCGCAAGATGACCAAGCAGGGCAACGCATGGGCGATCGCCACGGTCGAGGACCTGGCCGGCTCCATCGAGTGCATGTTCTTCCCCGCGACGTACCAGCTGGTCTCGACCCAGCTCGTCGAGGACACCGTGGTCTTCGTCAAGGGGCGCCTCGACAAGCGCGAGGACATCCCGCGGCTCGTCGCCATGGAGCTGATGGTCCCCGACGTGTCGTCGGCGGGGACGAACGCGCCGGTGGTCCTCACCATCCCGACGGTGAAGGTCACGCCGCCGATGGTGACCAAGCTCGGCGAGATCCTCAAGCACCACCGGGGCAACACCGAGGTCCGGATCAAGCTCCAGGGGGCGCGCAAGACGACGGTGCTGCGGCTCGACCGGCACCGCGTGCAGCCGGACCCCGCGCTCTTCGGCGACCTGAAGGTGCTGCTCGGCCCGTCCTGCCTCGCCGGCTAGCCGCCGCCGCACGCATGCCGAAGGGGCGCCCCCGTCGTCACGGGGGCGCCCCTTCGGCATGAGCGGTCGCCGTGAGGCGTCATGACGCCTCACGGCACGCTGTCACGCTCGGTCAGTTGTGGCCGAAGCGCTTCTGGTGCTTACGGGCAACATCGGCAGGGCTGCCCTGCGCCATCTTCTGCGGCTCGGTCTGGGCCTCGAAGGCGTTGTCCTTCGCCTGCTCCGATCCACGCTCCGCTGCGGACGCCCGGTCCTGCTGGGCGCCCTGCTTGCGATTCTTGTTGTTCTTGGCCATGGTGCTGCCTCCTGCGGGGGGTCTAGGGGCCAGGGCCGGAACCAGATTCACACGTCGCGACAAAGCGCGCATTTTGGATCATTACCGTGCGTAATCGGGTCTGGCGCAGCGCAACTTACGGATACGCCACGCCGATGATCGAGTTCCGGCCGTTAACCCCTGCGTAGTCGGGCAGACTCGAAGGAAGCCTGAAGCACTTCCGATCCCGAGGTTCCCGAAAGAGGGTGGAACGCGTGGACCGCTGCGTCGTCCTGGTGGACGCCGGCTATCTGCTGGGCGCCGCCGCGAGCCTGCTGGCCGGAGAACCGGCCCGTTCCCGCATCACCGTCGATCACGCGGCCCTGATCCAGGGCCTCCGAGAGCGGGCGGAGGCCGATACCGAGAAGCCGCTGCTGCGCATCTACTGGTTCGACGGGGCCCCCGACCGGGTGCCGCAGCCCGAGCACCGGCGTTTGCGGGTCATGCCGCGCGTGACGGTCAGGCTGGGTGCGCTGACCCGCAGCGACGGGCGCTGGGCGCAGAAGGGCGTCGACGCCGCGATGCACGCGGAGCTGACCGAACTGGCCAGAAATCGCGCCTGCTCCGATATTGTGCTGGTGACCGGGGACGGCGATCTGCTGCCGGGCCTGATGTCCGCCAAGGAGCACGGCGTCGCGATGCACCTGTGGGCGGTGCAGGCCGCTGACGGTGACTACAACCAGTCCGAGGACCTGGTCGCCGAGGCCGACGAGCGGCGGGTCCTGGACCGGGCGTGGATCACCAAGGCGGTACGGGCGAAGGACCTCGGCGGGATCTGCTCGCCGCCGCCGGCTCCGCGGCCGGAAATCGCCGCGATCCTGTCGGCCCCGCTGCCGGAGTCGGCGCTCGCCGCATCCGCGGAGCGGGCGGCGCAGGCACAGGCCGACGCGCGGGCCCATGCCCAGGCACAGGCCGTGCGGAACGGGTCGGTTGCCGCACCGGACGCCGAGGGGGCGGGTGCGGCGGCGCCCGGCGCGACGGCGGACGGAGCCGGGCAGCCGCATGAGGCGCACGAGGCGCACGGTGCGCGGGGTGTTCCGACGCCGAAGGACCTCGCGAGCCTGCGCGGTCCCGGGACGCAGGCGGCGCAGCATCCGACGCCGCCGGGCACGAGTCCCGCCGGGGCGACGCTGCGGTGGTCGTCCGACAAGGGTTGGGTCGAGCGCCCCGGCGGCGGCAGCGCGCTCGGCGAGCCGCCCGAGACCGCGTCGCTGCCGACGCTTGCGCAGCTGACGAGCGCGGAGCAGCGTTGGGCGGACCGTGAGGAGGACATCACCACGGTCGGCGGCGACCCCTTCGAGGTCGGGCAGGTCTTCGCCCGGCGCTGGATGGAGCGGCTGCCGGAGCCGGGACACACCCAGAAGCTCTCGACGATGTATCCGCGGATCCCGCACCGCATCGATGGTGAACTGCTGCGGTACGCGGCGCGGTTCGGGCTGCTGGCGCACAAGGACGATCAGATCGACGAGCACGACCGGTACGCGATCAGGGCGGGGTTCTGGCGGGAGATCGATGTGCGGGCGGCGGCGGAGCAGCATGTGACGACGGGGGAGTAGCGCGGGGAGTGGGGCGAGGCGGGCGCGGGGGCTCGGGTCCCTGCGGGACTGTTCCCCTACCCGCCCCTTCCCGAACCGGGGCCGGCCCCGGACCCCGCCAGGGTTGCTTCGTGCCAGGGTTGCTTCGTGCCAGGGTTGCTTCGTGCCAGGGTTGCTTCGCGCCGCGCGGTCTGTTGTTGCCGGGCTCGGCCGAAGGGGCGGGGTCGCGCCGTGGGCGTGGGAGGTGACCCGCGGGCCGTGCGGGGGCCGGAACCCCGTAGGCTCGTCCCTCGTGAGTACGGGCGCAGCGCAGGCGGGACGCGACACGGGAGTCGTGTGTGCCGTGCGAGAGCTGGTCAAGACCTATCCCGCCGCCCGGGGCCGACGCGGGACACCCGCGACGCCCGAGGTGCGGGCCACCGACGGCATCTCCCTCGATGTGCGACGCGGCGAGATCTTCGGGCTGCTCGGGCCCAACGGCGCCGGGAAAACGACGCTCGTGCGCCAGCTCACCGGTCTGATGAGGCCCGACTCCGGCACCGTGGAGCTGCTCGGGCACGACCTCGTGCGCTACCCGGAGCGGGCCGCGCGGCTCGTCGGATATCTCGGGCAGGAATCGACCGCGCTCGACGAACTGACTGTGTCGCTCGCCGCCGAGACCACCGGACGCCTGCGCGGGCTCACCGCGAAAGCGGCGCGGGCCGAGCGGGACGACGTACTCGAAGAGCTCGGACTGACCGAGATCGCCGGGCGCGCGCTCAAGAAGCTGTCCGGTGGGCAGCGGCGGCTCGCGTGTTTTGCCGCCGTGCTGGTGGGTGAGCGGCCGGTACTCGTACTGGACGAACCCACCACCGGCATGGACCCCGTCGCGCGGCGTGCGGTGTGGGCCGCCGTCGACCGGCGAAGGGCCGAGAACGGCGCGACCGTCCTACTCGTCACGCACAACGTCATCGAGGCCGAGACCGTCCTCGACCGGGTCGCGGTGCTCGAACGCGGCAAGGTCATCGCGTGCGACACCCCCGCCGGGCTCAAGGCGCAGGTCGCCGGGGAAGTACGGCTCGACCTCGTATGGCGGGAGCGGGCGCCGCTGGAGGTGCCCGAGGTCGCGGCGCTGCGGGAATCCGCGCAGGAGTCCGGCCGCCGCTGGGTGCTGCGCCTCGCGCCCGACGAGGCGCGGGCGGCCGTCGCCGCGGTGACCGGGGGCGCCGCCTTCGCGGCGCTCGACGACTTCACTCTGGCCACGCCGAGCCTGGAGGACGTCTATCTCGCACTCGGCGGGAACACGAAGGGGCTGGTCAAGGGGTGAGTGTCGTTCCTGTTGAGGCGGTCGTCGGGTCGTGGACCCGAGCGGAGGTCAAGGCCGCCGAGGAGTGGCCCGCGCCGCTGGCGCCCCGGGCGCGGCTGCTGCCGTCGCTCGCCGCTGTCTACCGGGCGCAGTTGTCCCGGGCCAGGGTGGCGCGCATTCCGCTGCTCTTCGTGGCGACCTTCCAGTCCGTCGGGATCATGGTTCTGATGCGTGGGGTCGTCGACGGCGGGGGCGAGGCGCGGGCCGTGGTCGCGGGGTCGAGTGTGCTGGTCGTCGCGTTCGTCGCGCTCAACCTCCTCGCCCAGTATTTCGGGCAGTTGCGGGCGAGCGGCGGGCTCGACCACTACGCCACCCTGCCCGTGCCGCCCGCCGCCGTGGTGCTGGGCGCGGCCGGCGCGTACGCCTCGTTCACCGTTCCCGGCACGTTCGTCACAGCCGTCGTCGGCTGTGTGCTCTTCCAGCTCCCGCTCACGCACCTGTGGATCCTGGTCGCGGTGGTCCCGCTCGCCGGCGCGGCCCTCGCCGGGCTCGGTGCGGCGCTCGGGCTGCTCGCGCCCCGGCAGGAACTCGCCACACTCCTCGGCCAGCTGGGCATGTCCGCGGCGCTGCTGCTCGGCGTACTGCCCGCCGACCGGCTGCCCGGCCCCATCTCGTACGCCCGCGATCTCCTGCCGTCGACGTACGGCGTGGAGGCCTTCGCGCGGACCTTCGACGCGCAGCCGGACTGGTCCGCCGTCGCGCTCAACCTCGCGGTCTGCACGGCGGTCGGCGTCGCGTCGCTCGCGCTCGCCACCTGGGCGTACCGGCGGGCAGCGGTCCGGTGAGGCACGCGCCGGCGGGGCCTGGCACGATGGCAGAGTGACCGCTCCCCTGACGCCGCCTCACCAGCAGCCGCCGAACGAACCCTGGCAGAAGTCCGACGCCGGGGCCGTTCCTCCTTTCGAGCCCGCCGTGGACGAGGGGCCCAGTCTGTCGACCGAGGTCGCCAGGGCCGCGTTGGTGGTCGCGGCCATGACGGTCGCGGGTGTGGCGCTCGGGCTGCTGTGGATGTGGCTGGCTCCCAGGGTGCCGCTGGTCTCCACCGAGAAGGCCGTCTTCCTCCAGGACACCGAGGGCGAGGAGGCGGTGGGCGCGGACGGCACGTTCGCCCTGCTCGCGCTCGCCTTCGGCGCGGTGAGCGCGGCCGTCGTGTTCTGGATCAACCGGCGCGCCGGTGTTCCGCTGGTGGTCGCTCTGGCACTGGGCGGGCTGTTCGGCTCGCTCCTCGCCTGGGGGATCGGCGTGTGGGGCGGCCCGGATGACGTGGTGGCCCGCGCGCGTGAGGTCGGGCAAGGAGTGCCCTTCGACGCGCCGCTCGAACTCGCGGCGAAGGGCGCCCTGCTGGCCTGGCCGCTTGCGGCGCTGTTGGTCCATTTGGCGCTGACGGCGCTCTTCGGGCCGCGTGACCCCGAGCCGGAGTGGGAGCTGCCGCCCTACTACGGGGCGCCCATGACCGCGCCGGAGCCTCCGCGGGGGCATGCGCCCGGCGCGGGAGGCCCCGGCGCAGTGGAGCCGCCGCCGCAGGCGGGCGGGGGCGACGGCCGACCCGCCTGACCGGTCCGGTGCCGGGGGCGGGCGAGGCCGTTTCTCCCCCGACCCGCCCCTTCCAGGAACTGCGGGCAGGCCCCCTGTCGGTGGCAGGGCACGCTTCAGCCGCCCCGCACCCCGTCACACCCGCTTGCCCGTCCCGCACCGCGGACGGCTGCTTGCCGCCGTCGGCACGTCCTCCGGCCCCCGTCCGGACGCCCGGCGCCGGACGAACGCCGCTCCCCGGCCCTCGGGCAGCGGCGTCGCGGGCGGTGGTCGCTACGCCGGCCTGCGGCCGTGGTTCGCTTTGCCCTTCCTGATGCGCCACTTGCGCTTACGGGTCTTCTTGGACATGGCGTACCCCTCCCCGGTCGGAAAGCCGCGTTCCCTCGGTCGTAGTCGAGGACGGGGCCGCCGTCGAGGGGTCAGGCGCGTCCGATCGGCGCGATCACCGCGTCCGTGAGCGCCGCCAGGTCCGCCGGGGACAGCTCTACCTCCAGGCCGCGGCGGCCCGCCGACACGCACACCGTCGGGTGCGCGGACGCGCTGGAGTCCAGCACCGTCCGCAGGCGTTTGCGCTGGCCCAGCGGGGAGATCCCGCCCCGTACATAGCCCGTCGTGCGTTCCGCCGCCGCCGGGTCCGCCATGGCCGCGCGCTTGCCGCCGACCGCCGACGCCAGCGCCTTGAGGTCCAGCGAACCCGCGACCGGGACGACCGCCACCGTCAGCTCGCCGTCCACGTCGGCGACCAGCGTCTTGAAGACGCGGTCCGCCGGAACGCCCAGGGCCCGCGCGGCCTCCTCGCCGTACGACGGGGAGGCGGGGTCGTGCTCGTACGCGTGCAGGGTGTACGCCGTGTTCGCCGCGGTCAGCGCCACGGTCGCGGGGGTGCCCGCCGACCTCTGCTTCTTCTTCGCCAAGGCGGCTCCGCCTCCGGGATCAGTTGGGGCTGGTCGGGGTCCTGGTCAGGTCCACGGCGGGCAGCGAAGGCAGATGGCGGATCACGGCCGTCTCGGTGCGCAGGATTTTCAGCTCCTCGCGCAGCCGGGTCGCCGCGTCCGGTGCCTGGAGCAGGCGCTGACGCGCCGGGATGTCCAGGACCGTCGCCGCGGCGACCAGGTACGACACCACCGAGGGCTCGTCCGGCAGCTCCGCGCCGCTCGCCAGTGAACGCTCCCGCGCTCCCGCGAGGCGCTTCTGGTAGTTGCGGAAGGCCCGCAGCACGCCCTCGGCGAGCGTGCCCGCGCCCTCCCCGAGCTCCTCGGGCAGCTCCTCGATCTCGGCCGTCAGATACGGGCCGCTCGCGTCGACGGAGAGCAGCCTCACCCGGGTCGTGCCGGTGGCGAGGACCTCGTAGCTGCCGTCCTCGCGTTCGCGGATCGTCGCCGCGTCCGCGACACAGCCGACCTGGTGGAAGGCCTGCAGCGGGTCGGGCCCGAAGCCCGCGCCGGGCCCGCGCTCGGGCACCGCCGTCGGATCGGGCATACCCGGGGCGCTGGGGGCGACCTCGCGGCCGTCGCGGATGGCGACCACGACGAAGCGGCGGGGCTCGTCCTCGTCCTCGTCGTCGTCCCCGGAGTCCGTGGTTTTCGACAGGTCGCGCATCATGGCGCGATAACGCTCCTCGAAGACGTTCAGCGGCAGCACGAGGCCGGGGAACAGTACCGAGTTGAGCGGGAAGAGGGGGAGACGAGCGGTGGTCACAACACTCAAGCGTAATGGCCGTCGGACCTGATTCCGCGTGCCGTCCTGCGCGAAGGACGCAAAGGCGTCGCCAGAGCGACCTGTATGCGCGCGGTGTCACGCAGTTCCAGGAACTGCGCGAGCGCGTCCTCGCTCAGATATGCCCAGGGAAACGAGGTCGCGTGGGGCCCGATCAGCCGGAACTGTTCCAGCGCCTCGGTCCACCGTCCCCGGCTGATCAGCATGTACGCGAGAAGGTTGCGGACCTCGGCCGGCCAGGGATCGCCCGCCGCGTACTGGGCGGAGAGCGCGATGGCACAGTCGGCGGCGGCGTCGACGCGCTCGTACGCCACCACCGTCCCGCCACCGCTCAGCAGGTGCGCGAACGCGGCCCGGACCGGGAGGGCCTGCACCAGCGACCCGGGCAGCGCGTCCGCGGCCGCCTGCTCGGCGAAGTCGAAGCACTCGCGGTGCGAGCCGTACCACTGGGCGGACAGGTACTGGAGCGCGGCGGCATGGCAGCCGTAGTGGTGCGAGGAACGGCTCACGGCCTCCCCCCACAGCTCCCCGAAGGCGGAGTACGAGGCGTGCGTGCCCCGCGCGTGGTCGAGGGCGATGCGCCACGGCACCGGGTCGCGCGGGGAGCCCTGCGCCGCGGCGTCGATCAGCGGGCCGACCTCGCGCAGCCGCTCGGCGCGGGCCGGTGACTCCCAGGCCCTGTGCACGGCCAGCTCCGCCTTGACGAGCAGGGCGTCGGGGTCGCGCGGCGCGGCTGCCAGCCACTGGGCGAGCCAGTCCTCGCGGTTGTACGCGAAGGTCGCCAGGCGGGTGGTGTAGCGGTCCCGGTTCTCCCACTCGGCGGCCTCGCGGGTGCCGGCCATCAGCTTGGCCGCGGGCCCGTAGTCGCCGAGGGCCGCCGCGACGAGGGTGGGTCCCATTCGTTCGTCGGGGACGTCGAGCAGTACCTCGTCGTCCGACGGCAGGCCGGCGGCGAGCTCCGGGGTGTTGCGGATCATGCGCGCGGTGCTGATGAGTGCGCGAAGGAGAGGCATGGTGTGAACCATTGAAAACCGCAGGTGGGAGGCGCGCCAGAGGGGGGCTGTGAAGCTTTCGTATGGACGAGAAGGTTGTGCGGATCGACGTCAAGGGATGGCAAAGAAGCGGGGTGATCGGCCGCCTCCCCGCTCACGGAGCGTCAGTTCCGGCGCAGCAGCCGCGACGCCCCCGCCGCGACCGTCGTGGCCAGGATCCAGCCGAGCAGGACAAGGCCGGCACCGACCCACTGCCAGCCACCCGTCAGCACCCAGTACCCCTCCTGCCCCAGATTGATCACCGGCAGCAGCAGATCGAGGGCGAAGAGGGGCGGGTTCCACTTGGGGTGCTCGGCGTTCTTGAGCGCGTCCGGGTCGAGCTGGGCGAACGCCACGGCCCCGGCGGCCCACAGCACGGCCATCCACACCGCGGCCCGGCCGGGGCGGTAGCCGTACGCCACGGTCCAGTCCTGCAGGAGGCCCCACAGCTTTCCGGCGATCGGCAGGGTCTCGCGGCGTCTGCGCTGCTTGGCGAGGAGGACCTCGCGGGCGTCGGCGTCCTCGCCGCTGTTGCGCAGTACGGCGGCCAGGCGCTCGTAGGGTTCCGGGGCGTACTCCGGTGTCGCGGCCGTCACCCACTCCAGTCGCAGCGCGAGCGGGAACTGGCCGCGCGGAACGAGGTTGTCGTAACTGAAGCCGTTCATCGTCAGCCCACCGGGGCCCGGCCAACTGGCCGCCCTGTCCACCAGGTTGCCGACCTTCGCGCCGGACAGCACCACCTTGCCGTGCTCGGGCCGCTCCCCGAGGAAGCGCAGCTCGGGGACCTGGATCCGGCGCATCGACAGCTCTTGGCCGAGCGACATGAGGAACCGGGCACCCTCCATGTCCACCGCGTCCCCGAACCGCCCGTCGTCGAGCCTGATGCCGCCCTCGCACGCGAAGTGCTGGAGCCTGGTGCCGTGCAGCGGGGTGTTCGCGATGCCGTACGGGGGAGTGGCGCCCAGGGGCACGCTCCGGGGGGCGACTCCGGCCGCGGTCAGATAGAGGGTGCGCTCCACGGTCAGCTGCGGTGCGTTCAGCGCGCGGCGCCCCGCCGGGGTGTAGGGCGCGCGCAGCCGGCTGCCGCGCAGGCTCAGTGACACACCGACCTTCGCGCCGCGCAGGCTGAACTCGCCGTGCGACTCGATCATCTCGGCCTGCAGGTCCTGGGCGACGAACAGGCCGTCCGCGGAGATCGAGCGGCCCTTGCGGTCCTGATGCACGACGATCTGGCTGATCAGCAGGTCCGTGCCGATCTGGGCGTCGGTGAGCCGGATGCCCCCGGGCACCTGGCAGCCCGGTAGGTGCAGGTCACCCTGGGTGCGCAGCCGGGAGGCCTCCAGCCGGGGTATGGAGCAGCCGACCATGCGCAGCGTCGTGAAGTGGCACTCCGGCAGCTGCACCTCCTTCTCGAAGCGGCACCTGTTGAGCTCGACGTACGGCTCGACCCGGCCGCCCGCCAGATTGAGGGTGCCGGCGATCTGCACACCGGTGAGCTTGAGGGAGGCGACCCGGCCCGGGGTCGCGGACGGCCCGCTGAGCAGTAGCAGCGCCACCACGCGGGCGCGCACGCTGCGGTCGGGGGACCAGGGCCTGGCAGCCATCGGATCGTCCAGGACGGGATTTCGGGTGCTCAGGTCGTACGTGATGCCGTTGCGGAAGGCCTGCCACATGCCGAGCTCCGACGCGCTGAGCCAGTCGGGCGCTTCGACCTCGCTCTGCGGCTCCGTCAAGTGCCGCCCCCTCCCGTATTCGTACACCTGATCCCTCTCTTGGTTCTTCCCTTTGAGTGACGGGCTGAACACTGGGGGTCATGAACGAGTTCTGGGGTCGGTATCAGTCAGTGATACAGACGTCCGGTACCGGGAAGCGGTCTGAGAGAATTGACCGTGTGATCTCTCGAATCGATCTGCGCGGTGACGCCCTCCCCGAGGGCGCCGACCTGCGCGGCCTGCTGCCCCGTGCCGAGTTCGACGTGGAAGCCGCCCTGGAGAAGGTGCGGCCGATCTGCGAGGACGTCCATCATCGGGGCACCGCGGCGCTGATCGACTACGCGGAGAAGTTCGACGGCGTGAAGCTGGAGCGGGTGCGGGTTCCCGCGCGGGCGCTGAGCGACGCGCTCGCCGAGCTCGACCCCGTCGTTCGGGCGGCCCTGGAGGAATCGATCAGGCGGGCCCGCCTGGTCCACCGAGAGCAGCGCCGCACCACGCACACCACCCAGGTCGTCCCCGGCGGCACGGTCACCGAGAAGTGGGTGCCCGTCGACCGGGTCGGGCTCTACGCGCCCGGCGGCCTCTCCGTGTACCCCTCCTCCGTGATCATGAATGTGGTGCCCGCGCAGGAGGCGGGCGTCCCGTCCATCGCGCTGGCCTCCCCGCCGCAGGCCGCCTTCGGCGGACTGCCGCACCCCACGATCCTGGCGGCCTGCGCGCTGCTCGGCATCGACGAGGTGTACGCGGCGGGCGGCGCCCAGGCCGTGGCGATGTTCGCCTACGGGACCTCGGGCCCCGACGGCTGCGCCCCCGCCAACATGGTCACCGGGCCCGGCAACATCTGGGTGGCTGCGGCCAAGCGCTACTTCACCGGGCGCATCGGCATCGACACCGAGGCGGGCCCGACCGAGATCGCGGTCCTCGCGGACGACACCGCGGACCCGGTGCACATCGCCGCCGACCTGATCAGCCAGGCCGAGCACGACCCGCTCGCCGCCGCCGTCCTGGTCACCGACTCCGTCGCACTGGCCGACGCGGTCGAGAAGGAGCTGGCTCCGCAGGTGGCTGCCAGCAAGCACCGCGCGGACCGGATCGAACCGGCGCTCGCGGGCAGGCAGTCCGCGATCGTGCTGGTCGACGGGCTCGACGAGGGCCTGCGGGTCGTCGACGCGTACGGCGCGGAGCACCTGGAGATCCAGACGGCCGACGCCGCCGCGGTGGCCGACCGGGTGCGCAACGCGGGCGCGATCTTCGTCGGACCGTGGTCACCCGTCTCCCTCGGCGACTATTGCGCGGGCTCCAACCACGTCCTGCCGACCGGCGGCTGCGCCTGCCACTCCTCGGGCCTGTCCGTGCAGTCCTTCCTGCGCGGCATCCACATCGTGGACTACACCCGCGACGCGCTCGCGGACGTCGCGCACCACGTGGTGACCCTCGCCAACGCCGAGGACCTGCCCGCGCACGGCGCCGCCGTGAAGGCCCGCTTCGACGGATGGAAGGTGCCGCAGCGATGACCCGCGGCCCCCGTGTCACCCGCATCGATGATCTGCCCGTCCGTGACGAGCTGCGCGGCAAGTCCCCCTACGGCGCGCCCCAGCTCGACGTACCGGTGCGGCTGAACACCAACGAGAATCCGTACCCGCTGCCCGAGGCGCTCGTCGAGCGGATCGCCGAGCGCGTCCGGGAGGCCGCCCGCGCACTCAACCGCTACCCGGACCGGGACGCGGTCGAGCTGCGCACCGAGCTGGCCCGCTACCTCACCCGCACCGCGGGACACGAGGTCGCCGCGGCCAACGTCTGGGCGGCCAACGGCTCCAACGAGGTCATCCAGCAGCTGCTGCAGACCTTCGGCGGACCCGGCAGGACCGCCATGGGCTTCGAGCCCTCGTACTCGATGCACGCCCTCATCTCCCGGGGCACCGGCACCGGCTGGATCTCCGGGCCGCGCAGGGAGGACTTCACCATCGATGTGGCGGCGGCCCGCCACGCCATCGCCGAGCAGCGGCCCGACGTCGTCTTCATCACCTCGCCCAACAACCCCACGGGCACGGCCGTCGAGGCCGACACCGTCCTCGCGCTGTACGACGCGGCGCAGGCGGTCAAACCGACCCTGGTCGTGGTCGACGAGGCGTACGGCGAGTTCAGCCACCACCCCTCCCTGCTGCCGCTGATCGAGGGCCGCCCGACCCTGGTCCTCTCCCGCACCATGTCCAAGGCCTTCGGCGCCGCGGGCCTGCGCCTGGGCTATCTGGCCGCCGACCCCGCGGTGGTCGACGCCGTACAGCTGGTGCGCCTGCCGTACCACCTGTCCTCCGTCACCCAGGCCACCGCGCTCGCCGCCCTCGAACACACCGATACCCTGCTCGGGTACGTCGAGCAGCTCAAGACCGAGCGGGACCGCCTGGTCACCGAGTTGCGCGCCATGGGCCGCGAGGTCACCGACTCGGACGCGAACTTCGTGCAGTTCGGCCGCTTCGACGACTCCCACACGGCATGGCAGCAGATCCTCGACCAGGGCGTCCTGGTCCGTGACAACGGCGTACCGGGCTGGCTCCGGGTCACCGCCGGCACCCCGGCCGAGAACGACGCGTTCCTCGATGCGGTACGCGAAATGACGAAGGAGCAGAGCGCATGAGCCGCGTAGGACGCGTGGGACGCGTGGAGCGCACCACCAAGGAGACTTCGGTCGTCGTCGAGCTCAACCTCGATGGCACCGGCAAGGTCGATGTGTCGACAGGCGTCGGCTTCTACGACCACATGCTCGACCAGCTAGGCCGCCACGGCCTCTTCGACCTCACCGTGAAGACCGACGGCGATCTGCACATCGACTCGCACCACACCATCGAGGACACCGCGCTGGCGATCGGCGCCGCCTTCAAGCAGGCCCTCGGCGACAAGGTCGGCATCTACCGCTTCGGCAACTGCACGGTGCCGCTGGACGAGTCGCTCGCCCAGGTCACCGTGGACCTCTCCGGACGCCCGTACCTCGTGCACACCGAGCCCGAGAACATGGCGCCGATGATCGGCGAGTACGACACGACGATGACCCGGCACATCCTGGAGTCCTTCGTCGCGCAGGCGCAGATCGCCCTGCACGTGCACGTCCCGTACGGGCGCAACGCGCACCACATCGTGGAGTGCCAGTTCAAGGCCCTGGCCCGCGCCCTGCGCTACGCGTGCGAGCACGACCCGCGTGCCGCCGGCATCCTCCCCTCGACCAAGGGCGCACTGTGACCGGCCTGAACACCATCCTCATCGTTGTCGGACTCTTCCTCCTCGGCGGCGTGTACTCCTTCTGGAAGCAGCAGCTGCCCAAGGGCGTCATCGTGCTGCTCGGCCTCGGCGCCGTGATGTGCCTGGCCGCCGGCATCATGCGGATCCAGGGACTCTGGGGATGAGCGAAGCGAAGAAAGTCGTCGTCTTCGACTACGGCTTCGGCAATGTCCGCTCCGCGGAGCGCGCCCTCGCCCACGTCGGCGCGGACGTCGAGATCACCCGCGACTTCGACCGGGCCATGAACGCCGACGGCCTGCTGGTCCCCGGCGTCGGTGCCTTCTCGGCCTGCATGAAGGGCCTGAAGGACGCCCGCGGCGACTGGATCGTCGGCCGCAGGCTGGCCGGCGGGCGCCCCGTCATGGGCATCTGCGTCGGCATGCAGATCCTCTTCGAGCGCGGCATCGAGCACGGCGTGGAGACCGAGGGCCTCGACGAGTGGCCCGGCACGGTCGGCCCGCTCCAGGCGCCGATCGTCCCCCACATGGGGTGGAACACCGTCGAGGCCGCCAAGGACAGCGAGCTCTTCGCAGGCCTCGACGCCGAAGCGCGCTTCTACTTCGTGCACTCCTACGCCGTGCACGACTGGAGCCTGGAAGTCACCAACGCCAAGATCCGCGTCCCCAGGGTCACCTGGGCCACGCACGGCGAGCCCTTCGTGGCTGCCGTCGAGAACGGGGCGCTGTGGGCGACCCAGTTCCACCCCGAGAAGTCCGGCGACGCCGGCGCCCAGCTGCTGACCAACTGGATCGGAACCCTCTGATGCCCTCCGCGAAGCTCGAACTCCTCCCCGCCGTAGACGTCCGCGACGGTCAGGCCGTGCGCCTCGTCCACGGCGAATCCGGCTCCGAGACGTCCTACGGCGACCCGCTCCAGGCCGCACTCGCCTGGCAGCGGTCCGGCGCCGAGTGGCTGCACCTCGTCGACCTCGACGCGGCCTTCGGCACCGGCGACAACAGGGCGCAGATCGCCGAGGTCGCACGCTCCATGGACATCAAGGTCGAGCTGTCCGGCGGCATCCGCGACGACGCCTCACTCGCCGCGGCCCTCGCCACCGGCTGCCGCCGCGTCAACCTCGGCACGGCCGCGCTGGAGACCCCCGAGTGGGTCGCCAAGGTCATCGCCGAGCACGGCGACAAGATCGCGGTCGGCCTGGACGTACGCGGAACGACCCTGCGCGGCCGCGGCTGGACCCGCGACGGCGGCGACCTCTTCGAGACGCTGGACCGCCTCGACGCCGAGGGCTGCGCGCGCTACGTCGTCACCGACATCGCCAAGGACGGCACGCTCCAGGGCCCCAACCTGGACCTCCTGAAGAACGTCTGCGCCGCCACCGACAAGCCCGTCGTCGCCTCCGGCGGTGTCTCCTCCCTCGACGACCTGCGGGCCATCGCCTCGCTGGTGCCGGACGGCGTGGAGGGTGCGATCGTGGGAAAGGCGCTGTACGCGAAGGCGTTCACCCTCGAAGAAGCGCTGGAGGCTGTGTCCTCATGACCGAAGTACGCCGTGTGTCGTCCGGTGCCCCGTGGGAGGAGATCTTCGGCTACTCGCGCGCGGTGGCGCTGCCCAACGGTCTTGTCCTGGTGTCCGGCTGTACGTCGACCGCCGACGGCCGGATCGCCGAAGGCACGCCCTACGAGCAGACCGTCATCGCGTTCGGGGTGGCCGTCGCCGCCCTGGAGGAGCTCGGCCTCGGCCGGGAGCACGTGGTGCGCACCCGGATGTACCTCACCCACGCCCGGGACGTGGACGATGTCGGCCGCGCCCACAAGGAGCTGTTCGACGACGTCCGCCCGGCCGCCTCAATGATCATTGTTTCCGGCCTCGTGGACCCCAGTCAGGTCGTCGAGGTCGAGGTCGAAGCCTTCCGAGGAGCACCCGAGTCATGACCCTCGCGATCCGCGTCATCCCCTGCCTGGACGTCGACAACGGCCGGGTCGTCAAGGGCGTCAACTTCCAGAATCTCCGCGACGCCGGCGACCCGGTGGAGATGGCCAAGCTGTACGACGCCGAGGGCGCCGACGAGCTGACCTTCCTCGACATCACCGCGTCCTCCGGCAACCGCGAGACCACGTACGACGTGGTGCGCCGCACCGCCGAGCAGGTCTTCATCCCGCTGACCGTCGGCGGTGGTGTCCGCACCACCGAGGACGTCGACAAGCTGCTGCGGGCCGGCGCCGACAAGGTCGGCGTCAACACCGCCGCCATCGCCCGCCCCGAGCTGATCCGCGAGATCGCGGAGCGCTTCGGGCGTCAGGTGCTCGTCCTGTCGGTGGACGCCCGCCGCACCGCGGCCGGCACCTTCGAGGTCACCACGCACGGTGGCCGCAGGTCCGCCGGCATCGACGCCGTCGAGTGGGCGCACCGGGCCGCCGAGCTCGGCGCCGGCGAGATCCTGCTCAACTCGATGGACGCCGACGGCACCAAGGACGGCTACGACACCGAGATGATCGCGGCCGTGCGTGCCCATGTCACCGTGCCGGTGATCGCGAGCGGCGGCGCCGGCAAGCTCGACCACTTCGCGCCGGCCGTCGCGGCGGGCGCGGACGCGGTGCTGGCCGCCTCCGTCTTCCACTTCGGCGACCTGCGGATCTCCGAGGTCAAGAACACCCTGCGGGAGGCGGGCCACCCCGTCAGGTAGCGCCGCGCCGCCCGCCGGCACGTGGGAGAGCTACGAGATACCGGGCTTGGTCTCGTGCAGGCGGGCCACCGCTTCCTTGTCGCCCTCCACCTCCACCCGCGCCGCGTCCTGCCGGCCGAAGGCGAAGAGCACCAGCTCCCCGGGCTCGCCGGTGACCGTCACCACCGGCGTCCCCCGGTGCGCCACCGCCGTCTGCCCGTCCGGGCGGCGCAGCACCAGGCCCACCGGGGCCTTGCGGCCCAGCACCCGCGCCATCTTCTCGATCCGCCCCCACAGGGCGTTCGCGAAGACCACGTCGAGCTCGCGGGGCGTCCAGTCGGGCTGCGCCCGCCTGACGTCCTCGGCGTGGACGTAGAACTCGATGGTGTTGGCCGCTTCGTCCAGCTGCTTGAGGGAGTACGGCGACATCCGTGGCGGACCCGTACGGATGAGCTGGATCAGCTCCTCGTACGGCTTCGCGGCGAACTCGGCCTGCACCCGCTCCAGGCGGTTCTTCAGGGCCCCCAGCAGGATTCCGCCCGCGGCATCGGGGCGGCGCTCACGCACCACGACATGAGCGGCTAGCTCGTGGGTCTTCCAGCCGTCGCACAGAGTGAGGGCGTCGGGTCCCGCCGCCTCCAACAGGTCGGCGAGCAGAAGTCGTTCACGCTTGGCATGGGTCGACATGACGGCCAGCGTACGGCGCGCCACCGTTCACTGCCACGGCGCCGCGCGTTCAATGTCCCCGCGGGTGCCCGCTCCGGCCGTCCAGAGACCGGACTGCGTGTCCACCGGGCCCCGCCCGCGCGGCACAATGGGGACCATGACCAGCGCGCCTCGCCCCAGCAGCCTCGACCCCGCCCTCGCCGCCCGCCTCAGGCGCAGCGCCGACGGACTGGTCCCGGCCATCGCCCAGCAGTACGACACCGGCGAGGTGCTGATGCTCGGCTGGATGGACGACGAGGCCCTGCACCGCACCCTCACGACGGGGCGCTGCACCTACTGGAGCCGCAGCCGCCAGGAGTACTGGGTCAAGGGCGACACCTCGGGGCACTTCCAGCACGTCAAGTCCGTCGCCCTGGACTGCGACGCCGACACCCTCCTCGTCCGGGTCGACCAGGTCGGCGCCGCCTGCCACACCGGCGCGCGCACCTGTTTCGACGCGGATGTGCTGCCTCTGGGAGAGTCTCCCGGACACTCTTCCGGCCAGTAGGGTCTGCGCTCATGGATCTGGAGACCTTCCGCAAGCTTGCCGTCGACCGTCGTGTCATCCCCGTCAGCCGCAGACTGCTCGCGGACGGCGACACCCCTGTCGGGCTCTACCGCAAGCTCGCCGCGGAGCGCCCCGGCACGTTCCTGCTGGAGTCCGCCGAGAACGGCCGCTCCTGGTCCCGCTACTCCTTCGTCGGTGTACGCAGCGCCGCGACCCTCACCGCGCGTGACGGCCGGGCGCACTGGCTCGGCACCCCGCCCGTCGGCGTACCACTGGAAGGCGACCCGCTGGACGCGCTGCGCGCCACCGTCGAGACCCTGCACACCCCGCACGACCTGGGCGACGACCTGCCGCCGTTCACCGGCGGCATGGTCGGCTACCTCGGATACGACGTCGTACGCCGCCTGGAGAAGATCGGCGAGCACACCCGCGACGATCTACGCCTCCCCGAGCTGACGATGCTGCTCACCTCGGACCTCGCGGTCCTCGACCACCGCTCGGGCACCGTCCTGCTGATCGCCAACGCGATCAACCACAACGACCTCGACACGGGCGTCGACGAGGCCTACGCCGACGCCGTCGGCCGCCTCGACGCGATGCAGGCTGACCTGGCACAGGCGATCCCCTCCGAACCCACCGCGCTGCCGCCGTCCGAGCTCCCGCCGTACACCGAGCAGTGGGGCGGCGAGGCCTACCAGGCCGTCGTGGAGGACATCAAGGAGCGCATCCGTGCGGGCGAGGCCTTCCAGGTCGTCCCCTCCCAGCGCTTCGAGACCCCGTGCACCGCGAGCGCGCTGGACGTCTACCGGGTGCTGCGCGCCACCAACCCGTCGCCGTACATGTACCTCTTCCGCTTCGACGGCTTCGACGTCGTCGGATCCAGCCCCGAGGCGCTCGTCAAGGTCGAGAACGGCCGCGCCATGCTGCACCCGATCGCCGGGACCAGGCCGCGCGGCACTACGCCGCAGGAGGACCAGGACCTCGCCGACGAGCTGCTCGCCGACCCCAAGGAGCGGGCCGAGCACCTGATGCTCGTCGACCTGGGCCGCAACGACCTCGGCCGGGTCTGCGAGCCCGGCAGCGTGGAGGTGGTCGACTTCATGTCGGTCGAGCGCTACAGCCACGTCATGCACATCGTCTCGACCGTGACCGGCCAGATCGCGCCGGGCCACGGCGCCTTCGACGTACTGACCGCGTGCTTCCCCGCCGGGACCCTCTCCGGCGCACCCAAGCCCCGCGCCATGCAGATCATCGAGGAGGTCGAGCCCTCCCGCCGCGGCCTGTACGGCGGCTGCGTCGGCTATCTCGACTTCGCCGGCGACTCCGACACCGCCATCGCCATCCGGACCGCGCTGCTCCGCGACGGCACGGCGTACGTGCAGGCCGGAGCGGGTGTGGTGGCCGACTCCGACCCGGTCGCCGAGGACACCGAGTGCCGCAACAAGGCGGCCGCGGTGCTGCGCGCGGTGCACACGGCGAACCGCCTCGGGGGCTGAACCTGGCGTAGGGGATAGTGGGGGACGTGAGTGCCGCATCCCCCGCCCCAGTGCCCCTTCCGCTTCCGCGCGGTGAGACCGGACCGGCCGTGTCGACCGGCCGCCGCAGTCTCGCCGTCGCCCTTCTGTCCGGCGCCGTCGGCGCCGTCGTCGTACTGCTCGCCGCGGGCCGGCCCTGGGCCGAGGGCACGGCCTCCGTGGGCGGCGGCTCGCTGCCACTGGTCGCCGACGGGCAGGACATCACCGGCGCCCCCGCCGCGCTGGCCATCGTCGGCCTGGCCGCGCTCGTCGCGGTGTTCGCCGTCCGCCGCGCCGGTCGGCTGCTGGTCTCCGCGCTGCTCGCGCTGAGTGGCGCGGGCGCCGCGGTCTCCGCGTACCTGGGCGCGTCCGACAGCTCGGCGCTCGACGAGAAGGCCGCCACGGCCACGGGCGACGCCACTGCCGCTGCCGCCGCCCTGACCCACACCGCCTGGCCGTACGTGACCGCGGTCGGCGGCCTGCTGATCCTGCTCGCCGGGCTGCTCGCCCTGTTCCGCGGCCGGAACTGGCCCGCCATGTCCGGGCGTTACGAGCGCGACGGCAGCCCCAGGCCCCGCAAGGCCCCGCGCGTGGCCCCGGACCCGGAGCGGCCCGAAGAGCTCTGGAAGGCCCTCGACCGCGGCGAGGACCCGACGCGCGACGCATGACCCCGGGCTCCACCCACGGGCCCGGGTACGGGACAATGGGCCGCGAGCACCCACTCACCACGACTCACCACAGAGCAACAGCAACGAGGAGCAACTCATGGCGGGCAGCAGCCACGGACACACCCCGGCCGCCTGGACCGGTGTCACCATCGCTTTCATCGGTTTCTGCGTTTCGGGCACCTTCATGGTGCTGGCCAACCCGCTCGGCGTCTGGGCCGGCCTGGCCGTGATACTGCTGAGTCTCGTTGTCGGTCTGGCCATGAGCGCCGCGGGCCTCGGCGCCCCGAAGGAGTCCGACGTGGTGCGCCAGGCCAGGATCGAAGCCGGGCAGATGCAGACCCGCTGACGGGTCGGTCGACCATCGGTCGCCCGGTCGAGAAGTACCGAAATCCGGCCTTCGCGGGTTTCGAGGAAAGGCGCAGCCCGGTCGGGCTGCGCCTTTCCTCGTGAGCAGGGACAATCGCCCCGTGGATGCCAAGCCTTCGCCCGCCCCCGCCCCCTCGCCGCCGCCCGCGACAGCCCCGGCGCCGCTCGCCCGGCGGCTGCTGACGCCGCTCGTCACCCTCGCGGGTGTCGCCGCGGCCTTCACCTACGTCGGCACGGTCGACCCCAACGAGCCGGGCCACTACCCGGCCTGCCCACTGCTCCAGCTCACCGGCATCTACTGCCCCGGCTGCGGCGGTCTGCGCAGCGCGCACGGAGTCGCCACCGGCGACCTGGCCGGGGCGTTCGGGGCCAACGCCATGGCCGTCGTCGGCTACGCGATCTGCGCCGCGCTGTGGGCCGTATGGGTGGTTCGTTCCGCCCGCGGACTGCCGATGCGGATCACTGTGAAACCGGTCTTCTGGTGGTCTCTGGGCGCCGTGGCCGCGATCTTCAGCATCGTCCGGAATCTGCCGTTCGGCTCGGCGCTCGCTCCGTGAAGTCCCAGGTGGTGGGATTGGCGCCCACCGGATGCGAGACCTTGGGCCTCCTGCGGATACCATCGGTATGGCTGATCCTGGTCCACCATCACTGTCCCGAAAGGGGGCCGCTCGCGTGAGTGTGCTCGACGAGATCATCGAAGGCGTCCTCGCCGACCTCGCAGAGCGGCAGACACGCGTCAGCCTCGACGAGCTCAAGGATCGCGCGGCCAAGGCCCCACAGGCGAAGGACGGTGTCGCCGCGTTGCGCGGCGACGGTGTCAAGGTCATCTGTGAGGTCAAGCGCTCCAGCCCGTCGAAGGGCGCGCTCGCCGCGATCGCCGACCCGGCAGGCCTCGCGGCCGACTACGAGGCGGGCGGCGCCGCCGTCATCTCCGTGCTGACCGAGCAGCGCCGCTTCGGCGGCTCGCTGGCCGACCTGGAAGCCGTACGTGCCAGGGTCGACGTGCCGCTGCTGCGCAAGGACTTCATGGTCACGGCCTACCAGCTGTGGGAGGCACGGGCGTACGGCGCAGACCTGGCGCTGCTGATCGTCGCGGCCCTGGAGCAGGAGGCCCTGGTCTCCCTCATCGAGCGGGCCGAGTCCATCGGCCTCACCCCGCTGGTCGAGGTCCACGACGAGGACGAGGTCGAGCGCGCGGTCGGGGCCGGCGCGAAGATCATCGGGGTCAACGCACGCGACCTCAAGACGCTCAAGGTCGACCGCGGTGTCTTCGAGCGCGTCGCCCCCGAGATCCCGGCGCACATCGTCACCATCGCCGAGTCCGGCGTGCGCGGCCCGCACGACCTCATCGCGTACGCCAACGCGGGCGCCGACGCGGTCCTCGTGGGCGAGTCCCTGGTCACCGGCCGCGACCCGAAGGGCGCCGTCGCCGACCTGGTCGCCGCGGGCGCCCACCCCGCGCTGCGCCACGGGCGGAGCTGACCCCACCCCATGACCGCTCCCCGCCGCCCCGCCACCCGCACCCGCACCCGGCCGGGCCCGCGCCCGTCCGTGGCGCGGGTCCGCGACCCGCACGCGCCGCTGGCGCGCGGGTGCCGCCCGCGTGGGTGCAGGGCGCCGGCGCGGCGGGTACTGGGACGCCGGGTGCGCTTCCACATCGGTGCGGAGCCCGGCCAGATCAACGGCATGCGATGGCGGGCCGAAGGCGCGTCGTAGCGAACCTGGCATGCCGGTACACGTGATCACGTACCCGTTTCATCCCTCGCACGGCGCATAGGCGAAGCCCACCCGTTGATTCATGGGGCGCGAGCCCCTTCTGAGGAGTGCGTCGGATGTCTTCTGACTTCTTCATTCCGGACCCCGAGGGTCACATCCCCAACGCCGAGGGCTATTTCGGCGCGTACGGCGGCAAATTCATCCCCGAGGCGCTGGTCGCCGCGGTCGACGAGGTCGCCGTCGAATACGACAAGGCCAAGTCGGACCCGGCCTTCGCGGCCGAGCTGAACGAGCTCATGGTCAACTACACCGGCCGTCCGAGCGCGCTCACCGAGGTGCCGCGGTTCGCCGAACACGCGGGCGGAGCGCGGGTCTTCCTCAAGCGCGAGGACCTCAACCACACCGGCTCACACAAGATCAATAATGTGCTGGGCCAGGCGCTCCTCACCAAGCGCATGGGCAAGACCCGGGTCATCGCGGAGACCGGCGCGGGCCAGCACGGCGTCGCCACCGCCACCGCCTGCGCGCTCTTCGGCCTCGAATGCACCGTCTACATGGGCGAGATCGACACCGAGCGCCAGGCGCTCAACGTCGCCCGGATGCGGATGCTCGGCGCCGAGGTCGTCGCCGTGAAGTCCGGCAGCCGCACCCTGAAGGACGCCATCAACGAGGCGTTCCGCGACTGGGTCGCCAATGTGGACCGTACGCACTACCTCTTCGGCACCGTCGCGGGACCGCACCCCTTCCCCGCGATGGTCCGCGACTTCCACCGCGTCATCGGCGTGGAGGCCCGCCGCCAGATCCTGGAGCGCGCCGGACGGCTGCCCGACGCGGCGGTCGCCTGCGTCGGCGGCGGCTCCAACGCCATCGGCCTCTTCCACGCCTTCATCCCGGACGCGGACGTACGCCTCGTCGGCTGCGAGCCCGCCGGGCACGGCATCGAGACCGGGGAGCACGCGGCGACCCTGTCCGCGGGCGAGCCGGGCATCCTGCACGGCTCACGGTCGTACGTCCTGCAGGACGAGGAGGGCCAGATCACCGAGCCCTACTCGATCTCGGCGGGCCTCGACTACCCGGGCATCGGCCCCGAGCACGCCTACCTCAAGGACAGCGGGCGGGGCGAGTACCGGGCCGTGACGGACGACGCGGCGATGCAGTCGCTGCTCCTGCTGTCCCGCACCGAGGGCATCATCCCGGCCATCGAGAGCGCCCACGCGCTCGCCGGTGCGCTGGAGCTCGGCAAGGAACTGGGCAAGGACGGGTTGATCCTGGTCAACCTGTCCGGGCGCGGCGACAAGGACATGGACACGGCCGCCCGCTACTTCGGTCTGTACGCCACCGACGCCGCGGTCGAGGCCGACGCCTCCGCCGGCAACGCCGCCGCCGAGATCCAGAAGGACGCCAAGTGAGCGGCAACATCAAGCTGTTGAGCGACACGCTCGCGAAGACCAGGTCCGAGGACCGGGCCGCGCTCATCGCCTACCTCCCGGCCGGGTTCCCGACCGTGGACGGCGGCATCGCGGCGGTGAAGGCGGTCCTGGCGGGCGGCGCGGACGTCGTGGAGATCGGGCTGCCGCACAGCGACCCGGTGCTCGACGGCCCGGTCATCCAGACCGCCGACGACATCGCGCTGCGCGGCGGCGTGAAGATCGCCGACGTGCTGCGCACGGTGCGCGAGGCGTACGAGGCGACCGGCGCGCCGGTGCTCGTCATGACGTACTGGAACCCGATCGACCGGTACGGCATCGAACGCTTCACGGCCGAGCTGGCCGCGGCCGGTGGCGCGGGCTGCATCCTGCCCGATCTGCCGGTGCAGGAGTCCGCGGAATGGCGCAAGCACGCCGATGCGCTGGGGCTCGCCACGGTCTTCGTGGTCGCGCCCAGCAGCCAGGACGAGCGCCTCGGCACGATCACGGCGGCGGGCTCCGGTTTCGTCTACGCGGCCTCGCTGATGGGCGTCACCGGCACCCGCGTTTCGGTGGGCGAGCAGGCCCAGGACCTGGTGCGCAGGACCAGGGCCACCACCGAACTGCCGGTGTGTGTCGGGCTCGGGGTCTCCAACGCCGTACAGGCCAAGGAGGTCGCCGGGTTCGCCGACGGGGTGATCGTCGGCTCGGCCTTCGTCAAGCTGATGCTGGACGCGCAGGACGAGGCCGCGGGCCTCACCGCGGTGCAGGCACTCGCCGGTGAACTTGCCGAAGGCGTGCGCAGGAACAACTGATCGGTTTCGCTCGTATGGGTGGACCTGGACCGGGGAGGCACGCGTGTGCCTCCCCGGTTCGTTGCTGCGGGTGTGAGCGACAAGAACTTTGAGGGAAAACGAACCGCCCGTGAGCGGCTCATCCAGGAACGCGAAGCGCAGAAGGTCCGCGACCGGCGCAGGCGGACCCTGATCGTGTCCGCTGCCGTGGTGGGTGTGCTGGGGCTGGCCGCAGTGGTGGGCATGCTCGCCGTGAACTCCGACTCGGACGGGGGAAAGAGCGACACCGCCGGCCCGCTCCTCGCGCCCAAGGGCACCGACACCAAGAGCGACCCGATGGTCCCGGTGGGGGCGACGGACGCGCCGTCCACGCTCACCGTCTGGGAGGACTTCCGCTGTCCGGCCTGCGCCCAGTTCGAGAACGGCTTCCGGGCCACCATCCAGGAGCTGGAGAAAGCGGGTCAGCTCAAGGCCGAGTACCACCTCGCCACGCTCATCGACGGAAACATGAGCGGCACAGGCTCGCTGCGCGCGGCCAACGCGGCCGGGTGCGCGCAGGACGCCGGGAAGTTCGCCCCGTACCACGACGTGCTCTTCCAGAACCAGCCACCGGAGACCGACGACGCCTTCGCCAAGAACAGCCATCTGATCGAGCTGGCGGGCAAGGTCGACGGCCTCGTCACGGACCCGTTCAAGCAGTGTGTGAACGACGGGGCGCACGACAGCTGGGTGCGCAAATCCAATGAGGCGTTCCAGAAGGGCAACTTCAACGGGACGCCGACCGTGCTGCTCAACGGCGAGGCGATCTTCCCGAAGAAGGGCGACGAGGAGATCTCCCCGGCGAACCTGAAGAAGTGGGTCACCGAGGCGAACAGGGGCAAAAAGGCGGGGACGGCGACCGCCACCCCGCCGGCCTCCGGCTGAGCCCGTTATTCATACGTTGCCGGGTGGGTTGCCGTACGTCCCACCCGGCAAGGTAGCGTCGACCCTGTCATGGAACTTGCCTATATCCCCAGCCCGTCGACCGGTGTGATCGAGCTCGGACCGATCCCGCTCCGCGGCTACGCGTTCTGCATCATCATTGGCGTTTTTGTCGCCGTCTGGTACGGCAACAAGCGCTGGGTCGCCCGGGGCGGCAAGAGCGGCACGGTTGCCGACATCGCCGTCTGGGCCGTGCCCTTCGGCCTCGTCGGCGGACGGCTCTACCACGTCATCACCGACTACCAGCTGTATTTCAGCGAGGGCCAGAACTGGGTCGACGCATTCAAGATCTGGGAAGGCGGCCTCGGCATCTGGGGCGCCGTCGCGCTCGGCGCGGTCGGTGCCTGGATCGGCTGCCGCCGCCGCGGCATCCCGCTGCCGGCCTGGGCCGACGCCCTCGCACCCGGCCTCGCCTTCGCCCAGGCCATCGGCCGCTGGGGCAACTGGTTCAACCAGGAGCTGTACGGGCGGGCCACCGATGTGCCGTGGGCGCTCGAAATCAGTGAGGGCGCCAATCGCGCAGCGGGCACGTACCACCCGACCTTCCTCTACGAGTCGCTGTGGTGCATCGGCGCCGCGCTCCTCGTGATCTGGGCCGACCGCCGCTTCAAGCTCGGCCACGGCCGGGTCTTCGCCCTGTACGTCGCGGTGTACTGCGTGGGCCGCAGCTGGATCGAGTACATGCGCGTCGACGAGGCCCACCATGTGCTGGGGCTGCGACTCAACGTATGGACCTCGATCGTCGTGTTCGTGCTCGCCGTGGTCTACATCGTCGTCTCGGCGAGGCTGCGGCCGGGCCGCGAGGAGAGCGTCGAGCCCGATCGGGCCGAGCCTGCTAAGGCCGCGCCGGCCGAGGACGGCGACGACAGCGACGACAGCGACGACGAGGCCGGGCACGCGAACGACGACATGTACGCGGACGGCTCCAAGGCCGACGCCGATGACGAAGCCGGTACGGCCAAGAAACTCCGACCGTAGGCACCACCCCACACCCTTCCCGGGGCCGTCGGACCGCTCATGGTCCGGCGGCCCCGTCGTACGAGGCGCCGTCGTATGTCACCCGGCCGGCGCGGGCCGCTCAGCCGCAGGTAAGTACGGCCTTCCTTGCTGGCGGGGGCCCTGATTCGTGCGTACTTTCGAGGATGTTGAGGGGGCGGGGCCGCAAGAGGGGCCGCTCCCAGTGAGAAGGGGAACCGCACGACATGGCGATCATCGAGACCGGGGCGACGCTGCACGTGGCGCACCGTGACAACCACACGCACCGTGATGTGAACGGCGGTTGGCTGCGCCCCGCCGTCTTCGGCGCGATGGACGGCCTGGTCTCCAACCTGGCTCTGATGACCGGAGTCGCGGGCGGCTCGGTGTCCCACCAGACCATCGTCATCACCGGACTCGCGGGCCTCGCCGCCGGTGCCTTCTCCATGGCCGCCGGTGAATACACCTCGGTGGCCTCGCAGCGAGAGCTCGTACAGGCGGAACTGGAGGTAGAGCGCGTCGAGTTGCGCAAGCACCCCGACGACGAGCTGGCGGAGCTGGCCGCGCTCTACGCTTCGCGCGGGGTGGAACCGGAGCTGGCGCGCGCCGTCGCCGAGCAGTTGTCGAGGGACCCGGAGATGGCGCTGGAGATCCACGCCCGCGAGGAGCTGGGCATAGACCCGGGCGATCTGCCGTCGCCGCTCATCGCCGCGGTGTCGTCGTTCGGGGCGTTCGCGCTGGGCGCGCTGCTGCCCGTACTGCCCTATCTGCTCGGCGCCTCGTCCATGTGGCCCGCGGTGCTGCTCGCGCTCGTCGGCCTGTTCGCCTGCGGGGCGCTGGTGGCGAAGGTCACCGCACGGTCCTGGTGGTTCAGCGGGCTGCGGCAGCTGGCTCTCGGTGGATCCGCGGCGGGTGTGACGTATGCCTTGGGCGCTCTGTTCGGAACGGCCGTAGGATGAGAAGCTGCGACGCTATGCACCGCGTCGAATAAGTAGTCGGTTACTCGCTGGTTTCATTCTCTTGACAGGCGGGAATGAGCCGGGAGCGCTGCGGGCAAGGAAGCCTGCTCAGCGACGACCGGGCAGACATGGTCTGCCCGCCTCTGCGACACTTTCACCGCTATGCGCGGTGTCCGCATGCTGGAACGCGTTATCCGCTTCCCGAGAAGCGCCCCATCATGTAACCTGCACGAAATTTCGCGGAGGGCCAACGTCGTCCCTCGGCACTTGCATATGCCACGACGACGACGGGAGAGCCGATGCGTTCCGCGTCCACGCACTCCGCGGCCGACAGCACCCTCACCAGTGCCTGGTCGCCCATGGACGGTCGCCCTGCCCCACAGGGCATGTACGACCCGCGCAACGAGCACGACGCCTGTGGCGTCGGCTTCGTAGCCACTCTCACCGGCGAGGCGAGCCACGCGCTCGTCGAGCAGGCGCTGACCGTACTGCGGAACCTCGAGCATCGCGGCGCCACCGGCTCCGAGCCCGACTCGGGCGACGGTGCCGGAATCCTCCTGCAGGTCCCGCACGCCTTCCTTGCCGAGGTCACCGAATTCGACCTGCCCGAGGCCGGCGCGTACGCGGTGGGTATCGCCTTCCTGCCCGCGGACGACTCCAGCACCGCCGTCTCACGCATTGAGACGATCGCAGCCGAAGAGGACCTCGAAGTCCTCGGCTGGCGCGATGTCCCGGTCACCCCCGACCTGCTCGGCAACGGCGCCCGCGCCACCATGCCGGCCTTCCGCCAGATCTTCGTGGCCGACGGTACGAGCACGGGCCTGGTCCTGGACCGCAAGGCCTTCGTGCTGCGCAAGCGCGCCGAGCGCGAGGCCGGGGTCTACTTCCCCTCGCTGTCGGCGCGGACCATTGTCTATAAGGGCATGCTCACCACCGGGCAGCTGGAGCCGTTCTTCCCGGACCTGTCCGACCGGCGCTGCGCGACCGCCGTCGCCCTGGTCCACTCACGCTTCTCCACGAACACCTTCCCGAGCTGGCCGCTCGCCCACCCGTACCGCTTCGTCGCGCACAACGGCGAGATCAACACGGTCAAGGGCAACCGCAACTGGATGAAGGCCCGCGAGTCACAGCTCGCGTCCGATCTCTTCGGTGCGGAGAAGCTCGACCGGATCTTCCCCGTCTGCACCCCGGACGCCTCCGACTCGGCCTCCTTCGACGAGGTCCTGGAGCTGCTGCACCTCGGCGGCCGTTCGCTGCCGCACGCCGTGCTGATGATGGTCCCCGAGGCGTGGGAGAACCACGCGTCCATGGACCCGGCCCGCCGCGCCTTCTACCAGTACCACTCCACGCTGATGGAGCCCTGGGACGGCCCGGCCTGTGTCACCTTCACCGACGGCACCCAGGTCGGCGCGGTCCTCGACCGCAACGGTCTGCGCCCCGGACGCTACTGGGTGACCGACGACGGCCTGGTCGTGCTCTCCTCCGAGGTAGGCGTGCTCGACATCGACCCGGCGAAGGTGGTCCGCAAGGGCCGCCTGCAGCCCGGCAAGATGTTCCTCGTCGACACCGCCGAGCACCGCATCGTCGAGGACGACGAGATCAAGGCGACCCTGGCTGCCGAGAAGCCGTACCAGGAGTGGCTTGAGGCCGGCGAGATCGAACTTGAGGACCTCCCCGAGCGCGAGCACATCGTGCACACGCACGCCTCGGTCACCCGCCGCCAGCAGACCTTCGGCTACACCGAGGAAGAGCTGCGCATCATCCTCGCGCCGATGGCCCGCACCGGTGGCGAGCCGCTCGGCTCCATGGGTACGGACTCGCCGATCGCAGCCCTTTCCGCCCGCCCGCGGCTGCTCTTCGACTACTTCACCCAGCTCTTCGCGCAGGTCACCAACCCCCCGCTGGACGCCATCCGCGAGGAGCTCGTCACCTCGCTGCTCTCCTCGCTCGGCCCGGCGGGCAACCTGCTCGACCCGACCGCCGCGTCCTGTCGTAGCGTCACCCTGCCCTTCCCGGTGATCGACAACGACGAGCTGGCGAAGCTCATACACGTCAACGCCGACGGCGACATGCCCGGCATGACGGCCGCCACCCTCTCCGGCCTCTACCGCGTCAGCGGCGGCGGCGACGCGCTCGCCGCCCGTATCGAGGAGATCTGCGCCGAGGCCGACGCGGCCATCGAGGCCGGCGCCCGCCTGATCGTGCTCTCCGACCGGCACTCCGACGCCGAGCACGCGCCGATCCCCTCGCTGCTGCTCACCTCCGCCGTGCACCACCACCTCATCGGCACCAAGCAGCGTACCCAGGTGGGCCTGCTGGTCGAGGCGGGCGACGTACGCGAGGTGCACCATGTCGCGCTGCTCATCGGTTTCGGCGCGGCCGCGGTCAACCCGTACCTGGCGATGGAGTCCGTCGAGGACCTGGTCCGCGCCGGTACGTTCATCGAGGGCGAGGAGCCCGAGCAGGCCATCCGCAACCTGATCCACGCCCTCGGCAAGGGCGTCCTGAAGGTCATGTCGAAGATGGGCATCTCGACCGTCGCCTCCTACCGCGGCGCGCAGGTCTTCGAGGCCGTCGGCCTCGACACGGCCTTCGTCGAGAAGTACTTCCACGGCACCGCGACGAAGATCGGCGGCGCCGGTCTCGACGTCGTCGCGAAGGAGGTCGCCGCCCGGCACGCCAAGGCGTACCCGGCCTCCGGCATCTCCGCGTCGCACCGCGCGCTGGACATCGGCGGCGAGTACCAGTGGCGCCGCGAGGGCGAGCCGCACCTCTTCGACCCGGAGACGATCTTCCGCCTCCAGCACGCCACGCGCTCGCGCAGCTACGACATCTTCAAGCAGTACACGGGCCGGGTGAACGAGCAGTCCGAGCGCCTGATGACGCTCCGCGGGCTCTTCGGCTTCAAGACCGGCCGCGAGTCGATCCCCATCGACGAGGTCGAGTCGGCCGCCGACATCGTCAAGCGCTTCTCCACCGGCGCCATGTCGTACGGCTCCATCTCGCAGGAGGCGCACGAGACGCTCGCCATCGCCATGAACCAGCTGGGCGGCAAGTCCAACACCGGTGAGGGCGGCGAGGACGCCGACCGGCTGTACGACCCGGCGCGCCGCTCCTCCATCAAGCAGGTCGCCTCCGGCCGCTTCGGTGTCACCAGCGAGTACCTGGTCAACGCGGACGACATCCAGATCAAGATGGCGCAGGGCGCGAAGCCCGGCGAGGGCGGCCAGCTGCCCGGCCACAAGGTCTACCCGTGGGTCGCCAAGACCCGGCACAGCACGCCCGGTGTCGGTCTGATCTCCCCGCCGCCGCACCACGACATCTACTCGATCGAGGACCTGGCTCAGCTGATCCACGACCTCAAGAACGCCAACCCGCAGGCCCGCATCCACGTGAAGCTGGTCTCCGAGGTCGGCGTCGGCACGGTCGCCGCGGGTGTCTCCAAGGCACACGCGGACGTGGTCCTCATCTCCGGCCACGACGGCGGCACGGGCGCCTCCCCGCTCACCTCGCTCAAGCACGCGGGCGGCCCCTGGGAGCTGGGTCTCGCCGAGACCCAGCAGACCCTGCTGCTCAACGGCCTGCGCGACCGCATCGTCGTACAGACCGACGGTCAGCTCAAGACCGGCCGCGACGTCATTATCGCCGCGCTGCTCGGCGCCGAGGAGTTCGGTTTCGCGACCGCGCCGCTCGTCGTCTCCGGCTGCGTCATGATGCGCGTCTGTCACCTCGACACCTGCCCGGTCGGCATCGCCACCCAGAACCCGGTGCTGCGCGAGCGCTACGCGGGCAAGGCCGAGCACATCGTCAACTTCTTCCAGTTCATCGCCGAAGAAGTCCGCGAGCTGCTGGCCGAGCTCGGCTTCCGCACCCTCGAAGAGGCCGTCGGCCACGCGGAACTCCTCGACACCGAGCGGGCCATGGGCCACTGGAAGGCGCAGGGCCTCGACCTCTCGCCGCTGTTCTACGTGCCCGAGCTGCCGGACGGCGCGGTGCGCCACCAGACCACGATCCAGGACCACGGTCTGACCAAGGCACTCGACAACGAGCTGATCAAGCTCGCAGCCGACGCCCTGGCCGCCGACAGCGCCGAGTCGGCCGAACCGGTCCGCGCGCAGGTCGCGATCCGCAACATCAACCGGACCGTCGGCACCATGCTCGGCCACGAGGTGACCAAGAAGTTCGGTGGCGCGGGCCTGCCCGACAACACCATCGACATCACCTTCACGGGCTCCGCGGGCCAGTCCTTCGGCGCCTTCGTCCCGCGCGGTGTCACGCTGCGCCTCGAAGGCGACGCCAACGACTATGTCGGCAAGGGCCTTTCGGGCGGCCGGGTCATCGTCCGTCCGGACCGCGGCGCCGACCACCTCGCCGAGTACTCGACGATCGCGGGCAACACCATCGGCTACGGCGCCACGGGCGGCGAGCTGTTCCTGCGCGGCCGCACCGGCGAGCGCTTCTGCGTCCGCAACTCCGGTGCGACGGTCGTCTCGGAGGGCGTGGGCGACCACGGCTGCGAGTACATGACCGGCGGCCACGCGGTGGTCCTGGGCGAGACCGGCCGTAACTTCGCCGCCGGTATGTCCGGCGGCATCGCGTACGTCATCGACCTCGACCCGGACAACGTCAACGCCGGTAACGTCGGCGCGGTCGAGGCCCTCGACGACACCGACAAGCAGTGGCTGCACGATGTGGTGCGCCGCCACCAGGAGGAGACCGCTTCGACGGTCGCCGAGAAGCTGCTTGCCGAGTGGGATGTCGCGGTGACCCGCTTCAGTAAGATCATCCCGTCCACTTACAAGGCAGTGCTCGCCGCCAAGGACGCCGCTGAGCTCGCCGGTCTCTCCGTGGAGCAGACCACCGAGAAGATGATGGAGGCAGCGACCAATGGCTGACCCCAAGGGCTTCCTGACCACCGGGCGCGAGGTCGCACAGACCCGCCCGCCCGGTGAGCGCGTCAAGGACTGGAACGAGGTCTACGTTCCCGGTTCGCTGCTGCCGATCATCAGCAAGCAGGCCGGGCGCTGCATGGACTGCGGCATCCCGTTCTGCCACAGCGGCTGTCCGCTCGGCAACCTCATCCCCGAGTGGAACGACTACGCGTACCGCGGGGACTGGACGGCGGCCTCCGAGCGGCTGCACGCGACCAACAACTTCCCGGAGTTCACCGGTCGCCTCTGCCCGGCCCCCTGCGAGTCCGCGTGTGTGCTGGGCATCAACCAGCCCGCCGTCACCATCAAGAACGTCGAAGTCACCATCATCGACAAGGCGTGGGACAGCGGCGACGTCACCCCGCAGCCGCCCGAGCGGCTCAGCGGCAAGACCGTCGCGGTCATCGGCTCGGGCCCGGCGGGCCTGGCCGCCGCCCAGCAACTGACGCGGGCGGGCCACACGGTCGTCGTGTACGAGCGCGCCGACCGCATCGGTGGACTGCTGCGCTACGGCATCCCCGAGTTCAAGATGGAGAAGTCGCACATCAACCGCCGCATCGAGCAGATGCGCGCGGAGGGCACCAAGTTCCGTACCGAGGTGGAGATCGGTCGCGACGTCGACGCCGCGAAGCTGCGGAGGCGTTACGACGCTGTGGTCATCGCCGCCGGTGCGACGGTCTCCCGCGACCTGCCCGTGCCGGGGCGCGAACTGCGCGGCATCCACTTCGCGATGGAGTACCTGCCGCTCGCCAACAAGGTGAAGGAGGGCGACCTGACGGTCTCCCCGATCACCGCCGAGGGCAAGCACGTCGTGGTCATCGGTGGCGGCGACACCGGCGCGGACTGCGTCGGCACCGCCCACCGCCAAGGCGCTGCGTCCGTCACACAGCTGGAGATCATGCCCAGGCCGGGCGAGGACCGGGCGCCCAACCAGCCCTGGCCGACCTTCCCGATGCTCTACAAGGTCACCTCCGCGCACGAGGAGGGCGGCGAGCGGGTCTACTCCGTCTCCACCACCCACTTCGAGGGGTCCGTTCCCGCAGAGGGAGAGACCGTCGGCAAAGTCCAGTCGCTGCACCTCATCGAGGTGGAGTTCAAGGGCGGCAAGCTGGAGCAGAAGTCCGGCACCGAGCGCGTCATCCCCGCGCAGCTGGTCACCCTCGCGATGGGCTTCACCGGCACGGACCAGGCGAACGGCCTGGTCCAGCAGTTCGGCCTGGAGCTCGACGCCCGCGGCAACGTCGCGCGCGACGACGAGTACGCGACCAACGTCGGCGGCGTGTTCGTCGCCGGTGACGCGGGCCGCGGTCAGTCACTGATCGTCTGGGCGATCGCCGAGGGCCGCTCGGCGGCGCGCGGCGTGGACCGCTTCCTGACGGGGGCGAGCGACCTGCACGCCCCGATCAAGCCGACGGACCGTTCACTGACGGTCTGACCCGGCTCACCACAACGTCCCGTACAACGGCGTACGGAACTAGGGGGGACATTCCCCTCTAGCCGCGGCGCCTGCCATTCCCCGACCGGAATACGGCAGGCGCCGCGGCGCGTTCCGGGCCGGTTGGCCCGCGTCAGACCCGCTCCGGGACGCGCGCCGCCGCGGTGTCCGGCCGTACCCCCGTGCTGAGCTTCTCCTTCGCGGCGGGCAGCATGCGGTGCACCGGCAGCGCCGCGCCGAGTGTCACCACCGCCATCACCGCCAGGACGATCCGCAAGGTGAACGTGAACCGGCCGGCCAGCTCGGCGACAGCCACGGTTGAACCTAGCAAGGGGAACCAGCACGGCGTGGCCGCTCATCGAACTTCGATGGCTCAGCCGATATAGGGCAGATCCCGGTGCTCCAGGTAGTGCTGTAGCCGTAGCTGCTGGGTGTGTTGCATGGGCAGCGCGTCCAGCTCGCCGGGGTCGACGAAGGCTGACGGCCCGAGCCGCACGGGCCCTCGCGCTCTGTGCCGAGTGCAAGACGCTCACGCGCGCTCCGATCCCGGTCCGCTGGATACAGAGCGGCAGCGGCCCCGGATCCACCCTCTGCGCGTGCCTTGAACATCCCGTGAAGCTCGGGGCGGGACCGACTCCGGATGACGTGATCAGCACCCGCTGGGCGGGCAACAGGCAGCCCAAAGAGCCCCGTTCGGGTCTTCTGAACGGGGCTTTCCAGCACCCTGACCAGCCGCTGGGCTCCAGAACACTTACGACCATCGGGGCTTCCCGAAACTGGGGCTCCGCTCCGGGCCCCGGTTCTCGAACGCCGGACGGGCTGAATGCGCACGGCCGTAAGTGGCCCCGGCCCTGGGTCGTCGGCGTCGCCGAGGGCGTGTCGCGTAACCTCAATACCTTCCCCACGCCACGCCCGCACCGACCCGACCGGAGTCCCCGTATGGCCATCAGTCTCCAGAAGGTGGAGGAGACGGCGCCCGCGCTCGTCAGCCTCTACAAGAGCGCGGGCGTCTCGCTCAAGAGGCACGGGCTGAAGGGGCAGCGCGCGGCGGTCTATCTGGTCCTCGACTACTCCGGCTCCATGCGCGACTACTACAAGGACGGCACCGTCCAGGCCCTCGCCGATCAGGTCCTCGGCCTCTCCGCGCATCTCGACGACGACGGCGTCGTTCCTGTCATCTTCTTCTCGACCGACGTCGACGCCGTGGCCGACATCGCGCTGGAGAACCACCGGGGCCGGGTCGATGCCATCGTCGCCGGGCTCGGGCACATGGGGAAGACCAGTTACCACCTGGCCATGGACGAGGTGATCGGCCACTACCTGGACAGCGGGGCCCAGGACCCTGCCCTGGTCATCTTCCAGACCGACGGCGGGCCCATCAACAAGGTCGCCGCGGAACGGTATCTGTGCAAGTCGGCCAAGCTGCCGATCTTCTGGCAGTTCATCGGCTTCGGCAACACCCGCAGCTCGCAGTTCGATTTCCTGCACAAGCTCGACGAGCTCCCCGTCCCCGCCAAGCGGCCGGTCGACAACGCGGGCTTCTTCCACGCGGGCCTCGACCCGCGCGAGGTCCCCAACTCCGTACTGTACGACCAGTTGGTGCGGGAGTTCCCCGACTGGCTGAGGGCCGCCCGCGCGCTGGGCATCGTCCCATGACGGAACTGCGCGTGCTGAAGGCCGCCGACCTGTCCGCGGTCCCCTGGAAGAACGGCGGCGGCGTCACCCGTGAGATCGCGGCCTGGCCCGAGGGCTCAGGGATCGACGACTTCGCGTGGCGTGTGAGCCTCGCGGACGTCTCTGCCGACGGCCCGTTCTCCGCCTTCCCCGGCGTCGACCGGACCCTGACCGTGGTCGAGGGCGCGGGCATGGACCTCACCGTCGGCGGCCGGCAGCACCTCGTCGACGTACGCGATGCGCCCCACCGCTTCCCCGGCGACATACCCACCGAGGGCCGCCTCATCGACGGGCCCGTCGTGAACCTGAACGTCATGCACCGCAGGGGCCGTGACACCGCCGTGCTCGTCTCCGTCGTGCGCGGCGGCCTACCGCTGCTGGTCCCCGCCGGCAGTACGGTCCTGGTCGTCGCCCTCGACACTCCGGCGCGCCTGGTGAGCGAGCGCGTCATTCTCGACCGCCACGACGTCGCCGTGGCGACCGGATGGCTGGGCATTCTGGAGACCGAGGGCCGCGCCGCCGTCATCACGATCCGCTGTCCGTGACGACCGACGATCACACCGCCGTCATCGCGATCCGCTGTCCGCGACCCCCGCGTCGGCGTTCCGCGGTCCGGTCCACTCGGCGAGCGCGGCCCGGATCGATCCGGCGTCCGCCGTGTCCGCCGCCCAGGCGACGTAACCGTCGGGGCGGACGAGGAGTGTGGTGCGTCGGGCGCTCGTCCACCTAGGGCCGACGCCGTCGTGATGTCAACGAGTGTTGGCCTACGCGTGTTGGCACTTGGGGTGAGTGGTGCCCGTCAGTCGGCCAGTACCCGCCTCCGGCACTCCGACGGCGTGCCCCACGCGTCCCGGAGCGGGCGTGCCTTTCGCAGCCACAGGGAGAGGTCCAGCTCCTGGGTGTAGCCGAGCGCGCCGTGCAGCTGGAGTGCGGCGCGGGCCGCGGCGTACGCCGCCTCGCCCGCCGCCACCTTCGCCGCCGCGACCTGCGCCCCCGCCCGGGGCGAGCCGGCTCCGAGGGCTAGCGCCGCTCCGTGCAGCAGGGGGCGGGCGAATTCGAGGCCGATCAGCGTGTCGGCCAGCCGGTGCTTCACCGCCTGGAAGGAGCCGATCGGCGCGCCGAACTGGGTGCGCTGCTTGACGTACGCCACCGTCTGCGCCAGTAGTGCCTCACCCACCCCCAGCGACTGGGCCGCCGTCAGGAAAGCGGCCCAGTCCGTGGCGCGTGCCGCCGCTTCGCGCACGGCCGGGCCGCTCGCCAGCAACTCCCCTCCGTCCGACGGGCTGAACATGCGCCGCGCCGGATCGGTGGACGCCCGCGGCGGGCCCGGCTCGGCGGTCAGCCGCAGTTCGTCGCCCCGGACGACGAACAACGCGTCGGCGGAGTCGGCGTCCAGGGCGTACGCCCCGAGGCCCAAGGAGGCGACGCGCCGTCCGGACGCCAGCGAGGGCAGCCGCTCCTTGGCGAGAGCGAGTCCCGCATCGCCCAGCGCCGCCAGCAACACCGCCGCCGCGGCCGTCTCGACCACCGGCCCCGGCACCGCATGGCGCCCCAAAGCCGTGTAGGCGACGGCCAGTTCGACCGGCAGCGGGCCCACGCCTTCATGCTCCTCCGGCACGGCCAGGGCGAACACCCCCGCGTCGGCCAGCCGCGACCAGAGCGCCCGGCCGGGCGCGTGGTCCCCACCCGCCCAGGCCCGTACGGCGGCGGGCGTGTCCGCGGCCGACAGCATCGTGTCGAGCGAGCGCGCGAACTCCCGTTGCTCGTCGGTGAGGAGGAATCGCATCAGCGGCGGCCCTTCGGGAGGCCGAGAAGGCGCTCGGCGATGATGTCGCGCTGGATTTCGTTGGTGCCTGCGTAGATGGGGCCCGCGAGCGAGAAGAGGTACCCCTCGGCCCACTCGCCGTCGGCCAACTCCCCCTCCGCGCCCAGCAGATCGAGCGCCGCCTCGTGCAGCGCGATGTCGTAGTCGGACCAGAAGACCTTGTTCAGGCTCGACTCCGCGCCGATGGTGGCGCCCGCGGCGAAACGCGACGCGTTGGTGTACGTGAAGAGCTGGTAAGCGCGAGCGCCGATCACCGCGTCCGCGACCCGGTCGCGCAGCGCCGTGTCCGCCGGGTCCCCGTGCGTACGCCACAACCGGGCCAGCCGGTCGGCGGCGGCGAGGAACCGGCCGGGGGAGCGCAGGGTCAGCCCGCGCTCGTTGCCCGCTGTCGACATGGCGACCTTCCACCCCTGCCCCGGCTCCCCGATGACGTCCGCGTCCGGCACGAAGACCCGGTCGAGGAAGAGCTCGGCGAACGCGGGCTTCCCGTCGAGACGCCCGATGGGCCGCACGGTCACGCCCGGCGCCGACAGGTTGAACATCAGGTACGTCAGGCCCTGGTGCGGCTTGGGCGTGCCCTGTTCGGTGCGGAAGATGCCGAAGGCGCGGTCGGCGAAGGCGGCCCGCGACGACCAGGTCTTCTGGCCGGACAACAGCCAGCCGCCCTCGGTGCGTTCACCGGTCGACCGCAGGGACGCGAGGTCCGAGCCGGCCTCGGGTTCGGACCACGCCTGCGCCCAGATGACCTCACCGCTCGCCATCGACGGCAGCACCCGGGCGCGCTGCTCGTCGCTCGCGTGGTCGAAGAGGGTGGGCGCGAGGAGGTTGATGCCGTTCTGGGAGACCCGGCCCGGCGCGCCCGCCGCGAAGTACTCCTCCTCGAAGATCAGCCACGTGAAGATGTCGGCGCCCCGGCCGCCGTACTCCTCGGGCCAGGAGACGACCGACCACCGGTCCGCGGCCAGCCGCGCCTCCCACCCGCGGTGCGCGGCGAACCCCTCCTCGGTCTCCAGCGACGGCAGTGGCTCGGCGGGCACATGCGCGGCGAGCCAGGCCCGCGCCTCGACCCGAAAGGCGTCCTCGTCCGGGGTGAAGTCCAGATCCGTGCGCAGACCGTCGTCAGACATCCTCATCCTTCCCTAACAAGGGTTTGGTAGGTTAACGTACGGCCATGAGCAGCGTCGAGGAGCCGAGCGCACCCGGACACGTGCCGGGTGCGCCCGATTACGTACCTGGACACGGCCTGCTCCGGGACCGCAGCGCCGTCATCACCGCGGCGGCCGGGGCCGGGATCGGCGGTGCGACCGCCCGCAGATTCCTGGAGGAGGGCGCGCGGATCGTCATCAGCGACGCGCACGCGCGGCGGCTGAAGGAGAGCGAGGCGGCGCTCGCGGCGGAGTTCGGGCCGGGCGCCGTCACCTCGGTCCCGTGCGACGTCACGGACGAGGCGCAGGTCCAGGCGCTCTTCCAGGCGGCCGTTACGCGGCACGGCGGACTCGACATCGTCGTCAACAACGCTGGACTGGGCGGCACTTGCGCCCTGGTCGACATGACCGACGAGCAGTGGTCGAAGGTCCTCGACGTGACGCTGAACGGGACATTCCGCTGCACCCGGGCGGCGCTGCGGCTGCTCAAGGACGCGGATGGCGGCGGAGTGATCGTCAACAACGCCTCCGTCGTCGGCTGGCGCGCCCAGGCGGGCCAGGCCCACTACGCCGCGGCGAAGGCCGGCGTGATGGCACTGACGAGGTGTGCGGCGGTCGAGGCGGCGGAGTACCGCGTCCGGGTGAACGCCGTCGCCCCCAGCCTTGCCATGCACCCGCACCTGGTGAAGGTCACCACCCCCGAACTCCTCGAAGAGCTGACGGCCCGTGAGGTCTTCGGCCGGTACGCCGAGCCCTGGGAGGTCGCCAACGTCATCGTCTTCCTCGCCAGCGGCTACTCCTCCTACATGACGGGCGAAACGGTCTCCGTCAGCAGCCAGCATGCCTAAGGGCTGTCCCGCAATCCCTGGCAGGCGCACGACGACAGCTACGGCACCTCGCCGCGTTGTCGGAACGCCCGAATACGTCCAGTATGCGAACGTCCCTCCGCCTTGCGATGCACCGCATCTGACGCCGTGCGCTGATCCACCAGGGATTACGGGACAGCCCTTAGGGGCCACACCGTCACCGGTACGACAATGGGCGGGTGCCTACCAAGAAGAAGTCCCAGGTGACCGCCTCGCCCGAGCGGCGCCGCGAACTGCTCGACACCGCCGCCGAGGTGTTCGCCGCCCAGGGCTACAACGCCACCACCGTCCGGAAGATCGCCGACGAGGCGGGCATGCTCGCCGGCAGCCTCTACTACCACTTCGATTCCAAGGAATCGATGCTCGACGAGATCCTGTCGACCTTCCTCGCCGAGCTCTGGGACGGGTACGACACCGTGCTCGCCGCCGGCCTCGGCCCCAGGGAGACCATCGAGGCCCTGGTCACCGAGTCCTTCCGTGAGATCGACCGGCACCGCGCCGCCGTCGCCATCTACCAGAAGGAATCCAGGCACCTGGCCTCGCAGCCCCGCTTCCACTACCTCACCGACTCGCAGCAGAAGTTCGAGAAGGCGTGGCTCGGAACGCTGGAGCGCGGCGTCGCCGCCCAGGTCTTCCGCGACGACCTCGACGTCCGCCTCACCTACCGCTTCGTGCGCGACACCGTGTGGGTCGCCGCGTCCTGGTACCGGCCCGGCGGACAGCACAGCCCGGAGGAAATCGCCCGCCAGTACCTGTCGATGGTCCTGGACGGAATCGCCCTGCGTACGTAACTCATCCAAGGAGCAGCAGTCATGGCCGAGGCCTACATCGTCGAAGCGGTACGCACCCCGGTCGGCCGGCGCAAGGGCGGCCTGTCTGCCGTCCACCCGGCCGACCTCGGAGCCCACGTCCTCCAGGCCCTGGTCCGGCGCTCCGGCGTCGACCCGGCCGCCGTCGCGGACGTGATCTTCGGCTGCCTGGACACCGTGGGCCCCCAGGCGGGGGACATCGCGCGTACGGCGTGGCTGGCGGCCGGGCTGCCCGAGGAAGTGCCCGGCGTGACGATCGACCGGCAGTGCGGCTCCTCGCAGCAGGCCCTCCACTTCGCCGCGCAGGGCGTGCTCTCCGGCACTCAGGACCTGGTCGTCGCGGGCGGCGTGCAGAACATGACCCAGATCCCCATCGCCTTCGCCTCGCGCCAGGCCGCCGAACCGCTGGGCCTGACCGAGGGGCCGTACGCCGGCTCCGCGGGGTGGCGGGCGCGCTACGGTGACCGGCCCGTCAACCAGTTCCACGGAGCCGAGCTGATCGCCCGCAAGTGGGGCATCTCCCGCCTCGACATGGAGGAGTTCGCGCTCCGCTCGCACCAACGGGCGCTGCGCGCGATCGACGAGGGCCGCTTCGAGCGGGAGACCGTCGCCCACGGCGACGTGACGGTGGACGAGGGGCCGCGGCGCGACACCACGCTGGAGAAGATGGCGGGCCTCAAGCCCGTCATGGAGGGGGGCACCATCACCGCGGCCTGCTCCTCGCAGGTCTCCGACGGGGCCTCGGCGCTGCTCATCGCGTCCGGGCGGGCCGTCGCCGAACACGGGCTGACCCCGCGCGCCCGCATCCACCACCTGTCGGTGCGCGCCGAGGACCCGATCCGCATGCTGTCCGCGCCGATCCCGGCGACGGCGTACGCCCTGAAGAAGACCGGGATGTCGATCGCCGACATCGACCTGGTCGAGATCAATGAGGCGTTCGCGCCGGTGGTCCTCGCCTGGCTGAAGGAGACCGGCGCCGACCCCGAGCGGGTCAACGTCAACGGCGGCGCCATCGCGCTCGGACACCCGCTCGGCGCGACCGGTGTGAAGCTCATGACGACGCTCCTGCACGAACTGGAGCGTACGGGCGGGCGGTTCGGGCTGCAGACGATGTGCGAGGGTGGCGGACAGGCGAACGTCACGATCATTGAACGCCTGTAGAGCTGGCGCTCCGGCGTCGTCGTGCTAAGCTGGGCGAGTTGCAGTTTTGGTACCCATAAACATTATGTGCGCCTGACGGGAATGCTTCCATCAGGCGCATTTTGTTTTCCGGTTCTCCGGATGGGGCTAATTGCGGCGACGTGGAATCCGTACAGTGCGGATTTCCGGATCTGCCCCAGTTTTTTATAGGAGAATGACATGGCTACTGGAACCGTGAAGTGGTTCAACTCGGAAAAGGGCTTCGGCTTCATTGAGCAGGACGGCGGCGGCGCCGACGTCTTCGCCCACTACTCGAACATTGCCACCCAGGGCTTCCGTGAGCTCCAGGAGGGCCAGAAGGTCTCCTTCGACGTCACGCAGGGCCAGAAGGGCCCGCAGGCGGAGAACATCGTCCCGGCCTAATCGCCGCGACGCGTTACCTCCTGGCCGGGGCCCGCACCGTGAAGGTGCGGGCCCCGGCTTGTGCTGTCCCCAGGAAGGCAATTCCCGAATGACTCGCTCCGAACGCCCGGCCGCCGCTCGCTCAGCCCGTCCCGCTCGCAATCGCCCCTCGAAGGCCCAGGGCAAGGCTCCCGCAAAGGGACCCGCCCGTCGGTCCACCCCCCTTCAGGGTGAATTCGCGATGCCGGAGACCATTACCCCGGCGCTGCCGGCCGTCGAGCAGTTCGCAGACCTCGACATGCCCGCAGCCCTGCTCAAGACCCTGGCGGCACTGGGTGTGACCGAGCCCTTCCCGATTCAGGGCGCGACCCTGCCGAACGCGATCGCCGGCCGCGACATCCTCGGCCGCGGGCGCACCGGATCCGGGAAGACCCTTGCCTTCGGCCTCGCGCTGCTGACCCGCCTCGCGGGACAGCGCGCCGAGCCGCGTACCCCCCTCGCGCTGGTCCTGGTGCCCACCCGTGAGCTCGCACAGCAGGTCACCGACGCCCTGACGCCGTACGCGACCGCCGTGAACCTGCGGACCGCCACGGTCGTCGGCGGCATGTCGATCACCCGGCAGTCGACCGCGCTGCGCCGAGGCACCGAGGTGCTCGTGGCCACCCCCGGCCGCCTCAAGGACCTCATCGAGCGCGGTGACTGCGACCTGTCCCAGGTCTCGATCACTGTCCTCGACGAGGCCGACCAGATGGCCGACATGGGCTTCCTGCCGCAGGTCACAGGGCTGCTCAAGCAGGTCCAGCCGGACGGGCAGCGGATGCTGTTCTCCGCGACCCTCGACCGGAACGTCGACCGGCTCGTGAAGATGTTCCTGAGCGACCCGGTGGTCCACTCCGTCGACCCGTCGGCGGGCGCGGTGACCACGATGGAGCACCACGTCCTGTACGTCGCGGACGAGACCGACAAGAAGGCCGTGGCCACCCGCATCGCGGCCCGCGAGGGCCGGGTGATCCTCTTCGTGGACACCAAGCGCGCCGCGGACCGTTTCGCCAAGCGCCTGCTGGCCAGTGGTGTACCGGCGGCGGCGCTGCACGGTGGCCGTTCGCAGCCGCAGCGCAACCGGACGCTCGACCAGTTCAAGACCGGTCAGGTCACCGCGCTGGTCGCCACCAATGTGGCCGCCCGCGGCATCCACATCGACGACCTCGACCTGGTCGTCAACGTCGACCCGCCCACCGACCACAAGGACTACCTGCACCGCGGCGGCCGTACTGCCCGCGCCGGTGAGTCCGGCAGCGTGGTCACGCTGGTGCTGCCCGACGAGAAGCGGGAGATGACCAAGCTGATGTCCGACGCCGGCATCAGCCCGCAGACCGCCAGGGTCAAGTCCAGCGATGAGGAGCTGGCCCGGATCACCGGTGCGCGCGAGCCCTCCGGCGTGGCCATCATCGTCGAGGTCCCGCAGCAGCAGGCGCAGCCCAAGCGCAAGCCGCAGGGCGGCGGCCGCGCGAGCGGCGGTAACCGTACGGCCGGCGGCCGTGGCGGCCAGGGCGGCGGCGGTCGTGGTCAGGGCGAGCGTGCCCCGGCCGGCGGCCGTGCTGGGCAGACGGCAGGCCGTGGCGGCCAGGGCGAGCAGGGCGGCGCCGGCCGGGCGCCCCAGGGCGAGCGTGCCCCGGGCAGCCGGAGCCGTGGCCGTCGTGGCCGCCCGGGGACGGGCGCGCAGGGCGGTAGCCGCGCTGCCGCGTAGTGCTTCAGCCGTAGTTCTTGTCAGCGCAGCAGCCGGGCCTGGAGTTTCGCGATCGTGCGGAAGTCCAGGCCCAGGCCTTGGCCCAGATAGTGGTGCAGGCCGCCGTAGTCCGCCGCGACCCGGTCGAGAGCGCTGCCCAGGTAGTCCGCACGTACCTCCTGGAGCGGAATCAGCAGATCCGGGTTCTGCATCAGCCCGGCCTGCTTGAGGCCGTCGCGGAGCTTCGCGTCGTATGCCGCGCGATACGTGTTGGACGCGAGGTAGTCGTGCTCGGCCGTGCGCGACGGGACACCGAGTGCGCGCAGCAGCAGGTAACTCGTCCAGCCCGTACGGTCCTTGCCCGCCGTGCAGTGGTACAGCAGCGGGGCGTCGCGGCTGCCCTCGGCGATGTCGCGCAGAGTCGCCCCGAACCGGGCCCGGTTCTCCGGGCTCGTGACGAACGTCCGATAGACCTCCCGCATGAACGCCGCGGCCCGGCCGCCGCCGAGCATCTCCTCCTGCTTGACCGGGTCCTTGGAGCCGATGACGGTCAGCAGCTGCGTGAACAGCCCGTTGTCCGTGACCGGGCGCGAGACCGCGGTGAGGCCCGCGGGGAGCCGGTCCACGCCGTCGAACTGCACCTCGACCGGGACCCGGTAGTCGACGACCTTCTTCAGGCCGAGCCGGGAGAGCGTGACGACGTCCGCGTCGGTGAGCTTGCTCAGCGCGTCCGCGCGGTAGACCTGCCCGTGGCGGACCGTGTCCCCGCCGTACGTGCGATAGCCGCCCACATCACGGACGTTGACCGCGCCCTCCAGGAGGACCTGACGGACCTCGTCGCCGCGCTGGCGGTGCTGGGCGGCGGCGGCCGGTCCTTCGGCCGCCGCCCCGGCGAGCGCCGGGGCGGGCAGCGTCCCGAGGGCGAGAGCGGCCAGGGCCGCTCCGGTCGCCAGGCGTATTCGGGCACGGCTCATCTGGACCACTCCTGCGAGGGAGAAGGAATCACCCTGCTGTCGGCAGGGTGCGGAGCGCCTGGAATCGTTCGAGCGTTTCGTTCGCCTCTGCCATGACACGTGCCACCAGCTGGGCGCAGGACGGCAGATCCTCGATCAGTCCCGCGACCTGGCCGGACGCCATCACACCGAGATCGGTGCGGCCGTCGACCATGGACGCCTTGAGCAGCATCGGGGTATTGGCGGCCAGCAGGACCTGACTCCAGCTGAGGTCCCTGCCCTGTTTCATGGCCAGACCGTCACGGACCATCGTGGTCCAGGTCAGCCCGGAGATCTTCTTGAAACCGGCGGCGCGGCGCACGGCCTGCGCCAGTGCCCGGGTGCGGCCCGCCCGTTCCAGGGAGTCGACAAGATCGCTGCGGAGCATGCGGTGCGGGAGGCCGTCGACGGCCGTGGTGACCGTGACCTCCTTGACGCCCGCCGCGAGGTACTCGGCCTTCACGGCGTCGGGGACCGTCGAGTCGGAGGTGAGCAGGAAGCGGGTGCCCATGCCGATGCCCGCGGCGCCGTACGCCAGCGCGGCGACCAGGCCGCGACCGTCGCAGAAGCCGCCCGCGGCGATCACGGGGATGTCGACCGCGTCGACAACCTGCGGGAGCAGCACGGTCGTTGCCACCTCACCGGTGTGTCCGCCGCCCTCCCCGCCCTGGACCATCACCGCGTCCGCGCCCCAGGCCGCGACCTTCTCGGCGTGCCGGCGCGCGCCGATGGACGGGATGACGACGACCCCCGCGTCCTTCAGCTCCGCGATCAGGTCCCTGGACGGCGCGAGAGCGAAGGAGGCCACCTTCACGCCCTCGTCGATGACGATCCGTACCCGCTCACGCGCATCGCTCGCGTCGGCGCGCAGATTGACGCCGAAGGGCTCGTCCGTACGGGACTTGACCTCGCGCACCGCGCGCAGGAGCCGGTCGGTGGTCATGGTCGCGGAGGCGAGAATGCCCAGCGCGCCCGCTTCGGCGGCGGCCGAGACCAGGCGCGGGCCGGCCACCCAGCCCATGCCGGTCTGGACGAGGGGGTGCCTGACGCCGGTGAGCCGGGTGAGTGCGGTCTCCATCAGGCCCTGACCTCCCGATCGCGCAGGCCGTCGGGGTCGATGACCTCGCGGATCAGGCGCAGTTCAGCAGGGGAGGGCTCGCGGGTGAAGGGCACGTCGGCCGAGGCGGTGAGGGCGAAGCCGGTCGCCTCACGGACCTGGTCGGCCGTGACGCCCGGGTGCAGCGAGGCGAGACGCATCGAGTGGTCGGGGGTCTCGAAGTCGAAGACGCCCAGGTCGCTGACGACGCGCGGGATGCGGTGGTAGCGGGTGGCGCTAGGCCCGGCGGCGGCCGCGTTGTCGTAACCGACGCCGCAGACCATGTCGACCTTCTCGACGAACACCCGGGTGGAGTGCCTGGGCACCCAGTAACTCGTCGGATTGTTCAGGGTGTTGACGGGCGCGCCGCGCACGCCGAGCAGCTGGCGGGTCGGCTGGGCCCAGTCGCCGATGCAGGAGATGTTCTGGTTGCCGAAGCGGTCGACCTGGCTGACGCCCATCATCACGTGCCGCCTGCCGCCGGTGACCATGGCGAGGTGCTGCCGGTACGGGAGCCAGCCCTCGGGCGTCCCGTCGAGACCGACGAGCAGCGCCTCGCCGTCGGTGAGCAGCAGGCCGGGGGAGAAGGTGCGCTTGGCGAGCCGGGCGCCGATGCCCGGCACGGTGCCCATGGGGCTCGCCAGCACCTCGCCGCTGTCGCGCCAGGCCTCCGCGCAGGCGATCACGCAGTACTCGGCGCGGGTGGCCCCAGCGGTGTCCGAGGCCGTGTCAGGGGCGGGGTGCGCGCCCGCGGCGGTGGGTGTCGTGCTCACTTCTGCTCCTCGTGCCAGGCCTGCACGGCCGACTGGTAGGCCCTCTCGTCCCCGGACAGGAAACGTGCGGCGAACTCGGGCCAGGGAGTGGTCGCGTACAGCTTCTGGAAGGCCTCGTCACGGCCGTAGTCGGGGGCGCACGAGGTGAAGTGCGCGCCGTTCGGCGTCTCGCTCACGCCGGTGACCGCGTGTCGCTTGACCAGGAGGGACTGCGGTGGCGCGTCCTTGGTGAGCTCGGCCGTGTCGACCAGCTGCTCGCAGGAGACGTACGCCGTGTCGGCCGCCTCGCAGAAGAGGTCGTCGAAGTACGGGTCGGGGCCCAGGTACTGGCCGTCGCCGAACCGGTCGGCGCGGTTCAGGTGGACCAGTGCGGCGTCCATCCGCAGGGCGGGCACGGCGACGAACTCCTCACCGTCGTCATAGGGCGAAGTGACCGTACGGAGCTGGGGGTTGACCCGCATCACGTCGGAGCCGAGGCCGGCGCGGACGGGCAGGAAGGGCAGCCGGTTCGCCGCCGCGTGCAAACCCCACATGAACATCGCCTCGTCGATCTCGGTGAGTTCGAAGGCGCCGTTCTCGCGGGCTGCGCGGTAGTGCGGTTCGAGGGGGATCGAGTCGAGGGTGACGAACGCGGTGACCAACCTGCGGATCTTTCCGGCGGCGGCCAGGAGGCCGACGTCGGGGCCGCCGTACGCGATCACGGTGAGATCGGTGATCTCCGACCGGAGCAGTGCCCGGACCAGGGCCATGGGCTTGCGGCGCGAGCCCCAGCCGCCGATGCCGATGGCCATGCCGCTGCGGAGGCGGGATACGACCTCCTCGGCGGAAAGCGTCTTGTCGCTCTGGGCGCTCATGCCGGGTTCTCCTTGCCGTGCCCGCGGACGGTGTCGTGGGCTTCGCTGTCCTTGCCGAAGGTGTCGCGGACGCGGCCGGCGAGGCCGCTGAGGTTGGCCTCGAAGGTGAAGCCCTGCTCGAAGCGGTAACTGCGGCGCACGTCCACCGGGTCGATGCCGTTGATGGCGGCCTTGGCCAGCCGGATGAGCGAGCCGTCCTTTCGCGCGATCTCGCGGGCCAGCCCCAGGGCGGCCCCGCGCAGCTCGGCGCGCGGCACGACCTGCCAGACCGAGCCGTGCCGGTGCAGCTCCTGCGCGCTCACGGTGCGCGAGGTGTAGTACAGCGTGCGCATCAGATGCTGGGGGACGAGGCGGGCGAGGTGGGTGGCGGCCCCGAGCGCACCCCGGTCCAGCTCGGGCAGCCCGAAGGTGGCGTCGTCGGACGCGACGATCGCGTCCGCGTTGCCGACCAGGCCGATTCCGCCGCCCAGACAGAAGCCGTTGACCGCCGCGACGACGGGCACCTCGCACTCGTAGACGGCGGCGAAGGCCTCGGAGCAGCCGTGATTGGCGCCGATGAGGGCGCTGTGGCCGGGGTCGCGCTGCATCTCCTTGATATCGACGCCCGCGTTGAAGCCTCGGCCTTCGGCGGCGAGGACCACACAGCGGATCTCCGGGTCGCGGCCCGCCGCGCGGATGGCGTCGGCGAGGTCGTACCAGCCTTGTACGGGCAGCGCGTTGACGGGCGGGAAGTCGGCCGTGACGACGCGGATGCCGTTGTCCGGGCTTGAGGTGGAGACACCCATGAGCGGATCAGCTACCTTTCCACCAAACATTTGTTAGGTAGGGAAGGTAGCAGCGAATGGAACTGGACGGGAGGGTCGCCGTCGTCACCGGCGGCACGCGCGGCGTCGGCGCGGGAATCGCGCGGGCGTTCCTGGCGGCGGGCGCGAAGGTAGTGGTGTGCGCCCGCAGACCACCGGACCGGCCGGTGGAATCGGCAGGCCGCACGGCCGTGTTCAGGCCGGTGGATCTGCGGGACCAGGCCGCCGTCCACGACTTCTTCGCCGATGTCGTGGCGACCTACGGTCGGCTCGACGTGCTGGTCAACAACGCGGGCGGGACGCCGTACCGGCTCCTCGGGGAGGGCGAGGCGGAGCGGCACGCGCGCGTGGTCGCGCTGAATCTGACGGCGCCGATGCATGCCTCCCTCGCGGCGTACGAGTATCTGCGCACGTCCCGGGGGTCGGTGGTGATGATCGGCAGCGTCAGCGGGAGCCGGCCGTCGCCCGGAACGGCCGCCTATGGAGCGGCCAAGGCGGGGCTGCGGAACCTGGCCGGGTCGATGGCCGTGGAGTGGGCGCCCGAGGTGCGGGTCAACACGCTCGTGCTCGGGATGGTCCGTACGGAACTCTCGCATCTGCACTACGGGGACGAGGCGGGCATCGCGGCCGTCGGGCGGACCGTGCCCGCGGGGCGGCTCGCCGAGCCCTCGGAGATCGGTGACGCGGTGGTCTTCCTCGCGTCGGAGCGCGCCGGGTATGTGAGCGGGGCCTCGCTGCTCATCCACGGGGGCGGGGAGCGGCCCGCGTTCCTCGACGCCGCAACAGCCAACAAGGAGAGCTGACATGGCCGGTATCGGTGGCGGAATTGGCGACGGAAGTGGCGAGGGCCGCTTCGAGGGGCTCTGCGGCGGACGTGTTGTGATCGTGACGGGCGCGGGGCGCGGGCTCGGACGTGCGCACGCTCTCGCCTTCGCGGCCGAGGGCGCGAAGGTCGTCGTCAACGACCTGGGCGTCGGGCTCGACGGGGCGGGAACCTCGGTGAGCCCCGCGCAGCAGGTCGTCGACGAGATCGTAGCGGCCGGCGGCAAGGCGGTGGCGCACGGTGGGGACATCGCCACGTCCGACGGTGCGGCGTCGCTGGTCGCGGCGGCGGTGGGGACCTTCGGCCGACTCGACACCCTGGTCAACAACGCGGGTTTCCTGCGCGACCGGATGCTCGTCAACCTGGACGAGGACGACTGGGACGCGGTGGTGCGGGTGCATCTGAAGGGGCACTTCCTGATGCTGAAGCACGCGGCGGCGTACTGGCGTGCGGAGGCGAAGGCGGGCCGGGGGGTCGCGGCGCGGGTGGTCAACACCAGCTCGGGAGCGGGCCTGTTGGGCAGCGTGGGGCAGGGCAACTACTCGGCGGCCAAGGCCGGCATCATCGGCCTGACGCTGGTGGCGGCGGCGGAGATGGAGCGGTACGGCGTCCAGGTCAACGCGATCGCCCCGGCGGCCCGCACTCGGATGACCGAGCAGACCTTCGCCGGAGCCATGGCCGCGCCGGGCGGCGGCGGGTTCGACGCGATGGCCCCGGACAACGTCTCGCCGCTGGTGGTGTGGCTCGGCTCGGCGGCGAGCGCCGGGGTCACCGGTCGAGTCTTCGAGGCGGAGGCCGGCCGCATCACGGTCATGGAGGGCTGGCACGCGGGGCCGACGGCGGACAGGGGGGCGCGGTGGGCGCCCGCGGAGGCGGGGGAAGCGGTGCGGAAGCTGCTGGCGGACGCGGAGGCGCCCCTACCGGTTTATGGGGCGCGGTGAGTTGGGCCGGGATTCCTGGATTCCGGGGCTGCCGGGCTCCCTGGACCCCGGGCCCCCGGTTTGCCCGCCCCCGGGACGCCCTTCGGCGTGTCCTCAATCGCCGGGCGGGCTGGCTCATTCCGTCCCTGACCAGCCGTTGGTCAGGCAAGCAGGACAGCCCCCCAGCGGACCGTGACCTACAGCGGGTACGGCGGCAAGTGCGAGGTGGTCTACGACTGGAGGATGTTCGCCCGACCGCACCGCGTGAGCGCGACGACCGAGCGGGACCCGGTGGCACGGGTCCGCCGGTGTCCGTCCGCGGGGGTGACGGGCGGCGGCCTCGCGCCGCGTCGGTCCCTGCGAGCAGGCGAGTGGCCGACGCCCGTACGAAATCCGGTCGTTGTGCTGCGCCGCGAGGAATGGCAAGGATGACCATTGCCGCCCCCGTGGCGCTACGGCCACGATCGGGCCCATGACTGGCCAAGGAGACTCAGAGCTCGGCGACGCCCAGGACGCGGCGGCGTTCATGGAGTTGCTGCGCCGTCTGAAGAAGCGCTCCAGGCTGTCGTTCCGCCAGCTCGAACAGCGGGCGGCAGACGCGGACGACATGCTGCCCCGCAGCACCCTCTACAACATGCTGGCGCGCGACGTGCCTCCACGGCCCGAGCTGCTGACGGCCTTCGTACGGGCCTGCGGAGACGGCGACCGCGTACCGGAATGGCTCGCAGCCTGGGACCGGGTCGCCGGACCGGCGCCGGGGACAACCGACCGGCCGGCCACCGGGGCGCAGCAGGATGTCGTCACGGCGCAGGCTTCGCGGCGCGAAAGCACCCGTACCGGCCGGACGAGGGATCTGGGTCCTGGCCGACTCGCGATCGCAGCCCTCACCTTCGTGCTGGTGGCGGCGGCCGTCACCACGGCGCTGCTGCGCGGCGACGAGGGCCGTGACGGCTCATCGGGCGCCCCACCCCGGTCCTTCTCCGCGGCGCCTTCGCCCATCAGCGGCTGGGTGACGATCCACCTCGCAGTCGCCCCCGAACTGTGCCTGACCGACGGGCGCGTGCGGGACTGGCGGCACACGCCCCTGGTGGCGGTGCAGCGGCCCTGCAAGGAGGCGGCTCCGCAGAGCACACTCCTCGAGCTCGTCAGGGAGAACCTCTACCGCATCCAGTGGCATCACCCCGACTACGGCAAGGGCTGCCTGCAGGCGCTGGCCGACTCGCGCGGGGCCGGCCTGCTGGAACCGATGGACGACTGCGAGGACGGCAGCCTGTTCCGCGTCGAACCGTCGGGCGAACTCGGCAAGGGCAGGTTCGTGCTCCGGGTGGAGGGCCGCGGCTGCGTGGGTATAGCGGGTTCCAGCCAGACCGAGGGCGCCGAAGCGGTGATGCAGCGATGCACGGGCAAGGGCCGCCAGGTGTTCATCATCCGTGCCGCGAACTGACGGCGTCGCGCCCCTGCCGTCGTACGACCGCACCGAGCACCCGCGCCGCCGGGAAGTACCCGACCTGCCGGGAGTCGTAGCTCTCCGCCTCGTTGTCCCCGAGAAGCACCAGCATCCCCGGTGGCACCACCGGACCCGGCGCGTCGGCGAGGGCGGGCACGCCGTCCCGGGGGACACGATCACCCGGGACGGCGGCCACTCTCTTGATGACCCACTGGCGCTCGTAGATCAGATGCGGACCGGCAGTCGACGCCACCGGCGGCTCGGTCCACGGCGAGCGGAACGGCGGCCGCTCGACGACCACCACCGCGCCCGGCACGGGCACGGCCCGGCGGCGCACGAGCACCTGGTCGCCCTCGTGATGCGCGGGCTCCATGCTCCGGCCGGAGACGGTCACCGCGACCAGGCGGCGCTCCGCGAGCCTGCTGAGCACAAGACCCAGGGTGAGGAGCAGGGCGCAGCACCCGCCGAACACCACCCACCCGGGAGCGGCCCCGGCGATCATGAGCGCCGCGGCCCCGCTCCACAGCAGGGCGACCGCGGCGAGCAGCGAGCCCCGGAGCAGCAGCGCCCGCCTGGAGCGGACACGGGCACGGTCGAGAGCGGATTCCGCTTTCCGGACCGCATGAAGTGCTGAGCCGCTGCCGGCGTCGCGGCTTTCCGCAGGCGGACCCGGGGCCCGCGGCCCGAAGTCCTGACTCATGGCGCCTCCTTCAGCGGGGATGTGCGCGGATCCGCAGGTTCGTACGGCGCCGAGTGCTGGGGCGGTCCGGGGCGGTAACCGGCGGCCTGCAGGGCGTAGAGCCGCGCGTATTCCCCGCCCGAGGCCACCAGTGTGCTGTGGCTCCCCGACTCGACGATGCGTCCCCCCGAGAGCCCGACGATCACATCCGCGTCGCGCACAGCGCCGAGCCGGTGCGAGATGAGCAGGCTGGTACGCCCTTCCCGGTGGGTGCGCAGCGACTTGTGGATCTCGTGCTCGGCCGCCGCGTCGAGCCCCGCCGAAGGCTCGTCGAGGATCATCAGGTCCCGCTTGTCGCGTACGAACGCCCGCGCCAGGGCCAGCCGTTGGCTCTGTCCGCCGGACAGCATCACGCCGGTGGCCGGGTCGGCCTTGTCCGACTCGGTGAAGAACATCCGGGACAGCAGTGTGTCGTAGCCGTCCGGCAGCGCTGTCAGTACGTCGTGCACCCCGGCGCGCCGGGCCGCCTCCCGTATCCGTTCGGGCTCATCGATCGCGCCGAGGTCCCCCTGGGCGATACTCTCGACAGCCGTCAGGTCGTACTCCATGTAGTCCTGGAACACCGCGCTGATCCGCCGCCGCAGTGCGGCGATGTCGGCGTCGCGGATGTCCACACCGTCCCAGAGGATCGCACCGCGTGTGGGGTCGTAGAACCGGCACAGCAGTTTGACGAGGGTCGACTTCCCGGATCCGTTGCGACCGACGAGCGCGACGGACGAACCGTGCGGGATCCACAGATCGACTCCGCGCAGCACCCAGGGGTGCCGAGGCGAATACCGGAACCACACGTCGCGCAGTTCGATGCCGCGGCGCAGTTGCGGCAGCGGGTGCGGCGCCGCCGCCATGGGCAGCTCAGGTCCCGCCGAGACCACTGCCTGGTAGTGGCCGAAGAGCAGCAGGGCGTGGTGCGTGCTCGCGACGTCACCCGCCAGAGTGGTCAGCGCCGTCTGCACTCCGGCGACGGAGGCCAGGAAGACGGTCACGTCACCGGGGGTGAGCCCGCCGCCCCGGGCGGCCCCGACCGTCCAGAGCAGCCCGGCGCCGGCCACTGCGGCGGCCAGCAGGCCGAGCCCCGAACGCAGTTGGACCTCCCTGCGGTCCACGGCCCGGCGTGCCTGGTCCGCGCTACGCCGGTTGGCGAGCATCCGCTCCCGCAGGAAGCCGCCGGTGCCGAAGAGCCGTATCTCCTTCGCGGCCTCCACATTGGCGAGCAGGCCCATGTAGAAGAACTGGCGCCGCTCGGCGGGTCCGATGTTCCAGTCCGTGGCCGCCCGCCGGCTCGACAGCAGGAGCTCGGCTACAAGGATCGGCAGCGCGGCCAGCAGCACCAGGACCATCGTGGGCGGACTGATGATGAACAGCGAGCCGAGGAAGCCCACGACGGTGAACACCGAGCGGGCGGCGCCGAGCACCCCGTCGACCGCCTGGTTGGCGGCGGGGGCCGCGACGACCGTCTGCTGGGCGAGCCGAAGCCGGTCGAGGAAGTCGGGGCTCTCGAACCGCCCCAGACCGGCGAACCGGTCCACGGCCATGAAGAGCCTGTCCTGGGCGAGCAGTCCGACCCTGCGGTCCAGTTCGGTCCGCAGATAGTGGGTCAGAGTCGGGGTGGCGCCGGTCGCCACACCCGTGGCCACCAGGGTCAGGGCCGGTATCAGCAGCTCACCCGCGGTGGCCCCGGCGGCGAGGCTGTCGACGATCAGCTTCGTGGACCAGGCGATGGCGACCGGGAAGGCTCCGGCGGCCAGGGAGGGCACCGCGTACAGGATCAGCCTGCCGGGAGCCGCCGTCGCGACCAGCCGCCCCGCGCTCAGGGCGCGGGACGCGGCGCTCATGTCCCCGCTTCCGCGGTCGTCCGTGCTCATACGGAGGCGACGGCGGGCCGGTCGATGTCGACCTGGTCGGTCATGACCAACAGCCTGCCGTCCGTGGCCCGGTTGATCTTGAGGAGCACGGGGAAGGCCTGCACCTTGCAGGCCTCGGCCAGAGCGTTGCCCCCGACGCCGGTCAGGACCCGGGCCACCGGGCCCAGCGCCGCCAGCATGGGAGCGGCCAGTTCCGCGTCGTCGTCGCCCTCGGCGACCACCGCGGCCAGGATCCGGTCGCGCCCACCGGGCACCGTGCGGGCGTACTGCACGAACCTGGGCAGCTTCTCCTTGCACGGTCCGCAGGTCGGTGAGAAGAACGCCACGACCGTCTCCGTGCTGATCATGTGGTGGTCGGCCGGTTCGCCGTCCACGGTGGTTGCCGAGAACGCTCCGACCTCGTCGCCGGGGGCGAGGGACATCCGGCCGCCGCCCTGTTCGGAGAGCAACTCGGTGTGCTCGCGCAGACGTTTGATGACACCGACGGTGAGCACCAGATCGAGGGTGCAGAGCAGTCCGACGAGTACGACGGTGGCGATGACGAAGGGCACGAGGGGTCTCCATTCTCCTTGCGACGGTCGGGTCTCTTGCGGGTCTTTTGTGGGTCCCTTTCGGGGGTCGTCGGGGCGGTCGGGCGACGGGCGGGCGGCGGGCGGGCCGGAGCGGGCGGGTCAGGACTTCGCACGGAGGGGACGGAACAGGTCGACGATGCTGTCGAGGGCTGCCAGCAGCCCGCCGATGAGCAGCCCGCCCAGAGCCGCGATCACCAGCCCCGCCGGGTGCCCGGCGCCGGTCGTCTGTGCGACGGCCGTGCCGCCCGCCGCGAGCACGGCGAGCACCAGGTTCCGCACGATGTGACGGACGCCGAGCGGGGCCGTCGACGCGCCGAAGCACCGGCAGGCGCTGCGGGTCCCCCTGGCCACGGCGCACCCGACGGCCACGGCGAAGACGAGGAGCAGCACCGCGGCCCACGCGAAACCGAGCCCGGCGGCGCGCGGAGCCGGCATCAGGAGCAGCAGGCACACGAGGAACTCGCCCGCGGCCACGGCGAATGCCAGAAACCGTGACGCCGCGGCGGGAAACGGGCTCAACTCGACGACGGAGCCGGCGAACGCGGCAAAGGAACGCCGGCTCGACACTTTACTGACAAACGCAATCAAGAACACTGTTCCGATCAGGAAACGCATGCCGAGATCTGCGTACTGCACAGGAATCCTCCCGCGGGGATACCGGTATGCGCATGGCCGCGAAATGCCGCGGCCCCGCATACCGGTGCCCCCTATTCGCGTGGAATCAACAACCCGGGCACGAACGCCAGCAGTTGATCGAGCCGCAGTAGGTATTCACACAGCACGCACTGCGCGCACACTGCCAGCACGAGTTGAAGCACTGGCATGCCTTGGTGGATGCCGCGGCCTCCACCTTGGGAACGAACAGGCCCAGAAGCCTGTCGCTCATCGCTTCCACAACCTTGGACATCGATGTCCTCCTTCTTGGAGTCCGGTTCGGTCTCGGGCACTTCGAAGCTAGGGGGTTGTGGAGACGCGGCCCAGGGAATAGCCGTCCGGGACCGGTCCGGGACGCGTCCGGGACACCTCGGACGGCCCGGACAGCGGCGCACGCCGGGCGAAGCGGCGCGCGGCGAAGATCTCCACAGAGGTGAACGATCGGCCAATTCCATGGAGTTGGCGTTGACACGTCAAGCTCTACGCGCGTCATCATGGGCTCATGAGGATCCCCCCACGAATCTCAGCCATCGGCGGCATCGCCGCCCTCGTCACCACCCTCCTTCTCGGCGGGCCGGGTTCGGTCGTCGCCGCGCCTTCCGGCTCCGCCACCCCCACCGTCTCCGCATCTGCCCCCGCGGTGGTAGCCGCGCCCGCCGCGGTCGGCGAGATCTGCTATTCCGCGCTGCCCGCCCAGGCACACGACACCCTCGACCTCATCGAGGCCGGCGGTCCCTATCCGTACGACCAGGACGGGACCGTCTTCCAGAATCGCGAAGGAATTCTGCCGAGCCAGGCCGGCTACTACCACGAATACACCGTCATCACGCCAGGCTCGTCCAACCGCGGCGCCCGCCGCATCGTCACCGGCGACACGGCACGTGAGGACTACTACACCGCCGACCACTACGAGTCGTTCGACCTCGTCGACCACGACTGCTGAGCTGACCACGACTGCCGAGTCGAGCACGGCTGGTAGCGACCTCGGGGGCGATAGCGCGGGCTCCCGACGTCCTGCGACTCCGCCTCCGGCGTTGTCGTCGGTCGACGACGCTCCGCGTCGCCTCCCTCCTCCGCCTTGGATGCGCGCAGGACGCCACTCGCTGATCCACGCCCCATTGCCCCCGAGGTCGTAAGCCGACCAAGGCTGCTGAAAGGCGCCTCGGCGCCGTTCCCGCCCGCCCGGCCCTTTCCGTCAGTCCTTACGGGATTTCGGGCTTTCGGAACAGGACGGGCGGGCAGCCCGCGACGCACTGCCCGTTCACCGGTTGCGCGGCGGCGTCCGTTCCAGGCGGCGCCGCACCGTCTCGTCCTCGACGCACTCCAGCGTCTCCAACGCGGCGGCATACGCGTACCCCCGCGGATCCTCGCGGCCGAGTATCCGCGCCAGCGCGTCGATCGCCCGCGCATCCTGCCGCACCGCCAGGCCCCGCGCCGCCTCCGCCGCCGTGTCCGGGTCCCGGTCGTCCAAGCGGGCCGCGAGGGCCTCCCGGATGTCCGGCGTATCGGCCTCGATACCGGCGAGTGCCAGCGTCGCCCAGTCCCGTACGTCGTCGTCGGGATCCCCGCTGAGCGCGATCAGCGCCGCGGCGCCCGCCGTGTCGTCACCGGGGACCAGGCCGACCAGGGACAGCGCCACCCGGTGGCGCACCTCGGCGTCGGGATGCGATGCGTGGCGCAGGATCTCCGGCAGCGCCGCCGGGTCGCCCTGCTGCCCGAGCCCCAGCACGGCCGCCCTGACCAGCTCGGCGTCCTCGGCCTCCCGCGCCAGCTCCCGCAGCAGCGGCAGCGCGCGCGACGCGAACGGCCTGCTGTCGGCATCGAAGCCGAGCTGCGCCAGCACATCCGCGGCGAACGCCCGCCGCAGCGGATCGCCGCTCGCGCACCACGCGGTCGCGGCCTGGAAGGTCTCCTCGTCGCCGCGCCGCCACAGCGCGGCCACGGCCTCCATCCACTCGTCCCGGTCCGGATCGGCGCCGCGCAACGCCCGCTCGGCCAGCTCCGCGAAGGGCGTCCGTACGCCCAGCTTCTCCTCCAACACGGTGGCTATGGCCGCGTGTCCGGTCTGCTGCTCCTTGCCCGCCACGAGGCTGCCGTCGCGCATCAGCTCGACGACGACGGTCACCCCGCCGTTCTCCTCGATCCGGCGCGTGACCGTCTCGGCCCGCGTCGCCCCGTAGGTGTCGCGCAGCCACTGGCGCAACTCGTCCTCCACGTCCATTTCCAGCCAGTGCCGGGCCTCCGCCAGCGCCTCGCGCTGCGCGGACGCGCCGTGCCGCAGGAGGGTCCGTACCGTCTCGGCCGAACCGCGCCGCGCAGCCAGCACGAGCGGCGGCTCACCGCCAGGACCCGGCAGGTCCGGGTCGGCCCCGTGCTCAAGGAGCGCCTCCACGGTGCCCGCGTGCCCCTGTCCGACCGCCCAGGCCATCGCCGTGAACCCGAACTGCTCCCGCAGGTCGGGCCGCGCGCCCGCCGCCAGCAGCGCCTCCACGACCTCGGTGTGACCGCCGACCGCGGCCCCGCACAGCGGGAGATCGCCGGCCTCCGGGCCGCTCGCCCGGTCGGGGTCGGCGCCCGCGGCGAGCAGCAGCCGCACCATGCCGGGCCGGTCGTTCACGGCCGACAGATACAGTGCGGTCTCGCCCTCGTCGTTGGCCGCCTCCGCGGGTATCCCCGACCGCAGCAGGCGCACCACGGCGTCGTCCTCGCCGCCGTACACCTCGGCGAAGAGATCCTGCGGCGTCGCTGTCGCCTTGGTCGTCATGATTCGACCCTACGTGGGCGGGTTCAGGTGTCGCATTCGAGAATCGTGCGGCACAGCGCGCAGCGGGCCCGCACCCGGCCGCGCACCGGCACACGAATGCGCTGGTGGCAGGTGGGACAGTCGAAGGACACCCGCAGTTGCCCGGCGCCGCCGCTCCCCTCGAAGGCGTACGTCGATGCGCTCCCGCGGGGTCCGCCGTGCTCCTGCGCGTACCGCCGCTCCTTGGCGTACCGGCGGCGGCCCGCCCAGCCCGCGGCCACCAGCGGCGGCTGCCGCTCGTCGCGCCGGGCCAGCGCCAGGCCCTTCGTGTACGCCGTGTACGCCTGCGCGCTGGTGAACCAGGGGGCAGGGTCCTCGCCGAACGCGATCGCCCGCTTCGCCAGGACGTAGCCGAACTCCTCCGGCGTGAGATAGCCGAGCTTCTGGCTGGACGACCCGTCCTCGCGGTACGCGTCGAGCAGCAGCCAGCCCGCGCCGAGGTACGTCGTCACGGTGTCGGTGAGGATCTCGTTGTCCCGGGTGCCCGCGAAGGCCAGGCCCAGGCGGTGCAGCAGGACATGGGTGATCTCGTGGGCGAGAGCCGCCCCGATGTCGTTGCGGTGGGTCCGGAAGCGGGCGTTGAGCTCGATGAAGTACTCGGGGCCCGCGGCCAGCTCGACGCTCGCCGCGTGTTCCATCTCCCGGAAGCTCACGATCATGCGGGCGTCGGGCAGCCGCAGATGCTGCACGAGGGCGCGGGCCACCCGCTGGGTGCCCAGGTGCAGATCGTCCTGGTCGCTGAAGGCGACGTCGACGGGAAAGACGCTCGGGACGTACGAGCGCACACCGTCGTGACCGATCCGTTTGTGGAGCGCGGTGAGGGCGGACCGCACGGTGGTGAGATGCGGATACCCGTGTACCACCGCACTACCGCTCGTCACGACCGCACCCCCACATCCCCCCCCACAGGACGGTGAACAGGTCTCCACTGTAAGCCGATTTCGACGCTCTTGGGGGGCTCCCGGGGGGTGTCCGGAAACCATCCCTTGTCGGGCAGGCGGCCAACTCCACATAATCCAGCAACGCCTTGACGGGCCCATGCCAGCTTTGAGTTGGTGCGGTGTCCGTCGTGCGCAGAGTGACCCCCCACGATCACCCCCACGAAAGGCACTCCGTTGAAGAACGTTCTGCGTGCTTTCAAGAGATACGCCGCAGTTGGCGCCGTGGTCCTCGCCGCCGTCAGCATCCAGCCCACCGGTGCCGTCGCGGCCCCGCCGCCCGCCCCGCCCGTCGTCGGCGGAACCCCTGCCGCCCAGGGCGAGTTCCCCTTCATGGTCCGGCTCTCGATGGGTTGTGGCGGCTCGCTCTACGCCAAGGACATCGTGCTGACCGCGGCGCACTGTGTGAGCCGCTCGGGCAACAACACCAGCATCACCGCCACCGCCGGTGTCGTCGACCTCCAGTCGTCGCGCGCCATCAAGGTCAAGTCCACCAAGGTCCTCCAGGCCCCCGGCTACAACGGCAAGGGCAAGGACTGGGCGTTGATCAAGCTCGCCAAGCCCATCGAACTCCCCACCCTGAAGATCGCCACGACCACCGCCTTCAACCAGGGCGACTTCACCATCGCGGGCTGGGGCGCGGCCACCGAGGGCGGCGGCCAGCAGCGCTACCTCCTCAAGGCGAAGGTCCCCTTTGTCAGCGACGCCGACTGCGCCAAGGCGTACGGCAACGCCCTCACGCCGGCCGAGGAACTGTGCGCGGGCTTCGTCGACCAGGGCGGCACCGACACCTGCCAGGGCGACTCGGGCGGCCCCATGTTCCGCAAGGACGAGGCCAACGCCTGGATACAGGTCGGCATAGTCAGCTGGGGCGAGGGCTGCGCACGACCGGACTACCCGGGCGTGTACACCGAGGTCTCCACCTTCGCAGCGGCCATCAAGAGCGCCGCTGCCGGTCTCTGACCTCAAGGCCCCGAGGCGCTGAAGCACTGAGGCGCTGAGGCTCCGGGGCGGGGGAGGGGCAGGCCGGCGGACCATTAGTCCAAGACCTGTCCCTCTTTTGTCCATAGGCGCCTCCTCCCACGCGGCGCATCGTGACGGGCACGGTCAACCGTCACGAGGAGGAGCCAGCGTGGATTCGTACATACAGGGCCGGGGACCGAGTCGCAGGACCGTGGCGGGTGCGGCCGCACTCGTCGGCATCGGCGCCGTCGTCGGCGCCCCGGGCCTCGCCACCGCAGCCCCGGCAGCCGGCAGCGAGAGCCGGCTGCGCTCCCGTGAGCTCGATGTACGTGTCGACTCCGGCTTCCCGCGCATCGTGTCCTACACCGACCGTGGCACCGGCGCGACACTGCACGCCCAGGAGGATCCGGTCACCTCGGTCCTGATCGACGGAACCGCCCGTACCCCCAAGGTCACCACCAGGGCCCAGTACGACCGGGCCGGGTACACCCTCGCCTTCGACGGCGGCACCGAGATCGGCGTCGAGATCCGCGTCGACGGATGGCAGATCCACTGGCGGGTCACCCGCATCGCCGACACCCCCGCGCTGCGCGTCGGCACCCTCCAGATCCCCGGCCTGGCCTTCCTGTCCGTACGCAGCGACCAGCCGGGCGCGACCCTGCTCGCCGCGCGCGTCGAGATCGACAAGGCCAAGAATGGCGACACCCTGGTCGAGGTCGCCCCGGACACGACGCCCGACGCCGCGCCCAAGGGCTGCGCGTACGCCGTCGTCGCCCACGACCGGCTCGGCGGCGCCGTCGAGACCAACACCACGTACGACAAGCCGACCAGCGCGGACGGCACCACCTGGGAGAACGGGCGGCTGTGGCGGCAGACCGTACAGCGCGACGGTTACGTCAAGGCGCAGGTGACGTGCGGGCAGTGGACCCACCGGGCCGCGACCGCGCCCACCGGCGCCACCGAGCCCCTCCCGTACGCCACCGTCGTCGTCACCCGCGACCGCGACGACGACTCCGTCGTCACCTGGCAGGACGCGGCCATCGCCTTCCGCGACATCATGGTCGACCCGCTCGGCGCCGACGAGCAGCACCTGCGGGTCGTCCCGCACATTCCCTTCAACTTCGCCAGCCAGGCCACCAACCCGTTCCTGCAGACCCTCGACAATGTCAAGCGGATCTCCCTCGCGACGGACGGGCTGCGCCAGTACACCCTGCTCAAGGGCTACCAGTCGGAGGGCCACGACTCGGCGCACCCCGACTACGCGGGCAACCCCAACAAGCGCGCGGGCGGCCTCGACGACCTCAACACCCTCGTCAAGGAGGGCCGCAAGTGGGGCAGCGACTTCGGTGTCCATGTGAACGCCACCGAGTCCTACCCCGTCGCGAACGCCTTCTCCGAGACCCTCGTCGACAAGGCGAACGAACAGTGGGACTGGCTCGACCAGAGCTACCGCATCGACCAGCGGCGCGACCTCGTCTCCGGCGACATCATCAAGCGCTTCAAGGACCTGCGCGAAGAGGCCGACCCCGCGCTCAACATGCTCTACATCGACGTCTTCCGGGAGTCGGGCTGGACCTCGGACCGGCTCCAGCGGGCGCTGCGCGAACAGGGCTGGCAGGTCACCACCGAATGGGGACACGGCCTTGAGCGTTCGTCCCTGTGGTCGCACTGGGCCACCGAGGTGGACTACGGCGGCGACACCTCGCGCGGCGTCAACTCCCAGCTGATCCGCTTCATCCGCAACCACCAGAAGGACGTCTTCGCCGACAAGTGGCCCACCCTGCTCGGCATCCCGCGCACCGGAAACTTCGAGGGCTGGGTCAACAAGACCGACTGGAACGTCTTCTACCGGCTCATCTGGACCGACAGCCTGCCCGCCAAGTACCTCCAGGCGTACCCGGTCAAGACCTGGGCGGAGCACCGGATCACCTTCTTCGGCCCGACGAGGACCACCGTCGACGACGAGGAGGGCACCCGCCGCATCACCACCGACGGGCGCCTGGTGTACGACGACGGGCGCTACCTGCTGCCGTGGGAGCCGCGCAGGGCCACCGACCCGGACAAGCTCTACCACTACAACCCGGCCGGTGGCAGCAGCAGTTGGCAGCTGCCGCGCGGCTGGACCGGCGAGTCGAAGGTGGCGCTCTACCGGCTCACCGACCAGGGCCGGGTGCACGTCCGCGACGTCCCGGTCCGCTCCGGCAAGGTCACCATCGACGCCGACGCGCAGCAGCCGTACGTCCTGCACCGCGGCCGGGTACGGCAGGCGGGTGACCCGCACTGGGGGCAGGCCACCCCCGTGCACGACCCCGGCTTCCACTCGGGAACGCTGAACGGCTGGACGGCCAGTGGGCCCGCCTCGGTGGAGCTCAGCGCCCTGGGGGACTACGAGCTGGTGATCGGCGCGGGCGGCGCCGCGGCCGTCGGGCAGCGCCTCGCACGCCTGGCGCCCGGCACGTACGCCGCTTCCGTGCAGGTCGAGGTCGGCGCGAAGGCGGGGGAGCGGCGCCGGGCCGCCCTCACCGTACGGACCGCGGACGGTGCCACCGCCTCGAATTGGACCGACTCGTCCACGGCCGTCAATCTCGTCGCGGCCGATCGCAAGCACGACACCCGTTTCCAGCGGATGTTCACGTACTTCACCGTCCCGGAGGGCGGCGGCCGGGTCGACCTCACGCTGCGGGCCGCGGCGGGCCACGCGCGCGTGCGCTTCGACAACGTACGGATCGTCCCCGCCACACGCCCCGCGAAGGAAGGGACGGTGGCCTTCGAGGACTTCCAGCAGGTGCCGCAGGGCTGGGGCCCGTTCGTGAAGGGCGACGCGGGCGGCTCCACCGACCCGCGCACCCACATCGCGCAACGGCACGCTCCGTTCACCCAGCGCGCCTGGCACGGCAAGGCGATCGACGACGTCATCGACGGCTCGGAATCCCTCAAGTCGCGCGGCGAGAACGACGGTCTGGTCTACCGGACCGTGCAGCACACCGTCCGCTTCGAGGCGGGCCGGCGCTACCGGGTGTCCTTCCGTTACGAGAACGAGAAGGCCGGCCAGTACGCATGGATCACCGGCGTGGACGAGCCGGCGCCCGGGGAGCTGACGCGGGTCCCGCTGCCCGTGGCGACCGTTCCCACGGTCCTCGCCTACGAGTTCACGGCGCCGGCCGAGGGTGAGCCCTGGGTGGGTCTGCGCAAGGTCGGGGACGACGGAAAGGCGGAGTTCGTACTGGACACCTTCGAGGTGAGCGAGGCGTAGTCGACCGGTAGCGATGCGAAGGACGGGCCCGGCTCACGGAAGCCGGGCCCGTCCTTCGCATGATCCGGCTACTGGGCGCGGCGCTCCCCGGCACGGTCGGATCCGGAGCGCACGGCAAGGGCGCACCAGACGGCCGTCGCCGTCAGCGCGACCGCGGCCACCGCACCCAGCGCCGGCGCCTCCGGCCGCCAGCCCATGGAGATCCGGGTGCCCAGGAGGACGAGCACCACCGCGATCTGCCCCGGGGCGTAGAGCGGCACCCTGAGCGCGGTGGCCCGCATCGCGGCAGCCACCACCAGGCCGGTCACGGCCCAGGCGACCACATACGGCCACACCGCACCCGGAGCGGCGGGCGGCAGCCCGTACTCCTCGGGGCCGATACGGAACAGCGCGCCGACCCACCCCAGGCCCACCCCGAGGGCGGCGATGCCCGCCACCCACAAGGCATGGCGCCACAGCGGGCCGGGCCGCACGGGCTCCTCGTCGTCCGGGGGAGTGATGTCGTCGGGGCTGTAGAGGTCGTGGGATTGGATCACACACGGAAGGACGCGGTTCGGCGACCGGACGTTGCGCGGACGCGGCGGAGATCGCGCAACGTCCGGTCGCCGGTCATGGGCCATGGCGGCACGGGCCGGGCCGGGCCGGCTGGCGCGACGCGGGCCGGTGGAAACTCAACCGAGCCGAACCGTCAACGCCCCCGCTTCCGCTCCGTACACCTCCAGGACCCACACCTCGTTGGCCCCCTCCCGCAGTACCGGCCCCGGAACGTACAACGACCGCTGTGGCCCCACACTCCAGTACCGCCCCAGGCAGAACCCGTTCACCCAGACAAAGCCCCGGGTGAACCCCCGCAGCTCCAGCCCCGCGTCCCCCGCGCCCCGCACATCGAACGCTCCCCGGTACAGCCCCGCCGCCCCTACGGCCTCACCCGCCTCACGGAACGGCACCCGGCCGACCGACTCCGGGTCGTCGAACGCGTCCAGCCGCAGCCCCCGGGCCCGCACCCCGTGCACGTACTGCCGCTCGTGCAGCACTCCACCCGAGATGCCCTTCGACTCGGCGAGACGCGGCCCGTAGTTGACCCGGCCCAGCGACTCCACCCACAGCTCCACCACCGCGGGACCCTCAACCGGCGCCGCCAGAGCCGTGTACGCGTCGGCCCCGCCCGCCGCGCCGTTCAGCACACCCGCCCGCGCCCCGTCGACGTACACCACGGCCAGATCCCGCAGTCCCGTCACGCCCAGCGGATACGCCTGGCGCGGACCGGGCAGCCGCACCCGGTAGCGGACCAGCCCGCGGTCCACCCCCAACTCCTCGAACGTCGGCGGCATCGCGGTCTCCGTCTCCGCGCCCCCGAGCACCTCCAGTACGTCGCCCAGCGGCGCCCACTGGCAAAGCCGCGCGGCGGCCGGCCCGGCCAGCGGGGCGGGCGTGGGAGGCACATCGGGGATCGGGGCGTCGTCGTCCTGGTGGAGCGCGAGGATGTCGCGGAACAGCCAGAACTTCTCCGTGGGCCGCCCGTACTCGTCGATGGGCGCGTCGTAGTCGTACGACGTGACGGTCGGCTGGAGGGCGCCGTCGTGCAGCTCGCCGGAGCGGTTCGCCCCCGCCCAGCCCGCGAAGTTCGTACCGCCGTGCGCCATGTAGAGATTGACGGAGGCCCCGCAGTCGAGGATCTCCCGCAGTGCGTCCGCCGCGTCCACCGTAGCCCGTACGACGGGCTCCGCGTCCCAGTGGCCGAACCAGCCGCACCAGAATTCCATGCACATCAGCGGGCCGGACGGCTGATGACGCCGCAGCACCTCGAACCCCGCACGCGCGCCGGACCCGAAGTTCGCCGTCGCGAGCACCCCGGGCACCGAACCGCCGGTCAGCATGTGATCCTCGGGACCGTCAGAGGTGAACAGCGGTACTGTGACGCCGAGTTCGCGCAGCAGCCCCGTCAGGTGCCGCAGATAGACCTGGTCCGAGCCGTAACTCCCGTACTCGTTCTCGACCTGCACCATGATCACCGGGCCGCCCCGGCCCAACTGCCGCTGCACCACCTGCGGCAGCAGTCGCCCGAACCACCGCTCCACATGACCCAGATACTCGGCGTCGCGCGTACGCACGCGCGTGCGCAGAGCCCCGGTCAACCAGTGCGGCAGCCCACCGTTCTCCCACTCGGCGCAGATGTACGGGCCGGGGCGCACTATCGCCCACAGGCCCGCCTCGTGCGCCGCGTCCAGGAACCGGCCGAGCGCGTGCGCATCATGGAACCTGCCGGGCTGCGGCTCGTGCAGATTCCACGGAACGTACGTCTCCACACAGTTGAGCCCCATGGCCCGCAGCATCGCCAGGCGGTGCCCCCACTGCGCCTCGTGCACCCGGAAGTAGTGCAACGCCCCCGACAGCAGCCGCACCGGCCGCCCGTCGGCCTGAAAGTCCCGCTCACCCACCGTGAAGTCCACCACGGTCCCCGCCCGTCTCTCGCTCATTTGTGGCATCTGCGGGGCCTCACCCACAGCGCCTCACCTTGACCCCCTGGCGGCAGACCGGTCCATGGACAAAGATCAGCGCTGTTTGGACACAAGGAAGCACAACGGCACACAAGGACACCGCCTGAGCACCGGAGGGAGGAAGGAAACGGGATTTACCACACCTGGATGCGCTATTTCACTCCCAGTCCCACCCATCACCGGCTCGGCCTGGTCTGCCTCGGAGTCGGCCTGCAGCACGGCACGCTGCCCACCGTCGGCCCCCGCACCCTCGACCACCACGTCGCCATCGTCATCAGCGCCGGCGCCGGCTGGTTCCGCGGCACCGACGGCCGACACGTAGGCGTCACCGCGCCCGCACTGATCTGGGTCACCCCCGGCACCCCGCACCACTACGGGCCCGACCCGGTCACCGGCTGGGACGAGAGCTTCGTCGACTTCACAGGACCCGCCACCGCGACCTACACCGAACTCGGCTACATCGAACCGGACCGCCCGGTCGTCCCGCTCTCCGACACAGTGGGAGCCCGCGCCGCCGTCAGCCGCATCGCCCGCGCCGCACGCCGCGGCAACCCGCTCCTCGAAGTCGAGACGGGCGCCGCCGTCCATGAACTCCTCGTCGCGCTGCGCCGCGCCCGCGCGGACGTCGGCGCCGACGGCGACCCCGTCCTCCAGTCCCTCGCCCGCGACGCCTTCCAGCCCCTGTCCGTCGCCGAGCACGCCGCGCGCCACGGCATGACCCCCGCCGAACTGCGCACCGCGGTACGCCGCAGCGCCGGGTGCAGCCCCAAGGACTACCTTCTCGGCATCCGCCTCGGCCGCGCCAAGGAACTCCTCGCCGCCACCGAACTGCCCGTCGCGGCCGTCGCCCGCCGGGTCGGTTACGACGACCCGGCGTACTTCTCACGCCTGTTCACCCGGCGTGTCGGGACGGCCCCCGTTCGCTTCCGCGAACAGCAGGGACGCGCGGTCCACGGCGGCTGGAGCACCCAGATACCGGACCCGCGGCATCCGCCGACGATCGCCACGTAAGCTCGCGGACCATGACCTCCAGCGAAATCGACGAGTCCGTCATCGCCGAGCTGAACCGCCTGCGCGACAGCATCGACAACATCGACGCGGCCGTAGTCCACATGCTCGCCGAGCGCTTCAAGTGCACCCAGCAGGTCGGCCACCTCAAGGCGGCACACCAGCTCCCGCCCGCCGACCCGGACCGCGAGGCCCGCCAGATCATCCGGCTCCGCGAACTCGCGGAGAGCGCGAAACTGGACCCGGCCTTCGCGGAAAAGCTGCTCAATTTCGTGATCGCGGAGGTCATCCGCCACCACGAGACAATCGCCCGCACGTAGATCTTGCCTGGGCCCGACCGGGGGCCGGGCGGCCGGCGCCCGAGGGCGCGGCGGTCGGGCCTCTCGCGCCCGGCGTCCGAGGGCCGGACCTCGGCCATATAGAGGGGGCGGGCCGGGGGAGCGCCACGCGGCCACGCGGCCACGCGCCCCCCCACCCGCCGACCACGGGTCCCACAGACCGCACTCCCGCAGACCACCTCACCCCCACAACACAGTGCGCCCCGCGCCCGCCATCAGGCAGCATGTCCCCATGCCCGTACTGACGCGCGACGAAGCGCAGACCCGTGCCCAACTCCTCGACATCCACCGGTACCGCATTGCCCTGGACCTGACCCGTGGCGAGGAAACCTTCGACTCCCGCACCGTCATCCACTTCACCGCGCGCACCGCCGGGGACACCTTCGTCGAGCTCAAGCCCGCCACCCTGCGCACCGTCACACTCGACGGGCAGCCGCTGGACCCCGAGGCGCTCGTCGAGAACCGCCTCGAACTGACCGGCCTCACCATCGGCGAGCACGAGCTGCGCATCGACGCGGACATGCGCTACTCCCGTACCGGCGAAGGCATGCACCGCTTCACGGACCCCACCGACGGCGAGACGTACCTCTACACCCAGCTCTTCATGGAAGACGTACAGCGCGTCTTCGCCGCCTTCGACCAGCCCGACCTCAAGGCCGTCTTCGAGCTGACCGTCACCGCCCCCGAAGAGTGGACCGTCCTCGGCAACGGCATCGCCGAGCACCACGGCGAAGGCCGCTGGAAGATCGCCCCCACGCCCCTTATCTCCACCTATCTCGTCGCCGTCGCCGCAGGCCCCTGGCACTCCGTACGCACCGAACACGCAGGCCTGCCCTTCGGCATCCACTGCCGCCGCTCCCTCGCGCCGTACCTGGACGCCGACGCCGACGAGATCCTCGACATCACGCGCGCGTGCTACGACCGATACCACGAGAAGTTCGAGGAGCCCTACCCCTTCGACTCCTACGACCAGGCCTTCGTGCCGGAGTTCAACGCGGGCGCCATGGAGAACCCCGGCCTCGTCACCTTCCGCGACGAATTCATCTACCGCTCCGCCGTCACCGACACCGAACGCCAGACCCGGGCCATGGTCATCTCGCACGAGATGGCCCACATGTGGTTCGGGGACCTCGTCACCCTCCAGTGGTGGGACGACATCTGGCTCAACGAGTCCTTCGCCGAATACATGGGCTACCAGACGCTCACCGAAGCCACCCGCTTCACCGACACCTGGACCGACTTCGCCGTCGCGCGCAAGGGCTGGGGATACGACGCCGATCAGCGCCCCTCCACCCACCCCGTCGCCCCGGACCCCGACGCCGTCCCCGACACCGCGTCCGCCATGCTCAACTTCGACGGGATCTCCTACGCGAAGGGCGCATCGGCCCTGCGCCAGCTCGTGGCCTGGCTCGGCGAGAAGGACTTCCTGGCGGGCATCAATACCCACTTCGCCCGCCACAAGTTCGGCAACGCCACCCTCGCCGACTTCATCGAATCCCTCGCCCACACCACGGACCGCGACGTCCACGCCTGGGCCCAGCAGTGGCTCCGCACCACCGGCGTCGACACCCTGACCCCCGACCCCACCGAAGCCGATGGCTCCTGGTCCCTGAACATCACCCACGACGGCAGCCGTCCGCACCGCATCGCCGTCGGCACCTACGACCACACCCTCGGTGAACCGACCGCTCCTGAACGGCTCGTCCTGCGCGACCGCTTCGAGATCGACATCCCGCAGAGCGACTCCGACAGAACGTTCCCGGGCCGCCGTCCCGCCCTCGTCCTCCTCAACGACGGCGACCTCACCTACGCCAAGGTCCGTCTGGACGCCGTTTCCTGGGACACCGCCGTACGTTCCCTCTCCGGCCTCCCCGACCCGCTGACCCGCGCCGTCGTGTGGAACGCCGCCCGGGACATGGTCCGAGACGGCGAACTGCCCCCGGGCGCCTACCTGGAGGCCGCCCGAGCCCACCTCCCGTACGAGACGGACCTGGCGATCGTCCAAGGGGTCCTCGTCTTCGCGGCCACGCAGATCGCCGACCGCTATCTCATCGCCACCGAGCGCCCCGCGGCCCTGGCCACCCTCACGACGATCTGCCGCGACCTGATCCGCCGCACCGAGGACGGCAACGCGCCCGGCCTGCGCCTCACCGCCGTACGCCACTTCATCGACGCGGCAACGCAACCCGACACCATCCAGGACTGGTTCGGCTCTGGCAGCGTATCCGGCGGCCCCGAACTCGACCCCGAGTTGCGCTGGCGCATCCTCCGCCGCCTCGCGGTACTCGGCGCCACCGACGAAGCAGCGATCGCCGCGGAGCTCACCCGTGACCCCAGCGCCACGGGCGAGGAAGGCGCGGCCCGCTGCCGGGCGACGCTGCCCACGCCCCAGGCCAAAGCCGCCGCGTGGTCGAGGATGTTCGAGGAGGACACCCTCTCCAACTACCTCTTCACGGCCACCGCCCAGGGCTTCTGGCAGCCCGAACAGGCCGACCTCGTAGGGGAGTACGTCACCCGCTACTACCAGGACGCCACGGCCCTGGCCGACCGCCGCGGCCCCGCCATTGCCGAGGCCACCGGCCGCTACGCCTTCCCGCTCTTCGCGGTGGACGCGGACGCGCTCAGCCTGGGCGAGGAATTCCTCCGGGACAACGGCATGATCCCGGCCCTGCGCCGCAAACTGGCCGACCAACTGGACGACCTGCGCCGAGCATTGGCCGTACGAAACAACTGAGGCACCGCAGAACCACCGGGCGGGCTCGTAGGACACCACGAGCCCGCCCATTTCAGCCGTCCGGCGTTTGAGGACCGGGACCGGTACGTGAGTCGGCCACTCCCACCCCACCCCGCACGGTCTGACCGCCCCTCCAGCCATCCGGCGTCTGAGGACCGGAGTCTGGGGCGGAGCCCCACCACGCGGCGGCAGCCGCAAAAAGACACAGGGGGAAGGGGCGGGTAGGCGACCCGCACCCGCACCCGCACCCGCACCCGCACCCGCACCCGCACCCGCACCGCACCCCCGCACCGCACCCCCGCACCGCACCCCCGCACCGCAC
>NZ_JASITA010000059.1 GCF_030063415.1 Streptomyces sp. H27-C3 | reverse complement strand
CCATTCAAGACCCCACTCTCATCGGCAACCACATTGCCAGGCAGAGCAAGACCGTCAGACCCCGACACCACGAACATCCACCGACATGTCACCAGACCCCGTCAACGTTCGTGGACAACGCACTAGCGGACCGTTGTGAGCGATGCGTAGACCACCACGTTGTCGGCGTACCGGTGCGTGGCGTCGTCGTACTCGCCGCCGCAGGTGATCAGCCGGAGACCGGCATGATCAAGGTTGCGGTAGACCTCCACGGTGGGGAACTTGTCCTTGGAGTACCGGACGGTCCGGTCGACCGTGAAGACAGCGGTCTTTCCGTCCGTGCGCCCGACTTCGATGCGCGTGCCCTTCTTCGCCTTGCCGAGCTCGAAGAAGACGGCGGGCTTGCCGTTCCAGGTCACGTGCCCGGCGATGACGGACGGCCCGCGCTCGCCCGGCGTGGGACCGAGGGTGAACCAACCTGCCTTGTCCGGGTCGTCGGGGGTATCCATGACCCGATCAGCGTCGAGGCCGAGGTCCACCAGGGGCGAGTCGACGCCGAGCGAGGGGACTGTGATCCGCTCGGGGGCAGACCCGCTGAGTACGGCTTCGCGTGCGGGTGACGCCGAAGTGCCGTGGCCCTCATGGTCCTTGGACTCAGCCTTGTCCCGCCCGGCCGGGGCGGATGCCTCACCTGCCTCACTCGACGCGGCGGGTACCGTATCTGCCCGCGGTGGGGCGGGTTCCTGTTGCGTGATCCCCACGGTGAGCAGCGCGACCGCCAGGATGGTCAGGACGGCAGCCGCCACGAGCAGCGCCCGCCGTCCGGCCATCGCCACGGTCGCCTGCGCCCATGGCCCGCCCTGATCGCGCGGCGTCGGCGCCTCTGGAGTCTCCTCGTGCGAGGTCTTGTCCTGCGGAGTCTCGTTCATGACCGGGACGTCATCTCTCAGCGGCCGAGGCGATTGGTGAGGCGACCCGCCAGGACGAAGCCACCTGCGGCCACTTGCGAGCGCGGCACCACCGGCCGCGAACAGTTGCGGTGACTCGGTGCCCACATTGGACTGCTGCAGCAACGCGCCATCCGCCGCCGCGACACCCTCACCGAGCAACTGCAGACCGCCCTGAACAACCGTGTACTGATCGAGCAGGCCAAGGGCGTCATGTCCGAACGCCTGAACCTGGACATGGAGAAATCCTTCGAAGTGCTGCGCAACGACGCACGCAGCCACAACCGGCGCATCGCCGACCTCGCCCAGGCAATCGTCGACGGCACCGAATAGGTCCCCCTCACCACGAACGAACGGACCATGGCAGGCCGGAGACTTCGTCGAGGCCCGTCACCAGTTGGGTGCGCAATCCCGGCGATCTGACGGTTCCAGCGCCTCGCGCGTGCGGCTGTAGTGCTGGTTCCAGCGATCTGACGATCCCGCTGATCGTGGTGCTCCCGTAATCGGAGTCGCTCTCGCGGTCACCGCCACCGGTCTCGCCTCCGCCACAGCGGAATGCCCTGCCGGTAGCGCCCCCGGCCTCGCGACCGCCACGGTCCGCGCGGACGGGCCCCGTCCATCGGCGGTCCAATGGGCGGTGGATCAGCGCGTGCTGCGGGTAGTTGAACCTCCAAGTACGGCCGCCGCCGGGCGTGGAGCCGCCCAGACCGGGCGGCGGCCGCGGTGCGGGGATGCGCCCCTCCCCCTGTTCTCGGCGTGTCCTCACGCACTCCGTCTTGACCGGCCGCCGGGATGTGCGGGAGACACCCCCGGCGGGACATCACGGCCGGCAGGACGGCGGGGGCCTGCCGCTAGAAGGACCCTGGCCATGCCCTTCACGCAGCGTAGAACGGTTGTCCGGAAAGCGGCAGGGCGCATTTCAGGCAGCTCCGGTGCGCACACCAGCGCACCGGAGCCCACCCCACCTGAAGCCTCCACAGGCAGCGAGCCACACCTCCGATTCGGCAGGCCGGCTCTGCCAGGGCATTGTGGTTCTACACAGTGCCGCTGCGCCCGCTGGGTTGCCCTGACCGGTCGCCTGTGACGGGAAGGGGCGCCGTCAACGGGCGGCGACTCAGCTGACAAGTAACCCGTCAGTTCATTTGGGTCAAAGGCGCATTGCGTGAACGAGGGCCCTGGCCGTGGCCGGGGCTTCAGATATCGGGGGCATGCTGGAGGTGACCTCGCGGAGTGCACGCTGGTGCAAAGGCAGTTCGTGCACCTCGCCCGGTGGGAGGATCGCGGCGAAGCAGGGTGAGGTCTTACTCAGGGTTCCCGTAGACAAGCGCCAAGATCTGTGGCGTGCAGGTCCGGGCCGTCTGCCTCCAGGAGGTTGGGGAGGGGCGAGATGGTTGGGCTGCCAGTGGTTGAGGTGAACGCTCGGGGCTCGGGTCGTCGGCGAACTGGATCGCCGCCGTTGCGTCGGCCGTCACCCGCGCGGCGGTATGGCACGCCGGGCTTGTCCTCCGGCCTATCGCCCTGGTGGCGGGTGGGCGGATGACTCTTACGGACCTGTGACGTCCGGGGGCGTGGGGCCGACGTGTGGGGTGCGGGGCCGTAGCGTCTGTGGCATGCGCGTACTTGTCACAGGAGGCGCGGGCTTCATCGGCTCGCACATCGTCACCCCCCTCGCCTCGGGCGGGCATGAACCGGTCGTGCTGGATCTGCGGCCGACGGACGCCGAAGGCTCACCGCAGGACGTACGTGACGGGGCCGTGGTGGAGCGGGCGCTGCGGGGCGTGGACGCCGTCTGCCACCAGGCCGCGATGGTCGGTCTGGGTCAGGACTTCGCCGACGCACCCGCTTACGTCGACCACAACGGGCTGGGCACCGCGGTGCTGCTGGCCGCGATGGCGCGGGTCGGCGTGCCCCGGCTCGTGCTGGCCGGGTCGATGGTGGTGTACGGCGAGGGGCGCTACGACTGCCCGCGTCACGGTACGGTCGCGCCGGGGCCGCGTGCGGTCAGCGACCTCGAAGCGGGCCGGTTCGAGCCCGGTTGCCCGTACTGCGGCGCGGAGTTGGCGCCGGGCCTGGTGGCCGAGGAAGCGCCGTGTGATCCGCGCAATGTGTACGCCACCACGAAGCTGGCGCAGGAGCACCTGGCCGCTGCTTGGGCGCGGGCCACCGGTGGGCGGGCGGTGTCGCTGCGCTATCACAATGTGTACGGGCCCGGGATGCCGAGGGACACCCCGTACGCGGGGGTGGCGTCCTTCTTCCGGTCGGCACTGGCCCGGGGTGAGGCGCCGCGGGTCTTCGAGGACGGGCGGCAGCGGCGGGACTTCGTCCATGTGCGGGACGTGGCCGCCGCCAACAGGGTCGCGCTGGAAGCGGTGGGTGATCACGCGCCGGGGGCGCTGCGCGCGTACAACACGGGCAGCGGCGTACCGCACACCGTCGGCGAGATGGCCGAGGCGCTCGCGGCGGCGCACGGCGGACCCGCCCCGGTGGTGACCGGCGAATTCAGGCTCGGCGACGTACGGCACATCACGGCGGACTCGGCGCGGCTGCGGGCCGAGCTGGGGTGGAGGCCGGCGGTGTCCTTTGACGAGGGCATGACCGAGTTCGCGGGTGCGGCTCTGGCGGGCCCGGCTCTGGCGGACGCGTCGATCGTGGGTGCGGCATGAACGGGCGCGCGGTGAGTGGGCCGACCGTGGACGTCGTCCTGCCCTGTCTGGACGAGGCCGAGGCGCTGCCCTGGGTGCTGGAGCGCATCCCCGCGGGCTGGCGGGCGATCGTCGTCGACAACGGTTCGAGCGACGGCTCGGCGGACATCGCCCGTGCGCTCGGCGCCACCGTTGTGCACGAGGAGCGGCGCGGCTTCGGCGCGGCCTGCCATGCGGGGCTCTTGGCGGCGGAGGCGGAGTTCGTCTGTTTCTGCGACTGTGACGCTTCGTTGGACCCCGGGCTGCTGCCCGGCTTCGTTCGCCAAGTCGCCGAAGGGGAGAGCGACTTGATGCTGGGCAGGCGGCGGCCGCAGAGCCGTGGCGCCTGGCCGCTGCACGCGCGGGCCGGGAATGTCGCGCTGGCCCGGATGCTGCGGCGCCGGACCGGGCTGCGGCTGCAGGACCTGGGCCCGATGCGGGCGGCGAGACGAGAAGCGCTGCTGGGGCTGGGGCTGACCGACCGGCGCAGCGGCTACCCGCTGCAGATGGTGGTGCGCGCGGCGGACGCGGGCTGGCGGGTACGAGAGACCGATGTGCCGTATCTGCCCAGGTCCGGCAAGTCGAAGGTGACCGGCACCTGGCGGGGCACCTGGCACGCGGTGCACGACATGCGACGCGTGCTCGCGGAGGCCGCCGGGCCGGGCCCCGTAATGGGTGTGCGTGCGGGCGCCTCAGGCGTCGAAACCCCCTCGAGCGCGGGCGGCGGCTTGCCCATGGCCGGTGGTGGCCGGTGACCACGCTACTGGTGATCGCCAAGGAACCTGTGCCCGGCCGGGTCAAGACCCGGCTGAGCCCGCCCTACAGCCCCGTCGAAGCCGCCCGGCTCGCAGCCGCCTCGCTTGCCGACACGCTGGCCGCGGTCCTCGCAGCCCCGGCGTGTCGGCGTGTGCTGGTGCTCGACGGCGCACCGGGACCGTGGGTGCCGCCCGGCATCGAGGTGGTGGCGCAGTGCACGGGCGGCCTCGACGAGCGGCTCGCCGCGGCCTTCGGCTTGTGCACGGGCCCCGCCCTGCTGGTCGGGATGGACACCCCGCAGCTCTCGCCCGCACTGCTGGCACCCGCACTGGCGCCGGACGCCTGGGTGGGCTGCGACGCCTGGTTCGGGCCCGCCGTCGACGGGGGCTTCTGGGCGCTGGGCCTCGCGGCACCGGACCCCGGGCTGCTGCGCGGGGTGCCCATGTCCGTACCAGAGACCGGAAAGGTGCAGCGCGCACGGCTGACCGGCGCGGGGCTGGCGGTGCGGGATCTGCCGCTGCTGCGGGACGTGGACACGGCATACGACGCGCAGGTGGTCGCGGCCGAGGCGCCGCACACCCGCTTCGCTGCGACGGTGGCCGCGCTTTCCGCGGTGGGTGCCCGGTGACGGCCCTCACCACGGCGACGGCCTGGCGGGCCGACCCTTACACGGATGCCCTGCGCACCGGCCGGGGGCCGCTGTTCCTGCGCCGCCCGGACGGCTGGCTACTGCCCCTGGAGGTGGAGCGCTGGTGTGCAGGCCCCGACAGCGCCGACCTCACGGTGCTGACACGGTGCCGGGGCGCGGTCCTGGACATCGGCTGCGGCCCCGGCCGGCTGGTCACGGGACTGGCGGCGCTCGGGCATCGGGCGCTGGGCATCGATGTGAGCCCGGCCGCGGTGGCCCGTACGACCCGTTCGGGCGGCAGCGCGCTGTGCGGGTCGGTCTTCGACTCCCTGCCTGAGGAGGGGCGTTGGGCCACGGCGCTGCTGGTCGACGGCAATATCGGTATCGGTGGTGATCCGCGCGCCCTGCTGGGGCGGGTGGCGCGGATCGTCGCCCCGGACGGGGTGCTGATCGTGGAGAGCGCCCCGGAGGGCGTCGACGCCGAGCTCGACGAGCGGGTGCAGGTGCGCGTCGACGACGGCAGGGGAGCGCTCGGCGGGGCCTTTCCCTGGGCGCGGCTGGGTTCGGCCGCACTGCTGCGCCACGCCGGGGCCACCGGCTGGTCGGCGGCGGAGGAGTGGACGGCGGACGGGCGGGGCTTCGTCGCGCTGGTACGGCAGCAGCGGTAGAGCCTGAACAGCGGATCAAGGCTGCCGTACGCGCGTCCTGCAGGTTCACACTCCCCAGAGGAGGACGCTGGAGTGCCCGACACCCTACGAAACGCGGAAGAAGGACGCTCGGAGGGCCCGGTACCGCCTGCGAGTCTGAACGGCGTGATCACAGCACGTACCGCAGTCCTCCTCGCCGCCCTGACCACCGTGCTCGTAGGCACGGTCCGCAAGGACGGCTACTTCGCCGATCCGGCGGGCCTGTCCTGGTGGTACGCGGCGGCCTGGCTGCTCTTCGCGGCCGCGGCCTGGTCCGTGCGCAAAGTGCCGGTGCGGCACGCCGTGCTGCTTATCGTCGCCGGCGGTGTCGCGGTGGCCGCGACGGGCCTTGCGGCACCGCCGCGCACCAGCACGGACTCCTACCGCTACGTCTGGGACGGCCGGGTGCAGGCCGCCGGAATCTCTCCGTACGACCACGCACCCGCCGACCCCGCGCTCACCTCGCTGCGCGACCCCTGGCTCTTCCCGACCGGCGACGCCTGCGCGGGGCCCGCCCGGGCCCGTATCACCACGGATGAGGGCGGACGCCACTGCACCCGCCTCAACCGGCCCAAGGCGCACACCATCTACCCACCTGTCGCCCAGGGGTACTTCCTCCTCGTCCACGCACTGTCCCCGGAGGGCGCCCGTCACAAGCCGTTACAGGTGGGCGGGGCCCTGCTGGCGCTCGGTGTCACCGGCGCACTGCTGCTGGCGCTGCGCCGCCACCAGGGTGACCTCCGCGGCGCCGCGTACTGGGCCTGGTGCCCTGCCGTCCCAGTTGAGGCGGTGAACAACGCCCACGCGGATGTGCTCGGCGTACTGCTGGCCATCGCCAGGCTGACGATGGTGGTACGTCACCGGGCGGCGGGCGGGGCGCTGCTCGGCGCAGCAACCGCGGTTAAGCTGCTGCCCGCCGTGGTCCTGCCGGGCGCACTGTCCGGCGTGCTGGCCCGCCCGATCCGCTGGCGCGCGGCGGCGGCCGTGCTGCTACCGGCCGCCGGGGTCCTCGCGCTCTGCTATCTGCCCTACGTCCTCGCCTCCCAGCAGTCGGTCTTCGGCTACCTCGGCGACTACGTCGCGGAGGAGGGCTACGACAACGCCGCCGCCGAGAACCGCTACGCCGTACTGCGCCTGCTGCTGCCCGACACGTGGGCGCTGCCCGTCGTATGCGCCGTCATGGCCGTCACCGCCTGGCACGTGTTGCGCCACGGCGACCCCGACCGTCCGTGGCGCGGCGCCCTGCTGGTGACCGGAGCAGCCTTCCTGCTGATGACGCCCGGCTACTCCTGGTACGCGCTGCTCCTGATCGCACTGGTCGCGCTGGACGGACGCTGGGAATGGCTCGGGGTCGCGGTGGCAGGAGCGGCGGCTTACGTCACCTCGCGTGCGTTCGACGACCCGCGGGCGACGAGTGTGATGGTAACCGCCGTGTATGCAGGCGCCGCAGCCCTCGTACTGGTCGGATGGGCCGTACGCCGCGGCACGCCCACCAGCCGAACGCCCTCTGGCGACCATCCCCGCGACCCGGCCCAATTCCAGGAACAGAACTGAGCCTTTGGCCCACCGGCTGATGTCGGGGCCAGGTTATGCATCGGCTCGGAATGGCTTCGCCGGTGAGGCGGCGCGCCAGTCGATTGCGAGGTGCATCATGGCTTCGGCGCCGTGCGGGGCCCCATCGATCCGCCACGACACGGGTCCGGCCCACGCCAGACATCCACGGGGTACGCCGCCGGAACCACTGCAGCTGAGTAGATCGGATAGCAAGCAGGCGCCTCCCTCCAGCCGATGGGCAAAGGAGCCGATCTGGTACGGCACCCGCCGCGGGGCGGTGGCCCAAAAAGGAGGCGCAGCTGCGCCCCGTCCGGCCACCTCAGCTCTTAGGTCCCCCAGGGCATCGCGGTAGGGCGTGGGGCTCTAGCTCGCATCGAATTGAGTAACACAGCGCGAGTGCGGCTAATCGGCGCAACACCATTGAACGCCGCATCAACCGCTTGGAACAGAGGTGAGGCATCGCCACCCGCTAGAGATGTGGGTGGCCACCGGAAATTCCAGGTACGCGGCCGAGCGGGTCTCGGCCCGTGGCCATATCGGCTCCCGGTGGACGGCCAACTCATCACCGAGTGCAGTCGATTTCCTGGGGCTCGTCGAAGCAGAGAGCGCCACGGCGTGCGCGAGGCAGTACGCACCCTCGCGGAGGGCGGGGCTGGCCACCGAGTCGCTCGGCGAGCGACGTCGCAACTCGCGGTCTGCGCGTCGTCCCAGGTAGCAGCCCCTCTAACCGATGCCGATCGCGTGATCGGGCGACGCTGCTGGGCTTCCTGGAGGGCTGCTGGCGGCCACCGAGGGGCTCGTGTGCGCTCCGATGGCCCCTGGGCGCGGGGCGAGCGCGGTGACTAATTCAGTGACGCTCCGTGCCTGATCTGAGAGGGCTCGCCTGGTGGCCATACACCTGGAGTTCTCAGTGGCCACGGACAAGAGACGACCGCGACCATCTGGCCTGGCCGGACACAACGTCGCAGGCATCTTTCTCTGGTTACGCGCGGTGATTTAAACGAAACGGCCTAGATCACCTATTGCTTGGCCTTCCTGAGAGCCGCCCCACCGGAGAGATATCAACCGCTGGCATAGCAGCCCGCAGGGGCCACCGCGTGACCAACGCGTGGCCAACAGCGGCCAGGAACGGGCAGAAACCGCCAGGTGGGCCCAGAGCTAGGCGGCAAACGGGAACTCCCGCTCTGACGACAAAGCGCCTGTTCAGAGGCCCTTTATGGCTCAGAGGGGCCAGGGGTGGCGACCTCGGTCGTCGCTCCTTTTCATCGCTCTGACCAGGCAAAACGCGGCTCACGGGGCCGCTGCATGACCAACGCGTGACCAACGCGTCCGGTGATCGTCCCTGGTCAGTACGCAGCAGCACATCCGATTCGAGCTTCTGGGCCCCTCTTACGGGTAGCCGCAGGCGAACGCGGTGAGCATCGTCCCGTCGCCGCGCTATCGCAGCGCGAAGAAGACCGGGCCTGCCGTGCGGCCCCTGCTCCAATTCACCGCTTCAGGGGCTTCCGGTGCCCTGTTGCCCGGAGGTATCCAGGGCGCTGCTCAACCCGACCCTGCGGAGCATCGCGGCGACCTGCGGGTGAGCCTGGGTCACACGCAGCTGTGTTCCCCTGCGGCGTGCGTCCTTCAGTGCGGTGAAAAAGGCCAGGGTGCCGTCGGCACTCAGGTGTGGCACGCGGGAGAGATCCACTTCCACGTCGGTCGGCGAGGAGCTCAGGGCGTCGAGCAGTACGCGGCTGGTCCGCTCGGCCCTATTGGCGTCGATCTCGCCCCGCAGTCGTACGACGACCGCACCCGTCGTGCCGCGCTTCCCACGCAGGAGAGCGGGCCAGCGGCAACGGGGGCCGGGAGAGGGCGGAGGGTGCGGCATCAGGGGGCTCCAGGGCAGGGGGAATCATTGCCGACCAGACTTCCCGGCGCACCTGGCAGCAGCCTACGGGCCAATGGGTCGGGTTGCCTTCGGAGGCGGTCGGCGCGGCGGCCGTCCGTACGGTTGCAGGTGCATGAGGCCCGGGCGCGATTGCCGTCTCGACCGCTGCGGACCGGTCGGCACGCAAGCCCAGCTGTAGTCGGCGCCCGCCTTCTGGACTGGCCTGGCCACGCCCTCTGAGAGGGGCCACCCGCTGTTTGCTCCGAGCGGCCATTAGCGCGTCGCCCTTGACCTCTGGTACCGGCGAGGGGCCTGCTGTTGGTCAACGAGCTGTTCCGGTGGAAAGAAGGCACCTCGTGGCGTCGGTTTACAGGAGCGACAATGCTCGTCTACGAGTGCGGGCGTGGTGTATCCAGCAGTTGGAAGCCGGTGGGATCGGCCATGTCCGCCACGAGATGATGACATCGGCGGGCCGCACCAGCGTGGTCGTGGCCGGGCCGTCTCCAGCAACGGGGGCGCCGAGCGTCGTGCTGCTGCCGGGCACCAACATGAATGCGGCCATGTCCCTGGCTGTGATCAGCGCGCTGTCCGCCGACTGGCACACGGTCGTACTCGACGTGCCGGGCCAGCCCGGACTGAGCTCAGGTGACAGGCCGTGCCGCGCGCGGATGGCTTGGTACGGAAACTGGCTGAACCAGGCTCTGGAGCAGGCGGTTCCGGGCGCGGCCGTTGTGGTCGGTCACTCCCTGGGTGGTGCTATTGCTCTGGCCGGTTCGACGCCGCGGATCACCGGCCGGGTCCTGGTCTCCTCCGCGGGTCTCGCACGCTTGAGGGTCAGCCCCTCACTGGTGGCGGCCTCGGTGCCTTGGCTTATGCGCCCGTCGAGGCCGCGCGCCGAGCGACTCTTGCAGCACATGGTGGCTCCCGGCCGGCCGGTCCCCGGCGGGATGGTCACATGGATGGACCTGGTCGCGACCTGCTGCCGCAGCAGCCTGGCCCCTGGGCCGCTGCCCGCGGCGATACTCAAGGAGCGTCGGTCGATCCCCAGCGTGGTGGCTACGGGCCGCCACGACACTTTCCTGCCGCCACACGTTCTGGGCCCCGCTGCCCGGCGTGCCCTGGGTGCGGAGGTGAAGGTCGTGGACGGTGCCGGGCATCTGCTGCTGGAGGAGAGACCCGACGCCGTGGCAGCCCTAGTCCAGGGCCTCGACTGTGCGAGGTGAGGGCCTGCGGCGCGGGGCATGACGCGCGGCGCGGCAGGCGTGGCGGCGCTGCTACGGGCAGACCGCCCTGATCACGTTAGGGGGTGCGCGGGCCATGCGTGCAGCAAGTGGTGTGTCGGGAAATGGAAGAGGGGTGGGCTGGCCCTGCCAGGCCACCCCCTGCGCTGCGTCAGGTCTGGACAGCCGCGTCGGTGTCTTCTTTCGCCTTGCCCTCGTCGTCGACGGCGCCGGACTTGCGGTCCTTCGCGTAGCGCAGGAACGAGTCCAGCTCGCGCTTGACGGCTGGAGCCAGCAGGTACAGGCCGATGATGTTGATGACGGCGAGCGTGAAGAGCACCGCATCGGCCATGTCGATCAGGGTCTGGAGGGTCAGCAGCGATCCGGCGATGGCGAAGAGGGTGTAGATGATCTTGTAGGTCAGTTCGCTCGTCCGGCTGCGGCCGAAGAGGTACGTCCACGCCTTGAGGCCGTAGTAACCCCAGGTGAGCACCGTCGAGATCGCGAAGAGCATCACCGCGACCGTCAGGATGTACGGGAACCAGGGCAGCACCGTGCCGAAGGCGTCGGAGGTGACGGTGACGCCGCCGATGGACTCACCGGCGCGGGCCTCGACGTAGCTCGCCGGGTTGGCGATGACGATGGTCAGGGCGGTCATCGTGCAGATGATGACCGTGTCGATGAACGGCTCCAGCAGGGCGACCAGGCCCTCGCTGGCGGGGTGCTTGGTCTTGACCGCCGAGTGGGCGATCGGCGCTGAGCCCAGGCCGGCCTCGTTGGAGAACGCGGCCCGCTGGAAACCGATGATCAGTGCGCCGAGCACACCGCCCGCCACACCCTTCGGGTTGAACGCGCCGTCGATGATGGTGCCGATCGCAGCGGGCAGCTCGGTGACGTTGACCAGGATGACGACCAGGCAGCCGGCGATGTAGATGCCGGCCATGGCGGGGACGAGCCTGCTGGTCACCGCTGCGATGGAGCGGATGCCGCCGAGCAGCACGATGCCGACGAGCGCGGCGACGAGGATGCCGAAGAACAGGGCGCCGGCGGAGGAGCCGACGATGCCGTCCTCGCCGCCGGTGACGGAGACCAGCTGGGCGTAGCTCTGGTTGACCTGGAAGAGGTTGCCGCCGAAGAGGCCGAAGAACAGGATCAATGCGGAGGCGAGGACTGCGAGGACCTTGCCGAGTGTTTTGCCGCGGCTGCCGAACCGTTCGGCGAGGCCCTTGGGCAGGTAGTGCATGGGGCCGCCGGAGACGGTGCCGTCGGCGTGCACCTCGCGGTACTTCACACCGAGGGTGACCTCGACGAATTTGGTGGCCATGCCGAGCAGGCCGCACAGGATCATCCAGAAGGTCGCGCCGGGGCCTCCGATGGAGACGGCGACGGCGACACCGGCGATGTTGCCGAGGCCGACCGTGCCGGAGACGGCGGCGGTCAGGGCCTGGAAGTGATTGACCTCGCCGGCCGAGCCCTCTTCGTCGTACTTCCCGCGCACCACGTCGATGGCGAGCCGGAACTTGCGGAGCTGGACGAATCCGAACCAGCCGGTGAAGACCAGACCGGCGACCACGAGCCAGACGACGATGAGGGGCAGGTCCGTTCCACCGACCCGAACGGCGTAGAAGACGACGTCCCCGAGCCAGGTGGCTATGGGTTCGAAGAAACCGCTGACGGCTTCGTCGATGGACGTGGTGATGGAGTCGAGCGACACGTGGCTACCTCGATGACGCAGGGACGGAACACTGAGAGTGCTGCCGGTCGGTGTGCGGGCTTGAGTGAACGCCGTTGTCCGTCGGCGACCCTGGGGAAGCGGTCCGCGGACTCGGAACGTGATCACCCTGGTCGTGCAGCCGGTGAGCGCCGGCCTCTCCGCGCTGGGGCCATGAGTGCGGCTACCTGCGGAGTTGCGCAGTTCTACCACGCCTTTGCCAAAACTTTAGTGGTGTAGATCACATGACGGTGTGTGATGAGAGAAAGCCCCAGCGCGCGTCACTGAACCGTTATCCGGCTCGCGCTGTCCGCCGATCGGACAACGCCTTTTATGCGGAACATGCTGCTCCGGTACGTACGGCTCGGTCTGGCCGAGCGTGCGCCGTGCGGTTAGGGTGCAAAGGAAGCGTCAAGACGACGTGGGGTGTGCCGGGAAGTCTGGTCGGCGATTAGGGGCTATGCGCCCGTTTCCGCCGACGCCCCGGAGGTTCTTCGCCGTCATGACCCCTGCCCCGAGCTCCCGTTCCCCCTTCCTGGGCCTGCTGCCCCTGCCCGAGCGCACGGCCGTCCTGCGGGCCCTGCGCACCGAGACGGTCGGCGGCCTCGTCCTGCTGGCCGCCGCAGTGGTGGCGCTCGTGTGGGCGAACACCCCGTGGAGCGGCGCCTACGAAGCGATCCGCGACTTCCACTTCGGCCTCCCTGCCCTCGGGCTCGATCTGTCGGTCGGCCACTGGGCCTCCGACGGTCTGCTGACGGTGTTCTTCCTGGTCGCGGGGATCGAACTGAAGCGAGAACTGGTCGTCGGCGAACTGCGCACCCCCGCCACCGCCGCCCTGCCGGTCATCGCGGCCCTGTGCGGCATGGTCATACCCGCCGCCCTGTACGCCGCCACCGCGGGCATCGGCGGCGGCAGCATGAGCGGCTGGGCGGTGCCGATGGCCACCGACATCGCCTTCGCCCTGGCCGTCCTGGCGGTCATCAGCACCCATCTGCCGACCGCACTCAGAGCATTTCTGCTGACCCTTGCGGTCGTCGACGACCTCGGCGCGATCCTGATCATCGCGGTCTTTTTCACCTCCGACCTCAATCTGTGGGCGCTGGCCGGGGCGGTCGCCGGACTGGTCCTCTTCTACGTCCTGCAGCGGCTGCGGGTCTGCGGCTGGTGGTGGTATGTGCCGCTGGGTCTGGCCATCTGGGCTCTGATGTACAACGGCGGTGTCCACGCCACCGTCGCCGGCGTCGCGATGGGCCTGATCCTGCGCACGACCCGTGACAAGGGCGAGGCCGCTTCCCCCGGAGAGCGCACCGGGCACCTGTTGCACCCGTTCTCCGCCGGCGTCGCGGTGCCGTTGTTCGCCCTCTTCGCGGCGGGGGTGAGCATCTCCGGGCCCGCCCTGGGCGAGGTATTCACCAGCCCGGAACCCCTCGGTGTGGTCCTGGGCCTGGTGATCGGCAAGATCCTCGGTATTTTCGCCGGCACCTACCTGGCCGCCCGCTTCACCCGCGCCCGACTCAACCCGGACCTGGCCTGGGCCGATGTGTTCAGCCTGGCCGTGCTCGCCGGGATCGGCTTCACCGTCGCCCTGCTCATCGGCGAACTCGCCTTCCCCACGGGGGAGGTCGGCGAGCACGTCAAGGCCGCCGTCCTGATCGGCTCCCTGATCGCCGCCACGGTGGCCGCGCTGTTCCTGCGCCGCAGGAACGCCGTCTACCGGCGCCTGTACGAGGAAGAGAATCTGGACGAGGACGCCGACGGCATCCCGGACATCTACCAGCGCGGCCCCGCGGCCAGCGGTTCATCCACCGACCGTGGGGACGGTTTGGCGGCCGATGGCGGCGCGCCTCGGCCTCGGGGCAGATGAGTGTGCGCCACACCTGGTCGGGCGAGTTGGGGCCAGCGAGGCCCGAGGACCGCAGTGCCCGCACCAATAGCTGAATTCCAGAAACAGTTGTCCCAGAACACCGACGTGGAGATCATGTGCTGAGCGCCAAGCGACGATGGTGGCCCGTGATCAGATCGCTCATCGCATGGCGGGCGATCATCACCCTCACGCTGTGGATGCTGGGCAAAGTTGTCGATCAACCCGCGTATCTGGCGGGGTGTGCCGCATCCGCCGCACTGCTGATCGCCGTGGGTGAGACCGGTGACTGGGTTCGCCGGCGCTGCAGAGCGCGCCGTCCCAACAACCACCCCGGACCGGCTACGCCCCGATAACCGGCGTCGTGCCAGCATCAGGCCATCCCCTGCTCGCCTGCAGGGACAGGCACTGCAGGCGAGGAGTGAGAAGCTGGCCGACAGCCGGGCCACTAGCATTTTCTAGGGCTCGAGACCGCACGGGAGCAATGGAGGATTTGCATGTCTTTCTTGAAGTTCGCCAGCGCCGAAGTGAAGGAAATGGCAGGGACGCTCGAGAAGAGCGGGGGCCAGATGAAGACCGCCTCGAAGGAGATGTCCCGGGCGGACTCCGCTGAGATCGGTCACAGCGGTCTTCAGTCCGCGTGCGACGACTTCTCGGATTCCTGGGACTACGGCTTCGGCCAGCTCTCCAAGCTGACCAAGGGCGTTTCGAAGTTCGCTAACAAGGCGTCCGAGGAGTTCCTCAAGCTGGATCAGAAGCTCTACGACGAGTTGAAGAAGGCCAACGCCAGGGGCGGCAGCGGGGACAAGAAGTAGGCCCGCCGAGGCCGGTCACGCCAGTAGCCCACGTGCCTCGGAGTGCTCTTCAGGACGAGGCCGCCGCCCCGGCCCCCGGTAGCGCTCCCGCCGCCTTCTCGGCCGCGACGCCCGCCTCGACGTCGAAGGTGAAGGTACGCCCGATGTGGGCCAGCCGCCCGCAGTAGGAGTCGAGCAGGAAGACCGAGGGCGTCGCGATCGTGACGTACACGCAGTAGTCGCGCGGCGCCGGAATGACCAGTTGCACCGAAGCCATGGCGATCACCGGCCGAGGCAGACCGGCATCCGCCGCGGGCAGGGTCAGCGAGCGCAGGGAAGTGGACATCACCGCGGGGCCGGAGGGCAGTTTGGCCGCCAGCACCATGTCCTGCCGCCCCTGAAATCCCTTGCCCAGCGGATAGTCCAGCTCCAGGAGATCGCTCTCACCGGCGAAGAATTTCTGCTCCTTCGCCCGGTAGATGCCCTCCGCCGCCAGCAGCCGGTCCCGGTGCTCACTGGGCTTGACCGACACGACGAGCAGCCCCATCGAGAGCCGCTCGTCACCGTCCACCTCCTCGGACCCCACACACATCGCGGTCAGGACGGTGGTCTCCTGTGCCGACATCCGGGGGAGCTGGTCGCGTATCTGCGCGCTCGCCGCGTCCAGTTGCTGCTCGTCGGCTTCGGGCATCAGCTCGGTCATCGCCTCGCGCCATCCGGCGGAGGCCGTGGGTTCCGGCAGCCGCACGAATTCGTCCGGGACCTGATACTGAAAGGCATACGGCGTCTTCCGGGACTTCGCCGGGTCTACGTTCTCGATCATGCGGCCGGGCCGAACTGGCTCGGGTCGAGGCCCTTCGCGAAGCTGTTGCCCGCGCTGGTCAGCGTCGCGGGCACATCGACCTGTGGGCCGAGCGGGCCCGGCGCGACGACCTGGTCGTTGTCCTTGGGCATCTCGTACTTGGTCATGGCGTTGATCGGTCCGACCAGCGGGATGTCGGAGACGTTCCACTTCCCGTCGGTCCACCGGCCGTCGTTTGTGTTGGAGCCGAGCGCGAACGCGGCACCGGCCACCGTGCCGCCCCAGTCCAGGACGTTGCCGGAGGCGATATGGGTCCAGCCCTTGGCCGCCATGGTGAACCCCCGGGCGGAGTTAGCCATACCGCCGGGGATCTTGGTCAGGCCGGCCCAGTTGCCGGGCCCGATTTTGCCGATCGTACTCATGAGTCCCTGTGAGGCACGGAGCGTACGGCCGGACTGCACCAGCACCCGCCCGGCCTGCGCCAGCTTCGCGCCCGCCAGGCCGGCAGCGCCCGCGAAGACCCCCGCCGCGTCCCAGGCGAGAGTCTCCCAGGTGACGCCCTCCGCGCCGCCGGCCATCGCCGCGCCGTGCGCGGCGAGTGCGCCGGCGCCGACGATCAGACCGATCAGGGCCAGTCCCGCGATGCCGCCGAAGGGGATGGCGAAGAGGCAGATGATGCCGATGACCATGGCGAGGTCGGCGAGGAAGTCACCCACCAGTTTCCAGAAGTTGGGGTCCGAGAGGACTTTCCAGGCGTCCGACAGGAAGTCCCCGACGCTGTCCACCAGGTCGTCGAACCAGCCGGGCTCGGGCGGAGCGTCGTCGGCGGCATCCTTGATCGACCGCGCGGCGCCCTCGGCCGCGGTGGTGAACTCGGAGTTGAGGGTATGGGCCCGCTTGCGTACGGCTTCGAGCTCGTCGTTGGCCGTGTCGTACGCGTCCTGCTTGCCCTTCTTGTCCTTCTTGAGGTCTTCCTTCTCCTTGTCGGTCATCCCGGCCGTGTCGTCCTTGACCGTCTCCAGCGTCCCCTTCGCGCTGCCGGCCTTCTTGGCGGCCTCGGCTGCTTCTTCCTCCAGCTTGCGTGCACGCGACTGGAAGCCGCTCAGGCCGGTCTCCCAGGAGGAGAGCGCCCGGTGAGCGGAATCCATCGCGGTGAGGGCCTTCTGCAGGTACGGCGGGATGTTGGAGACCGATTCGGCGAACGCCTGGGCGGACTTGCCCGCCCAGATACCGTCGGACGTGCCTACCTTGCTCAGCTGGACCTTGGCCGTGCCGCCCTCCCGGGCGACCCGGCTCACCGCTGAGACCATCTGCCGTACGGTCTCCAGATCGCCCGGTGCCGGATCGAAACCGAGGTGGGGATATTCCGATGAACCCATGACTTCGTCTCGCCTTCCTGCCCCACCCTGCGAGCAGGGAACTTCATCATCTGGATGATAGGAAGTTATAGGTGATGCCCGTGGTTCCGCCATCGCCGTAGAAGATCGCGACCACGGCCCAGCCACCAAGGGGAAAAGATGATCTTGCAGCGCGCTCTCAGGGCACTGTTGAAGGACGCTGCAGAAGGCGCCGAACTGCACACCCTGGTCAACCCATGGGCCTCCAGGCGCAAGTTCGCCTCGTTCGCGTACATCGCCGAGCAGTACGGATACCGCTACATCGGCCTGGCCCCCGGCATCCCCATGGGGCGAAGCCACCCGGTCTTCGCTTTCCGCCGCCTGCCCGACGGACCGGAACGCGCCGCCCGCACCATGACGCACTATCCCAACGTCGCGCAGCGCGGACCGTTTCCCGGAATGAAGGCCGGAGGAGACGGCCTCACGCCGCTGCCGGAAACCCGGCGGGAGATTGAGCTGCTCCACGCCCGTATCAAGGTCGACCTGTTCGGCAAGTCCTCCACCAAGCGCATCAAACGCTTGCTGTTCGCGATCCCGATCGGCATCTTCATCGCCCTCGCGGTCACCGGCAACCTGGCGCGGACTCCGCTGCTCGTTGGAGCCGGCATCACTCTGTTCTTCTTCCTCTACCTGTGGTTGGCCGCGACGATCATGCGCCGCGGGTATGCGAAGTACAGCCGGATGCTGGAGCAAGCGGGCCTCGCCTGGCCGCTGGACCGCCGGGGCGACTGAGTGCGTTGTGGCAAACCGGATCTCGTTCGAGGTGTGCGGCGTGGGTGATCATTCGGACAGAGGTGCCGGTGGGGTTGCGGGCATGAAGAAGCGGGCCTCCCGGTAGTGACGTGGTTGTTGAAGCCCGTCACGGTCAAGGAGACCCGCTGTCCGGACAGTTGACCATTTCCGCTGCGCCCGCGTCCATCACGGCCACTCCGGAGTGTGACTGCTACGTGCACAGGTTCGGTTCGATCGCTCCGGGGCGGCGGGCACGGTGCTATCCAAGTGACATGACGGATGCGGAGTGGGCCGAGGTCCGCTCGGCGATGCCGGTACCGGCCTGGCCGCTCAACCGGGGTGGGCGCCCCGAGGCGCACTGCCACCGCGAGATGCTCGACGCTGTGCGCTACCTCGTCGACAACGGTGTGAAGTGGATGGCCGTCCCGGTCGACTTCCCGTACTGGCGGGCGGTCTACGACTTCTTCCGCCGCCGGCGGACCTACGACTACGTGCGGGAACTCTACGAGCGCCTGCGCCGGACGGCGAGAGAGCGCACGGGCCGCAATGCCGAGCCCAGTGCCGGGATCATCGACAGCCAGTCGGTGGACGCCTCCGAGACCGTCGGCGAGGACAGTCGCGGATACGACGGCGGTAAATCACGCGACGGGCGCAAGCGCCACGTCCTGACCGACACGGAGGGCCTGCTCCTGGAGGTCACCGTGACCACGGCCGATGTGCACGACTCCAAGGCCGCCCCGGCGCTGCTGGAGACGTTCATGGACCAGCCGGGCCGGCTACTGAAGCTGGTGTGGGTCGACAGCGCCTACCGGGGTCCGGCGCTGGCGAAGGCGTTCGCCCGCCACGGGGTCCGGGTCGAGGTCGTGCGCCGATCCGACGGGCAGCAGGGTTTTGTCGTACTGACCCGCAGGTGGGTGGTGGAGCGAACGCTGAGCTGGCTCTCCCGCTCACGCCGCCTCAACCGCGACCACGAACGCCGCCCCGATCACCACCAGCAGATGGTGTGGTGGGCCGCCACGATCAGGCTGTCGCGCCGGATGGCCGGGGACGCTCCGCGCCGGCCGGAGAAGCGCCCCGACCGACTGCTGCGGGCGTGAACCGTCCGTCCTTCTCCCGCACCAGCCAGCCCCGCCTCTCCAGCACGTAGGCACGGTGACGGATCTTCTCCACCTCGTTCTTGATCTCCGCCTCCCGGCCCACCGCCCGCGTCAACTCCACCCCGTTCACCGGCCCCGAAGCGGCCACCACCGCGGCGAACACCTCCCGATACAGTCCGCTGAGCGCCTCCCCACCCATGCCCGACCGCCACACCGGCGGCTGCCCGCCATGGCCCGCACCGGAGCCACTCGATCCCACACCGGCAGCCGCCTCACCACCGGACGGCACGGAAACCGGCGTATTCACCGTGCTCTCCCCGGCCAGCACCGACATGAGCTCCTCACGCCCCACCCGGGCCCGCTCAACTCGCTCCCGCGCGGCATCCACCTCCGCCTGAGCCTGCTCCAGGACCTCCGTCCAGGACTCCAGATCCTGCCTCGCCCGCGCCTCACGCCGTTCCATCAACCCCAGCACCGACGGCATCGCAGCCTCCTCGATCAACAACAAGCCGTCCGCTGCCTGCCCCTACCCCCTCGCGACCATGCCCCGCACACGAAGAAGCCCCTGCTCATCGAACAGGGACTCCCTTTGCCACAACGCACTGACCGCCCATCAGCAAAGTCAGCAAGAGGTCAGCACCCATCCGCAAGGGCTCTTCCAGATTGTCGAATTCTGATCAAGCCCCGCAACCCAGGATTCTTTCTGACCTGCGTCGATGCAGCACTGAGGGTTCCTGCTACACGTCGTTCTCCTGTCATGCGATCAGGCTGTTATAGCCCCGATTTAGGGTTTATGCAGGTCAGACGCCTACTGCTGGTCAGCGAGTCAGCAAAAGGTCAGCAAGAGTCCCAGGTCAGCGCCGGTTTTACCGGTCGCGACCACCCTGGAGAGGGAACGATATCGATCATGCCGAACAAACTTGCGCGGGGCATGGGGAGCTTCTTCAAGCCCTGCGAGTGCCGTCGGCCCTCCGGCTGCCCGCACCCCTACACCATCCGCTTCCGCAACACCCGAGGCAGGCAGTCCGAGGAGTCCGGCTTCCCCAACCAGGACGCGGCCATCGAACGCCTGACCGCGCTCTACGCAGCCCGCAAAACCACGCCGAGAAGTGTCGCCGAACAGCAGGAGACGCTCGGCGAGATGACCTTCGAGGAGTACGCGAAGGCATGGTTCGCCCGCAAGCGTGGTCTCACCGGCAGCACGAAGGCCGCGACCGAGTCCCGGATGCGCACCCATGCCTATCCGGAGATCGGCTCGCGGAAGATGCACACCTTCGACAGCTTCGTGGTGGAACGCTTCATCACCGCCATGGAACGCAGCAACGTCGGCGCCGCGACCCAGGCACAGGTCTTCCTGCGGGTGAAGGGCATCCTCAAGGACGCGCACCGGCGCGGAATAATCGGTCTCGACCCGCTGCTTGACGTCAGCCCGCCGGAGTACCGCCCGGGCCCGACCGTGATCCCCACCAAGGAACAGGTCGGTCTGCTGCGCGTGGCCCGCGACGACGACGCCTTCCGCCTCATCGTCGACCTCATGGCCGGCATGGGCCTGCGCAACGGCGAGGCCCTCGCCGTCAACGTGAACAACATGGTCGCCAAGGACGTCTACCGGGTGCACGAGCAGGTCCACGACCGGACCGTCACCCTGGAACCCCTCAAGCACAGGAAAACCGGCGAATTCCGCGAGGTGCCCCTGCCCGCTTTCGTCCGCGAAAGCATCGAACACTACGCCGCCACCCACGGAACCTTCGCAGGCGGCTACCTCCTAAAGACCATGCGCCCCAGCACCGGAAACGCCTTCCTCTCCCCCACCACTCTCCGAAGGTGGTGGACCAACCTCCAGCAGCAGAAGCCGGAACACATCCCCGGAGGGATGACCATGTACAGCTTCCGCCACTACTTCGCCTCCAACGCCCTCGGACACGGCATCCCCATCACCGACGTCGCAGACTGGATGGGACACAACGACATCAACATCACCTTCCGCACCTACCGCCACCTCCTCCCCGGCTCCGTCTCCAAAGCCGCCACACTCCTCAACACCGGCCTCAACTTCAACACCCCGACCGCGGAAGGGCCCGAGGCCGCCGCAGCCTAATGGGAGCTATGGAACCGGGGAATGCTTGGTTCCGTAGCCGCCAGCAGGTGAGCACTATCGCGGCCGGAACCGTTCGAGTTCTGGTGTCAGATCGTGCCCCTGCTGGTGGTCGGGAGGCCAGACCGCTGATGGGGTGGCGTGCCCGCTCCGTGGGGCGTGAGCACTGGATCCATTAGGCCGCGTGCCGTGCCTTCCGCAGGCTGCACCGCTGTGTCAAGTACGGAGCGGCCCGGCGGTACTGCCCCCAAATGCGGGCGCCGGGCCTGGCCCGCACACCCATTCTGGTACGGCTTGATCGGTAGCCTATCCCCCACCCTCGGTCGCTGGGCGGGCCCTTCGCATGCCGACTCGATGGGCTGTGGGACGTCAGCCCTGTCAGGGTGCATGGTCTCAAATGACGCTTCGTGGCAAGGTCACTCTCATGCGGATTTTGGTGATGGGCGGCACCTGGTTCCTCGGGAAGGCGATCGTCGAGGAGGCACTGCGGCGCGGGTGGGATGTGACTGCGTTCAATCGCGGCCGGTCTGATGCAGTTGATGGAGTCGAGACGGTCCAGGGTGATCGGACCAGTCCGGACGATCTGAAGCGGCTTGCCACGTACGGGCCGTGGGATGCCGTCATCGATACCTCCAGTAGCGAGTTCCCGCCGCGTGACGTGCTCTTGGCTGCGGAAACCTTGCGGCTGGCTGCCTCGCGGTGGGTGCACGTCTCCACGGTTTCCGTCTACCAGGGCTGGCCGCACCATCCGCTCACCGAGGACTCCCCGCTCCTGGAGTGCCCGCCGGACGACGATGGGGCCTTTGGGCACACCGGTTCTGACGGCAGCCCGACGAAGTACGGCTTCCAGAAGGCAGGGGGAGAGGCTGCGGTACGCGCCGCCTTCGGGGAGGACGCAATCTTCCTGCGGCCCGGGGTCATCCTGGGCCCCGGTGAGTACGTCGGTCGCCTGCCTTGGTGGCTGGCCCGTGCCGAGCGCGGCGGCTCGGTCCTCGTGCCGGCGCCGGCCGAGCAGATGATCCAGCCGGTTGATTTACGCGACGTTGCCGCCTTCGCAGTCGATCAGGCCGCCAGTGATCTCTCCGGTCGGGCGTTCAATGTCGCGCACCCCGAGGGCATCAGCTGGGGCGAGTTCATGGGTTCCTGTTTGGATGTCACCCAGAGCGCCGGTCGTCCGGTGTGGGCTGATGCGGCGACGCTTGTCGAGCACGGCGTCAAGCAGTGGACGGAACTCCCACTGTGGCGCACCCATGCCGGAGTGTGGTCGGTCGATGCCACCCGCGCCGTCGGGGCAGGGCTCCGTTGCCGTCCTTTTGTCGAGACCATTGCCGATACCTGGGCGTGGATGCAGTCAGGTGGGCGCCCGGTCGAGCATCCGAGGTGGGCTGAGCACGGCTTGGCGCCGGAGAAGGAAGCGCGCGTGCTCTCTGCTATCGGTGATGCTTAGCCGCATCGTCGGGACCGGTTCACGGGTCGATGGCCAAGAGTCCGTGGCCGGTGCCTAACTGCCCGGGTGCGGACAGACGCCCGAACTCCTCAATCTGTTCGCCGAGTGTGACTGCGGTGGATGCTCCCTTGAATGCGGGGGCTGTCAAGGCTCGTCGCAGGGCTCCGGTGCGCTCCAGTAGTCCGGCCACCCGCTGCTCTGCAGGGGTGGTCCAGACCGTTTCCAGTGATGCCGCTGCCGCATCGAGGTCGCCTCGAAGGATCTGTGCCGCGGCGAGATCGGCGGCGGCTTTGCCGCGCACGGACAGCGATTGGCGGGCCGGCGGGCGGGACGCGACCAGGGCAAGGGCCCGCAGGGCTGTCGCCTCGGCGGTGGGCCCGTCGTCGACGAGGAGGGCGGCGCTGCCGTTGGACATCAGCAGGCGCTCTTCGTCGAAGCCGAACTCGCCGCCCACGTCGTCGTGCAGTTCATCCCGCTCGCCTCGGTGTTGTTGCGTGGATGCGGCCAGTGCCCGTGTTGACCGCTCGCGGTCGCCGAGGTGTCCGTGTGCGCGGGCTTCGATCGACAGCAGTCTGCGCCGTGCCGTGTCGCCCAGCCCTGCGTAGGTCAGCGCGGTCCGTGCCTGCCGGACCGCCTCCGAGGGCCGGCCCATGAAGTACGCGCAGATCGCCAATGTCCCGGTCGCATAAGCCCGCAGTGGATCGAAGCGGGCCAGCTCGCCGTACAAGGCGGCTGACCGGGCGAGACGGGCCGCGTCGTCCAGCGCTCCGAGGTCGAATGCCGAGGAGGACAGCAAGGAGCAAGCCTGCCCGGCCACGATCAGCAGGTCCTGCTGTTGTGCGGGGATCTGCGTGAGCCCCCTGTGGTGCTCTGCCTCCGAGCGCAGCGATCGGGCCCGGCGGAAGACGTCGAAGGCGCTCAACGTGCCGTAGGAGCGTGCGAGGGACAGCGCGTCCTCGCGGAGCTGGTCGATGCTGAGGTCGGAGACGGACTGCGCGGCAGCAGCTCCCGCCTCGTCGGCGGCGTCACGTGCGGTCATAGCAATGTCACTTTCGAGGTCGTACGCAGCACTCTCCCCCGACCCCACGGCGGACCGCTGGGGTGGAGGGCCCATCAGCGCCACGACGTCCACGTGGAACATCTGCTCCAGCACGCGGCACATCTCGGAGCCCGGCAGTGTCTTGACCCGTCCGGAAGTCCAGCGTCGAAACTGCGCCTCCGACAGCGACAGGCCCGGTAGCCCAGCCTGCGTTGCCGCCCGCTCGAAAGCAACCAGGAAGTCTCTGTACCGCCAACGCCGTTGCTGGACCAGCACCTGGAGCAGCGTCGTCGGATCCTGCATCAAGGGTTCCTCCGTGGTCAGGTGACAGGCCGCGTCGCCTCGTTCCTGTCCGTTGATTACCGGCCAACAGGGCCTGTTCGCAACGGATTCCGTCAAGGTGACCTCTCAATGCCACCCCCATGACACCCCATGCACCCGGACGGGCACCAGAAGACACCCGCCACGCCATGGCCGTGACACCCGCACCGGCGGGACTCTTAACGCCACCCCGACAAGCCCAGCGAAAGAGAGCGGACCGTGCGCAGCCCCCAGCTTCCCCCGCCGCACCCCGACCCGGCCACTCCACAGCCGTGGGCGGCTGCGGCCCCATATCCGGAAGCGGGCTCGGGAGCGCCGGCGTCGCAGGGCCGACCCGGAAGGCGATTTACCTTGATCGCGCGGCACGTTGAGGGCCTAGGATCGCGCGCTTCCCGGCTTCGTTTTCGATAACACCAGAACCCGGGGCACGCGTCCCCGGTTCTGCACATGGCCGGCTTTCCGTCCGGCTCCGTAACTCAGTGGAGGTTGTCTCAATGCCCGAGAAGGTCACGAAGGAAAAGGTGCTCGTCTACGTCGTGCGCGATGGACGGCTCCTGGTGTTCCGCCACACCGACTACTCCTACGAGGAGGTCGGCATCCAGGTCCCCGCCGGCAGCATCCGCCCCGGCGAGAGCCCGGAGGCCGCCGCGCTGCGCGAAGCGGCTGAGGAGACCGGACTGGCCGACTTCAAGATCGTCCGCAAGCTCGGCGAAACCGACTACGACATCAGCCCCTACCGGTTCGAGATCCAGCACCGGCACGTCTTCCACCTGGAGCTCACCGAGCCGACTGCGGAGCGGTGGATGAGCCAGGAGGACCACGACGGGGAGCAGGATCCGACGCACTTCGAGTGCTTCTGGATCCCGCTGGAGGCAGCGCACATTCTCCAGTCCGGCCAGGGCGCCCTGTTGGGACGCCTGACCGACTAATCAGGCGTCCTGTCAGACCAGCAGGGGAGGGGCAGTCGATGAACCACAGCACCACTCAGCGCCACACGATCGAGGGGCTCTACCGGAGCCTGGACGTCGATGACCACGACACTGCGGTGTCCGTCATCGTCAAGACACGGGGCGAGACATGCGACATCGACTGCCTCTACTGCTACGAGAAACGCAAAGAGGCTCCGGGAGGGGCCCGAGTCGGTGCCGCCCAGATCAAGCAGCTGGCATCCGTCTTCAAGGGCCGCAAGCTCGCCGTCGAGCTCCACGGTGGCGAGCCGCTCACCGCGGGACGCCAGCACATCGGGGAGATCCTCACCGAGCTGGCCCGTCTTCCCCAGGTGGTCCGCGTCAGCCTGCAGAGCAACGGGGTCCTGCTCGATGCACAATGGCTCGACCTGTTCGACGAACTGTGTCCCGGGCTGAGCATCGGGATCTCCCTGGACGGCGACGCCCGGGGCAATGCCTGGCGCGTGGGCTACGACGGAAAGCCGGTCTACCCGCGCGTCGCCAGATCGCTGCGGCTGCTGGCCGAGCGGGGCAGAAGCGTCGGAGTGATTGCCGCGGTGACCCCGGCGGTGCTGGACCGCGCCGAAGAGGTGCTGGAGCACCTCGCGGGCTTCGGGTCGGTCAACGCGATCAGCTTCGTGCCGTGCTTCGACACCACCATCCGCCGCTCCACCGCCCTTCCGGGCCGGCGCAGGCCGGCCAGCCGACAGCTCCAGCAGGCAGCCCTGGGCACCGCTGGCGGGCCCGCCTGGGCGATCCATCCCGACGAGTACGCCCAGTTCGTCCTGTCGGCCACCGCCCACTGGATATCCGCCGGGCACTTCGCCCGCATCAAGCTCGAACCCGCGGTCTCCACAATCCGCCGATTACGCGGCCTGACGACACCGTTCTGCCACTTCTCCGACCTCAAGTGCGACCACGTCTTCACCCTCTACCCCGACGGCCGCCTCGGGAGCTGCGACGAACTCCCCTGGCCCCAAGCCCGCCTGACCCAGCTGGAGTCGACCAGAAACGAGCACGAGCTGGTCCAGGCCCAGCAGGACTCCCTCCTGCTGCACCAGGGCAAAGCGCTGATGGACAAGTGCACCTCGTGCGACTACCGCACCACCTGCGGCGGAGGGTGCATCGCCACCCGCTGGCGCCAGAACCCCCTGGACGGTCACGACGCGTACTGCGACTACCGGATGCGGATGATCGACGGAGTCACCGCCCTGCTCGCCCAGCCCGCGCACCCGCAAGGCGCCTGGTGCCAGAGCCTGCGCTGGCACCCGCGCACGCCGAACAGCATGCGCGACGTACCCGCCTTCCAGGCCCGCTGGGATGCCCCAGGCCCGGTCCACGACCGGGTAAGGCTGCGGACCAGCGAGCACGGCAACATCAACACGGTGGGCCTGGCCGGCATCCAAGAGGCCGACGACCTCCACCCCGCCCACCCCCTGTGGCGGGCCGCGATCGAGCCCGGCGTCTGGCCCCTGGTCGACACCCTCACCCGCGCCTGGAACCTCGTCACTTACGACAGCTGTGAAGGCCACCCGTACACCGGGGCCGAGCTTGCTCCCACCGGCCTGCGCGTGGGCCTCCTCCCGCGAGACCGCCAGGAATACGCCCGCGCCGCTGCAGCACTGTGCCGAGCCGCCACGTCGGCCGCCGTCTCCCTGCCGCGGGGCGTTGAGGTCCGTGTCGGCCGCTCGGACCTCACCTGCGAGACGACGGAGACGACAACACCGGTCCTCGATCTGAGCCTGGTCCCCTCCCCCGACCACCACTGGGAGGACTACTTCGTACGCCGGGAGGAAGCCACCGCTGTCCTCGTCGAGGCTCTCGACGCCGAGCGCCCCCGCTCCACCACCTGCGCCTGCCCCCTCCCCGCCACTTCACTGGCGCAGGCGAAGCCCGTGGAGGTCTTCCGGTGAGACCCAGCGACGAGGCCGTCGTCCACCAGCTGATCGGGCGTATCGCCTACTTCCACACGCTGTTCATCGAACCGGCTCTCTCGCCGCGCGGACGCCCAGGAGCAGGTCGGGCCTGCTGCAACCATCGAGAAGAGATGAGACGGGCGTGGCCGGCGGTGGGAGGGCTACGGGCCGCCACCGCCTGGGCGGTTCTCGACGAGCTCGGAGCCACCCTCGGCGAACACCTCGTCGCTTGCCCGGCCCGCGAGAACACCTGTTGCGCGACCTGTCGCGTTGCCGACTCTGCCGCCGCTCTCGCCCAGGCATGGGCGCTCACCGAGCACCAGGCATACGACCGCCCTCCGCCCTCCGCCACGCTCCTGCGGGCGTATCGCGCCGCCGCCGCCGTGTACCTCGCTCGTGTCTTTTCCCAGCAGTACGAGGCGACCTGCCGCACTTGGACAGCAGGCGGAGCGGCTGTCATGGGCAGTCCGCCCGACAGCAGCGAACTGCCGCTGACCGGCGAGCTCCTGGGCCTGTGGGAGAACCCGCTGGCAGCACCGCGCAGTCCGGTCGTCAGCTGGCTCAACCACTGCACAGAACTGAGCGATATCCACCGCTTGCTCCAGCAAAGGGAGGTTACGAAGTGATCCACATAGCCGAGACCGTCGGCATCGGAAGCGTCGAGAACTTCCTCAGCGCCTCCGAACTGGCCCAGCTCGCCAACCTGATGAACGATGTCCTCGCCCCCGTAGGCGCTGATCGCTTCGGCGAGGGGCGCCGGGCCTCCATCCATGAGATCCCCGGCCACAGCCCCGAGCAGGCTATGGCAGTCTACGAGCCCGCTGGTCGCGTGGAGATCCCCTCGATCCCCGAGACCGCCGAGAAGATCCTTAACGATGCGTTCGACCGCGCCCGCCCTGCGCTGGCCCGCGTCATGCCCTCCATTGCTCTCTGCCGCCCCTGGACCTACGTCGAGTACGGGGTGGGACAGCACATCACCAGCCACCTCGACGGCATCGCCCCCGACCCGCTCGCCTGGCCCCGGCAGATCGCGGGCATCAGCGTCGTCATCGCAGAGGCCGAGGGCGGGGGCGAGTTCTGCGTCGAGACCACCTCCAGTCACCGGCTGTGGAGCGGCGAGGCACCCGACGCCGCAGCAAGCGGCTACGCGCCGGGCATGTGGCTTGCCCACGACGGAGCCGACAATTCCGCCCCGTGGTTCCTGCAGATGCCCCGCACCCGGTGGAACGTCTCCCCGGCGCCGGGCACCGCGCTGCTGTACGGATCACAACTTGCCCACGGAACCCGACCGGTCACTGCGGGACGGGTCGCCAAGTTCATCAGCTGGCTCATCGCCGAACCCACCCCGGGCGGGTGAGGGGCATGCTGCTCGCCCTGGAAGGCATAGCTGGCGCCGGGAAGAGCACCCTGCGCGACCGGCTCCTTGCCGCCGTCCGCTCCGAAGGCATCCACCTCAGCCACATCGGGCAGTTCTCCTGGCTCTCCCACACCGCCACCCGCACGCTGATCCGGCTGCGGGCCGGAGACGGCGGCAACCAGCAGGAGGCCATCGAGGCCGTCGTCCACGACCTCGCCCTGCACTCCCGGTTCAACATCACCCCGGCGCTCGCCGACGGCCCGGTCCTCGCCGACCGGTTCTCCCTGTCCACCGCCTGCCTGCTCGCCCTGCTCCACCGCCAGCCGGTCGACACCTACGTGGCACATCTCGCCGGCCAAGCGCACGCCCGGCCCCGGCTGACGGTGTTGCTGACCACCGACCCGGATCTCTGCCACACCCGCCTTGCCAGGCGCGCAACCGGGCAACGGTTCACCGAACAACCCCAGACCGCAGCCCGGCTGGCCGACCTCTACAGCGGGGCCGCCAGCGCCTGGACCAGGACCACCGGGCTTCCGGTGCTGTCCCACCCCTGCGCGAACGACGCCGACCTCGACGCCCTGACCCGCACCTGCATGGACCACCTCCGAAGAGCGGGCCAACCCGCCTCCATGACGGAAGCGAACCGATGAATCTGCACCCGATGCACCCCGCCGCCTGGGTGGCCGATCAACTCGCCGCCGACGGCTGGCACATCCGCGAACTCCTCGCGTTCACCCGGGCCAGCACCCTGATCCAAGCCCACCGCCCCGGCCAGAACGACATCGTCCTGAAAGCTGGCTTCGGCAGCAACCACGTCCTGGCCGAAATCGACCCCACCGCGCGGCCGGCGGCCTACGGCTTCTACTGGTACGCGCAGATGAACGAGACCGAACGCGCCCTCACCCGCGCCGACTTCCGCCACGAGGCAGAGCTCACCTCCGCAGCCACAGGCGCGGAGCACGTCGTCCCCCTGCTGGAACAGGGCAGCTGTGAACGGTTCGACTGGTACACCATGCCTCACTGCAACGGCGGGAACTTCCGGGCCTTCATGGATACCGGCAAGGACACCGGCCACGGCTTGAGCATCCTGGCCGACGTCGCGGACGGCCTCAGCCACCTGCACCAACGCGGCATCATCCACCGCGACGTCTACCAGGAGAACATCCTCATCAACCAAGGCCGGGGCCTGATCACCGACCTCGGAGCCGCCCGCCGAACCTCCACGCCCCGCGGGCCTGAACACCGCGGCCCCGAAGTGCACTGGCCGCCGGAGTACCTCACCGCCTTCCACGAGGCCACCCCGGCCGCGGACGTCTTCAGCCTGGCCGTCCTGACCTACCGCTACCTGTGCGGGGACATTCCCCGCCTCACAACTGCAGAGCGCGCCCTGATCACTGAGCCGCTCGGCAGCGCCGTCACCGCAGCACTGACCGGCGAGCCGACGAGCCGTCCGGGCATGGACGTGCTCCGGACCGCTCTGCGCACCGCCGCAGACACCTACCCGCACTGACCACCGCGAGAGGAGAGCCCTTCATGTTCCGGGCGAGAGCTCCACCCGAGGGCCGCGCTATCGCGAGCACAGGATCCATGCCGAAGCCAACGAGACCGAAAGGCGGAACACCTCATGGACCAGGACCGCATCGCCGACTTCCTCGCCGACGTCGAGGACCTGCGCGGCGAGGACGAGACCGTCCGCACCACCGCGCACACCTCCAGCGTCTCGGCCGAAGGCTGGCCGGCAGCCGAGGCGGCAACCCCCACCGCCTGATCACTCATCTCCCCTATCGGCGGCTGTGGTGAGCGCTGCCGGTGACATCGCCTAGGGCCGGGACGCCAGTGCAGCGGTCCCGGCCCCAGGCCCGCCATCGAACAGGAGCCATGTCCGTGGACACCCTTGCCACGCTCTTCGACTTCGCACCCATCGAGCTCCTGCATCGCAACCGCACGAAGCGCATCCACACCGTCCTCCACGCCCGAGCACCGCACTCCCAGGCGGAGACCAATGCGGCTGCCGCTTACTGCCTGGCCCACCACACTCTCGAAGGGGCCGAAGCCGCGGCCCGGGCCGGTGCGGGCAACACCTTCGGCTGGTACGCCACCCACCCCGACGCCGGTGCCTCCGCCAGCGCTACTGCCACGTCGCTCGGCGCCCGCGTGATTGTTGCGCCCGCGCTCGCCGACCTGCCCCGCTCCGCGATCTCCGAGACCCCGTACTACGTACTCGGCCCTCACACCGGACCCGCGCCTGCCCATCTGCGCGCTCTCGCGGTCGACGCATACGCCTGCGGCCTCACTGCGGGGTTCGGCAGTCTGCTTGCTGCGCACGCCGTCGTCCTGTGCCTGCTGCGGACCAAGAACCTCGGTGACACGCTCGACAGCTGGACCATCAGCCGACTGCCCGGCACCGTCTTCATGGACCACGTCGAGGACCCCCTCGTCCTGGCCCGCGACCTGATTCACGAGGGCGGCCACAACTGGCTCAACGACGCCCTCGCCGCCACGGGCTGCAAGGTCAGCGACACTCCCCGTTTCTACTCCCCGTGGAAGAAGACCGATCGGCCTGCGTTCGGCTTTCTGCATGCGTGCTGGGCTTTCCCGCTCACCATGCTGTTCACCGCGCACGCGCTGAACCACGCCAGCGGACAGCAGCACCGGTTCCTGGCTGCTTACCTCGATCAGCAGCGGACCCTCCTAGCCGAAACGACGGCTGACCACCCCCGCGTCCTGGAGCTGATCCACGACGACGGCCTGCGCCAGCGTCTTGCCGCCGCCCACCGTCAGGCACTCACCCTGTGAGCGCGCACCAGGACACGGAGCCCGGCCTCTCTCTGTTGATCGACGCCCCGGATGCACAACCCGCCCTGCTGCATTCCGGTCTGGCCAGCCTCGAACATGGGCAGCCCATCGGACCGGACACCGCGTTCAACACCGGCTCGGTCGCGAAGCAGATCACAGCCCACCTGACCCTGCTCGCCGCCCGCGACGAACTCCTGCGCCTCGACCAGCCAGCAGCGGACCTGCTCCCCCGCCTCAAGATCAGCGACATCACCGTGGCGGACCTGATCACCCACCGCTCGGGACTGCGCGACGCCGAGTCCCTCCTCTCCCTCGCCGGCTTCCGGGACCTCGACCACTACACGGCCGACGACCTGCGGACCCTCGCCTACCAGCAACACCAACGCGCCCTCCCACATGGCGCCTTCCTTTACAGCAACACCAACTACCTCCTCCTTGCCGAGATCCTCGAAACCGTCCACCGCACCCCACTGCCCGACCTCGCACACCGGGATGTGTTCACGCCGCTCGGCATGCACGGCACTCACTTCAAGGCAGACCCCCGCCAAGTAGTCCCCCGGGCCGCATCCGCCTACCAGGCCACCGACCACGGCTGGCAGCACACCCAGGGACCGGCCACAGTGCCCGGCTCTGGATCCCTGTGGTCCACGCCCGGCGACCTCGACCGGTGGCTCACCCACCTCCACCACACCTGGCAACACCAGCAACTCCCCTGGCAGGACACGCTTGCGTACACGCCAAGCGATCACACGCCCTACCTGTACGGACCCGGCCTCTACGCCAGCACGCGCGGCGATGACGCTGCTGTCTTCCACTACGGACACGAACAGGGCTTCTCCGCTGCAGTGCACCTGGAATCAGGAGGACTGCGTGTCCTCTGCCTGTCCAACAACACGGACGCCCCGGCCGATCACGTCACCGCCGCCGTCCTGGAGAACCTCCGAGCCCATCCGTCAGCCGGTCACGGCCAGGTCCTCGCAGAGGCAGCGAAGACACGACGGCCGACTCGCCCCACCCCGCCCACCCGGGACGAGTCCGGCCCGCACACCGACATGGGCACCTTCACCTGCGACCAGGCCCCCGGCAGCCTGCGACTCACCCGCACCACGGACACCCTCCACCTCTGGCGCCGCGGCACAAGAGACCCACTCACCCGCTCCGGACCAGACACCTACTCCGGCAACGGCTACACGCTCACCCTGCCCGACAGCACCGACAGCGTCGGCAGTTTCACTCTCGACCTCAAGCGGGCCCCCGGGCTCCAATACATCCGCCAATAACCACACCGGAAACAAGCCATGCGTTCGAATTCCACGGCCATTGTCAGTGCCGTGTTTTAGCTTGAACTCAGCGCGCCAGAAATGAACTTGGGGGGACAGAACTGGTGAACTTCGACGAGCCATCGACCGTCTACGAGAGCATCACCGCACGGATCCGGGCCCTGGCCGTGGGCTCCCCACTGATGGCCCTGGATAACAGCAAGGCCAAGAAAGAGCGCGGGTGGGACCGATACCGCATGGCCGAGCTGGCCCTGATCGCCATCGACTTCGTGACCCTGCGCACGGACATGCGGCCAGCCGTGCGACAGGAAGCTGTCGTAGAACACGTGGCCGAATTCGCCGCCCTGCAGCTGCCGAGGCGGACAGGGGAGGAGTACCGGGCGGTCGCCCGCTGGGTGACCGAGCGACTGATCAACACCGAAGAACGCGACCGCGCCTTCCATCACGACGTCGGGTATGTAACCGAGGACGGATTCGAGACGCGCACGGCATCCTTCCAGATCCTCAAGGAAGTCCCCGATCATGTGGGGCAGGCCGCGCTCATCGCCACCGACGCAGCGATCACCGTGCTGGTGCATGCGATCGACGTCGACATCGCCTCGGAACAGATCGCCGCCGAGGCCAAACTGGAGGCCCTGCTCAAGCGATCACGGATCAGCGAAGCATGGCAGGCCGCCCAGAACGCACAGATCCACAGCATCCGATACGCCAAAGACATACGCGGGCGCATCGAATCGATGAAGCGCAATGTGCGGGCGGTGGACTGGGACACGGAAGTCAAAGACATCGTCGATGAGGCTCTGGAGCACGTGCGCAGCCGGTCCGCGTCCGAGACACTGCAAAAAGAGCGGGTCAACCAGCTACTGGAAGCCACCGCCGATGACCGCAAGCGCAGACAACTGCAAGACCTCGCCACGCTCATCCACGAGTGCTGGAAACGCCATGCAGTGCTGATCGACATGCTGATGAAGGTCGGTCCGGAGTTCCGGCGTCAACAAGACCGCCAGGTATTCGTAGCTCCGGCGATCCACACCCGCGTACACTTGGACGAGCAGCTCCTTCAACCCGTGCTGGAGCTCTCCCTTGACGCGTGCCTGGGCCCCTTGGAGGCGTTCACGCGCGCGGTCATGGGTTCGGTGCGCCCCCGTGTGATGTACCTGCCTGACTACCTGGAAGGGCTCGCCCAGGTCGCCGAGGAGACCGGCGGGGAGCTGGTAGCGGTCCAGGACGAGTACGACTGGTCGCAGATCGATGCCCCGTCCGCCTTCGGCGACGAGCAGCACCACGCAGTGGACACCCTGCTGGAAGCCGTCACGGACCAGGGCGTGCGGCTCTCGGTCCTGCTGGAGACCACACGCCAGTCCGGCCCGGGAACCGGCCCGGACGCCGGAACCGATGAGCTGCTCACGATCCGAGTCCAGCAGTTGTTCCGGCTCATTCCTGTGCGCCAGCTCGCCGACGGCGAGGCTGCCGTGGTAGCCGTCGACGACGGCACGGTCCTGGATGACGAACGCTTCGGCGGCAGCGACTTCCTCCTGGTCCGCACCGCGGGCACCGCCATGACGCAGGAGATGAGCCCGCCACTGCCCGCGTTTCCCACACCGCGCCGCCCGCAAGGCCCTGACACCCATCCGCTTGATCAGGAGAGTGCATGAACCGCCACGAGGATGCTGCCGACGCTGCCCGGATGGTCGCCTTCGCGATGGCCCGCCGTAAGGCGCCCGCTCGCTCCGGCGAGTACGCCCGCCTCGTCCGACGCTTCGACACCGAGCCGGACTTCGCGCAGGTGGTGCGGAAGGTTGCCCAGGGCTTCGATCTGACGGTACTGGAAGTCCATCTCCAGACCGGGCTGGTCCTGGGCACGACGCCCGAGACCGACTTCACGGTGTCCGTCTCCGACCTCGTGCCGCAGACCTCCGATCGCCCCCTGTACCTGCTGGCCCAGTTGACGATTGCAGCCATGGTTTTCCCTCGTCCCGAGGACCTCGATGATGACGAGCATGTCGGGCGGATCTCGGTCCGGGAGGTCGATGATGAGGTCCGTGTCCGGGCCGCGACCATCGAACGCCGTCTTGCCCACACTGGCGAGGACGTCGATCCGCCCTCCGATCAACCGGGGCTGGAGGGGCTCTGGCGGGCCTACCTGCGCCGCAACGCCACAGGCAAGACCAAGACGCAGACAGGCAGAGCACCCCAGGCGTCCACCAGAGCCCTGGTGAAAAGGGCGTTCACGCATCTGGAAGGCCACGGCTTCGCCAGCAAGGTTAGCGACGAGGACGCCGGCACCTACGTCACCCACGTCAAGTACCGGCTGCAGATCCGCGACCAGGCGGCGCGCGACATGCTGCAGGAGCTTGCAGCATTGGGCGTCGCAGTCCTGCCCACCGATGGCGCACCCGGCCCCGCCCAGCCCTCAGCAGACGCATCGCCGTCGCCGGACGATGCTGTGCTGGCCAACGGCCTCTTCAGCTGACCGCTCCCCCAAGGACTCCTTCCATGTATGAGCTCAACCGCATCCTGCTGCGAAACTTCGGGCCCCGCGATGCCCGTTACGAGGACGTGCCGCTGGACTTCTCCGGGGTCGGCGCCGAGGTGGAGACCGCCGCGCTGATTCCCGACGCCGGACATGTCACCCAGCGCCCGGCACCCGCCAGCCTGGTCATGCTGCAAAACGGCGGCGGCAAAGGCGTCTTACTGACCGGCATCACCTGCACCACCATCCCCTTCCACCACCAGGATCTGGAGACGCTGCGCAACTTCACCATCTCCATGGCACAGCCTTCGCACGTGGTACTCGAATGGGCCGACGCCCGCACCGGACGCCTGCTGGTAACCGCGCAGGTCCTGGCCCCCGAGCGCGACGGCACAATGCGGCGCTGCTTCTACAGCTTCCACCCCTGCGCGGCGCTGGACGCCGACCGGCTTCCCTTCCACCGTGAGGGGCACTGGACTCCGTACGAGGAGTACTGCACCGAACTGCGCGACTGGAAAGAGCGGGTAGAAGCGCTCGAGCTGCACCTCCTCGACGGCCAGGAAAAGTGGGAGAAACACCAGCGCGGCCTCGGCCTGCAGCCCGAGCTCTTCGACGTGCAGCGCAGGATGAACGCCAAGGAGAGCGACGCGGCTGCAGCCTTCACCACCAGCACCGCCAACGCCTTCGTGGAATGGCTCCTGCGCAAGGCCACAGATGACGACCAGTACACCGAACTGGGCACCGCCTTCCACGGTTATGCCGCCGCACACGACCAGCGGGCCCAGTGGGAGAGGGAGCGGCAGTTCGCAGTGGAGATGCACCGCGCGTGCGAGGACGTCGCCGGCCTCCACGGCCTGCACTCCCAGCACGCCGGTGCAGCCCAGAGCGCCGAGAAGGACCTCAAACACCTCACCTCCGCAGTCCGGGCGCGTCACATCGAGCTCACCACCACCGAAAGCGACAGAAACGCCGCCCTCAAGCAGACTCACGGCTCGCTGGAGGCCGCAAAGGGCGCGTGCGTTCTCGCCCATGCGCGCGTCCGGCACGTGCAGTTGTGTGCCCACACTCTCCAGCTGGGCGAGATCACCACTCAACAGGAGACCACCCAGAAGGAAAAGCAGAAGGCGCAGCATCACAGCGCGGCGTGGGCCAGCGTCCCGATCGCACTGCGCCACGCCCAGGCACAGGACGACAACAACCGCGCCCAGCTGGCCCTCGTGGAGGCCGAACGCACCGCCGCCCCCTACATCCAGGCCCTCGACACCGCGGCAGCAGCACTGCGCGCCGGCTATACCCGTGCCGAGCAAGAGGCCCGCGAAACAATCCGTACGCACCACCTTGCAACAGGCGTGACACAGAAAAAGATCGGGCAATGGCGTACCCGCAGCAACGAGCTGCTTACCGCGACGGGCGACGCGCGAGCAGAATCCCGCATTTTGCAGGATCAGACCGACGCCTTCGCAGAGCGTCTGAGCGCCGCTCGCGAGCTAGACCTTCTGGACCCGCAGGAAAGCGCGGCCGATGCTGCCGCCCGCACCCAGAACGACGCGCGCCACAGCGAGCAGCTGCTCCAGGAGGCCAATCAGGCCCGCAAGAGCGTCAAGGCTCAACGGGACCGAGCCCAGACCGCGCTGTCGAAGCAAGGGCAACTGGCCTGGTCCGCGCGAGGAGCCGCGACGACGGCAGTAGAAGAGACCGGCCGACTGCGCGCTCGGGCCGAGGACGTTCGCAGCACCGCGCTGTGTGGCGAGCTCCTGGAGGCCAGCAGCGACGAACTGGGCGCCGGCGACCCATTATGCTGGCTGGGCGACCACGCCGACGCCTTGCAGCAGCTCTCCGCGCGCCGCGCCGGCGGGCTTGAGACCACACTGACGCACAAGCGCATCAACCTGCTGAACGATCAGGCCCTGCTCGCCCTCCTCGACACCAGCGAGGGCCTGTTGCCCGCGGCCGCAGAGGTACGCGACCTGTGCGAAAAGCTGTCGGAACACGGGATCCACGCCGTGCCCGGCTGGCAGTGGATGCACGACAACGTCCCGACCAGCGAGCGCCAGCAGGTCATCAGCACACACCCTGTGAGCGATCATGAAATTCCCCAGGTTGGGCGGGTTCTGCGTCACGTAATTCCCCACCCCCGCGGTCACGTAATTCCCCATGGGGACGACGGACGCGGTGGGAGGTAGGTCCTGGCCGTCGAG
>NZ_JASITA010000058.1 GCF_030063415.1 Streptomyces sp. H27-C3 | reverse complement strand
GGCGATGGGGGCGGGCGGGGCCTGCGGCGGGCTGTTCCCCTACCCGCCCCTTCCCAAACCGGGGCAGGCCCCGGACCCCGGACGCCCTTCGGGCATGTCGTCAAGCGCCGGACGGGATGAAGTTGCCCGGCGCTGTCGCGTACGCGCTCGGCGGCGGCGTACTCCTGCTGCCGGCCGCCGGCGTCCTGCGCGGCCGCCACCGGGGCGAAGCCGCGCCCGCCCCGGTGGACCCGGCGGAGGAGGATTTCCGCCCCCGGTATCCGACGCCGGACGAGTAACAGCCGCCGTACCCCAGGGCATAGCGGCCACGCCCGTCAGGCCTGGGCGTCCCCGGAACGGCCCGTCGCCGTCCCCCGAGAGGCATGGTGGCCACGCCCGCCAAACATGCGCGCCTCACGGGCCCGCTTGCGGGTCAAGGTGCCCACGCCCGTCAGGCCTACGCGCCCCCGGAACGGCCCGTCGCCGTACCCTTCACCGCATCCAGCGCGTACACACAACGGTCCTTGCTGCATGCGTAGATGACGCCGTCCTGCGCCACCAGGGACCCGGTGATCTCGCCGCCCGTCGCCAGCTTCCAGCGCAACTGGCCGCCGCTCGCGTCCAGGGTGTAGAGGCAGTGGTCCGCGGAGCCGAAATGGACCCGGCCGTCGGCGACCACCGGCGCGCCGACGACCTCACCGCCCGCCGCGAAGCGCCACTTGGGTGTGCCGGTGACCGCGTCCAGGGTGTAGAGCGCACTGCCGCTGCCCACATGGACGTTGCCCGCGGCGACCAGGACCGGCTCGATGGACTGGCGGGACTCGGTCGCGATCCGCCAGCGGTCCTTGCCGGTGGAGGCGTCTAGGGCGTACACCGTGCCGAGGTAGTCGGCGAGGTAGACACCGCCGCCGGTGACGGCCGGGCCCGGCGCGAAGGCGGGCGCGCTGAGGAAGACCGCGGGGGCCTCGAAGTGCCAGCGCACCCGGCCGCTGACGGTGTCGATGGCGAGGACGCGCGTACCGGCGGAGACATAGATATAGCCGTCGGGCGCGGGCGTCACCCGCACCGGCACCCCGCCGCAGGAGGCCGCGTCGCCGATCGGGTACGACCAACGCTCGCTGCCCGTACGGGCGTCGAGGGAGCGCAGCCGCGCGTCCTGCCACACGTACACCGCGTCGTCGTGCAGCGCGGGGCCCGCCTCCGGGGTCTCGAAGTCGGTCTGCGCGCCGCTGAGTTCCCACAGCTTCTGGCCGTTCGCGGCCTCCCACGCCTGGACCCCGCCGCCGCGGGTGCCGGTGACCACCGTGCCGCGGCCCGCCTTGAGCGAATACACCCAGGCCTCGGTCTGCAGCCGCCACCGCTCGGCGCCGTCGGCGGCGTCGAGTGCGTACAGCGTGGGGCCGTCGGAGGCGTGTATACGACCGCCCGTGACCGCCATCACCCAGGCGACGTCACGCGTCTTGAACTGCCGCCGACCGCTGGCCACGTCCAGGGCGTGCACCTCGAAGGAGGTGACGTAGACGAGGCCGCCCGCGACCGCCGGAGTGCCCCACACATCGTTGGACATCCGGAACCGCCAGGGCCGCCATGCCCCGGACGGCCCCGCGCCGTCGGCCGGAGGTGCGGGCGCCGGTACGGACGGGGGCCGCATGTGCTGGGAGGGTGCGTACGGGGACGACGAGAGGGGTGGCGCGTGCCGCGGTACGACACCGGTCGGCGCGTCCGCCCCGTTCACCGCGGCCGCGGTCACCCCGGCGGGCGGCCTGATCCAGCCGGTGGCCTGACCCGCCTGGGCAGGCGCTGCCCCGGCGTGCGCGTCAGCGACCCGCGGGCCGGGTCCGATCGGCAGCTTCACTCCGGGCAGTCGTACGGCGTGCTGTGGGGCCTGCGCCGCGTGGGCGCCCGCGCCGCGGGCCCCCTGTGCGGCCGGTGCGCCCTGGGCGGCGTGCGCGGACCGCAGCTGAACACCCTGACCCTGCTGGCCCTGGCCCTGTGCCTGCGCGTACGAGGGTGCGGGCGCCGTCGGCGGCGGGCCCGGGGGGCGTGGCGGTGTCGCTGCCTGGGCGCGCACCGGGGGCGCGCTCGGCACGGACGCGCGCCCGCCCCGGCGCTGCTCGATCATCGCGGTGGCGCGCGGCGGCAGCCAGGCGGACGCCGTACCGCTGTCGTCCTGGCCCGAGGCGAAGAGGTGCGGCGCGAGCTGCGACTGGAGGTCGGCCGGGCTGGGCCGCAGCGGCGCCTCCATCCCCATGCACGACTTGATCAGCGGTCGCAGTTCGTCGGGCAGACCCTCCAGATTGGGGCCCTCCCGCAGCAGCATGAAGACGGTCTCGACCGGGTTGGCACCGTGGAAGGGCGCGTGCCCGGTCGCGGCGAAGACCAGCGTCGATCCGAGCGAGAAGACATCACTGGCGCCCGTCACGCTGCGCGAGTCCCGCGCCTGCTCGGGCGACATGTACGCGGGGGTGCCCACGGCCACGTTGGTCATGGTCAGCCGGGTGTTGGAGACACCCGACGCGATACCGAAGTCGATGACGCGCGGGCCGTCCTCCACCACCAGGACGTTCGACGGCTTGAGGTCGCGGTGGACCAGGCCCGCGCCGTGGATCGACTGCAGGGCCTCGGCGATACCGGCCGCCAGCCAGCGCACCGCCTGGGCGGGCATCGGACCGCACTCATTCACTATTTCTTCGAGCGAGGGAGCCGGGACGTACGCCGTCGCCAGCCACGGCACCGCCGCCCGCGGATCAGCGTCCACGACGGCCGCCGTGTAGAACCCACTGACGGCCCGTGCCGCCTCCACCTCACGCGTGAAGCGGACGCGGAACAGCTGGTCCTCGGCGAGCTCGGTCCGTACCGTCTTGATCGCCACTCGCCGGCCCGACGCCGAGCGCGCGAGATAGACCAGCCCCATGCCGCCGGCCCCGAGCCGGCTCAGCACCTCGAACGGGCCGATCCGCCGCGGGTCGTGCTGCGTCAGCTGCTCCATCACTTGCCTGCCACCTCCCCGTACGAGGCCGCAAATACAGCCCCATGCAGCGTCTCACCACTGGGCACCACCCAGCGGTGCACACCCTGATTCTTCCTGTCGGAGGCGGTGGAGGCGAACCCAGGGCCGGACCGGGGTGTCTCACCCTGATTCGGACACGCCACACGGGTGCGTCCTGCGAAGATTACCCGCATTTGCATGGAATGTTCGGCAGTTCATGTCGTACGAACAACGCCGAACGGATCCGATCGGGCCGGCCGGATCCCTTCTCAGATCTTCTCCGACTCCGTCAGATCTTCTCCGACTCCGCCAGAATGGCGAAAGTGGCGCCCTGATTGTCGACGAGCACCGCGATCCGCCCGAACGGGGTGTCGACCGGCGGCAGCTGGACGCGTCCGCCGAGGCGCTTGGTCGCCTCAACGGCTCCGTCGCAGGACTCGACGACGAAATAGACCAGGAAGTGGTCGGGCATCTCGACGGGGAAGGCGTCGCTCATGACGCTGCGGCCCCCGATCGCGGTCTCGGGCCCCGGCTCGGTGCCGGCCGGGGACCAGGTGCGGAAATCGACACCCGCGTCGTCCTGGGTGTGCCCCTCGAAGCCGAAGACCGTCTCGTAGAACGGGTCGATCAGTTCCTTGTCGTGCGTGTAGACCTCGGCCCAGCAGAAGGAGCCCGGCTCGTCCCGCTTCTCGAAGCCGCTGTGCGTGCCCGCCTGCCAGAGCCCGAAGACACCGCCGTTGGGGTCGGCGGCCACCGCCATCGCGCCGAGCGGCTCGACGGCCACCGGCTCGGTCAGCAGTTGCCCGCCCGCCGCCCTGACCTTCGCGGCGAACGCGACGACGTCGTCGGTGGCGAAGTAGACGCCCCAGGCAGTGGGCATGCGGCCGTCGCTCTTGGGCGCCAGGGCGGCGACCTTCCTGCCGTCGCTGAGCGCGTTCACGGACGGGCTCCGTGTCACACCGCCCGCATCCGCGAACGTCCACCCGAAGAGGGAGCCGTAGAAGCGCTTGCCCGCTTCGAGGTCGTCGAGCGTCACATCCACCCAGCATGGCGTGCCTTCCGCAAATACGGCCATGGGGCCAAAGTAGCCAGCGCACGCGCACCCCGCAGCCGAAAAGAATCGAACAATTGGCTCAATATGGGGGGTATCACCCACGCCCCCCATGGGTTGTCCACCAAAGTTGTCCACAGGCTGTTGATAAGACTATTCGTGGCGGGGCGGTCGGCGCACGTCTGTGGTTCCCCAGGGAAGGGGCGTCGGAGTGCCGTCGAGGACCGCCGCGGACCGCCGCGGGGCACGGATCAGGCCGCCGGGGTGCCCGGGTCAGGTCGCCGCGACCCTCGGGATCCGGCCGACGGGAGATTCGGGATCCGGCCACCGAGGTGTCCGGGCCGGGGTCGACGGTACGTACGGGTGACGCCCGGTCCCCGCCCGGCGCACGCCCTCTTCCCCATTTGCAGTCGGCCGAATCGCGCTCCGATCACCCCTCGGTAAGCTGACGGCATGACAGGACAAGTACGCACCGTCGACGGCCGCGTAGCCGGACGACGCGGCCAGGCGACGCGGCAGAAGCTGCTCGACTGCCTCAGCGAAATGCTCGGCTCGTCGCCCTACCGGGACGTCAAAGTCATCGACGTGGCCCGCAAGGCAGGGACTTCACCAGCGACGTTCTACCAGTACTTTCCGGACGTCGAGGGCGCCGTCCTCGAAATCGCGGAAGAAATGGCCAAGGAGGGAGCCGGGTTGACCGAGCTCGTCTCCGCCCGCCCCTGGGTGGGCAAAGCGGGCTGGGCCACCGCGGAGGAACTCGTCGAGGGATTCCTCGAATTCTGGCGCAGGAACGACGCGATTCTGCGCGTGGTCGACCTGGGCGCGGCCGAGGGCGACAAGCGGTTCTACAAGATCCGCATGAAGATCCTGAACTCCGTGACCAACTCCCTTACGGACTCGATGAAGGAACTCCAGTCCAAGGGCAAGGTCGACAAAGACGTCAGCCCCGCGGCGATCGCCGGCTCACTGGTCGCGATGCTGGCCGCGGTCGCCTCGCACCAGAAGGGTTTCACGGCCTGGGGTGTGAAGCAGTCCGAACTCAAGCCCAACCTGGCGCTGTTGGTCCACCTCGGCATCACCGGCAAGAAGCCGACGAAGTAGTCGGCGAAGTAGTCGGCGGAGGAGTCGGCTAAGCGGTCGGCGAAGGCAGCCGATCGCCCGGGTGGACCGGGTCGACGACTGGCCGACTGGCCGACTGGCGAGCACGTAGCGATCAGCGAGCAGGTGGCGAGTAGTGGGTATCGGATAGCAGATATCGGACAGCGCGTAGCGAATGAGGTGCACCGGCGGCGTCACGGCCGGCCCCGGTCCTGTCACGTCAGCGGCGGACCCCCCTCACTGGGTGGTCCGCCGCAGGCATGTACAGGCACGGCCTTGTCCGTACGGCCGCACCGCGTCGTACGACTTCACGCGACGTCGTACGGCTCAGGTCTCCGCCGTCCGCTCCGCCAGTCGGAACAGCCGGATCTGCCGCTCCACCCTCGTCTGATACGTCGTGTACGGCGGCCAGAACTTCACCGCCGCCTGCCACACCGCGTCCCGCTCGGAGCCCTCCAGCAACCGCGCCGTCACCGGGACGTCCCGGCCCCGCCAGTTGATCAGCACATCCGGATGGGCCAGCAGATTGGCCGTCCAGGCGGGGTGTCCGGGCCTGCCGAAGTTGCTGCCGATCAGGATCCAGCCGCAGCCCTCCTCCGGCATGCACGCGAGGGGTGTGGTGCGCGGCAGGCCGCTCTTGGCCCCCTTGGCGGTGAGGATGACGCCCGGCAGCATCTGGGCGCTCAGCAGTACGTTGCCGCGGGTCAGCCGGTGGACCGCGCGGTCCATGGCCGGGATGCAGTGGGGGGCGATCCTGGCGAAGGCGCGGGTCGACGACACCTTCTGGATCAGCCGGAATCCGGGCGGCATCAGACGGCCAGCTCCTTCGGTTCGAAGAGGTCCGCGACCTCGGCGGCGCGGGCGCGGAGCCGGTGGACCGGGCCGAAGAGCAGCTCGTCCGACGCGGCCCGCTTGAAGTAGAGATGCGCATCGTGTTCCCAGGTGAAACCGATCCCGCCGTGCAGTTGGACGGCCTCGCCCGCAGTGGTGCGGAGCGCTTCGAGTGCCTGGGCGAGGGCTAGGGCGCCGGCCGTGGGGGCCCAGGCCGCGTAGTACGCCGCCGAGCGGGCCGCCTGGACCTGTACGTACAGATCGGCCAGCCGGTGCTTGACCGCCTGGAACGAGCCGATGGGCCGCCCGAACTGTTCGCGGGCGCCCACGTAGTCGACGGTCCGCTCCAGCGACTGCGAGGCGGCGCCGACCGCCTCGGCCGCGAGAACCGCGGCGACGGTACGCCCCACGGCGGCCAGGGCGCCCGGCACGTCGGCCGTTTCGGCGCTGTCCTCGGCGCCGAGCAACTCGGCCGCGACCTCGCGCAGTTCGATACGGGCCTGCGGCCGGGTCTCGTCCAGCGCCACCTGCCGGACGCACGAGAGCCCCGGAGCGTCCGCGGTGACGAGGAACAGCAGAACGCGGCTGCGGGCGAAGCCGCCGGTGTGCGCCGCGACCAGGAGCAGTCCGGCGCTGTGCCCGTCGAGGACCTGCCCGGCCTCCCCGAAGAGCCGCCAGCCGTCGTCGGTACGCCGCGCCTGCACCCCGCCGGCCCGTCCGCCCCCGGCCCACTCGCCACCCGCGTTGTCGCCGGTCAGGGCGAGCGCGGCGCTGAGGCTGCCGCCGGGTACGGCGAGGGCGGCGGTCAGGGCGCCCCCGGCGATGGCCGGCAGCAGGGCGGTGCGCTGGGCGTCCGTGCCCAGGGCGGTGATCAACGGTGCGGCGAGTGCGGCGGTGGCGAGCAGCGGGGAGGGCAGCAGGGTGCGGCCCGCCTCCTCACAGGCGAGGGCGAGTTCGGCGGAGCCGCAGCCGACTCCCCCGTATGCGGCGGGGAGGGCGAGGCCCGGCAGACCGAGCTGTTCGGCGAGCTGCTTCCAGAGCTCCCTGTCGTACCCGGCGGCGGTCCTGACGGCGGCTTTCACCTCGTCGGGCCCGCATCGCTTGGCCAGCAGTTCGCGCAGGGTACGGCGGATCTCGTCCTGTTCCGCGGTGAAGGCGGCGTCCATGGGCTCCCCTCCATTTCTGACGGGTCGTCATGTTAGAGGCGGGCGCGCGAGATGGACAGGGGTGCGGGTAGGCGGGTGCGGGTGGGGGTGCCGCCGCGCGGGACTGCCCCCTACCGCACGCCGCAGACGCCCCCGCCCCGCCCCCGCCCTCCCCGCATCTGATGTACCGTCAGATTCATGTCCTCCCCAACCCGCCACCCCCGCAAGGTCGCCGTAGCCGGCACAGCCCTCTCGGACTGCGGACGCGTCGACGAGGCCACCCCGTACGCCCTGCACGCCCAGGCCGCCTGCCGCGCACTCGCCGACTCCGGCCTCGACCGCTCCGTCATCGACGGCTTCGCGTCGGCCGGTCTCGGCACCCTCGCCCCCGTAGAGGTCGCCGAGTACCTCGGGCTGCGCCCCACCTGGGTCGACTCCACCGGCGTCGGCGGCTCCACCTGGGAAGTCATGGCCGCGCACGCCGCGGACGCCATCGCCGCCGGGCACGCCAACGCCGTACTCCTGGTGTACGGGTCGACAGCCCGCGCCGACATCAAGGCGGGCCGCAGGACGTCCAACCTCTCCTTCGGCGCCCGTGGCCCGCTCCAGTTCGAGGTGCCGTACGGGCACACTCTGGTCGCCAAGTACGCGATGGCCGCCCGCCGCCACATGCACGAGTACGGCACGACCCTGGAGCAGCTCGCCGAAGTCGCCGTCCAGGCACGGGCGAACGCCGCGACCAACCCGGACGCGATGTTCCGCGCCCCGGTGACGGTGGACGACGTACTCGCGGGTCCGATGATCGCCGACCCCTTCACCAAGCTGCACTGCTGCATCCGCAGCGACGGCGGCTGTGCGGTGCTGCTGGTCGCGGAGGACTACGTACCGGACATGGCGAAGGCCCCGGTGTGGGTACTGGGAGCAGGAACGTCCGTCTCGCACACCGCCATGTCCCAGTGGGAGGACTTCACTGTCTCCCCCGCCGCGGTCTCCGGGCGCCTGGCCTTCGAGCGGGCCGGGGTGGGCCCCGCCGACATGGACCTCGCCGAGATCTACGACGCCTTCACCTATATGACGCTGGTGACGCTGGAGGACCTCGGCTTCTGCGCGAAGGGCGAGGGCGGCGCGTTCGTCGAGAAGGGCCGCCTACTGCGGGACGGCGAACTTCCCGTCAACACCGACGGCGGCGGCCTGTCCGCCTGCCATCCGGGGATGCGCGGCCTGTTCCTACTGGTCGAGGCCGTGCGCCAGCTCCGCGGCGAGGCGGGCGACGGTCAGGTGCGCAAGGCGGGTGGGCGGCTGCCCGAACTGGCGGTGGCCTCCGGGACCGGGGGCTGGTTCTGCTCGTCGGGCACGGTGGTGCTGGGGCGCGGCTGACCCGGGCCGCCTCTTCCTCCGCCTCGGCCGGGACCCAACGTTTCACCCCGCTCCGTATTCGTCCCGTAACGCCCATGGTGTGAGATGACGGGATGAGCGATCCGCATCCGCACCAGCACCCACACCCGCATCCGCATAAGCCGGAAGCCGACGACTTCCACGACCTGCTCCGCTTCCAGCACGTATGGGACTCGAAGCTGCCCGCGTTCGACACGGCCACCGCGCCCCGCGAACCGCTCACGCTCTTCCACCGGTGGTTCGCCGAGGCGGTCGAGGCCGGTCAGAGCGAGCCGCACACGATGAGCCTGGCGACCGTGGACCAGGACGGGCTGCCCGACGTACGGACCCTGATGCTGCACGACGCCGACGAGCGCGGCTGGCACTTCGCTTCGCACGCCACCAGCGCCAAGGGCCGCCAGCTGGCCGCCGCGCCGCATGCCGCCCTCGGCTTCTACTGGGCGGCGCAGGGGCGCCAAGTGCGGGTCAGGGGGCCGGTGACCGTCGGGTCGCCCGAGGAGAGCCGCGCCGATCTGCACGCGCGGTCGACGGGCGCGCTCGCCTCCGCGCTCGTCGGTCACCAGAGTGAAGTCCTGCCGCAGTACGGGCACTTGCTGCGGGCCTCGCAGGCCGCGTGGGACCAGGCACAGGCCGATCCCGGGGCCGACGTACCTTCGTGGACGCTGTACGTCGTCGAGCCCGCCGAGGTGGAGTTCTTCCAGGGGGACGAACGCCGCCGCCATGTACGGCTCCGCTACCGCCGGGACGCCGACGGCGCCGGCGCCGTCCACTGGATCAGGGAACTGCTCTGGCCGTGACCGAAGCGCCACCCCCACCGGCTCCGGTCGCGGATGCGTCGTCGGCGCTACCCGCCACCCCGGGCGCCCCGGAAGACGGGGACGGCGTACCCCTCCGCCTCCCCCTCCCGGAACACGACCTCCAGCTCCATCCCGATCCGCAGATCCGCCTCCTCGCAGTCGACGACCTCCGTCATCATCCTTGGCCCCTCCGCGAGATCGACCACCGCGGCGACGTACGGGACCCGCTCGCCGAAGGGCGGCAGGTCGTTGCGGCGCACGACGGACCAGGTGTAGAGCGTGGCGCGTCCACTCGCGGGCTCCCAGCCGACGTCCTCGCTCCAGCAGGACGGGCAGAACTCCCGCGGGTAGTGATGCGCCTTCGCGCACGTCAGGCAGCGGCGCAGCAGCAGGTTCCCCTGCGCCGCCGCCTCCCAGTAGGGGCGGGTGAAGGCGTCGATGTCGGGGGCCGCAGCGGTCCTCGAAGTCGCGGTCGTCGCGGTCGCGGTCGTCGGAGTCACCGTCGTCGGAGGCTTGGCCATCAGAACAGTCCGATCGCGCTGTCGGGGGACCAGCTCTGCCAGGACATGGCGAAGAGGGCGACCAGCGTGGCCAGCGCCATGACGGCGTTCTGCCCCTGCTCGGCCCAGTCGTGGATCATGAGGATCAGGTAGAGCAGATTGAGGAGCAGGGCGCCGACGAGAGCGATCGGCGTCAGGAAGCCGACCACCAGGCCCAGACCGATGGCGAGTTCGGTGTAGACGACGACGTACGCCATGGCCTTGGGGCGGGGCGCGACCACCGTCCGGAAGCCGGTGTTCACCGCGGGCCACTTGTGCTTGCCGGCGACGTCCGCCGCCCAGGCGATGCCCGTACCGCGCTCGAACCAGCCCTTCTTGTCCTTGTGGCGCCAGCTCTCCAGCCACCACAGGCCCAGGCCTATGCGCAGCACGGCAAGCCACTCGGCGCCGCCGAGCCAGACGGTCTGCATCCCGGTCCACCCCTCCGCCCTGCACAAATCTGACGATACGTCAGTTCAACCGATCGGGCCGCTGCGCGCAAGAGGCAGGACGGCCGGGGCGGTCGAGTGGGACAGTGGGGTGTCATGTCGCGACGGACCGTGATCGATTCGCAACCGATTTCGGTCTTGACCGAGACCTATCAAGAAATGCCGCTATTACGCTCACAACTCATGGCCGACACCACGAACGACCGACCCGTCTACGTCATCGGCGGCGGGCCGGGCGGACTCGCCGCCGCCGCGGCGCTGCGCCAGCAGGGCGTACGAGCCGTCGTGCTGGAAAAGGCCGACACCGTGGGCGCCTCCTGGCGCGGCCACTACGACCGGCTGCGCCTGCACACCACGCGACGGCTGTCCGCGCTCCCCGGGCTGCCGATACCGCGCTCCTTCGGACGTTGGGTCTCCCGCGACAACATCGTCCGCTACCTGGACAAGTACGCCGAATTCCACCAGTTGGAGATCGTCACGGGCGTCGAGGTCTCGCGGGTCAACGCCGCGTCCGACGGCGACGGCTGGGTGCTGCACGCAACCGGCGGCAGGGAGCTGACCGGCTCGGCCGTGGTGGTCGCCACCGGCTACAACCACACCCCGCTCATCCCCGACTGGCCCGGCAGGAACACCTACGGCGGCGAACTGCTGCACGCCGGCACCTACCGCAACGCCGCGACCTACGCGGGCCAGGACGTCCTCGTCGTCGGAACCGGCAACACGGGCGCGGAGATCGCCGTGGACCTGATGGAGGGCGGGGCCTCGCGGGTGCGGCTCGCGGTGCGCACGCCTCCGTACATCCTGCGCCGTTCGACCGCGGGCTGGCCCGCCCAGCGCACCGGCATCCTGGTGCGACGGCTTCCGGTGGGCCTGGTGGACCGGGCGGGTGACGTGCTGGGCCGCATCTCCGTCCCCGACTTGTCGTCGCACGGCCTGCGCCGCCCGACGGGCGGCCTGTACTCCCGGGTGCACGAGGGGGCGATCCCGGTCCAGGACGTGGGCCTGATCAACGCCGTACGACGCGGGAAGGTCGAACCGGTCGCAGCCGTCGAGTCCTTCGAGGACGGCAAGGTGATCCTGGCGGACGGCTCCCGGATCACGCCGGACACGGTGATCGCCGCAACGGGCTACCGCCGCGCCCTGGAGGACCTGGTCGGCCACCTGAACATCCTCGACGACCGGGGGCGCCCGGTCACCCACGGCGCCCGCACGCCCGCGAAGGCGCCGGGGCTCTACTTCATCGGGTACACGAACCCGATCAGCGGGATGCTCCGAGAGATGGCGAGGGACGCCCGGAAGGTCGCCCGAGCGGTGGCCGCGCGCACGAAGCCCCGCTGACCCGCGCCGCCTCGACCGAAAGCAAAGCCCCACCCGAGCGCACGCCACCGCCGGGCACGCGGTCCCGCAGGCCGCACGCCACCGCCGGGCACGAGCCGCCGCGACGTCGGGGCGCCACCGGTGTCCGGGCGCCCCGACCCCGCACCACCGCCAGACATGAGGTCCGCCGACCCCGCACCACCGTCGGCCATGAGATCCGTCTGCCGCGCGCCGCCGCTCATCGGGCCCGTGGCCGGAAGCCGTCGGGCCCCCTGGTCCGGCGGCGCGGCCCGTGAGAACGTGCGGGGCCGGAGCGCGCCATGGTGCGGATATGCCGTGTCCGACCTGCGGGAGACACCGCACTCCGGCGCAGCACAGCGCACACCCCGGGACCTTCCCCGGGCCCGCCCGGGGACTCTCTTGAAGTACTCCCGCCAGGCTTTGCCTGCCCAACTATTCCTGACGAGCCGTCAGTTCAGTAACCTGACTATGCGTCAGTTCTGTTGGCCGACGAGCAGGAGCGGGCTGAAACAATGCTTGGATCTACCCACGGCACCCTCACCACAGATCTCCGCGCCCGCGTTGTGGCCTGCGGAGAGCAGCCCCGACCCGATGCCGTCCACGGCAGCACCTCCGCAGGAACCGGTGCTGCGGCGGGCGACCTGGATGTCAGCGGGCGGCCGCTGCACGCCCCCGTCCCCGATCTCGACCGCTTCTTCCGGCCCGAATCGGTGGCCGTCATCGGCGCGTCCGACACCGAAGGCCGACCCAACACCGGCATCACCCGGCAACTCATCGCCTGGGCCGAGCGGGTCGGCGCCCGGCTGTATCCGGTCCACCCCACCCGTACGTCCGTGTTCGGTCTGCGCTGTCTCCCTTCCGTCGGGGACCTGCCCGAGCAGGTCGATCTGGCCGCACTGCTCGTCGGTGACCCCCTCCCGGTCATCGAGGAACTGGCCGATGCCAAGGTCAAGTTCGCGGTGGCCTTCGCGTCCGGCTTCGCGGAGGCCGGCGAGGAGGGCGCCGCCGCCCAGGCGCGGCTGGCGGCCGCGGTGGAACGGTCCGGACTGCGACTGCTCGGGCCCAACACCAACCTCAACGCCTTCGAGGCGTTCCGCGAGGACCTTGTAGGGCCCGCCATCGCCCTGATCACCCAGTCCGGCCATCAGGGCCGTCCGCTCTACGCACTCCAGGAGCTGGGCATCCGGCTCTCCCACTGGGCGCCGACCGGCAACGAGGCCGACCTGGAAACCGCCGACTTCATCTCGTACTTCGCCCAGCAGCCCGAGGTCGGGGCCATCGCCTGCTACGTCGAGGGCCTGAAGGACGGCCGCTCCTTCCTACTCGCCGCCGACCGGGCCGCGCGGGCGGGCGTGCCGGTCGTCGCGGTCAAGGTGGGCCGCACCGAGACGGGCGCCCGGATGGCAGCGTCGCACACCGGCAAGCTGACCGGCGCGGACCAGCTCGTGGACGCGGCGATGCGGCAGTTCGGGGTGATCCGCGTGGACGGGCTCGACGAACTCCAGGACACCGCGGCCCTACTGGCGCGCGCCAGGAAGCCGGTGGCCGACGGAGTCGTCGTCTATTCGATCTCGGGCGGCACGGGCGCACACTTCTCGGACCTGGCCACGGCGGCGGGACTGCAACTGCCGGAGCTCTCGGCCGCCAAACAGGCCGAGCTGCACGCGTGGATACCCGATTTCCTGAGCGTCGCCAACCCCGTCGACAACGGCGGCCACCCGGTCGGCGACTGGCGCGGGCCGAAGATCATCGAGGCGATCCTGGCGGACCCGGCGGTGGGTGTGCTGATCTGCCCGATCACCGGGCCGTTCCCGCCGATGAGCGACAAGCTGGCGCAGGATCTGGTGGACGCGGCCGAGGTCACGGACAAGCTGGTGTGCGTCGTCTGGGGCTCCCCCGTCGGCACCGAGGACGCCTACCGCACGACGCTCCTCGGCTCCTCCCGGGTCGCCACCTTTCGCACCTTCGGCAACTGCATCACCGCCGTACGCGCCTACCTCGGGCATCACCGCTTCACCGCCGGGTACCGCTCCCCGTTCGACGAGGCGCCGCGCACCCACTCCCCCTCCTTCCGCAAGGCGCAGGCCCTGATGCGCCCGGGTCGGCAGCTGAGCGAGCACGCGGCGAAGCAGCTGCTGCGGGCGTACGGAATCCGCGTACCGCGCGAGCAGTTGGTGACCAGCGCGGCGGCGGCCGTACGCGCGGCGGGGCTCGTCGGCTACCCGGTCGTCATGAAGGCGTCCGGGCCTCAGCTCGCCCACAAGACCGAACTGGGCCTGGTGAAAGTCGCGCTGACCTCCGCCAGCCAGATCCGGGACGCCTATCGCGAGCTGGCGGACATCGCCCGGTACGAGGGAGTCGAGCTGGACGGCGTGCTGGTCTGCCAGATGATCGAGCGCGGCGTCGAGATGGTCGTCGGGGTGACCCAGGACGCGCTCTTCGGCCCGACGGTGACCGTGGGGCTCGGCGGTGTCCTGGTCGAAGTGCTCGGTGACGCGAGTGTGCGGGTGCCGCCGTTCGGCGAGGACCAGGCGCGGGCGATGCTCGGCGAACTGCGCGGCCACGCGCTCCTCGAAGGCATCAGGGGCGCGCCCCCGGCGGATGTGGACGCGCTGGTCGAGGTCGTGCTGCGGGTCCAGCGGATGGCGCTGGAGCTGGGCGACGATCTGTCCGAGCTCGACATCAATCCGCTGATGGTGCTGCCTCGGGGGCAGGGGGCGGTGGCGTTGGACGCGTTGGCGGTGTGCCGGTGAGGTGACGGCGGTCATCGCGGGGCGGGTGCGGGGTGCCTGCGGCGCGGATGCGGATGCGGCGCGAATGCGGGTGTGCCTGTGGTGCGGGGTGCCTGCGGCGCGGATGCGGATGCGGATGCGGGTGTGTCTGTGGTGCGGGGTGCCTGCGGCGCGGATGCGGGTGTGTCTGTGGTGCGGGGTGCCTGCGGCGCTGTCCCCTACCCGCCCCTTCCCGAAACTGGGGGCAGGCCCCCAGACCCCCTTTGCCCTCAAACGCCGGACGGGCTGGAGGTACGGGGCACGCCGAACACCCCGGAAGAGCTGGAAGTGCCGGGTGCCCCGAGAGCGCCGGACGGGCTGGAGGTGCCTGGTGAGCCAAGAGCCACGGACCGGCTGGAAGTACCTGGTGAGCCAAGAGCCACGGACGGGCCGGAAGTACCTGGTGAGCCAAGAGCCACGGACGGGCCGGATATGCCGGGCGTGCAGGGATCGCCGGGCCCGCTGAACTTTCCTGAACAGGAGCAAGATCATGACCGACTCTCCCCGTGAAGCCGTCGAAGGAACAGCGGAATCGGTTGATTCGCTTGATTCATTGGTACTGCACGCCACTGACAACGGCGTCTCATGGATCACCCTCAACCGCCCCGAAGCCATGAACGCCGTCACCGGGGACCAGCGCGAGCGCATGATCTCCCTGCTCGCCGACGCCTCCGCCGACCCCTCGGTCCGCGCCGTCGTCATCACCGCCACCGGCAAGGGATTCTGCGCCGGGGCGGACCTGCGGAGCGGGAGCGCCGGGGCCGCCGAGCGCGTCGCCGGGGATGTCGCCCGTACGATCCGGCTCGGCGCGCAGCGGCTCATCGGCGCCGTCCTGGACTGCGAGAAGCCGGTGATCGCCGCCGTCAACGGCACCGCCGCCGGGCTCGGCGCGCATCTCGCGCTTGCCTGCGATCTCGTACTGGCCGCCGAATCGGCCAAGTTCATCGAAGTCTTCGTACGCCGTGGACTCGTCCCCGACGGCGGCGGGGCCTACCTCCTCCCCCGGCTGATCGGCCCGCAGCGCGCGAAGGAGCTGATGTTCTTCGGCGACTCGCTCCCGGCCACGGAGGCGCACCGGATGGGGCTGGTCAACCGGGTCGTCCCCGCCGAGGAACTCGCGGACACGGCCCGCGCCTGGGCCGAGCGGCTCGCCAGTGGCCCCACCCGGGCCCTCGCCCTCACCAAGCAGCTGGTGAACGCCTCCCTCGACTCCGACCGCGCCGGCGCCTTCGCCGCGGAGGCCACCGCGCAGGAGATCAATATGACGACGGCGGACGCGAACGAGGGGGTGGCGAGCTTCGTCGAGCGGCGTACGCCCAAATACCGGGGCCTCTGAACGACCCATCCCCTCTTCACTTCTGACGGGTCGTCAGCTTCAATGGCGAGGGTGATGGGACACGCAGGGATGGCGGCCACCGCCGTCCGATACCTCAGGTCCGTCGGGGCGGCCACCGCCACCGAGCCCTTCGACGCGCTGCCGCGCCCCGACTTGCGGGCCGTCGGCGAGGACGAGCGGCTGCCGCTCGACCCGGCCCAATTCCGGCGTGTGCTGGGCCAGTTCGCGAGCGGCGTCACCGTCGTCACCGCGCCCGCCGTGGACGGTGAGGCCGGCCCTGCCGGTTTCGCCTGCCAGTCCTTCGCCTCACTCTCGCTCGACCCGCCCCTGGTGGCATTCATGGTCGCCCGTACGTCGACGACCTGGCCGCGCATCGCCCGCGCCGGAGTGTTCTGCGTCAATATCCTGGGCGCCGGCCAGGGCGCGCTGTGCCTCGGTTTCGCGAAGAGCGGGGCGGACAAGTTCGCCGGGGTGACATACGAGGGGGCCCCGGAGAGCGGGTCGCCGCTCCTCGACGGCGTACCGGCCTGGATCGACTGCACGATCCAGACCGTGCACACCGGGGGCGACCACCTGATCGTCGTCGGCCGGGTCGACGCACTGGGCGACGCGACCGACGACGAGGGCGTCAGCGGTGAGCCGCTCCTCTTCCACCGAGGAAAATTCGGGCGCTTCGAAACCTGAGCGGCTACGCCGGGACCGCGGCCGGCTTCACCGGCTTGCGCCGGATCACCAGCGCCATCAGCGCCGCCATCGCGCACAGCGCGCCCGAGGCGTACCAGACCATGTCGTACTTGCCGAAGACGTCCCGCGCCACACCACCCGCGAAGGCGACCAGCGCCGCCCCCACCTGGTGCGACGCGAGGACCCAGCCGAAGACGATCGCGCTGTCCTCGCCGAACCGCTCGCGGCACAGGGCGATGGTCGGCGGGACCGTGGCGACCCAGTCCAGGCCGTAGAAGACGATGAAGAAGATCATCGGCGGTTGGACGGACGGGCCCAGCAGCATCGGCAGGAAGAGCAACGAGATGCCGCGCAGGGCGTAGTAGACCGCGAGCAGGCGGCGCGAATCGAAGCGGTCCGTGAACCAGCCGGATGCGATCGTGCCGATGATGTCGAAGACGCCGATCATCGCGAGCAGGCCCGCCGCCGCCGTGATCTGCATGCCGTGGTCGTGCGCGGCGGGTACGAAGTGGGTGCGGATCAGGCCGTTCGTCGAGGCACCGCAGATGGCGAAGGTGCCGGCCAGCAGCCAGAACGGGCCCGTCTTCGCGGCCTTGAAGAGCACCTTCACCGCGCGGCTCGCCGCGCCGCGCTGCGGCGCGGGCTTGGGGACGAACTCCCCGCCATAGGGCGCGAGTCCGACGTCCGCGGGGTGGTCGCGCATCAGCAGCCAGACGAACGGTACGACGGCCAGCGCGGCGAGGGCGACGGTGATGGAGGCGGGGCGCCAGCCGTGGTTCTCCACGATCCAGGCGCAGAGCGGGAGGAACACCAGCTGGCCGGAGGCACCGGCCGCGGTGAGGACGCCGGTGACCAGGCCGCGGTGGGCCACGAACCAGCGGTTGGTGACCGTCGCCGAGAAGGCCATCGCCATCGATCCTGTGCCGAGGCCGACGAGCAGGCCCCAGTAGAGCATCAGCTGCCAACTGGCCGTCATCCAGACGCTGAGGAGTGCGCCCGCGGCGACCATGCTCAGCGCCACGACCACGACCCGGCGGATACCGAAGCGGTCCATGAGGGCGGCGGCGAACGGGGCGGTGAGACCGTACAGCGCCATGTCGATGGAGACGGCGACGCCGATCTCACCGCGCGACCAGCCGAACTCCTGGTGGAGCGGGTTGATAAGCAGGCCGGGCAGGGAGTTGAAGGCGGCCCCGCCGATGATCGTCACAAAGGTGACCGCCGCGACGAGCCAGGCCCGGTGGATCTTGCGCGGTAGCAGCCACCGGCCCGGGCGAACGCTCTGGCTGCGCGGACCGGTCGAGTCGAGCTGACCGGCCGAGTCGGTAAGAACGGTCGGGTCGGTGGGGTCGGCCGGGCCGGTCGAGCCGGTCGAGCCGGCCGCGTCGGTCGGACTCGAAGCCGCGGGTGCACTGTCCGGCGTCGTACTGGCGGCTGAATCGTCGGTTGTCTGCGTCACGTGGCCCAGCATCCGGTCTGCGGTTTCCCCGAACGAGTGGCCCGAAGGTCAGCGTTCGATACGATCGGGCCATGGCATGCAGGCCCGGCGCTCATCCGATCCGCTTGAGTCCCCGGATCGCCCGCACCGAGAGCAACGCCACGCACACCAGCACCTTCATCACGACCCCGGCGAACACGACCTCACGCACCCCCACCCGTTCGGCGACCGGCCCCGTCAGCCCGCGCCCCACCGAGAGCATGATCAGCGAGCCCGCCACGTCATACGCGTGCAGGCGGTTGAGCGCCTCCGGCGGAACGTGGGTCTGTACGGTCGTGTGCCACATCACCAGCCAGAACGCGAAGCCCCCCCCCCCCCCCCGCGCGAAGAACCCCGCCGCGAGCAGCCCCATGGGTACGTCGAAGCCGAGCACCAGCAGGTTCGCCGTCACCCCGAGCAGCCGCGAAGGCCCCCGCGAAGAGGGGCCTACGCGGCTTCAGCCGCATCGCGAGCAGGCCGCCCACCGCGTTGCCCGCGCCGTTGACCGCCATCATGATTCCGAACACCGTCGAGCCGTGCCGCTCGGTGACGACCACCGCCTCCAGGGGGATGAGCGGGCCGAGCACGGCGAAGACCAGGGCCAGCACTCCCGCGGAGACCAGCCGCATCGCGTCGGCGATCACTATCATGCGGCGCGGCGTGAACCGGTCCGCGAGTACGCCGCCGAACAGCACGAACCCTGCGAAGCACACCATCCACGCGCCGAGCGCGAAGCTGACGGCGGAGGCGTCGCGCCCCGTGGCGAGCAGCCCGGCGGCGAGCGCGACCGGCGCCATGCCGTCACCGAAGCGGGCGACGGTCCGGGCGGCGAAGAACAGCTGGAAGTCGCGATTCCACAGGCCGTTCACCGGCATCTTTTCGGGCGGGGGAATGGTCCGGGTCGCCGCACGCCTATCAGTCACAGTGGGGAGAGGTACCAGGAATTGGTCTGGACACCAATGATTAACGCCGCCGATCACCGATCCGGGAGCACACCATGGCCAAGGGGAACAAGGAGCAGGAGAGCCTCGTGGGTGGACGCGCGGCCCCGCACCGCATCGTGGTGCTCGCCCTGGCCGGAATCCTCCCCTTCGAGCTTGGCATCCCCCACCGGATCTTCGGCCGCGCCAAGGACAGTGCGGGACGGCCGCTGTACGAGGTCGTGACCTGCGGCATCAAAGCGGGCCCCGTCCGTACCGACGCGGACTTCGCCATCCATGTCGAGCACGGCGCCGAGCTGCTGGCCACCGCCGACACGGTCATCATTCCCGCCTCGTACGAGCTGGGCAGCGTCTACACCGAGGGCCGGCTCAGTGACGAGCTCGCCGCCGCCTTCACCCACATCAGGCCGGGCACCCGACTGGTGGCCATCTGCACCGGCGGTTACGTCCTGGCCGCCGCGGGCTTCCTCGACGGCCGCCCCGCCACCACACACTGGTCGTCCGCCGCGCACTTCCAGGCCCTCTTCCCGCTGATCAAGGTCGACGCCGAGGTCCTCTTCATCGACGACGGCGACGTACTGACATCGGCGGGGGTCGCCGCCGGGCTCGACCTGTGCCTGCACATCGTGCGGCGCGACCACGGCGCGGCGGTCGCCAACGATGTGGCGCGCCGTACGGTCGTACCGCCGCACCGGGACGGCGGCCAGGCCCAGTACATCCAACGCCCGGTACCGGAGCCGCAGTTGGCGACCACGACAACGGCCCGCGCCTGGGCCATCGGCCGACTGCACGACCCGATCCAGCTGCGGGACATGGCCGAGCAGGAATCCATGTCCGTACGGACCTTCACGCGCCGCTTCCGCGAGGAGGTCGGCATCAGTCCGGGCCAGTGGCTGACGCAGCAGCGCGTCGAGCGGGCCCGGCACCTGCTGGAGTCCTCGGACCTGTCCGTCGACCAAGTGGCGCGGGACGCGGGCTTCGGCACGGCCCAGTCGATGCGCCAGCACATGCAGTCCGCGCTGGGCGTGCCGCCGACCGTCTACCGGCGGACGTTCCGCACGGGGGCGGGGGCGGGGGCCTGACCCGATGGCCCGTCGGGGAAGATACCTGCGACCCTCGGCCCGTCGGTCAAGAGGCCCACGGACCACAGCCCGTCGGTCAGAACGTCAGCACCCCCCGCGCCACCCGCCCGTGCAGCGCGTCGTCCGCGGCCTTGGCGAAGTCCTCGACCGGGTAGGTCTCCGTCACCAACTCATCCAGCAGCAGCCGCCCTTGGCGGTACAGATCGGCGTACAGCACGATGTCGCGTTGCGGCCGTGACGACCCGTACCTGCACCCCAGGATCGACTTGTCCAGGTACATGGACGAGACCAGGAACGACGCCTCGGCGCTCGCCCCGGGCACGCCGAGCAGGATCGCCTGGCCGCGCCGGTCGAGGAGGTCGATGGCCTGCCGGATGAGGCTCGTGTTCCCGACGCACTCGAAGGCGTGGTCGGCGCCGGTCGGCAGGATCTCGCGCACCGCGGCGGCGGACTCGACGAAGTGCGTCGCACCGAACTGCCGGGCCGGCGCCTCCTTGGCCGGGTTCGCGTCGACGGCCACGATGGTGAGCGCACCCGCGATCCGCGCGCCCTGGACGACATTGAGCCCGATGCCGCCCGCGCCGATGACGACGACGCTCTCGCCGCGGTCGACCTTCGCGCGGTTGAGCACCGCCCCGATGCCCGTCAGCACCCCGCAGCCGATCAACGCGGCCGAGGTCAGCGGGATATCGGACGGGATCTTCACGGCCTGCACGGCCTTGACGACCGTCCGTTCCGCGAAAGAGGAGTTGGAGGCGAACTGGTAGAGCGGTTCCCCCGCGCGGGAGAAGGGCTGTTCCGGCATGCCGACCGCCTTGCGGCACATGGTCGGCCGCCCCCGGTCGCACTGATCGCACGTACCGCAGTTGGCGAGGGTGGACAGCGCCACATGATCACCGGGCACCACATGGGTGACGCCGGGGCCGACGGCCGCGACGACGCCCGCGCCCTCGTGCCCCAGGACGGCCGGCAGCGGAAACGGGATGGTCCCGTCGATGACCGACAGATCGCTGTGACACAGTCCGGCCGCCGCCACGTCCACCAGGACCTCGCCCGGTCCGGGGTCCCGTATCTCCAGGTCGTCGACCACCCGGGCCTGCTTGCCGTCGAAAATGACACCTCTCACAACGACTCCTTCGGGTCTTTCGGGTCTTTCGGGTCTTTCGGGAGGCCGAGTACGCGCTCGGCGATGATGTTGCGCTGGATTTCGTCCGAGCCGCCGTAGATGGTGTCGGCGCGACTGAAGAGGAACAGCCTTTGCAGGGAGTCGAGTTCATACGGTCGCTCCTCGTTCCAGGGCGTTGGTCCGACCGCGGCGGACACGCCCCGCACCTGCATCGCCAGCTCACCGAGCCGCTGGTGCCAGCCTCCCCACAGCAGCTTGGCGACGCTCGGGGCGCCGGGGTCGTCGGTGCGGCCCAGGGTCCGCAGGGCGTTCCACCGCATGGTGCGCAGCTCGGCCCACTGCCGTACGAGGCGATCGCGCAGCACGGGGTCAGCGAGGGCGCCCGATTCCCGGGCCACGCCGATGACTCGACCCAACTCCTCCTCGAATCCGATTTGTTGAACCAGGGTCGACACCCCACGCTCCAGAGCGAGCAGCCCCATCGCGACGCGCCACCCGTTGCCCTCACCCCCGACGACATGCTCCGCCGCGGCTTCGGCCCCGTCGAAGAAGACCTCGTTGAACTCGCTCGTCCCCGACAACTGCTGAATGGGCCGTACGTCGATACGCCCCGGCTGATCCATCGGCACCAGTAGGAACGACAGCCCGCGGTGCCGCGCCGACCCCGCTTCGGTGCGCGCCAGCACGAAGCACCAGTCGGCCTCCTGGGCGAGGGAGGTCCACACCTTCTGCCCACTGACTCGGTACGGCCCCCCGCCCCCTTCCCGCACGGCGACGGTACGCACGGCGGCCAGATCGGACCCGGCGCCGGGCTCGCTGTACCCCTGGCACCAGAGCTCCTCGCCACGGGTGATCGGGGGCAGAAATCGGGCCCGTTGCGCGGCGGTGCCGTAGGCGAGGAGGGTCGGGGCGAGGAGATTCTCGCCGATGTGGCCGACACGGGCGGGGGCCTGAACGCGGGCGCACTCCTCGGCCCAGACGACCTGCTGGGTCAGGGTCGCGCGGCGATTCCCGTACGGGCCAAGGGGGTTGACGCCGGATGGGGTGAGCGCGACTTGGGCTCCGGGCGGCGCGTCGCCCGACGGGGCGTGCGGCCCGCCGTTGGGCGCGGGCCCCGCGTCGCCCGACGGAGTGTGCGGCCCGTCGCCCGGCACGGGCCCAGCGTCGCCCGACGGGGCGTGCGGCCCGCCGTCCGGTAGAGGTCCCACGCCGTCCGGCGTCCCGTCCCAGCCGAGTCCGATCCAGCCGCCCCGGCCGAGCTCGCGCTCCCACCGGTGCCGGACGGCGTTCCCCTCATGCTCACTGCCCGGCCCGCCCTGGCCGGTGGCGGCGGCGAAGTCCCCTACGAGGTGCGCCTGGAGCCAGGCGCGGGCCTCCGCCCGGAACGCGTCGTCGTCTGCGCCGAAGCCGAAGTCCACGATGCGCCTCCTGTGTCGCTGCGTGTGTGAGCTGACGAGGGGGGATGCGGAGAGGGGTGCGGGTGGGCGGCTGGGCCGCTGCGCGGCCAAGCCCGCACCCCGCCCCCACACCTTGAGCCCCGCCCCCCTCACGCATTGGGCCGCCCCTTAGCCGCCGCAGCCACCGCCATCTCCTCCACCTGCGCCAGCAACGGCATCGGGTCCACCCCCACCGTCCCCGGCAGGAAGTCCGCGATCCGCTCCGGCGTCCACGCACCGCCCTCCGCGTATCCCGCCCGCAGTTCCCTCGGCTGGGCCCAGACCGCGATCTTCGGGCCGGCGATCGTATAGACCTGGCCGGTGATCCGCTCGTCCCGGGCGCGCTCGCTCAGCAGATAGACGACGAGCGCCGCCACGTCCTCGGGCTCACCGATCTCCTTCAGCTCCATCGGTACGTTCGCCGACATCCGCGTCCGCGCCACCGGCGCCACCGCGTTCGCCGACACGCCGTACTTGTGGAGCCCGAGCGCCGCGCTCCGCACCAGCGAGATGATTCCGCCCTTGGCCGCGCTGTAGTTGGCCTGCGCCACGCTGCCCTGATGGTTGCCGCTGGTGAAGCCGATCAGCGTCCCCGTGCCCTGCCGCCGCATCACCGCGGACGCCGCCCGGAAGACGGTGAACGTGCCCTTGAGGTGCGTGGCGACGACCGGGTCCCACTCCTCCTCGGTCATGTTGAACAGCATCCGCTCACGCAGGATCCCGGCGACGCACACGACCCCGTCCACCCGGCCGAACTGCGCCAGTGCGACATCGACGATCCGCTGCCCGCCCGCCATCGTCGAGATGTCGTCCGCGACCGCGACGGCCTCACCGCCCGCCGCCACGATCTCCTTCACCACCGCCTCGGCGACCTCGCTGGTCGGCTCCGCGCCTTCCATGGACACGCCGTAGTCATTGACGACCACCCGCGCGCCCTCGGCCGCGCAGGCCAGGGCCACCGCCCGCCCGATGCCTCGCCCGGCACCTGTGACGGCGATGACCTTGCCTGCCAAGAAGTTCCCCATGTCCGGCCCCTTCCCGCGGTTTCTGACGGACCGTTAGATTTTATGGGTACGCAGCGGCCCGAACACAAGACCCGAGGGAGCCCCATGTCATTGCCGGCCGAGTTCCACGACATCGCCAAGCGCGTGAACAACTGGGGGCGTTGGGGCACGAACGACGAGATCGGCACCCTCAACCTCATCACCGACGAGGTCGTACGCACCGCCGCGGCCACCGCCGTCCGCACCGGCCGCCGCATCCCTCTCGCGCTGCCCCTCCAGCAGGACGGCGTACAGACGGGCATAATCCCCGGCCGGGTCAACCCACTCCACTCCATGGTCCAGATCAACCAGGAGCTCTTCGGCCCGGGAACCGTCGCCACCAGCGACGACGCCGTGACGATGGGCCTCCAGGCCGCCACCCACTGGGACGCCCTCGCCCATGCCTCACACTCGGGAAAGATCTACAACGGCCGCCCGGCCGACACCATCACCGCGCACACCCGCGCCCGGTTCAGCGGCGTAGACAAGGCCCGCCACATCGTCTCGCGCGGGGTGCTGCTCGACGTGGCCCGCGCGAAGGGCGTCGACCGGCTGGCGGGCGATCACGCGGTGACGCCCGAGGATCTCGAAGCCGCGGAGGAACTGGCGGGCACCCGGGTCAGGAGCGGCGACATCGTGCTCGTACGGACCGGGCAGATCCAGACCTACTTCGCGGGCGACAAACACGGCTACGCGTACCCGTCCCCCGGCCTGTCCCTGCGTACGCCCGAGTGGTTCCACGCCCGGCACGTCGCGGCGGTCGCGAACGACACGCTGACCTTCGAGATCTTCCCACCGGAGGTCGAGGACCTGTGGCTGCCGGTGCACGCGCTCGACCTGGTCGAGATGGGCATGCTCCAGGGTCAGAACTGGAATCTCGAAGAGTTGTCCACAGCCTGTGCGGAAGAGAAGCGGTACGCCTTCCTGCTCTCCGCGATGCCGGAGCCGTTCATCGGCGGCACAGGCACCCCCGTCGCCCCCGTGGCCATTCTCTGAGGCCGTACAAGCCGTACAAGCCGCATGAATCACACAAGCCACATGAATCACACAAGCCACACGAGCCACCCACCGCGGCCGACCGGCTTTTTGGGTGGCGGCGCGCTCCCGCACGCCCCGAACACGGCACGGCGGCCGCCACCCGGTCCCGGTGCACGGGCCTGCCGACGCCGAACCGCCCCGTGCTCGCCGAGGTGCCTCAGCCCCTCGGCGTCCCCTCACGATGAATCGCCACACCCCAGGGTGATCAGGCCACCACGGCCTGTCAACAGCGGGACGGTGATGTGCGCGTCAGACCCGATTAATGACGGCGCACGAAGGCTCGCACGCCCCCGCCTCGTACGCCACCGGCGCTCCTTCGGGCGCCCCCCGGTTGCCCGCGTCCGCCGCCTCGGCAGCAGTCGCCTCGCACCGGTCGACCTCGCACCAGATCCGTTTGCCCGCGCCCTCGGACTGCCAGCCCCACCGGTCCGCGAGCCCGTCGACGAGCTCAAGACCGCGCCCGTTGCAGTCGTCGCCCTCGGCGTGCCGCTGCTGCGGCGGCCGTGCGCTGGAGTCCGCGACCTCGACCCGCACCGTGCCGTCGTCGGCTGTGCCGAAGAGCATGCGCAGCACGGCAGGACAGCCCGTGTGCACCACAGCATTGGTGACGAGTTCCGAGATGAGCAGGATCAGCGTCTCGGCAAGCGGCTCATCGGCCTTTATCCCGGACCCGACGAGCCGCGAGCGTGCCCATCTCCGAGCCCGCCCCACCTCCGCGGGATCGGGCCCAACCTCCAACTGCACCTGAAGCACCTGCACCGCTCACACCATCCGAACCGGCGGACACATCGCCTCGCGTCTCCACAGGGTCACAGAACGTGACTCCCTTATGGGACAGCATGGTTGACGTACAGTCACCGCAACAAGCGCTTCGGGCATATTCCAGCGCGAAGGAGTACGCGTGCTGCATACTGTGCGACGCGCGCTGCGGAGAGTCGAACAGGGGCGCGCACGGCGCCACCGCACGGCGCGAACGGCGCACGTACCGGCACCCGGAGTCGCCGTACTGGCAACACCGGGACAGCTGGGATTCGCCACCGCTCGCATCCCACGGAGCGTACCGGAGCGCAGCGCCGACTCCACCCCGTGACGAGTCACGCATAGGACACAACCCGATATCGACGCTCGGTAATCGCTCAAAGTTCGCTGCAGAGCGCCTCTGTACGGAACGTACGGACGAACGTCTCGGCCCCATGTCTGCGCATATGTACACACCCGGTCGCATCCAGTCGCATACAGCCACAGCCGTTCACAGCGCGGCGGCCAGCGCCTCCGCCGCCTCCCCCGCCGTCTGCCCCCGCTCGGCCCGCACCCAGGCCCGCTTGAGGTGGAGATGGACGTCCGCCTCCCAGGTGAAGCCCATACCGCCATGCACCTGGAGACAGTTCCTCGCGTTACGTACGGCCGCCTCGTCGGCCAGCAGCTTGGCGCCGGCGATCTCCACCGGGTCGCCCGTCACGGCTGCCGCGTATACGGCGATACGGCACACCTCCGCCCGCACCAACATCTGCGCGCACAGATGCTTGACCGCCTGGAAGGCACCGATGGGCTGCCCGAACTGCTCGCGCTCGCGCGCGTACGCGACAGCCAGCTCCGTGGTACGCGAGGCGCTGCCGGCCTGCTCGGCCGCGGTGAGCAGCGCGGCCTCGGGCCAGGAATCGGGTGCGCCGGGGTCCACCGGCACCCGGTGCAGTGGCGTCAGCGGGTCCACCGACCGCACCGGCGCGGCCCCCGAGGCGTCGCCGAGCACCTGGTCGGCGGCGTCCAGCCACTCCACCAGGCCGTGGTCCACCCGGGTCACCACGGTCTCGCCGGTGGCAGCGCCCGGCACGGCGCCCGCGGCCAGGTGGGTCGCGACGAGCGGGCCGGGCAGCAGGGCCCGCCCCGCCTCCTCGAAGAGGAGGACCGCCTCGGGCAGCCCGAGGCCCACCCCGCCGTCCTTCTCGAGCAGCCGCAGCGCGAAAAACCCGGCGTCGCCCAGCTCGCGCCACAGCGCCCGGTCGATGCCGGGTGCACCACCACGTGCCGCACCTTCGCCCACCTCGTCGACGGCCGCCCGCAGCCGTTCGCGCCCGAAGCGGCCCGCCAGCAGCTCCCGCATCCCCGCCTGCAACGCCCGCTGGTCGTCCGTCGGCCGGAAATCCATCAACGCCCCTTCGGGAGGCCGAGGATGCGCTCGGCGACGATGTTCTGCTGGATCTGGGACGTACCGGCGGCGATCGTGTACGAGAGGGACGAGAGCCGGTCCAGGGTCCAGTCGTGCGACAGGTCGAGGGAGTCGGGCCCCAGCACTTCGGCCGCCGCGTCGTACAGCTCCTGACGGGCTTGCGAGTAGCGGAGCTTGAAGACCGAGCCGCCGGCGCCGGGTACGCCGCCGGTGCGCTCGGCCTCGGTCACGTTCCACTGGGTGAGCCGCCACAGCGCGGTGAACTCGGCGTTCAGCCGCCCGAGTCCGCGGCGCAGAGTCTGGTCCTCCCAGCGGCCGGTCGCCCGCGCGGCGGCGGCGAGTTCGCCCAGGGTGCGGCGGCAGGCGACGACCTCGCCGACGAAGGCGGTGCCGCGCTCGAAGGAGAGCGTGACCATGGTGACGCGCCAGCCGTCGTTCTCCTCGCCGACCCGGTTGTGCACCGGGATCCGTACGTCGTCGAGGAACATCTCGGCGAACTCCGCCGACCCGGCGAGGGTGCGCAACGGCCGTACGGTGACGCCCGGCGCGTCCATCGGCATGGCCAGCCAGGTGATCCCGCGGTGCTTGGGTGCCTCCGGATCCGTGCGGACCAGGAGCTCGCACCAGTCGGCGACCTCCGCGTGCGAGGTCCAGGTCTTGGACCCGTTCACCACATAGTGGTCGCCGTCACGCACCGCGCGGGTCCGCAGTGAGGCCAGATCCGAGCCCGCGCCCGGCTCACTGAACCCCTGGCACCACACCTCGTCCCCGCGCAGGACGGGCGGCAGCCAGCGCGCCCGCTGCTCCGCGGTCCCCTCGGCGGCGACGGTGGGGCCCGCGTGCAGCAGGCCCACGAAGTTCGCGCCGACGTACGGCGCCCCGGCCCGCTCGGTCTCCTCCAGGAAGATCAGGTGCTGGGTGGGCGTCGCACCGCGCCCGCCCGCGTCGGCCGGCCAGTGCAGACCCGCGTACCCGGCGTCGTACAGCCTGCGCTGCCACGCCGTGTCGTACGCGCGTCTGCCCGGCCAGTCCATGAGATCGGGGCGCGGCCCGAGATCGGGCAGGGTCTTGGCCAGCCACTCCCGCAGCCGCTCCCCGAAGTCCCGTTCCTCCCGGGTGTAGGTGAGATCCATCAGCGGCCCGGCTTGTCGAACGTGCCGAACTGCCGGACGTCCAGGTCGAGCATGCGGATCGCGTTGCCGCGCATCAGCTTGTAGACGGTCTCGTCGTCGAGGCCCACCATGTGGTCGAGCGCGACCTCCTTGGTGTGCGGGAAGGTCGAGTCGACGTGCGGATAGTCGGTCTCGAAGGTCGCGTTGTCCCGGCCGACGACGTCCAGCGAGGCGACACCGTGCTTGTCGCGGAAGAAGCAGCAGAACATCTGCCGGTAGTAGTACGTCGACGGGGGCTCGGGGATGAGGTCCTTGACCCCGCCCCACGCCCGGTGCTCCTCCCACACGTCGTCGGCGCGCTCCAAGGCGTACGGGATCCAGCCCATCTGGCCCTCGCTGTAGGCGAGTTTGAGGCGAGGGAACTTCACAAGGACGCCGCTGAAGAGGAAGTCCATCATCGAGGCCATCGCGTTGTTGAAGCTGAGCGAGGCCTGGACGGCGGGCGGGGCGTCGGGCGAGGCGGCGGGCATCTGCGACGACGAGCCGATGTGCATGTTGACGACGGTTCCGGTCTCCTCGCAGATCGCGAAGAAGGGGTCCCAGTAGCCGGAGTGGATGGACGGCAGGCCGAGGTGGGTGGGGATCTCGCTGAAGGTCACGGCCTTCACGCCACGCGCCGCGTTGTGCTTGATCTCGGCGACGGCGAGGTCGATGTCCCACAGCGGGATGATGCACAGCGGGATCAGCCGGCCACCGCTGTCGCCGCACCACTCCTCGACCATCCAGTCGTTGTACGCGCGCACACACGCCAGGGCGACCTCCTTGTCGCGCGCCTCGGCGAAGGTCTGCCCGCAGAAGCGCGGGAAGGTGGGGAAGCAGAGCGAGGCCTCGACATGGTTGATGTCCATGTCCGCGAGCCTGGCCTTGGGGTCCCAGCAGCCGCGCCGCATCTCCGCGCGGGTGATCCCCTCCAGGGTCATGTCGTCACGGTCGAAGCCCACGGCGGCGATATTGCGCTTGTACGGGAACTTGAGGTCCTCGTAGATCCACCAGTCGGTCGGCGGTCCGTCCGGGTCCATGGTGATCCGGTACTTGCCCGCGACGTAGGCGAGTTCACCGATCCCGGCGGTCAGCGGCTGTGGCCCGCGCTCGCGGTATTTCGCGGGCAGCCAGGTGTCTAAGAGGTGCGCCGGTTCGATCACATGGTCGTCGACGCTGATGATCCGAGGCAGTTCCATGGGCGTGTCCCCTTCGGCGTTTCTGATGACCCGTCAGAAATTAGGCTAGCCCCGCACCTCTGGACCGACAAGGCGCTGAGCCCTACGCTCTCGGCACGATCTGACTGTCCGTCAGTTGTCCAGAGTCGCCAGGGAGCTCGGACCATGACCGATACGCCACATCAGCTGGGCGCCTCGCGCACCCTGTGGGAACTCGTCACCCGACGCGCCGCGCTCACCGGGGACAGGCCCGCGCTGCTCCAGGACGACCGCACCCTCACCTTCGGCGCGCTGCGCGAGCGCGCCGAACGGGTCGCGGCCGGGCTGTACGGGCTCGGGGTGCGACCCGGCAGTGTCGTCGCCTGGCAGCTGCCGACCCGGATCGAGGCGGTGCTGCTCTCGGTGGCCCTGGCCAGGCTCGGCGCCGTACAGTCGCCGGTCATCCCGTTCTACCGCGACCGCGAGGTCGGCTTCGCGCTGCGCGCGTCGAAGGCGGAGTTCTTCGCCGTCCCCGGCGAGTGGCGCGGCTTCGACCACGCGGCGATGGCCCACAGGATCGCGCTGGAACTCCCCGACCCCGTCATGGTCTTCGAGGCGTACGAGAGCCTGCCGGACGGCGATCCCTCGGCACTGCCCCCGCCCCCGGACGCCGCCGACGGCACGGCGGTCCACTGGATCTACTGGACCTCCGGCACCACATCGGATCCCAAGGGCGTCCTGCACACGGACCGTTCGCTGCTCGCGGGCGGCTCCTGCCTGGCGCACGCGCTGCGGCTCAAGCCCGATGACATCGGCTCGATCGCCTTTCCGTACGCGCACATCGGCGGCCCGGACTACCTGGTGATGCTGCTGCTGTACGGCTTCCCCGCCGTCCTCTTCGAGCACTTCGCGCTGCCTGCCGCGCTCGACGGCTACCGCAGGCACGGCGTCACGGTCGCGGGCGGGTCAACCGCGTTCTACTCGATGTTCCTGAGCGCCCAGCGCGAACAGCCGAACGAGAAACTCATCCCCACCCTGCGGCTGCTGGCGGGCGGCGGGGCGCCCAAGCCGCCGGAGATCTACCACGCGGTCGTGCGCGAGCTGGGCTGCCAACTGACACACGGCTACGGCATGACCGAGGTCCCGATGATCACCATGGGGGCGCCCGACGACACCGTGGAGAACCTGGCCACCACCGAGGGCAGGCCGCCACCCGGCATGGAGATACGGATCACCGCCGACGACGGCAGGCCACTACCGATCGGTGACGACGGCGAGGTGCGCCTGCGCGGCGAGGCGGTCTGCCACGGCTACCTGGAACCGGCCCAGACCGCCGAGGCCTTCGACAGCGACGGCTTCCTGATCACCGGCGACCTCGGGCACCTCACCGCAAGTGGCCATCTGGTGCTCACCGGGCGGCTCAAGGACGTCATCATCCGCAAGGGCGAGAACATCTCGGCCAAAGAGATCGAGGACCTCCTCCACCAGCACCCGGACGTGGGCGACGCGGCGGTCGTCGGGCTCCCCGACCCGGTGCGCGGCGAGCTGGTGTGCGCCGTCGTCGAACAACCGGCGGACGCCGGCCCGTTGACCCTGGAGGGCATCACCGCCCAACTGCGGGCGGCGGGGCTGTCCGTGCACAAGCTGCCCGAGCGTCTTGAGATCGTGGACGCGCTGCCGCGCAACGAGGCGCTGCGCAAGGTCCTCAAGTACAAGCTGCGCGAGCGGTATGCGCCGGGCAGTCCGTAACAGCCCTGCGGCTACGGGGCGTCCGGGTCCGCCGTCGTGTAGTAGGCCGCGAAGCCGGTGAGGATCTGATCCTCACCGATCAGCCCGTCGTCGTCCGTCTCCAGAGCGCCCGCGACCCGGCCCGCGATCCCGCTCTCGACACCCAGCACGCGCAGGACGCGTTCGGCGGCCTGCGGGGCGACGCCCGCGCTCTTGCCCTCGACGGCGACGGCGATCACGGCGTGCAGAAAGGGGCGGGCGATCTCGGCGAACCGCTTCGGGTTGTCCCGCAGGCGCTTCACCGCGCCCGTGACGAATTCCTCGCGGGTGACCCGTTGGTCACCGTCCACGTCGGCGATGCCCGCCATGCCCTGCCAGAAGGCCTCCGCCCCCATGTAGAGCGCCTGTCCCTTGTCGGAACGGGCCTTCGTGCCGAACTCTGCGAGCAGGGCCGCGGCCGCGGCACTGAAGTCCTCGCGGTCGATGTAGCCGTTGCCGTCCTGGTCGAAGGTGGCGAAACGGGCGGCCGTCTTGCGCTCGTACTCTGCGCTGTCCATATGCGGAGCGTACGACGTGGGCGGGTGGGTCGTGACCGGTTCTCGCATCGAACCTCCTCGGAACGGGTGGCCCGAACGGCTTGTTGCCGCCGCTCGGACTGCTCGGGTCGGACTGCTCGGGTCGGACTGCTCGGGCCCGGAGCACGACGGCTCAGGCGGAGAGCGCCTGAGCCTTGTCGTCGGCGGCGGTCTCGACGTCCGGGTAGACCTCGAACAGGCGGCGTACGCCCAGAGCGGCCAGCACCCGGTTGACGTGCGAGCCGTCCTCCGTGCCGTGGGCGGGCAGGATCAGCCGCAGATACCCGCCACAGGAATGCATCAGCCGGCGGGCGGCGATGAGCACGCCGACCCCGCTGGAGTCGCAGAAGAAAACCTCGGAAAGGTCGAGAACCACCCGGTGGCGGCCCTGGGCCACGGCGTCGTGAACATGCTGGCGGACCGCTGGGGACGTCACCAGATCCAACTCCCCGGAGACATGGAGCACGGCCCAGGCGTTCTCGTCGGCCTCGATCACCTTCAGCGTCACGCGACTGGACCTTTCGTTCTGCCGGCTGCTGTTTCGGTTACGGATCTTTTCTGCCGGTACGGGCTGCTGATGCGGAGGTTTCCCTTCCACGTCGCGACTGCCCAACGGCTCCCACCCGAAACACAATGGCCGCAGAAGGACTGGATCATTATCATCCTGGGCGCGACCGGGGCGCACATGCGCCAAAGGAGCGTGCGTTGTCGGTGGCCCGGACTACATTCGAAGGAAGTGACGAGGGCACAGGGGTCGGCACGGGCACACGCACAGGGGCACAGGGGCACAGGACTGGGGGCAGCATGGCGAAGGACGCACCACCTCGCTGGGACCGCAGGATGCAGCAGCGGCTCGCACACGGCGAGGCGGCGGCGCTCGGAGAGCTGTACGACCGGTTCGCCTCGCTCGTGCACAGCCTGGCCCACCGCGTGCTCGACGACGACGACGCGGCCGACCAGGTCACGCGTGAAGTCTTCGGCCATGTCTGGGAGCACCCCGGCGCGTACGACCCCAAGCAGGGCTCGATGCGAGCCTGGGTGGCCAAAATCACACACCGGCAGGCCGTCGACCGACTGCGGCGGACCGGGGCGGCCGCCATAGCCGGCGGAAGCGACAGCACCACGGAGGAGCTGGAGCAGCAGGTCCGCAGGGCCTCGGCGGCGGCCCGCGCGGACTACATCGTGACGTCGATGCCCGCGCCACTGCGAGCCGCGCTGGAGCTCGCGTACTTCCAGCGCAGGGACTACCGGCAGACCGCCGCCGACCTGGGCGTCACCGAGGACGAGGCGCGCCGCCGGCTGCGGCTCGGCCTGCAGCTGCTGTCCACCGCCAACCCGCGCCCGCCAGGGGCGTCCGACTACCGGCAGGCGCGGTGACCGGCGCGCGCGGGCCCGGCGACGAGGACGGACAGGAGCACGACGGGCCCGGTCCGGACAGGCCGGAGGGGTGGCTCGGCAGGCAGTCTCCGCGCATACCGGGACCGCGTGCGGCTGCGGACGACCGTGAGGTGCTGGGGACGCCACCCCCGGCCGCCTCGCTGCCGGTGCCGCCACAGCCGCCTCCCCTGCCACCGCCGTCCCACAAGGTGCTCAAGTCGCTGCTGGGCGCGTGGGCGCTGGCCGCGTGCTCCCCGGAGGAGACCAGGGCCGTCGAGGAGCATCTGACCGACTGCGCCCCGTGCGCGGACGAGGCGCTGCGGCTGCGGGACGCGGTCGGCCTGCTCCAGACCGAGCGCAGCCTGGACCTGGACCCGCTCCTGCGCAACCGGGTGCTCGACGGCTGCCTGGGCCGCCGCCCCGCGCGCATCCCCATCCCGAGCTGGGTCACGCCGTACGACGCGGAAACGGCGCGGCTCGACGCCCTGTTGAAGGACATCGGCGACTCGGAGTGGCACGCGCCGGTCCGGCTGCGGTGGTTCGAGGGCGACACGGCGGCGAGCCGCGAGACGACCGTCGCCGGGGTCATAGGGCACCTGATGACCGTCGACGGCCTGGTCGCGACGGCCCTGGGCCTCGGCGACCCACTGGCGGACCCATCGGCCCGGGTGGCCACCGGCAAGGCCTCCCCGACGGCGCTCACCGAGCGGTACTGGCGCAGCTACGCCCGGCCGCCCACCCGCAGCGTCCGCGAGCCGTGGCGGGAGCAGAGCCACGATCTGATCCGCACGGCGTCCTTCGCGGGCCGCGGGGTCTCCGAGCTCTCCGTGTCGTACGGCGACTTCGGCCTGCCGCTGTGCGACGCGCTGCTCGACCGGGCCTTCGAGTGCTGGGTGCACGCGGGGGACATCGCGGATGCGGTGGACTACCCCTACGGGCCGCCGGCCGCGGCCCATCTGAACCGCATGATCGACCTGGCGGTGCGCCTGCTGCCCGCGGCCCTGGCCGCCCGCCGCAGCGCGGGCCTGGCTTCCCCGTCGGGCCGCCTGGTGAGGGCGGGCTCGCCGGGCCGCTCCCTACACCTGGAGATCGAGGGCGCGGGTGGCGGCGACTGGTACATCTCCCTGGACTCCCCGGCCGCGGTCGGCTCACCCGACCACGAGGTGGCCCATGTAGCCCTCGACGGCGTCGAATTCTGCCAACTGACCTCGGGCCACGTCCCACCCCAGGAAGCGGCGGCGGGCCAGCGGGGAGACCGGGACGCGATCAGGGACGTCCTGTTCACAGCGGCATCCCTGAGCCGCCTCTAGGGCGGCATCCGGCAGGCGGGCTACGCGAAGATGACCGTGCGGCGGCCGTTCAGCAGGACCCGGTGTTCGCTGTGCCACTTCACCGCGCGCGCCAGCGCCTGGCACTCCACGTCGCGGCCGATCGCCACCAGCTGCTCCGGCGTCACGCCGTGGCCCACCCGTTCGACCTCCTGCTCGATGATCGGGCCCTCGTCGAGGTCGGCCGTCACATAGTGCGCGGTCGCGCCGATCAGCTTCACACCGCGCGCGTGCGCCTGGTGGTAGGGCTTCGCGCCCTTGAAGCTCGGCAGGAACGAGTGGTGGATATTGATGATCCGGCCGTTCAACTGCTTGCACAGGTCGTCGGAGAGGACCTGCATATAGCGGGCGAGGACGACCAGCTCGACGTTCTCCGCGCGGATCAGTTCGAGCAGCTGAGCCTCGGCCGCCGCCTTGTTCTCCCGTGTCACCGCGATGTGGTGGAAGGGGACGTCGTACGAGGCGACCAGTTCCGCGAAGTCCGTGTGGTTGGAGACGACCGCGGCGATCTCCACCGGCAGGGCGCCACTGCGCGAGCGGAACAGCAGGTCGTTCAGGCAGTGCCCGAACTTGCTGACCATCAGGACGATCCGCATCCGCTCCTCGGGACGGTGGATCTGCCAGTCCATCCCGAAGGAGTCGCCCACCGCCGCGAAGCTCGCCCGCAGCTTCTCCACGGTCACCGGCGGCTTCGCCGAGAAGTGGACCCGCATGAAGAAGAGCCCCGTGTCGTGGTCGCCGAACTGCTGGCTGTCCTCGATATTGCATCCGGTGATGAAGAGATAACTCGACACGGCGTGCACAATGCCCTGTTTGTCCGGGCAGGACAGCGTCAGCACGTACTGATCGGGCCCGTCGGGCAGGTCGGACGCGGGGGCAGGAACGGGGACGGGCTGTGTGGCGCTCATGACCCCAGAGGATTCCACACCGGGCACGGACGGGTTCGCCCCGGTCACCATGCGGATGGCGCCCGGCAGGGCACCCGCAGGGCACCCGCAGGGTCAGGCCGAGCGCGTCATGCCGAGCGGGTCAGGAGGCGTATGGCATCCAGGGAGCGCGGCTCGACGTCCGGGTCGTCCCCGTCGTTCGCCGCGAGCCGTACGTGTGCCTCGCGCGCCGCCCGTACCGCCTCCGGCCAGGCGTGGTGCTCCAGATACGCCGAAACCGGCGCGTCCGCCCCCACCTGGTGCATGATCTTCAGCACCCGCAGGACGGCGAGATCGACCAGCGACGCCTCCTGGGCGTCCCGGAAGATCGTGCCGATGTATTTCTCGGCCGACCAGTTGTCCAGCCAGGTGTCTTCGACCAGCCGGTACACGGCGTCGGTCACGTCCCCATAGCCCTCAAGACCGGCCAGCCAGCACTGCTGCTGGAAGGCGGGGTCGGAGAGCATGTGCAGCGCGGAACGCACGTTCGTGCGCCAGCGCCACCACGGCATGTCATTGAGCGGCATGCCGCCCATGGTGGGGGAGCGACGGCCGCGACGGGAAGAGTTCACCGAACCTTGCACGATTGCAGATCGTACGTTCCCCGACTCGGCGGGCGTAGGGCCCCCCGTAATTCACCCCGATGTCACAGAGCGTTGTGCGGTACTCACTCCGCCGTTACCCAGGGGGCGGAAGGGTGCGTGCACATGACCGGACGGCAAGGCCCTTCCTCCCCCCGCCCACGCCCGACCAGGACCGCGACGCTCTTCGCCGCGTGTACGGCAGCGGCGGTCGGGGCTTCGCTGCTCGCCGGCTGCGGAGTGCTCCCTGGGGGCTCCAGGGAGCCCGTGACCGTGATGACGTGGGCGCCCGAAGGCACCAAGGCCACCAATATGCCCGGCATGCCCGCGATGGCGAAGACGTACGCGCGCTGGGTCAACGCGAAGGGCGGCCTGGCGGGCCACGAACTCAAGGTCATCACCTGCAACGAGCGCAACACCACATTCGGCGCGGCGGCCTGCGCGCGGCAGGCGGTGCGGGCGGGCGCGATCGCGGTCGTCGGCTCGTACAGCCAGCACGGCCGGGCCTTCATGGCGCCGCTGGAGGTCGCGGGGATCCCGTACATCGGCGGCTACGGCGCGTCCGACGAGGAGTTCGTCAGCCCGTTCTCGTACCCCGTCAACGGCGGTCAGGCGACCCTGCTGGCCGGCAACGGACGGCAGCTCGCCCGCGACTGCACCCGCGTCGCCCTGGTGCGGCCCGACACCATCGCCGGCGACGACCTGCCCGCGCTCCTCGGCTCGGGCCTCGCGGAGGGCGGCGGACACCCGGCCACGGACATCCGGGCGGCGGAGGACGCGAGCGACTACACGGCGGCGGCCCGGAAATCGCTGAAGAGCGCGCGGTCGGCATCCCTCGCCGGGACCGGGACCGGGACCGGGAAGGGCTGTGTCACGGCGGTGCTGGGGGACCGTACGGAGACGTTCTTCGACTCGTTCCGGCGGGTGGAGTCCGAGACCGGCGGGAAGGTCGCCGTCGCGTCGGTGCTCGGCAGCGTCGCGCAGCCGCTCCTCGACCGCACGGGCGGCCGGAACGGCCCCTTCGAGGGCGCGTACGTCACGGGCTGGTACCCGGTGGCGAGCGACCCGCGGTGGGACCCGATGCGCAAGGTGATCCGCGAGCACGCGTTCGCGGACAACCGGATCGATCCGGCCGAGCCCGGCGTGCAGACCGCCTGGATCGCCTACACCGTGCTGAAGGAGACGGTGGAGGCGATCGGGGGTGGCGACGAGGCGGACATCTCGGCGGCCGATGTCTTCCGGACGCTGAACCAGGGCGACGGCGTACTGACCGGCGGGCTCACGCCCCGCCTCAGCTGGCGCTTCGAAGACATGCTGTCCTCGCGGGACTTCCCGCGGATCGTCAACCGGGACGTGACGTTCCAGGTGGTACGGCAGGGGCGGCTGGTGCAGCTGAAGAGGGACTTCGTGGACGTCGGCGAAACGCTGGTACGGGCGCCGTCGGCGGGGTGAGGGGGG
>NZ_JASITA010000057.1 GCF_030063415.1 Streptomyces sp. H27-C3 | reverse complement strand
AGGTCCGCGACCAGCGGGCCGTCACCCTCGCCGAGGCTTACGTCCGCCACCCCGAACGCTTCGGCCGCCGCCCCCGACCACCCGAGATACCCCAGACTGCCTGGATCAACGACCCGGCCAAGCGCCGCGAACCCGCACCACAAACCTCATAGCGTCACGACCGTCTCACTGGACTTGAAATCTTCCGCCCCGGCGGACCGTTGTGCGACGGTCCTCGATGTCCCGCCAATTGGCGCCGTACATGTCCTGGAGCGTGACGGGGTCACGCATCAAGTCGTGCGGGTAGCCGAGCTGGACCCGGCTCACCATGTCGAGCCGCGCGAAGTGCTCGTCGCTGAGCACGATGTCCACAGACCCGAGCGTGTCCTTGATCTGTCCCACCTTTGTCGCGCCCAGGATCGGGATGATGACACCGGGCCGACTACGCAGCCAGGCGAGGGCTACCTGGGCAGCTGTCCAGCCGCCCTCCTGTGCGATGGCAGCCACTTCGCGGACCAGGGTCTCGGTGCCCGGTGCGCTGTTGTGGTCCCGCGGGGCCACGGTGAGGCGACCTGTGCCGCCGGTGAGGTACTTGCCGGTCAGCAGCCCTTCCGCCAGGGCGCCCCAGGCGAGAACCGGAAGGTCGAACTGCCGCGCCATGGGCAGAAGCTCCCTCTCCGGAGCTCGTTCGAGGAGGTTGTAGCGGATCTGGAGCGCGGAGAACGGCGACCAGCCGCGCAGCTCAGCCAGCGTGTTGGCCTGCGCCACCTCCCACGCCGGCCAGTTCGCGATCCCCACATAGTGGATCTTCCCGGCCCGCACCTGGTCGTCCAGGGTGCGCATGATCTCGGGGACCGGGGTGAGCGTGTCATGGGCATGGACCCACAGCAGGTCGATGTAGTCGGTCTGTAGCCGCCGCAGACTCGCTTCGATGGAGCTGACGAGGTTCTTTCTGTGGTTTCCCGCCGAGTTGATGTCATCCGGGTCGGTCTGCAGTGTGTACTTCGTAGTCAGCACGAACTTGTCACGACGGCCCTTGAGGAGCTCACCGAGGATCTTCTCGGACGTCCCGCCGGTGTAGTGGTCCGCAGTGTCGATGAGGTTGCCACCCGCCTCGGCATAGCAGTCGAGGATGCGGGCGCTGGTCTCCTTCGGCGCCCCCCACCCCCAGTCCTCTCCGAAGGTGACCGTTCCCAGGGCGAGCTCGGAGACCCGAAGGCCTGTCTTGCCGAGCACGGTGTACCGCATGAATCCTCCAGTGCGTGGGGTGAGGGGCGAGAGGTGTGAGCCGGGCTCAGCGGGCGACGAGGGGTCCGTGCTGCTCATAGAGCTCGATCAGCTCACCGGCCGGTCCCTTGACGAAGGCCACACGAAGCTGGACAGCGGGATCGCCGTTGAGTTCGACCGTCGTCGGGTCGCCCGGCCAGCCGTCGATGGTGAAAGCCTGACCGCCGGCGGCCAGGCAGTTGCGGTAAGCCTCCTCGACGTCAGGAACGATGAGGGCGATGTGCTGAATGGGGCCCGCCGAGGAGTCCACGTCGTCGCGGCCGCCCTCGAACAGCTCGATGTAGGTGTCGCCGTTGAGCTCGATGTACAGCGCCCGGCCCTTGAAGATGAGCTGATGGGGGCACGTGGGGACCACAGCGGACTCGGACCACTCGTACGTACGCGAGAAGCCCAGGCCTTCGCGGTAGAAGCGGAGCGACGCGTCGATGTCCTTACACACCAGGGCGACATGCATCAGCGTGGCGGCGCCGACAGGGCGGGTGTAGTTCTCAGGCATGCGGATCTCCGTCTTGGTGGGTGAGGAACAGGTCAGTGGGAAGCGGGCCAGGCATGGTTGAGCCATTTCGTGAGCCGACTGGGCAGCTCTGCGGCCTGGTCGGCGGGAGCGGTGAGGGCGACATGACCGTCGGGGCGTACGAGCACGGCGTGCGGCAGCTGCTCGTCCTCGGTGACCGCGATCGGGATGCGTGAGGACTGCGCCGCTTCCTTGACCGCCACAGCGTCCGCGCCCGCGGGCAGGACCAGCGACCACCCGATGCCTTCCGCCATCCCGGGGCGGGGAGGCATACGGTCACCGGTCGCAGGCCCCGGCCCGCCGGAGCTGCCGGAGCCGCCGTAGGTCACCGACAGCTGGGCGAGCCGGCTGGCCAGCCACGTGCGCACCTGCGGGATACGGCCTGCGGCGGTCAGGACGTCATTGCGCAGCTGGATGCTCTCAGGGTTGTTCATGGTGGAGATGTCATGGAGCTGCGCTGCGAAAGCCAGGAGGGCTTGTGCCATGGGCCGACGCTCGGAGGTGTAGGTGTTCAGCAGCTCCGGTGCGGCGGTGCCCTTGATGACGGCGGACAGCTTCCACGCCAGGTTGAAGGCGTCCTGCAGACCGGTGTTCATCCCCTGTGCGCCCACTGGGCTGTGCACGTGGGCTGCGTCGCCCACCAGGAAGACCGAGTCCTTGTCGAAACTGTCTGCGAGTCGGTGCAGCACACGCCAGGTAGAGGCCGTGGAGATGTCCTTGACCTTGGCGCCTGCGGCACTGGGCCCGCGGGTGTCCAGCAGATGCTGGACAGCGGCCGCATCCGGTGTGGGGGTGTCGTCGTCCACCAGCGCGACGATGCGGTAGGTCTCGCCCTGCAGATGAGAGACCGCCAGCAGGCCTGCCGGGGAGAAGAAGAAGGTGATCTCTCCCTCGGGGCCGTCCCATTCCATGGTGAACTCGATGAGGGCGAAGTTGTGGGGCCGGGCATGCCCGGGAAAGGGGATGTCCATCTGCTTGCGCACCGTGCTGTGCAGGCCGTCGCAGCCCACCACGTAGCGGGCCTGGATCGCCCGGACCTCGCCCGTCACGTCATCGCTCACCAGTGCGCTCATGCCGGGAAACAGCTCGTCGAGACCGAGCAGGGTGTGGCGGCGATACACCCTGCCACCGAGCTCCCCGAGCCGTTCCTCCAGCACTTCCTCGGTCGTCTGCTGTGGCACAGCCAGGACGAAGGGGTAGGGGGTGTCCAGCTCGTTGAACGGCGTGGTGATGACCTGGCGCTCGCCGTCCCGGGCGGTGAACGACCGGCCGGGACGGCCCCGGTCCACCAGGGGGCCGGCGGCACCGATCGTTGCGAGTGACTCCAGCGTCCTGGCATGGACCGCGGCGGCCCTGGAGTGCACGGCATTGCTCGCCGCACGGTCGATGATCACGTGATCCACACCCTGGACTTGCAGGGCTGCGGCGAGCGCCAGGCCGGTGGGGCCCGCCCCGACGATCAATACGTCTGTGGAACTGGGGACATTGGAATTAATCCCGGTATCGGGCATACGGTGCACTCCATTCAGGGCAGCACTGAATCACCGCACCCGCTCCGTCGTCGTGGCTACCGGAATAACCGGATACCCCGTCCGCTCGTGCGGAAAGCGTTGTCAGTTAGGTCGGAAAAAATCGTCAGCAACCTGTCGGGCATATTCGATTATCGAAGCAGGTGCACATCTTCCGCAACGCGGACTGTACGAAGTCGCACTCCTTTTCGGGCGGCTCCCGGCACAGCGTCCTGAACGCCATAAACGATGCCCTCGCGACTATGCGAAGTCGCTATCCGTGACCTCGGGCACATCGCCTGTTTTATTCCTGTCCCGCACCGCCAGGCAGCTGGAGATGAAATCCTCCACCGCTGCGCTCTGCTGGCCCGCCGGCCTCCAGGCAACCGCCACCTGGCTGGGGCTGACGCCTGTCACGGGCCGGTAGACGACATCGGGGCGCCGGTAGAAGCGCGCGGTCGCCGCCGGAGTAAGGCTGATGCCGTACCCGCTGGCAATGGCCGCCAGCCACTCGTCCGGGTTGCGCGCCACGCCGCCCACGCGCACGGGGCGGCCTCCGCGCTCGTCACTGGCCAGCCAGTACTCCCGCCACCAGCCGGACTCCGGCGGCGTTGCGACGAACGGTTCATCGAGAAGCTCCTGGAAAGCGATGGTTTCTCGGTCCGCGAGGCGATGATTCGCAGGTAGTGCGATCCAGCGGGGCTCAGTGATCAGCACCTCATACCGCAGATCGTCCTGCCCGGGGAACGGCAACCGCAGAAGGGCCACATCTACCTCGCCCGCAGCCAGTCCCGCCGTCGGGTCGTACCACTCGGTTTGCCGCAGATCCACGCGCCAGCCGGGCCGCAGCCGAGTGAAGGCCGAGATGATCGGCTGGGTGTACTCGTTGGCCGCGCTTGCTACGAAGCCGGCGCGCAGGGACCGATCGGTGCCCCCCGCCGCTTCGCGTGTGCTGCGCAGCAGGGAGTCCCACAGGTCGAGAAGATCTGGAACGTTCCGGGCAAATTCTCGGCCTGCGGGGGTCAGTATCATTCCGGTGCGGCTGCGGGTGAACAATTCGAAGCCCAGTCGATGCTCCAGGCTCTTGACCTGTTTTGTGAGGGATGGCTGGGCCAGGAAAAGTTTCTCCGCCGCGCGCGTGAGATTGCCTTCTTCGGCAATCATCGCGAAATTTCTCAACAGCCTCGTGTCGATGTCCATGCGACCAGGCTATGGAAAGAGTATTGGACGTGGCATGGAAACTCCTGTGATACTCGTGGAAGTAAATGATGGGTTTTATTTATTCGGCATCCTTCGCGGATCGTCCCTATCTAAGGAAATCGTCATGCTGTATGAAGCCAGCCTCGGTACCGCCGGGACCAGCACAGTCGTCCGTCTCGCCGGCGAGGTCACCGACCGCGATGTCGAGGCGCTGCGGGCCCTCCTTGACCAGGCCGCCGCCCTGACCTCACGCAGGCTCGTCATCGATATGCATGACGCGCACTCGCTGTCCGCGGCAGCGGTCCGCTGCCTGGCCTTCGTCCAGCAGCACCTGCCGGCCACCGCTGAGGTGGTCATCGACGGGGCCTCCCCCGAACTACGGGAGCGACTGGGCCTCGCGGGCCTCGACCGATCGATGGTCATCGTGCCCGCTGAGGTGCTGGCGACGGCTTGAGGAAACCGGTCAGTCCACCGGGGGCCGGTGCGCGGCCCGGCGGCCCTGGTGGAGCGACTTGGCCACCAGCAGCAGGGCCGAATGGCCGTTTAGCGTAAGGCAGTTCGCGCTCAGCGCGGGTTCGCTGCCGACGGCGAACACTTCCCGCCCCACTTCCGCTCCCGTGTCGGCGAACAGATGCCAGGCCATGCCTGCCGGCGCCGGCGGAATGCACAGCACGCGTGGCTGCGCGCCGGTGTTGGCCGCAAGGTAGACACAGTCGAAGCGCTGTCCGGGCAGCACCTCGCACAGCACCGCTGCGAGCAAGGTGGAGGACGCTGACCAATCCGGCTGCCACGGCTGCTCGCCGTGCCAGCTCACCGGCGGGTAGGGCCACCCCGGCCGGGCCAGGCTGTCGGGGTGCGCTTGGCGCCGCAACACCGCATGCTCCCGGCGCAGCCCCAGGCAGCGCCGGGTGAACAGAGCCGTGGCAGCGCCGGGACCCTTAAGTCCGCTCCAGTCGACCCAGCCGAGCGGCCCGTCCTGGCCATAGGTGTTGTTGTTCCCCTGCTGGCTTCGGCCGAACTCGTCGCCCGCCAGCAGCATCGGAGTGCCCTGGCTCGTCAGCAGCAACAGCAGCGCGTTGCGTGTCTGCCGGGCACGCAACGCCAGGACCTGTTGGTCGTCGGTCGGGCCTTCATGGCCGCAGTTCCAGCTGTCCTCGTCGGGGATCCCATCGAGGCCGCCCTCGCCGTTTGCCTTGTTGTGCCGGCGGTCGTAGGACGTCCAGTCCGCCAAAGTGAGCCCGTCGTGGCAGGTGATGTAGTTGACCGACGGAGTGGAGCCGCGGCCCGGGTACAGGTCCGGTGAGCCGACGAGCCGGGTGGCGAACTCACCTGCGGAGCCGCGGCCTCCCAGTAGGAAACGCCGTATCGCATCGCGGTAGTGCATGTTCCACTCGCCGAAACGGCCATAGGCGGGGAACGAGCCGACCTGGTAGCTCCCTGCTGCGTCGGAAGCCTCGGCGATCAGCCTGCAGTGCGCGAGCACCGGATCGTGGGCTATGGCCTCGAGAAGCGGGGGGTTGTCCAGCAGCGCGCCGTCGGTGCCGCGGGCCAGAATCGACGCCATGTCGAAGCGGAAGCCGTCGACACGGTACTCAGTCGCCCAGTAGCGCAGGCAGTCGAGGATGAAGCCGCGCGTCACCGGGTGATTGCAGTTCACCGTGTTGCCAGTGGCAGTGAGGTTGACATGGCCTCCGTCCTCGTCGAGGAGGTAGTACGCGGCCTCGTCCAGAGCGCGGAAGGAGAGGGTGGGCCCTCGGTGGTCCCCTTCGGCGGTGTGGTTGAGCACGATGTCCAGGACAACCTCCATGCCGGCCTCGTGCAGCTCCTTGACGAGTTCTTTGAGCTCGCGGGAGGGGCCGCCGGGAGTGGGGTCGGCCGCATAGTCGGCCTTGGGCGCGAAGAAGGCCACGCTGTTGTAGCCCCAGAAGTTGCGCAGGGGCTCGCCGGTGATGGGGGAGGTGAAGGTGTTGTCCGTCTCGTCGAATTCGAAGACGGGCAGCAGCTCCACGCAGTTGACTCCGAGCTCTTTGAGGTAGGGGATCTTCTCCCGCAGGCCTGCGTAGGTTCCCGGCGCCGCGACCTTCGAGGAGGGATGGCGGGTGAAGCCGCGGACATGCACCTCGTAGACGACCAGTTGGCCGGCCGGGATGCGCGGAGAGCGGCTGGCCCCCCAGTCGAAGTCTTCGGTGAGTACCGCCGACCTGTACTGCGGGCGCCGGCCGTAGCCGCCGCTGCCGGCCAACTCCCGCGCATAGGGATCGAGGATGATGGGCGAGAGTGCATCGGGCCCGTGCTCAACCCGGTACCCGTAGTGGAACAGGCCGGGGCGCAGGCCCCGCACGGTCATGGTGAAAACGTCTCCGATGCGGTGGTCGGCGGGGAAGGGGATCTCCGCCACCACGTTCCCGTCCAGCGGGCGCATCAGTACCAGGCGCATTCCGCTGGCCGTGGAGGAGTTCACCGCGAAGTTGATGCCGCCCGGCACGGCCGTAGCGCCGAGCGGATGAGCTGTTCCCGTCGTGACGTGCCAGCCGGCGGCGTTCGTGCCGGCCCGTTCGGTGGTGATGGACATCAGAGGCTACCGTTCCTGCGGTCGTATCCGGGCCTGCACCCGGAGTCGCTCGGCGCTCTTGGGAAGGCGCACGGTCATAGCTTCCGGATCGAAGTCCGTGTACGGGACGCCGTCGATCAGGACGCGGTCGAGGGCTACCCGCCCACGGGGAAGGATGTCGGGTGCGACCCGCAGCAGGCCGCCGTTGAACGACGCCGAGGCTTCCGGGCGGAAGTACAGCTCTAGTGGCTGCCGGTTGACCAGCAACTGGGTGTAGATCTCGGCCAGGTAGCACAGTTCGGCCTTGTGGTACATCGCCATGGCGTGGCTGCCCTTGAGCCGCTCGTTGCCGACGAGGAACGGCAGGCCCTGTGCCAGCACCGTGAAGAAGACGCCGCCTTCATCGTGGTCGAGGAAGAAAGCGTTGTAGAACGCGGAGGACTCGCGGCCGTGCCGGAGGTACTCCTCATCGCCCGTGCTGCCCGCCAGGATCAAGTAGGCGAGGATCGCCTGTTCCTGCTGCCACCAGGTCTTGCGGTCGTGCCAGACGAACCCGTGTCGGCCTTCGTCCGCCGTGCGCTGCAGCATGTCGTACCAACCGCCACGCTGCGGGTCGCGGCCAACGGCAGGCATGGTGTCACCGAGCGTCTTGGCGAGCGCGAGATACTCGCGCTTGGGCAGGGTTCCCTGCATGCGCATGAGGTTCCACGCGATCTTCAGATTGTGCCCCACGACCGCCCGGTCCTGCTGCCAGCCCCAATTCCGGTCCGGTGTCCAGTCGGAGTGGAATCGCTCCTGCACGAACGGGCTGGAGGGATCGGGCATATGAGTCACGATCATGTCGAAGGTGTGCTCGAGCATCGTGCGATAGCGTTCGTCACCAGTGGCCAGGTAGAGGTTGAACAGGTACGCAGGCGCATGATCACCGACGGAGTTCCAGTTCTTCCGGGCCCGGTTGGGACCCAGACTTTCGTGATGAGGGCTAAGGGTCACCGGGTCGATATGGGAGTAGTAGCCGCCAAGCTTGGGATCGTGAAAGAACTTCTCAAAGAGCCGGACCGTGCCTTCGATATCCGCGAGGATGGATGCGGAACCCGTCAGACGGTACGTCTGGGTGAGACCCACCAGAGCGTAGATCTGCTCATATGCGGGAATGGCCCGGTAGTCGTCCCCGAACTCTGAAGCGAACAGCTTGTGCTCGCGACCGCCGTTGACCTCCACGCCGTGATACCAGTACACGACGTCTTCGTCGGCGTCGACGAAGCGCATATGGTCCTGCAGGTACTGCGAACCTGCCTCCGCCACGGCAAGCGTGTCCTCGTCCCCCGTGAGCATGTAGGCGCTGGCCATGCCGTAGACCATGCGGGAGAGGGTGTCCGTCTCCTGGATGTGCTGGCCTGTTTTCCCGCCACTGCCGCTGATCACCGTGCGGTAGTCGCCGAAGTCGATGGTGCCGTCACCGAACTGAGATCGCCGATAGAAGCCGGCGAGCTCCTTCAGCTGCTCCGTCCACCAGCCGCTCCGTTCAAACGGCCAGCCGTCGGCGTCATTGACGAACACCAGTTGCGAGGCCTGGAAGCGCAGGCCGCCGGAGTCCGGATAGACCGGCCCGTAGCAGAACACGAACCGGCCGGGGGCGAGCAGCTCGTAGAGCCGGCCGCTCACATCCTCGTAGGGCTTGCCGAGGTTGCGCAGCCGCTGACCTGTGGTGGTGTCGGTGAGGTGGACCGTCACCTGGCGGCCGTCCGTGGTGCGCAGCACCACCTGGCGGCCCTGGCGCTCGACGACATAGCCGGACGTGGTGTCGGAGAACGAGAAGTTGATCTCAGCGGCCATGGCGGGCCTCTTTCCGCACACCGTGACGAAGGAAGCGGCTCATGCGACGGCCTCCGTCTCCGGGGCGAGCTGCTCGATCACGGCGCGGGCCAGCAGATGGCACTCGGCGACGGTGCGGCTGGTGACCAGGTCGCCGTCGACAACGACGTCCTGGTTCGTGTAGACGGCGCCCATGTTCCGCACATCACCCACCAGGTTGTTGTGGCAGGTGACCGGTCGGTCGCGCACCAGCTCGGGCGCGGACGACACCAGCGACAGCGCGTGGCAGGAGAACGCCTTCAGCAGCCGGGGCATACGGAAGGCCCGGCGCATCAGGTCGACGGCCGGAGCGGGTTCGCTCACGTCCTCGCTGAACCTCAACCGGTCGGCTACCTGTCCGGACGGCACGACGAGTGCGGCATAGCCGGACAGTGCGGCGTAGTCGAGCTTTTCCAGGTCGCCGGAGACCGTCAAAGAAGCTTGCTGCTCGTGGCCGGTGAAGGTCAGCGACGGCTGCCCCCACAGACGGGTCAGCAAAACGACTTCGGCGCCCTCCTCCAGGAAACGCCGCTGGTAGTAGAAGATCTCCTCCTCGACGAAGTCGCTCTCCGCAAGGATGCCGATGCGGAGACCGGCGAGACGGGGGCGCGGCAGCGACAGACTGGTACTCATCGTTTATTCCTCGCAAGGGTCGCGTAACAAAGGGAAAGGGCAGGGCCCGGCGCACGGGGCGCGTGCGCCGGGCCTGCCCGAGGTCAGACGAAGGCCGGTTCGGCCACCATGGCCACCGGCTGCGGTACAACGCTGGTCACGACGATGGTCCGCACCCGCAGGCCACCGTCTTGACGCACCACCCACCACTCCTGCCGGCCTGCGGCACCGGTACCGTCAGCGTCCGGAAGCGTGAGTGTCAGCTGGATGTGCATGGGGGAGGTCACCGTGACTTCCCAGACGGCCCCGGTGATCCGGGGGTCCGCGAGCGGTTCGTGCTGGCCTGCGTCGTACCACGTCCGGAACTCGTGCGGGCCTCGCAGAATTGCTGTGGGTGTCTCCAGGCGTATCCCGTTCGCGAGGGTCGCGAACAGCTCATCGGTCTCCTCCCTTGCGGCCAGTCGGCGGTGCCAGTCGCGGACGAATGCCTCTGCTTCGTGTATGGCCGGGTGGGCGCTGCCGCCGGAAGTCGTCATGGTGTTGTGTCCTTTCTGCATGGCCGCGGTTTCACTCCACCGCCAGGTCGATCAGGTAGGGGCCCTCATGGGCCCACATCTCCCGGATGGCGTCTTCGACCTCGTCCCGCTTCTCGACGCGCCGGGCAGGGACGCCTAGTGCGGCACTGAGTTCGCCGAACCTGATGTCCGGGCGGGTCAGATCGAAGGCCGCGGGCGCGGCATGAGGCTCGATGCCCTGCTCATGCCAGTACTGCTCAAGGTTCAGATCCAGCAGCCGGTATCGGCCGTTGTTGCAGATCACGAACTTGGCGTTGATGCCTTCGCGGGCCGCGGTCCACAGAGCCTGGAAGGTGTACATGCTGCCGCCGTCCCCCGTGAAAGCGATCACGGGCAGCTCCGGCCGGGCAAGCTTGATTCCCAAAGCCCCCGGGATGCCCACGCCCAGCGATCCGCCGCGGGTCTGGAAGAACCGGCCGGGCTCGCGGGGCGGCAGATACCGCGCCAGCGGCCCGGATGCCGTCAGCGCCTCGTCGAACACGGTGAGGCCCTGGGGCGACCGCTCGGCGAGGACCCGAACGAAGGTGTCCATCAGAGGCTCGTCACCGCGGGGCGGCGCCGACTTCTCGGCGGGCGGAGGCACCCTGCGCGGGCCGGGGCCCAGCGCCCGCGCGAGTTCCGCAAGGGCGTATTTCGGGTCGGCCACCAGGCCGACATCGACGGGGAAGTTCTTTGCGATCTCGTAGGCGTCCAAGTCGATGTGCACAATGCTGGCGCCCGGCGCGAACGGGCTCTCCAGATGGGGGAACACCTCGGGGAAGACATACGTGCCCACGATGAGCACCGCATCGGCGCCCCCGACCACCCGGGCGCTGTCCCTGCCGAACATATGGCCGGTCAGCCCCGCATACAGCGGATGCGTCGTGTCGAAGTTCACCTCGGAGGAGTTCACCCCCCACACCGGCGCTCCCAGCCGCTCCGCGACGGCGGTCAGTTCCGCCTGGGCGCCGCTGGTGGCGATGCCATCACCCATGAGGATGAGCGGGTTACGGGCATCGCGCAGCAGGTTGGCTGCGTCCACGAGAGCGTCGGGAGCTGGCAGAGACCGGGTGTCAGGGATGGAGGTGGGCACGGCTGGCTCCGCGGTCAGCTCATCCATCACATCGGCGGGCAGGACGACCACGACCGGTCCGCGCGGCGGTGTCATCGCAATCTTGATCGCGCGGCGCAGGATCCGCAGCGTCGAGGCCGCATCGACGACGCGGGTGGCGTACTTGGTGACCGGCTCGGCCATCGCCACCAGGTCAGCGGCCATCTGCCCATCCATGGCGTCATAGCGCACTCCAGACTCACCGACGAGGACAACGAGCGGGGAACCGCCCCGCTTGGCCTGGTACAGCATGCCGATTCCGTTGCCCAGCCCCACTCCGCTGTGGAGTTGGACCAGACCCGGACGCTGGGCGGCGCGGGCGTAGCCGTCGGCCATGCCGACGGCCACGCCCTCGTGCAGCGCCAGAACATAGGACAGATCAGTGCCACTGCCCTCGTCGAGGAAGCCCTGCTCCACTGTCCCTGGATTGCCGAACATGAAATTGATGCCATCGGCCGCGAACTGCTCAAAGATCGCGGCCTTCCCGGGCCTGGCAGGCATACGAGTTCCTTTCGAAGGGGAGGGGCAGGTGAACTACCAGCCGTAGCGGCGCAGACCGTTCTCGAGCGTCTCGACGAGCTTCTCGCCGCCGAGGATGGAGTCCGGCGTCGAACGGGCGGTCACGAACGGGAAGTCGACGATGACTGAGGTGTCCTTGCCGACGTTTCCGTGAAACGCCCCGTCGGGGCCCGTGGCGTCACGCAGGATGTACTCCAGCGGGTACGGCGGCGGGCCCATGTTGAAGTCCACGCCGACGAAGCCGGTGCCGTCCTTGTAGTCGTACTCCTTGGGGTGTCCGGTCACGTGCTTGCCCCACAGCAGGCTGGCCCGCTCCTCCAGGTCGCGGGCGAAGGCGAGGACAGCCACGCCATAGCACTCGGCGAGGATCGGCTTGTCGGCGGCGGCAAAGGCGATGACCACCTCGTGCAGTCGCTCGTTGTTGGCGAGGTCGACGATGGGGCCGCTGCCGCCGACGATGACCAGAGCGTCGAAGCCCGACGTCAGATCGGCCAGGGCCGAATCGAGCCGGCGGTTGTAGTCCTCCAGCTCCCGCAGGTGATTCAGAGCGCTGTAGTACGGGCGCTCGGGAACCAGGTCCTGAAGGCTCAGAGGGTTGTCGAGCCGGTTGGACGCGTCGAGCTCTCCTGCTCGGCGGGCCATGTCGCGCGTGGTGACCGACCGGCCCAACGGCGGGTCGATGTACTCGGCGTCCAGGCTCGGCGGAAGAGCCTGTGCCCGCTTGCCGGTGGGCGTCAAGAAGGTGACCTGGTAGCCACGCTTGTCGAACGCCTCGACAGGGCCGACGAGCTCCTCTCCCCAGTAGCCGTACTCGGACAGCACAACAAGTATCCGCTTAGACACGTATTCCTCCATGAGTTAAGCGCGCTGGATCGATATGGGCGGCGCCGGTGGTTCAGAATTCCTTCCCACCGACGCCAATCGAGTAGAACGTGACCGCAATGCGAGCGGCAAGTTCCGGACGTCCGGACACAACCACTTATGCAAGTTAACCCAATGTCAGGAAGGGCCGTCAGCGCTGTTCCTGGGAGATCTCCTCGGTAAGTCGCCATCGACGCGGCAACTTGCGTGAGTTGACGCAGTGAGTTCCTTCCGCACCCATCGGCTTCGAAAATTACTGCGGTCTTCTGCACGCTGAATACCGGCCCTTCGAGGACGGAGTGGAGCAGTGAACGGCAGATTCTCAATTTCTAATGTGGCACCGGCTGTCGGTAACGGCAGCCGCCCCACGAAAGCAGTCGTCGGTGAGCACGTCCCGGTCACCGCGACCGTATGGCGGGAAGGGCATGAAGCCATTGCGGCGAACGTTGTGTGGCGCCACGAGGACGACCAGTCGCCGGCCCTGAACGTGGCCATGAGTCTTGCCGATCCGGGGCTCGACCACTGGAAGGCGGTCGTTGTCCCCGACCGTCAGGGTCTGTGGATCTACCACATCGAGGCATGGGGCGACCCCTGGGCGACCTGGCTGCACGGCATCCGTGCCAAGACGGGCGCCGGGCATCGCGCCGAGTCACTGTCTGCCGAACTGGAGAGCGGCGCCCGCCTGCTGGAACGGCTGGCCGCCGAGAGCGGCGAGCCGCAGGCGCCGCTGTTGGCCGCCGCCCGGCTGCGTCGCACTGATCTAGATCTTGCCCGGCGTCTCGAGCCCGCTCTCGGGGACACGATCGCGGACCTCGCCGGCCGACACCCTCTGCGCGACCTGCGGACACCCGGCCCGGATCACCGGATCTGGGCCGATCGCACCAGGGCGCTCTCCGGGGCCTGGTACGAGCTGTTCCCCCGCTCGACCGGCGGTACCGACGCGGCCGGAAACGCCGTGCACGGCACGTTCGCCACCACTGCGGCCGAGCTGCCGCGCATTGCTGCTATGGGCTTCGACGTGCTCTACCTGCCCCCGGTGCACCCCATCGGGCAGAGCCACCGCAAGGGCCCCAACAACTCCCTGCACGTCGGGCCCGAGGACGTCGGCTCGCCCTGGGCCATCGGTTCGCCCGAGGGCGGGCACGACGCCGTCCACCCCGAACTGGGCACTCTCGACGACTTCGACGCGCTCATCTCGGCCGCCCGCGACCTGGACCTGGAAGTCGCCCTGGACCTGGCGTTCCAGTGCTCTCCCGACCACCCGTGGGTCCGCGAGCACCCGGAATGGTTCACCACGCGCCCCGACGGCACGATCGCCTTCGCCGAGAACCCGCCCAAGGCGTACCAGGACATCTATCCCCTCAACTTCGACAACGACCTGCAGGGACTGCGCGCCGAGCTGGTGCGGATCGTGCTGTTCTGGGCCGACCACGGGGTGCGCATCTTCCGCGTGGACAACCCGCACACCAAGCCCGTGGCCTTGTGGGACTACCTGATCTGGAAGGTCAAGGAGACCCACCCGGACGTGCTGTTCCTCGCTGAGGCCTTCACTCGACCGGCCGTCCTACAAGGACTGGCCAAAGCGGGCTTCACCCAGTCCTACACGTACTTCACCTGGCGCACCTCGAAGCAGGAACTCACCGACTACGCCAACGAACTGGCCGGCGGTGCGGACTTCCTGCGCCCCAACCTGTTCGTCAATACCCCCGACATCCTGCAGGCAGGCCTTCAGCACGGGGGGCCGGACATGTTCGCCATCCGATCAGCTCTCGCGGCCACACTGGCCCCCACCTGGGGCGTCTACTCCGGCTACGAGCTCTACGAACACCGGCCGGTACGCCAAGGCACAGAGGAGTACCTCGACTCGGAGAAGTATCAGCTGCGGCCACGCAACTTTGCCGAGGCCGAGCGCCGCGGGCACAGCCTCGCCCCCTGGATCACCCGCCTCAACCACATCAGGCGCGCTCACCCTGCCCTGCAGCAACTGCGCGAGATCCGCTTCCTCGATGTCGACAACGACGCACTGCTCGCCTTCGCGAAGACCGACCCCGCCAGCGGCGACACGGTCCTGTGCGTCATCAACCTCAACCCACAAAGCACAGAGGAGGGAACCGTGCACGACGTCATGCAGGCATTCGGTCTTACCCCCAGCGCCCGGCTCACACTGCGCGACGAGATCAGTGGCGCCGTGAGCCCCTGGAGCGATGCGCAGAAAGTCACCCTCGACCCGCGAGACGCGGTCGCCCAGATCCTCGGGGTGGTGACCCATGACTGAGCCGATCCCCTCACTGCTGCCTGGGCTCAGCGCCGACGACTTCGATGCCGCCCGGCCCATGCCCGTCGAACACGACTGGTTCAAGCGCGCCGTCTTCTATGAAGTGCTCCTCCGTTCCTTCTACGACAGCAACGGCGACGGCACCGGCGACATGAAGGGTCTGACCGAGAAGCTCGACTACCTTCAGTGGCTCGGCATCGACTGCCTGTGGTTGCCCCCCTTCTACGCTTCACCGCTACGCGACGGTGGCTACGACATCAGTGACTACCGCGCTGTGTTGCCCGAGTTCGGCACGATCGACGACTTCGCCGCCCTGCTGGACGCGGCGCACGCCCGCGGGATCCGGGTGATCACAGACCTGGTGATGAACCACACCTCAGACGCCCATCCCTGGTTCCAGGAATCACGCACCAACCCCAACGGCCCCTACGGCGACTTCTACATGTGGGCCGACGACGACAAGGGCTACCCCGACGCCCGGATCATCTTCGTCGACACCGAGACCTCTAACTGGGCCTACGACCCAGTCCGCGGCCAGTACTACTGGCACAGGTTCTTCACCCATCAGCCCGACCTCAACTACGACAACCCGCGGGTCCAAGACGCGATGCTCGACTCCCTGCGCTTCTGGCTGGACCTGGGAATTGACGGCTTTCGCCTCGACGCGGTGCCCTACCTGTTCGCCCGCGAGGGCACCGACTGCGAGAACCTGCCCGAGACACACGACTTCCTCAAACTCGTACGCAAGGTCGTCGACGACGAATACCCGGGACGCATCCTGCTCGCCGAGGCCAATCAGTGGCCCGACGACGCCGTCGAGTACTTCGGCGACGCCGCCCAGGGCGGCGACGAGTGCCACATGGCCTTCCACTTCCCGCTGATGCCCCGCATCTTCCTGGCGGTGCGCTGCGAGAGCCATCGCCCGATCTCCGACATCCTCGCGGCCACCCCGTCCATCCCTTCCAGCAGCCAGTGGGGCATCTTCCTGCGTAACCACGACGAGCTGACGCTCGAAATGGTCACAGAGGAGGAACGGGCGTGCATGTACGCCCAGTACGCCTCAGATCCGCGCATGCGCGCCAACATCGGCATCCGCCGCCGCCTCGCCCCGCTGCTCGGGAACGACATCAGGCAACTGGAACTGTTCAACCACCTGCTGCTGTCGCTGCCCGGCTCGCCGGTCCTTTACTACGGCGACGAGATCGGCATGGGCGACAACATCTGGCTCGGCGATCGGGATGCCGTGCGCACTCCGATGCAGTGGAGCCCCGACCGCAACGCCGGCTTCTCGACGGCCGAGCCGGGCCGACTTCGCCTTCCGGTCAACATGGACACTGTCTACGGCTACCAGGGTGTCAACGTCGAAGCGCAGACGAAGAGCCCCGCCTCGCTCCTGCAATGGACGCGCCGGATGCTCGCCATCCGCCGCAGCCACCCCGCCTTCGGCCTCGGCACCTACCGGGCCCTGCCGACATCGAACGACAAGGTGCTGGCCTTCGTGCGGGAGCACACCCTGCCGGACGGAACCCGCGACACCGTCGTGTGCGTCAACAATCTCTCCGCCTCCCCCCAACCGGTCACCCTCGACATGCCTGGCGCCATCGGCGAGCGGCCCGTCGAACTCACCGGAAGCGTTGGTTTCCCCCCGAACGACGGGGCCCCCTACCGGCTTGCCCTGTCCGGATACGGCGTCTACTGGTTCGCCGTCACCTCAGGCGAGGGGCAGGCTGCCGAGGAGCCTGGCAAATGAGCCGGCCGACCACTGCGGTGAGCGGAGCGACGACAGCATTGACCTCACCCGCCACCTTGCGGGCGTTGACCAACTGGCTTCCGGATCAACGCTGGTTCGACGGCACCGGCCGCCCGCTGGCCTCAGTCTCCGTCCTCGCCTCACACATATTCGCCGTCCCGGCCGGTTCCGGGGGGACGGCCGGGGCGTTCGTCGTTGTCCAGGCCACCGACACCGCGGGCCTCGACGCCGGTAGCTATGTCCTCACCTTGGGCGCCAGCACCGACTGCTCAGGGCTGCGTACGCAGGCTGCAGTCGTCGTGCAGGACGGCCCGCTCACCGTGTACGACGCCCTTGACGACCCACGGCTCGTCAACACGCTAATCCGGCACACTTCTCAAGGACGCGATCTGGACGGGGTGCGTTTCCGCGCCGAACCACCGGGCTTCCATGCCTCCGACGCCCAGCTCCCGGTGCGGGCACTTGGCGCGGAACAGAGCAACAGCTCGGTCATCATCGACGAGCGGTTCATCTTGAAGGTCCTGCGCCGCATGTCGCCGGGACCCAGCCCTGATCTGGTACTCCACCGGCTCCTCAGAGATGCCGGCTCCGTCCATGTCACGCCGCTGCTGGCGGCGGTGGAAGACACCGTGACAGGTGCCACCTATGCCACCCTGCAGGAGTTCCTGCCCAAGGCAGAAGACGGCTGGGCCGCTGCCCTGTCGGCAGTGGACCTCTTACTGGCGGGTAATGCCGCCGACCACGGACCTGCGGAAGGCGACTTTACAGCGGAGGCCCACAGCTTGGGCCGGGCCCTTGCGGCCGTTCACCGCGACCTGGCCCAGGCCGGACATTCAGTACTGCAACAGGACGACTACGCCCTCTTGTCTCAGCAGTTCCTCCAACGCCTGGACCGGGCCGTTGCCCTCACCCCGCAGCTCGATCCGTACGTGGGCCGGCTCAGGGCAGCCTTCGGCGCAGTGGCAGCCCTTGAGCCCGCAGAGCACCGGTGCGCCCACCTCACCCACGGCGATCTACACCTGGGCCAGACCCTGCGCACAGCCGAAGGGTGGCTCGTGCTCGACTTCGAGGGGGAGCCCATGGCCGGTCATGCCGAGCGCCACGGACGGCATTCACCACTGCGGGACGTGGCAGGCATGCTGCGCTCCTTCGACTACGCCGCGCATCACGAGCTGACCGACCCGCCCGCAGCGGCGGCCCAGCGGGTGCGAGCCCGTCGCTGGGTGACCCACAGCCAGATCGCGTTCCTGGACGGATACGCCGCGTCCAGCGGCCAGGACCCCTGCGATGATCTACCTCTGCTGCGGGCATACGAGCTGGACAAGGCCGTCTACGAAACCCTGTACGACACCCAGCACAGGCCATCGTGGGCCTGGATCCCGCTGCAGGCCTTGGAGCGAAGCCTGCGGTCAGGCGCCGCGTGACGCCAGCGTGACGATCGTGATGTCAGAAGGAGCGCCAATGCGTACCGGCGGCCCCCACGTCCCCGCGCCCCGCGTCACGTACAACTCGGTGTCGCCGTAGCGCTCCAAGCCGGCGACCGTCGGGTTGGACAACTGCGCCAAATGGTTGACGGGCCACAGCTGCCCACCGTGGGTGTGGCCCGACAACTGCAGATCCACACCGTGTGCCACGGCCTCGTGGATCATGACAGGTTGATGGGCGAGCAGGACAGATGTGCGCGAGCGGTCCCGGCCGCCGAGCGCGCGGACGTAGTCGGGCCCCTGGGCCGGATCCTGCTCCTCGCCAGCGATGTCATTGACTCCGGCAAGGTCGAAGCCAGGAAGTTCGGCACGCGCGTTCTCCAGCGGCTGTACCCCTAGCTCACGCACCTTGTCGATCCACTGGGAGGCTCCCGAGTAGTACTCGTGGTTGCCCGTGACGAAGTATGTGCCGTGCCGTGCGCTCAGCTCTGCGAGTGGTTCGACAGCCGGGCCCAGGTCCTCGACGCTGCCGTCGACCAGATCCCCGACGATCGCGATGAGGTCGGGCTGGGCGCTGTTGATGGTGTCCACGATGCGCTGGGTATGACCGCGCCCGAGGATGGGCCCCAGGTGGATGTCGCTGACCACAGCGATACGGAACCCGTGCGCGGAGCGCGGGAGCCGAGCGAGCGGAACAATCACCCGCTTGAGCCGGGGGCCGCGCAGCGCACTGTAGGTGCCGTAACCCACGGTGCCGACAGTGAGCGCGGAGGCGGCGACGGCAGCGGTGCGGGCGACGAAGAGACGGCGTGAAGGATCGGACGGAGCCGCACCCGAAAGTGACCCATTTCCCGCGTCGGGCGCCGTGGCCGCTGAGGCGGCGAATCCGTAGTCCGACCCGGGGGCGGCGGTTGTCAGAGCCGCTTCCGCAGCGTGCTCCTCGCTGTCCACAGCAGGGAGTACGGCGGCTGCAGCAGAGCTCCGGCGCCGAAGCTGCACGGCTCGTACCGCCCATCGCAGTACATCCGCGGCCAGTACGAACAGGGCCAGGTACAGGACTACGGCGAGCCACAGATACCCCGGCCATGCTATGGCTCTGATCATGGAGAAGGGCAGCGGAGACTGCTCCGTAAGCATGGCCGCGACGGACGTCAGCGGTAGGGCCAAAAGCAGCGTGGTGCCGGTGCGCCGCGGGATCGAGCCCGGCGTCGTGGTATCACGCACCAGCCGCCGCCACAGATAGAGGTGCATCGCCAGCAGGCTGACGACGACCAGCGGGACCAGGACGAGGATCACGAGCATCTGGGCTCCAGGTCGGCGTGATAGGGGCCCGCCGGGACGGGAGACAGCCGGCGGGCCCCCACGTGCGGAGGTTGGTCAGGCGAGGCGGTCAGGCAAGGACGCCAGACGGAAGTTGCCCCAGATGAAGCTGTCCATCTGATGCTGGTCGGCACTGAGGTTGACCACACGGTCGACCTTCCCGTCGGCGCCGAAGTGCCATACCAGGGCCCAGGTGGTGTCGACCTGGCCCACCCCCTCGGTCGACCAGCCGCGGTGTACGTCCACGACGTACTCCTCGTTGGCCTCGAGGAACAGCGGGGCCGCCTGGAAGCCGGTCTTCGCGAGCTGCTCGAAGAACGAACTGACCTCGCTGATCCCGTGCTTGGTCCCGGCGAGCGGGTGGTGCCCGGGAATCGTCCACTCGATGTCGTCGGCGAGCACCTGCGCAATGCCGTCGACATCGTTGGCCGCGTAGGCGGTGAAGAACCGCTCGATGGCTTCGATCTTCGGGTCCTTGGTGGTCACGTATTCCTCCATGGGTTCTCGTCGTCTATCGACAGAGTGGGAACCGGCGCTAGAACGTTTCTGAGAGCCGGCCGAACTGTTCGGGGGTCAGCTCGATGTCCAATGCCGCCTGGTTCTCCTCGAGGTGGGTGATCAAGGCGGTACCGGGGATGGGCAGGACACAGGGGTGGCGGTGCAGCAGCCAGGCCAGCGCGGTCTGTGCGGGGGTCGCACCGATCTTCCTGGCGACTTCCGCCAGCGGTCCGTCGTCAAGCGCGTGCGCCCCGATGGCGAGAGGGAAGTAGGCCAGAAAGGCGATTCCCCGCGCCGCGCAGTGGTCGATGACGGATTCGTTTCCCCGGTCGGCCACGTTGTAAAGGCTCTGGACCGCAGCCACCGGGGTGATGCGTTCGGCTTCCTCGATCTCTTCGACGCTCACCTCGCTCAGTCCGATGTGCCGGACCTTTCCGGCAGCTTGGAGTTCCTTGAAGGCTCCGATCTGGTCGGCGAGCGGAACCTTGGGGTCGATGCGGTGCAGGAACAGCAGGTCCAGCTGTTCCACACCCAGTCGGCGAAGACTCAGCTCCGCCTGCTGTTTGAGGTACTCGGGGTTGCCCATCGGCACCCACTCGGTCGGTGCCGGCCTGACCACCCCGACCTTGGTGGAGATCACTACGGGGTCTGGGTACGGCCGCAGTGCCGATGCGACGAGTTCCTCGTTCGCGCCGACCCCGTAGGCGTCCGCGGTATCGATCAGATCGACACCGAGTTCCACGGCGCGCCTCAGCACGGCTTGGGCCCGCGCCGGATCCTGGGGTGCGGACCACACGAGGGACCGACTGCTCGGCCCCGGACCGTCGCTCAGGCGCATAGCGCCGAAACCGAGCCGGTGAACCGGAAGGTCTCCCCCGATACGGAAAATTTCTTCGCTCATACGGACGGGCTGCGCTGTGCCGCCGATCTTCTCATCCATGAAACGAAACCGTAGGTGAAATCGCCAGTGCCCCGGGTATCCCGACTTCTACTTGGGCAAGTTGGCTATTTGGCTTGGTAGGGATGTCAAGGCTACAGAGTCAACTCCAGTATGTAGCCGTCTCATCCGCGCCATCTGTGGGTTCTGAACGGGTCACGCCATAATCTCGGACAGCGGCCGTTTCCGGGAGAGTTCACAGCTGCTTAGCAACAACGTCAGCAATGCCGGTCCCTGCTGTAAAGGGGCCCTGCTTCGGAGGTGAAAGAATGGAAAGCCAGAAGACGCGAGAAATTCTGGAGAAGTGGTTCGTGGCCATCGGCAGTGGCGACGGTGAGACGATCATCGCCGGTCTTTCGCCTTCCATTGTCTTCGAGCTGCCCAAAGACAAGTGGAACGCCGTCATCGGCTATCTCGGTACCCACATAGGACGAGACGCCGTAGCCGAAGCTTTCCGCATCCGCGCGGAGACCACCCAGGTCCTCGCATACGAACTGAGGGAGCTCGTCGTTGACGGCTCCACGGCATACGCACAGATCTACACCAAGGCCGTGCACACTCGCACCAAGGCGCCCTTCGAAATCGAGGACAGCCACCGTCTGGAGGTCGACGAGCAGGGCCGGATCAGCCGCTGGAAGGTGTACTTCGACCCCAACTGTGAGGTCGCCGCCTTCACCGCAGACCACGACGAGCGCCTGCTCGATGCAGTCCGCAGCGCTGACATAGCGGCGGTCCGCTCTCTCCTCAGCTCCGGGGCCAATCCCAATCACCGCAACGCAACATCCGGCCTGACGGTGCTGCAGGCAGCCGCCGGACTCGGCAACGCGGATACCGTGCGAGCCCTGATCGCGGCTGGCGGCGACGTGTACAGCACCGACAACCGCGCCGGTGGATCTGCCCTGCACAAGGCAGTGCAGAACGGCGACCTGGAGACTGTCCGCGTCCTGGTCGAAGCGGGCACGTTCATCGACGTCGTGGCTCCCACCACGGGACACACACCGCTGATGGACGCCCTTTGGTACAAGTGGCCGGATATCGTCGAGTACCTCTTGTCGAAGGACGCGGGCCTGGGCCTGTCCACGCACTACGGGTTCTCGATGCGTGAGCATTTCGAGTACGAGCTCAACGTAAACACCCGTGGCAAGGAGCAGCTACTCAAGGCGGAGCAGCTGCTCAAGGACCGGACCGAGCGCGACCAGCGCCGTATTGACGAGCACACTCTCATGACAGCCGTGACCGCCGGCAACATTGAGTCCGTCCGGTCGCAGCTCGCCTCCGGCGCCGACGTGGACTCCCGCTACCCATTCGTCAACGGGTTCAACGACGACCACACGCCGCTTCTGGTCGCCTCCCGTGACGGCCACACCGACATCGTGCGCGAGCTGCTCGCCGCCGGCGCGGACGTCAACGCCACCGAACCCACCTTCGGCGCCGTGCCGCTGCACAAGGCGGTCTACAACGGGCACGCCGACATCACTGAAGTGCTGGTCGCCACCGAGAGGGTCGACCTCGACTTCCAGGGCGCCACCAACGGCTACACCCCGCTGCACGATGCGCTGTGGCACGGCTACGAGCGCTGCGCCCAGGTCCTTATCGGCGCGGGAGCCCGCCTTGACCTCGTCGGCCACGACGGAAAGACCCCCCGAGACATCGCGGTTGAGACCTTCGGCCCGGACCACCCCCTGGTACGCGACCTGACAACGACCGCCTGAAGCAACCACCGGCCACCCCACACCTGTGAGAGGAACGACGACATGATCCACCAGTTGATCTTTGCAGCCCCCAAGCCCGGCATGAGCGAGGAGGAGTTCCACCGCTACTGGCTCGAAGAGCACGCAGTGCGCTACGCCAGCAAGATTCCGCAGATCAAGCGGTACGCCGTCAACACCCGTGTGGCGCTGCCCGGTGACGCCGAGCCGCTGTGGAACGGCATCGCGGAGATCTGGCTGGAGAACGAGGAGGACCAACTCGCCTCCCTCCAGACTCCCGAGTTCCTGCAGGGCGCCCGCCTCGACGAGCCAAACTGGGCCGCGTTCTGGCGTTCCGTCGTCCTGGACACAGACACCGAGGTTGTCGTCCAGGGTCGCCCGGAAAACCAAGCCCAGCCCGGCATCAAGGTGATCATCCTGGGGAAGCGCCGCGAGGGCATGTCACGCGAGGAATTCCGCCGCTACAGCCGCAGCACACATGCCCCGCTGGTCGCCGCAGTTCCGGGCGTCCGCCGCTACTACCAGTCCTTCACCCGAGACGCCTGGTACGGCATCAGCGAACCGTCATTCGATGTCGCCTACCACGTGTGGTTCGACAGCGTCGACAATCTGCAGGCGGCGCGCCGCAGCGCCGAACAGGCCCAGGTCGAGGCCGACTACAAGAACTTCCTCAACGAGCAGTACGTGCACACCCTGCCGATGCAGCAGCACTGGATCGTCGGGCCTGAGGCCCGCTGACCAACCCACCCACTGGTACCCCGATCTGCCACGATGAAGAAGGACATGATGCCCGAGACCATGCGCGCGATTCGGCAGCACGAGTACGGCGGCCCGCAGGTACTGCAACTCGGCCGGGCTCCCCGGCCCGAGCCCCTCTGGACCGAGGTTCTGGTCCGGGTACACGCCGCCGGCGTCAACCCGGTGGACTGCAAGACCCGTTCCGGCGGCGGCATCGTGGCCACCCAGGGCGACCTGCCGATGACTATCGGATGGGACGTTTCCGGCGTGGTCGAGGCGGTCGGCTCGGGGGTCACCCGTTTCGCCCCCGGTGACGAGGTCTACGGAATGGTCAACTTTCCTCGCAGGGGGGCGGGCTACGCCGAGTACATCACCGCCGACTCCGTCCAGCTGTCGCGCAAGCCTGACGCCCTCACTCACGAGGAGGCTGCAGCTTTGCCTCTGGCGGCTCTGACCGCCTGGCAGAGCCTGGTGACGGTCGGCAGGGCCGGGCCGGGCACGCGAGTCCTTATCCACGGCGCCGCGGGCGGCCTTGGACACCTCGCTGTACAAATAGCTCGGGCGCGCGGCGCCGCCTATGTGTATGGGACTGCCCGCGCCGAAGCAAGCGCGCTGCGCGCCATGGGGCTGGACGAGGTCATCGACTACAGCGCAGTGCGATTTGAGGAAGTCGCCCACGACATTGACGTCGTAGTCGACACTGTCGCAGGCGAGTACGGGCTGCGCTCCCTGGACACCATGCGTACCGGGGGTGTCCTGGTATCACTGCCCGTCCCGCCGGACGAGCGCACCATCCGCGAAGCGAACCGGCGCGGACTGCGTGCCGTGTCCCTGACCGTCGAGGCTGACCGGGCCGACCTCGACAACATCACCGCGCTCGCCGACGCCGGCGCCCTGCGCCCGGTACTGGCGGAAGTGCTCCCGCTGGAACAGGCAGCCAAGGCGCATGAGTTGGTAGAAGCCGGCCACGTGCACGGCAAGATCGTCCTGACGGTCTGAGAGGAGCGCACCGCCATGCCGATCATCCGCGTCAGCCTTCTTGAGGGCTGGACCATGGAGCAGAAGGCACAGGTTACCCATGAGCTGACCGAGGGCCTTGTATCGGTGCTCGGAGAGGTCTCACGCCCCTTCATCTACGTCGTCGTCGACGAGATGCAGGCCGGCGCCGTTGCGTTCGCTGGGAACGTGATCACCGACGAGATGAACCAGGAGGCCCTAGCCCTGTCCGCGCGACAGCGGACGACAGTCGTGAATGCCCAGCGGACCGAGCAGGCATACGCCGCACTCGCAAGCGGGGACGCTGAAGAGATCGCCCAGTACTGGGCGAAGGACGTGACGTGGTCCGTACCCGGCGCACATCCGCTGGCGGGTACGAAGCGCGGTTTGGACGAACTGCGAGCCTACGAGCAGCAGCGCGCGCAACTCAGTGGGGGGACGTTCAGCAGCGAGCGGCTCCAGGCGCTGATCGACGGAGACACTGCCTTGGTCCGAAGCCGTGACACCGCAGTACGTGCCGACCGGGGCGCCCGCAGCCTGGCGGTGGACGTCCTGCATACCCTCACGTGGTGCGACGGACGCGTCACCGCTGGCAGCGAGGCATACGCGGGCCCCAACGCGGCCGCGAACGACTCATTCTGGAGCTGAGACGCTGTCTTGACCCGTGCAGTGGCCCGCCGACGAGGCGGGCCACTGCACGGGTGGTTGCACCGTACGCGTCGCCCCCTTGTCCTTGTTGTTCCTCGAAGACTTCAGCGGGCGTCTTCCACCCGAGGATCTTTCGTGGCCGGTTGTTGAGCGCGTGAGCGACGGCCTCGAGATCGTGAGCGGACCAGCGGGACAGGTCGGTGCCTTTGGGGAAGTACTGCCGCAGCAGACCGTTAGTGTTCTCGTTCGTCGGGCGCTGCCACGGTGAATGCGGGTCAGCGAAGAACACCTGTGTCCCGGTCTCCAGCGCGAACTGCGCGTGGCCCGAAAGCTCCTTCCCGCGATCCCACGTCAGGGTCTTGCGCAACTGGTCGGGCAACCTCGTCAGCGACGCCGTGAGTGCGGCGTTCATCGCGACGGCCCCGTAGCCGCCGAGCGACGGCCCGTTCTTCACATACGGCTTCTCGCCCCAGCCCTCCATGCGTGGCAGGTGGACCAGGAGCGTTGAACGACTGCGCCGCTCGACGAGCGTTCCGATCGCGGACCTGCTCGCCGTGTTGTTCGGCAGCAGCCGTACGGCCATGCACCGCACTCTCCTGAAGAACAGAAGACTGTTCGAGGCCCACGGGGTCGCCATCCCGCCCGCGACGACCCCACCCGCAGCCCTCGCGACCCTCCAGGCCAGGGTCCTCGACCTGACCGACGAGCCCGGCAACAAGATCAAGACGACGTGTTAATGATCTGCAAGCCCTTACGACCTCACCCGCGATTGAGTTCGTGGCGTGCTGGCCTGGCGGTTCGGCTGGTGGGTGATCAGCAGGCGGTGTCGCGGGAGAGGACGAGCGCGGTGCTGTGTTCGCGGTGGGTGGGCCGCTTGGCGGCGCGGTCGGAGATCAGGGCGGCGATGGCCTGCTGGGTCTCGGGGAAGGTTTCGCGTCGTCCGGTGAACCGTCGTAGTGGGGCCCATTGGCGCAGTTCGGCGTTGGTGTGCTCGACGCAGATCCGGGCTGAGGACTGTCGTCGCCTCGCCTCGCGCCAGGCGTATTTGTCGCCGTCGCAGGCGTCCTCCTTCGGTTTCTTCGGCGGCGCGGTGACCTGGTCGGGGAACTCCTTGGCCAGGCCCTGGTAGCCGGAGTCGACCTTCGCCTTCACGCCGGGACGGGTCCTGAACTGCTCGGCGATGCCCTCGGTGCGCACGGCGGTCTGGTCGTGCATCCGGCCGGGCCGTTCCGCCCCGGAGTAGAGCAGGCGGCCCTGGCCGTCGCTGAACGTGGTGGTCTTGATGGTGTTCTGCCTGCGCTTGCCCGAGATGAACGCCCGGCGCCCGGGGCGGCCGGCCTGCGGGCGGCGGACCTGGGTCTCCGCACCATCGAGCCGCAGCTCGATGTTCTCGGCCTGCGCGTAGGCGAACACATCCTCCAGTGTGCGCAAGCGCAGGCCGGGCCGGTCGGGGACGGCGAAGCCGCGGGCCGCGAGCAGGGGCCTGATCTCCTGGATCGCCCTGCCGATGGTCGAGGAGCCGACGTCGTAGACCACGGCGAGGGCATCTTGGGGCAGGCCGGTGCGCAGGTAGGCCAGAGTGATCACCAGCCGGTCGCGGAAGGCGAGTTCGTACTTCGGTCCCGCCCCGGCCTGCCGACGGCGGTCCCGCCCGCGCCGGTCATGGCGTTCGCCCTCGCACCGTGACTCCCACCTGGGTTCGAGCTCGTCGAGCAACTCGCCGAAGTGTTGGCGGCTCACGCCGCAGAAGGCAGGATGAGACAAGGCCGCGCGGGCCCGCTTCTTGATCACACTCGAAGAACCCGCGCGGCCCTCGTCATGTCACGGCCTCGCCCCGATCAATCGCGGGGGAACTCGTAATCAATAATACCGGCGTTCGGTCGCCGATTGGGTGCCTGCCTCTGGCAGACACCTTCCGCGCCAGGAGGCTGGAAGTGGGCCTCCTGGTAACCCTTCCGCGTGGTGAACGCCTGCCCGCCGTCACCTCACCAAGTACGGGATCGTTGCCGGTGACGTTCCCATACCGGTGAGGCGGCGGTGGCCAGGACGGCTCTCAGGCCTCCGAGCGATGAGTCAGGACGATCTTGCCGCGCATATGGCCGCCTTCCAACTGCCGGTGCGCCGCGTCGGCCTGCTCCAGAGGTAGTCGGCGTGTGACCTCGGCAGCGAGCAGGCCGTGGTCCACGAGCTTGGCGATATGATCGAGCATCTCGCCCTCGGGGTGGACTACATGACGCAGAACTTGCACCCCCAAGAGCTGGGCCGCTGCTTCAAGGGTGTTGGCTCCCTGGGCGGCGCCCGATACAGGAGCGATCACCCCACCGCGGCGCACAGTCTGCAACAGGCTGTCCACCCCGACCGTGTCCACGACAACATCGATGTCCGACACGTTCTCCGCCACGGACGTCGTTGTGTAATCGACCGCCTCATCAGCCCCAAGGCGCCGTACGAACTCGTGATTGGCCTCACGGGCGACAGCGACGACATATGCCCCCCGGGCCTTGGCCAGCTGCACAGCAATATGGCCGACGCCGCCGGCGGCTCCGTTGACCAGGACGCGCTGGCCCTTGCCCACCTGCGCGTGCTCCAGTACCTGCCATGCCGTCAGCGCACACAGCGGCAGCGCGGCCGCCGAGACGTGGTCGACCTGTCGGGGCTTGAGCGCCAAGTCCTGAGCCGGGGCACTGACGTACTCGGCGTATCCGCGGGCCAGGCTGGGGAACCTTGGCATGCCGTAGACCTCGTCGCCGGGTGAGAACCTCGTGACATCGGCGCCGACTGTCTCGACGATGCCGGAGATGTCCCAGCCCCAGATGTAGGGGCCGTCGTCGAACCATGCCGCGACGTGCCCGGCGCGGCACTCCCAGTCGACGGGGTTGGTACCGGACGCCCTGACATGCACGAGTACCTCGTCGGCAGCGACCGCGGGGACGGGAACCTCAGCGATCTCCAGTACCTCAGGGCCTCCGTAGCGGCTGGCCACCACTGCACGCATGGTTCTCCTCGGTGCCTCGTCGCTCTGCAGGGCGAGCGGGTTGAAGTACTCGACGAATCGGCTGATGAGGCCGTCGTCGTTGAACTCGAAAAATCCGACATTTTCGTTCCGATAGGTGCCGCCCTGGATGAGCTCGGCGTCTGGGAACCACCGGGCGATGGCCCTGCGCGGGTCCTGCAGCGGCCAGATTTCCGTGTCGGGGTAGCGCAGCTGCGTGTACTTGGCGGCTTCTGCCGCGTAGAAGCTGTGCAGCTGTTCACGGCCGTTGATGACTGCAGGTATCCCACCGGGGGTGTAGGGGGCGACCACCTCGCAGTCCGGTGACCACAGCCTGATCCAGGCGTCGATGTCGAGAGAGGCGAGGAGCCGGAAGTATGTTGTGAGCGTTGCAGTGTTGCGGGTGCGTATCTGCTCGTCGGTCGGCATGGCAGAACCAGGCATGGAGAACCTCGCTTCTCAAGGAGTCGTGATGGAAGAAGGCGCGGCCGCCACTGTCTCTGGAGCGAGGGGGGCTCGGACCGGGACCTGAGAGCCTGGAGGCCGAGATCGGCCCCCGCCCCACCGGCGCATGGCTGGTTCTTCGACGAACCGGTATAGGAGCCACCCGCCGAGCAGCGTGGTCGCGAATGCCAGAACAAGAAACGCTGTCCCGCCTGCAATCCCCCACGTCTGGGATTGACCGCCCAGAAGTCTGCGGACCTCGGTGAGGGCGATGTAATGGATCATGTAAAATCCGAAGGAGACATTACCTAGCCACAGCATGGACCTGCTGCGCAGGAGCGAACGGCCCCCGGCCACGTCGGCATGGGCACCGGCCGCCACCAGCAGGCCGAGCGGCACAGCCATGGCGGCAGTGAGTGTGAAGGTCCAGGCGCCTGCCTGCGCCGCCTGACCCGATGCCACGTACGCAGCGGCGGCTAGGACCGACGCCGGTCCCAGGCGGAGCCCGATCCAACGGCCGTGCTGCACGATGCGCGCCAGCACGATGCCCATGAGGAAGTCGAGCATGCGAACCGGCGGCAGGGCGTAGACGAACCAGAACTCCCACTGCGACGCGGGCACCGGCGAGTTAAGGAAGGCCGGTGACGTGGGAAGGGACCAGGCGATGACAGGCATGAGTCCGATCGCGATGGCAAGGCCGCAGAAACAGTGCCACAGCCGGTTCGCCGGAATCCTGTCAACGAGACGCAGCACTAGAGGAAAGAGCAAGTAGAAGAGCATCTCGCATGACAGTGACCAAGCCACAGGGTTGACACTGACCTCGATGTCGAGCTGAGGGAACCAGGCCTGGAAGAGGAAAAGGTTGATTACGGTTTCCCAGCCCCCGATGCCCTGCCCGAGAGCGACCAGTATGGCCAGTGCGAGAAGGAAGGTCGCAAGGTGGTTGGGATAGACCTTGGCGATTCGGCGACGCCAAAAACGCCGGACCGTGTCCGTGGGACGGGCCGACCAGGTCAGGACAAATCCACTAAGGATAAAAAAGAATCCGACGCCGGTCCAGCCTCCTTGACCGAAAACGGATTCGAGCACCTTGCTGGCCTGCTCGGAAGAGAAGGGGGACTGCTGTGCTGAATGGAAGAGAAGGACCAGCGCTGCGGCGATGAATCTCATGCCGGTCAAGGTAGGAAGTTTTATTGCGGGGGACACGAGGGCTCCCTCGTCGTGGGTTAGTGCGAGCGAGGTCAGCGAACCAGAGGCCACTTTCGCTGCACAGTTCCGAAAGGATTCCTTCGCTTATTGTGGTGACTTAACGCAGTGAGCCCTTTCTGTGTCCGGGCGGCACCGAGCCCCCGCCCGCTGAGACCGGTCGGGGGCCTGAGAGTGCGCTTGTGGGTGCCGTCAGTTGGTCTGCGCGACGGGGCGTCGCAGGAAGGCAACAGCGATGGCTGCACCCGCGATGCAGATGATGCCGGCGGTGAGGACTGCGGCGTGTAGCCCGCCGAGCGTAGCGAGGGCGGGGGTGGTGGTGGAGGAGAGCGTCTCGGTGCGGACTGTGACGATGGCTGCGAGACCAGCGGTGCCAATGGCACCAACGAACTGCGGGAGCTGGGACAACCCGCCGGCAACGCCCTGTTCCTCATTGCTGACGCCTGAGGTCATGGTGGTGATGAAGGCAACCACGGTCAGGACGTGTCCGAAGCCCATGGCGCCAGAGGTGAGCAGTAGGAGGCCGAGGCCGCCTTCCGCGGGGAGGAAGAACATACTTGCGGTGCCCAGGCCCTGCACCACGAGGCCGATGGCCATGGCGCCCACTTTGCCCCATGCGGTGATCAGCCGGGCGGCGAGCATGCCGCCGACGAGGGCGGTGATGCCCTCGGCGAGGAACGCGGCACCAGTAGCGAGTGCGGAGTAGCCCAGAACGTCCTGCATGTAGAGGCTGAGCAGGACGGTGGTACCGCCGCACATGCCGAGGGTGATCAGCCCGATGAGCCCGCTCCACTTCACGGTGGGCCGGTTCAGCAGCCCCAGCGGAATGAGAGGGGCCGCATGCCGCTTCTCCGCCAGTAGGAACAAGCCGAGCGAGACGATGGCCAGGGCTAGGGAGCCCAGTGTGGACAAGCTCGTCCACCCTGCGTCGGCGCCGGTCGAGATCCCGTAGACCAGGGCGAACAGGCCGACGCTGGCCAGTACGGCGCCGGGGATGTCCAAGGTGGCCGGGATGCGGTTGTCGTTCTTCGGGAGCACCGACAGCGCGCTGGTGAGCACCACGGCTCCGATGATCACGAGGATGAGCATCGTCCAGCGCCAGTTCAGACCGCTGGTGATCACTCCTCCGCCGAGGGTGCCGAGGACGAAGCCCAGCGACAACACAGCACCGTTGACACCAAGTGCACGTGTGCGCTGCGGTCCCTCCGGAAACGCCGTCGTCATCAGTGCGATTGCTGTCGGCGCGATCATTGCGGCCGCCGCACCTTGCCCGGCGCGGGCAGCAATCAGCAGACCGGGAGAGCCGGCGAGACCGGCAGCGAGCGAGAAGACGCTGAAGAGCGTGACTCCGATGAGGAACAGGCGGCGCCGGCCCACGAGATCGGACACGCGCCCGAACAGCGGCAGCAGGCCGGCGGTCGGCAGCAGACAGGCTGTGGCCACCCACTGCAGGGAGCCGGTGCTGGCGAAGCCCAGGTCGCGCCCGATCTCCGGCAGTGCCACTGTCACGACGGAGAAGTCGAGGCCAGTCATGAAGGTGGCCCCGCACAGGGTGAACAGGATCAGCCAGCCCTTGGCACTGAGCTTGCCCGCGACCTCCTCGCCAGGGACCGTCTGCCGATTCTCCGTTACTGCCATGGGATGCCTCTCACAGGGGAGTTGATTGCCGGGCGCAGATCGCACCAGCCTGGACCGCCACTACGAAGCGAACTGCGAAACGACTGGCGAGAACAACTTCACCGCGAACACAGCTCTCACTTCGACGACTTGTCGAAGTGGCCGCCTCGCCTTGCGGCCGGCAGGCCTGCGACCAGCCTGTGACATGTGGGTGGCTGCACCCAGCCCCCTGGCAGGGGTACCCCTGCCGTGCCTACCCCTGACAGGTGCAGGACCAGCCGTTCGATTTCTGGTAAGGGAACTCACTCCGTCAACTTGCCTAGAAATACCCTGCCGGGAGGATTCCTCTTTTCTATTTCTCTAGAGTGCGATTAGCTCCTGACAGATAGCCACATTCCGACCACTGTCTGCCTTTGGAGAAAAAATGCTGTTCTACGTTCAGATGAAGTGGAAGCACGAAGGCCGAATCACACTCGACGAACTGTGGGAGCTCGAGCAGGACGAGGCTGAGCACGCGCAGGAGACGATGGACTCCGGATTCTGCGTAGGCATCTGGAAGGTCGCAGCCCAGAAGCGAGTCATTGCCATCATCGACTCACCCGACGCCGAAGAGCTCGACCGCACCGCGCTCGGCCGCCTGCCGATGCGCGAATACCTCGAGTTCGAGCAGGTCTGGCCGCTGCGCGACTACCTCGGGTTCGCTGACGACGTCAAGGCGCGCTACAAGGTCTGACGGCAGCAGGGCGAGAATAACTCGCCATTTTACCCGCCCAGAGTTTCAATGTGCCCAGCGAGACCGACACCGAAAGCCCCCTGAAGGAGCCCAGCACCGTGAAAGCCGTCGTGATGGCCGGTGGCGAAGGAACTCGCCTTCGCCCGATGACCTCCAACCTTCCGAAGCCGTTGCTGACTGTTGGCGACCGGCCAGTCATGGAACACGTGCTGCAGCTCCTCAAGCGCCACGGAATCAAAGACGTCGTGGTAACCGTCCAGTTCCTCGCCTCGCTCATCAAGAACTATTTTGGTGACGGCAGTGAGCTCGGTATCAATCTGATGTACGCCCACGAAGAACAGCCGCTAGGGACGGCCGGCAGCGTGAAGAACGCCGAGAAGGCACTGGATGGCGAACCCTTTGTGGTCGTCTCGGGCGACGCTCTGACCGACTTCGACCTCACCGACGCCATCCGATACCACCGCCAGAAGGGCGCCCTGGTGACGGTATGTCTCACCAGGGTCCCCGACCCCCTGGAATTCGGCATCACAGTGCTGGACAACACGGGCAGGGTCGAACGCTTCCTCGAGAAGCCGACCTGGGGCCAGGTCTTCACCGACACCGTCAACACCGGCATCTACATCATGGAACCCGAGGTGCTCGGCTACGTGGCCGATGACGAGCCGGTCGACTGGTCTGGCGACGTCTTCCCTCAGCTGCTGGCCAACGGCCAGCCCATCTACGGCTATGTCGCCGACGGCTACTGGGAGGACATCGGCAGCCACGACAGCTACGTCAAAGCCCAAGCTGATCTCCTCGACGGCAAGGTCCGCATCGAGCAGACCGGCTTTGAGATGGCCCCCGGTATCCGTGTCGGCGAGGGAGCGGAGATTCACCCTGAGGCCGTCCTGACAGGGCCACTGACCATCGGCCCGTACACCCGGATCGAGGCAAAGGCAGAGATCGGACCCCACACCGTCATTGGCAGAGGCAGCGTCGTGGCAGCCCGCGCCGTCGTCGAACGGGCCGTCCTCCACCAGAACGTGTACATAGGTCCTGGTGCGTCGCTGAATGCGTGCGTCGTCGGCAGGGGCACCGCTGTAATGCGCGGCGCCCGCTTGGAACCTGCCGTGGTGATCGGTGACAACTGCACCATCGGTGACGGGTCCATCATCGCCTCGGGCGTGCGGGTCTACCCGTCGAAGACCATCGAGGACGGAGCACGCGTCAACGCCTCCGTCGTATGGGAGTCCCGGGGCCAGGCCCAGCTGTTCGGCCCCCGTGGCGTCGGAGGAATCCTCAACGTCGACATCACCCCAGAGCTGGCCGTACGGCTCATCAGCGCGTATGCGAGCACCCTGAAAAAGGGCGACAGCGTCGCCCTGGCCAGCGACCACTCCCGCGGCGCGCGAGCCCTGGCCCAGTGCATGGCCTCCGCTCTCCAGACCGGCGCCATACATGTACAGGACCTGCGAACGGTCACCATGCCTGTTTTGCGCCAGCAGAGCAGCCGCGGTGCCGCAGGCGGAATCTACGTGCGCACGGCTCCCGGACTGCCCGAATCAGTGGAGATCCTGTTCGTGGACCAGACCGGAGCCGATTTCTCGGACGCCGCGAAGCGGAAACTGGACCGCGTCTACGCCCGACAGGATTACCGCCGTGCGTTCCCCGGCGAGATTGGCGCCATCACCCACCCAACGGACGCCGTCGGTTCGTATGCGCAATCGCTGATCGACGCCCTGGACTTCGACAGAGTCGCCCACTCCGGCATCAAGATTGTGATCGATGTTGCGCACGGCACCGTCAGCCACATCCTGCCCGACCTGATCGGACAGCTGGGGATCGAAGTATTGGTCGTCAACGCGGGCATCGACGACACGCATCCCACCGAGACCAACGACGAACGTGTGGAAGCACTCGCCCGCCTCGGACAACTGGTCCGTTCCTCCCAGGCCGACTTCGGTGCCCGCTTCGACCCGATCGGGGAGCGCCTGACCCTCGTCAACGACCTGGGAGAGACAGTCGACGACGCACGCGCCGTCCTGATCCAGCTCGCGCTGGCCATGCGACACCACCACGGCGGAAGCGTCGTGCTGCCAGTCACCGTCTCGCGCACCGCGGAACACCTCGCGGCAGCGTACGGCGGACGCGTGAAGTGGGCGAGCACATCGCCCGCTGCCCTGGCGAAAGCAGCCGAGGCGCCGGAAGTGATCTTCGCCGGTGACGGCGCTGGCGGCTACATCCTGCCCGGCACAGGTGCACCCTTCGACGGTGCCGCGGCACTGGTCTGCCTGGTCAGCCACCTCGCAGGATCCTACGAATCACTCAGCCACATCGAAGCGCAGATCCCTCAGGACCAGGTGCTCCAACGGGAAATACCCACTCCATGGTCCGTCAAAGGTGTGGTCATGCGCCATATTGCCGAAGCAGGTGGAGAGCACGTCCTCGACACCACCGCAGACGGCGTGCGCATCATCGAACCCGATGGCGGGTGGGCACTGGTCCTCCCCGACCAGGCCCAAGCGATAACGCGGGTGTACGCCGAGGGAGGCAGCCAGAGGGACTCTCAACGGCTCCTGGCCAAGTGGGCCGACCGTGTGGTCGAAGCGGCCAGCTGACCCTGCATCTGACAGGTGCAGGCACGAAATGACGACGGGGGGCATGCTGGTGTCCATGGAGCGGAAATCCGAACTGGGAGAATTCCTGCGGAGCAGGCGCGCACGGCTTCGGCCACAGGACGTGGGCCTGCGCGACTACGGTGGCCGACGCCGGGTGCCCGGGCTGCGCCGCGAGGAGCTGGCCCACCTCGCTGGCGTGAGCGCTGGCTACTACACACGGCTGGAACAGGGGCAGAGCCCAAACGCCTCGGACGCCGTGCTGGACGCGGTCTCACGGGTACTCCAGCTCGACGAGGCGGAACACGCGCATCTGCGCAGCCTGGCCCGCCCCCAGCCCAAAGCGCGCAAGCGCCGGCGCCCAGAACAGCTCCGCCCCAGCGTGCAGATACTCATCGAATCCTTCCGCGACACGCCCGCCCTAGTCATCGGCCGCTACAGCGACGTGCTGACCTGGAACCCGACGGCACACGCTCTGATCGCCGGGCATTTGCCCTTCGAAGCTCCTTCTCAACCCGGGCAACGTCCCAACGTGGCCCGGCTAATGTTCCTGGACGAGCACACACGGGAGCTGTACGCGGACTGGCGCGGCAAGGCTCGGGACACAGTGGCCGACCTGCGCCTGACCGCGGGACGATTCCCCGACGACCCGGAACTCACGGGTCTCATCGGCGAGCTCACCCTAAAGAGCGCTGAGTTTGCGTCGCTGTGGGCATCGCACCCCGTCCACCCGTGCGTACCGCATCACACCCGCGAGTTCCGCCACCCCGTAGTCGGCTCCATGACGCTCTACAACGAACTCATGGAGCTGTCTCACGCCGAAGGCCAGCGGGTCGCGGTGTTCACGGCGGACCGCGATTCCGCATCGGCGGCGGCGCTGCAGCTTCTGGCAGACCTCAGCGTCGGTCGGCAGGACGTGTCGACGTACCAGCGCACGTTCACCTCCCCAGATAGCGAACGCCTCGCCTAAACGTCGGTGCGCCAGCACAGACCTTCAAGCCGGCAGTCGCGAACGTTCTCCTTGACGTTCGTGCGCTGCCATGGACCTCGGCCCGGCAGTGTCTCCCCCGTCGCTGCTGGGCCGAGCCATGCACCGGTACTACCCGGCATCCACCGTCAGCGTTCGCCCGTTGCTCTGCCCTTCGACGGCATCGACATACGCATCGGCGAGCTGTACGGCTGGCGTGCCACCGCCCGGGTCCAGGCTCATGGCTGCAAGGCTCTCGGACACCCAGCCGGGGCTTACGACGTTCAGCCGTAGCCCGCGGGGCATTTCGACTGCCGCAGACCGCACAAACGCCTCCAGGCCGGCGTTCACCAGGAAGCCGAGTGAACTTCCAGGTACCGGCTCTGCGAACCGGCCGCTGGTCAAAGTGATGGACCCGCTGTCCCGTACGTGCCGGACTGCACGGCGGGCCAGGTTCACTTGCCCGATCAGCTTCGCGTCGAGCCCGCCCCAGAACTGCTCGTCACTTTCTGTGTTCAGCGGTGCCATGCCCCCATGGGCCGCGCAGGCCACAACGGCGTCGACGGCACCGACCTCTTGAAAGAGGGCATCGATGGAAGCAGGGTCGCTGATGTCCACGCGTACTGCCCCGGAACGCGAGACGGGTACGACGTTGTGACGGGCTCTCAAGGACCGCGCAACCGCGCTACCGATGGTGCCCGTCGCTCCGATCACTACGATCTTCACAGTCTGTTCCGATCTGTCCTTCGGGCCTTGGTGCCCAAAGACAAGACTGCTGCGAAGCCTGATTTCTACCCAGCCCTCTGCCGTGTGTACCACCGGTGTGAGTACACCTGCGGCCGAAATGAAACACGCACTCGTCATCGCCGAGTTGCCCGAGCCGCCACATCAATGCGGGTTGCAGGTTCGAGCCCGCGCAGCTCACCACTGAGGTCGGCACGCCCGATGACCACTGCCGGGCGGCACGACGCAGAGTGTCACCCTGGACAACTCCGGGAGCAATGCCCAGATCCTGTGGATCGGCTCGGTAGGGCGTACCTTCCCGAGTGATCGATCGACTGGTATCGAGTAGGCCGACGTTGGCGCGTCGGCCGGGAAGGCACGCCCGTGCTCACGGTAGTCAACGACGACGGCTCGACGCGAGATGGATCCCTGATCGACGAGATCGTCCGGGAGGGCGCCCGGCGGATGCTGGCCGCCGCGCTCGAAGCTGAAGTCGATGCATACATAGATGAGTTGGTGGGTGACAGAGACGTTCAGGGGCACCGTCTGGTGGTCCGTAACGGACACCATCAGCCGCGGAAGGTCACCACGGCATCCGGGGTGATCGAGGTGGAAGCGCCACGCGTGAACGACAAACGCATCGACGCGGCCACGGGTGAGCGCAAGCGGTTCTCCTCGGCGATCCTGCCGCCCTGGGCCAGAAAGTCCCCGAAGATCAGCGAGGTGCTGCCGCTGCTCTACCTGCACGGCCTGTCCTCCGGCGACTTCGTGCCCGCGCTGGAGCAGTTCCTGGGCAGCTCGGCCGGCCTCTCCCCGGCCACGGTCACCCGCCTGCCCGTGCAGTGGCAGGCCGACCACGCCGCAGTCGGCGAGCGCGATCTGTCCGAGACGGACTACGTCTATGTCTGGGCCGATGGCATCCACCTGAAGGTCCGCCTGGAGCAGGCGAAAGCCTGCGTGCTGGTGCTGATGGGCGTGCACGCCGACGGCACCAAGGAACTCATCGCGATGACCGACGGCTACCGCGAATCGTCGGAGTCCTGGGCGAACCTGCTGCGGGATGCCGCCCGGCGTGGGATGCGTGCTCCCGTACTCGCGGTGGGCGACGGCGCCCTGGGCTTTTGGAAGGCCCTTGCCGAGGTGTTCCCGGCAACACGCCCACAGAGATGCTGGGTTCACAAAACCGCGAATATCCTCGACAGCCTCCCGAAGTCGGCCCAGCCGGCGGCGAAGAAAGCGATCCAGGACATCTATAACGCGGAAGACCGCGAACACGCGGCCCGGGCCGTGAAGGTGTTCGCCCAGCAGTACGGGGCGAAGTTCCCCAAGGCCGTCAAGAAGATCGTCGCTGACGAGGACGAGCTGCTGGCGTTCTACGACTTCCCTGCCGAGCACTGGATTCACCTGCGGACCACCAACCCCATCGAGTCGACCTTCGCAACCGTCCGCCTGCGGACCAAGGTCACCCGCGGCGCCGGCTCCCGCGCGGCCGCCCTCGCGATGGTCTTCAAACTCGTCGAGTCCGCCCAGGCTCGCTGGCGGGCCGTGAACGCACCCCATCTCGTCGCCCTGGTCCGCGCTGGAGCCCTCTTCGAACGCGGTCACCTCGTCGAGCGTCCCGAGCCCGCCACAGCATGAACAACCTCAACCGACCCACAGGTCATGACCTAACTTGACTCTGTCGGGGATCTTGGAGTTTCCCGGTGCGGCAGCATGATCAACGGGCATGCTCGGGTAGGTCCGAAGGCCGATGCAGCTGTCGAGGTGCCCGTTGTCCCTCCGTCCTCGTTCCGGTGAGCAAGTCCCGCCTCTGACCGCGCAGGTCGCGCGGGCGAGCAACCCGGGCGGCACGACGGCGATATGGGTGCGTGA
>NZ_JASITA010000056.1 GCF_030063415.1 Streptomyces sp. H27-C3 | reverse complement strand
CCACCGCTGGTCGTACCGGCTGGTTCAGACCAATTCGGTTGTCAAGACCTCTGACAGCGTTGTCGGCACGGCCGGTGATCTCATCCCGGTGCAAACCGGCGTCGGAGATCCATAGGCGAAATAACGCCAACTCACGCACGAGTACGGCCATACAAGAAGAAGGAAAGGTGTTCTCCGCCACGTTGGTCGTGGATAAAGTGCTGGTGCAGCACGACGGAACAGCATCGATCTGCGCACGCCGAGACCGCGGCGGACGGAGTGAACGGGGTAACCAACGTGCCGACCGCGATAGCAGTCACCAGCACCGACCTGGTGCTGCCGCCCACCGACCGGCAGACGCCGACCGCCGCGCTGATCCGCGCCCCGGGCGACCAGCCGCTCGACGCCGCGCTGGCCGACATGAACGTGATGCTGGAGCGGCACGGGTACGTGGTGGTCCTCTACCCCGCCTCCATTCCCGTCGCCCACGAACAGCGCCTGCACACCATCCGATCCGTCCTGGAGACGGACCGGCTGGCCCTGCTGAAGCTCGACCTGCCTCCGCTCGGCGTGGCCGTTCTCGTACGGCAGCTGCGCCAGTTGTCCATCTGCGACTTCAGCGCCGGGGTCGTCGCGTCGGCCGCCCGGCTCCTCTCGCACTACATCTACGCGGGCGCCCTGCTCAACTCGGTCACCAAGCTCGACCGTGTCCCCGTCAGCCTCAAGGCGCACGCGAAGTCCTGGGTGCCGGGTGCGCAGTTCGGCGTACTGGCCTGCCCCACACCGGAGTTGATCAAGGTGGGGGGCGGGGCGACTCTCGCCGGGCCCGAGTTCGCAACCCAGCTGCTGGTCGCCAAGGGGCAGCTGACCTCGGACTGGGTGACCGGGACCCTCGCGCCGGCCTGGCGGGTGCAGGGCGTGCAGGAGACGGAGCTCACCGACTATTCGCCGCGCTGGTGGGGTACGGCCAAGATGATCGAGTTCGCCGCGTTCCTGCCGGACATCTCCGTCCTGTACCAACTGGTCGCGTCCGTACGGCGGGAGCAGTGCCATTGGTGCGGCATAGAGCTCATAGGGGATCGCTGCGGGTTCTGTTCTGCCCCGCTCGCGCCGCCCGAGAACCGGGCGCGCGCGGTCGCCGCCCTGGGGCAGGGGCCGCCCTGATGCCGTACGGGGTCAGCGCGCGCTCCACCCCGCTCACTGTCCGTTGCTCCGGCCGACATTCCTGATCGAGGTAGCCCGACCCCATGAACTCACGTCAGCGCCGCGGCGTCATTCTGCTGCTCCTCTCGGTCCTCTGCGCCTTCGGCGCGTTCGCCGGCGTGCTCTCGGTGATCCGCGACGTGAACGCCAAGGTGGGGCCCGAGGTCGCGGCGTACCGGCTCAAGGACGACGTGGCGCCGTACAAGCAGCTCAGCGCGGCACAGTTCGAGAAGATCTCGATGCCCGAGCGATGGCTTTCGGCCAATGCCGTGACCGACATCTCCGAGGTACGCGGAAAGATCGCGGTCACCCAGCTCGAAAAGGGTTCGCTGCTCCAGAGCGACATGATCGTGCGCAAGCCGGAGCTCTCGGCGGGTGAGCAGGAGATCGCCATCATGATCGACGCCGCCACCGGGGTCGCCGGAAAGATCAACCCCGGCTCCCGGGTGAACATCTTCGCCACCTTCGAGGGCGAGGAGAAGGGGCAGCCGAACAAGTCCCAGGTCATCGTCGCGGGCGCCCGGGTCATCGACGTAGGCAAGATCACCGCGCTGGAGCCGGGCAACAACGACCGCAGCCGCAGGGCCAAGGACGCGGTGCCGATCACCTTCGCCCTCAACACGCTCGACGCCCAGCGCGTGGCCTACGCGGAGTCGTTCGCCGAGCATGTGCGCCTGGCGCTCGTGGCCGACGGCAGCGACACCACCATCACGCCGCGCGACCGTGAGTACACCCTCGACGGGGACAAGTGAGGACCGGCCGTATGACGACTCGCATCCTCCCGGCGGTCGGCGACCCGGACGCCGCCCGCGCCATCATCACCCTCCTCAGCCAGCTCCCCGACGCGGAACCGGCCGCACCCGTCACCGACTCGACCTCCCTGCTCGACACCCTCGCGCGGCTCGCCGCCGAATCGCTCGACGAGCTGCCCGAAGTGGTCCTGGTGCACGAGCGGATCGGCCCGGTGCCGGCCCTCGAAGTGATCCGGGAGGTCGCGCTGCGCTTCCCGGCCGTCGGCGTTGTCCTCATCACGAGCGACGCGGGCCCCGGTCACTTCACGGCGGCGATGGACTGCGGGGCGCGCGGCCTGGTCGGACTCCCGCTGGGTTACGAGGAACTGGCGGCCCGCGTGCAGGGCGCGGCGGCCTGGTCCACCGGTGTACGCCGCCACCTCGGCGCCGGCTCCGACGTCTTCTCGGGGCCCGGCGGCACGGTGGTCACCGTGACGGGGGCCAAGGGCGGCACGGGGGCCACGGTCACCGCCGTTCAACTGGCCCTTGCGGCCAAGGCATCGGGGCGCACCGTCGCGCTCGTCGACCTGGACCTCCAGTCCGGGGACGTCGCTTCGTACCTCGATGTGCAGTTCAGGCGGTCGATCGCCGACCTGGCCGAGATCGCGGACATTTCGCCGCGGGTCCTCCAGGACGCCGTCTACACCCACCCCACGGGCATCGGCCTGCTGCTCGCGCCCGCCGAGGGCGAGCGTGGCGAAGAGGTCACCGACCGGGTGGCCCGCCAGGTGGTCGGCGCCCTCCGCAACCGCTACGAGGTCGTGGTCGTCGACTGCGGCACGCAGCTGAACAGCGCCAACGCCGCGGCCATAGAGATGGCCGACCAGGCACTGCTCATCGTCACCCCGGACGTGGTCGCCGTGCGGGGGGCCAAGCGCATGGTGCGGATGTGGGACCGCCTCCAGATCCGCAAGGCGGAGGAGACGACCACCGTCGTCAACCGCCACACCCGCAACACCGAGATCCAGCCCGCGCTCGTGGAGCGCATCACGGGTACGAAGGTCTCGCGCATCGCGATCCCGGCCAACTTCAAGGAACTCCAGGCGGCGACGGACTCCGGACGCATGCAGGACCTGGACAGCCGCAGTTCGGTCAAGCAGGCGCTGTGGGCGCTCGCGGGCGAACTGGGCCTGGTCAAGGCGCCGGAGGGCGCGGGCGGCAGGGGCAAGGGCGGCGACCACAAGGCGCTGGTGCTGCGCGGCAGGGGCGCGCGGGCGGCGGGCCGGGGCGGCCGGGACCGTGGTGCGGTGACCGTCGAGCTGGCCGGCATGGCGCCGCTGATCATCTTCGTGATGATCGTGATGTGGCAGGCGGTGCTGTTCGGCTACACGTTCTCGTTGGCGGGCAATGCGGCGGACGAGGGCGCGCGGGCGGCGACGGCCGCCGAAGCGAGCGGCGACGATCCGCAGGCCGCGTGCAGCGAGGCGGCGCGGCAGCGGCTTCCGGCGAGCTGGCAGGACGGTTTCGTGCCGAACTGCAACCAGGCGGGGAACCTGTGGAAGGCCGAGGTCGGACTCCAGACGCCGGTGCTCTTCCCCGGCGCTGGCAACTTCCCCTGGTCCGTCAACGGCAGCGGCGGCGCCGCGAGGGAGGAGACGCAGGACCAATGAACCCAGCCAATGGAGCGAAGGCGCGAGGCGGTGGGGCGGGCGCGGGGAGACCTGCCGTCAGGAGAGCCTGCGTCCGGAGCCGGGTCACTCGCACCGGGGCCCGCGGAAGCGCCGGAGCGGGCAGCCGTAATGGGGGTGCTGTGGCCGCCCGGAGCACAGGTGCCGACGGCATCGCGTCCCCGAGCGCGGCAGCCCGGACCAGCGTTTCCCGGGCCGACGCGGCCCGCACCGCTCTTACCCGCACCGCCGCGGCCCGCGCCCGCATTTTCGCCCTCGCCCCCCGCCTTCGCGCACCCAGCGCACTTCGCGCGCCCCACGCCCTCCGCGGCAGGTCGCAGCGCGACCGGGGCGCCGCCATCCTCGAATTCACCGGGTTCCTCCCGATCCTGCTCTTCGTCGCCATGGCCGCCATCCAGCTCGGACTCGCCGGATACGCCGCCTCCCAGGCCGGGACCGCCGCCCGCGCCGCCGCGCGCACCGAGTCCCTGGAACCCGGCTCCGGCGCGGCCTCCGGGTACGCATCGATCAGTGGCTGGATGGGCGGACGTACGACCATCAGCGCAGGACCCGCCGGGGCCGAGACCGTGTCGGGCACGGCCGTGGTCGGGATTCCGTCCGTGCTCCCCGGCATCGGCGACTTCGGGCCGATCACCCGCACGGTCGTCATGCCGAGCGACGGGGAGCCATAGGACCGGCCGGCGCCCCCACCGGAACGGACCGCCGCACCACCCCGCACCAGCGAGGAGCACCCCCACATGAGTCTGCGGGCACGCATCACCGCCCCCGAGGAGAACGCCGGTGGGCGCGAGGACGGCCATCTGGTCGCCACCTACCGGACAAAGCTCCTGGAGGAGATCGACCTCGCGGAGATGTCCTCGCTCGCCGCCGGCGAACGACGGGCCCGACTGGAGCGCGTACTCGCGCACATCATCAGCCGTGAAGGCCCCGTCCTCTCGACGTCCGAGCGCTCCCAGCTCATCCGCCGTGTCGTCGACGAGGCACTCGGGCTGGGCGTGCTCGAACCGCTCCTCGAAGACGCCTCCATCACCGAGATCATGGTGAACGGGCCCGACTCGATCTTCGTCGAGCGGGCCGGCCGCGTCGAGCAGCTACCGATGCGCTTCGCGTCCACCGAGCAGCTGATGCAGACCATCGAGCGGATCGTCTCCACCGTCAACCGCCGCGTGGACGAGTCGAATCCGATGGTCGACGCCCGCCTCCCGTCCGGCGAGCGTGTCAACGTCATCATCCCGCCGCTGTCCCTCACCGGCCCCACCCTCACCATCCGCCGCTTCCCGCGCGCGTACCGGCTCCAGGAGCTGATCAGCCTCGGCACGCTCGACGAGCAGATGATGCTGCTGCTGTCCGCGTTCGTGCGGGCCCGCTTCAACGTCATCGTCGCGGGCGGTACGGGCTCGGGGAAGACCACGCTCCTCAACGCCCTCTCCGGCCTCATCCCGGAGCGCGAGCGCATCATCACCGTCGAGGACGCCGCCGAGCTCCAGCTCCAGCAGGCCCACGTCATCCGCCTGGAGACCCGCCCGGCCAACGTCGAGGGCAAGGGCCAGATCACCATCCGCGACCTCGTACGCAACTCCCTGCGCATGCGCCCCGACCGCATCATCGTCGGTGAGGTCCGAGGCGGCGAGACGCTCGACATGCTCCAGGCCATGTCGACCGGCCACGACGGCTCGCTCGCCACCGTCCACTCCAACAGCGCCGAGGACGCCCTGATGCGGCTCCAGACCCTCGGCTCCATGTCGGAGGTCGACGTACCCTTCGAGGCGCTCAAGGACCAGATCAACAGCGCCGTCGACGTCATCGTCCAGCTCGCCAGGCTCGCCGACGGCTCCCGCAAGGTCAGCGAGATCGCGCTGCTGGTCTCGCACGGCAGGGAGCAGTTCAAGATTGCCACCGTCTCGCACTTCATCGCCGAGCCGATGAGCGCCGAGCGCCTGGTGCGCGGCCGGTTCGAGCACCTCGCCCTGCCCCGCCGCGTCGCGCAACGGCTCTACCTCGCCAACGAGCCGATCCCGCCCGCCTTCGGCATCACGGAAGACAACGATCCGCTCTATTCGCGAGAGGCCCACTAGGTACGGCTATGGACAATCCCGCACTGCTGGCGATCGGCAGCACGCTGCTCTGCGGCGTGCTCGCCGTTGCCGGAATCCACACCTACACCGTGGGCCGCTCCCAGCGCGCCGCCCTGGTGGAACGCCTCGCCATCACGGGCCCGCGCCCGCTGGGCCGCCACCGGCGCTTCACCGGCATCGACCGGCGACTGCGCAGGACCCCGCTCGGCAAGAAGATCCAGCTGCGCCTGTCGGCCACCGGACTCGACCTGACCGCAGGCGAGTTCCTGGTGTACGTCCTGGTGGGCGTCGCCGCCCTGTGGCTGATCGCGGCCTCGGTGCTCGCGCCCTTCTTCGGCCCGGTCGCCGGGCTCGTCGCCGTCTGGAGCGGCGTCGCCTTCCTCAACTGGCAGCGCCAGAAGCGCATCGAGGCCTTCATCAACCAACTTCCGGATCTCTCGCGCATCCTGGCCAACGCGACCGCCGCGGGGCTCGCCCTGCGTACCGCGCTGAGCATGGCCGCCGAGGAGCTGGAGGCGCCGGCCGGTGAGGAACTGGCCACCGTCGCCAACCACCTGTCCGTCGGCCGCTCCATCGACGACGCACTCGGCGAGCTCGCCGAACGCCTGCCCTCGCGCGAACTGGTCGTCCTCGTCACCACCCTCGTGCTCTCCAACCGCGCGGGCGGCACCGTCGTCGGCTCGCTGCGCAACCTCACCGAGACGCTGGAGGAGCGCAAGGAGACACGACGCGAGGTCCGCACCATGCTCTCCGAGGTCAACGCGACGGCGTACACGATCCCGCTGCTCGGCCTCGGCGCGATGATCATGCTCAACTCGGTCACGCCGGGCTCCATGGCCCGGATGACCAGCAACCCGCTCGGTCAGATCATCGTGATCGTGGCCATAGGCCTCTACGCGGCCGGCTTCATCGTGATGCGCCGCTTCGGCAAGATCGACGTATAGCGCCAAGTCTCAAGTCACATGTCCCAAGTCTCCGGTCACGTGTCCCCTGTCCAGTGAAAGTCCAGCGGAATTCAGGAGGTATCCGGCATGGCACTGCTCCTCGCGCTGGTGGTCGGGCTGAGCGTCGCGGGTGCCTTTCAGGGCATCAGGATGTACCGCGCCGAAGCCAAGATCCCCGGCGACCTGGCCATCGCCCTGGAGGTCGGTGCCACTCGCGTCTCCGGCCCCGAATCGGCCGTGGACCGCCTCGGCATGCGCTTCGCCCCCGGCGTCCTGCGCCTCATGGGCCCGAGCCGGGTCGACCGCAAGCGCCGCAGGATCGACATGGCGGGCAACCCCGGCGGCCTCACCGTCGACCGGTACGCGGCCCGCCGCGCGGTCTACGGCCTCTTCGGCGGCTTCGCGGCCGTCGTCTGCCTGCTCAACGACCTGACGCTGTTCGGGATCTTCTGTATCGCGTACGGCTGGTTCGCCGCCGACGTCACCATCTGGCAGGCCGTCCGCGAACGCAAGGACGTCATCGAGCGCACTCTGCCCGACTTCCTCGACGTACTCGCCGTCGTCGTCAGCGCCGGCCTCGGCTTTCGCCAGGCACTCGACCGCGTCTCGGAGCGGTACGAAGGACCTTGGGCCGACGAACTGCGCATCACCCTGCGCCAGATGGACATGGGCGTCAGCAGGCGCCAGGCCTTCGAGGAACTGCGCAGGCGCAACGCGTCCGAGCAGGTCTCCCAGTTCGTGACCGCGCTCCAGCAGGGCGAGGAACTCGGGGCGCCCATCGCCGACACCCTCATCCAGATCGCCAACGACATGCGCCGCACCGACGCGCAGAACTCCCGGCGGCGCGCGGCGAAAGCCATCCCGAAGACCACCGTCGTCACGCTCGCCTTCATGGTCCCGGCGACGCTGCTCCTCATCGTCACCAACATGTTCCTGGGGTCGGACACCGACTTCGGTTCGGTTTTCGGCGAGTGACAGCCATGTCGCTGCCCCGGAGCCACCTCAGGATCAGCGGCAGAACCTTCGACGCACTCCAGGAAGTCACTCCCGCCCCACAGGGCTCAGCGGCATCGACAGTCCCATGGGGTCCAGGTGGGTCGGCCGCCTCACGGGGTCCAGGTGGGTCGGCCGCCGCACACCCTCCATCGCCGGGGCCGCAGACCCCCGGGCCCGTCACCCCCTCGGCGCTCGCCGACGACGTGCCGGCACCCAGCATCCCCATTCAGATCAACGCCCTCCAGGCCCTGTGCCGCCAGGTCTTCGGTTTCCGTCTCGCGATGATCGCCCTCGGCGCGCCCTTCGCGCTGGCCAGGGCGGGCGGCCAGTTCGGTGGCTGGCTGGTCGGGGCGGCGGTGGTGTTCAGCTTCGTCGGCTCGTACGCGATGCTCCGCGACTGGGAGAAGCTCGGCCCGCTGCTCATCAAGTACCGCTCCCTGATGGGCGTCGACCTGCTCTTCGGCTCCGTCCTGCTCCTGACGGCCTCACCCGACTCCGCCCTCGGCTACGCCACCGCCTGCACTCCACTGCTCGCCGGGCTGCTGTACGGCTGGCGGGGCGCGGGCATCTTCACCTCCATCCAGATCCTGCTCCTCGTCGCGGCCTACACGGCCTGGGCACAGCGGATGGGCAGCCCCGCCAGTACGCTCCTGATCAGCGGATTCTGTGTCGCGGCCGGAGTCATCGGGGTCACCCTGCGCAATCTGATGTTCCGATTCGGCGCCGCGACCCAGGCCCTGTCGGAGGCCAACGCCAGGCTCGCGGTCACCGACGCGGTCGAGGGCGAACGCGCGCGCCTCGCCAGGGAGATGCACGACTCGGTCGCCAAAACCCTGCACGGCGTCGCGATGGCCGCCGACAGCCTCGCCGGTTCCGTCGACCGCATGGACCCGCTCACGCTCCGGCATCAGGCGGGCATGGTCGCCCGCGCGGCCCGGCGCGCCGCGTCCGAGTCCCGCGAAATCCTCTCCGACCTGCGCCGACAGGCGGACTACGACACCGCGACCGGGGGAGTGGCCGTCGGCGACGAACTCGCGGCCCGGCTGACGGACTTCGGACGCCGTACGGGGATCACGACGGCATTCCGCCCGCTCGGCGACGCGTCTTCGCTCACGGTCCCGCACGCCGTCGCACGCCACCTCCTGACGATCGCCACCGAAGCCATGGAGAACAGCCACCGCCACGCCCGTGCGACCCACGTCACCCTGGAGATCGGCCTCGACGAGGGAGCGCTGCGCATCAGCGTCCTGGACAACGGCAGCGGCCTGCCCGTGGGCATCTGCCTAGAAAACCTCCGCAAGACAGGCCATTTCGGCCTGGTCGGCATGGTCGAGCGGGCGGCCGGCATCGGCGCCCGCATCCGTATCGGGCGGGGCCGCAGCGCGGGCGGCACAGAAGTACGTCTCGAACTACCGGTCACGGCACTCACCTTCGCGAGCGTCCCCTGAACTGATTCAACTCCCACTCCCTTTCACACTCCCTGCCCCCCGACCCCTGAGAGGAGGCCGCACATGCCGGACGAAAGCACCTACGGCCATGGGCCCCGGTCCATGGCCACCCCGGTGTCGACGCACGTGTCCCAGCACACGTCGTCGCACACGAGCGAACCCTGCTCGGACCACACTCCCGCCGAGGGCCGCGTTCCCCCGCCGGCGGCGGCGTTCCCCGATCCTTCCTCCACCCCACCCACCCCTCCCGACCTCCACGCACCCCCGGCCGTTCTGCGCATCGTCATCGTCGACGACAACCCTGTTGTACGGGCGGGGCTCACCGTCCTGCTCGGAGGCCGCGACGACATCGAGGTCGTGGCAGAGGCGACCGACGGCAGCCAGGCCCTGGCCGTGGCGCAGCGGCACAACCCCGACATCGTGCTGCTCGACGTCCGGATGCCGGGCGTGGACGGCCTCTCCGTCCTGCCGTATCTGGTCCAGTTGGCGCCGGTGCTGATGCTGACGTACAGCCGCGAGAGCGAGGTCGTGCGCGAGGCGCTGCGGCTGGGCGCGGGCGGCTACCTGGTGCACGGCGAGTTCACTGCCGATCAACTGGTGAGCGCGGTACGGGACATCCGGGCGGGCCGCGCCCACTTCACGACCTCCGTCCAGGACGCGCTGCTGGCCCATGTGCGCGGTGGATGCCAGCGGGAGGAGGTACGACCGCTGCCGGGAGGACTCGGCGCGGTGTACGAGACGGGGGTCCCGTACAGGGGCACGAGCCGGATACCTGGCTACGCACCGGGCGCGGACGCGACTGCCCATCCCGGCGTGGCCCATGACTCCGGGCCAAGAGTCTCGAATTCGTTGCGGCAGCGTGAAAACCCTTCGCACGTGCAATCAGATGTGGGACAGTCGTCAACAGAACGGTCGCGGGCGCAGCAGGCACCAGCGGCCCCGCAGTCTCACAACCGGCGTAATCATGGGCTGAGTTCGAGGGAGGTGGAGGTCATGGACCTCATCGCGGCAGGTATGAGCAACCAGCAAATCGCCGCCACCTGCTTCATCAGCGAGAAGACCGTGAAGAACCACATCAACCGCATCTTCGCGAAGCTGCACAGTACAAGCCGCAGCGAAGCGATCGCGGCGTGGGGTGGGGAGTCGTGGCCGACATGACCGGATCCGAGCAGACACGGCGGGCCCACATCGGGATTTGGGCCCGGGATTGGGCCCGGGGGCCCTCTGGCGGTATCCGCATTAAGCCGTACGTTTCTCGTATCGGAAGCGGCACAACGCGCGAAGATACGCATACGTCGGCCGAACTCGGAGAGGTACCCCATGGCGAAGGACAACGCGCTCAAGACCGCCACGAAGGCGCAGATCGCGATCACCAACTGGCGCGACACGACGGTGCGGCGGATGCGCGCGGACGAGGGCGCGAGCGTGGTGGAGTACGCGGGTCTGGTGGTCGTGATCGCTTTGATCGTGGTGGCGGTTCGGGCATTGAACCTGGACCAGACGATTTCCGAGGCCATCGGCACCGCAGTGTCCGACATCACCGGCGGCTGAGGCTCGACACGCTTCGGCAGGACCGAGGGCAGACCCTCCCCATGTACGTCGTGGTGGTGGCGGGTCTGCTCTTTCTTGCGTTCGCCTACTTTGCCTTCGCCCAAGCGGCAGCGGCTCGCAACAGCGGCCAGTCGGCCGCCGACGCGGCGGCGCTTGCTGCTGCTCAGGACGGCCGGGACGAGCTGACGGACGGCTTCTTCGACTCCCTCGGCAATGCCGATGAATGGCCCGCGTGGCTCGCCGGCGAGGAAGAGATCCCGGGAGCGGGCTACGACTCCGCAGCGTGGCAACTCGCGGGCGACAACGACGCGGACGTAGAGAGCGTAGGGATGGCGGAGGTCGACGGCGCCTACGAATTCACGGTGGCGATCGTGACGCGTGGCACGGTGGGCGATTCGGTCATTCCAGGCACAGAGAGCACCCATGCCAAGGCCAACGCCACTGCGGCGATCGAGCCTCTCTGCGTGGCCGCGCCGGAGGGCGAGGAGGCGGATCTGATCGAAATCGACTGCCGAGGCAGCGGTCGCTGGCAGATTGACCCGGACACGCCCGTCGATGAGCAGGACGATCTGCCGGAGCCGAAGGACCTGTTCTCCGTCCATCTGGTCGAGTGACCGTCGAGACAAGGAAGAGTTGCTGATGAGCATGCGGCACACCATGAAGGCCCGAAGGGCACTGACCGCGGTGGCGATCACGACTGGCTTGGTCCTCACGGTGGCCGGTTGCGGCGGCGGGGATGGCGGGGGCGACAAGCCGAGGGCGAGCTCGTCGCCGACTGCCACAGACAAGGGCAAGGCTAGTGAGGAGAAGCCGAAGGAGGAGGATTCTCAGGCACCGGCTGAGGACGCGGTACTCGCCGAGGTGAGGGGCGGCGGTGATAACGCCACCCTCATCGTCAACTCCGCTGTGCGAGACGAGGGGGGTTTCCTGACCGTCACCGGGAAAGTCAGGAACGGTAAGGGTAAGTTTTGGAACCCCACTTCTTGGAGGGGGGACGAAAAGGAGCTGTCCGGCAACTCGACCTCCATGGCCGGTGCTTCGCTGGTCGACAGGACGGGGAAGAAAAAGTACCTGATCTTGCGCGATACAGAGGGACGCTGTCTCTGCACGCAGTTCGGGGGCGCCTTCAAGTCCGGCGAGGAAAAGACCTGGTTCGCCCAATTCCCCGCCCCCCCAACCGAATCCACCAAGGTCGATTTCCAGATCGCGGACATGCCCCCCGCCTCCATCGAGATCTCCGATGGTGAGTGACCCCATGTCTCAGACCACTTCCCGAAGTCGCCCGGCCCACTTCGCCAAGGTCACTCTCGCGACAGCCGTCCTGATCACCGGCCTGTCCGTAACCAGTGCTCACGCCGACCCCGAGCCCAGCGTCCCGCCGGGCAGCATCACGTCCTCGCCGCCTCCGGAGGTGGACGGCAACGCTCCCGGGTTGCGACTCGCCGACGGTGGCACTCTCGCTCCCGCCCGCGTCGTCGACATCAAGTCCGTCGTCGAGGATCTGGGCGGCGAGGAACGCCGTGAAGACACGAACTCCGACGTCAAGTTCGCCCTCCAGGCCGAGGTCCTCTTCGGCAGGGACAGTGCGAAGCTCAACGCAGACGCGTCCTCCCGTATCAGGGCCATCGCGGAGGAGATCACGACACAAAAGGCCACCAAGATCCGGGTCTTCGGCTTTACCGACGACCTCGGGTCGTACGGGCACGGCAAGGTTCTGTCCAAGAAGCGTGCCGACGCCGTGCATCAGGAATTGAACAAAACGCTCGGCCCGGACATCTCTTTCGAGATCCGTGGCTACAGCGAGGACTATCCGATCGCCGACAATGCCTCGGAGGAGGGCCGCAAGAAGAACCGCCGTGTCGAGATCTCGTTCCCCAGAGGTGAAGCCCCCGCCACCGGTTCCCAGAGCTGAGCCGGCGAACCTCTAGAGCAGGTGGTCGGCCTTGCCGGCCTTGATATCGCGGATCATGACCCGCAGGGCGTCGTGGCTGTCGGTGAGGTAGCGGTCTTCCTGACCGTTGACGGCGATGTAGCTGTTGCCCTCGGCGTCTGTTCCTATGCGGAAGCAGGAGTTGCCCTCACCGCAGAATGGTTTGTCCCAGTGAATCTCTGACATCGGATCGTCCCCTCACAGTTGGCGCGCGATGGTACGGATGAAGTCCCGCGAGGCCTCGGGGGACAGTGCGATGTCCTCCATCCAGTCGAGGTGGGCCCGGTACTTCGCCAACTGCACTTTCGAATAGAGGAAGTCGGGCCCGTGCGAGTTGTCGATCTGCACAGTGTCGAGCTGCGGTACCTGGCCCTCCGCGTACAGGACCGTCTGGCCAGCACCGGGAAATGCCCCTGCTTCGAATGGGAGGACCAGAAGCGTGATCTTCTCCTGCTCCGACCTCGTCAGCAAGTGATTGAGTTGCGCCTGTGCGACAGCCGGCCCTCCGAACTGCATGCGCAAAGCGGCCTCGTGCACGATTCCGGTGTACTCGGGTGCCGTGTCCCCGTCCAGGATGTGCTGACGCTCCACGCGGTGCGCAAGCCGCAGGGCGACTTCGTGTTCCGGCAACTTGGGGATGACAACCCGGAACAGGGCGAGAGCGTGGTCCGAGGTCTGTAGCAGGCCTGGGATGTGCATGGAGTAGGCGGCTCTCATGCGTACGGAACAGGCTTCCAGCTCAGCGATGTCCAGAAGTCCTTGGGGGAGTGTTCCTCTGTAGCGCTCCCACCAGCCGCGCCTGCGGGGCTGAGCCATCTCCACCAGGGCGTCGACGTACGGCTCGTCCGTGCAGCCGCAGTTGCAGGCCAGCGTACGCAGCCGGTCGGGGCTGATCGCGCGAATCCCGGACTCGATGTTGGAAATCTTGCCCCGGTCGACTCCGAGCAGTCCGGCTGCGAACTCGGCCGATATGTCCGCTGCCGTGCGCATCTTGCGCACCTCGGCCCCCAGTCGCTTCTGACGTTCTGTGGGAGACGTCCTCGCTGCCATGCCGTTCCCTTCCGCGTGCGGTCCCGTGCAGTCTGCCGCCTGTGCGTGCGATGAAGCCACGAAAGGGTTCAGTTTCCACTACGAGCGGGCCAAAATAACCCCGATACTCTACGCTGGGTGACGCACCGCTCGCGCACCGATGAGTTGGAAGCGCATCACGCGTGCCCGCCGCGTACTCCTTCCCTGGGAGGGGCGGTCCCGCGTCAGGGAGACAGGCCACTACTCATCACCGGTGCGCCACGCCACAGCGAACCCGGCCAACGCCCCATCTCCGTAAGGGAGTCAACGATGCCTCCATACCTCCGCACCGCCCTCTGCCCGGTCGCCGCACCCAGCGGAACCGGCGCCGCACCCGCCCCCTACCTCCGCCCCCGCCCGGACAAGGGCCCCGCTCTGAGCCTCACCGTGCCGTGCGTGCCCCGGAGTGCCGGGATCGTACGTGCGACGATCAGTTGCGCGCTGCGCGCACACGGGCTCGACCGCTTCGGTCCGCCCGCGACCCTCGCGGTGACCGAACTGACTGCCACCGCGACCCGGTTGGACGCGCAGGACGATCTGTACCTCTCCCTCCGCCACCGCGACGACGTACTCCGCCTGGTCGTCTGGGACCAGCACCCCCGCCACTCCGACCCCGACGCGGTGGCCGTCTGTGAGGAGCGGCGGCGGCGCTCGTTGTGGCTTCTCGCGGCGGTGGTCGACGACTGGGGCGGTGAGTGGGGGGGTCGGTGAGGCGCGTCCGCCGCAACGGGGGACCAAGTCCTGGGTGGTGCTGCCCAAATGACTGCCGGACTCAGCGGGCCTCGGGCGCCGGTGCGAGTCCGTCCGCGGCCAGACCCGCCAGGACCGCCTCGCCCAGCGCGTGTACGGCCGACTGCGGGCGGACCATCACGGTGAACTCCTTGATCAGGCCCGCCTCGTCGAAGTGCAGCAGGTCGATGCCGTGGATCTCCTTGCCGTTCACGGTGGTCCGGAAGAGCAGGACGGCCGACGGGGCGGAGGTGCCGTCCACGCTCGTCTCGGAGGTGCCGTCGAACTCGCCGACGTAACGGAAGTCCTCGAAGGTGCGGAGCAGGACACCGAAGAGGCCCATCACCATCTGCCTGCCCTCGAACGGGGTGAACTTCACCGGGCTGTAGAGCCGGATGTCGGCGGTGAACAGGGCCTCCAATGCGGCGAGGTCGTGCTTCTCCACTGCGGCGCGGAAGCGGTCTGCGGTCTCCATCGTCGATTCTCCTCATACTCATCGATCTGACTAGTCATTTTTATGAGTATGGTGGGGGATGGGTCGGGGAATGGGAAGAGGAGACGGGAGAGCGCTTCGATGGCCTTGCGACATGCCGTGCTGGCGGCGCTGCTGGACGGCGAGTACAGCGGCTACCAGCTGGCCAAGGCGTTCGATGTGGGCGTTGCGAACTTCTGGCACGCCCTGCCCCAGCAGCTGTACGCCGAGCTGGCGAAGCTGGAGAAGGAAGGGCTGGTCGTGGGCCGGGAGGTGGTCCAGGAGAGCCGCCCCAACAAGCGGCTCTTCCGCGTCACGGACACCGGCCTCGCCGAGCTTGAGGAGTTCGCGGCGGGCGTGGCCAAGCCGACGTTCATCCGCGACGACCTGGTGGTGAAGGTCCAGACGGTCGACTTCGTCGAGGCCGGGCCGGTGATTGAGCAGCTCGACGAGCGGGCGGCCGTCGCCCGCGCCAAGACCGAGCTCTTCCGCGAACTGCTGCGGAAGATGCGCGGTGCGTTGGACGAGGAGCAGTTCCTGCGCGAGGGGGAGCGGATCGGCCCCTACCTGACGTGCCTGCGCGGGCTGTCCCTCGAAGAGGAGCACGAAGCATGGTGCCGCCGGATCGCGGCCGTGCTCAGGGGACGGTACAGGGAGAGGCAAACGCGTCATGGCTGACGAGGAACACACCGAACACGGATATGTGCGTTACGTCGCGCTGGGCGACAGCCAGAGCGAGGGCGTTGGCGACGGGGACGACGCAACGGGCCTGCGGGGCTTGGCGGACCGCCTCGCCGAGCAGCTCGCGGTCCTCAACCCCGGTCTCCAGTACGCCAATCTGGCCGTACGGGGAAAGCTCGCCGGCCAGGTACGTGCCGAGCAGCTGGCCCCCGCTCTGGCCATGCGCCCGGACCTGGTGACCGTCATCGCGGGGGTGAACGACCTGATGCGGCCGAAGTTCGACGCCGCCGAGGTGGCGGCCGAGCTGGAGGCGATGTTCGCGGCGCTGACGGCGGCCGGGGTACGGGTCGCGACGGTGACCTTCCCGGACGTGGGGAAGATCGCTCCGCTGGCCCGGCCGCTGCGCTCCCGGGTGCGGGACCTCAACGCGCGCGTGCGGGTCGCGGCGGCCCGGCACGGCGTCGCGGTGGCCGACTGCGCCGTGCACCCTTTCGCGACGGACCCGCGTGTCTGGAGCGCGGACCGCCTGCACGCCAGCCCGGTGGGCCACGCACGCATCGCCGCCGCCCTCGCGCACTCCATCGAGCTGCCGGGCAGCGACGACGCGTGGACGATCGCGCTTCCCCCGCCCCCGCTGCCCTCCCGCGTGCAGGCGCTGGGCACCGAACTGCGCTGGGTGTCCGGCTTCCTCGGCCCCTGGCTGATCCGCCGCCTGCGCGGCCGGTCCTCGGGCGACGGGCGGTTCGCCAAGCGCCCCGAACTCCTGCCGCTGCTCACGGACATGGGCAGGAGTTCGGAAGCGCCGTAACGGCCCCGGACCCTCTGGCGGTCCGGCCCAGGCGTGCCGCGAGCGGAGACTTGCCGCCGCTCGGGCGCATCGGAACCCCGGGCCGCTCGGCCGCGCGCCGCACTGCCGCCTCACCCGCGTTCAGCGACCCCGTCGATAGCTGCTGCCGTCCCTCGGGCGGACCAGCAGGCCCGTCTCCACCAGGTCGCGGCGCAGCGCCGCGCAGTCCTCGTGCACCGTGAGCAGCGCGTCGTTGACGGTGGCCGTGCTGAGTCTCCAGGCGGCGGTACGGCTGGCCGACCGGCCGGGTATCCGGCTGCTGGTCATCGGTGGCCAGTCCCGGCCGGGGGAACAGTCCCTGGTCGGCCCGCTAGCGCTGCGCGCCGTTGGCGCGATGGCGTTCGACGTGTTCGTGATGTCGATCGGTGGTGTCGAGGCGCAGCACGGATGGTCGGAGTTCTCCCTGGATGACGCCGCCGTGAAACAGGCCGGCCTCGGCCAGGCTTCGCGGACGATCGCGGTGGCCGACGCCACCAAGCTCGGCGTCCGCGCCTTCAGCCAGGTCGCGGACCTGGGCGCGGTGGACACCTTCGTCACCGACTCCGCCGCGGACGACCTCGCCACTCACCCGAACGGGCCGGAGACGCTGGCCGCCATGTGGGATGCGGACGTCGACATCGTGCTGATCTGAGATCTCCGCCCCCGCACGGAACCAGAAACCAGAAACCAGAACCAGAAACCAGCACCAGAACCAGTCCGAGTGCCCGAGTGCCCGAGCGGATGAGTACCCGAGTAGACGACTGCGGAGTGATGTTGTGCGCGCTGTCCCGGCTGTCCTCGTCGACCCCACTGCTTCCACCGGCCCGCGTCCGCTGATGATCCTGGTCGCCGGTCCCTACCGGTCCGGCACCGGCGACGACCCGGCTCAACTCGTTGCGCGTGTAAGGGCGATGAACGAGATGGCCCTGAGCCTCTTCCGTGCCGGGCACCTCCCGGTGACGGGCGAGGCGCTGGCCCTCCCCCTGCTGGAGGTCGCCGGCAGCACCCGCCCGGGGGACGCCGTCTTCGACGAGATCTTCCACCCGGCGTCCGAGCGGCTGCTGGCCCGCTGTGACGCGGCGCTGCGGATCGGCGGCCCGTCGGCGGGCGCGGACATGATGATCGAGCAGGCCCGTGCGGCGGGCAGGAGCGTCTACACCGACCTCGTCGAGATCCCGGTGGCGCGATGACCGTCCCCACCGGCACCCCGGACCACCGGGCGCGGCTGCTGCACGATGCCTATGTGGCGAAGGTCAACGCCGCGATCGCCTCCGGCCGGGACGACCTCGTCGCCGAACTGGCCGAAAACTACCGGCAAGAGGCCCGCCGGGCCGTCGCTCCGGTCCGCCGGGACTGTTTCCGTTCGCTTCGCTCTGCTCAGCCCTACTGGTTGTGCGCGGCGGCGACGGCGGCGGAGATCGCGCCCGCGATGTGCGTTTCGGCGGCGGCCTTGTTGATGCCGATGCCGGTGAGTGGGCCGGTGCCGCCCTCGAATTCGAGCAGGGCGAGCAGGATGTGCTCGGTCCCGATGTAGTTGTGCCCCATCCGCAACGCCTCCCGGAAAGTGAGCTCCAGCGCCTTGCGGGCCTGTGCGTCGTACGGAATGAGCTCGGGCACCTCGTCCGTCGTCGGCGACGGCAGCGCGGCGGTCAGGGCCTGGCGGGCGGCGTCCAGGCCGACGCCCTGCGCGGTGATCGTGGCCGGGCCGATCGCGCCGGGCTCGCTGAGCAGACCCAGTGCGAGGTGCACGGGGCCGATCTCGGCGTTCCGCGCCTCCCGGGCCTCGTTGTGGGCCGCGACGAGGACATTGCGGGCCCGCTCGGTGAACCGGCTGAAGCCCTGGCTGGGGTCGAGGTCGGTCGGTTCGGCGGAGTCCTTGGTGACGAAGCGCTTCTGGGCGGCCTGCTTCGTGACGCCCATGCTCCGGCCGATGTCCGTCCAGGACGCGCCCGAGCGCCGCGCCTGGTCCACGAAGTGACCGATCAGGTGGTCGGCGACGTCGCCGAGGTGATCCGCGGCGAGTACCGCGTCGGAAAGCTGGTCGAGGGTGTCGGGGTGGACCTTGTTGATGGCTTCGATCAGGTCGTCGAGCCGGACAGGATTCGTCATGCGGGCTGGATTCGACATGCGTCAACCGTATGTTGACGCCCCCAGGCCGTCAACCCTGGGTTGACGGTCTTCTGCTGTTTGCGCTCATCCGGTGTCCGGCCAGTCCGACCGGTCCGGGTCACCCGGTTGGTCGGCTTCGTCGAAGTAGTTGGGGTCGTCGGGGTCGTCGGGGTCGAGCATCGCCATGCGCGGGCAGATTTCCGGCAGCTCCGGCGCCTCGTGGATCAGTCGTCGGTGCCGATGCTCGCGACGATGCCCGCGGATCAGAACGTCGCCGGCAGTCGGGTGGCCCGGTCGCGCTGCGGATGGGGGGCGTCCGGGGCGAGCCTTCGGTCGGCCACCGTTGCCTGCTCGATCACCGACGGGTCGAGCAGGCAACGGATTCCGGAGCCGGCCTCGATGAGGAAGTCGGAGTAGATCGCCATGGAGATCATGAAGATACGGACCGTCTCCGACTTCCGCTCCAGCCCGACCCGGGCCTGGTCGGTGAACTGGGCGACCAGGTTCAATGGGCTCGCCGGTTGCGTCGAGGGGGTACCTCGACGCTGTTTGCGCTCTCCGTCAGTCGTGACCACTCCCCACCGGGGGCCATGGCGATCGGCGTCGGTCGCCATGGCCGCTGAGCTGCGCCGCCGCATCGGCCGCCGGACACGGGCCTCGCTTCGGCTGAGCGGGGGCAAGGACGTGAGGACGGCGACGAGTTCGGCTCAGGACGGCCCTGCGGCGCCCGCCGGGCCCGCCAGCACCGCCACCCGTACCCCGCGCCGCAGGCCCCATCGCAGCAGCGCGCCGGCCTCCGCCTCTAGTACGTGCCGGGCCCGCGGGCGGGGCATGCCGAGCCGGCCGGGCCGCATCGTCCGCACCCCGATGACCCGCAACTCCCGGTCCAGATAAGCCACATCGATCGCGAAGCGCATCCGTACGGTGTGCACACAACTGGCCGGGCTGAGCAGCATCGCGCCCACGATCCCGTCCCGGTCGAGCAGACCGCGCGTCCGGGCCCGCGCGGAGGCCGCGATCTCCAGCGGCAGGGGGCTGCCTTCGCGTCCCTCGACCGTCAATGTCGCCGCTCCGTCCCGCCATTGCCCCATCCGCGGACCGTAACGGATCGCCCCGCGGCCGGTCCGCCCCCCGGAGCCTGGCCTGGCCTGATCGTGCAGGTGCCGCGCCGACCGATCGCGGCAACTTCGCAACCGTGAGAAGTTGGCAGAAGCCGGGTAGTGCGGGAGGCCGCCCGCCCGCTATCCGAAGCCGCAGCCGCAGCCAGGAGTGCCCCGATGACGCAGTCGCCCCGCCCGACCCCGGAACTGCTCGCCGAACTGCGCAAGCCCCGCCCCTACCCGGTGGCGTCCGTGACGCTGCCGACGCACCGCCACCGGCCGGAGAACCAGCAGGACCACATCCGGTTGCGTAATCTCCTCGCCGAGGCTTCGAAGCGCCTTGCCGACGACCCCGATGTGCCGCGTGCCCAGGCCGTCGCCGTAAACAGGCAGCTGACCGAGGCCGCCGACGGGCTCGACCCCGAGCACTTCCTCGACGGCCTGGTGGTGCACGCCTCGCACGACGAGAACGCGGCGTATGTGCTCGGCACGGACGTGCCCGAACGCATCGTCGTCGGTACGACGTACCTCACCCGCAACCTCGTCGCAGCGGCGGCGCGCGAGCGGCCGTATCTGGCCCTGGTCCTCAGCTCGGGCGAGGTGCGGCTGTGGCGCGGGGAGGGCGAGCGGGTCACCGAGGACCGCGACAGCGGCTTCCCGGTGATCACCTCCGGCGTCGAGCGGGACGGGCCGCCCAACCGGGAGGGCGACCACGGGGCCAACCAGGACTGCCGCAACATGCTCAGCGACGCCGACAAGCTGCTCACTCCGCTGCTCCAGGGCGAGAACGGGCTGCCCGTGATCCTGGTCGGCCTGCGCCAGCACATCGCGACGTTCCGTGAGGTCAGCAGGCACGGGCAGGCGCTGGCCGCCGAGGTGGAGGTCGGCGGGCTGCTGAATGCCACGGCGCCCGAGCTGGCCACCCAGCTCGCTCCCGCCCGGCACACGCTCACCGAGGCGGACGCGAAGGGCGCGCTGCACGCCCTGGACGAGGCCCGCAGCGGGCGGCGCTACGCGAGCGGTGTCCAGAGTCTGTGGCAGGCGGCGGGCGAGAGCCGGGTGTCCCTGCTGGTGGTGGAGGAGGGCCTGCGCGTCACCGCGCGCCCCGACACGGTCGAGGGGGCGGAACGGGCGACCCTGACGCTGCTCGATGTGGGGGACGCGGAGGGGACGCGTGGCGCGGAGGAGGACATCATCGACTCGCTCGTCGAGACGGTCCTCGGCGCGGACGGCAAGGTCGTCTTCGTCCCGGACGAGACGCTCAAGGACGCGGGCGGGGTGGCGGCGGCGCTGCGGTACTGAGGCGGCGGGGTAACGACCTCCCCCGCGGTAGGGAGTGGATCAGCGAGCGGAGTCGCAGGACGCCGGGAGCCCGCTCCCTATCGCGGGGGAGGTCGTAAGGGGTGCGGTGCGGGTGGGGGACCAGCGCCGCAGGCAACCTGCATCTGCCTGTACCTGCCTGCCCCGCCCCCACGCACACCCCCACGCCCCTCCGACCCGCCTCCTCCGTACGCCCCCGTCCCCGGCCTAATATCCGGACCTATGCGGACAATCTATGACGGCGGGGCGGTGCTGAGCGCGGAGACCTCCGCCCCCGCCCCCGCGCATCCCACCGCCCGACCCCGCCTCCCCCTTCCCTGGGTCTGGGCCGGAGCGCTGTTCCTGCTGTACGCCGCCGTGGCCGTGCGGCGTCATCAGCTGCTCAGGACCACCGGCTACGACCTCGGCATCTTCGAGCAGGCCATCCGCGCTTACTCCCAACTCAGCGCCCCCGTCGTCCCCCTGCGCGGCGAAGGGTTCAATCTGCTGGGCGACCACTTCCACCCAGCGCTCGTCGTCTTCGCCCCGCTCTACCGGCTCTGGCCGTCCCCGCTGTGCCTGCTCGTCGCCCAGTCCGCGCTGCTCGCCCTCACCGTCGTCCCCCTTGCCCGCTGGGCGCTGCGCGTCCTCGGCCGGCGCGCCGCCCATGTCGTCGCCCTCGGGTACGGCGCGAGCTGGGGCATCGCCTCGGCCGCCGCCTTCGACTTCCACGAGGTCGTGCTCGCCGTGCCGCTGCTGGCCTTCGCCCTGGAGGCGCTGGGCAGGCAGCGATGGCGCCACGCGGTCGCCTCGGCGGCGCCCCTCCTGCTGATCAAGGAGGACCTGGGCCTCACCCTCGCCGCGATCGGTGCCTACGTCGCGTGGAAGGGCCCGCGCCGCCTCGGTGTCACGACCGCCGCCGCCGGCCTGCTCGGCTCGCTGATCGAGATCAAGCTGCTGCTGCCCGCCTTCAACCCGGGAGGCTCGTACGCGCACGGCGGCAACCTGGGCGAGGGCGCGCACGGCTCGCTGCTCGCCACCCTCGCCTTCGCCCCGCTCGACGCCCTCAGACCCGACATCAAGGCCATGACGCTGGTCCTGGTGTTCGCCCCGTCCGCGCTGCTCGCGCTGCGCTCGCCGCTGGCCCTGCTCGCCGTGCCGACACTCGGCTGGCGGATGCTCTCGCAGAACGGCTTCCACTGGGGCACGGCCTTCCACTACAGCGCCGTCCTGATGCCCATCGTCTTCGCCGGACTGATCGACGCCCTCGCCCAGTGGCGACGCAACGACCATCCGCTGGGGCCCCGCCACGTCCGCGCCTCGCTCGCCACCGTGCTGGCCGTGACGGTGGTGCTGTTGCCGTCGTTCCCGCTCGCCCAGCTCCTTCACCGCGCCACCTGGAGTACCACCGCGCACGTCGGGGCGGCCCGCGCCCTGCTGGCCAGGATCCCGGACGGCGCGACCGTCGCAGCCTCCAACCGCCTAGCCCCGCAGCTCACTTCACGCTGCGAAGTGGTGATCTTCCCGACCTTCCCGATCGGCGGGCGGCTCTATCGGTACCGGGTGAAGCGGCTGCCGGCGCCCACCGCCGAGTGGATCATCCATGACCGCCGTGCGCCGGACGCCTGGCCCTACCCGACGGGCCACTGGCCGTACTCGCTCGGCCGGCAGCAGGCCGAACTGGTCTCGGCCCGGCGCGAGCACGGCTACCGGGTCGTGGCCGTCCGCGACGGAGTGACCCTGCTGCGCCGTTCCTGACGTCGGCATCCGTAGCTGTACGAACGTCACTGCGCGAACGTCGCCTCACAAACCTCGCTGTACGAATCTCACCGCACGAACCTCACCACACCGGGATCCCTCACCGGCTGGGCCGAGGAGTACATGGAGCAGATCCTCGCCGCCAAGCAGCGGGACGCCGCGTAGTCACACAGGAAACACACGGAAACACACGGAAACACAGAGCAAACGCAACACAGGAGCGGCAGCCGTAAGCGGAGCGTCAAGTCGGCGCCGTTCGGTTTACCCGGCCGGGCGGACTCCCCGCACCCCGTGCGGAGACCCGGGACCGGGCCTCGGCCCTAGGGCCGACTGGGCTCACGAAGATCGCTCGGCCTCCAACGCAATAATTCGTAGGGGGCTTACGGCATGGCGTGGCACCGAGCACCCTTTACGAAGGGTTATGGTGGGAACCCCCCCTCGGGCCGGTCCATATCCCCCCCATGGACCGGCCCGTTTTTTTCCGTCAGCCGCGTCCGGCCCAGATGTTGGTGCCGGGGGTGGAGACCGCGAAGGCGTCGATCTCCTTCAACTCCTCGTCGGACAGCGCCGATCCGTTCAGCGCCGCGACATTCTCGTCCAGCTGCTTGACGCTGGACGCCCCGATCAGCGCTGACGTCATCCGCGGATCCCGCAGCACCCAGCACAGCGCCAGCTGGGCCAGCGACTGGCCACGCCGGGACGCGATGTCGTTCAGCCCGTTCAGCCGACGGACGACCTCGTCGGAGAGCAGGTCCGGGTCGAGCGACTTGCCCTGTGTGGCCCGTGAGCCCTCCGGGATGCCCTTCAGGTACTTGCCGGTGAGCAGGCCCTGCGCGAGCGGCACGAAGGAGATGCAGCCCATACCGGCCGTCTCCAGGGTGTCGAGCAGCTTGTCGTCCTCGGTCCAGCGGTTGATCATCGAGTACGAGGGCTGGTGGATCAGGGCCGGAACGCCCATCTCCTTGAGCAGCCGGGCCGCCTCGGCGGTCTGCTCCGCGTTGTAGGAGGAGACGCCGACGTACAGCGCCTTGCCGCTCCGGACTGCCGACGCGAGCGCGCTCATCGTCTCTTCGAGCGGGGTCTCGGGGTCGAAGCGGTGGGAGTAGAAGATGTCGACGTAATCGAGGCCCATCCGCGACAGCGAGGCGTCGAGCGAGGACAGCAGGTACTTGCGCGACCCCCACTCGCCGTACGGGCCCGGGTGCATCAGGTAACCGGCCTTGGTCGAGATGATCAGCTCGTCGCGGTAAGCGGCGAAATCCTGCGCGAAGAGCTTGCCGAAGTTCAGCTCGGCGGAACCGGCCGGCGGGCCGTAGTTGTTCGCCAGGTCGAAGTGGGTCACACCCAGGTCGAAGGCGCGGCGCAGGATCGCGCGCTGGTTGTCCAGCGCACAGTCGTCGCCGAAGTTGTGCCAGAGGCCGAGGGAGATGGCGGGCAGTTTGAGTCCGCTGCGGCCGGTGCGCCGGTACTCCATGGAGTCGTAGCGGTCGGAGGCGGCGGGGTAAGAAGCGGAATCAGTCACAATCCCCTCCTTATCACGGACTTGTGACAGACCGGGTTGGGTCGCCGCTGCGCCTGCCCAGTAGTGTGGCTGGCTTCGGGGCTGCCGTGCGGCGAGGGGCCGTGAGCGCGCGCCGCAGCTCCCCGGGGGAAGACCGCACCCGCACGAAGCCATGAGGTGAGACCCAGTGAACCTGCGCGACCTGGTGTACAGGCTCTACGCACGCAGGGTGGAAGGCCGCCTCGATCACGATCAGGTGCCCAAGCACATCGGTGTCATCCTCGACGGCAACCGACGCTGGGCCAAGGCCTCCGGCGGCACCGCCGAGCAGGGGCACAAGGCAGGCGCCAGCAAGATCCAGGAGCTGCTCGGCTGGTGTGCCGAGACCGACGTCGAAGTCGTCACGCTCTGGATGCTGTCCACCGAGAACCTGGACCGGCCAGAGGCGGAGCTGACCCCGCTGCTCGGCATCATCGAGGGCGCGGTGGCCGACCTGGCGGCGGACGGCCGCTGGCGCGTCCACCACGTCGGCACGCTGGACGTGCTGCCCGCGCGTACCCAGTCCGTACTCAAGGAGGCCGAGCAGGCCACCATGAACAATGACGGAATACTCGTCAATGTCGCGGTGGGCTACGGAGGCCGTCAGGAGATCGCCGACGCCGTCCGCTCGCTCCTCCTGGAGCACGCGGGCAAGGGCACCTCGCTGGAGGAGGTCGCCGAGATCGTCGACGTCGAGCACATCTCGGAGCACCTCTACACGCGCGGCCAGCCGGACCCGGACCTGGTGATCCGTACCAGCGGTGAGCAGCGTCTCTCGGGCTTCATGCTCTGGCAGAGCGCCCACTCGGAGTACTACTTCTGCGAAGTTTTCTGGCCCGCTTTCCGCAAGGTCGACTTCCTGCGCGCGCTGCGCGACTACGCTGCCAGGCACCGGCGTTACGGGACCTGAGCCCGCCCCGGACCCACCACCCCAGGAGCCTCGGTCCACCCCTCGGTCCACCCCTCGGCCCACGGCATGTCATATGCCGTGGCATGGCAGCGCGTGTTCGAGGGAATACCCCTTCCAGGTAGACGTCCGGTCCACGGGCGTCGCATCTCAGTGAGCGGCAGACACCGCTCGCCCGGGAGGCCCTTTGCACCAGGAAGACCGTGTACCGAGCACGGACGACGTGGAGGGCCGGAGTTCGGCCCGCGCATCGTGGCCCGAGCCCGGTCCCAAGGCACGCGACGTCGTCGCACCCCAACCTCGTCCGAGGGGGTACGTCCTTCCGTGGTGACAAGTACTAAGCGCCGCATGCCCGACAGGCGCACTTACGTTCTCGACACCAGCGTCCTGCTGGCCGACCCGAACGCCATGGCCCGGTTCGACGAGCACGAAGTGGTGCTCCCGATCGTCGTGGTCACGGAGTTGGAGGCCAAGAGGCACCATCCCGAGCTCGGCTACTTCGCCAGGCAGGCCCTGCGCCTGCTCGACGACTGCCGGGTGCGGTACGGACGCCTCGACGCCCCCATCCCGATGGGCGACCTGGGCGGGACCCTCCGTGTCGAGCTCAACCACTCCGATCCCGGCGTGCTCCCGGCCGGCTATCGATTGGGGGACAACGACTCGCGGATCCTGGCGGTCGCGCGCAATCTCCAGGCCGAGGGCTTCGACGTCACGGTGGTGTCGAAGGACCTGCCGCTGAGGATCAAGGCATCCTCGGTCGGGCTGCTCGCCGAGGAGTACCGCGCCGAGCTCGCCGTCACCGACTCCGGCTGGACGGGGATGTCGGAGCTGTCGCTCTCCGCCGAGCAGGTGGATCTGCTCTACACCGAGGAAACGGTGTACGAGCCGGCCGCCGCCGACCTTCCCGTCCATACGGGTCTGGTGATCCAGTCCGAGCGCGGCAAGGCGCTCGGCCGGGTCACATCGGAGGGGACGATCAGGCTCGTACGGGGCGACCGGGAGGCCTTCGGGATCCACGGGCGCAGCGCCGAGCAGCGCATCGCGCTCGATCTGCTCCTCGATCCCGAGGTGGGCATCGTCTCGATGGGCGGCCGGGCAGGCACCGGCAAGTCGGCCCTGGCCCTCTGCGCGGGCCTGGAGGCCGTGCTGGAGCGCCGCCAGCACCAGAAGGTGATGGTCTTCCGCCCGCTGTACGCGGTGGGCGGGCAGGAGCTCGGTTATCTGCCCGGCTCCGAGTCCGAGAAGATGAGCCCCTGGGCGCAGGCGGTCTTCGACACGCTCTCGGCCGTCGCGAGTCGCGAGGTGATCGAGGAGGTGCTGGGGCGCGGCATGCTCGAAGTGCTGCCGCTCACGCACATCCGGGGTCGCTCGCTGCACGACGCGTTCGTGATCGTCGACGAGGCCCAGTCACTCGAACGGAACGTCCTGCTGACGGTTCTGTCCAGGATTGGGTCGAATTCCCGGGTGGTGCTGACCCACGATGTCGCGCAGCGCGACAATCTGCGGGTCGGCCGGTACGACGGAGTGGTCGCCGTCGTCGAGAAGTTGAAGGGCCATCCGCTCTTCGCGCATGTCACCCTCACCCGGTCCGAGCGCTCCCAGATCGCGGCGCTGGTGACCGAAATGCTGGAGGAAGGGCAGATCTGACCCTCTCTGGCCATGGGTAACCCGTTCGGTAACCCATTGAGGGCAAAAGGTAGTTGGCGCCGCCCGGCGAAGCGCAGGAGCATAGCCGGGCGGCGCCGCGCTGCGCGTACGTTTCCGAAAAACTTCCGGCGTAAACGGCGTGTGAGCTTTCACACGCAACGGGGAATTGCTTCCCGGCGTCGGCTTCCGGCAGAGTCTTGCTTCCGTCAGGCCCCGCATACGACACGCCCGCACCACTCAACAATCTTCGTCGTATGCCGCCCGAGCACCACACGGCTCTCCCCGCAGGGGAGTTGTCCAACGGGCCCGCGCCTCTCATGACCTAGCGATAGGTTGAGGCCAGTGTCAGGGGCACGATTGCGTCCGCGAGGTCACCCGAGCGGGCACTGCTGGAAGGAAACCGTGTGAGCCGGATTTCGGTCCGGGGATTCGCCGTGGCTTCGGCTACCGCGGTCACCACTGTCGGCGCCGTAGTGGGCGTCGCCTCGGGCGACACTCTGCCCTCGAACGACAACTTCGAGGCGACCGCAGCCGACACGACGCTCCTCGCAGACATCCCTGCCGGCCAGCAGGCCCAGGTGCAGACCGCGTCCCTGACGCAGCAGGCCGACGCCCAGGCCTATGCCGCGGACGCCACTGCCAAGAAGTCGGCCGAGGAATCGGCTCGACTGCAGGCCGCCAAGGACGCCAAGGCCAAGAAGGAATCCGCCGAGGAGAAGGTGGAGGCCGAGGCGAAGGCGGCCAAGGCCGCCAAGGCCGCCAAGGCAGCCAAGGAAGCCAAGGAACGTGAGAAGGAGGAGTCGCAGGTCGCCTCCCGCTCCGCCTCCCGTGACGCTTCCAGCTTCTCCCCGCAGGGCTCCTACTCCGTGGCCGAGGTCCAGGCCATGGCACGCCAGATGGTGCCCGGCGACCAGTTCCAGTGCTTCAGCAACATCGTGAATCACGAGTCGACCTGGAACTACAAGGCGAGCAACCCCTCGTCCGGTGCGTACGGTCTCGTCCAGGCGCTCCCCGGCACCAAGATGTCCTCCGCGGGTGCCGACTGGCAGACCAACCCGGCCACGCAGATCAAGTGGGGCCTCAACTACATGAACGAGCGCTATGACAGCCCCTGTGGCGCGTGGCAGTTCTGGCAGGCGAATAACTGGTACTAGTACGGGCATCAGTTCCCCTGACGCTCAACTCGGCTGAGCCCTTCACCGTCCTGTGGTGGGGGGCTCTCCCCGTGTACGGTCGGGTCCGACCAACTCCCCCAGCGGAGTGGTGGGGGAAGAGGATCAATCATGTCGAAAGTGCCAGGATGGATCGGTCGGGTGGGTGACGGGCTGACCCGGATGGGGGCACGCCTGGACGAGCGCCGGGCCGAGGCGGACGCCGACGCAGACCCGTTGATCACCCCTGGGTCGCACGCCGCGCCCGCGGACGCGGCGGCCGGTGTCGAACACGTCCCCGCTCCCCCCGACTACGCCCCCGCCGTAGCGGCCAGGCCCGATCCTGTCGCGGCTGTCCCGTGGGGGATGCGCGTCGCGGCCGAGGCCGGCTGGCGGCTGCTCGTACTGGCAGGCACGCTCTGGGTGCTGATGAAGATCATCAGCTCCGTGCAGCTGGTGGTCCTCGCCTTCGTCGCGGCCCTGCTCGTCACCGCGATGCTCCAGCCCACCGTCGCCCGGCTCCGGAGAGTGGGGCTGCCGCGCGGCCTCGCCACCGCCGTCACCGCGTGCCTCGGCTTCGTTGTCATGGGCCTGGTCGGCTGGTTCGTGGTGTGGCAGGTCATGGAGAACATCGACAACCTCTCCGACCGGCTCAGGGACGGCATCGAGGAGCTCAAGCGCTGGCTCCTCAACAGCCCGTTCCATGTGACCGAGGATCAGATCAACGACATCGCGAAGAACCTGAGCGACGCGGTGGGCACCAACACCGAGGAGATCACCTCGGCGGGCCTGCAGGGCGTCACCGTGATGGTGGAGTTCCTCACCGGCATCCTGCTCGCCATGTTCTCGACGCTCTTCCTGCTGTACGACGGCAAGCGCATCTGGGAGTGGAGCCTCAAGCTGGTTCCCGCCCAGGCCCGGCCCGGTGTCGCGGGGGCGGGGCCGCGCGCGTGGCGCACGCTCACCGCGTACGTACGCGGCACGGTGATAGTGGCCATGATCGATGCGATCTTCATCGGGCTGGGGCTCTACTTCCTGGATGTCCCGATGGCCGTGCCGCTCGCCGTCTTCATCTTCCTCGGCGCCTTCATCCCGCTCGTCGGAGCGGTGATGTCCGGGGCTCTCGCCATCGTGGTCTCGCTCGTCACCCAGGGCCCGTTCACCGCGCTGATGGTGATGGCCGTGGTGCTGGCGGTGCAGCAGATCGAGGGCCATGTGCTCCAGCCGTTCATCCTCGGCCGAGCGGTCCGCGTACACCCGCTGGCCGTCGTCCTGTCCGTCGCGGCGGGCGGCCTGGTCGCCGGTATCGGCGGCGCGGTGGTCGCGGTGCCGCTGGTGGCGGTGACCAATACGGTGGTCGGCTATCTGCGGGCCTACGGCAACGAGGCGGCCCTGCGCGCGGCCCCGCAGCCGCACGGTGCGACGGCCGTCGCGGTGGCGACCACTCCGGCTCCGGTCGAGGGAGTGGCGGACCGGGCGGCGGAGCAGGAATGATCTCCGAGCCTGAGCAGGAGGAGCCGAGACCGTGGACGTGGCCTCCCTCCGGCCACTGATGGTCAGGGACGCCCGGGACCTCATGGACGCGCTCAAGCGCTGAGGCGACAACGGGCCCTTCGCCCGCCCAGGAACGCGCGAAGGGCCCGCAGACAGGCTGTCTGCGGGCCCTTCGACGTACGACGTACTGCCGCGACTATTCCGCGAGGACCGCTTCGGCGTCGACGGTCGCGCCGACGGCCTGGATCACCGCGGCGATCTTGAAGGCCTCCTGGACGGTGTCGCGCTCGACACCGGCCTTGCGCAGGACCTGCTCGTGCGAGTCGAGGCACTGGCCGCAGCCGTTGATCGCGGAGACGGCGAGCGACCACAGCTCGAAGTCGACCTTCTCCACGCCCGGGTTGCCGATGACGTTCATCCGCAGACCGGCGCGCAACGTCCCGTACTCCGGGTCGGAGAGGAGGTGACGCGTGCGGTAGAAGACGTTGTTCATCGCCATGATGGCCGCGGCCGACTTGGCGGCGGTGTACGCCTCGGGGGAGAGGTTGGCCTTGGCCTCCGGCTCCAGCTCGCGGAGCACCTTCGGCGAGCGCGAGGCGATCGCGCAGGCCAGCACGGTGCCCCACAGCTGCTGCTTCGGGAGGTCACTGTTGCCGATGACCGAACCCAGGTTCAGGCGGAGGTCCTTGGCGTAGTCCGGTACTGCGGACTTGAGGTCGTCGAGGGACATCGCGGTCACTCGCCCGACAGGAGCGCGACCGGGTCAAGGGTGTTCTCGCCCTTGGTCCAGTTGCACGGGCACAGCTCGTCGGTCTGCAGGGCGTCGAGAACCCGAAGAACTTCCTTGGGGTTACGGCCCACGCTGCCGGCGGTCACCATCGTGAACTGGATCTCGTTGTTCGGGTCGACGATGAAGACGGCGCGCTGCGCGAAGCCGTCCTCGCCCTCGATGCCGAGGTCACGCATGAGCTCGTGCTTGGAGTCCGCCAGCATCGGGAAGGGCAGGTCCGTCAGGTCCGGGTGGTCCTTGCGCCAGGCGTGGTGCACGAACTCGGAGTCACCGGAGAAGCCGAGGATCTGCGCGTCGCGGTCCGCGAACTCCTCGTTCAGCTTGCCGAACGCGGCGATCTCGGTGGGGCAGACGAAGGTGAAGTCCTTGGGCCACGCGAAGACCACACGCCACTTGCCCTCGTAGGACTTGTGGTTGATCTGCTCGAACTCCTGACCGGTCTCCAGGGAGACACAGGCAGTGAGGTCGTACGTGGGGAACTTGTCACCAACAGTGAGCACGCGCTCTCCTTGCAGCGAAGGAAATCCCGTTTGGGCGATTTCCTGGGGTGTGGACGGATCCCCAGACTGACATAGGAGGCATTGATCGCAGAAATAGCTAGACTTGCTCGACGTGATCGGAGGTGCCTATCAGTGGCTATCGTACATAGGGGCAAGCAGCCCAGTCTGTCGCAGCTGCGGGCGTTCGTCGCCGTGGCCGAGTACCTGCACTTCCGCGACGCCGCCGCCGCGATCGGGACCAGCCAGCCGGCCCTGTCCGGGGCCGTCTCGGCGCTGGAGGAGACGCTGGGCGTGCAGCTCGTCGAGCGTACGACGCGCAAAGTGCTGCTCTCCCCGGCGGGCGAGCGGCTCGCGGTGCGGGCCGGGGCGGTGCTCGACGCGGTCGGGGAGCTGCTTGAGGAGGCCGAGGCGGTACGGGCCCCCTTCACCGGGATACTCAGGCTCGGGGTGATTCCGACGGTGGCGCCGTATCTGCTGCCGACGGTCCTCAGGCTCGTGCACGAGCGCTATCCGGACCTGGATCTCCAGGTGCACGAGGAGCAGACGTCCTCGCTCCTGGAGGGGCTGGCGGCCGGCCGGCTCGATCTGCTGCTGCTCGCGGTGCCGCTCGGCGTCCCCGGGGTGACCGAACTGCCGCTGTTCGACGAGGACTTCGTGCTGGTCACGCCCAAGGACCACTGGCTGGGCGGCCGTTCGGACATTCCGCGCACCGCGCTGGGTGAGCTGCATCTGCTGCTGCTCGACGAGGGGCACTGCCTGCGCGACCAGGCGCTCGACATCTGCCGTGAGGCGGGCCGGGTGGACGGCGCACCCGTGACGACCACCGCGGCCGGGCTCTCCACACTGGTCCAACTGGTGGCGGGCGGCCTCGGCGTGACACTGCTGCCGCGCACGGCGGTACGGGTCGAGACCGACCGCAACGACCAGTTGGTCACCGGGTACTTCGCCGATCCGGCGCCGTCGCGGCGGGTCGCGCTGGCGACGCGGTCGGGGGCGGCGCGCCAGGGCGAGTTCGAGGCGTTCGCGCAGGCGCTGCGGGGGGCGATGGCGGAGCTTCCGGTGCGGGTGGTGGGGGGCGGGTGGGGGGCGCTGCGCGGGGCTTGTCCCCTACCCGCCCCTTCCCGAAGCCGGGGCAGGCCCCGAACCCCTGGACGCCCTCGGGCGTGTCCTCGATCGCCGGATGTGCTGAATTCTTCCCGGGTGCTGCGCATCTTCAGCCCGTCCGGAGGGCCGAGGTCCGGGAGGCCGAGCTGCGCCCCGCCCCCGCCCATTTCGGCCCGTCCGGCGTTTGAGGGCCGAGACCGGCGGTGGGGCCGCCCCGCGTTCCCGCCCCGCCCACTCCAGTCGTCCGGCGTTTGAGGACCGGGGTCTGGGGCGGAGCCCCAGTTACGGGAAGGGGCGGGTAGGGGAACAGCGCCGCAGGCACCCCGTACCCCGCACTCGCCCCCACCTCACTCCGTCCGCAGCCCCTCCGGCCGCATCATGCGCCACAGCGGCGGCAGGCTGAGCAGCGTCACCGTCAGGATCAGCGCCGCGCCCGCGCCCGCGAAGGGCAGGAACACCAGCCAGTCGCTCACCGGCTTGTTGATCATCCTGAGCAGCGCCGCGCCGAGCGCGAGACCACCGGCGATCGCCACCGCCAGACCGAGGAGCACCGGGACCGCCGTCTGCCACAGCACGGACCAGCCGAGGGTGGTGCGACGCGTGCCGAACGCGATCAGCGCCGACAACAGCCGTTTGCGCTCCCGCAGTTGCTCCAGCTGCGAGACCAGCATGCTCGCGGCGACCAGCATCATCGTCGCGCTCGCGCCGACCAGCAGTCCGGTCTGGACGCTCGCGTACTGCTTGTCGCGCTCGGTCGCCTGGATCGTGGAGACCCGCAGGTCGGGGCCGATCCGGGCGGCGGTGTTGCGTACGTACTCCGCCGCGTCGGCCACCTTCGGGTCGACCTGGACCTGGGCGCGCGTCGTCGCCTCCGGCAGTCCCGCCGGGTCGACCGCGCCCGCCGTTGCGTAGATGCCGTCGTAGACGTCGCCCGACGGGTCGGGCCTGACCTTCACCGTCCGGGTCGACTTGGGCAGGGTCCACAGCACCGGCTTCGAACCGTTCTCCTTCGTGAACGGGTTGAGGTTCACCGGCTTGCCGATTCGCGCGGTCTCGTCGATCCAGTCGTTCTGCTCGGTGTCCTCGCTGTGCGCGACGAAGGTGTCGCCCTCCTTGCACGAGTCGATACGGGCCAGCTCACGCAGGGTCGCGCAATCGCCGATGGTCAGCGTAGAGGTGGGCGGGACGCCGTTCACCGTGCCGTTGCCCGGCCGGACCACGAACGTCTGGACAGTGCCGATGACCCTCTGAACACCCTTCGTGTCGCGGAAGTCCTCGATCATCCGGTTCGCCAGTTCGCCATTGGCGACCTCCGCCCTGACGCTGATCTGGGCCCTGGACGGGTCCTCGCCGGTCACCCTGGTGAAGTCGTCCTGGATCGCGGCGAACAGCATCTGCATCGCGATGGCGCCCGCGACGGCGACCGTGATGCCGCTGACCGCGCGGGCGGCCGTGCCGCTGCTCAGCTGGAGCCGGCGGGTGGCCAGCTGCCAGGGGACCGGCCCGCCGCCGAGGCGGGCCACCACGGCCTCCACGAGCCAGGGCAGCAACAGGATGAGCCCGATCAGTACGAGTACCGCGCCACCCGCGATGGGGTACGGATCAACGGTCTGGGTCTGCTCGTCGACGGTGCCGGCCATCAGCAGTACCGCCATGCCCGCGACGGGCACCAGCAGCCGCCACCACAGCCGGCGGGAGCGGGCACGGTTGTTGCGTACGACGCCCAGCGGCTCGATGGCCACCGAACGCAGGGCGAAGAGCGTCACGGCGACGGCCGCCGTGGGCACCGCGACGGCGACCAGCGCGGCGAGCGCCGGGACGGGGGTGAGGTCCTGGGGGAAGGCGCTGAAGCGCCAGATCTGTACGCCGCCCATGAGTTGACGGCCGGCCAGAAAGACGGCGACGCCGACGACCAGGCCGAGCACCGAGCCGGACAGGGCCTCACCGGCGGCGATCCGCCGGGTCATCCGGATGTCCGCGCCGACCAGGCGCAGCGCGGCCAGCCTGCGGTCGCGCCGCTCGCCGCCGAACCGCACGGCGGTGGCGATGAAGATGGCCACCGGCACCAGCAGCACCACACAGATCAGGATGATCGCGACCACCAGGACGGGGTCCATCGGCTCGTGCTTCGCGTCCCCGCCGTAACCCGTGGTCCGGTAGCCGCCGGTGTCGGGGGTGAGCGTCGAACTGCCGGCGTAGTAGAGGAGTTCGTTCGGGGAGACCAGGCCGGGATTGGCGATCGTGCCGACGATGCGCTCGTCAAGACGCTCCCGCAGCAGCTTGCCATCGGCGGAGCCGAGCAGGTCCCTGAGCGCGGGGGACACGTACATCTCGCCGGGGCGGGGAACGCCGGTGGTGCCGGGCGGGTGGACCGGATTTCCGCCGTCCGCGCGCAGGAACCGCCCGTCGATCATCGAGTCGCGGAACTCGGTGCCGGCGAAGCCCCAGAGCACGGTGGTGTCGGAGGCCTTGGGCTGGTCCATCTCCGAACTGGTGGCGACGCGGGCGTTGGTGCGCTCCAGCCGGGTCTCGGAGAGCGAGGGCACGGACGCGGCGGCGAGCAGCAGACCTACGCCGAGGCCGACGCCGACGGCGGTCAGCCCCGTACGGACCCAGCCCTCGCGCCCGCCGGAGACGGCGAAGCGGATGCCGAGGGCGAGGTCGCGGAGCCAGACGGCGGGGCCGGTGGGCGCGGCCGGGGCGGGGGGAGCGTCGGAGGCGGGCCGCTGGTCGAGGAGCGTCATGCGGAGTACTCCAGGTCGCGGGACTTTCCGTCGCGTACGACGATCTCGCGGTCGGAGTAGGCGGCGACCCGCGCCTCGTGCGTGACCAGGACGACGGCGGCGTTGGCCGACCGTGCGGCCTCGGTGAACAGCTCCATGACGCGCTCGCCGTTGAGGGAGTCCAGCGCGCCGGTCGGCTCGTCCGCGAAGAGCACGCGCGGCGACGAGACGAGGGAGCGGGCGACGGCGACGCGCTGGCCCTGGCCGCCGGAGACCTCGCCGGGGCGCTTGTGGCCGAGGTCGTCGACCTCCAGGCGCTCCATCCAGCGCAGGGCCTCGCGCTCGGCCTCCTTGCGCTTGACGCCGTTCAGGCGCAGGGGGAGCGCCACGTTCTCCACGCAGGTCAGCTCCGGGACGAGCTGGCCGAACTGGAAGACGAACCCGAAGTCGCTGCGGCGCAGTGCGCTGCGCTGCGCGTCGGGCATGGAGGACAGCTCCTGGCCCTGGTACGTGATGGTGCCCGAGTCCGGCGTGACGATCCCGGCCAGGCAGTGCAGCAGGGTCGATTTGCCGGAGCCCGATGGGCCCATGACGGCGACGACCTCGCCGGGGTGGATCGAGAAGTGGGCGCCGTCGAGGGCGGGGGTGGGGCCATACGCCTTGTGCAGGTTGTCGGCGGTGAGCAGCGAGCCGGCGGGAGTCATGCCCGTACCTCCGTGGCGAGCTTGTCGAGGCGTGCGGCGGCCAGTTCCAGCCAGCGCAGGTCGGCTTCCAGGTGGAAGAGGGCGTGATCGCAGACGAGCTGGTCGGCGAGGTCACCCTTGCGCTTGCGGTCGGTGAGGATGCGCATCAGACGCAGGTGCTCGGCGCGCTGGACGTCGAGCAGGTCGGCGGCGCTGCGGCCGGTGAGGAGTGCGAGGACGACCTTCGTGTAGAGCGTCGACTGGAGGTACGGCTCGGGCTTCTCGGGCTGCGCGAGCCACTGGTCGACGTCGGTGATCCCGGCGTCGGTGATCGCGTACCGCTTGCGCTCCGGGCCGCCGCCGGACTCTATGCCGTCGACTTCGACGAGGCCGTTCTTGAGGAGCCGGGACATGGTCGAGTAGACCTGGCCGTAGTGCAGCGGCCGGTCCTGACCGAACTTGTCGTCGAAGGCGCGCTTGAGGTCGTAGCCGTGGCGTGGGCCGGCTTCGAGCAGGCCGAGGAGGGTGTGTCCGATTGACATGCGGAGCACTATACGCGATGTGTATACATAGTGTGCATAGGGGAGGTGAAACTGCCGCCCGGCCCTTTCGCTCCGCCCCACCCAGCCCGTCCGGCGCTTGAGGGCCGGGGTCTGGGACGGAGCCCCAGTCACGGGAAGGGGCGGGGAGGGGAAGGTCGTCGTAAACCTTTGCGAGCCGTCTCGCAACCTTGGACCCCTCTCGTGAGTCGGTTCCTGAGAGGCGGGTGCTGATTGTCACGTCCGGAAAAGACCGGATCGGGCGCCCTTTGTCCGTAGGTGCGGTGTTAGCTTTCTGAGCTGATATCAGGGGGCTCGACGAGCGGAGCGACGGAGTAATGGGCCGAGCAGAAGCCAGACAGGACCGGAAGCGCAGTGCGCGCCGGGCCAAGAAGAAGGCGGGAGGCATACGCCGCTTCTTCACGTTCAAGAAGCTGCTCGGCACTTTCTTCGGCCTGTGCCTGCTCGCCATGGGGGCCTTCGCGGCGCTCTATATGTACGTCCCCGTGCCCGCGGCCAACGCCCAGGCGGAGATGCAGAGCAACGTCTACAAGTACGGCAACGGCAAGATCATGGCCCGTACGGGCAAGATCAACCGGGAGATCGTCGGCCTCGACCGGATCCCCAAGGAGGTCCAGTCGACCTTCGTCGCCGCCGAGAACAAGGGCTTCTACAAGGACTCCGGCGTCGACTTTCGCGGCACCGCCCGAGGCCTGATCAACACCATCAGCGGCAAGGGCAAGCAGGGCGGCTCGACGATCACCCAGCAGTACGTGAAGAACTACTATCTCGATCAGGACCAGACGATCACCCGCAAGCTCAAGGAGCTGGTGATCTCGATCAAGGTGGACCGGAAGAGGGGCAAGGACGAGATCCTCGCCGGGTACATCAACACCAGCTACTACGGCCGCGGTGCCTACGGCATCCAGGCCGCGGCCCAGGCCTACTACGGTGTCGACGCCGAGAGGCTCAGTGTCCAGCAGGGCGCCTATCTCGCCGCGCTGCTCCAGGCCCCCAGCCAGTACGACTGGTCGACGGCGGGCCCGGTCAGCAAGAAGCTGGTCCAGGAGCGTTGGAACTACGTACTCGACAACATGGTCGAGATGGGTGAGCTGGACCAGGGCAAGCGCTCCGGCCTGACGTTCCCCAAGCCGCAGCAGCCCAAGGGCGCCCCCGGTCAGGAGGGCCAGAAGGGGTACATGATCCAGGCCGCGAAGGCCGAGCTGCGCAAGCAGGGCGTCAGCGAGGCGGAGATCGACGCGGGTGGCTGGAACATCACCCTGAACATCGACGAGAAGCGGCAGAAGAAGCTGGAGCAGGCGGTCAAGCAGCAGCTGGACTCCAAGCTCGACCGGAAGAAGAACAAGGTCGACGCGACGCTGCAGGCCGGTGCGACCTCGGTTGACCCCAAGACCGGCGCGGTGGTCGCGCTCTACGGCGGGCAGGACGCCACCAAGCACTGGATCTCCAACGCCACCCGCTCCGACTACCAGCCGGCCTCGACGTTCAAGCCGGTCGTCTTCGCCTCCGCCCTGGAGAACGACGCCAAGACCCAGGACGGCGTACCGATAACGCCCAACACGATCTACGACGGCACCAGCAAGCGCCCCGTGAAGGGCAGCGCCACCGCGTTCGCCCCGCAGAACGAGAACAACCAGTCGTACGGCCGCATCTCTGTCCAGAAAGCCATGGACAGCTCCGTCAACTCGGTCTTCGCGCAGATGATCGCCGACGTGGGCCCGGGCGAGGTCAAGGACACCGCGATGGAGATGGGCATGGAGGACAAGGGCGGCTTCGACGAGCGCCCCGCCATGTCCCTCGGTGTGATGGGCGCCAGCACGATGGACATGGCGGGTGTCTACGCGACGCTCGACAACCACGGCAAGAGGGTCCTGCCGTCCATCGTGAAGTCCGCGGAGCACAAGGACCGCGAGGGCGGCAAGGTCGATCTGCCCGACCCGATCGGCAGCCAGGTGATCAGCCGCTCGACGGCCGACAGCGTCACCAAGGTGCTGACCGGTGTCGTACGGAACGGCACCGCCCACGAGGCCAACAGCAGCGCCTACAGGGCGGCGGGCAAGACCGGTACGTCGGAGCTGAACAAGTCCGCCTGGTTCGTCGGCTACACCCCCGAGTTGAGCACCGCGGTCGCCCTCTTCGGCGAGTCCGCCGACGGCGGCAAGCAGGTCACGCTGACCGGCACGGCCAACTCGGGCCGCGCCAACGGTGGCGGCTTCCCCGCCAAGATCTGGGCCGACTACACGCTCGGCGCCCTGAACGGCGGCTCCAACGCCGACTTCGACCTGGAGATCGACCCCGACGACACCTACAGCCCAGCGCCGACCGCCCCCCCGGCGCCGACCCGTACACCGAGCCCGACCCCGTCGACCCCGAGCAGCCCGCCGCCGACCCGTACACCGAGCCCGACCCCGTCGACCCCGAGCAGCCCGCCGCCGACGAAGCCGAGCACGCCGCCGACGTCGCCGAGCGGGACCCTGAGCCCCGATCCCACGACGTCCAGTTCACCGCCGCCCGGCGAGGGTGACGAGGGCGACGAACCCCGCCTGCCCGGGGTCTAGGGAGAGCTCAGACGCGGCGGTTGGGGGGGGCCCCCCCGGGG
>NZ_JASITA010000055.1:1874-38361 GCF_030063415.1 Streptomyces sp. H27-C3 | reverse complement strand
GTCCAGGTGCGGGAACAACACCCCGAACTTCAAGGCGAGTCGATCCCGAATCTCATGAGGTATTCCCATACCACGTCAACGAGCCAAATCGCCGGAAGCAACACGTTGAATCTCTGCGAGCCCTAAGGCACGAGCGGGATGACGGCGAAGGAGGGCGCGGGGTTCGGGCAGTTACCGCTGTTCGTCGCGCTGCTCTGAGGGATCGCCACGACGCACACGGTCGGGATCAGCCACGGGCGGCCACCGGGCGACGGCGCCCGGTGGAAACGGCCGCCATGGCCGGGACGGCCGCGAGGCACGCGCAGGCCCACGGGGCCGAAAGGGCTGACAGGGCCGAAAGGGCTGACAGGGCCGACACGGCCCACCACGCGCCGCTCGCGCCCCCGCACGCGGCCCGGGCCGCCACCGACCCGCGACCCGGCCCCGACGGGCGCCATGGACCCCATGACGGTCCGTCTGGCGATCCTGGGCGTGTGGGGTTCGCACTGCTCGCGGCCCGGCTGCTGACCCGCTCCCCCACGGACGCGCCGCCCGCCGGGGCTGCCCGGCTCCTGCTGCGCGCGCTGTGGCCGCACCCCCGCCGGTCCACGCTCCCGAGCCGGTACGGCTCGTACGCGCACGTGGGGCGCCCCACACGTTTCCATCAGGACATCGCGTCGCACTGACGATTACACTGACCCCGTGCCTCAACTACGCCTCGCTCTGAATCAGATCGACTCGACCGTCGGCGACCTCACCGGCAACGCCGAGTCGATCGTGCACTGGACCCGGCATGCCGCCGAGCAGGGCGCCCACCTCGTGGCGTTCCCCGAGATGGCGCTGACCGGCTACCCCGTCGAGGACCTCGCGCTGCGGTCGTCCTTCGTCGAGGCCTCACGCGACGCCGTGCGCGCGCTCGCGGTGCGCCTCGCGGACGAAGGCTTCGGTGAGATCCCGGTCGTCGTCGGCTATCTGGACCGCTGTGAGAAGGCCCAGCCCCGCTACGGGCAGCCCGCGGGCTCCCCGCAGGACGCCGCCGCCGTGCTGTACCGCGGCGAGGTCGCGCTGTCCTTCGCCAAGCACCATCTTCCCAACTACGGCGTCTTCGACGAGTTCCGGTACTTCGTGCCCGGCGATTCGATGCCGGTCATCCGGGTCCACGGCATCGATGTCGCCCTCGCCATCTGCGAGGACCTGTGGCAGGACGGCGGCCGCGTCCCGGCCACCCGGTCCGCCGGAGCCGGCCTGCTGCTGTCCATCAACGCCTCGCCGTACGAGGTGCACAAGGACGACAGCCGCCTCGACCTGGTGCGCAAGCGCGCCCAGGAGGCCGGCTGCACCACGGCGTACATCGCGATGATCGGCGGTCAGGACGAGCTGGTCTACGACGGCGACTCGATCGTCTGCGACCGGAACGGCGAAGTCGTCGCGCGCGCCCCGCAGTTCTCCGAGGGCAGCATGCTGCTCGACCTGGACCTGCCGGCCGCCGACCCCGACGCGCCGACGGGCATCGTCGACGACGGGCTGCACATCGACCGCGTCGTCCTCTCCGAGGACCCCCTCCCGGCGTACGAGCCCGAGCTGGCCGGCGGTTACGCCGAACGCCTGGAGGACGACGAGGAGGTGTACACGGCGCTGGTCGTCGGCCTGCGCGCGTACGCCGCCAAGAACGGCTTCAGCTCCGTCCTGATCGGCCTGTCCGGCGGCATCGACTCGGCGCTGGTCGCCGCGATCGCCTGCGACGCGCTGGGCGCGCAGAACGTCTACGGCGTCTCGATGCCGTCGAAGTACTCCTCGGACCACTCCAAGGGCGACGCGGCCGAACTGGCCCGGCGTACCGGGCTGAACTACCGGACCGTGGCGATCGAGCCGATGTTCGACGCGTACATGGGTGCGCTGGAGCTGACCGGGCTCGCCGAGGAGAACCTCCAGTCGCGGCTGCGCGGCACGACGCTGATGGCCATCTCCAACCAGGAGGGCCAGATCGTGCTCGCGCCGGGCAACAAGTCCGAGCTGGCGGTGGGCTATTCGACGCTCTACGGCGACTCCGTCGGCGCGTACGGGCCGATCAAGGACGTCTACAAGACGTGGATCTTCGCCCTCGCGAGGTGGCGCAACAAGGCAGCCGAGGAGCGGGGCCAGACCCCGCCGATCCCGGAGAACTCCATCGCCAAGCCGCCGAGCGCCGAACTGCGGCCCGGCCAGGTCGACACGGATTCGCTGCCGGACTACGACGTGCTCGACCGGATCCTGGAGCTGTACGTCGACCGGGACCAGGGCCTGGAGCGGATCGTCGAGGAGGGCTTCGACCGGGAGCTGGTCGCGAAGATCCTGCGGATGGTGGACACGGCGGAGTACAAACGACGGCAGTACCCGCCGGGCACGAAGATCTCCGCGAAGGGCTTCGGCAAGGACCGGCGACTGCCGATCACCAACCGGTGGCGCGAGTCGGTCTGACCGGGTCGCAGAAACGGTACGGCGGAGGGCAGGGCCACCGGACCCACGGACGGGCTGAAGGAATTCAGCCCGTCCGGCGTTCGAGGACGCGCCCGAAGGGCGTCCGGGGCCGGGGCCTGCCCCGCCCACGCGGCCGCAGCCGCAGCCGCAAAATGTCACAGCGGGATCACAGCGGGAAGGGGCGGGTAGGGGAAAAGCCCCCGTCAGGACACCGAGTCCCGCTCCCGTTCGCGCGCCACGCCCGACGCCACCACCCTGGACGGGTTCGGTGTCCGGTCGAGCAGCCCGGCCGTCACCGCGATCCCCAGACCCACGGCGGCCAGGACCGCGCCCACCAGCGTCGGGGACATCCAGCCCCAGCCGGCAGTGATCGCCATGCCACCGAGCCACGCGCCGCCCGCGTTCGCGATGTTGAACGCCGAGTGGTTGGAAGCGGAGGCCAGCGTGGGAGCGTCCTTGGACTTGTTCATCACCAGCATCTGGAGCGGTGTCGTGGTCATGAAGCCGACCGCGCCCAGCACCACCACGGTGACCAGCGCCGCCCACTGCACGTGCGCGGTGTAGTTGAACGCGAGCAGTACGACCGCCAGCGCGCCCAGCGAGCCGTACAGCGTGGGCCGCAGGGCCCGGTCGGTCAGCGGGCCAGCGACCAGTGCGCCGAGTGTCATGCCGATACCGAAGAGGGCAAGCACCACGGTCACCGAGGACTCGCCGAAGCCCATCACCTCGGTCGTCATCGACGCGAGGTAGGAGTACACGGCGAAGACACCGGCGAAGCCGAAGACGGCCGTGAGCAGGCCGAGGAGGACCTGCCGGTTGCCCAGCGCGCGCAGTTCGCGGCCGAGGCTCTGGTGCGCGTCCACGGGGATGTGCGGGATCAGCCGGGCGAGTGCGGCCATCGCCACCAGGCCGATGACGGAGACCACCAGGAACGTGGCGCGCCACCCCAGGTGCTGCCCGAGGAGCGTCGCCAGGGGGACGCCGACGATATTGGCGACCGTGAGGCCGAGGAACATCGTCGCGACGGCCCGCGCCTGGCGCCCGTCGGTGACGAGCCGGGCGGCGACCACCGCGCCGACGCCGAAGAAGGCGCCGTGCGGCAGTCCGGCGAGCACCCGGCCCGCCACCAGCCAGCCGAAGCCGGGGGCCAGTGCGGAGGCGAGGTTGCCGACGGTGAAGAGGGCCATCAGGAGCAGCAGCATGCGCTTGCGCGGGATGCGCGAACCGAGGGCCGTGAGCAGCGGGGCCCCGATCACGACGCCGATCGCGTACGCCGAGACGAGGTAGCCGGCGGTGGGCACCGAGGTGCCCAGGTCGTCCGCGACATTGGGCATCAGGCCCATCATCACGAACTCGGTGGTGCCGATGCCGAAGGCGCCGACGGCTAGGGCGAGCAGGGCTACGGGCCGGGGCGGCCGGGACATGGGGAACCTTTTCGACGAGAGAGAGCATGGGGACGTACGAGAACTACGTTCCCGTACTGAACAAAGTCTCTCAGGCAAATTGTTCCGCGACGTAAACGCGGGGTTGCGGCAGCCGGACCAGCGGGTCAGATCTGGACGCGGGCCGCGATCGGCAGATGGTCACTGCCCGTCTCCGGCAGCGTCCAGGACGACACCGGGTCGATGCCCTTCACCATGATCTGGTCGATCCGCGCCATCGGGAACGACGCGGGCCAGCTGAAGCCGAAGCCGTCGCCCGCCGCGCCCTGGGTGGAGCGCATCTGCGAGGTGACGGCGTTCAGGGACCGGTCGTTCATGGTGCCGTTGAGGTCGCCGAGCAGGACGATCTTGCCGAGCGGGTCGCGGGCGATGGCCTCGCCGAGCGCGTCGGCGCTGGCGTCGCGCTGTCCGGCGGTGAAGCCCGCGTTGAGCTTGACCCGTACCGACGGCAGGTGTCCGAGATACACACCGACCTTGCCCGCGGGCGTCGTCACCGTGGAGCGCATGGCCCGGATCCAGCCCATCTTGATGTCGACGGAACGGGTGTCGGTCATCGGGTACTTGCTCCACAGCCCGACGGTGCCCCGCACCGAGTGGTACTTGTACGTGCCCGACAGGGCCTGCTCGTACGCCGGCACCGCGCTCGCCTTGAGCTCTTCGAGCGCCACCACGTCGGCCCCCGAATCGACCAGCACCCGGGCCGTGCCCTGGGGGTCGGAGTTGTCGGCGTTGACGTTGTGGGTGGCGACCGTGAGGTTGCCGCCGCTGAGCGACTTGTCGGTGAGCAGGCCGCCGAAGATGTTGACCCAGACGAGGGCCGGCAGCAACAGGGCCACCAGTGCGGTCGCGGAACGCCGCACTACGCCGATGACCAGCAGGACCGGGACGCCCAGGCCGAGCCAGGGCAGGAAGGTCTCGTTGAGGCTGCCGAGGTTGCCGATGGAGTTGGGGATCTGCGCGTGGAAGACCATCAACAGGGTGAGCAGAACCGCGCAGAGGGCGAGGACGATGCCCCGCCGCCAGATGCCGCGGCTGCGCCGCAGGCGTTCGAACAGGCGCCGGATCCGGGGTCCGGAGTGCTCGCTCTCGGAGCTGCCGGTGCCGGTGTCCGTCATGTACGCCTGCGTCATTCCGCTTCCCTCACTGCCTTGCCGTGCCACGCCCGTTACTGACCCTAGGCGATGACCGACGTCTTTCCCCGCCGTCCCGCGCGACGGCCGTACTGCCACAAGGACGACATCGGGCCGTGGCGGGTTCCAGCAGTTACGGCCGACAGGGCCGCTGTGACGAAACGCGCATATGAGGACGCCGGTCAGCGCGGCGGGCGCAGCCCCTCCAGGGCCGCGTCGACGATGCGCGTGGCCAGGTCGTCGTCAAGTGTCGCGGCGGGCCTGATGACGGTCCGCACCAGCATGGGGCCGACCACCAGGTCGTTCAGCAGCTCGATGTCGAGGTCGCCGCGCAGTTCGCCCTCGGCGATGCCCCGCCGCAGCACCTCCAGCGTCTGGCGGCGCCGCGCCTCGATCACGGTGCTGTGGTACTCGTCCCAGAGCTTGGGGTAGGTCTTCATCTGCGCGAAGACGTTGTGCAGGAGGACCGAGGAGCGCTTCGCCACGCCGCGCAGGCGCAGGGCCTCAAGGAGGGCGATCAGGTCGTCGCGTACGGATACGCCCGGCAGTTCGGGGTCTGCGGGCTCCATGGTCCGCAGTACGTCGACGAAGAGCTCCTCCTTGCCCTTCCATCGGCGGTAGATGGTGGCCTTGCCGACACCGGCGGCCCGTGCGATGCCCTCGATGGAGAGCTCGGCGAGCGGGACGCCGTCCTCCAGGAGCTGGACGACGCCCTCGACGATGGCCAGCTCGACGGCCTCGCTGCGGGGGCGCCCGCGGCGCGGCGCGCCCCCTGCGGGCTGCTGCCCTCGCCCCTGCCCGGGCCGTTCCTCGGGAGCCACGTCAGGTTCACCTCTCGCCGTATGTCCAGGTGCTCATTCTCCCCGGTTCGGGGAGGCGGCCGGCCACCGCTCCCCCGCGACGGGCGGTCAGCGGCGGGCGGCCGGGGCCCCGGTGTCCGTGTGCTCTTCGGCGGCGGCCTTCGGGGGCCTGCCCGGCAGGAAGGCGGCGACCACCGCGGCGCCGATCAGCGCGACCGCGGCCGAGCCCAGCGCCGTGACATGCATGGCGCTGAGGAAGGCGTCGTTGGCCGGGCCGATCAGCGCCTTGCCCGCCGGGCCGAGCTTGTCCGCGACACCGAGGGTGCCTTCGATCGACTCGCCCGCGGCCTTGCGCGCGGCGGCCGGCAGCGCGCCGAACCGGTCCAGGGTGCCTTCGATCTCGTTGCGGTAGACCGCGGAGAGCAGCGATCCCAGGACGGCGACTCCGAGAGCGCCGCCGACCTGCCGGAAGGTGTTGTTGACCGCGGAGCCCGAACCGGCCTTCTCGCGGGGCAGCGCCTGCATGATCGAGACGGTGACCGGCGGCATGACGTGCGCCATCCCGGTGCCCTGGATGAAGAAGACAACCCCCAGAAACCACAGCGGGGTGTCCGCGTCGAACAGGGCGAAGGCGGCGAGGCAGACCGCGACGAGCAGCATGCCCACGGTGCACACGGCGCGGGCGCCGAAGCGCTCCACGACGTGCCGGGCGCGCGGCGAGAAGATCATCTGCGCGACGGCCAGCGGCAGGATCAGCAGGCCGGCCTGGAGCGCGCTGTAGCCGCGGACGCTCTGCAGATAGAAGGCGGAGAAGAAGGTCACGCCCATCAGCGCGAAGAAGACCAGCGCGATGGCGGCGACGGCGGCGGAGAAGGCGGGCTTCTTGAAGTACGCCATGTCGAGCGACGGGTGGCTGCTGCGCTTCTCGTACAGCACGAAGGCGGTCAGGACGGCCAGGCCGCCGAGGACGGCAGCCAGCACCGTCGGATCGGCGAAGTCGCCGAGTTCGCCGCCGTGGATGATCCCGTACACCAGCAGCACCAGGCCGACGACGGACAGGCCCACGCCGACCAGGTCGACGCGGCCGGGGTTGGGGTCCTTGGAGTCGGGGACCAGCAGGACCATCGCGACCAGGGCGACGATCACGACCGGGACGTTGACCAGGAAGACCGAGCCCCACCAGAAGTGCTCCAGGAGCACGCCGCCGGTGATGGGCCCGATGGCGATGGCGAGACCGACGCCGCCCGCCCAGATGCCGATGGCCTTGGGCTGCTCCTCGCGCTCGAAGACGTTCATCAGGATGGCCAGGGTGGCGGGCATCACGAAGGCGGCGCCGAAGCCCATCACCGCCCGGTACGCGATGAGCTCAGTGGGCGACGCGGACGCGGCGGCGAGCGCGGAGCCGATGCCGAAGACGACGATGCCGAAGAGCAGCACCCGCTTGCGGCCGAACCGGTCGCCCAGGAGCCCCGAGGTGAAGAGCAGGCCCGCGAAGACGAGCGTGTAGGAGTTGATCGCCCACTCCAGCTCGCTCTGGGTGGCGCCGAGGCCGCCGGGCGCGGGCCCGGCGATGGTTTTGACCGCGACGTTCAGGATCGAGTTGTCCAGCACCACGATCAGCAGGCTGAGCATCAGTACGGCGAGGATGACCCAGCGGCGGCTGTGCACGGTTTCCGGTATCCGGGGAGCCTCGGGAGGACGGGGGGTCGACATGCCGAGACCGTACCTCTATTTGAATACGGCACCGTATCGTATTGTAAAGACTTTGCCTTCCGGGTGCTTTACGGGCGCCGATCCGCTTCCCGTCGGGCGACGGTTGATGCCACCATGGAGGTGATCCGGGGACGCCGTCAGGGCGCCTCGAGATGACGAAGGAGCACTGGCCATGTCGCTTCAGGCTGCCCAGAAGACACCCGCCGACAGCGGCAAGACGCTGTACGGCGGCAAGGGGACGCGCCGCATCACCGTCCACGACATCGCTGCCGCCAAGGAGCGCGGCGAGAAGTGGCCCATGCTCACCGCCTACGACGCGATGACCGCCTCTGTCTTCGACGAGGCAGGCATCCCGGTCATGCTCGTCGGCGACTCCATGGGCAACTGTCACCTCGGATACGAGACCACCGTGCCCGTCACGATGGACGAGATGACCTTCCTGTCCGCCGCCGTAGTACGGGGCACCAAGCGCGCCCTCATCGTCGGCGACCTGCCCTTCGGCTCGTACCAGGAGGGCCCGGTACAGGCGCTTCGCAGCGCGACCCGGCTGGTCAAGGACGCGGGCGTGGGCGCGGTGAAGCTGGAGGGCGGCGAGCGTTCGCTGGCCCAGACCGAGCTGCTGGTGCAGGCCGGGATCCCGGTCATGTCGCACCTGGGCCTGACGCCGCAGTCCGTCAACACCCTGGGCTACCGGGTGCAGGGCCGCGGCGACGAGGCCGCGCACCGGCTGGTGCGGGACGCCAAGGCGGCGCAGGACGCGGGCGCGTTCGCGGTCGTGCTGGAACTGGTGCCCGCCGAAGTGGCCGCCGAGGTCACCCGCTCGCTGCACATCCCGACCATCGGCATCGGCGCCGGGCCCGACACCGACGCGCAGGTCCTCGTCTGGACGGACATGGCGGGCATGACGGGCGGCAAGGTGCCGCGCTTCACCAAGCAGTACGCGAATCTGCGGCAGACCCTCGGGGACGCGGCGAAGACGTTCGCCGACGATGTCGTCGGAGGGGCGTTCCCGCAGGAGGAGCACACCTTCCACTAGTCCCTGACGCTTGTTGCCGGCGCTTGCACCTGCGTCACCTGCGCCTTCCCTCAGCCACTGTCGCACCACGGCGGCCCGCCGACTCCCCCGTCGGCGGGCTGTCGGCATTCTGTCGGCCGGATGTCAGTGGCGGGTGCTTCCATGGTCGGCATGACGCGAATCAACAAGAGCCCCACGGACGGCGCCAACGCCGTCGAGGTGCGGGGACTGGTCAAACACTACGGCGAGACCAAAGCACTGGACGGCGTGGACCTGGACGTCCGGGAAGGCACCGTACTCGGTGTCCTCGGACCCAACGGCGCCGGCAAGACCACACTCGTACGCTGCCTCTCCACCCTGGTCCAGCCCGACGCCGGCACAGCCGTCGTGGCCGGTTTCGACGTGGTGAAGCAGCCCCGGCAGCTTCGCCGCACCATAGGCCTGACCGGGCAGTACGCCTCGGTCGACGAGAAGCTCGTCGGCTGGGAGAACCTCTACATGATCGGGCGGCTGCTCGACCTGTCCCGAGGCGCGGCCCGCAAGCGCGCGGACGAGCTGCTTGAGCGCTTCTCGCTCACCGACGCCGCGAAGAAGCCGGTCATGCAGTACTCCGGCGGTATGCGGCGGCGGCTGGACCTGGCGGCCTCGATGATCGGGCAGCCCGCCGTGTTGTACCTGGACGAGCCGACGACCGGCCTCGACCCCCGCACCCGCAACGAGGTGTGGGCCGAGGTCAAGCGGATGGTCGACGAGGGCGTCACCGTCCTGCTCACCACGCAGTACATGGAAGAGGCCGAGCAGCTCGCGAGCGAGCTGACGGTCATCGACCGCGGCCGGGTCATCGCGGGCGGCAAGGTCGACGAGCTGAAGGCGAAGGTCGGCGGCCGCACCCTGGAGGTCCGCCCGGTCGACCCGGGCCAGCTGCCCCTGATGGCACTGGCCCTGAGCGAGGCGGGCCTCGACGGCATCGCCGGCTCGCAGATCGTCGACAGCGAGAATCAGCTGTACGTGCCGATCCTCAGCGACGAGCAACTGACCGCGGTGGTCGGCCTGCTGGGCGCGCGCGGCTTCGGCATCGCGCACATCGGCACCCACCTGCCCAGCCTGGACGAGGTGTTCCTGGCCATCACGGGCGAGAAGACCAGCGACGCGACGGAGAGCAAGGACGCCCAGGACGAGGACGCCCAGGGCGCGAGTATCAAGGACAAGGAGTTCGCGGCATGAGCGCGGCGACAGTGACACCGGCCGCGACGCCCGCGAAGGTGCGCGACAACGAGGGCCGGATCGGCCTGCGGGCCAATCTGCGGCACATCGGCGCCCTGGCGCGCCGCAATGCGCTGCAGATCAAGCAGGACCCGGAGTCGATGTTCGACGTCCTGTTCATGCCGATCATCTTCACCCTGCTGTTCGTGTTCGTCTTCGGCGGCGCGGTGGCGGGCAAGGGCAATCAGGCCGAGTACGTCAGCTATCTGGTCCCCGGCCTGATGGCGATGATGGGCATGAACGTCTCGATGGCCGTCGGCACAGGCATCAACGAGGACTTCCAGAAGGGGGTCATGGACCGGTTCCGGACGATGCCGATAGCGCGGTCCTCCGTCCTCGTGGCGAAGATCGTCGTCGAGGTCGGCCGCATGATGGTGGCCTTCACGATCCTGCTGATCGTGGGCTTCCTGCTCGGCCTGTCGGTCGAGACGTCGCCGCTGCACGTGCTGGGCGCGGTCGGGCTTTCGCTCCTCTTCGGCGCCTCGCTGATGTGGATCTTCATCCTGATCGGGCTCACCGTGAAGACCGCGCAGGCCGTGCAGGGGTTGGCGATGCTGGTACTGATGCCCCTCCAGTTCGGTTCCTCGATCTTCACCCCGCCCTCGACGATGCCGGGCTGGCTGCAGACCTTCACCGACTACAACCCCCTGTCGAACTTGGCGGACGCGGCACGTGGACTGTTCATCGGCGGCCCGATCGCCCAGGACGTGTGGATGACGCTGGGCTGGGCGGCGCTCATCACACTGGTCAGCGCCCCGCTCGCGATCTCCAAGTTCCGCAAGAAGACCTGACGCACAGGCCTGACGGACGGGAGGGCGCGATGGACGGCACGGGGGTCCGCCCATCGCGCCCGGCGTCAGACGAGGGCGACGGCCTCCTCCAGAGTGAGGGTGCGGCCCTCCGCGTACGCCGCCTCGTAAGCGGCGTCGCCCAGTGCGGCGCGCGTCGCCGTCTCGGCGTCCGTCCTGGCTTCGCGCTCCTGCCCGGTCGCGAAGTGGCCGGGCGGCAGCAGAGCCTCGTAGGCGCCGAGCAGCCGGGCGGCGTCCGGGGCGTGCCGGGGGCCGCCGAGGCCCGCCAGTGCGCGGGCGGCGGTCATCAGGTGGGCCGCGGGCATCTGTGGGGCGACCATCCGCGACAGTGGCTCGCAGGAGCGCGCCAGAGCTCGGCGGACCCCGGTGAGCGCCCGGCCGTGTCTGCCGTCCAGGTTGTCCAGCCAGCTGATGAGGCCGAGGACGAAGCCCTCGAAGATCGCCAGGTTGGAGCGCTTGAAGTCCTTTCTGACCTTGTCCAGTTGGGCACGGGCCTCGGCCGTCCGGCCCGTGCGGCCCAGCCACATCGCCAGATACAACCGGGCGGCAGGCTCGTGCTCATGACCGCGATTGCGGACCGTGGCCAGGATGTCCCGCAGCATCGCCTCGGCCTGCTCGCCGTCGCCCGTCTCCATCAGCACGCCGGCCAGCCGCGCCCGCAGCAGGGACACCTGCACATACGCGCCGAGTCGCCGCGCGTGCCCGACGGCGGCGCGGAAGTCACTCGCGGCGAGGGCGAATTCGCCGCTGCGTTCGTGCGCCTCTCCCCGCGCGGACAGCGCTTCGGCCGCGCCCCACGAGTCGCCGAGCCGAGTGAAGATCTCCAGGCTCTCGTCGGCGTCCCGGCTCGCGTCGCCCACCCAGTCGCTGCGGTTGGCGAGGATGTTGGCCCGCGTCTGGAGGGCGGCGGCGAGCTCCCATTCGTAACCGAACTCGCGGCTGGCGTCGACGGTCGCGTCGACGACCTCCCTCAGTTGCCCGACCTCGCCGGTCAGCATGATCGCGAAGAACCAGAGTGTGCCGGGGGCGCGGCAGGTCTGCGGCAGACCCGGCCGGTAGACCTGTACGACGCGGCGCAGCCAGGCCAGGCCCTCAGTGGTGGTCCAGTCGTCGAACTCGTGGTTCATGCTGGCCAGATGGATCAACCGGGCGCCGCGCCGGGCCTCCATGAGCTGCTCGGGGGCCATCGGCGGCGGGGCGTCCGTGCAGCGCTCGTGCAGGGCGGGGGCCGGGGTGATCGGCGACTCGAAGGGGTCGGGGCCGAGTTCGGCGGCGGCCAGGGACCAGTGCCGGGCGTCGGCGCGCAGGTCGCGGATCTGCCAGTACCAGGCGAGGCAGTGGACGAGGCAGAGCGCCTCGTGCTCGTCGCGGGCGGCGACAGCGCGGCGCAGTGCGGTGCGCAGGTTCTCGTACTCGGCCTGGAGGCGGCTGATCCAGACGTGCTGCCTGCTGCCGCGCAGCAGGGGGTCGGCGCGGCGGGCCAGCTCGCGGAAGTGGACGAGGTGGCGGCGCTCGGCGCCCACGCGCTCGCCCGCCTCGTCGAGGCGCTCTGCCGCGTACTCGGCGACGGTCTCCAGGAGGCGGTAGCGCATGCCAGTGCCGTCCGTGTCGTCCGCGTCGCCCGGGTGGGCGTGCTCCTCGGAGGGGCCGAAGCCCTCAAGGGCTTCGCTGTTCTCGGGGCCCCCGGCCCCACCCCAAGGGGCCGCCACCACAAGGGACTTGTCGACCAGGGAGCCGAGCAGCTCCAGTGCGTCGGGGCCGCACACAGCCTCGACGGCGGTCAGGTCGCAGCCACCGGCGAAGACGGACAGGGCGCGCAGAGCCGCCCTCTCCTTCTCGTCCAGCAGGTCCCAGGACCAGTCCACGACCGCGCGCAGCGTCTGCTGGCGCGGCAGCACGGTACGGCTGCCGCCGGTGAGGAGCCGGAATCGGTCGTCGAGGCGGTCGGCGATCTGCCGCGGGGTGAGCATCCGCAGCCGGGCGGCGGCCAGTTCGATGGCGAGCGGCAGCCCGTCCAGGCGGCGGCAGATCTCGGCGGCGGCCGCAGGGTCGTCCTCGATCCGGAAGCCGGGCTTCGCGGCGGCGCCGCGGTCGGCGAGGAGCCGCAGGGCCATCGGGTCGGGCAGTGGCTCCACGGGCCGTACGACTTCGCCCGGCACGCCCAGGGGCTCGCGGCTCGTGGCCAGTACGGTCACCCCCGGGCAGCGGGCGAGGAGTTCCTCGGCGAGGCGTGCGGCGGCGCCGATGACGTGCTCGCAGTTGTCGAGCAGGATCAGCATGTGGCGCCGGGAGCAGTGCTCGGTGAGGAGCAGCAGCGGGTCGTCCCCGTGCCGTTCGGCAACGCGCAGTCCCTCGGCGCCCGCCCTCCGCAGCACGGTCTCCCGGGCGCCGAGCGCGGCGAGTACGGCTTCGGGCACGGTCGCCGGGTCGTCGACGGGCGCGAGCTCGGCCAGCCACACCCCGTCCGGCCAGGCCGCGTCACCGGCCTCGGCGGCCTCCTGGGACAGCCGGGTCTTGCCCGCGCCGCCGGGGCCGAGCAGCGTGACGAGCCGGGCGCCCGCGAGGTCGTCCCTGACGACCTCGATATCGGTCTCGCGCCCCACGAAGGAGGTCAGCCGGGCCCGGAGGTTGCCTGCGGCGGGGCGGGACGTGGTCAGTGGCCCGGGGTCGGTGCGGGAAGACTGCCCTGCGTCGGGGGACGGGTGGGTGGGGCCGGGGGACGTGGGCCCGGGGTCGGGCACGCGGCCGTTGCCCCCTGCCCCGCCCCTTCCCGGAACCGAGGCCGGGCCCCCGGAGCCCGCTGTACGCCGGTCGGCCGACGCCGACGCCGACGCCGCCGTCCCGGCTGCCGGACGGCCCGCCGCACCAAGTCCACCGGCCTCGGCGCCGTACGCCGAGATCCGCGCTCCTTCCACCACCCGACGGCCGCCGCCGTCCGGGCCGCCCCATGCGCCGCTGCCGTTCACGGCGGGCCGGTGCGCCGAGGGCCGTCCCCCGCCCGTGCCGGGGTCGGTGGGCGCGGCGACCCCGAGCGGGGACGGGGTCAGCAACTCGGCGTGCAGGGCGCGCAGTTCCGGTCCCGGGTCGGCGCCCAGGCGGGCGGCCAGGTCCCGGCGGACCTCCTCGTACGCCGCGAGTGCCTCCGCCGTGCGGCCGGCGTCACGCAGTGCGCGCAGGCGCAGCGCCTGGAGCAGTTCGTCAATCGGGTGGTCGTCGCAGAGCGCGGCGAGTTCCGGCAGGGCCTCTTCCGCCCGGCCCAGCGCGAGCGCGGCCGTGAGGCGGGCGCGGCGGGCGGTCAGCCGACGGGCCTCGCAGCCCGCCGCCTCGGCCGTACGGTCGGGGAGATCGGCCAGCGCCGGCCCGTGCCACAGGCCGAGCGCGTCGTCGAGCAGGTCGGCGGCCCGGCCGGAATCGCCCTCGTCCAGAGCCCGTACGCCCTCCGCCGTGAGCCGCTCGAAGCGGTACAGGTCGACGTCCCGCGGCTCGGCGCACAGCCGGTAGCCGCCGTCCACGGAGGTGATCGCCGCATGGCCGAGCGCCCGCCGCAGCCGCCCGACCAGGGCCTGCAACGCCCCGGTGGAATCGGCGGGCCCGGCGCCGCCCCACACCTCCTCGGCCAGCGCGCCGACCGGCACCGTACGCCCGGCCCGCAGCGCCAGCACGGTCAACAGCGCGCGCAGCCGCGCCCCGCCGATGGCGACGGGCGTGCCGTCGTCGCGGAGTGCCTGCGTGGGGCCAAGAATGCGGTAGCGCACGCGTCCATTGTCCGGGACGCCCAACCCCCCACCCACCGCGCACCTCCGGACGGGGCGCCTCCGGGTGGCGCGGCTTCGGCTGCCGGCCGTCGTACAGGATCCGCGAAAGCGCCACGCATCCAGCTTTGCCGGAACTCCCGCCGCCGCGCGAGACGTTTTCGCAGTGTCACCGGTACGGTCGGGCACCACGCCCGAGCGGCGTCCGGCCAGTGCCCGGGCGGCCCCGGCCCGCTGCCCAACCGGTATCCGACCGGTGTCCGTCCGATGCCCGCACCCCAGGAGTCCGCGCATGACCACCGCCATCACCCGTCGCGACCGGCGGATCAGCCCCGTCTTCCTCGGGATCGTCGCCGTCATGGCGGTCTCCGGCTGGGCGGTGTGGACGGAGTTCTCGGTGAGCGTCGGCTTCGCCGTCTTCCTCTTCGTCACGTCCGCGTGGATCGTCTCGCTCTGTCTGCACGAGTACGCGCACGCCCGCACCGCCCTGCACAGCGGGGACATCTCCATCGGCGCGAAGGGCTATCTGACCCTCAATCCGCTCAAGTACACGCACGCGCTGCTCAGCATCGTGCTGCCGGTGCTCTTCGTGATCATGGGTGGCATCGGGCTGCCGGGTGGCGCGGTCTTCATCGAGCGGGGTCGCATCCAGGGCCGCTGGAAGCACAGCCTGATCTCGGCGGCGGGTCCGCTGACCAATGTGCTGTTCGCGATCGTGTGCACCGCGCCGTTCTGGCTGGGCGCGCTGGACGGCGTACCGGATGTGTTCCGTTACGCGCTCGGATTCCTCGCGCTGCTCCAGGTGACGGCCGCGATCCTGAACTTCCTGCCGGTGCCGGGCCTCGACGGTTACGGCGTGATCGAGCCGTGGCTCTCGTACAAGATCCGCAGGCAGGTCGAGCCGCTCGCGCCGTTCGGGCTGCTGCTGGTCTTCGGTGTGCTGTGGATCCCCGGGGTCAACCACCTCTTCTTCGACGCGGTCGACGCGGTCCTGCGGGTTCTGGGCGTCACCAACTGGGACACGTCCTGGGGCCAGCAGTTCTACCGCTTCTGGCAGGGCGATCCGAACGTACCGGCGATCACTCCGTAGCGGACCCGGAGGAGGCGGCCGTCCGGTCGGCCTTCGCCCTGCGGTGGTAGTACCACGCCATGTTCGACGCGACCGCGGCGAGCAGGATCCAGACGACCCCGATCCACCGGCCCTGGACGAAGGCCACCACTGCGGCGGCGACGGCGAGGACGCATACGACAAGGGCGTACACGGCGAGGCGGGGCATGGGGGGTGGCTCCTGTCCGGCGGCTGACTGCTTCCGGACCAGTGTCCCCCATGCCCCGGTCGTGCTCATACGTCGGTCGGACCCGACGGGTCATACCCGACGGGTCATACCCGACGGGTCGGACCTGCACGTCGGTCCTATACGTCGGTCACGCGCAGGCCGGCGTGCGCCTTGTAGCGGCGGTTGACCGAGATCAGGTTGGCGACCAGCGACTCCACCTGGTGGGCGTTGCGCAGCCGCCCGGCGAAGACGCCCCGCATGCCGGGGATACGGGCCGCCAGCGCCTGCACGAGGTCGGTGTCGGCACGGACCTCGCCGAGCACCATCACATCGGTGTCGATCTCCTCGACGGACGCGTCCTGGAGCAGCACCGCCGACAGGTGGTGGAAGGCCGCGGTCACCCGCGAGTCGGGCAGCAGGGCGGCGGCCTGCTCGGCGGCACTGCCCTCCGCCGGCTTCAGCGCGTACGCGCCCTTCTTGTCGAAGCCGAGCGGGTTCACACAGTCGATCACGAGCTTGCCCGCGAGCTCCTCGCGCAGCGACTCCAGTGTCTTGGCGTGCCCGTCCCACGGTACGGCGACGATCACGATGTCGCTGCGGCGTGCGCACTCCGCGTTGGTCGCGCCCTCGACACCGAGGCCCAGCTCGTCGGCGGCGCTCTGCGCGCGCTCGGCGGCCCGCGAGCCGATGATCACCTTCTGGCCGGCCCTGGCCAGCCGGTAGGCGAGCCCGCGCCCCTGGTCCCCGGTGCCGCCGAGCACGCCGACGACCAGCCCGGATACGTCGGGGAGGTCCCAGGGGTCCTTGGCTGCGGGCTTTTGCGCACTGTCAGTGGAAGTCATGAGCCGACCCTACTTGTTGGTAGCGCGCTCTTCCGGGTGAGGCACGGTCATTCGGCGGCGGCCCCCGTCGGGGGTCCGACAGGATGCGGGACATGGATGCCGTACGTGTCGCGCTGCTGCGTGAAGTCCTCGCGGGGACCGAATGGTTGGGGTCCACGCGGCGGTTCGCCGGGGCGTTGCGGTCCTTTGTCGTGCCACAGGGCGGCGGCCTGCTGCTCGTGGGGACCCAGCAGTACGAGCCGTGGCATCTGGCCGCGCATCTCGTCGACGAGGCGGCCTGGTCCGGGCTGACGGCACTGAACCCCACGCTCGTACGCCATCGGGTGCGGCCCGGGGAGCCCGCGCATCTGTCGGTCGGGCTCGGCAGGATCGAGGCGGCGCGGCGGGGCGAGACGCTGCTCGTCGTGGCGCCGGGGGGGCCGGAGGCGGGCCTGCTGGAGCGGGTGCACGACGCGCGGCGGGCCGGGGCGACCGTGCTGTCGCTGGACGGGGGCGACCGGGAGATCCGGGGGCTCGCGCACGAGTCGCTGTCGGTGCCCGCGGGGGGCGATGTGGATCTGGACACCGTGCAGCATCTGGTCAGTGCGGCGGCCGGGGAGAACGTGCTGCCCGCACCCCGGGGACCGAGGCGGTTCCGGGACCGGCTGTCCCGGCTCGCCGATCAGCTGACGGCGCCGCCGCCGGAGCGATGGTAGCGGGGCCGCGGAGGCGTGGGCAGGGGTGCGGGTGGCGGGGCGGGAGTGGCCGGGGGCGGGAGTGGCCGGGGGTGCCGCTGCGCGGGGCTGTCCCCTACCCGCCCTTCCCGAAGCCTGGGCTCCGGTCCTCACACGCCGGACGGGCTGAAATGGGCGGGGTGAAGCGAGGGCAGCCCCGGCCCCCGACTTCGAACCCCGGACGGGCTGAAAATGCCGCGCAGCACCGGAAAGCCTCAGCCCGTCCGGCGGGCCCCGGGGTCTACCCCCCGTCCTCCCCCTGCGCCGCGTTCTTGTCGTGCCACTTGGGATCGTTCTCCCACTGGAGGTTGCGCGCCGCCGCCGTCTCCATCGCGTGCCTGGCCTCCTCCCGGCTCGCGTACGGACCGAACCGGTCCTTGCCCGGACAGTCCGGGCCTTCCTCGACGGTCTTGTGCTCCAGGCAGTAGAACCACTCGCCCGGCTTTCCGACCGTCCGCTTCTTGAACAGGGCCATCGTCGGCTCCTTCCTCTGCCGCCATGCTGCCCGATGGCGGCTGGATACACTCGTTGGCATGTCTGGCCAGTCGCTTCTCGTACCCGGGGAGATCTCTCCCACCCGTTCCGTCCCCGGCAACATCCGGCGTCCCGAATACGTCGGGAAGCCGAAGCCCACGCCGTACAAGGGCCCGGAGGTGCAGGAACCCGAACTTGTCGAACGGATGCGCATCGCGGGCCGCATCGCCGCGCAGGCGATGGAGGCGGCCGCCAAGCACATCTCGCCCGGTGTGACCACGGACGAGCTCGACCGGGTCGCGCACGACTTCATGGTCGATCACGGCGCGTACCCCTCGACGCTCGGATACCGCGGTTATCCGAAGTCACTGTGCAGCTCCGTCAACGAGGTCATCTGCCACGGCATCCCGGACTCCACGGTGCTGCGCGACGGCGACATCGTGAACCTCGACGTGACGGCGTACATCAACGGTGTACACGGCGACAACAACGCCACCTACCTGTGCGGCGACGTCGACGAGGACTCGCGACTGCTGGTGGAGCGCACCCGCGAGTCCCTCGCCCGCGCCATCAAGGCCGTCAAACCGGGCCGCCAGATCAACATCATCGGGCGGGTCATCGAGTCCTACGCCAAGCGCTTCGGCTACGGCGTGGTGCGGGACTTCACCGGTCACGGCATCAACACGTCGTTCCACTCCGGGCTGATCGTGCCGCACTACGACAGCCCGCACGCCACCACCGTCATGCAGCCCGGCATGACCTTCACCATCGAGCCGATGCTCACGCTGGGTACCCACGACTACGACATGTGGGACGACGGCTGGACCGTGGTGACGAAGGACCTGAAGCGGACCGCGCAGTTCGAACACACGCTCGTCGTGACGGAGACCGGCGCGGAGATTCTCACCCTGCCGTAGAGGAAGACGGGAAGGGTTCCCCGGAGGAGCCGCAAAGGGAGCCTCTGGGGCAGCCGCAAAGGAAGCCGCAGAAGGAGCTACAAAGAAAAATGGGGCGTAGCGTTTTTACCGACAGGCCGTCGGGAACCAATTGACTTAGGCATACCTGAGCAGGAAGATCGGGGTCGGCGGCTGACGCAGCTGCCAACGCGCGCCCCTTCCTCCTTCTTCCCCCCTCGGTCCCCGGAGGCCCGCCTTGGACGCAACCGCCACGGCCGTCACCCCGTTCTCCACGCTGATCCGTACCGTTACGCACGAGCAGCACACCGAGGTGAACACCTCCTCCTTCATGAGTGACCTGCTCGACCGCCGGCTCGGTGTGGACGCGTTCACGCGCTACACCGAGCAGCTGTGGTTCGTGTACCGCGCGCTGGAGGACGCCGCCGACTCCCTGCGGAACGACCCGGTCGCGGGCCCGTTCATACAGACCGAACTGATGCGCACCGCCGAGCTGGAGCGCGACCTGGCGCATCTGCGCGGCGCCGACTGGCGCGACGGCCTGGTGCCGCTGCCCGCGACCGCGGCGTACGCGGAGCGCATCACCGAGTGCGCGCGTACCTGGCCCGCCGGGTATGTGGCGCACCACTACACCCGCTACCTCGGGGATCTGTCGGGCGGTCAGGTCCTCCGTGATACGGCGGAGAAGACCTGGGGCTTCGAGCGCAAGGGCGACGGCGTGCGCTTCTATGTCTTCGAGAAGATCACCAACCCCGCCGCGTTCAAACGAGGTTACCGCGAGCTGCTCGACCAGGTGAACGCGGACGATCTGGAAAAGCAGCGCGTCATCGACGAGTGCAAGCGCGCCTTCGACTTCAATGGCGCGATGTTCCGCGAGCTGAGCGGGGAGTTCCCACTCAGCGCGTAGTGGTTCTCTCCGAACGCTGAACGCCGCTTGTTGTTACGTCTCTTCCTGTCCGTACGACGCCGGGCCCGTGCCGCTGCCGCGGTACGGGCCGCGCTCTACGCGTGCGGGGCGAAACGTACCCGGCCGCCGACCTCGATCGTGCCGTCACGGCCCGGGGCCGTCAGGATCTGGGAGCCGGCGCCCTGGGTGATGTTGAGCGCACGGTCCAGCTCGCCGGTGAGAAGCAGCGCGGCGGCGCCGGTCGCCTCGTCCTCCGTGATCGCGTCACCGCGGCGCGGGAAGGCGCGGGCCCTTACCCGGCCTGCCGCCTCGTCCTCCCACGCCCACGCGTAGAGCCAGCCGTCGCCGGGCGGCGGGGCCGGAAGCGCGTCGACCTCGGCGACGGTCCCGTACTGCTGGGTGCGGCGCCCGGTGACCCACTCCGGGCGTGCCGTGATCCAGGTGAACTCGCCGTCGTGCCGCGCCCACACCTCACCCGCCGGCACCTGGAGCAGCTCCAGGTCGAGCAGCCAGGCCGCGCCGACGAGCGGATGCCCGGCGAAGGGCAGACGGGCGCTCGGGGTGTAGATGTCGACGATGCCGCGCTCCGGGTCGTCGACGAACACGGTCTCGCTGTAGCCGAGTTCGGCGGCGAGGGCCTGACGGGCCGCCTCGCCGGGGTGCGTACGGCCGTCCCGTACGACGCCCAGGGCGTTGCCGTGGCGTCCGTCGGGGCCGCAGAAGACGCGGAGTACGTCGAGTTCGTTCACCCCGGCATTGAAGCACTGCCACGACCGCAGGGCCGCACCGCCGTGTCGCGCGCTGCGGCCCTGCCGGGCGGGGACTTGGGCGGGGTTGTCCGGGCCCGGACGGGCCTGGGTGCGGCGCCCGCGGGCGGCGAAGACCACTGCGGCGCCCGCGCCGGCGAGGTGGTCGCGCTCGTCGAGCCGGCAAGTCAACCCTGCTCGCCGCTCTCGCCGCCGACCTGCCCGCCGCCGCGGGATAGGTCCGCGTCGACGGGCGCCCGGTCCACACCTCGGCGAGGAGTTGCTGAGCGAGGTGTGCCCGGAGCCCGTGGAGGTGCGCTGGCGCACCCGCGGGCCGGGGCGCCCCTGGTGCTCCCCGGGCGGGACGCCCGTCCCGGTCCGGGCACCGACTCTTGACCCGCACTTGACCCTCCCATGAGCCGTCCGAGAGGCAGCCGTGACCGGCCCGTATCCGTGCACGGCGCATGAGAGCCGAATCACTGGACGACCGGGGCCGGGTCAGGTAAGCCTCGGATAAGTTAGGTCAGCCTCATCCGAGGCCCGAGGCTCCTCGCCTCCCCGATCCAGCCGCATGGAGCCCGAAATGCGACCCGTCCGTCTCTCCGCCGTCACCACGGTCGCCACCGTGGCAGCCCTGGCCGCCCTCACCGGCTGCGCCGAGAAGAGCGACGCCAAGGACGGCGACGGCGCCGTCCGGGTCACCGCCAAGGACGACTCCTGCGAGGTGTCGAAGAAGGAGTTCCCCGCGGGCCATGTCGAACTGGCCGTGGAGAACAAGGGCTCCAAGGTCACCGAGGTCTACATCCTCTTCCCCGACGACCGCATCGTCACCGAGCGCGAGAACATCGGCCCCGGCACCAAGGCCACCATCACCGCCGAGGTGAAGGCCGGTTCTTACGAGATCGCTTGCAAGCCCGGCATGAAGGGCGACGGCATCCGGCAGAAGGTCGAGGCGACCGGCGGCGGCAAGGTCGCCAAGCGCAGCCCGGAGATGGACACGGCCGTCGCCGCGTTCCGTACGTACGTGCAGGCGCAGGCCGACGAGACGCTGCCCAAGTCCAAGGTCTTCGTGGACGCGGTGAAGAAGGGCGACATCGAGGCCGCGAAGAAGGCGTACGCGGACTCCCGCGTCGGCTGGGAGCGGACCGAGCCCGTCGCCGAGTCCTTCGGTGACATCGACCCCAAGGTCGACCTGCGCGAGGACGGCCTGGAGAAGGGCCAGGAGTGGACCGGCTGGCACCGTCTTGAGAAGGCCCTGTGGCAGGACAAGAAGATCGGCGCCGAGGAGAAGACCCTCGCCGACACCCTGCTCAAGGACCTCACCGACTGGCAGAACCGGGTCGGCAAGGCCGAGATCACCCCGACCTCGATGGCGAACGGCGCCAAGGAGCTCCTCGACGAGGTCGCCACCGGCAAGGTCACCGGCGAGGAAGAGCGCTACAGCCACACCGACCTCGTCGACTTCAAGGCGAATGTCGAGGGCGCGGAGAAGTCGTACGAGCTGCTCAAGCCGATCGCGTCGAAGAACGACCCGAAGCTCACCGGTGAACTCGACACCCAATTCAAGACGTTGAACGACCTGCTCGACAAGTACCGCGAGGACAAGACCTCGTACGTGTTCACGTCGTACGACAAGGTCGGCAAGGCGGAGCGCAAGGAGCTCAGCGACGGCGTCAACGCGCTCGCCGAGCCGCTGTCGAAGCTCGCCGCCGCAGTCGTGAAGTAGGAGGGCCCCGGCATGCCTGACGAGACCAACTCATCGGAGCCGTCACGTCGTTCACTGCTCGGCTGGGGTGGCGCCGGGCTCGCGCTCGGTGCCGCCGCGGCCGGTGGCGCGGCGATCGCGCTCACCTCGGGGGACGACACCGCGCCCGCCGCCTCCGAGGGCGCCGCGGTGCCCTTCCACGGCCCGCACCAGGCCGGTATCGCCACCGCCGTGCAGGACAGGCTGCACTTCGCCGCGTTCGACGTGACGACGAAGGACCGCGCGGCCCTCGTCGAGCTCCTCGAGGAGTGGACGGCGGCAGCGGCCCGCATGACGGCGGGGCACGCGGTCGGCGAGGGCGCGTACGGCGGTCTCGCCGAGGCACCGCCGGACGACACCGGCGAGGCGCTCGGCCTCAGGCCGTCGCGGCTGACGCTGACCATCGGCTTCGGCCCGTCCCTGTTCGCCAAGGACCGCTTCGGGCTCGAAGGCCGACGCCCCGAGGCGCTCGTCGACCTGCCGGTGTTCCCCGGCGACAACCTGGACGCGGCGCGCAGCGGCGGCGATCTGTGCGTGCAGGCCTGCGCGGACGACCCGCAGGTCGCCGTGCACGCCATTCGCAACCTGGCCAGGATCGGCTTCGGCAAGGTCGCCATGCGCTGGTCCCAGCTCGGCTTCGGCAAGACCTCGTCGACGACGCCCGACGCGCAGACCCCGCGCAATCTCTTCGGCTTCAAGGACGGCACCCGCAACATCGCGGGCGCCGACGCCGCCGAGCTCGACAAGCATGTGTGGGTACGGGAGAAGGACGGCCCGGCCTGGATCGCGGGCGGCTCCTACCTCGTCGCCCGCCGCATCGCGATGCGCATCGAGACCTGGGACCGCACCTCCCTGTCCGAGCAGGAGGACATCTTCGGCCGCGACAAGGGCGAGGGCGCGGCGGTCGGCAAGGCGCGCGAGCGCGACGAGCCCAACCTCAAGGCCATGCTGCCGACTTCGCACGTCCGCCTTGCCCACCCGGACACCAACAGCGGTGCCCGGATGCTGCGCCGCGGCTACTCCTTCACCGACGGTACGGACGGTCTCGGCCGCCTCGACGCGGGGCTGTTCTTCCTCGCGTACCAGCGTGATGTGCGGGAGGCGTTCATTCCCGTACAGCGCGGTCTGGCGCGTGGTGACGCGCTCAACGAGTACATCCAGCACGTGGGTTCGGCGCTCTTCGCCGTCCCGCCGGGCGTCCGGGACAAGGGCGACTGGTGGGGCCGGGCGCTGTTCGCGTAGAAGGCAGAAAAAGGAGACCCGCCGTGTTCGGCAACTATCTGATCGGTCTGCGCGAGGGCCTCGAAGCGAGCCTCGTCGTCTGCATCCTGATCGCCTATCTGGTGAAGACGGAGCGGCGCGACGCGCTGCGCCCCGTCTGGATCGGCATTGGGGTGGCCGTCGCCATCTCGCTCGTGTTCGGCTTCGGCCTCGAATTCGGCTCGCAGGAGCTGACGTTCGAGGCGCAGGAGCTGCTCGGCGGCTCCCTGTCGATCATCGCGGTCTGCCTGGTGACCTGGATGGTCTTCTGGATGCGGCGCACCGCACGGCACTTGAAGGCCGAGCTGCACGGCAAGCTGGACGCGGCCCTGCGGATGGGCACCGGCGCGCTGGTCGCGACGGCCTTCCTCGCGGTGGGGCGCGAGGGCCTGGAGACGGCGCTGTTCGTCTGGGCTTCGGTGCGGGCGGCCACCGAGGAGTCGGGTTCCACCTCGGCGCCGCTGACGGGTGTGCTCCTCGGTATCGCCACCGCGATCGTGCTGGGCTGGCTGTTCTACAAGGGCGCGGTACGGATCAACCTGGCCACGTTCTTCACCTGGACCGGCGGCATGCTGGTCGTGGTGGCCGCGGGTGTCCTCGCGTACGGCGTGCACGACCTCCAGGAGGCGCGGTTCGTCGGCGGGCTCGACAGCAAGGCGTTCGACATCAGCACGACTGTCCCGCCGGACAGTTGGTACGGGACCCTGCTGAAGGGTGTCTTCAACTTCCAGCCCGACCCGACCGTTCTCCAGGTCACGGTGTGGGCGCTGTACCTGGTCCCGACGCTTGTGCTGTTCCTGTCCCCGGTAGGGTTCCGGACGTCGGTGGGCACGAGCACGACGTCGGTGGGCACGAAGACACAGAAGGCAGCGCATGAGCAGGCTGAGGCTGGGGCGGCTGGCGGCGACGATCGCGACGGCGGCGGCGCTGTCGATGACGGCGAGCGGGTGCGTGACCGTGCACGGCGAGCTGGAGATCGTACCGGCGGCGACGGAGGCTGAGGCCGCGCAGGCGCTCAAGGACTTCACGCTCGCCTACAACAAGGCGGACAAGGCCTACGATCCGGCGCTCGACGCGGGCCGGGTCACCGGTCCGCTCGGCGCGATCAACCAGGCCGGCCTGAAGGCGCGGCAGATACAGAGTCCGGACGGCAATCCGCGTCATCAGCCGCTGGAGCTGGCCGACGCGAAGTTCACCGTCCCCAAGAAGGCGGGCTGGCCGCGGTGGTTCGTCGCGGACACCGACAGCAACCGCGACGAGGACGGCGGCCGGCTGGACACCCGCTGGCTGCTGGTGTTCGTACGGGGCGGCCCCAACCAGCTGTGGGAAGCGTCCCACCTGTCGGTCCTGACCAACGCCCAGGTGCCGCGGTTCGCGAAGGACAAGGACGGCTTCGCCGAGCCCGTCGTGGCGGACGCGACGGACCTGGCCCTGGCGCCGGAGGATCTGAGCGAGCGGTACGCGGCGTACTTGCGGGACGGTGAGCCGGAGAGCTTCGCGCCAGGCCCGCACACCTCCGAACTGCGCAAGACCCGCGCGGCCACGGCGCGGCGGCCGGGGCGCGCCGTGCAGTACGTCGACCAGCGGCTGGACACCGGGATGTACGCGCCGCTGGGGCTGGCCACCGAGGACGGCGGGGCCGCGGTCTTCTTCGCCACCCGCCAGTTCGAGCAGCAGACCGTGGCCAAGGGGGTCCGGCTGGAGCTCAACGCGGATGTGCGGGCACTGATGACCGGCACCGCGCGGACCAGCCTCACCAAGGAGCGCGTCTCCAGCCAGTTCGCGCAGGTGTCGCCGAAGGACGCGGACAAGCCGCTGGTCGCGGTACTGGCCCAGATCCAGGGGCTCACGGCGGCGAAGGGCGGGTAGCCGGGGGGGGGCGTAGCCGGCAGCCGGCCGACGGTGCGTGGGAAATGCGCATGGGTGCGCGGGTGGCCGGGATGCGGGCTTGGGTGCGCGAGTACAGGCTCGGGTAGCCGAAAGCCCCCGCGCCGTTCGTCGGCGCGGGGGCAGCGTTCGGTCTCTCAGCGGCCCAGTGGCCAGGCCACCGCGTGGTGGTCCTCCGGGTCGTCCTCGCCGACGAATCGCGCACAGGCCTCGGTCAGCGTCTCAAGCAGCGTGAGCGGATCGGGCAGCGGGTGCTCGGGACCGCGCACCCAGCTCACCTCGTGGCCGCCGGGCAGCTGCGCGGGCGGCACCAGGACGTAGCTGCCGCGGCAGTGCCAGCGCAGGCCCGGATGCGCGTCCATCGTCTCGGGGTGGCAGTCCAGCTCGCACGGCCACCACTCGTCCTCGTCCTCCGGGGTACCCCGGGTGGCGGTGAAGAAGAGGAGGCGCGCGTCACCGTTGCTGCCGCCGAACTCGGCGACCGGCCCCACCTCGATGCCGGCCGCGAGCAGCCGCTCCAGCGCACCCAGACCCGCTTCGAGCGGGACGTCGAGCACGTCGTTGACCATGCCCGTCGCGGTGATGAAGTTGGCCTGGGGCTGGTTCTGGGCCCAGCGGGTGAGCTGCGCGCGGTCGGTGGTGGCCTGCGTCTGCCAGGCGAAGGAAATGGGATGTCTGGCCGGAGTGGGGCAGCCGACCCGGTCGCAGGAACATCGGTAGCCCACCGGGTGCGCGGCCGGGGAGAGTGGCAGACCGGCGGCAGCGGCGGCCAGGAGCAGCGTCTGACGATCGGCGCCATCCGGGTCGGTCGCCTTGGGGCGTCGGCGCAGCCACTGGGGCAGCCTGCTCTCCAACGAAGGCCTGCTCTCTGTGCCGCCGTAGCGGCCGAAATCGGCGCCCATTCAACCCCTCACCTCAGCGTTGCGCTCTCCATGCTGCCACCATCCTGCGCCTCAGGTGGCCGCAGTGCTCATCCGGGGTACGCGGGCCGATGTCACAAGGGTGGTGTCATTGATGCCTTTGTCCCGATAAGTGGACCTACCCTGGCGGCCATGATCACACGCACCCCGCCGGCGGTCGCACTGATCGCGCTGGTCCTGCCCTGTTACGGGCAGGCCGACCCGGGTCCCGCGACCGCGGGCCCGCTCCCTCGCCCCCTGTACACCGCACACCGGGGCGGTTCCCTCGAAGTGGCCGAAAACAGCATGTCCGGGCTTGTCTCGGCGTACAAGCGCGGCACGGCGCAGGTCCTGGACGTGGACACCCGGATGCTGAGCGACGGGACGCCGGTGGTGCTGCACGACGCGACGCTGGACCGTACGACGCACTCGAAGGGGCCCGTGAGCGAACTCACTCCCTCGCAGTGGCGGAAGGTGCGGCTGCGCGGAGGCGAGCTCGACGAGCGACCGCCGACGGTCGCGGCCGTCCTCGACCGGCTCGGCGGGAAAATCGTCCTGTCCCTGGAGGCCAAGGACCCCGGGAGCCTGCCGGCACTGGCCGGCGCGATCCACGACCGGGAGCTGGGCCGCTCGGTCTTCGTCAACTCCAACCGGCCCTCGGTGGTCCTGCGGGCCCACCGGCTCGGGCTGATGGCCCAGTTGTGGCGCTCGGCGAAGCAGCTGCGGACCGACGACCCGGGCGCCTGGCAGGGGTACGTCGATGTGCTGGACGTCGACCACAGGGCGCCGGACGCGGTGCTGCGGCGCGCCGTGCGGTCCGGTGTCCCCCGGGTGTGGGCGCACACCGTGAACACATCAGCGGCCCGAGACCGGGCGCTGCGGCTGGGCTGCGACGGGATCGTCACGGACGCGCCCGCGCTGCTGGCGCGCGGGGCGGCGGCACGTTCCGCGCGGGCCCCGGCGGCCGGGGCGACGGCCCGTCCGGAGCGGGCCCCGGCGGCCGGGTCAGCGTGGGGTCAGGCCGCCCAGGACGTAGTCGACGACCGCGTCGGCGTACGCGTGGCTGAGCGGCAGCGTCCGCAGCAGCCAGCGGTGCGAGAGCGGCGCCACCAGCAGCTCCAGGGCGATGCGCGGGTCGACGCCGTCCCGCACGTCCCCCGCCACCTGCGCCGCCCGCAGCCGCTTCACGTACAGCTGGAGCTGCGGTTCGAGAAGCTTGACCACGAACTCGGCGCCCAGCTGGGGGTCGACGATCCCCGCCGCGGTGAGCGCCCGGCTGGGCGCCTCGTACGTGGGGTCGAGGAGCTCGTCCACGGTGGCGCGCAGGACCGCCTTGAGGTCGGCCGCGAGATCGCCGGTGTCCGGGATCTCGTACGCCCCCTCGCCCGCCGCGGCGGCGGCCCGGTCGCCCAGGTCGATGAACGCTTCGAGCAGGACGGCGGCCTTCGACGGCCACCAGCGGTAGATCGTCTGCTTGCCGACGCCCGCGCGGGCCGCGATGCCCTCGATGGTGGCGCTGCCGTAACCGACCTCGCCGACCAGCGAGAGGGCCGCGTCGTAGATCGCCCGGCGGGAGCGCTCGCTCCGGCGCGAGGAGTCCGGTGACTTGGTCTCTGCCATGGGGCCAATCTAGCAGCGGTGCGAGACGACACGTCTCGCGGCGATGCGATGCGTGGGGCCCCGGGGTGAGTGGCGATCCGGCGCGGTGGCGCCCCGGTGCGGGTGGTGACCGAGTGTGAGTGGTGACCAGGGGTGAACCACCCGATCGGTGCACAGCGCGACGCCCTCTCGCGGCGGACCATGGCTGTCACGCACACTCGGTGCCCCATGCCGCTCGTGAGGAGCCCTCATTGCCTCGTGAAGCTTCGCCCCGCCGCTATCTCATGTGCCGCCCGGAGCAATTCAGGGTGACGTACTCCATCAACCCCTGGATGGACCCCGCCAAACCGATCGACCTGCCGCTGGCCCTCGCCCAGTGGGAGGTCCTGCGCGACCGCTACCGCTCCCTCGGCCATACCGTCGAGCTCCTGACCCCCCGGCCGGGGCTGCCCGACATGGTCTTCGCAGCGAACGGGGCCAGCGTCGTCGACGGACGGGTGCTCGGCGCCCGCTTCGCCCATGCCGAACGGAGCCTGGAGGCCGAGGCGCACCTGGAGTGGTTCCGGGCGCACGGCTTCACCGAGGTCCAGGAGCCCGTGCACATCAACGAGGGCGAGGGCGACTTCGCGTTCACCTCGTCCTGGATCCTCGCCGGGCGCGGCTTCCGCTCCAGCCCGCTCTCGCACGACGAGGCACAGGAGTTCTTCGGGCGCCCCGTGATCGGCCTGGATCTGGTCGATCCGCGCTACTACCACCTGGACACGGCGCTGGCCGTGCTCGACGACCGTACGGACGAGGTCATGTACTACCCGGGCGCGTTCTCGCCGGGCAGCAGGGCCGTCCTCGCCCGGCTCTTCCCCGACGCGATCGTCGCGCAGGAGGGGGATGCGGCGGCGCTCGGGCTGAACGCGGTGAGCGACGGCCGCCATGTGCTGCTGCCGCAGGGCGCGGTCGGGCTCTTCGGGCCGCTGCGGGAGCGGGGCTTCGAGCCGGTCGCGATGGACCTCGGCGAGCTGCTCAAGGGGGGCGGCAGCGTGAAGTGCTGCACGCAGGAGCTGCGCGGGTAGCGGCCGTTCCCGAATGAGCCGTACGGGCCCGAGCCGCCCGGTCCGTACGGCTGTTCGGCACCCTCTAGTCCGCCGCCGGCGGCCACGCGCCGCCCCACTCGATGTCACGCGCCGCGCGGTACAGGTCGCCGTGCCGCTTCTTGGTGACGGTTTCGCGCGCGAGACCGTCACGCGTGGTGCAGAGCTCCAGCTGGACCATGCCCTTGCGGATCTGCGGCCTGCGGACGATGCGTGCCGCGACCGGGTCGGCGTCGAAGCGGACCGCCGCGACATAGCTGAACTTCTCGTCCTCGTACGCGAGCGAGCCGCCCTTGACCTGCCGGTGCAGCGAGGAGCGGCTCACCCGGGCCGAGAAGTGGCACCAGTCGCTGCCGCCCTCCTCGTTGAGCGCGGTGATGGGGCAGGCGCCGCTGTGCGGGCAGGGCGCGGCGATACGCAGGCCGGCCGCGAGCAGCCGGTCCCTGGCCTCGATGACACGGCGGTAGCCGTCGGGTGTGCCGGGCTCGACAACGACCACGGCCTGGGCCGTGCGGGCGGCCTCCGCGACGACGCTCGCGCGGGCCTCGGGGGTGAGTTCCTTGAGGACGTACGAGATGGTGACGAGATCGGTGCTCTCGATACGGAGCGCTGGTCCGATGCGGGCGCGCTGCCAGTCGGTGGCGCGCAGGGTGGGGGAATCGGAGGCGGCGGCCAGTTCCCGGCCGAGGGCGAGGGCCGGCTCGGCCCAGTCCAGGACCGTGCTCGCGGGTCCCGCCGGCCAGGCCTCCGCGACGGCCCAGCCGGCGGCCCCCGTCCCGCCGCCGATGTCCGTATGTGTGGCCGGGGTCCAGTCCGGGGCGGCGGCGCGCAGCGCGGCGAGGACGGACCGCACCGCCTCGAAGGTCGCGGGCATCCGGTACGCGGCGTACGCGGCGACGTCGGAGCGGTCGCGGAGCACGGGGGTGTCGGTGGGGGTGGTCCCCCGGTAGCTGGCGATCAGCCGCTCGACGGCCTGGGCGGCCTGCTTGGGCGGCAGCCCGTCGAGAAGCCCGGCGAGGGCGGTGCGCAGGGCTTCTGCGGTGGGGAGGGTGGAGTTCACCGGCCGATTCTAGGCGGGGTGGGGGCGGGGTCTGTGCGGGGTGGGTCCTGGCGGGGCGGTTCCGGGCGGGCGCGGATGGGGTGGACCGTGGGGTGGACCTGCGGGAACCGGCGGTGAACTGCTGTGTTCTGAGCGATAGTTGTTGGGCTGCGGGCTCGACTATGACCGGGGGGACCATGGGACAGCGGGTCGTACGGGTGGCTCTGGCGGCCGGTGTGATCGTGCTCGGCCTGCTGGTCCTGCTGGCCACCTGCGGTGGGGGCAGCGGCAAGGACAGGTCCGGTGCGGTGCCGCGGGAGCCCGCGAAGCGCAGTGCCGAGCCCCCTGTTCGGTTGCCCGTTCCCGCCGAGTACGACGCCGCGCCGAGGTGGCAGGTTCGTGGTGCCTCGCCCGAGTACGCCATCGCCCGGGGCGCGGACCGGATCGGTCTCGTCGAGCGGGTCTCCGCCGACCGGTTCCGGTTGCGGGCCGTCGACGCGGCGTCCGGCGCGACCCGGTGGAAGAGCGAGGCCTGGCGGCCGCTGTCCGACCCGCGCCACTTTCCCCGGCTGCTGCCCGTCGGCAAGGACGGGCGGGAGTACTTCGTTACCTGGTCGTTCGGGAAGGTGGTCGGGCGGGACGATGCGCTGAGCGGTGCGAAGGCCGCTGTTGTCCTTGATGTGTACGCCGTGGAGGACGGCGCCCGGCGCCGGGTCGAGCTGCCCTGGGGTGGCGTGCCCACCGTCGACAGTTCGGGACCCGGCATCCTCGTCAGCGACGGCGGAGCGGACAGCGCGGTCGTGGACCCCGCCACGGGCCGGGTCTCACGGGTCGCCGCGAAGGCGCTCGACGCTCCCAAGGGGTGCCGGGACTGCCGGGTGCAGACCGAGGTGCGGACGGTGACCGACAAGGGGCTGCTGGTGAGCGGGCGGCGGGAGTTCTGGGTACGAGGCGGCTGGCACAGCCGGAAGACCGCGCCGGCCGGGGCGGACGCGGCGTCCGGCGTGCCGATTTCGGTGGCGGGCGGGCATATTCTCGCCACCTGGCAGAAGAAGGGCGGCGCCGGTGCGGCGGCCTTCGAGGCCTGGGCGGTGCACGACGCGGCGGGCGGGCGGGCGACGGCGACGGTCGAGTGCCGCAAGCCGGCCATAGCGTCGGGCAGGCGTGCGCGGGCGGTGCTCTCGCCCGAGGGGCGCTACCTGGTGGCCGGGCGGGTGGGCTTCGACCTGGAGACCGGGAAGGGCCGCTGCTTCGAGGCCGCGGACGGCACTGAGCCGCTGGACCTGACGGTGGTCACGGACACGGGGGTCGCCTACGGGATGACGGGGGCGCGGGTGCCTGTGCGGGTCGATCTCGCCACTGGTGTTCCGGCTGTGCTTCCGGGCAGTACGACTGTTCCGGATGCGGAGGTGGCGGGGGTGGGGGTGTTTGCGTGGGTGGACCCGAAGAATCGGACCTGTTTGTTCGTGCATGCTCGGCGGGGCTGACCGGAGGTGTGATGCCGGGGCCTCGGGCCGGGCGCCTGAGGGCTGCTCCCCCGCTAGACCGAAGCCTTCTGCCAGGGGCGGCAGAGCAGGAGGAAGCAGCCCAGTGAGGCCAGGGCGCAGGTCAGTTGGACTATCGCCATGGGGACTGCTGTGGACTCGCCTGCTATGCCCACCAGGGGCGAGGCGATCGCCCCTATCAGGAACGATGATGTTCCGATGAGCGCCGAGGCTGAGCCCGCCGCGTGCGGGGTGCGCATCAGGGCCTGGGCGTTGGTGTTCGGCATGGCCAGGCCCATCGCCGACATCAGGACGAAGAGGCCCGCCGCGATCGGGAGCAGGCCTACCTTGCCGAAGACTCCCGTTGTCATGAGGAGGAGCGCGAGGGACGCGAGGACGATCGCGGACAGGCCGAAGGCGAGCACCTTGTCCATGCTGACCCGGCCCACCAGGAGCCTGCCGTTGATCTGGCCCACGGCGATCAGGCCGATCGAGTTGACGCCGAAGAGCAGGCTGAAGGTCTGGGGTGAGGCGCCGTAGATCTCCTGGATCACGAACGGGGACGCGGAGATGTAGGCGAAGAGCGCGGCGAAGGCGAGGCCGCCCGCCAGGACGTAGCCGGTGAAGACCTGGTCCACGAGCAGGCCCCGCATCGTGCGCAGAGCCACCTTGACGCCTCCCTCGTGCCGTCGCTCGGGCGGCAGCGTCTCGTGCAGCCACTTCCATACGACGAGGGTCAGCAGGACGCCGATGACGGTCAGGACGACGAAGATGCCTCGCCAGTCCGTGAGCCGCAGCACCTGGCCGCCGATGACCGGGGCGATCACCGGGGCCACGCCGGAGATCAGCATGAGAGTGGAGAAGAAGCGGGCCATCTCGACGCCGTCGTAGAGGTCACGTACGACTGCTCGGGCGATGACGATGCCCGCGGCGCCGGCCAGACCCTGGAGCAGCCGGAAGGCGATGAGGAGTTCGGCGGAGGGCGCGAAGGCGCAGATCGCGGTGGCGACGACGTACACGATCATGCCGAGGAGCAGCGGACGGCGACGGCCCCAGCGGTCGCTCATCGGGCCGACGACCAGCTGCCCGAGCGCCATGCCCGCCAGGCAGGCGGTGAGGGTGAGCTGCACGGTCGCGGCGGGCGAGTCCAAGGCTCGGGTGACCTGGGGAAGCGCCGGGAGGTACATGTCCATGGAGAGCGGCGGCAGCGCGGTGAGTCCGCCGAGCACCAGGGTGACCAGCAGGCTCGTACGGCGGGCGGTGGTGGCGGAGCCGGTCGCGGCCTTGGTTTCGACGTCCGCCCCGGGTATGTGTCCTTGCTCGGTCTGGCCGCTCTCCGGCATCACTTCTCCATGTCGTCGCATCTGTATCTATGCTCTCAGCTCGTCCGGTGTGGTGGGGACCTTTTCTTGGGGGCTGAGATGGACAAGACACGCGTGCGGTGGGGTGTGCTGGCGACGGGCGGGATCGCGTCGTCGTTCACGGCGGAGCTGCTGAAGATGGACGATGCCGAGGTCGTCGCGGTCGGGTCGCGTACGGAGGCGTCCGCGCAGGCCTTCGCGGACCGCTTCGGGATAGCGCGCTCTTATGGCAGCTGGGCCGAGCTCGCGGCGGATCCGGATGTCGACGTGGTGTACGTCGCGGGTCCGCACTCCGCGCACCGGGCCGCCGCGGGGCTGTGCCTGGCGGCGGGCAAGGCGGTGCTGTGCGAGAAGGCGTTCACGCTCAACTCGGGCGAGGCCGAGGAGCTTGTCGCCCTGGCGCGGCAGCACGACCGCTTCCTGATGGAGGCCATGTGGATGTACTGCAACCCGGTCATCCGGCGGCTGGCGGAGATCGTGAAGGACGGTGCGATCGGTGAAGTGCGCACGGTGCACGCCGATTTCGGGCTGGGTGGGCCCTTTGCTGCCGAACACCGGCTCAGGGATCGCGGGTTGGGTGGCGGTGCGCTTCTTGACCTCGGTGTGTATCCGGTTTCCTTCGCGCAGTTGTTGCTGGGTGAGCCCGATCGCGTACAGGCGGACGCACTGTTGTCGCCCGAGGGCGTCGATCTGAACACCGGCATGCTGCTCGGGTGGGATTCCGGTGCGACGGCGCTTCTCAGCTGTTCCATCACCGCCGACACTCCGATCACTGCGGCCGTCACCGGGACCGGTGGCCGTGTCGAGTTCGAGCGCGGGTTCTTCTATCCGGAGCGGTTCGTGCTGCACCGGGAGGGACGGGAGCCGAAGGAGTTCACCGCCGGGGACGGCGATCGCCACAGTCTGCGGTACGAGGCCGCCGAGGTGATGCGTTGTCTGCGTGCGGGTGAGAAGGAGTCGCCATTGGTACCGCTGGCAGGGAGTCTCGCGGTGATGCGGACGCTCGACGCGGTGCGTGACCGCATCGGCGTCCGCTTTCCCGGTGAGGAGATCCACCGCCCCTGATCCGCCCGGAGCCCTAGGAGAGTTCCAGGCCCGGCTTGCCCGCTTGGGTGGTGAGTGAGGCCGCCGTGGTGACGGGTGCTCCCGGTGTGGTGACCGTGGACACCGTGCGGAAGTCCGCGCGGGCCTCCTTGGTGCCCAGCGTGATGCGGGTGTAGCCGCGCCTGCCGTTGTAGAACTTCAGGTGCGCGTTGCCCTGCATCAGCCGGTCGTAGTTGGCGGGCCTGTCCGCGCCGTCCTTGCCGCTGGAGACGGATGTGGTGACGAGCTCGGTGCCCACGGTGGGCGAGGCGGGGTTCTCGAAGTCGCGCTTGATGTCGAAGGCGTACGAGACGTGCACGTCTCCGGTGAGCACCATCAGGTTCTCTACGCCGGTGGCCCGCGCTCCGTCGAGGAAGCGGGTGCGCGCGGCCGGGTAGCCGTCCCACGCGTCCATGCTCACCTTCGGGTCGTTCACGCTGCGCCGTCGGGCGAAGGTGACCTGCTGGGGTACGACGTTCCACAGCGCTCGGGACGCGTGCCAGCCGTTGAGCAGCCAGCGCTCCTGTGCCTTGCCCATCATGGTGCGGGAGGGGGCGTCGGACTCGGGGCCTGGGAGCTGCCAGCCGTCGCCGTAGGCCTGGTTCGACCGGTACTGGCGGGTGTCGAGGATGTCGAACTGCGCGAGCCGCCCGAAGCTCAGGCGCCGGTACAGCCGCATGTCGGCGCCGTCTGGCCGCTGCGGGGCGCGCAGCGGCTGGTTCTCCCAGTACGCGCGGTACGCCGCGGCCCTGCGCAGCAGGAACTCCTCGGGCGGTACGTCGTTCTCGGGGGTGCCGCCCGCGTAGTTGTTCTCCGTCTCGTGGTCGTCCCAGGTGACGACGAAGGGGTGCGCGGCGTGTGCGGCGCGCAGGTCCGGGTCGGACTTGTAGAGGGCGTACCGCAGCCGGTAGTCCTCCAGGCTGGTCGTCTCACGGTTGAAGAGGGCGGGCAGTGTGCGGTCGGTGTAGGCGCGGGCGCCGCCGGTCGCGTTCACGGCGTACTCGTAGAGGTAGTCGCCCAGGTGGAAGACGACGTCGAGGTCCTCGTCGGCGAGGTGCTTGTACGGGGTGAAGTAGCCGTCGTGGTAGGCCTGGCAGGAGACTGCCGCGAGCTTCAGGTCGTTGATCCGCGCGCCCGGGGCGGGCGCCGTGCGGGTGCGGCCGACCGGGCTGATCCAGGTGCCCGCGCGGAAGCGGTAGTGGTAGACGCGGTCCGGGGCGAGCCCACCGACATCGGCGCGCACGCTGTGGTGGAACTCGGGGTGCGCGGTGACCGTGCCGCGCCTGACCACGCGGGTGAAGCGCGCGTCGAGGGCCAGCTCCCAGCTGACTTCGACCCGGGCCCTGGGCAGGCCGCTGTCCGGCTCGTACGGCTTCGGGGCCAGCCTGGTCCACAGCAGTACGGACCCGGGGAGCGGATCGCCGGACGCGACGCCCAGGGTGAACGGGTCCTCGGTGATCCTCCTGGCGTCGAGCTCGGCGGCCTGGGCGGTGCCGGGCAGGTTCGTCGCGAAGGCGAGCGCGGCGGCGGCCCCGGTGACGGTGAGGAATCTGCGGCGGTTGATGTGCCGTGCGGCGGCCCTGAGTTCCTGTTCGTGGCGCGATGCGATGGTCATCTGCCCCTCCACTGACGGCTGTTGTCAGAGGAATTGGAGTGGCGTCGGGCGTCGCGCCGCTTTCGTGTACGTGTACGGGTCACGTACACTGCGGGTCCATGAGCCATGAAACCCCGCAGACCCCTCCGTTTCACCGGTCGCGGGTCGCTGTCGTGACCGGAGCGGGCTCGGGCATCGGCCGGGCCGTCGCACTGGAGCTGGCCTCGGCGGGCTGGTCGGTGGTGCTGGCGGGGCGGCGCGCCGACGCGCTGGAGGGGACGGCCGCGTCCGCCGGGGGCGAGCCCTTGTGCGTACGGACCGATGTGTCGCGTCCCGACGAGGTCGACGCGCTCTTCGGCGCGGTGCGCGAGCGGTACGGGCGGCTCGACCTGCTCTTCAACAACGCGGGCACGTTCGGGCCGCGCGGTGTGCCGCTGGAGGACATCGGATACGAGGAGTGGCGCTCGGTCGTCGACGTGAACGTCACCGGCGCCTTCCTGTGCGCGCAGGCCGCCTTCCGGCAGATGAAGGAGCAGTCGCCGCAGGGCGGGCGGATCATCAACAACGGATCGATCTCGGCGCACACGCCCCGGCCGGGGTCCGTGGCGTACACGACGACGAAGCACGCGATGACGGGCCTCACCAAGTCGCTGTCGCTGGACGGGCGTCCGTACCGGATCGCGTGCGGCCAGATCGACATCGGCAACGCGGCGACCGACATGACGCAGCGGATGCAGACGGGGATCCCGCAGGCAAACGGCGAGCTGATGGCCGAACCGGTGATGGACGTGCGGGACGTGGCGCGCACGGTGCGGCACATGGCGGAGCTGCCGCTTGAGGCGAATGTGCAGTTCGCGACGGTCCTGGCGACAACGATGCCGTACGTGGGGCGGGGCTGAGCGGGCCGGGAACACTCTGGACGCGTAGGCGGTTGGGCGCGTTATGACTTCCTTCACCGATGCCGAAGTGCTGCGCTACACCGCGTTCTCCAGCGACCCGGCGGGCGGCAATCCGGCCGGGGTCGTCCTGGACGCCTCGAAGCTCGACGACAAGCAGATGCTCGCCATCGCCGCCGGGCTCGGCTACAGCGAGACGGCGTTCCTCACCGAGGAGCTGGAGCCCGGCCGCGCCTACACCGTCCGCTACTTCAGCCCCCTCGCCGAGGTCCCGTTCTGCGGCCACGCCACCGTCGCGACGGCCGTCGCGCGCGCCGACCGCG
>NZ_JASITA010000055.1:0-1864 GCF_030063415.1 Streptomyces sp. H27-C3 | reverse complement strand
GGGGGGGGGGGGCGGGGGGGGGGGGGGGGGGGGCGCCGCCCGGCCGGGGGACCTGGTCTTCGAGACCGCGTCGGGCACCGTCCCCACGAGGGTGACCGTGACCGACGACGGCGTGTACCGGGCGACGCTCACCAGCGTCGAGCCGCGCGTCGACGAAATTGCCGAGGTGGATCTCGCTGAGGCGCTGGCCGCGCTGGACTGGCCGGCCGGTGATCTCGACCCGGCGCTCCCGCCCCGCATCGCCTACGCGGGTGCCCGCCATCTGATCCTCGCGGCCGGCACCCGGGAGCGGCTCGCGGATCTGTCGTACGACTTCGAGCGGCTGGCGGCGCTGATGCACCGCCTCGACCTGACGACACTTCAGCTGGCCTGGCGCGCGGACGCGACGACCTTCCACGTCCGTGACCCCTTTCCGGTGGGCGGTGTCGTCGAGGACCCGGCGACGGGCGCAGCCGGGGCCGCCTTCGGGGCATACCTGCGGGAGCTGGGGTCCGTACCGGACGACGCGGTACTAACACTCCATCAGGGTGAGGACATGGGCCGACCGGGGGTGCTGACGGTCGAACTCCGCGCGGGTGACCGTCGGATCCGGGTAGGCGGAACGGGCGCCCGCATCCCGGACAGGTCGGCCTGACCGGACTGGGTCCCTCCGCAGGTGCGCGCCGCTACGCTCCAGTCCTCTTCACGATTCAGACACACGGAGTGCACCTTGCGCATACATGTTGCCGCCCTCGCCGTCCTGGCAAGCTCCTTGCTCGTCGCCACCCCCGCCCAGGCGGCCCCGCACCAGGGCGGCCTGCACCTCGGCAAGATCCAGTACGACAGCCCGGGCACCGACCGCGGCAGCAACGCCTCGCTGAACGCCGAGTGGGTCGAGGTCCACAACAGCACCCGTTCGGCGATCCAGCTCAAGGGCTACAAGCTCAAGGACAACACCGGCTACACGTACACCTTCGGTACGTACAAGCTCGGCGCCGGAAATATCGTGCGCGTACGCACGGGCAAGGCCACGGACACCGCGGCCAACCGTTACTGGAACCGCACCGGGTACGTCTGGAACAACACCAGCGACAAGGCCCGCCTGCTCAAGCCGAGCGGCGCGCAGCTCGACTCGTGCGCCTGGACGACCCGCGACCGCGGCACCAAGATCTGCCACTGACGGACGAACGACCGGGGACGCGCTCGGCGATGAGCGGGCCCCCGGTCACCGGGCTCCCGGGAGCAGAGTTCTCGGGAGCCCGGGTCTCGGGAGCCCGGGTCTCGGGAGCCCGGGTCTCGGGAGCCCGGGTCTCGGGACCAAGGCTCCGGGGGCCTGTGATACGCCGTCAGGCCTGCCCCGTCTCGAAGCGGGCGATCTTCCCGTTCTCCACGATGAACACCCAGGCGGTGCGCATCTCGCCCCACGCCTCGTTGCGGTAGCGCACCACCAGGGACAGCCCGCTCGCCTTCTGCGACTCGACCTCCATGTACCCGCTCGACGCAAAGATCTCCCGCTCGGTCCAGTCGGCGAGGTCCCGCTCGGTCCCGTCGTCAGACATGGTCGCGCCGGGCGCCAGTGCCTGCTGGAACGCGTCCCGGTCATTGGCGTTCACCGCGGTGACGAACGCGCGCACGGCCGGTTCGGCAAGCTGTTGGGCGGAAACGGTCACAGCACTCTCTCTCCTCAAGTACGTCCCCGATGTCCCAGGGACTCCTACCCTGCCCCGCCCCTCGTGTGCCCGCACCCCGAACGACGAACCTGAGGTTCCCCCGAGATGCGGAAGATGGTGACAGAGGGTCAGATGGTTCTCATGAGAGGAACATCGGCCATGGCTGCCCCCAGAAAGTACTCGCTGGAGTTGCGTGAGCGTGCGGTGCGGATGTA
>NZ_JASITA010000054.1:13119-41939 GCF_030063415.1 Streptomyces sp. H27-C3 | reverse complement strand
ATGCACCGTCCCTCGCTCCACAGCACGATTCACCACCCCCGCAGACGTGGCCGCCTACCTCGATGCCTACGGCACCGAACCCCCGGACAACATCAAACACGCATGTTGAATCTCTGCGAGCCCTAAGCCGGTAGCTCGTACGTCCGAGGCCCGGCATCCCCGTCAGGGGGGTGCCGGGCCTCGGCGTTTTCGCCCTGCCCGCCAAAGCTCTCTGCCGTCTCAAGCTCTCAGGCGGAGTGGTCGAGCTCCCAGGGACGCACCGGGTCCGCGAAGGGGCGGCCGGTGGCGCAACGCTCCAGCTCGTCCAGGGACTGATCGGCCATGCGGTGCAGCTCGCCCCCGAGCGAGCCCGCGACGCGCGGGGTCAGCAGGACATTCGGGAGGTCGTACAACGGCGAGCCGGGGGGCGGGAGTTCGAGGTCCGTCACATCGAGTACGGCGTTGAGGCGGCCGGAGGCCAGCTCGGGGGGCATCGCTCCCTCGTCGGCGAGGGAACCCCGGGCGGTGTTGATCAGGGCGGCCCCGCCGGCATCACGGTCAGCTGGTGGGCGCCGATCAGCTGGTGGGTAGCCGGGGTACGCGATCAGGGCCAGCTCGTCGGGCACCCGCACGCCCAGTCCCGACAGCCGCTGCACGACCTTGATCGCGTCCACGTCGTTGTGCACCAGCGCCGCGGTCACCCCACCGGAGACCACCGCCGTACGCAGCGCCCGCGCCTCGTCCTCGAAGCGCTCGGGGTGCAGCTCGGCCGGTACCGAGTCGATCACCGGGGGCGACGCGCGCAGCCCCAGCGCGCCCAGCGCCTCGGCGTACCCCGACCGCACCGCGAGCGCGGTCGGACTGTCGGCCCGCGCCACGAGCAGCGGCGCCCCGTGACCGAGGCCCACCAGGTGGCGCACGGCGAGCAGCACCCCGTGGCGATGGTCGGAGCAGACCCGGTCGAGCCCGTCCAGCGCCGAGCCACCGGTCGCCCGCCGCTCAAGCAGTACGGCGGGCACGGGCAGTTCGGTGATCCGGTCGCCGTGCTCGGCGGTGTCGTCGGGACTCGACGATGACGACTTTGTGCGGTGCGGGCATGTGCTGATCATTTCGCCCCACGGCGGTGGCTGCAATGACGAGGTTCTGTCAGATCCGGCCATCCATTGTGCTGCAAGGCTCCAGGACGGACGTCACCTTGCAGTGCGGGAGGCACTCTTCGAGGACAGACAGAGAGTGGAGCGCAGCCGGTCACCTCGGATGCCCGCCAGTCAGTGGAATGTGTCGCCAGGTGCACCCTGGGAACGAGTCCGACGTGGCCTCCACCGCAGGCCCCGGAAACTGCCGAGTTGCGTGAGAATCGCGCCACCGGTGTCTCGGTTGAGTTGACGAACCACATCTACCACCATCCACACCTGCCACCCCCCAAGCCACAGCCGTCACTCAGACTTCGATGAGACTGCTCAACCTTCATTGCGACAGGACACCAGGGGCGGGCACCATGCGCGGAGGAGGGGCCAGGGGTCAGGGGCCTACTGAGGCCCGTACTTGCGGCCGGTCTTGAGGGTGATTCCGCCGAGCAGGCCACGCGGCGCCAGCTTCACCGCGCCCATCAGCGCCTTGTACCTGGGGTCCGGTACCGACAGGGTCTTCCCGCGCGCCAGATCGCCCATCGCCGAGGACACCAGCTTGTCCGCGTCGAGCCACATCCAGTCCGGGATGTTGTCCGTCCCCATCCCGGCCCGCTCATGGAACTCCGTCCGTACGAAGCCGGGGCACAGCGCCATCAGCCGCACGCCCGACCCGGACAGGTCCCGCGCCACGCCCTGGGTGAACTGCACGACCCACGACTTCGACGCGCCGTACGTCCCGCGCGGTACGAAGGCCGCGACCGACGCGACATTGACGACTCCGCCCCGGCCCCGCTCCTTCATGCCGCCGCAGGCCGCCGCCGTCAGCCGCAGCACGGCCTCGCAGTGCACCTTCAGCATGGTCAGTTCGTCGGCCATGGGTACTTCGAGGAAACGCCCCTTGTTGCCGAAGCCGGCGTTGTTGACCAGCAGATCCACCGGCTGCCTACGGTCCGACAGGCGCGCCTCGACCGCCGCGATCCCGTCCTCCGTGGACAGGTCGGCGGTCAGCACCTCCGCCTCGATGCCGTGCCGGTCGTGCAGCTCGGTCGCCTGCTCGTGGAGCCGCTTGGCGTCACGGGCCACCAGCACCAGGTTGTGCCCGTCGGTGGCGAGGCGCCGCGCGAAGGCGGCGCCGATGCCTGCTGTGGCTCCGGTAATCAATGCAGTCGTCATAAGGGGCACGTTAGCGCCCCGGGCGGGTGTCCCCGACGCCCGCCCGGCCCGTCCCGCGCCCCCGCTCCGTCACTTCTCCGCGACCACGAACGGGCAGGCTCGCGGCCCCGGTTCAGCCGCCGTACTTGGCGGTGTACTCCCGGGCCACGCCCAGCAGCCCGGACTCCATCCACTCGGCCGCCACCAGGGTGCTCGGCAGCAGCTTCCGCTCGGTCGTCACGGCTCTGAACAGCAGCGCGTTGGTGATGTCGTGGTCCGGCCGGTGCACGATCTCGACCGCGTCGCCCGCGTGGAGCGCGCCGGGCTCGATGACACGCAGCAGTGCGCCGGTGGCCCCTGCCTGCGTGAAGCGCCTGACCCAGCCCTTCTCGCCGAGGAAGCCCGCGAACGTACGACAGGGGATGCGTCCGCCGGTGACTTCGAGCACCACGTCGGGGCCGACGCGCCAGCGCTCGCCCACGAGCGCGTTGGTCAGGTCGAGGCCGGCGGTGGTGAGGTTCTCGCCGAACGAGCCATTGGTGACTGGACGCCCGAGCTCCCGCTCCCAAGCGTTGAGGTCCTCACGGGCGAAGGCGTACACGGCCCGGTCGGCGCCGCCGTGGAACCGCGCGTCCCACACCGTGTCACCCTCGACGCCGCTGCCTCCCGCACCGGCGGCGCCGGGCACGAACACCCGTACCGGCCCGTCGACCGGCCGCTTGTCGATTCCGGACCTGCCGCCCGGGGCGTCGGTGTACCCGACGGCCCTCGCCGGTCCCGCATTCACCGTCAGAACCCTCATAGCTGCATGCCCCTCGCGCCCTTCATGGCTCCCGGGAATCCCGTCTCTCCCGAGAATCCGGTGACTCTCATGACTCCCATGGCTCCCATGACCTTCATGAGCGAACGCTAGTGGCCCGGCATTCAAAGTATCCACTCAATTTTGCCCATCTCCCCCAAGCGTCACTTATGCTCGACGCATGATCGAGGCCCGCCATCTCCGTGTCCTGCGCGCCGTCGCGTCCACCGGCTCGTTCTCCGCCGCCGCTCGTGAACTGGGCTGCACCCAGCCGGCCGTCAGTCAGCAGATGAAGGCACTCGAAAGCTCCGCGGGCACCACGCTTCTGGTCCGGCTGGGCCGCGAGATGCGGCTCACCCAGGCGGGCGAGGTGCTGGTCCGGCACGCGGCGGGCATCCTCGCCGGGCTGACCGCAGCCGAGGAGGAGGTCGCGGCCATCGCCGGCCTGCGGGCCGGCCGGGTGCGCCTGGTCTCCTTCCCCAGCGGCAGCTCGACGCTGGTCCCCACCGCGCTGGCCGCGCTGCGCGCAGCCCACCCCGGCACCCGCGTCTCCCTGGTCGACGCGGAGCCCCCGCGCTCGGTGGAGATGCTGCGCGAGGGCGACTGCGATGTGGCGCTGGCCTTCCGCTACGGCCCCGGCGGCGCCACCGAGGACTGGGACGACCTGGTCGTACGCCCCCTGCTGACCGACCGTCTCGTCGGCCTGGTCCCCGAGGGGCACCGGCTCGCCGACGCCGGCCAGGTCGGCATCGGCGAACTGGCCGACGAGGCGTGGATCGCCGGTTGCCCGCGCTGTCGCAGGCAACTGGTGGAGGTGTGCGAGAGCGCGGGCTTTGTACCGCGGATCGATTTCGCGACCGACGACTATCCGGCGGTGATCGGACTGGTCGCGGCCGGGCTCGGGGTCGCTGTTCTGCCCGAGCTGGCCATGGAGTCCGTACGCCCCAAGGGTGCACGCACAGTGACAGTGGAGCCGTCCGTGCAGCGCGAAATCGTCGCGCTCACCCTTCCCGACCTGGCCCAGGTCCCGGCGGTCGCGGCCACGCTCGACCAGCTGGCGCTGGCCGCCGCCCGCTGAGCGGCACGGGGCGCCGCTGTGGCGGCGGGGGGTGCGGCTCGGCGCAGAAACGTTACTTCAGCGACCTGGCCTTGGTCGCGGCCACTGTCGTACCGGCCCGCGCACTCGTGCTCCCATTCGCCGCCGCCGTGGTCGGCGACGTCGAGATCAGGCGGTTGCGCGCGCGCCCCATGAGCTCTTCGCGCTCGTCCTCGGTCAGCCCGCCCCACACGCCGTAGGGCTCACGCACCGCGAGGGCGTGCGCCGCGCACTCCGCGCGTACCGGGCATCTCATACAGACCTCCTTCGCCGACGTCTCGCGCGCGCTTCTGGCCGCGCCCCGCTCCCCCTCGGGGTGGAAGAAGAGCGAGCTGTCCACCCCGCGGCAGGCTGCGAGCAGCTGCCAGTCCCACAGATCGGCGTTGGGTCCGGGAAGGCGGGAGAAATCTGCCATTGCTTGTCCCCTTGCGTCTGGTCGCGCTGGACTGAGCGTTCATCCGTGCTGTGGCGTCCGTACTGAGGCGTCCTTGGTGAGACATCCGTACTGAGTCGCATCCGCTTGTGTGAGTAGATGTAAATATGACTCATGCCGAATCTAGTCATAGACACCACGGAAACGGAAGAAAAGCCGCTAAATGGGGCATAGATTCACTTTGGCGGCGCGGCAGGCGCTGGCACGCTTCTGTGCGACGGTGCCCTTACGTAGAGTGCTGAAGGCGCTCGTCCGACCCGTAACTCTTTCGGGTGACCGTCGTTGAATGTGCGAGGCGGTTGAAAGAACAAGCGATCGGGCAGTTGTCCGAGAGTGTCAACCGCACAGGTGACGAAATATGTACCAGCCTGGAGGCCCAAGGTGACGCGCATCAGCTGCGGAGGACGGTCATGACATCCGTCCTCGTCTGCGACGACTCCCCGCTTGCCCGAGAGGCGCTCCGCCGCGCGGTTGCGACCGTGCCCGGTGTCGAGCGCGTGACGACAGCGGCCAACGGTGAGGAAGTCCTCCGCCGGTGGGGCGCCGACCGCTCGGACCTGATTCTGATGGACGTGCGCATGCCCGGTCTGGGCGGCGTCGAGACCGTGCGTCGGCTGCTCTCCGCAGACCCGGGCGCCCGGATCATCATGCTCACGGTCGCCGAGGACCTCGACGGGGTCGCGCTCGCGGTCGCCGCGGGTGCTCGGGGCTATCTGCACAAGGACGCCTCACGCGCCGAGCTGCGTGCGACCGTCACCCAGGCACTGGCCGACCCGACCTGGCGGCTCGCCCCGCGCCGGCTCAGGTCTGCCGAGATGGGTGCGGCGCCGACGCTCACCGCGCGTGAGATCCAGGTGCTCGAAGGCATGAGCCACGGCCGCTCCAACGCAGAGATCGGCCGCGAGCTGTTCCTCTCAGAGGACACGGTCAAGACCCACGCCAGGCGGCTTTTCAAGAAGCTCGGCGCCTCGGACCGCGCGCACGCCGTGGCGCTCGGATTCCGCTGGGGCCTGGTCCGCTGAGGGATGTCCCGTGCGCAGTTGCGCGGGTACGGCGTTCCCCGTCCGCCGTTGGGCGGACGGGGTTGCGGGCGTCCGCGACTCGTTCCGTCGCCGATGCCGCATCCTTGAGGTGTGGAGTTCCTCGGGGACGATTCGGTCGAGCGGGAGGGGAGGGCGCAGGAGATGACTTCCGGCGTACCTGCTCATAACGCTTCAGTGCACAACTACGGGCGTGGCGGCGCGGATGGTTCGGCGTCAAGGCACCATGGACCGATGCGCGACGACGAGACGACGGTGATCGGCGCCCTCGTCCGCCGCGCGGTCGAGGGGGACGAGCAGGCCACCCACGACCTCTTGGCCCGGGTTCACCCGCTGGCCCTGCGCTACTGCCGCACCCGGCTGAGCCGGCTGCCGGGTGATGCCCGTCACTTCGTGGAGGACCTGGCGCAGGAAGTCTGTGTCGCGGTCCTCATGGCGCTGCCGCGCTACAAGGACACCGGCAGGCCCTTCGAGGCGTTCGTCTGCGCGATCGCCGCGCACAAGGTCGCCGATCTCCAGCGGGCGGCCATGCGCCACCCCGGCTCGACCGCCGTGCCCTCCGACGAGATGCCGGAGCGGCCCGACGACTCGCTGGGGCCCGAGGAGCGGGCGCTGCTCAGCAGCGACGCCGAGTGGGCCAAGAAACTTCTGGCCAATCTTCCGCAGGCCCAGCGCGAGCTGTTGGTGCTGCGGGTGGCGGTCGGGCTGACCGCCGAGGAGACCGGGCAGATGCTGGGGATGTCGCCCGGCGCCGTTCGGGTGGCGCAGCACCGGGCGCTCAGCCGGTTGCGGGCGCTCGCCGGCCAGTAGGGCGTTCGGCGGACGCGGCGCGGGCGGTGCCCTGCCGGTGGTGCGGCGGTGCGGCGGTGCGGCTGTGCGAACGTACAGGCCGACGTGGTGATCTTGGTCGTGGAATGAGACACCCCGGAGTCCCGTTAGCATGGACATCCGCGCCGAGCAAGACCATTTGGGAAGGTGTCATGACTGCCAACGTCGATGGAGTGCCCGCTAAATTCGCGATGCTCGGGCTGACTTACGACGACGTGCTGCTGCTGCCTGGCGCGTCGGACATGGCCCCCGACCAGATCGACACCGGCTCCTACATCTCCAAGAACGTACGGGTGAACGTCCCGCTGCTGTCGGCCGCGATGGACAAGGTCACCGAGGCCCGCATGGCCATCGCGATGGCCCGCCAGGGCGGTGTCGGCGTGCTCCACCGCAACCTGTCGATCGCCGACCAGGCCAACCAGGTCGACCTGGTCAAGCGCTCCGAGTCGGGCATGGTCACCGACCCGATCACCGTGCGTCCCGACGCCACCCTCGCCGACGCCGACCAGCTGTGCGCGAAGTTCCGCATCAGCGGTGTCCCGGTGACGGACGCGGCGGGCAAGCTGCTCGGCATCGTCACCAACCGCGACATGGCCTTCGAGACGGACCGCAGGCGCCAGGTCCGCGAGATCATGACGCCGATGCCGCTGGTCACGGGCAAGGTCGGCATCTCGAGCGTGGACGCGGTCGAGCTGCTGCGCCGCCACAAGATCGAGAAGCTTCCGCTGGTCGACGACGCGGGCATCCTCAAGGGCCTCATCACGGTCAAGGACTTCGTCAAGGCCGAGAAGTACCCGAACGCCGCCAAGGACAAGGAAGGCCGCCTGCTCGTCGGCGCGGCCGTCGGTGTCGCGGGTGACGCGTACGAGCGCGCCCAGGCGCTCATCGAGGCCGGCGTGGACTTCGTCGTCGTCGACACGGCGCACGGGCACTCCCGGCTGGTCGGCGACATGGTCGCCAAGATCAAGTCGAACGCGGCCGGTGTCGACGTCATCGGCGGCAATGTCGCCACGCGTGACGGCGCCCAGGCGCTCGTCGACGCCGGTGTCGACGGCATCAAGGTCGGTGTCGGACCCGGTTCCATCTGTACGACGCGCGTGGTCGCCGGCATCGGCGTACCGCAGGTCACCGCGATCTACGAGGCCTCGCTCGCCGCGAAGGCGGCCGGGGTGCCGGTCATCGGTGACGGCGGCCTCCAGTACAGCGGCGACATCGCGAAGGCCCTCGTGGCCGGCGCGGACACGGTGATGCTCGGCTCGCTGCTCGCGGGCTGCGAGGAGTCGCCGGGCGAGCTGCTCTTCATCAACGGCAAGCAGTTCAAGTCCTACCGCGGCATGGGCTCGCTGGGCGCGATGCAGTCCCGCGGCCAGAGCGTCTCGTACTCCAAGGACCGGTACTTCCAGGAGGGCGTGGGCGCCGACGACAAGCTGGTGCCTGAGGGCATCGAGGGCCAGGTGCCGTACCGCGGCCCGCTGTCCGCGGTCGTGCACCAGCTCGCGGGCGGTCTGCGCCAGTCGATGTTCTACGTCGGCGGCCGGACGATCGCGGAGCTCCAGGAGAACGGCCGGTTCGTTCGGATCACCTCGGCGGGCCTCAAGGAGAGCCACCCGCACGACATCCAGATGACGGTCGAAGCACCGAATTACAGCAGGAAGTAACGTAGTCCCGGCTGAGGGGCGGGCCCGGGTGAACCGGGACCGCCCCTCAGCCGCGTGTCGGGGATACTGGACGCGCAGACCAAGAGGGAAAGGCCACCACACGTGACTGAGATCGAGATCGGGCGCGGCAAGCGCGGCCGCAGGGCGTACGCGTTCGACGACATCGCCATCGTGCCGAGCCGGCGCACCCGGGACCCGAAGGAGGTCTCGATCGCCTGGCAGATCGACGCCTACCGCTTCGAGTTGCCGTTCCTGGCCGCTCCGATGGACTCGGTGGTCTCTCCGAAGACCGCGATCCGCATCGGCGAGCTCGGCGGCCTCGGTGTGCTGAACCTCGAAGGTCTGTGGACCCGGTACGAGGACCCGGAGCCGCTGCTCCAGGAGATCGCCGAGCTGGACGGGGAGACCGCGACCCGCCGCCTCCAGGAGATCTACGCCGCCCCGATCAAGGCGGACCTGATCGGGCAGCGCATCAAGGAGGTGCGCGACTCCGGTGTCGTCACCGCCGCCGCGCTCTCGCCGCAGCGCACGGCCGAGTTCTCCAAGGCCGTCGTCGACGCGGGCGTCGACATCTTCGTGATCCGCGGGACCACGGTCTCCGCCGAGCACGTGTCGGGCGCCGCCGAGCCGCTCAACCTCAAGCAGTTCATCTACGAGCTCGACGTGCCGGTCATCGTGGGCGGCTGTGCGACATACACCGCCGCGCTGCACCTGATGCGTACGGGCGCTGCGGGCGTGCTCGTCGGCTTCGGCGGCGGCGCCGCGCACACCACGCGCAACGTGCTCGGCATCCAGGTGCCGATGGCGACCGCGGTCGCCGATGTGGCCGCGGCCCGCCGCGACTACATGGACGAGTCCGGCGGCCGGTATGTGCACGTCATCGCCGACGGCGGTGTCGGCTGGTCCGGCGACATCCCCAAGGCCGTCGCCTGCGGCGCGGACGCCGTGATGATGGGCTCCCCGCTGGCCCGCGCGACGGACGCGCCCGGCCGCGGTCACCACTGGGGCATGGAGGCCGTCCACGAGGACGTGCCGCGCGGAAAGCGCATGGACCTGGGTGCGGTCGGCACGACCGAGGAGATCCTCCTCGGCCCGTCGCACACCCCGGACGGCTCGATGAACATCTTCGGCGCGCTGCGCCGCTCGATGGCGACGACGGGCTACAGCGAGCTCAAGGAGTTCCAGCGCGTCGAGGTGACGGTCTCGCCGTCGGAGCACAAGCGCTGACGCAGGACGCGTGCGAGGGGGCCCGGACCATGATGTGCATGATGTGGTCCGGGCCCCCTCGCGCGTACCGCCGACTAGCTAGTGCCGCGCCAGGCAACGTTTGCCCCGTCGCGGCGGCCGGCACATACTCTCGCCGCACCGGCCGAAAGCCCAAGTACGTCCAGTACGAGGACTTCCGGCCGGCACGCCGAGAGCACGCACCGGACGCCGCTCCTTGACGGGCAAACGTCACCTGCCGCGGCACTAGTCGGCGGACTTCTTCGCTGCCGAGAAGGCGGCGAAGGCGCCGATGGCCAGGAAGACGAAGGTCATCGCGCCCGCCTCCAGCTTCCAGATCTCCATCAGAACGTCGAGGTTCTCGAAGAAGAGCTCCGGCACTGTCGCGCCGGCCTCTTCGGCGTTGAGGATCGCGATACCGAGCAGCTGCCCGATGTAGACCGCGCCCAGCGACAGGATCACGGCCACCACCGGCAGCGCCGGGTTGCGCCCGCCGACCTTGCCCGCCACGAAGCCGATCAGGTAGCCGACGCCGACCGCCGCGAAGCCGATCTGGTACTCGGTGGCTCCGACGATGGCGCCGTAGATCCCTCCGGTGACGAGCGCGACCCCGAAGGCCGCCGCGATGCCGAGGCCGACGTTGTCGCGGACGGGGGCGGGGGCCGGGGCGTTCGGGTACGCGCCGTCGGCGAACGGGTTGCCGGGCGGCGGCTGGATGGGCTGGGTCATGTGAAGAATCCCCCCGAGGGACTTGTGCGCACGGGTGTGCGATAAGTGACGCCGCAGGCTAGCAGCCCGGTACGACGGGGGCCCGGGAATTCGGAGGCTCAGAGGCGGTGGGTGGCGCCTGTCGGGGACGCGCCACGCGTGTCCAGCAGGAGTTGCGCCTTCACGGCGAGGCCCTGGAGGTCGTACGTGCGGTGCTGCTGGAGCAGGACCGTCAGGTCGGCATTGGCCGCGGCCTCGTAGAGAGAGTCCGCGCGGGGGACCGGTACGTCACGCACGCGCCAGTCCAGGACGTACGGGTCGTGGTACCCGACCTGGGCGCCCAGGTCCATCAGGCGGGTGGCGATCTCCTGGGCCGGGGAACCCTGCTGGTCGGCGAGGTCCGGCTTGTAGGTGACGCCGAGGAGCAGGACGCGGGCGCCCCGGGCGGACTTGCCGTGCTCGTTGAGGAGGGTGGCGCAGCGCTGGATGACGTACTGAGGCATGCGGCCGTTGATCTCCTGGGCGAGCCCCACCATGCGCAGGGGGTGGCCGGGAGTGCGGCTGCTGTGCGGGATGTAGTTCGGGTCGACCGGGACGCCGTGACCGCCGACGCCGGGGCCCGGCCGGAAGGCCTGGAAGCCGAAGGACTTGGTCTCGGCGCAGCGGACAACGTCCCAGAGGTCGACGCCGAGGTCGTGGCAGAGCACGGCCATCTCGTTGACCAGGGCGATGTTGACGTGCCGGTAGTTCGTTTCGAGTACGCCGACGGTCTCGGCCTCGCGCGGGCCCCGGGCGCGGACCACCTTGTCGGTGAGGCGCCCGTAGAACGCGGCGGCCGACTCGGTGCACGCGGGCGTGAGGCCGCCGATGACCTTGGGGGTGCTGGCGTAGCCGTGCAGCCGGTTGCCGGGGTCGATGCGGTTGGGCGAGTACGCGAGGTGGAAGTCGCGCCCCGCGCGCAGCCGTGATCCCTCTTCGAGGATGGGGCGCAGGTATTCATCCGTGGTGCCGGGGTAGGCGGCGGATTCAAGCAGCACGGTGGTGTGCGGGCGCAGGTGTGCCGCGAGGGCGCGGGCCGCGTCGCCGACGGCGCTCAGATCGAGCGTGCGGTCCGCGCCGAGCGGAGTGGGGGCGCAGATGACGGCGGTACGGACCCGGCCGAGCTCTGCCGGGTTCGTGACGGTCCGGAAGCCTCCGGCGAGCATGCGGCGCAGCTCGGCGGCGGTGAGGGAGCCGCCCGGGATGCGTCCCGCGGCGAGCTCGGCGAGGGCGCGCGGGTCGGTGTCATAGCCGATGGTGCTGATGCCGGCGGCGACGGCGGCCTGGGCGAGGGGCAGGCCGAGGTGACCGAGTCCGATGACGGCGAGATCTGCGGGCATGGCGGTGGGCCGTCCTTCCCAGTAGCCGGAGGGGAGGCAATGCGCAAGCCCTGTGGACAATTCGGGCGAGTGCAATGTCAGACTAGGCGTAAATATGACCGATATGCCGCATTGCGGGAAGGTGGGGTGCGGGAGTGTTGTCCACAGGCGGTGGCCGAAGACGGGGAGCACGGACAGAATCAAGGGGTGGGGACTTGATCCCGACCACCCCGAGCACTACGGGAGGCAGCAGTGAGGACAGCGACACTGGGACCTGCGGAGCGCGCCGGAGCGCTCGCAGCGATGGCCGAGCGTGAACTGGACGTGCTGGTCGTGGGCGCCGGAGTGGTCGGTGCGGGGACGGCCCTCGACGCCGCCACCCGTGGGCTCGCCACCGGACTGGTCGAGGCGAGTGACTGGGCTTCGGGCACGTCGAGCCGGTCGAGCAAGTTGATCCATGGCGGACTGCGCTATCTGGAGATGCTCGACTTCACGCTCGTGCGGGAGGCACTCAAGGAGCGCGGGCTGCTCCTCGAGCGGCTGGCGCCGCACCTCGTCAAGCCCGTGCCCTTTCTCTATCCCTTGCAGCACAAGGGCTGGGAGCGGTTCTACGCCGGTTCGGGCGTGGCGCTCTACGACGCGATGTCGATGTCGTCCAAGCACGGGCGCGGGCTGCCCCTGCACCGGCATCTGACGCGCAAGCACGCCCTGCGGGTCGCGCCCGCGTTGAAGAAGGACGCGCTGGTCGGAGCCCTGCAGTACTACGACGCGCAGATGGACGACGCGCGCTATGTGGCGACGCTGGTGCGTACGGCGTCGCAGTACGGCGCCCGGGTCGCCAACCGGGCGCGGGTCGTCGGCTTCCTGCGGGAGGGCGAGCGGGTCGTCGGCGCGCGGGTGAAGGACATGGAGGGCGGCGGCGAGTACGAGATCCGCGCCAAGCAGGTCGTCAACGCGACCGGAGTGTGGACCGACGACACCCAGGCACTGATCGGGGAGCGCGGGCAGTTCCACGTCAGGGCGTCCAAGGGCATCCACCTCGTTGTCCCCAAGGACCGGATCCACTCGTCGACCGGGCTGATCCTGCGGACCGAGAAGTCCGTGCTGTTCGTCATCCCGTGGGGCAGGCACTGGATCGTCGGGACGACGGACACCGACTGGGACCTCGACAAGGCCCACCCGGCGGCGTCCAGCGCCGACATCGACTACCTCCTTGAGCATGTGAATTCGGTGCTCTCGGTGCCGCTCACCCGCGACGACGTGCAGGGCGTGTACGCGGGCCTCCGGCCGTTGCTCGCCGGCGAGTCGGACGCCACCAGCAAGCTCTCGCGGGAGCACACGGTCGCGCATCCGGTCCCCGGGCTCGTGGTCATCGCGGGCGGCAAGTACACGACGTACCGCGTAATGGCGAAGGACGCGGTGGACGAGGCGGTGCACGCGCTGGACCAGCGGGTCGCCGAGTGCGTGACCGAGGACGTGCCGCTCGTCGGGGCCGAGGGCTACCGGGCCATGTGGAACGCCCGCGCGCGAATCGCGGCGCGGACCGGCCTCCATGTGGTGCGCGTGGAGCATCTGTTGAACCGGTACGGCTCGCTGGCGGAGGAGCTGCTGGAGCTCATCGCGGTCGATCCCTCGCTGGGGGAGCCGCTGGCCGCGGCGGACGACTATCTGCGTGCGGAGATCGTGTACGCCGCCTCGCACGAGGGCGCCCGCCACCTCGACGACGTACTGACGCGTCGCACCCGGATCTCGATCGAGACCTTCGACCGGGGGACGCGCAGCGCGCGGGAGTGTGCGGAGCTGATGGCGCCGGTGCTCGGCTGGGAGAAGGAGCAGATCGAGAAGGAGGTCGAGCACTACGAGAAGCGGGTGGAGGCCGAACGGGAGTCGCAGCGGCAGCCGGACGACCTGACGGCGGACGCGGCCAGGCTCGGCGCGCCGGACATCGTGCCGCCGATCCAGTAGCGGGACAGGTGCGTTCGGCGGGGCCCGCGGGGTGGTTGGGCGGGTGACGTCAACGATGACGTCAGGGGAAGGGGGAACTCGGTTCCGGTGCGGGCAGGTTCGCTCGCGGTACGGATCCGGTTCCCCCGGCGGTGCTGTGACCTGGGCAGGGTCCCATTCGTCGGTCTTGTGAAGCGGGCCGGTCGACCCGGGACCACGATCGGTCCCGGGGTAAGGGACAATGAAGGCTCTGCCAGGGCGGGTTACTGCACACCCTGGAACGCAGCCATCGCGGGCGAAGATCAGGGATCGCAGAGGGGACGCATGTCGGAGGCGGAGAAGTCCAAGGACACCGAGGGACGTCTTCTCGCTGGGCGGTACCGGCTCGGCGAGGTGCTCGGCCGGGGCGGCATGGGCACGGTCTGGCGCGCCGTCGACGAAACGCTGGGCCGCACGGTCGCGGTGAAGGAGCTTCGCTTCCCCACCAGCATCGACGACGAGGAGAAGCGACGGCTCATCACGCGCACCCTGCGTGAGGCCAAAGCGATCGCCCGGATCCGTAACAACGGCGCGGTGACCGTCTACGACGTGGTCGACGAGGACGACCGCCCGTGGATCGTCATGGAGCTGATCGAGGGCAAGTCGCTGGCCGACGCCGTGCGCGAGGACGGGTTGCTGACGCCGCATCGCGCCGCCGAGGTCGGCCTGGCCATCCTCGACGTACTGCGCGCCGCGCACCACGTGGGCATCCTGCACCGCGATGTGAAGCCGTCCAACGTCCTGATCTCCGACGAGGGCCGGGTCGTGCTCACCGACTTCGGCATCGCCCAGGTCGAGGGCGACCCGTCGGTCACCTCGACGGGCATGCTCGTCGGCGCCCCCTCGTACATCTCGCCCGAGCGGGCCCGAGGTCACAAGCCGGGCCCCGCGGCCGACCTGTGGTCGCTCGGCGGCCTGCTGTACGCGGCGGTCGAAGGCCTGCCGCCGTACGACAAGGGGTCGGCCATCGCGACCCTGACGGCCGTGATGACCGAGCCGCTCGACCCGCCGAAGAACGCGGGAGAGCTGGAAGAGGTCATCTACGGCCTGCTGGCCAAGGACCCCGCGCAGCGGCTCGACGAGCCCGCCGCGCGTGCGCTGCTCAATGACGTGATTCACCGGCCCGAGACACCGGCCGAGCCGTCGCTGGAGGCGACGCGGGTGGGGGCGCTGCCGCCCGTGCCCGAGGCCGCTCCGCGGGCCAGGAGCGCCGAGGGCGGCGCGGCCGACCGGATGCGCGGCGCGCTGAGGTCCGCACGCAACGCGGCAGCGGCGGCCCAGGCCGCCAGGTCCGAGCAACGGCCGCAGCAGGCACAGGCATCGGCGTACTCCCAGTCGCCGGCCGCGGCCGGGCCGAAGCCGCCGCGTGCCTCGCTCACCGATGTGGTGCCCCGTCGCACGCTGGTCATCATCGTGGTGTTCGCCGCGCTCGCCGTCGTCGGCACGCTGCTGGGTGTCGCGCTGGGCGGTGGCGACGACGGCGGCGACGAGAACAAGCCCAAGGTCGCCGCGTCCGCCTCCAGCGGCGCCACGGCCGACGAGGGCAAGAAGAACGACGGCAAGAACGACAAGCAGGGCCAGAGTCAGGGCCAGGGCACGGGGCAGAGCGACGACCCGGACAAGGGTAAGGACTCGGGCAAGGACGACGGCAAGGACTCCGGCGGGGCGTCGAAGGACGATCCGTCGAAGGACGGCGCGCTGCCCGCCGGGTACAAGACGGTCACCGACAGCCGGTTCCACTTCGTCATGGCGATGCCCGAAGGCTTCAAGCGCAACAAAATAGCTGGTCAGAACTCCGGCGGCATATACAACAAGGACGGCGGATTCCCGCGGGTCCAGGTCGACTTCAACGGCAGCCCGCAGGACGACGCCCGCGCCGCCTGGGAGGCCGCCAGGCTCGGTGTCGCCGCGAGCAGCAGCAACTACAAGCACCTCGGCATAAGGCCCGTCGACTACAACGGGTATCCCACCACCGCCGACTGGGAGTTCGAGCGGGAGCAGCAGGGACAGCAGGTGCACGTGCTGAACCGCGGCTTCAAGGTGGACGCCGGGCACGGCTACTCGATCATGGTCAGCTGCAAGGCGAGCGAATGGAACGGCGACGAGTGCCGGACTCTGCGCAAGACCGCGTTCGACACGTTCAAGCCCAAGGACTGACGGGCAGAACGGCAGGGGTGGGCGACCCGGTTGCGGTGACCGGCCGCGCGACCGGGTCCTGCCACGTATCGTGAGAACTCGTGGACCGTACGCAGCCGCAATGGGCGGTAGTTGTACGGAAACCGACCAGAAATGATGGGTTGGTGCGGTCCTGGGCCGGGGGACAGCGCGCTCTGGGGAGGCGTCGTGGACGACTATGCGGGACGGGTACTTGCCGACCGCTACCGCCTCCCCCTGCCTCCGTCCGACGAGTACGACCTGGTGGAGACGCGGGCCTTCGACACGTACAGCGGACAGGAAGTCCTGGTCCGCCAGGTGCCGTTACCAGAAGTAGTGGACGCGGAATTCCTCGACGGCGAGGACGGCGGGACGGCGGCGCAGCGACGCGCCGCCGGGCGGACGACCCGTCGGCCCACCGATCCCGCGGTGCGACGCGCGATCGAAGCGGCCCAGGCCGCCGCGCAGATCCCCGACCACCCCAGGCTCGACCAGGTCTTCGACGTGTTCGCCGAGGGCGGTTCGCTGTGGGTGGTGAGTGAGCTGGTCGCGGCGCGCCCGCTGGCGGCGCTGCTCGCGGAGAAGCCGCTGAGCCCGTACCGGGCGGCCGAGATCGGCTCCGACGTGCTCACCGCGCTGCGGGTGCTGCACGCGCACGGCTGGACCCACCGCAACATCACCACGCGCACGGTGCTCGTCTGCGACGACGGCCGTGTCGTGCTGACGGGGCTGGCGGCGGGGGCCGCGGAGGAGGCGCTCTGCGGTTACGCGCCGGTGCCGGTGTCACCCGACGCGGAGGACGACGACGAGGCCGACGGCGGCGGCAGTTGGGGCGGGCCCGGTCCGGGCGGTGCCCCCGGCCCCGGTGACGACCCGGAAGTCGCCGAACCCACCGGGTACGAAGAGCCGGCGGCCACCGGTTCGGCGCCCCCGGTGCCGGACACCGGGGGCGACGGCCCGTACGGCGGCATTCCGTCCGGAGTCCGTGCCGCGCCGCCGTTGGGCGCGGGTGCCGCCGCGGATGTGCGGGCGGCGCGTGCCGGGGCCATAGCGGCGTATCGCGCCGGTGCGCGCGCGGCGGCCCGGGTCAGCGAGGAGCGGCGCCCGGCCGACACCGGGCCCTTCTCCGTGCGACGCCCCGCGCCACGACCGGTCGGCGGACCCCGGGCGATCAGCCCGTACGGGGATCCCGACTCGGAGCGCAGGCCTTATGGGGACGCGGCGGGTGGGCGCACGGCCCATGGCGACGACCACGGCGCGCGGCGCTCGCCCCACGGCGACCGCGGCTCGGAGCTCACACCGTACGGGGGCCCGGGGGGGCAGCGCACGCCCTACGGTGACCCGGGGGGTGAGCGCACGCCCTACGGTGACTTCATGCCGGTGACCGAGCCCGGGACCGGCGGTGATCCTGACGCCCGGTCCGACTTCGGGTCCGACTTCGGTTCCGGATACGGTCGCGGCCCCGTGTCTGGTCGCGATGCCGACGCCGACTTCGGTCGCGCTTCCGGCCCCGGGTCCGGTCGCGCTTCCGGCCCCGGTCCTGGCCGCGATGCCGATGCGGATGCCGGCCCAGGGTTCGGTCGTGGTGCCGGTTCCTGGCCTGGTCGCGACTCGGGCTTCGGGTACGAATCAGGCTCAGGCTTCGGGTTCGACTCCGGTGCCCGTCCCGGCCGTGGCCCCGCTTCCGTTCCTGACGCGGAGCCCGACGCCGGTCCCTCCGTGGACCCGGATGCCGGTCCGGATGCCGATGTCGACGGTGATCGGGATCCCGGCTATGGCTATGGCTCCGAAGCCGACCCCCATTCAGGCTCAGGCCCTGACTCCGGCTCCGCCCTGCCGCCGCGCCGGTCGGAGCTGGCCGGTACCTGGCAGGACGCGCCCGAGCCCGGGCGAGCTGGCGCGACCGGCGCCACCGGGACCTTCGGACCCGGCGCGGCCCATACGACCGGGCCCCCCCGCGGATCCGGTGCCGCCCGCACCGGCGAGACGTTGCACGGATCCGGAGCCGCCCCGATCGGGGCCCCGCGCCGATCCGGGGACGTGGGCGGGGCAGGGCTCGGCCGGGAGGCCGACGCCGGGCGTTCCGAGGGCAGCTGGCACGGGGCCGTGCCGCGTGTCGGGGCCGCCGGGGACGGGCTGCGCGCCGACGGCCTGCGCCACCAGGCCCCGGCCCCCGCTCCGCAGACCGCACCCGCCGCCACCGGGCGGTGGGACGAGTACGTCGCGGGCGGCCGGCTCCCGGCGTACCGCGGCCCCGCCACCCCGCTCGCCGCCGAGCGCGCCCGGCAGGCCCGTATCTCCCTGGTCGGCGCCGTCACCGAGCGCTGGGCGCCCGAGCAGGCGGGATCCGTCCACGGGAACTGGCAGTTGGCGCCGCCCATCGGTCCGTCGACGGACCTCTGGGCCCTGGGCGCGCTGCTTTTCCGTACGGTGCAGGGCCACGCCCCGTACCCGGAGGAGAGCGCCATAGAGCTGGTGCAGCTCGTCTGCGCCGAGCCGCCCGCCTTCGCCGAGGAGTGCGGTCCGCTGCGCCCCGTTGTCGAGTCGCTGCTCCGCCAGGACCCCACCGAGCGCCCGGACTTCGAGGAGCTGCGCGGCTGGCTGCGCTCGCTCGTGCGCTCGGCGCCCGAGCCCGAGGCCGGCACGGCCGTGGTGCCGCTGCCCGCTGTCGACAGCACCCGGCTGCCCGTCGTACGCCGCCGGGGCGAGCTCGTACGCAGGCGCCGGCCCGGTTCGGCCGCCGACCTCAACCACGGGCGCCACCGCCACAAGAAGTCCAAGCAGGTCAAGCCGGCCAAGCTGACGAAGCCGGACGGGCCCACCAGGCTGTCCAAGAAGGAGAGCAGGCAGGACCTCAGGCAGGAGAGCCGCCAGGAGAGCAGGGCGCAGGCCCCGCCGAGAGCCGCGCGGCCACCCAGGGAACCGCGGATCAAGGAGCCGCGGATCCAGAAGAAGCAGCGCGGCGGCGCCGGTTCGCTCGGCCGCACGCTGCTCGTGGTGATCCTCCTCGGCCTGGTCGCCGCGCTCGTGTACGCGATGGTCTTCATGCCCAAGTCCGGCGAGAAGGACCCGCGGAGTGCGGGCAAGGACGACGGCCGGCGCACCGCCGCGCCCAATACCCCGGGCGCGTCCGGCGGGACGGCATCGGCGCCGCCGCCCGCCACGCCCCCGAAGAAGACCCCCACCGAGCAGCAGCCGCAGACCTCCGTCCCCGCCGGTGACGTCGCCGCGGGTTACGCGCTGCGCATGGACGCCGAGGGATTCCAGATAGCCGTCGACAAGGACTGGCGGCGTCGCCCGGTCAACGACGCGGGCCAAGTCCGCTATCAGGGAGGCGACTTCGAGCTCCTGATCGTCCCCGGCCGGGACTCCGTCAAGGACAGCGGCAGCGACCCGATGGACTACCAGCTCAAGGATGAGCGGGAGCTGCAGGCCGTCCGCGACTCCTCCTGGGCGACGTCGAGCGGGCTGCGCCGCATCGAGGTGGGCCGGCAGTCCATGGCCGAGGGCCAGTTCACCTGGAAGGACAGCAGCGGCCGCGATGTGTACGTACGCAACCTCGCGATGATCGTCGAGGGCCGCTACCACGTCGTCCAGGTGATCGGCCCCGAGGCCCAGCGCGACGAGATCACCAAGATCTACGAACAGGCCTCGGAGACCTACCGGGTGACGGGCTGAGAGGCGGCCACCGGCTCGCGGCCGGCCGGAGGATCGGGCCGTCGTGCCCAATCGTGAGCATCCCGAGGTTCCATGACCGTATTCCGCTCCGTAATCTGGCAGCCGTAGACACGGGGCGGGCAGGGACGTGGATCACTCACAGGGCGTAGCGGCGGGCCTGCTTCTCGCGGGACGCTACCGGCTGGGCGAGAGCATCGGCAGCGGTGGCATGGGACGCGTGTGGCGCGCCCACGACGAGGTGCTGCACAGAACCGTCGCCGTGAAGGAGTTGACGGCCGGTCTGTATGTGGCGGAGGCGGACCGGGTGATCCTGCACGCCCGCGCCCAGAAGGAGGCGCGGGCCGCGGCCCGTATCAACCACCCCGGCGTCGTCACCGTCCACGATGTGCTGGAGCACGACAACCGCCCGTGGATCGTCATGGAGTACGTCGACGGGCCCTCGCTCGCCGACGCGGCCAAGGAGAGCGGCCCCATGGCACCGGCCGAGGCCGCCCGCGTCGGCCTGCATGTACTCGGCGCCCTGCGCGCCGCGCACGCCGCCGGTGTGCTGCACCGGGACGTCAAGCCCGGCAACGTGCTTCTGGCGAAGGACGGCCGCGTACTGCTCACGGACTTCGGGATCGCGGCGATCGAGGGCGACGCGACGATCACCAGGACCGGGGAACTCATCGGCTCCATCGACTATCTGGCCCCCGAGCGGGTACGCGGCGGCGACCCCGGCCCCGCCTCCGACCTGTGGGCGCTGGGCGCGACGCTCTACACGGCGGTGGAGGAACGATCGCCCTTCCGGCGTACGTCGCCCATCAGCACCCTTCAGGCGGTGGTCGCCGAAGAGCCACTGCCCACCCGGCACGCGGGCGCCCTCGGCCCGGTAATCACCGCGCTGCTGCGCAAGGAGCCGGAGGACCGGCCCTCGGTGGCGGAGGCGGAGCGGATGCTCCTCGACGCGATGGAGGGGCGCGAGCCCAGGGCGGCGCAGGCGTACGTACCGACGCAGCGGGTGACGCAGGGGGACCTGCGGGAGACGAACACGGCGAAATCGCCACCCGTCCTCCCACCCGTTGCCACCACGCCCTTCGCACCCGTGCCAGCCGCCGCCCCCGCGGGCCGGTTCGGCGGCTGGCGCACCGCGGTGGTGGCCGTGCTGGCTGCCGCGCTGGTCGGCGGCGGGGCCGCGTTCGGCGTCGTGAAGTACGCGGACGGGGAACAGGCCTCGGACGCCGCCGGAGGTGCGGGCTCCGTGGCGCCGGAGGCGGATCCCGACCCGGACGCCGTACCGAAGGGCTGGCAGCGCGTCCAGGACCCCGCGGGCTTCAGCCTGCTCGTACCGAACGGCTGGAAGCGCCAGATGGACGGCACCGAGATCGACTACACACCGGACAACGGCGCTCACCGGATTCGGATCAGCATCGACCACTCGCCCGACTTCGAGAACCCGTACATGCACATGCTGGCGCTGGAGAAGACCCTCAAGGCCCAGCTGCCGAAGTACCGGCGGGTGGCGCTGCACACCAACCACTTCAGGGACGGGGTCGCCGGGCTCTGGGAGTTCGGCTGGACGGCGTTCAAGGAGCACCCGGGGGAGCGGCGCGCCATCGACCAGATGTACTTCGCGGACAACGGCCGCACGGAGTACGCGATCTACATGTCGGGCCCCGAGAAGGACTGGGCGACGACGCGCGAGCAATTCGACACCGTGCTGCGTGGCTGGCGCCCGCCGGCCGGGCAGGACGACTGATGACGGATGGCTGAGGACGCATGACTGCTGACGGCTACACGCGGGTGATCGCGGGGCGTTACCGGTTGGGGCGCAGGCTCGGCCGGGGCGGCATGGGCACCGTCTGGCAGGCGACCGACGAATTGCTCGGCCGCCAGGTCGCCGTCAAGGAGCTGCACCTCGACGGGGACGCGAGCGGCGTTCCGGGCGTCGACGCGCAGCAGCGGCGTGAGCGGGCGCTGCGCGAGGCCCGCGCGGTCGCCCAGCTGGTGCACCCCCATGTGATCGTCGTGCACGACGTCGTGGCCGACGTGAACGACAGCCGCCCGTACATCATCATGGAGTTGATCGAGGGCGGCTCGCTCGCCGACCGCATCGCGCGGAGCGGCCCGGTGGACGCCGCGGAGGCGGCCAGGATCGGGCTCGCGCTGCTCAGTGCGCTGAGCGCGGCCCATGAGCGCGGGGTGCTGCACCGGGACCTCAAGCCCGCCAATGTCCTGCTGGAGTCGGACACCGGCCGCATCGTGCTGACCGACTTCGGCGTCGCACGGTTCTCCGGCGCCACCACGCTCACCGACGCCGGGACCTTCGTCGGCTCTCCCGAGTACACGGCGCCCGAGCGGATGGAGGGCATGCCCGCGGGCTCCGCGTCCGACCTGTGGTCGCTCGGCGTGTTGCTGTGCGTGGCGATGTCGGGTGAATCCCCTTTCTACCGGGACTCGTTGAGCGGCATCCTCTGTGCCGTCGTGCACGACGAGATCCGGCCGCCCGCCGCCGTGGGACCACTCATGCCCGTCGTGCAGGGCCTGCTGCGGCGCGACCCGGCGCGCAGGATCGGCGCGCAGGAGGCCGCGGCGCTGCTGCTCGCCCACCTCGCGACCGGCATCGCGCCCACCGTGTCGGCGACCTACCGCCCCTCCTCCTGGCTGCAGGAACCGGTCGCCCCGTCCCGGCCACGTGCCGGGCGCATCCGGGGCGCCCTGGTGGCGGGCATCCTCGTCGTCGCGATGGCGGGCGCGGTCACGGCGACACTGCTGCTCGATGACGACGACGCGGGCGGGAGCGGCGGCGGCAACGGACCCACCGGCGGGCGGACGACCATCGCGCCCACCCGCACGGTCACTTCGCCCCCGGTGACGCCCCCCGACGGCGTCCCCCCGGCCACGCCCCGTGACGACAGCTCACCGGCCCCGACCGTCACCGTCACCCGCACATCCCCGGTCGGCTACCGCTCGGTGACCGACCGCCAGGGCTTCAGCATCGCCGTCCCCGAAGGTTTCACGCGCTCCACCGACGACCGGCGGGTCTTCTACATCTCACCGGACGGCGCCCTGCGCATCGGCATCCGCCGACAGCCCCCGGCCCCGGGCGGCCCGCTCGTCGAGATGCGCCGCTCGGCCGAAGCGGGCCCCGACAGCAACCCCGGCTACCGCGACGGCAAGGTCACCCCGACCACCCACAACGGCCTCACCGCCGCGCTGTGGGAGTTCACCTGGAACGGCTTCGAGGCGGGCGACGAGTCCCGGCACACGTACGACATCTGCTGGAACGAGGACGGCCGGATGTACGACGTGTGGGTGTCGGCGCCGGTCAGCCGCCAGGACGAGGCGAAGAGGCATTTCGACACGGCGCTGGATTCCTTCACGCGCGGTTGATGCGGGGCGCGGCCGCGGACGGTCCGCCGCCCTCAAGGCCGCCCAGCGCGCCAAGAAGGTCACTGTGAAGGTGACGGTCCGCCGCGCCGTCCACACCGACGGAGCGGCCACCAGCGCGGCGACCGCGAAGATCGTCGGCTGAGCGGCGCACCCACACGTCAACACGCCGTACCGACAGCAGAACGGGGCCGGTCCCACCGGACATCCGGTGGGACCGGCCCCGTTCCCCGTGCGGTCCCTAGAATGTGCGCATGATGAACGATGGGGGACGGGCGAACGAGCCCACCAGCTATGGGCTCCGCCCGCCTACCCCGCCCCAAGTACCGCCGCAGAGCAGCGGCTACGGGCCCGCGCGGGCCGGGTCGACACAAGCCGTGCACGCACCGGCAGGGCGCGCCGATCCTGACGTGGGGCGGCTGATCGGCGGGCGTTATCGGCTCGTCTCGCGGCTGGGGCACGGCGGGATGGGCACGGTCTGGCGGGCGCACGACGAGGTCGTGGACCGGGATGTGGCGGTCAAGGAGCCTCGGGTGCCCGACCACTTGGGCGAGCGGGAGCGGCAGAACGTCTATCTGCGCATGCAGCGCGAGGCGCGGGCCGCCGCTCGGGTCGATCATCCCTCCGTGGTGACGATGCACGATGTGGTCGTCGAGGGCGAGAAGCCGTGGATCGTGATGGAGCTGGTGGCGGGGCAGTCGCTCGGCGACCGGTTGCAGGAGGGCACGCTCGATGTGCGCGAGGCCGCGCGTATCGGGGCCGATGTGCTCGGCGCGCTCGCCGCCGCGCACGAGGCGGGGGTGCTGCACCGTGATGTGAAGCCCGACAACGTGCTGCTCGGCCGGGGTGGCCGGGTGGTGCTGACCGACTTCGGTATCGCGCAGGTCGAGGGCGAGCAGGGGCTCACCGAGACCGGCGCCTTCGTCGGGTCGCCCGAGTACATCGCCCCCGAGCGGGTGCTCGGCCGGCGGCCGGGTTCGGAGTCCGACCTGTGGTCGCTGGGAGTAGTGCTGTACGCCGCCGTCGAGGGCATGTCGCCGTACCGCCGCTCGAACACCCCCGCCACGCTCCAGGCCGTGCTGTCCGCCGAGCCGCAGATGCCGGCCCGTGGTTCGGGCGCGTTCGGGACGCTGGTGATGCAGCTGCTGCGCAAGGACCCGGCCATGCGGCCGGGCAGCGCGGAGATCCGGAAGACGCTGGAGTCCGTGGCGCGCCCGCCGCAGGCCGCGCTGGACGCGACGCGGATGTGGCAGCGGAACGGCACGACGGGCGGCAGTGGCTGGGTGCCGCCGATTCTGCGGAGCAGCCGTACGGCACGGTTCGGTCTTGGCGGTGGGCTGCTGGCCGCGGCCCTCGCGCTGGTGCTGATCATCGCCAACCCCTTCGGCGGCGACGAGCTCCCGGAAAGCTGGAAGGTCCGTACGGAGACCGAGCTGCTCGCGGCCGACATCGCCGTGCCCGAGGACTACCGGCGGGTGCAGAGCGACACCACCGACGACTTCAGCGTCACGTACTACGACCCGAGCGGGGTATTCACCGTCTACCTGGCGCGCGTACCCGGCTCCAAGGATCTCGGCGACGTCGGCAAGGAAGCCGAGGAGTGGGTTTCGTACTACCGCGCGGGCGGCGAGAGCGAGACCACCATCCAGGACGTCAAGAGCACCGCGAAGCCCGCGAAGCAGCAGGGCAAGGAGGCCCGGGACGTGGTGACCAGTTACCGGGACTACAGCGCCGACGAGGACGACCTCTACAAGCGCTACCAGGAGCGCTACTACGTCAACGGCAAGAAGTCGGCCTATTGGCGGCTCCAGGTCTCCATGCCCGACCGGGGCGCGGCAGCCAAGGACGGCGAGCAGCTCTTCGACACCATAGTGAAGCATCTGGAAATTCAGGATCTGTGACTCCGACGAAGGGGTCGGGGCGGTGACGAGCCCCTGATCAGGGGTTATCTGCCAGTGAATACTGGCGTGGTGGTGAGGGGCCGGTGAAAAGCCATTACCGACGGGTACCAAAAGTCTGTGGAGGGGCTTAGTGTCGCCCTCATGACGGACTCGCAGGCTCCCGGCACCGCCCTCGGCACCAACCCCGTAGCCGCCGCCCCGGCAGGCGCGCGCACCGCGGCCGACGTGGTCACCCCCGAGGTGGTCGCGCAGCTCACCCGTGACGTGGTCGGCTCCGGTCGTACGGCCAACCACACGCCGTTCACCGGGGAGAAGCTGGCGGACCTGCCCGAGTCCACCCCCGAGGACGTCGCGCTCGCCTTCGAGCGGGCGCGCGCCGCGCAGCCGCTCTGGGCCGCAGTCCCGGTCCGCCAACGCGCCGCCGTCCTGCTGCGCTTCCACGACCTCGTCCTGGAGCGGCAGGCCGAGGTGCTCGACCTCATCCAGCTGGAGACCGGTAAGGCGCGCCTGCACGCGCACGAAGAGGTCCAGGCCGTCGCCATCGCCGCCCGCCACTACGGCCGCAAGGCCGCCGACTACCTGAAGGCGAAGCGGCACACCGGCGCCGTCCCGACGCTCACCAAGGTCACCGAGCTGCGCCAGCCGCGCGGCGTCATCGGCCAGATCGCGCCGTGGAACTACCCGCTGGAGCTGTCGGTCGGCGACGCGTTGCCCGCCTTCGTCTCCGGCAACGCCGTGGTGATGAAGCCCGACACCGAGACCGCGCTGACCGCCCTGTGGGCCCGTGACCTGCTGGTCGAGGCCGGTCTGCCCGCCGAGGTCTTCCAAGTCGTCCTCGGTGAGGGCCCGGTCGTCGGACCCGAGGTCGTCAAGCACGCCGACTATGTCTCCTTCACCGGCTCCACCCGCACCGGCCGCGAGGTCGCGCAGGGCGCCGCAGCCCGCCTCGTCGGGGTCTCCCTCGAACTCGGCGGCAAGAACGCCATGCTGGTGCTCTCCGACGCCGATGTGGAGAAGGCGGCGGCCGGCGCCGTCCGCGCCTGCTTCTCCTCCGCCGGACAGCTGTGCATCTCCATCGAGCGGCTGTACGTCCACGAGTCGATCGCCGACGACTTCGTGCAGCGCTTCGCCACCCGCACGAAGGCGATGCGCCTCGGTACCTCCCTCGCGTACGGCGCCGACATGGGCTCCCTCGTCGGTGAGCGCCAACTGGAGAACGTGCAGCGCCATGTCGACGAGGCCGTCGCCAAGGGCGCCACGCTCGTCGCGGGCGGCGTCGCCCGTCCCGACATCGGCCCGCTCTTCTACGAGCCGACCATCCTCGACGGCGTCGAGGCACCGATGGCCGTGTGCTCCGAGGAGACCTTCGGCCCGGTCGTCTCCATCTACCGCTTCACCGACGAGGACGATGTCATCGGCCTCGCCAACGCCACGTCGTACGGCCTGAATTCGAGCGTCTGGACCAAGAGCGCCAAGCGCGGCCACGAGGTCGCTGCCCGACTGCGCACCGGCACGGTCAACATCAACGAGGGGTACGCCCCGGCGTACGGCAGCGTCCAGTCACCGATGGGCGGCATGAAGGAGTCCGGCCTCGGCCGGAGGCACGGGTCCGAGGGCATCCTCAAGTACACCGAGGCGCAGACCGTCGCCCACCAGCGGCTGATGCCGATGGCGCCGTCCTTCGGCATGGACGACGAGCAGTACGCCGCGTTCATGACGACCAGCCTGCGTGTCCTCAAGGCGCTGCGCTTCCGCTAGCCCCTGCCCCCCTGACAGCCCCCACCCCCTGTTCCCTCCCGTCCTCCCGTCCCCGGACACAATTTTTGATGAGGAGCGCCAATGTCGCAGGAGAGCTCTGTCCGCAGCCAGGACGCCGAGGACATCGATGGCACCGAGGACACCGATGCCATCGATGGCGCCGACGATTCCCGCTACGACTACGACGTCATCGTGGTCGGCTCGGGCTTCGGCGGGGCCGTCTCCGCGCTGCGCCTGACGGAGAAGGGCTACCGGGTCGGCGTCCTGGAGGCGGGCCGCCGTTTCACCCGTGAGTCCCTGCCCAAGAGCTCCTGGGACATCAGGAATTACCTGTGGGCCCCCGCACTCGGCCTCTTCGGGATCCAGCGCGTGCACCTGCTCGGGAATGTCATGGTCCTGGCAGGCGCGGGGGTGGGAGGCGGGTCCCTCAACTACGCCAACACGCTGTACGTACCCCCCGCTCCCTTCTTCGAGGACCAGCAGTGGGCGGGCATCACCGACTGGCAGGACGAACTGGCGCCGTACTACGACCAGGCCAAGCGCATGCTGGGCGTGCGCCTGAACCCGACGATGACGCCGTCGGACGTGCACCTGAAGGCGACCGCGCAGGCCATGGGGGTCGGCGACACCTTCCACATGGCCCCCGTCGGGGTCTTCTTCGGCGACGGGGCGGACGCCGCCGGTGATTCAACGGCCAAGCCCGGCAGTGAGGTTCCCGACCCGTACTTCGGCGGCGCGGGCCCGTCCCGCAAGGCCTGCACCGAGTGCGGCGAGTGCATGACGGGTTGCCGTCGCGGCGCGAAGAACACCCTCAACGAGAACTACCTCTACCTCGCGGAGAAGGCGGGCGCCGTCATCCACCCGATGACGTCCGTCGTCGGCCTCTCCGAGCACCCGGACGGCGGCTACCGTGTCGCCACCGTCCCCACCGAGGCCCGCCGCACATTCAGGCCCCGCACCCTGCGCGCCCGCCGGATCGTCGTCGCCGCGGGCACCTATGGCACCCAGACCCTGCTGCACGCCATGAAGGACCGCGGCGAACTGCCCCGCGTCTCGGCGAAGCTCGGTGAGCTGACCCGTACGAACTCCGAGGCGCTCGTCGGCTCACAGACCACTGACCGCCGCTACCGCAAGAAGCACGGCGGCGACAAGGCCGACTTCACTCGGGGCGTCGCCATCACGTCCTCGATCCACCCCGACGCCAACACCCATATCGAGCCGGTCCGTTATGGCAAGGGCTCCAACGCGATGGGGGTGATGTCCATCCTCCAGGTGCCGTACGCCGAGAAATTCCCGCGCGCGCTGGGCTGGCTCGGCAACGTCGCCAGGCACCCGGTGCTGACCGCCCGATCGCTCTCCAACCACCACTGGTCGGAGCGGACCATCATCGGCCTCGTCATGCAGTCCCTGGACAACTCCCTGACGACGTACCGCAAGCCGGGCGGCGTCGGAAAGGGCCTGCTCACCGCCCGGCAGGGCCACGGCGCTCCCAACCCGAAGCAGATACCGGCCGCGACGCGCGCCGCGTCGCTCCTCGCGGACGAGATCAACGGCTTCGCCGGCAGCAACGTCGGCGAGCTCATGGGCACCCCGCTGACCGCGCACTTCCTGGGCGGCTGCGCGATCGGCGCCTCGCCGCAGGAGGGTGTCATAGACCCCTACCACCGGCTGTACGGGTACCCGGGCATCTCGGTGGTCGACGGTTCGGCGGTGTCCGCGAACCTGGGGGTGAACCCGTCGCTGACGATCACCGCGCAGGCGGAGCGGGCCATGTCCTACTGGCCCAACAAGGGCGACGCGGAGGTGCGGCCTGCGCAGGACGCGGCGTACGTACGACTGTCGGCGGTCGAGCCGAGGTCGCCGGTGGTGCCGTCGGAGGCGTTCGGCGCGCTCAAGCTGCCCTTCCTGGCGGTCCCGGCGCTCCCGCCGAAGAAGCAGGAGCAGGAGCTCCAGAAGTGACCCCGGGAAGTGACCCGGGCAGGCAAAAGGGGCTGCGCTCCCCTCCGAGTGCAGCCCCTCTGACCGGCTTCTTGGTACACACGTGAGACCTGTGACTGGCTCAAAGGGTTGTCCGGAAACCCGCGAATTTTTCGTGTGGCATACGTCACTCCGTTTGCGGGGGTTTTGGGGAGGCGTGGGGGTGAAGCGCGGTCGCGGAGCAGCGCTGGGGCGAGCGCGGGGGCAGAGCGAAGGGCCCCGCGGTGGAGATGCGCGGGGCCCCTGGCCGTCAGCACCGACGTCAGGGCTGCGTCGGTGCCGAGGAGCGGCGCCGGGGGGTAGCGCCGCTGGTTCGGTGTTTGGTGCGTGGTTCTCGAAAGCTCGGTGCCTGGTGCCTGGTGCCTGGTGCTTGAACGCTCGGTGCGTGGTGGTGCGGGTCGGGCTTCGATGCGCCGGGTGGCCGCCCCGGCGCACTAGGGGCGCGCAGGTGGTGTCGACCCCTGGCAACAACCGTGCGAAGTACCGGTGCCCGTCTTTGCGTCGTGCTGGATCGGCCGTGGCGTGCGCAACCGTTTCGCCTACATTCCGGGAGACTCACGGGACACAGTCGGGGGGGGGGGGGGGGGGGCGGGCG
>NZ_JASITA010000054.1:0-13109 GCF_030063415.1 Streptomyces sp. H27-C3 | reverse complement strand
CTTACGACCTCGGGGGCAATAGTGCGCGGGGGCCCCCCCCCCCCCCGGCGCCCCCCCCCCCCCCCGCCTCGGGTGACCGATCTGCTGTCCCCTGCCGACCGGTCACATGCGCCGGAGCGAGGTCCCATGACGCACGTGCAGTGCGTCGCACGCCCCGGCGGAGCCACGCGTGGTTCTTTCCCTGCGTGTACGCCCCTGGCTGGGGCGGACACCGGTACCAACGAAGGCCCGTGGGGACCGGTCACGCGCCGTACGGGTGAGGACGGGCCCGAACTCAGATCCGGGACCGGACTCAGATCCGGCCCCGGCACAGCTCCAGCATCGTCATGGCGAGGGCCGTGCCCGGCTTGCCCAGTGCGTCCCTGTAGTGGGCGAGGACCTCCATCTCGCGGGAGAGGTTCACCCGGCGCCCGCCCGAGGCGATCCGGGCCTGCTGGATGACGGACGACACGGCCATCCGTTCCTGGATCAGGCCGATGATCCTGTCGTCGAGCGACTCGATGCGCTCGCGGGCGTCCCCGATGAGGGAGGCGGCCTCGTCGGTGCGCGCGCCGGTCTTCTCCGAAGGGGTGGGGGCGGTGGTGGTCGCGGTGCTCATGTCCGAATCTCCTGAACCTTGAAGGGGTGACCCGAAGGGGCCGGTGGGGCCCCCGGGGCGGCGATCAGGTCCGGAAAACACAGAACGCCCCGGACCTTGTCGGCCCGGGGCGCCTGGGAAGTTGCTTGTCAGTGGTTCAAGCAGCACGACCATGGCAGCCGGACGGGCCGGTGCCATAGGTAAAGAGGAAGCTCAGCTGCTTGGACATGTCGGCCAGTATGCCGCGCGGCTTGCGCGGCGGCCAGTGAGGGGCCCGGACGGTTCGGATGGTGAGACAAGAGGCGCGGCCGGTCGCCGTTAGAATCGATAGTCCCGCCACCTTTAACCGCCGGAAGGCCGCCCCGTGCCAGCAGCGCCCCCCGCCGCCCCCGACGTCGTACTCGTAGTCGACTTCGGCGCGCAGTACGCCCAGCTCATCGCCCGTCGCGTCCGTGAGGCCCGGGTCTACAGCGAGATCGTCCCGAGCACCATGCCCGTGGCCGAGATGCTGGCCAAGAACCCCAAGGCGATCGTTCTCTCCGGCGGCCCGTCCTCCGTGTACGCCGAGGGCGCCCCCACCGTGGACCGCGCGCTCTTCGAGGCCGGTGTCCCCGTCTTCGGCATGTGCTACGGCTTCCAGCTGATGGCCACCACACTCGGCGGCACCGTCGACGACAATGGCGCGCGCGAGTACGGGCGTACCTCACTGGCCGTGTCCAAGTCCGGCTCCACCCTCTTCGAGGGCACCCCGGACGAGCAGTCGGTGTGGATGTCGCACGGCGACGCGTGCTCGGCCGCGCCGGAGGGCTTCACCGTCACCGCGTCCACGGACGTCGTGCCGGTCGCGGCCTTCGAGAACGACGAGAAGAAGCTCTACGGCGTGCAGTACCACCCCGAGGTGATGCACTCCACGTACGGCCAGCAGGTCCTTGAGCACTTCCTGTACCGCGGCGCCGGCATCACCCCGACCTGGACCACGACCAACGTCGTGGAGGAGCAGGTCGCCCTGATCCGCGAGCAGGTCGGCGCCAAGCGCGCCATCTGCGGCCTCTCCGGCGGCGTGGACTCCGCGGTCGCCGCCGCGCTCGTACAGAAGGCCATCGGCGACCAGCTGACCTGTGTGTACGTCGATCACGGGCTGATGCGCAAGGGCGAGACCGAGCAGGTCGAGAAGGACTTCGTCGCCGCGACCGGCGTCCAGCTCAAGGTCGTCGACGCCGAGGAGCGCTTCCTGACCGCCCTCGCCGGGGTCAGCGACCCCGAGCAGAAGCGGAAGATCATCGGCCGCGAGTTCATCCGCGTCTTCGAACAGGCCCAGGCGGAGATCGTCGCCGAGGCCGGCGCGGAGGGTGAGGACGTCGCGTTCCTCGTGCAGGGCACGCTCTACCCGGACGTGGTCGAGTCCGGTGGCGGCACCGGAACCGCGAACATCAAGTCCCACCACAATGTGGGCGGCCTCCCCGAGGACCTGGAGTTCGAGCTCATCGAGCCGCTGCGCCAGCTGTTCAAGGACGAGGTCCGCATGGTCGGCCAAGAGCTCGGCCTGCCGGAGGAGATCGTCCAGCGCCAGCCCTTCCCCGGCCCCGGCCTGGGCATCCGCATCGTCGGCGATGTCACGCGCGAGCGCCTCGACCTGCTGCGCGAGGCCGACGCGATCGCCCGCGAGGAGCTGACGGCGGCCGGTCTCGACCGCGAGATCTGGCAGTGCCCGGTCGTCCTGCTCGCGGACGTCCGCTCGGTCGGCGTCCAGGGCGACGGCCGCACGTACGGCCACCCGATCGTGCTGCGCCCGGTCTCCTCCGAGGACGCCATGACGGCGGACTGGACGCGGATGCCGTACGACGTCCTGGGGAAGATCTCGACCCGCATCACCAACGAGGTCGCGGACGTGAACCGGGTGGTGCTCGACGTGACGAGCAAGCCGCCGGGCACCATCGAGTGGGAGTGACCCCCGCCTAGGGGGTGTCCGACGCCGTCGCTCATTCGTTTGGGCGGCGGCGTCGGCGCATGTCGTATGCCGTCTGTAAACGCTCTTCTCAGTCGCCCTACCGCGCGGTAGCTTCCGCCCCATGAACGAGATCCCCGCGCCCATACCCGTCGAGCGGCTCCAGTTCGCGCTGCCGCCCACCCACACGACCCCCGCCGAGGAGCGCACGTACCGCAAGGAACGGCTGGCCGGGGCGCTGCGGCTGTTCGGGCGGTACGGGTACGAGGAAGGCGTCTCGGGGCACATCACCGCCCGTGACCCGGAGCACGCCGACTGTTTCTGGGTGAACCCCTTCGGGCTGGCCTTCGCGGACATGACCGTCAGCGATCTGATCCTCGTCAATGGCCACGGGCAGGTCGTCGAGGGCCGCCACCACGTCAATCAGGCCGCCTTCATGGTCCACGCCCAGGTCCACCGGGCCCGGCCCGACGTCGTCGCCGTCGCGCACACCCACTCCATTCACGGCCGGGCCCTGTCCGCGCTCGGTGAGCTGCTCGCCCCGATCACCCAGGAAGCCTGCGCGTTCTACGAGTCGCACGCCCTGTACGACGCGTACACCGGCGTCTCCGTGGACGAGGAGGAGGGCAGCTGGATCGCGGGCGCGCTCGGCACGCACAAGGCCGTCATCCTGCGCAATCACGGGCTGCTGACCGTCGGGGACTCGGTGGACGCGGCGGCCTGGTGGTTCATCTCCATGGAACGTGCCTGCCAGGTGCAGCTCGCGGCGCGTGCGGCGGGCAGGCCGGTGCTGATCGACCACAAGGACGCCCTCGCCACCCGGGACCAGCTCGGCAGCGATCTGGTCGGGTGGATCAACCATCAGCCGCTGTGGCGGCAGATCAGCCGGGCCGAGCCCGAACTCCTCACGTAGGGCGTCGACTTGTACGTCGAATTGAACACCGATTCGACGCTGGGGCCGGCACCCTCGGCGGCCCGCCCCGATGGGTGTTCACGGCCCCGGGTACGGCACAATTCCCAGGAGTTGCACGGCGTTCAGCGGTGCGATCCGGGCGGGGTCGAAGGGCGGCAGTTTCTGTGGCGGTGCAAGAGGCGAGAGCGGGCACACACGGCGGTGGCTGTATGTGCGGTGACTGCCCGCACGGCGCGCGTGAGGGGCATCGGCGCGCGGTGGCGGAGTTCCTCGCCAAGCGGGACGAGCTGGCCGCGGGCCAGGGGCTGCCCACGGCCGTTGCGCACTCCACCGGCGCTTCGCGCCAGTGGGTGTCCGACGAGCTGACCCAGTCGGCCCGCGCGGTCGCCGAGCGCGGTCGCGAGGCGGGTGAGTCCTGGCTCCGGCTGGTGTGGCGCGCGACCCTGTTCGTGGTGTGGGGCGGTGTGATCGCCCTCGCCCTCGTCCAGTCGTTCACCGCCATCGGCGTCGGGTGGACGGTCGCCCGCAGCGCCGGGCTCGCCGCAGCGCTCATCACCGCCGTCCTGCTGACCGGCGCGGCGCGCGTGCACCGGGCGCGCGGCGGGATCCTCGCGCCCCTCATCGGCGAGGACAACCGGCTGTCCACCTCGCGCGCCGTCGCCGCCTCCTGGGTGCTGCTGGTCGTCTTCGCCGTCCTGGTGATCGCGATCGAGCTGGCCGGCGCGTCCGAGCACGCGGACCGGGACGCCCTCATCGCCGGACTGGAACTGGCCCGTGGCGCCGGCGTGCTGACCGTCCTCGCGCTGACCTGCGCGATCGCCGTCCTGGTGGGGCGCGTGGTGTCCGTACGCGTGCTGAGCCAGCGCCTCCAGAAGGCCCGCGCCGACCGGCCCAGGGCCGCCGACCTGCTCACCGACGACGCGGGCAGCGGCTCCTTCACCGACGTCCAGTACATCGCGGTGAGCGGGGTCGCCGTTGCCTTCGCGGCGGTACGTCTGGCCCGGCGGCCCGAGCAGCTGCCCGACCTGCCGTGGGGCCTTGCCCTTCTGGTGGCGGTATCGGCTGCGACGTACCTCGCGGGGAAGTTCGCGGAGGGCGGCCGGCCCGTCGTGCTGTCCGTCGTACGGGTCAGGGAGGCGGGCGATCTGGATGCCCCGATCCGTACCGGCGACGACATCGAGATCCGGGGCGCGGGCTTTGTGCCGCCGGGCGCGGGGACGCCGGACCGGCTGGCGCGGATGGTGGTGCGGATCGGCACGGTGCACGTCCATGTGCCGCTGATCCCGGTCCCCGGCGGCTTCGCCAACCCGACGGACACGGTGCTGACCGTGCCGGTCCCGGTGGAGGTCGAGCCGGGCCGGGTCGAGGTGCAGGTCGTCACGGCGGCGGGCGCGGAGACCGCGACGGTGACGATCGACGTCACGGACTGACCGGCCGGCCGCAAGGCCCCGAACCCCGTGGTGGGTGTCACGATCGAGGGCATCGACCGGACCGAACCCCGTGGTGGGTGTGACGATCGAGGTCGCGGACCGGACCGGTCGAGATCCCGGACCGATTGACCTGCCGGTCTGGTTGAGCCTGACTGGACCGGCGTACGTATCCATCTTCGAAAGGCGCGAGCAGATTCGTGCCTGCGCGCGGCGCGCGCATTCGAGAGGGGGGACCAGATCATGGCTTACGGGTATCGGACCGGGGACACCATGGGCGGCTTGAGTGCGGGTCCACGCGCGCGTGGCGGCTGGAAAGAGTCGGCGAGCCGCCTGTCGTTGCTGCCGTTGCGGTTGTTCCTTGGCGTCACCTTCATCTACGCGGGCATCGACAAGCTCACGGACAGCCAGTTCATGGCGGCGAGCGGCCCCGGGTCGATCGGCGAACTGATGAGCGGGGTGCGCGACAGCTCCGCCATTCCCGCCCTCGTCGACATGGCCCTGAAGAACCCCGAGGGCTTCGCGTACGCCATCGCCATCGGGGAGATCGCCGTCGGCGTCGGCGCCCTGATCGGCCTACTGGCGCGCCTCGCCGCGTTCGGCGGTGCGCTGATCTCGCTGAGCCTGTGGCTGACCGTGAGCTGGCAGAGCGACCCGTACTACTACGGGAATGATCTGGCCTACCTCGTGGCCTGGCTGCCGCTGGCGCTCGCGGGCGCCGCCGTGTTCTCCCTCGACGCGGCCCTGGCCGCGCGGCGCCGCCCCCGGTAGCTCAGCCAGCTCGCCGCCCCGGCGATCAGCAGGCCGCCGAACACCGTGGGGAGCGCCAGGTAGGCAGGCGTGTGCCAGGCCCCGGCGGCGTCCCCCGCGTAGGCGCCGGCCGTCCCCGCCAGGACCAGGCCGGCGATCAGCTTGCCCGGCCGGAAGCCGTGCAGGAACGCCCGACGGCGTACGGTCGCGGCCGTGGCTACGGAGTCGGACGGGTGCCGGTCGTACGGCGGCTCACCGGCGTGCTCTTCGTACGGTCCACCGGCGTGCCGGTCGCACGGCTCACTTCGCGGCACGGGCCACCTCCACCTGTCCGGCGCCCATCTCCAGGCTCAGCTCCACCGTCCCGGCGGGCTCGGCCCCCTTGGGCGGTTTCAGCGTCTCCCGGATCCGCCGGCCCGGCTGGATGTCCAGGTCCCGCGTCCTGTCGCTCGGCAGCCGGACGTCGCCGAGCCCCACGTCGATGCTCACCTTCACGGTCACATCCTTCGGTACGACGACCAGCAGGCGCCCGGCGCCCACCCCGGCCCCCGTACTCACCTTCTCGTCCACCGGGACCCGTATCCCTCCCAGATCGAGGGTGCCGACACCCGACCCGAGCTCGTACCGCGGCTGCACGGCGGCGACCGACGCGGGCTTCCAGTCGGTGCGCATCCACTCCGTGGAGATCTCCTTCGGCAGCATCGCGGACACGGCGAGCAGGCCCGCCGTGAGCACCGCGAGCACGACCGATCCGGCGCCCGTGCGCCCCAGGAGGGAGCTGACCGCGATGCCGAGGCCGAAGACGGCGAGCGCGCAGGCCAGGCCGATCTGCAGGCTCGTACCGAGCGGCCGACCGTCCCACGACAGGCCGGTTCCGAGCCCGCCCGCGAGCACGGCCAGCAGGAACACCCGGCCGCCGATGCCGCGCGGCCCGCGCGTCGCCGGGTCGCGGCGGCGCGGCTGCGGCGAACGGCCCGAGACCTTGGCCCGTGCCCTGGCCAGCGCGTCGTCGACGATCGCGGCCTCCGGGCCCCACAGGTAGCCGGAGCCGGCCAGGCCCGTCGTGCCGTCCTTGACGATGGGGTCGCGCCACCAGGACGGCGCCCCGTGCACGGGCGGCGCCTGCGTCTCGGGCGGCGCGACCGCGACGGCCTGCGCGGCCACCGGGTCGAGCGGACCGCTCTGCGGGTCGGCGAGGCGGCGGCGCTGCGACCAGTAGGTGGCGCCGGCCAGGGCGACCGAGAGCAGCACGGCGAAGCCGAGAACCGTGCCGTTGTTCAGCATGGACAGGAACAGCCCGCAGCCGATCAGAGCGCAGAGCACGGCGATGAGCGTGGCCCCGTCGACCCGACCCGTCAGGAGCCTGCGGGCCTCGCTCTCCTCCTCGTCGTCGAGGGGGATGAACAGCCAGGCGAAGCCGTAGAAGATCAGGCCGATGCCGCCGGTGACGGTGAGCACGCCGAGCACGATCCGGAAGATCACCGGGTCGAGGTCGAAGTGCCTGCCGAGCCCGCCGCACACACCACCCAGCACCTTCTGCCGCTTGCTGCGGCGCAGCTGCGGCCGCGGCGGCTCGTCGGGGGAGGACACCGGCCGCCCGGGAGGCGCGGCGTCGTGCGGCTCAGTCATACGTCCATGGTGACGGGCGGACGGGCACGGTGGGGCGCACGACGACCCTGGACGATCCCTGATTTCGCCCCTGAGCGCGGGGGAGGGCAGCTAGTGCGCGAAGGCCGCGGAGCCGCTGTCGGGGACGGGTACGCCGGCGCGGGGTACGAGCTGTGCCGCCGCCGGGGGCGAAGTAGGGGTGTGCCGGATCAGGGTCGACTGGGGGACGGACCCTGATGCCCCGGCGCACGGGTACGTGTGACCATCGGAACATGCCAGTCGCCGCACCCCGCCGCCCCGCGGGCCCGCTCGCCCCGGACCCCGAGGAACCGCAGCCGCGCAAGCTCTACCGCAGCGCCGAGGGGCGGATGCTCGGCGGTGTCGCGCGCGGGCTCGCCGGGCACCTCGGGCTGCCCGTGGTGTGGGTGCGGATCATCTTCATCGCGCTGTTCCTGTCGGACGGCCTGGGCGTGCTGCTGTACGCCGCCTTCTGGTTCGTCGTGCCGCTCGGCGTCGGTGGCGTCGACGCGCCCCGGTCCGCCTTCGAGACCACCCCCGACGGGCGCCGCAAGCTCCGCAAGCCCGACAAGGGCCAGGTCTTCGCCCTGGTCGCCCTGCTCATCGGCGCCGCGGTCTTCGTCGGCAACGTGCAGGTGGGCGGCGAGGCCGGGCGCTACATCTGGCCGACCCTGCTCATCTGCTTCGGCGTCATCCTGGTGTGGCGCCAGGCCGACAACGCACGGCGCGCCCACTGGATGGAGATCGGCCACCGCCGCCGGATGCTCCAGCTGGCCCGCGGCCTGGCGGGCGTGGCCCTGGTCGGTACGGGCCTCACCGCGTTCCTGGTGGTGCGCGGCTCGGCGGCGCAACTCGGCAACGTGCTGACGGCCGCGCTCGCCGTCGTCACGGGCATCGCGCTGCTCGCGGGCCCCTGGCTCGTACGCATGACGCAGGACCTCTCCGAGGAACGCCTGATGCGCATCCGCGCCCAGGAGCGCGCCGAGGTCGCCGCGCATGTCCACGACTCGGTGCTGCACACCCTCACCTTGATCCAGCGCAACGCCGAGGACGCGGGCGAGGTGCGGCGCCTGGCCCGCGCGCAGGAGCGGGAACTGCGCAACTGGCTGTACAAGCCGGAGGGCACCGGCAAGGACGAGGACGAGGAGCCGCAGACCCTCGCGGAGGCGGTCAAGCGGACGGCGGCCGAGGTCGAGGACAACCACGGTGTGCCGCTGGAGGTCGTCGTCGTCGGCGACTGCCCGCTCGACGAGAAGCTGGCCGCCCAGATGCAGGCCGCACGCGAGGCAATGGTGAACGCCGCGAAGTACGGTGGCGAGGGCGGAGCGGTACAGGTTTTCGCGGAGGTCGAGGGCCGGACGGTCTTTGTCTCCGTGCGTGACAGGGGACCCGGGTTCGATCTGGACGCGGTACCGGACGACCGCATGGGCGTACGAGAATCAATCATCGGCCGTATGCAACGCAACGGCGGTACGGCCAGGCTGCGTTCCGCGCCCGACGGGGGCACGGAAGTCGAGCTTGAGATGGAGAGGGCGGCGGACGCATGAGCAACACCGAGACCGAGATCCAGGCTGAGGGCAGGCGGGCGCGGGTGGTGCTCGTCGACGACCACCGGATGTTCCGTACCGGAGTGCAGGCGGAGATCGGCCGCACCGAGACCACGGGCGTCGAGGTCGTGGGCGAGGCCGCCGACGTCGACCAGGCGGTCACCGTCATCACGGCGACCCGACCCGAGGTGGTGCTCCTCGACGTGCACCTGCCGGGTGGTGGCGGCGTCGAGGTGCTGCGCCGCTGCGCGCCGTTCATGGGCGCCGTCGACAACCCGGTGCGGTTCCTGGCGCTGTCCGTCTCGGACGCGGCGGAGGACGTCATCGGCGTGATCCGTGGTGGGGCACGCGGCTATGTCACCAAGACGATCACCGGCACGGACCTGATCAACTCGATCTTCCGCGTCCAGGACGGCGACGCGGTGTTCTCCCCGCGTCTCGCCGGCTTTGTGCTCGACGCGTTCGCTTCGACGGACGCGCCGCCGGTCGACGAGGACCTGGACCGGCTCACGCAGCGGGAGCGGGAGGTGCTGCGGCTGATCGCGCGCGGTTACGCGTACAAGGAGATCGCGAAGCAGCTCTTCATCTCGGTCAAGACGGTCGAGTCGCACGTCTCGGCGGTCCTGCGCAAGCTCCAGCTGTCCAACCGGCACGAGCTGACGCGCTGGGCGACGGCCCGCCGCCTGGTGTGACGCGGAGCCACGGGGCCTACCAGCCGGTGGGCTTCGCCAGGTCCGGCAGTGGGATCGTCGGGGCGGGCAGCGGCTTCGTCAGGTCCGGCAGTCCGGGCAGGCCCAGACCTCGTACGACGAACGTGCAGTACGTGTACGAGTAGCCGGGCTGGATCTTGGGCCCGGACGCGTTGTTGCTGATGTTCGCGTCGGCCTTCCCGGCGTTCTTGTGCAGGAAGTGGTAGTTACCGGCGGGCAGTTGGAGCGTCGCCTTGGGGTACTTTCCGCTACTGCCCTTGCAGGCCTGGCTCTTGCCCACCGCCGTACTGGTATACGTCGTGCAGCCCTTGCACGCACCGACCTTGATCGTGCCGGTGGTGGGCCCGGTGTAGAGGACCTCGACCGCGTCGGGGCCGTCGTTGGTGATGACGAAGGGCATCCTGGCGCCGCCGGGACTGCCCTCGGGAGGCAGCCGATTGCCGGCCGCGGCGCGCGTCTCGGCGATCTCGGCGGCGATGGCGATGTTGCGGGCCTGCTTGCTCTTCCCGCTCTGCCTGTACTCCCCGGCGAAGGTCTCCAGCGTCTTGCGTGCCTCGCTGAACTCCTTGTCCTTGAAGTGCTTCACACCGCAGGCGTAGAGACCGTTCTCCACGGGCCGGTCGTCGGCCGTGCGCAGCGCGGCGCCGGTCGATCCCGGCAGCGCGGATGCGGTGGCGCCGATGCGGCGCAGCTCCTCGGTGACCTCGCACGGCCCGTCGTCGTTCATCGCCCCGGCCCGGTCCTTGATCCGGGCGCGGACGGCGGGCTCCACCTTCGCGGCCTGCTTCGACTCGGGGAAGGTGCGCAGCAGTTCACCGAGAGGGCCGGCTTCCGCCCCGCTCGTTTCCTCGCCCAGCTTCGACATGCCGCACTCGTAGTACGAGGTGGCCAGCGGCTGGTCGGGCCAGGTCGCCAGGTCTCCGAGCAGGCGCTTGTCGACCGAGCCGGGAACGGTCCGCAGGTACTTCAGCGCATCGATGGCCAGGCAGTGCTGACCGTTGCTGTACGGCGTGGCGACGGCCTTGTAGTACGCGTCCAGCCGCTCCGGCACGAGCTTGGCGGCCCGCGAGTCCGGGTGGTCCGCTTCGAGCTCGCGGTAGTCGGCGAGGGCGGTCTTGAAGCCCTGCTCGCCGCTGGCGAAGCTCTGGTTGGCGGCGGTCCTGACGGCCCGGTCGGCGTCCCCGAGCCGGTCGAGCAGCACCTGCTCGCGGGCCTCGTCCTGGGCGGAGCCGTACGCGACGGCGCCCCCGGCGGGCACGGCGAGCAGCAGCAGTCCGAGGACGACGGCGATCGCGGGCCGAACGGGCAGCGCGGTGCGCGACCGCAGCGCCCGGCGCGCCCCGTCGGCGGCGGCGAGGACCAGCACGAGGAGATACGCGACGAGCAGCCCGCCCGGTACGCCGTCGGGCTCGGCGGGCAGCGCGATCAGCACCAGCGCGCCGGTCGCGACCCAGCACACCACGGCCCGGATCCACTGACGCAACAGCACGTAACCGAGCCCGAGCCCGGTGAGGTTGAGCAGACCGACGGCCGTGGCGCGCGCGGGGTCGGGCGGGACCGGCGGGCCGACCGTCGGCGGATGGCTGGGCGGTGGTGGCGGAGGAGGCCATACCGGCCCGGACCCGTTGTGCTGATCCCCGTGATCGCCCGCACTCATACCGGCCCCCGAACCGTCGTGCAACGCGCGTCGCGCGCAGTGGGGCATTACGATCCACTAGCGCGCGAAGGGTGTCAATCGGGCCTGCATGTAAGTGACTTGACGTAATATCAGGTGAGCGCGTCGCGGGCGTCCATCAGGGCGAAGCCGAGCAGGTTGAGGCCGTTCCAGGTCGCCGGGGACGCGCAGCGCTGGTCGTCGGCCGCCAGGCCGATGCCCCAGATGCGGTCCACGGGACTCGCCTCGACCAGGACACGGTCGCGCGTCCCGAGAAGGAACGCCCGCAGGTCGTCGTGGTGGCCGAACTTGGCGATACTGCCCCGGACCACGATCCCGAAGCGCTCCTCGTTCCACACCGCGCCGTCGAAGCCGCCGATCTGGCGGCCGAGCTTCTTCGCCTCGCTCGGATGCCCGGCCTCCAGGATCTTCGCCGCCGTCGCGGGGTCGCCGAACAGCCAGGCCTTGTGCGCCATCATGTAGTGCTCGGCGGACCGGTACGTATGGCCGTCCTCCGAGAAGTCCGCCTCCCACCACTGGCTGAGGCCCCCGGCCCCCGGCGTGCCGTCGCGGTTCGGCCGGTGGCCCCAGAAGGGCAGGTAGCGCAGGCGCTGACCGGCACGCTCGGCCGCGACGGCCTCCTCGACCGACCTGGGGAGTGGGGTGCTCGGCATGTGCGATCTCCAGGAGTTGGGTTGAAGGGGAGTTCAGAGAGCGGGCGAGGCCTTCGTGCCTGTGCCCGCAACTGTCCCCGTGCCCGCAACTGTGCCTGTGCCCGTGCCCGGGTTCCCGTCCGTGTCTGCGTCCGTGTCGTCCGCCGTGCGCACATCCATCGACGAGAGCACCACGATCATGACCGCGCCCGCGAAAAGGACGATGTCCGCGATGTTGCCGACGAAGAACCCCGCGTAGTCGATGAAGTCGACGACATGCCCGCGCCCGAAGCCGGGCGCCCGCAGGAGCCGGTCCCCGAAGTGTGTCGTCGCCCCGCCCAGCAGCAGCCCGAGCGCGATCGCCCACGGCGCGGACCGCACCCGCCACGCGTAGGCCGCGATGCCCACCATCGCCAGGCCCGCGAGGATCGTGAACACCCACGTGGCCCCTGCCCCGATCGAGAAGGCCGCACCCGGGTTGTAGAGCAGCACGAAGCGGATGACGTCACCGATCACCGGAATCCGCTCGCCGTTTCCCAGCGCGCTCTCGGCCCACCACTTCGTGCCCTGGTCGACGAGCAGTACGACGACGGCGATCACGATCGCCCACCAGAACAGTCGGCGCCTACCACTCGGCGCGGCGACTGAGTCGTCCCGTACGCCGTCGCTCACGTCGCCGTCGCTGACGTTGTCGTCGCTCGGGTCGGCGTCGCTCGGGTCGGGCTCAGGGATCGAGTGGTTCGTGGTCATCCGATGAGTATCGCGTGTCGGCCGGTCGCTGTTCGAATCTGGGACGGACCCGGTGGTCAGGTGTCCGGCGCTGGGGCGGGCAAAGTGCGGCTCGTGACGGGACCGCCGCTTCCCCCAGCGCGTCGGGATCGACATGCCGATCCCGCTCGCTCACGGCTCCGCGCCCCGCCGCTCGGTGGGGGGCTCAGTGCCTGCGGCCGCCCCGCAGTCGGCTGAACAGGCTCCTGGCCTGGGCGCGCCTCCTGGGGTCGGACGCCGCGCGGCGACCCTGTGCGATCGTGCGGCGGCCCTGCGGACTGCGCGCGTACTGCTTGATCCGGCTGATGATGCCCGGCATGGCTGGTCCTCCGTTCCCCCTCGCGGCCGCCATGCCTGCCATGGCGGCGCTCTGCCCGCCTACCCAGTGCGGGCAGGATTACGCGGGGCGCGGCTAAGGGCTCGCAGAGATTCAACGTGTTGCTTCCGGCGATTTGGCTCGTTGACGTGGTATGGGAATACCTCATGAGATTCGGGATCGACTCGCCTTGAAGTTCGGGGTGTTGTTCCCGCACCTGGAC
>NZ_JASITA010000053.1 GCF_030063415.1 Streptomyces sp. H27-C3 | reverse complement strand
ATTTCACTTACCAGGTGCCCTCTTGCTCGGGTCTGATGGAAGCGTAAGAACTCCCATCATCCCAGGCCAGCGGGCACCTCTTCTGATTTCTCCATCCACAGCCCGACCACTACGCGGTGGATCGAGGTTCAGAGCTCATAGGCCTTTTCATGCCGTGGTTGGTACAGGCCGAGCTCTCCGCCACGGGCCATCTCCCACCTCTCCAAGACTCGGCCATCGTCGCCGCGCCCACCCTTCTGGCCGTCTCTTCACAGTCGGCACCTCGCAGCGGATCAAAAACAGGCTCCTGGCCCGCTCGGGCCGCTGAGCACCCGATCCTCGGCGTCCAGGTGGAGCCAGATCTCGGTTGTCACATACGAAGCCACTCCTGCGACTGTTGGAGGGGTGGCAACGCGAGGGGCGTCTGCTGCATCTTGCGGCCTGCTCCGCCGCCGTGATCCGGCTCCTGGAGGCCTCAGCCACCACAGGGAGAGCAGCCCCGCAGCGTGTGGCCACCCCCGTCTGCGGGCCTTCGCATCCCGCGTCGGCAGGGCCTGCGGTGTGACCGGGCGCCCTGAGTGTGGCAGGGGCACGCATGGCGGTCAGGTTCCTGATCGGTACGCCGGTTCTCTTTGCTCTGCTCTGCCGGCCTCATAGCGCTGGTATCACCTGCGAGGCTGGCCAACGCCGGCCCAGCGCGGACATGCCCTGCACCCCAGGACGTCGCCCCACGGGCTCGCCATCGGCCCGCATCTGCCGCGACTGGAGGCTTCGCACTCACACCTCCAGGCGGCCGACCGGCGACCCGAGGCTGCTGTCGCTCCGAACTCATGCACAAACCGGAGCGACGGGCGGGCTCGCCGGGTGGACCTACCGCGGTCCGATGGCACCCGTTCGTGAGAAGGTGCCCCTCGTGATCAGCCAAGAAGCGGGACCCATAGGCGAGTTCGTGCTCCGCGACGGGCTGACGTCGGCGGATGCCGTGATCCTTCACCGCGAGGCGCTTCATGTGCTGCGTCCAGGCATCACCACAGCTCACTTGGACGCCTACAGTGACGATGAGTGGCCGACCGCCGTGCTCCAGTCGCACGAGCGTGCGCTCTCCCTGGCCAGGGAAGCGTTGAAGCAGGGCACACGCTCCCGGCGTGACGATCCTGGTATGGGCATCGACATCGATGTCCGGGACGACGCACAGTTCGAGGTGCTGGTGGACTTGGCTCCCTACACGATCGACGCCGAATGCTCCCAAGAAGGCCAGTCGGTTTTCAGTGCCAGCGACTCCGGAACGTCCCTCTGGATTACCATCACGCCGAAGCAGGAGACCGAACTCCGAGCCCGTCTGGACGCTTTGGGAGCCCCATCCACTGCGCTCATTGCGCGACACGCACCGGCTCATGGCGGGGCCTAGACCACAATGCGCGCGGGCGGCCGTCCGCCGCGCTCGACGCCGCCGCCGAATTCGGCGGGGCAACTGCCTTGGCTCGCGCTCCAACAAACGCTGAACCGTTGCACTACTGGGCGGGCGGCTGGGCCCGCTTCGGCGTGCGCGTGGCCATGTAGAGGGCAATGCCCCACCCGATGAGCGATGCGCCGAAGGCAACGTTGATGATGAGGATCAGCCACCGGTCTTTCGCACCGCGCGCGAACGCCATGTACGAGGGCAGCAGGTAGATCACCGCAAAAACCACTGCGAGCAACACGGTGAAAAGGCTGTCCATATTCCGATGCACTCCAATGATCTACAGCTTGTCACCGGCACTTTACGGGGTGCGGTGACATAGGTGTAGCCGCGCCCCTGGATGGCTGTCCACACCACGGCTTCTGAACCGGGGCAGGCTCCACTGCAATGGCCACCGCCACCGGTCGGCTTGCAACCTGCCGGCTAAGGGCTGTCCCGCAATCCCTGGCAGACGCACGACGACAGCTACGGCACCTCGCCGCGTTGTCGGAACGCCCGAATACGTCCAGTATGCGAACGTCCCTCCGCCTTGCGATGCACCGCATCTGACGCCGTGCGCTGATCCACCAGGGATTACGGGACAACCCTTAGAGAGGTGAGGCCAGGCGCCCAGCCTGTGGCGTTGACCCTGCCGGGGCGAGGCCGCCAACACATGCGGGGTCGAGTACGCGTACTCAAGTGCAGCGGGTGGCTTGACCTGAGACAGTGCCCATGAGGCGAACTCCCGCCCACCGCAACACAGTTACTCGGGCCGTTCGGGCGCCGGTGGCGTCTGGGTCTCCGACAGTCTGCGATAGACGGCGTCGGGGTCTTCCTGTGTGAAGTAGCGGAAATGTCAGCGCACCTCGCTGCGATCTGGGTCTGCGAGCGAACCCAGAAATCCTTGGTCGATGGCCAGCAGGCGGGGCTTCTCGCATTGTTGGGCCACGACGGCCAGCGAGATGCTCCCGCTCGTCGTGAGAACTCAGGTGGCGCAGCAGCCGGCGATCCGTGGGAGGTAGCCGTCCGCAACGACCGTAGCGATCACCTCACTGATGGTGAGGTCGTCGGGGAACTCTTTCTGCTGCTCGTGGGGCGCGTTCACGTCGTCGCCCATAGCGACACTCTCCCTGGTCAGCAGCAATTTCATGCGGTGGAGCATAGACCGGCCTGCCAGACACCACACACTTCATCGCCCGGGCCAGTCTTCGGATCCGCCGCAGACCGAAGGAGAGACTCGGCCTTACCTCGCTCCCTCGTGCGTCGTGCTCTGACGGTCCGGCTCGGGGGACCCGTCCGGGCCCTGCGCATACTTTTCGCCACCGCACGGGACTCCTTCGCCGAGGGGCTCGCGCTCATCGCACTCGGTGCCGTACCGGTGCTGCTCGCCCTGGCCGTCACTGCCAAGATCCTGCTGAGGAATGTGGGTAGGACTGACACCGACCCGGATACGGAGAAGCAGAACGAGGCCGTTCCGACGGCCGGCCGCATCGAAGTGTGAGATTGACGCGCCGACGAGCAGGCCGGTGCACTCGACTCCCCGAGGTCCGCTGAAAGCGTCGGCCGGAGGAGATGGGGTGCATCCGCGGCGCCGCACAAGACCGCTTCATCAACCAGCGGGGAGGTCCCGGTCAACCCATCGGTCAAAGCGCCTCTCGAAGCGCCTCTGAGATGCATTCAGCCCCCGGCCTCAGGGGCGGGGCTCTCACCAAGAATCTCGGCAAAATCCCATCTGCCACAGGGGCATCGGCCGCGGCGTTTCGGCCATGATCGTGCCGGAGCCGCCCCGTACACCCCAAGGGTGGATGCACCCCACACTTTGTGCGCCGCGCGCTCCTCCACGAATTTCGCTCTGTCTCAAACACGTGTGTTCGATATCGCCGCCTTAGCCGTTGACCACGGAGAGACCCAACAGAACGCAACGACCATGCAATGGGAGTGCAGTTGACCCCAGCCGACGTCACGGACACGCATGTCTTGACTCCGCCACCACCGCCCGCCGCGTTCGCGGCCACGGCGGAATGCCCCATGAGCCCGCCCGGTGAAGTCTCCTTCCATAGACTCCACAAGGGGCGCCGATCCGTCCTGCGTCGCATGGCCAAGACGCTGTGGGATACCGACCGTCGATCCGTTCCTGTGCTGCTGGTCTACCAGTTGGTCGCCGGTGCGTGTGCCACGGTGGTACTGCTGGCGACGGCCGAGGCCGCGCGCTGGACAGCGGTCATCTTGCGTGTGCTCGCCGAGGGCTTCTCGCACCTGCCGCTGATCTGGCCGAATCCGGTCCGTGGAGGCGTCGCGTGAAGAGATATTTCCGGCGGGTGACGATGGGCGAGCCGACTGTCTCCGCAGCGGAGGACGAACTGTTCGGCGGCCCTCTGCGCTATGACATGGGCTGGGCCGAACATGAGCGCGCCCGGCTCGACTTGACGATGGTCTCCGCCATCCGCGCCATGCCGCGACTGGTCGGCGGAACGCTGCGCCGGGCCTGGGGGGCCGACCGGTCGGCGCTGCTGGCCGTCGGGATCAGCGAGATCGGACAGGGCATCGCGGCGGCCGTCGGCCTGCTCGCGGTCAACGCCGTGATGCATGCTCTCCTCGGCGGTGGCACGCCCGTCGAGCGGCTCCACGCCGCCTTACCCGCTCTGATCGCCGGTGCCGTCGTCGCTGTGGTGAACGCAGCTCTCGCCGGCTGGTCCACGTCCCGAGCAGGGCGCCTGGAGCCGCTGGTGGAGCGCGTCGCGACCACCGAATACCTGGCGGCGGCCACCGCGGTGGAGCTGGAGGCCATTGAGGACCCGGACTTCCGGCGCCTGATCGACGTCGCGCAGCAGGGCGCAGCCTCCGCCCGCCGCATGATCAGCGCCTGCGTCGCCGCCCTGAACGGCACGATCTCTCTCATCGCGACCGCAGGCGTCCTCACTGTTCTGCACCCCACCCTGTTGCCGATGCTGCTGTTGATCGCAGCGCCACGGGGCTGGGGAGCGATGCGGGTGGCTCAGGAGCGCTACGTGTCCGTGATGACCTGGGTCGAGCATCTGCGCGCCAGCCGCTTGATCGGGAATCTCCTCACCGAGCGCAGCGCGGCCCAGGAAGTGCGGATCCACTCCGTCGGCCCATTCCTGCTGGAGAAGTACCGGGACATGGCCGCAAGCGCCGAGGCCGAGCAGACACGGCTCGCCAACCGCAAGGCTGTCACCGAGCTGGTGGCCGCCGCCCTGTCCGGTCTGGCGATGGTCGGTACTTATGCCGTGATGGTCTGGCTGGTCCTGGCCGGGCATATGAGTCTGGCTGTCGCCGGCACTGCGGTGATCGCCGTGCGGTCCGGTTCGGCGAGCCTGGGTGCACTGGTCATGAACATCAACCAGCTGCATGAGGAGTCCCTGTACGTCCAGGACCATGACCGGTTTCTGGTCGAGGCGGCGAGGCGAGCCATCCCCGAGGGCGGGGAGCAGCTCCCGGCGCGAATCGACCGGGTCGTCCTCGACAAGGTCACCTACCGCTACGCGGACCGTGACGCTCCGGCCCTGGACGGCATCTCGATCACTCTCCCGATGGGCTCGGTGACAGCGGTGGTGGGCGAGAACGGTTCGGGCAAGAGCACCCTGATGAAGGTCCTCGCCGGCCTGTTGCTGCCGCACAGCGGCACAGTGCACTGGGGCGAAGCCGAGCTGTCCGGCCTGGACCGGTCCCAGGTCTTCAGCCGCGTCGCCCTGCTGACCCAGGACTTCCAGCGCTGGCCGGTGACCGCCGCCCTCAATATCCGCATTGGCCGACCCGACCGGGCAGCCGAGAACGAGGAGCTGCAGCCGTCGGTCGAGTACGCCGGAGCGTCTCCCGTCATCGCGACGCTGCCCCGCGGGCTGCGGACCCTGCTGGCCAGGATGTTCCGCGGGGCCTCGGAGCTGTCCGGTGGAGAGTGGCAGAAAATCGGACTGGCCCGTACGCACTGGCGTACCGCAACCTGCCCCGCAGACAGCGTGCTGATCGTCGACGAACCCACCTCAGCCCTGGACCCGGAGGCCGAAATCGCCGCCTTCGACAGGATCCGCCAGCTCGCCGACGCGCACCGGGCGGTCGTCCTGGTCACCCATCGCATGTCCGGCGTCCGCCATGCCGACACCATCTACGTCCTCAACCAGGGCCGCCTCACCGAGCACGGCAGCCACGACGAACTGATCGCCGCCGGCGGACGCTACGCGGCCATGTTCCACACACAAGCCGCCCAGTACGGGGCGGACTTCCGCGCCGCAGTACCGCACCCCAGCGCCCCGCCTGTCCCGGAACGTTCATGACTCGGCCCATGACTCGGCCTCATGACTCAACCCGATGAGTCGGCCCGGCGGGAGTCCACCGTGTTGTCCACCTTCACCGCCACCGCGGCTCACAGCCCGGGCCGCTCTCAATCACCAGCACCCCGGGGCGATCAAGGGCGGCTCATCTCGTCCCGCTCGGCCTGACTCGTCGCCACGATGTCGCGCATCTCGCCGCAACGGCCCACCTTTCGGGCCACACTGCGCGCTCAGCCGGCGGCAGCGCCGAACCACTTCGGCAATTGGCTGAGCAGATCCTGCTGATCCTCACCGCCCCACGCCACATGGCCGTCCGGCCGCAGCAGCGCCGCGGGCGCGTCCAACTCCGCGCTGACGTCGACGACATGGTCGACCCGGTCAGCCCAGCGCGCCACCGAAAGCCGGCCGGTCCGGTCGTTCTGGTCTCGGCGGACGATTCTGCGGCACACCCTGGGGGCCTTGCCGCAAGCTCCCCAGTGCGCTGTAAGAAGTAATTGGCAAGGAGTGGGTGACAGCGACCTCCTCGCCTTCGTTGTTTCTCGTCTGCCGCGGCGGACAAGCCCTCCGCGCATACCTGCTGTGGGCCTTCGGCGCCGCCGGGCGCGGTCCAAGACCTCCGCGCGGCCTGTGTCCTGGGAGGCCGCGGACACTCGATCGCGTCAAGTTTCGCGTCGGTCGGCGGCCGAGGTCTCATTCACGCTCGCGCAGGTACGCTTCCAACTCGGCGGCCCCAGCCAGCATCGCGCGCCCGCGGGCGGACAGCCGCCCGCGCCAGTCGTGCAGGGCGGCCTCCAGCGGCTCCAGCCCACCGGCCGCCCGCACCTGGGCGATCAGCGGGGCGATCTGCTCCAACAGGTAGCCACCCCGCCTGAGCTGGTGGGCCAGTCTGGCGTCCCGCACGTCGGCCCCGTCGTAGACCCGGTACCCGGTCTGCGAGTCGCGGCGCGGGCGTACCAGCCCGGCGCGCTCCCACTTACGCAGCGTGGCAGGCCGGATCCCGAGCTTCCCTGCCAGCGGCCCGATGAACGTGCCGCCGGGCCCGGACACATGGTCGGGCTCGGACGCCGCAGTGGGCTCCAGGTCAGGGAGGGCGCGCTCCACGGCCCGAAGGGTCTGCCGGTCCTCAAGGAGCTGGGCGTGACTCTCATCGATGAGGCGCAACGCCTCATCGACCGCGCCCCGGTTGACCGCTCGCATGATCGATGCCGCCGCCTGGTGGCCGTGGCCGGGCATCAGCGCGAGGAACGTGCGCAGGGCCCGTGCGTGCAGCGGGGTATAGGTGCGGTAGCCGTGGGGTGTGCGCCCGGCGGCCGGAAGGATGCCGACCGCCTCGTAGTTCCTGATGGCCTGCGTGGACAGACCGTGCTCACGCGCCAGGTCAATCGGCCTGAGCCGCTCACCGCTTTGAAGGTTTCGCACCATGTGCCTGCCGATATCGCGAGAAAGTTTCAACCGAAGGTTCAACGATACCGTTTAAGGCATGGCTACTGACATCAAGGAAATCGCCCATTCCGTCGAGGCCGCCGCCGTCATGAGGCTGCTTCCGGCCCGGCCACGGCTGCTCGCCCTGGGCGAGCCCACTCACGGCCAGGACACTCCCCTCAATCTGCGCAACGAGCTCTTCCGGCAGCTCGTGGAGCAGGAGGGCTATCGGACGATCGTGGTCGAGAGCGACTGCATGATGGGTCTGGTCGTGGACGGCTACGTCACTTCGGGCACGGGCACTCTCGACGAGGTCATGGACCGCGGGTTCAGCCACGGGTTCGGCGCGTCCGCGGCCAATCGCGAACTCGTGCGCTGGATGCGTGCGTACAACAGCGGCCGGGCCGCGTCCGAGCTGCTCCGCTTCGCCGGTTTCGACGGCCCGCTGGAGATCACCGGCGCCGCGAGCCCCCGGCAGGCCCTCACCGCACTCCACGACTACCTCGCGGCCCTGGTCGACACGGGCCTGCTCCCCTGCACCGCGGAAACGCTCGACCGCCTGCTCGGCGCCGACGACCTGTGGACCAATCCCGCCGCGATGATGGACCCGGCCCAGTCCGTGGGGCAGTCGGCCGATGCCAAGGAACTGCGACTGGTCGCCGATGATCTGGTGGCGCTGCTCGACGCGCAGACACCGCACCTGATCACGACGACCTCGCGAGACGATCTGGACCGGGTGCGCCTGTACGGACGCACCGCCACCGGCCTGCTGCGTTACCACTTCTGGATGGCCGACAGCTCACCGAGCCGCATGACGCGACTGGTGGGCCTGCGGGACCAGATGATGGCCGACAACCTTCTCGCCATCGCCGAACGGGTCCCGGCACTGGTCCACGCCCACAACGGCCATCTCCAGCGGAACAAGAGCACGATGCGGATGGGCGACCTTCCGCTGGAGTGGTGGAGCGCCGGCGCGCTCGTGAGCGCCCAACTGGGCGTGGGGTATGCCTTCCTGGCCACAGCTCTCGGCACGATGCGGCACCAGGGAGTGGGCACCCCGCCACCGGACACGGTCGAAGGACTTCTGTACGCGCTCCCGGAGGACCCCTACGTCGTCGACGCCCCCCGGCTGGCCAGCGCCCTCAGCGACACGCCGCCCGCCCCCCGCGTGTCCCCCTACTACGGCTACTTCCCACTGGACCCGGCGCACCTGGCCGCAAACGACGGGATCGTGTTCATCAAGGACGTTCCGGAGGACTAGTTCGGCGGCCCGGTTCGAAGAAGCTGCTTACCTCAAAGTTGTGGGGGACCTGCTCGTCGAGTACGGCTTCGTGGCGATCACCCACGGTCCGCAAGGAGCGCCACTCCGGCGGCACCGCAGCGGCCGCAGCAGTACATGGGAGCTGCCGGGCGAGACCCTGGAGGGGGACGGTCGTGCGGGAGTTGCGTGAGAAGACGCTGGAGGGGGCCCCGAACTCCCGATCGAACACCTCCTGTCACATTCACCGCCTACACTCCGCCACACCAAACGCCTGCCCGACCGGCAGCCAAGGCCAGGAGACTGAAGCCCGGCGACCTCCCCACAGGGACTCGCCGAGCCCGCGCGGGAACGGGTGCCGCGTGGTCAGTGCGCCAGCAGGTCGTCCAGTTCGGCTGCGAAGAGCAGCGCGGGGTCGAATCCCATTCCGGTGAAGTGGCCCGCGAGTTCCAGGGACAGGACGCCGTGCAGCCGAGTCCAGACGGTCAGGGCACGGTGGAGTACCGCGGGCGTGGCCTGGTGGTCGTCCGTCCACTGTCGATGGTCTTCGAGGTGCGCGGCGAACGGCGTCGCGGGGCTGTCCGGGGCCGACGTGGCGCAGGCGTCGAGCAGGGTCGTCATGATCTGGGACGAGATGACGGTGACATCGTCGGGCGCGTGGTAGCCGGGAACTGGAGTGCCATAGACGAGCAGGTATCGGTGGGGGTCGTCCAGGGCCCATCCGCGCACGGCGTGCGCCAGCGTGGCGATGTCGGCACCGGCTTCGGAGGCTGCACTGAAGGTATCGGCGAGGCTTTGGTACGCGTCCCTGATCAGCTCGGTGATGAGCTCGTCGCGGCTGGCGTAGTAGCGGTAGAGCGCGGGGCCGCTCATGCCCATCTGCTTGGCGATCGCGTTGAGGGAGAGCGCGGAGGCTCCCGCTGTGGCGATCTGCTCCCACGCGCGTTCCTTGACCTCTGCGCGCACCTGGACGCGATAGCGCTCGCGCGGGGTTTTCGTGCCCGTTTCGGCCATACCTGCCACCTCCACACCTTCACGACTACATCATCACGCTTTAGTTAGAGGCTATCACGGTGTCTGTTGACACCTCGCCGGCCGAAGCTCCTTGGTGACGTCACCGCGCCGACCCCGCTTCTTTCCTGCACCTCCACCGGAGGGCCCTGGCCGTGCGCCGGCGGCAGGTGGCAGGCCTGGGGGAGGAGCTGACGTGGGTGGACGCCGGTCCGGGGACGGTCTGCTTCGACCGCGCGGGTGGCTTCCGCTGCCTGGTCAATCTGGGAGACGCGCCGGTGGACCTGTCCGAGGCGGCGGAGATCCTGCTCTCCAGCGTGGCGCTTCCGCCCGCCGGGGCTGGGGCGAGCGCAGGCTGCCCATTGGTGCCGCCGTGTGGCTGAGTATGTGAGAGTGCGCATGCCGGAGCTTCCCCGCCCTGGTGCGCAGGGCGAGGAGGCTTCCCGCCTGCTCATACGGGCGGAGACTGTTCAGCCGGTCAGCGACCCGGACGTGAGGTGAAGTCCCACTTCCCGTGCGGCACTTGGTAGACGACATGGCCGCCCTCCGACCGCAGGTAGCGTGCTCCGCGGGGAGCTGTGGCGGCCGAACGGGTGGGCGCAGGGACGTGCACTTCGGCCTCCGCTCCCACCGGCACCTCTATGACGGCTCAGGTTCCGCTCGCTAGGTCCGTGTGTGAATCGATTCACCGCGTGGGTGAGGGTGAGCAGGTGACATGGTGCGCGCCTGATGGGCAGAGGGCGTCTCATGGCTGCCGAGGTTCGGGCCCGCGGCGTCGACGGTTCACCCGCCGCCCACAGCGCGCCCCGGTCGACCCGCGCGGGATCGCCCCGGCGCCCCGGCGCCTGGCTTCCGGTCAGAGCGGGGCGCCGCCGAACCCGATCTCGTTGCCGTCGGGATCAACGTATGTGGCTTTGCGTACGCCGTTCGAGTAGGTCTCCCACTTCGTGGACGGCAGACCCCGATCGGCTGCCTGGGCCACGCGGGTGTCGAAGTCGTCGACAAAGACGGTGTGCCCGGCGCTCCATTGCAGCGGCACCCGACAGCCGTCCCAGCCCCGGTCCACTCCCCCGGACCGTGCGAGGGTCGGGTCCTGAATGACGTGGTCGGGCAGGTCCTGCACCTCCGCGAGGCCCAGCTCATCGCCCTGGTAGACGTACACGCCACCGGGCAGGGCCAGGGTCAGCAGAGCGGCGGCGCGGGCCTGGCGGCGCCCGAGCGCCGCCAGGGCCACACGTGCCGCGCCCCGTAGCCGCATTGATCTTGCGCAACTGCCTTGAGCGCCCGTGGTCTACGGCACAATGACGGCCCATGGACCTTGCAGGGATCGGCGCTGTCGCGGCGCCTGTCGTCGCTCTCGTCGCGATACCGGCCACCGTGTTCGCGGTGCGCTGGCAGGTGAAGGCCGCGCTGCGGTCGGCGGAGGCCACCCATCGCGCCGGGCTCGCACAAGCGGAGGCCACGTACCGGGCCGCCGTGGATACGTCCCGGGCCGTCCACGAACAGTGGCGCCTGTCGCTGCGCCGGGACGCGTACGCCGCCTTCCTCTCCGCACTGGGGAAGGCCGCCCACGCAGCCGATGAGTTCGACGGGAGCTCGGCGCGGAGCGCCGTCGAGTGCTCCGCCTCGCTCCTCAGCTGGGTCGGCGAGATCCGCGATGCGCTCGCTGTGGTCGAACTCGAGGGCCCCGCGGAAGCCTCCGCAACCGCGGAGGCGAGTGCGGACCGGTTCTCCGACTGGCAGCGGACCATGGCCAGATGTGCCGACTACCTCGGAGGACTGGGCTACCTGGAGGAACTCCGCGCAGGTGAGGGCGGCTCCCCTGCCGGCACCGCCACACCCGGGACGAACGCCCGGGCCGCGCTCGCCCGGCTCGACAGGCTGCTGCACGAGCGCCCGGTCGGCACCGACGCGACGCCGGAACTCCGCGCCGCGCGTGAGGCGTTCGCCCACGCTCTGGGCGACTGCCCCGGCATCAGGCCCGCCCACGCCGCAGCCTTGCTGAGCAGCCTGCGCTCGGCCGGGGGAAGTCCCTACGGGGTGCGGCTCATGTCCAAACTCGGCGAGCGTCGACACGCGTTCTGGCAGGCCCGGACGGAATTCCTCTCCGCCGCACACACCGCCCTCGCCATCGACGTCACACGCCGGAGGCGGCCCTCAGCAGAGGACTGAACCCCGGCGTTGCACTGCGGCACCGAGCCCGACCGGCGGGCCGGTCGGGCTCGCGAACCGACGAGCTCGCGGACGTGCCGCCGCGCCGCTCGTCCCGCCGTTCACCGTGCCACACCCCGGTTCTGATGGGGCCTCAAGCCCGTCGAGTGGTCCGCGCGCCGCGGCCGGGCCAACCGACTCAGCGGTGCCTGCCCACTGCGGCGACACGACGACCGGCGACAGCATTACAGCGCGCGGCTGTGGGCCGGATTCGGGCACGTCCTCGTACGGCACGACTGACTTCACAGAAGGTCCGCCGGCTCAACTCCCCGGTCCCACGGCACGGTGGAAGTACGGTTCGGACACGCGCGGAGGAAGGGTGTGATCGTGAGCGGTACGCACCGGATCGAAGTGAGCCGGGAACAGGTGATGGCCTACCGGGTGGCGGTGCACGGGTTCGACCGTTCCCTGTCCGCACCGGACGTACTGGCCATGGGCGTGCAGGACACACCAAGCGGATCGGCCCGTCAGGCGCTCGCGGCACGGGGCTCGTCGCCGGTCGGCCTTGAACGTGTCTGGTCCTTCCGCGGCGCGCCGCACTTCCACCGCCCCGCGGAACTAGCCGCGCTCGCCGCCGCCCTGTGGCCGGTGGACAACGTGGACGCAACAGCGAGGATCAGCACCGCGCTGATCAAGGAGGGTGCTCAACTCGGCATCCGGGCCTTCCAGGTCACCGCCGAGGCGTTGTGCGCGGGCAGCTGCTCGCGCGGATTCGGCGCGTCCTTCGGTCGGCCGCCTGTGCGCCGGTCAGCCGACGGAGGGTGCGTCGCTCTCCGGCAGGGCGGCCTCAGCCGGAAGCGCATCGGAGGAGGCTCGGTCACTGCCGTGCAGTTCCACATTGAACTGCGCCCCTGCCAGCAGGGCGAGATTGGCGAACCAGACCCAGATCAGGAAGACGACCAGCCCCGCGAGCGAACCGTAGAGGCGGCTGTAACTGGCGATCTGGGTCGCGTACAGGGCGAAGCCCGCCGAGGCGACCAGCCACAGGAACGCGGCCAGGATTCCGCCGGGCAGCCCCGCACGAATGCCACGCGCTGATCGCGGGCCGGTACGGAAGAGCACAAGGATCAGACAGGCGACGAGACAGAGCAGAACCGGCCACTTGAGGACCGACCACAGCGTCTCACTGGCATGGGCCAGGCCGACACGCCGGCCGAGCCAGCGGGCCACCGGCCCTGTCATGACCAGAGCGAAGGCACTGGTCATGAGGAGGACGAGCAGCCCAATCGCCGAGGCCACGATGATGTGGGCCTTGCGCAAGGCGGGACGAACGTCCTGGACATGGTGCATGGCGTGCAGTGCCCGGCGAAAGACCGCCAGATAGCTGCAGGCGGACCACACCGCGCTCACGGTCCCACTCCCGACGAGCAGCCATACGGCGGCGCTCTCCTTGGTCGCCGCCTCCAGCGGGCGACGCAGCGCCTCCCCGGACTCCGCGGGGGCGAAGGCGGTGATGTCGGCGATCAGCGCGGTCGTGGCCCCGGGGTTGGCCAGGCCGATCACGGACACGGTGACAAGGAGCGCCGGGAGCAGCGAGAGGATGGCGTAGTACGTCAGGGCTGCTGCCCAGTCGGAGACGTCGTCGTTCCAGATCGAGACAGGCGTACGGCGCAGGGCGGAGATCCAACGACGCGGCCCCCTGGCACGCCCGCGCGCGCAGGGGACCAGCTCCACGGATGCGGCGGTCTGGGTGGGCAAGCTCGTACTCCGGGAACGTGGGTGGTGGATCAGGGCGGGGATTCCTCGATCATTCGTGGACCTTCCCGGTGCCTATCATCCCTCCCCTGCCCGGCCGCACGGACGCGGACGGGCAGGAGCACGTGGCGCGGCAGGGGCGATCGGGTTGGTGCAGGTGACACCCGACACGCACGCACAACGCCCGTACGAAGACGGGCATGGCAGCGGGGCCCGGTGGAGAGCTTCTCCACGAGACCCCGAACCACGTAAAGGGGGTGCACCAATCCGGTGACAGCTTCCTTTACCAGACCTGCTCCGACCGCCTCAGTCTTCTCGGCAGCGGCCCATCCGTGCCACGTTGAGCCCGCAGGGGTCGCGGGACTAGAAGAAATGCTTGCGCCCGCCGACCTGGCGACCCATCGCGCCGAGGATCCACAGAACCGCACCGACCACGACGAGAATGCCGCCGACCGTCGTCAGGAGGGAGATACCGGCCAGCACGCCGATGATGAGCAGAATGACGCCAAGGATAATCATGTGTGTTTCCCATCTTCTGGTCTCTTCAGGGTGTCCAGTCCGTGCCTCGTGAGAGTCACCGGCCTTCGCCCTGCCCGCGCCGTCGTGGCCCGGGCCAAGTGAGATCCGCGGCAGCCGCCGGTTCGACGGCCACTGGATCCCTGTCGCTCGATCACCGTGTGCCCCGCTCTTGGCCACCAATGCACGCACAGATCATTTGTCGCGCAGCATGGACGAAATCTTTGCGACGGCCTCCTGGCCGACCGTCGGCGCCACTGCGGTGCTGGGGCTTCCGGAGCGCCGGGGCATAGCATCTGGGTTCACGCGGATGCGCCCAGGGCACTGCCCTGTCACCGAGGAGGCGGCACTATCCTCCTGTCAGGTCACTTGACACCCCGGGGGTCCCGGAGCGAGCGGCGGGTGAGGAAGACAGGTGGCGGCACGATGATGGCGAAGGAGATCGTTCCTCCCACAGGTGAGCTACCGGATGCGGTGTTCGATCCGGCACGGCTGGCGGCGGTGGCGGCCAGTGGCCTGCTGGACTCTTCGCCAGAGGGCACCTTCGACGATCTCGCCCAGCTGGCGCTGGTGATCACGGGCGCGCAGAAGGCGTTCTTCACCGTCGCGGACGGGCGACGGTCGTTTTGGAAGAGCTCGATCGGTATGGATCCGGCAGCAGGCCGGGAGAACGACATCCGTGACAGCCCCTGCCACATCCTCATCGGCACCGGGGCACCGCTGATCGCGGAGGACGCCGCCACCGACCCGAGGATCAGCCACCTTGCCGATGTCGACGCCCTGGGTATCGGAGCGTGGGCCGGTTACCCCGTGGTCTCCCCGGACGGATACGTGCTGGGCGGGTTCTGTGTGGTGGACAAGGACGCCCGCCCCTTCACGCCGGAACAGACACAAGCATTGAGGACGCTGGCCAGGTCGGTGTCCTCCGAGATCGCCCTGCGCCAGGCTTTGCGTCAGGCCCGCGCCTCGGCGGAGGCCTCTGCGGCCCTGGCCCGAACCTTGCAGGACAGCCTCCTGCCGCCCCGCCTCCCCGACACTCCCGGCCTGGATGTTGCCGCGGTGCACCTGCCGGCGGACGCGACGGGCGCCGCGGGCGCCGAAGTGGTCGGAGATTTCTACGACCTGTTCCGCACCAGCGGCAAGACCTGGGCGGCGCTGATGGGGGATGTTTGCGGCAAGGGCATCGACGCGGCCAAGGTCACCGCCCTGGCCCGCTACACCGTGCGCGCCGAGGCCACCCAGCACGCCCGCCCCAGCACCGTCCTGCACCGTCTGCACCAGGCCATGGCCGACCAGAGAGTCAGCGACCGGTTCCTGACCGCCGCCCTGGCCACCTTCCGGCCGGCCGGCTGCGGGATCGTCGGACGGTACGCCAGCGCCGGCCATCCCCCGGCCCTGATACGCCGCGCCGACGGCACCGTGGAGCAACTGCACGCCGCCGGGATACTGCTGAGCCCGCTGCTCCCCGCCGACCAGGACCACCATGAGGAGACGGCCTTCCAGCTGTACCCCGGGGACGCGCTGCTGCTGTACACCGACGGCATCACTGAAGCCCGTAGCGCGGACAGGGGGCCACTGTTCGGCGAAGAACGCCTCGCACGCGCGCTGGCCGCCACCGTCGGCTGCGATGCGACCGAGACTCTGGACCGGTTGTGGCGCGAAGCCTCCGAGCACGCCGGGGGCTACGCGGTGGACGACACCGCCCTGATGCTGCTGCGCGTCACCCCCCAGCCCTGACCTCGGCGAGGAACGCGTCGTAGGTAGCCCAGTTCGCGTCGGGCCACCTGCGCGCCACGGCCGCGTATCCGCCACTGTCATCGGGAGTGGACACGATGCCACGGCAACGCCTGGAAGGCCGGCATCACCAGGAAACCGGCCACCCAGACCAGCAGACTGCGAGTACCGGCACTACGACAACTGGCAACTGGGCCGCATCCGGCGGCACTTCGGCCGATCGGTGGAACCTCAACGCCAAGATCATCACGGCGGAGATACATGCGGGGTGACCACCGCCACTCGGATTCCCGTCTCGCGTACCGCCTTGTGCGGTACGCGAGTTCCGGCGCAGGCTACGGACGTAAGAGCAATCCGCCCTTGACGTCCCGGCATGGGTCTTAAGTCGTGGGTCTAAGTATCGATACCGGTCACCGCTGTCGGGCCGAGCGGGGCCTGGTCCTCGTCGATTCCGGCTTGGCGCAGCGCAGCAGCGGCCACCCGCTTCGCGTGCCTCTCGGCACTGTGGCTGTCATCGGCTTCCATCTCCAGGCGAAGGGTGAACGTGCCGTTGTCATGGACCGTGAGGATGTCCAGGTCCTCCAACTGACCCAACGCTGTGTGCTGCGGATCAGCCGGACGCAAGTACGCAACGACAGCGGCCCGTTCAGCAGCCGTCACCTCGTGCACAAACGTGCCCGGGACGGAGATAACAAAGGTGGTCATACAGACTCCCATTTCTCATATCACGGCCGGCGCCCCACAAGGCGCTACGTACCTGTCGTGTCGAGCAGCAGAGGACCCCCGCCGACGCGATGCGCCATACCCCGGCCCATAGCGGGTGCCGGTCTTCGGCGCGGTCCCAGGCCAATTCCGCAGACACGCGGCGCGAAAAACTTCCCACGCCGGGCATCGCCGATGCCCGATGCCCTCAGTCAAGTCACCCTTGACACCGAGCTCCGTGCGCCCACCCGCCACACCACACCCAGGACCACAACCCATTCCTCCATCCTGCCCCCACCACAGCCAAGAATCCGCACGACACCCGACAATCCGTGCCGACCGGCTCGTCACCGCCCACACCGGCGGAGTCCTCCACCAGTACGGCGTCATTGAGTGTTCCGCAGTGCGGTGGCGAGCTCGTTGAGATGTCGCGAGACAGGACCGACGGTCAGCAGGCCACTGGCCGCGCCGCCCAGTTCCTCCGCCGCAGGCGAGAGCGCGCTTACGGCTCGAACCATCGTGGCCCGGTCGGACACGGCGATCGCCGCCCGCGCCACCAGGCACCACAGAGCTTCGAACAACAGGCCGGGGGGAGGGTCGGGCAGCCCCCGCAGTCTTGTCACGGCCTCGACGCGGGTGCCTCGCGCGAGGAGGACCAAAGGCATGGCCCACGGTTCATGAGGTCCCCAGTCGGTCCGCTCGTCCGTCTGGGCGGGCCGGCCGTTCTGTACGCGCAGGCACAGCAGAGCCAGCGGCAGCAGACCACGTTCGAGACCGGGCATGCCGACGCCGTCGAGCTGGGTCGCAGCGGCCTGATAGGCCGCCTCCGCCGCTGCTGCCGGACCCGTCGCGGCCAGACGCGAAGCCCGGAACCACTGTGTGAACACGCTGGCCAGCGGCAGCTCGTTGCGTTCGGCCAGGCGGTCCACCGCCGCCGCGTGCCCTTCGGCTCCCGAGAAGTCCATGAGGGCACTGCGCGACTGGATACGGATGAGGTGTCCGAGGATCTGGTACGTGATCAGGCCGTGCCGCTCGGACAGAGCGATCAGTTCCGCACCTGTCCTGTCCCGGCGTGGGGACAGACCCGCCCGGTGGAACGTCTGCATGAACACGCCGTTGAGGGCGAACGTCAGCAGCGCCGGGTCGTCCAGACGGCGCGCGATCTGCTCCGCCTGCTGGGCGGCCTGCAGCCCACGGGCCGATCGCGTCCCCCGTGATTCCAGAGCGATCGTGGCCAGCAGGCGGGCACGCGCGGCCTCGTGCTCGCCCGGCTGAAGGGCTTTCAGCGTGCGCTCCGCCGCGGCGACGACGCTCAACGCGTGCTGCGGGTCGTCGACGCGGGTCCAGATCGCCGGGACGTCGTACGCACCGATCACGCGGGCGGTCAGTTCCACGTCACCCAGCCCTTCGGCTGCCGTGATGGCGGCCGAGCGGTGACGGCGGGCGACCTCGAGGCCGCCACCGCCGGTCACAGCGAGATCGCGCAGTAGACCTACGGTCGACTCAAGTCGTGCCCGGGCGCCGTGGGCCACGGTCCGGTCGTAGTCGGCCGCGGCGTCCGCCCAGACGTGTTCGGCCGCATCGCTCGGCTCGAGGGCCGGTTCGAGGTGGTTTTCCTGCGCGAGGATGTCTGCTTCCAGGCGGCGCAGTACCGTGCCGGGTTCCACCCCGAGCTGGTCGATCAGGAGTCGTCGCGCCCGGCGCAGTACCGCGAGGGCGTCGCCCTGACGGCCGGCGCGATACAGCGCCAGGGCCAGCAGCCGCCACCCCTCCTCCCGCCACGGGTGCTCGGCCACATGCGCGTCCAGGTCCGCCACCGCCTGCGCGGCATCCCCCAGGGCCAACCGCGCCGCGCCCTGGCGTTCCACGGCGTGCAGCCTCAGCTCGCCGAGGCGGGAAATTTCGGTACGCGCCCACCTCTCCTCGGAGAAATCGGCGAAGGCGGGGCCGCGCCAGCACTCCAGCGCATCGGCCAGTCGAGGTAGCGCCTCCTGGGGCGAGAGCGTGGCGGCATCAGCGAGCGCCTGCTCGAAGCGCCACCCGTCGACGGCGCCGTGGTCGGCGCGCAACGCGTATCCCGGGCCTTCGGTGACCAGGAGATGGGCCGGAGTACGGGGCGGGCGCTGCGGCTCGACGGCCCGCCGCAACGCGGACACGAAGGTGCGTACCGCACCGACCCCACCCGCGGGCGGTTCCACCCACAGATCCTCGACCAGGCGTGTCACCGGTACGACGCGGCCTCGGGCGACGATCAACCGAGCCAGTACCGCGCGGTGCCGGGGTCCTTTCAGGCCGATGAGGCCGCCGTCGCGGTCCCACGCGACCACCGGCCCGAGAATCCCGAACGTGACGCTCACACCATGACCTGCTCTCTCCTCTGTTACGGCTTCAAACTATCGCTCGCTCACTCGATGCTCATCCGGTGCCGTCAGGGTTGAGGTACCTGCTCATCAAGGGAAAAGAGGCTGATCATGGCGCCTATCGCCGCCAACTTCGACTACCAGCGGATCACCGTCGCGGACGGTGTGGCCCTGAACGCGGCCGTCGTCGGCTCGGGCACTCCGATCGTGCTGCTGCACGGCTTCCCGCAGACCCATCTGATGTGGCGGCACGTCGCCGCCGATCTCGCGGCCGACCACACCGTGATCTGCCCAGATCTCCGTGGTTACGGAGACAGTGACAAGCCCGTCGATACCGATGGCACCGCATATTCCAAGCGCACCATGGCCGCGGACGTCGTCGCGCTTGCCGGAGCCCTGGGCCACGAACGTTTCGCCCTGGCCGGGCACGACCGCGGCGCCCTGGTGGCCTTCCGCGCCGGCCTTGATCACCCCGACCGCATCACGCACCTCGCCATCCTCGATGTTCTTCCCACCCTCGACATGTGGGACGTGCTGCATGGGGAGAGCGCGGCCGTCGGTTTCCACCTATACCTGATGGCCCAGCCGCCGGGGCTGCCCGAGCAGATGATCGCGGCCTGCCCGGATGCCTTCTTCGGCCACTTCCTCGACATCTGGGCCAACGACTCGCAGGCGATCCCCGCGGACATCCGCGCCGCGTACCTGAAGGCCTGCCGCGAGGCGGTGCCCTCGATCGTCGCCGACTACCGCGCCACGGCCGGCATCGACATCGAGCACGACCACGCGGACCGGGCGGCCGGCAACCAGCTGGCCATGCCGGTCACCGTGCTCACGCAGGACTGGGGCGCGGCCCTCGGCTTCGACGCCGCCGCGCTGTGGGCATCCTGGGCCCCCGGCCTGTGCCACAACACCGTCACCTCCGGCCATTTCATGGCCGAGGAGGCTCCCGCCGACATCGCCGAGACACTCCGGGCTCTTCTCCACCGCTGAGCGATCGCGGCCAGTGGGCCTCCTCCTCCCGCCCCAACCAGCCGACCTCCCGGACCCGTTGGTACGATCGGCGCTAAATTTGAACTCGTTCAAATATAAGGAGAACAGGTCATGCCTGAGCCGACCGTGCCCAACCGGACCGACACACCCGCCGTCGCCCTCGGTCCTACTGCGCTTGTCCTCGGATCCCTCTCCGCCATGTGCGCATTGACGCCCGCGCTCGCGTTCGGCATGCTCCCGTGGGCCATCATCGCCGGAGGCCTCGCAGTCACCCTCGGCCCAGCAGGGATCCACCATGCCCGCCTCGGTACCGGCCGCCTGTGGACCGCCATCGCCGGAACCACCCTCGGCGCGGCCGGACTCGCCGGCACCATCGCCCTCCTCTGGGGACTCAGCGGCTGACTCGCCCAGTCACCTCTGGCCCGCGAAGAACGGGAACCGCAGCTGTACTGTTACCCCTCTTCAGAGGCGTCACCGGATCCGCGAGCACGAAGCGCCGGTCCATCAGCGGGGGGGGGTGCGGGATGTTTTCTCTGGGCGAGGCCTTCGGGATGTTCTTCGGAATGATCGGGCTGCTGTTTGCGGCCGTCGGGATCGGTATGTTCGTCTGGACGGTACGAAAGGCCGCTGCCTACAGTCGGACTCTGCGGGAGGGGCTCATGGCCGAGGCCCGGTGCCTGGAGACGTTCATGGTGCACCAGAACTCCTCGAACGGACCGGGTCACAGCCAGCGGCGCCTGATACTCGGGTTCTACACCTTCGACGGGCGGGATGTGCGGGCCCAGGTCACCTCGCACCAGCCATACGTGAGGGGCGACATCGTGCCGGTGCGGTACCTGCCGCACAGCCCCGAGCGGGCCGTTCCGGCCGGGGCGCCACCACCCGGGATGGGAGCCGCCTCCTGCCTGATGGGCGGGTTGCAGGTCATCTTCGTCTGCATGGGGCTCCTGTTCGCCGTGGTGGGCTTCGCGATGGCCCTTTTCTGAGGCACCTCGGCCGACGACCGCCAGGCCGGCCCGAAGCCCGGCCGGTACGGGACGGCCGAGCCCCAGCCGTATTGATCACGAGCGCTGTTGATACCGGCCGGACAGCCCTCAGTTCCCGCCGGCCTGCCCGTGGTCGGGTGCGGTGAAGGCCAGGCGGGCAGGATCGAGCGCCCGCAGGAAGTCCGAGGCGTCGAAAAGCTCGCCGGCGGCGGCGACCCCGGCTCTGCGGACCCGGCCGCCGAGGATGCGTACCGCCGCTTCCACGACGATGGGTGCGGTGACCGCGTAGATGTCCCGGCCGGACGCTGTCGCGCGGCGCTGCGCACCGGCCCGGCGCGCGACCACCTCGACGAGGAAGGTCTGCGTCGAGCGCCCGTCGGCGTCGACCGCCGTGGGCGGGGGCGTCGCGGGATCGCTCAGATCGCGCAGGGGCGTCTGGTTGATGTAGACGCGGATCTCCGGTACCCGCAGGTGGCGGGAGATGGTGACCTGGTCGGCCGTGGACAGTTCGGTGACCTCCTGGGCGCCCAGCGGGGGCGGGAACTGCCAGGTCTCGGTCCGCGGCGGGCCGGTTGGCGGGGTGAGCCTGTTGCCGGTGAAGACCAGATGCCGGCCCGCGTTGCGCCGCACGGTCTTGCGGGTGCCTTCTGTCGGCTGCCAGCTGTCGAGTGCGATCGCGATCGTGATCGTGATGTCGTCCGCAGCCGGCCAGTCGCCCATCACCGCGCCGGCGAGCAGGTTGCCCAGCCCGCCGTAGAACGCCATCGACGGGGCGACCACCACGCCGGCTTCGCGAGCTTGCCGGCCATGCCGCTGGAACGTCTCCAGGGCGACGGCCTGCTCCGCGGCCACGTCCAGGTAGGCAATGCCGGCGCGCAGCGCCGCATCGACCACGGGCGGTGCGGTCTCGGTGAAGGGGCCTGCGCAGTTGATGACCGCCGCCGCGCCTGACAGCGGAGCCACGTTCGCCGCCGAGTCCGGCAGCAGCGGTCCGGCCGCGGAAGAGCGGGCTGCCGAGCAGCAGGCGCGGGCCGAGATCGAGCAGCAGGAGCAGGGCCGGGCCGCGTGACCCGGCCCGAACCGCCGCACCGCCTCGATGTCACCTTCCTGCTGCACGCCGCCGAGCTCCTGGACGGCGACCCCCAGGTCGATGACCTCGGACCGCTGTACGCCGCCGTGGCGCGGGTCGACGCGGGCGCGATGGGACGTGACATCTACGGCTCCCTCCACCTCAAGGCTGCCGCCCTGCTGCAGACGCTGGCGAAACTGCCCTGCCTCGAGCACTCGAACGAGGCTTTCGCCTGGCACTCGACCGAGGCCTACCTCGCCCTGAACGGGCGGCAGGTCGACTATCCGCCCAAGGCCGCCGTCGCGCTCGTGCGCGATGCCGCGTCCGGCGCTCTCGGCGTCGCCCGCATCGCCCGCCGGCTCCGCGACTGGGCTGTCGACTGACGCATTCGCAAGGACGCCGCGATGGGCGCCGAGTTGCATACCCTGGTGAACCTTCGGGCATCCAGCCGCGAGTTCGCCTCAATCGCGTACATCACGTGAGGATTTGCCCCGCCATGCCGGGCATCGCCGGCCTGCGCTGCGTCCCCGTTTCCGGCTGGGCGAATGGGTGAGGTGTGACACTGGGCCGATGGAAAAGACGAGGCGCTTCCGGACGGCGGTTATCGAGTGGGCGGCCGACGGCCGGGGTGTCTCAGCGACCAGCGCGGCCGCGGCCGCGCGTGAACTGGCCGCCGACGCCGGCTTGCGTACGGTCATACTCGTCGAAGGGGTCAGTGACCAGGCGGCGCTCGAAGCGCTGGCTGAGCGCCAGCAACGAAGCCTTGCCACCGAGGGCATCGCGGTCGTACCGCTCGGGGGTGCCACAAGCATCGGAAGATTCCTGAACCTGGTCGGCCCCGAAGGACTCGACGTGGGACTGGCGGGCCTGTGCGACGTCGGGGAGGAGCACCACTTCCGGCGCGCCCTGGAGCGGGCCGGCCTCGGCTCTCATCTCACCCGCGCCGATATGGAGTTGCTCGGCTTCTATGTGTGCGAGGCGGACCTTGAGGACGAGTTGATCCGAGCCCTGGGTACCGCCCGCGTTCAAGATGTGCTCGACGACCAAGGCGACCTGCGGACCTTTAGAACCTTCCAGAGGCAACCCGCGCAACGGGAGAGAACCGTCGAGCAGCAACTTCAGCGTTTCATGGGAACCATCAGCGGCCGGAAGGCCCACTACGCCCGCGCGCTCGTCAACGACTTGGATCTCGCGCACCTGCCGCGTCCTTTGGACCACCTGCTCGCCCACGTCTGATCCGACACCTTGCGCCGCCCGTAGTCCGACACCTTGATGCCTGCCCCCTACTGGCGGGACCGGGCGCGGATCAGGTCCGGGCAGTGACCTGCGTGGTGAGGAAGTCCAACAGTGCGGTGTTGAAACATTCGGGCCGTTCGGCGCCCGGCAGGTGCCCCGCCCGGTCGATGACGGCGACGGCAGCGTGCGGGATGAGGCCGTGGATGGCCTCGGCTTCGGCGACAGGGGCGTAGATGTCGTCCGTACCGACGACGATGAGAACCGGTACCTCGACGGCAGCCAGGATGTCCCGGTAGTCGGGACGTTCGGCCCGTCCGCGCCGCGCGGCCGCGGCGCCGCGCGGGTCGGTGGCACGCGGGTCGGTGGCACGCGGGTCGGTGGCGCGCATCATCCCCAGGACGCGCGCGGCCACCTCCGGCATCGCTGTGACGTTGTACGCGGCGAGCATCTTGTCGATCACGTCGCCCACATAGCCGTCCATGCCCTCGGCGAGCAGCCGATCGGCCAAGCCGTTGCGCAACCACACCAAGGCGCTCTGCTGCTGGCGGTGTTGGATGACCGATCTTCACCAGAGTTACATCTGGCGAACGCCTCTTCGGGGAGCCTGCGGGGAAGCATGTGGCGGACATGCCAAACAGGGCTGTCTGCCGGCCCGGACCGACCCAGAGAATGCTGTGTACAAGAGACGGCCTTTGACGCCCTTCGGGCAGCACATGCCTGATCTGAGTCACGGTCAGGACGGCCTCGTCGGCATACTCGCGGTAGCCGCTGGCATCGCGGCCGGGCTCCAGCAGACCCTGGGCCTCGTAGTACCGCAGCTGATACGTGCGGACTCCGGTCCTCCGGCTCAACTCCCCCATCAGCAGGCTCATTCCTCCTTGACCTTCATACCGGTGTGAACGTTGATGATTCTGCCATGACCACCGACTCACCTGGAGGGGACGCATAATGCAGAATCACGATGCCTACCACACACCCGTGACAGTCATCGGCCTGGGCCTGATGGGCCAGGCTCTGGCCGGAGCGTTCCTGCGCGCCGGGCACCCCACGACCGTGTGGAACCGCACGGCAGCGAAGGCCGAACAGCTGGTCGCGCAGGGCGCGAGATTCGCCGGCTCACCCGACGAAGCCGTCACGGCCAGCCCACTCGTGGTCGTCTGTGTCACGGACTACGACGCCGTGCACAAGCTCCTCCATCCACTGGGCGCCACCCTCGACGGCCGGGTGGTGGTGAACCTGACCTCGGGCACCTCGGCGCAGGCCCGTGAGACGGCCGAGTGGGCGGCACAGCAGGGCAGCACCTACCTCGACGGTGCGATCTTGGCCATCCCCCCGGCCATCGGCACTGCGGACGCCGTCATCCTCTACAGCGGGCCGCGGTCGGCCTTCGACCTGCACGAGTCGGCCCTGAGAAGCCTCGGGGCAGACACGACGTACCTCGGTGACGACCACGGCCTGTCGTCACTGCACGACGTTGCCGTGCTGGGCCTGATGTGGAGCGTTCTCAACGGCTTCCTGCAGGGCGCCGCCTTGCTCGGCGCGGCGGGAGTGGACGCCGCGACGTTCGCCCCGCTCGCACAGAAGGGGATCGGCACCGTGGCCGACTGGCTGGCCGGCGACGCGCAGCAGATCGACGACGGCGCGTATCCGGCCCTCGATTCCACCATCGACACCCATCTGGGCGCGATGGAACACCTCATCCACGAAAGCGAGTTCCTCGGTGTCAATGCCGAACTCCCCACGTTCTTCAAGGCTCTGACGGACCGGGCTGTTGCTGCCGGTCACGGCGGCAACAGTTACGCAGCGATGATCGAGCAGTTCCGCAAGCCCTCAGGGGGCGATGCGTGAGTCGACGTCCGGGTCGTGGTCGTCCGATCGTGTGGCTCTGTGGTGTCCGGTCGTCAGGGCTACTGCCGCCCCGAACCACCTTCGACAGACCACCGCTAGGCGCCGGAAGGAACCACGACTGATACGGTCGCGAGCTCCGCGGCGCGGCCCGCCGTGCGCAGCCGCACACCGACTTCCCACTCGCCGGGCATCAGGAAAAACTGTCCGCGAGCCCGGAATCGCCCGTCGCCGAGCGCCTCGGCAGTCAGCGACGGCATCGCGTGGCCCATCCGCTCCATCACCGCCTCCACCGAAGCTCCTTCGAGGTCGACCGGATCCCGGCCGCGGCCGGTGACTTCGATGTCCACGCCGGTGGTGGATGTGGTGAGGCGATCGAGACGCACCCGCACGTCGTAGTGGTCCGAACTTCCCGTCAGCACGGTCGCCGACCGAGCACGTGTACGGCGCCAAGATCGGCTGACACCGGATCGGCGCGGCTTCGCCCGACGCACCCGGGCGTGCGTGGTGTAAACAGTCCCGCGCGCCGAGAACACCCCGTACGCCCTCTGTTCATGCGGACCGCCGTCCTGCCCGGGGCGGGCAGGACGGCGGACGGGAGCGGTGGTGCCGTGGCTCAGATCACCGGTGCCGGGTAGGTCGGGTACTCGACCCCGGATACGTGCTGAACAACGCGGATGACCTGGCTGGAGTAGCCGAACTCGTTGTCGTACCAGAGGTAGAGGATCGCGTCGTCGCCCTCGACCTTGGTGGCGCCGGCGTCGATGATCGAGGCGTGGCGCGAGCCGATGAAGTCGCTCGAGACCGCGTCGGGGGCGCTGATGAAGTCGATCTGGCGCTTGAGCGGCGAGGCCAGCGACACATGGCGGAGGTAGTCGAGGACCTCCTCACGAGTGGTCTCGCGTGCGAGCCGCAGGTTGAGGATCGCGATCGAGACGTTCGGGACCGGGACGCGGATCGAACTGCCGGTGATCCTGGCCTTGAGGTCCGGCAGCGCCTTGGCGACGGCGGAGGCCGCACCGGTCTCGGTGATAACCATGTTGAGGGGCGCCGAGCGGCCGCGGCGGTCGGACTCGTGATAGTTGTCCAGCAGGTTCTGGTCGTTGGTGAAGGAGTGGATGGTCTCCACATGGCCACGCAGGACGCCGTACTCGTCCGCCATCGCCTTCAGCGGCGGGACGATCGCATTGGTGGTGCAGGACGCGCAGGACAGGATCTGCTCGTCCGGCTTGATGGTGTCGTGGTTGACACCATGGACGATGTTCGGGACATCGCCCTTGCCCGGTGCGGTCAGAACGACCTTGGCGATGCCGGGGCGCAGGTGCTTCGACAGGCCCTCGCGGTCGCGCCACCTGCCGGTGTTGTCGATGAGGATGGCGTCCTTGATGCCGTACGCCGTGTAGTCCACCGCCGTCGGGTCGTCGGAGTAGATCACCTTGATCTCGTTGCCGTTGGCGATGATCTTGCTGTTCGCCTCGTCGACGGTGATCGTGCCCTGGAACTGACCATGGATGGAGTCACGGCGCAGCAGCGAGGCACGCTTGACGATGTCCTGGCCGGCCCCCTTGCGGACGACGATGGCGCGCAGGCGCAGGCCGTTGCCGGAGCCGGCCTTCTCGATGAGCAGACGGGCGAGGAGGCGGCCGATGCGGCCGAAGCCGTAGAGGACGACGTCGCGCGACTCGCGCTGCTCGATTTTGCTGTCACCCGTCGCACCGGCGACGGCTCCGGCGGTGAACTCCTGCACGGAGAGACCGCGGTCATCGGTCCGGTACGTCGCGGCGAGCAAGCCGATGTCGATCTGGGAAGGGCCGAGATCGAGCGCGGTGAGTGCCTGCACAAACGGCAGTGTCTCGGTGACCGAGAGTTCCACCCCGGTGATCTGCCGGGCGAAGCGGTGGGTCTTGAGGATGCTGACCACTGACTTGTTCACCAAGGAGCGGCTGTGGAGCAGAACGGTGACATCCCGCTCCCGGTGCAACTTGCCGATGATCGGAATCATCGACTCCGCGATCTCCTCGCGGTTTTTCCAGTTGGTGAACGAGTCGTCATTGACAGTCACAGGCTTATCTTTCGAGCTAGGGGGCGCTCATATGCTAACCCCACGTAGCTTTGATCATTGAAACGGTCCTGCCCGAACGGGATCCGCGATCGGCTTCGGCGCCGGAGGGGAGCTCGGTGGAGCTACCCAATCCGGCACAACCTCGCGGGGCCGACGCCCAGCTGGTGGGCCGGGCGGTGGCCCTGGTCCCGCACGGTCACCCCGGGAGTGAACGCCGGGCCGTCGCCTTCGTACGCGTTCGCGGTTCTCGACTCGGGTCACCGGCCGGGCCCAGGCCCGAGGGCTCCGGAAAAGGGCTGGAGTCGCGGGCCGAAGGCGTACACGATCATCGGCATGACCGGGCACGGCCCTCCGACCGGGCGGCCGGCACCGTCCGCGGCGCGGAGATCCAGTTCCAGTACGGCGGCGTCCTCTTCCTCGACCCCATGTACCGCTGGGGCATCCGCCTCCAGGGTGTTCGGGCCGCGCGAGGAGCGCCACCGCTACTGGCCGGAGACACCCTTCCCGAGTACGCGATCATGGGCTCTCCGGCCCACGACTTCGAGGAAATCCTTGCGTGGGCCGCAGCCAACAGCAGACCTCTCCCCGACGAACGTCTGCGCCTGATCCCGGACGGCCGGCGCCAGGCCTACGAGCGGCACACCGACGCGACCCCCAGTTGTGGGAACGTCAGGCACGCCGCCTCAGCGGAGGCATCGGGTAGGGCGCCGCCGTGGGGACGTTCCACACCAGCGGGGTCCTGGAAGACCCGGCCCGTCATACGGAGGGGTAGATGCCACCGCACGCGCCTGCTCGTACACCCGCTCCTCCCTGGCACGGTCCTCATCCTCGTCGAACGGCGGGGCTGTTCGGCGAGGGCGCGTTGGACTGCCCCGGCCATGTCGGTGCCCAGGGGCTGGGAGGGGAGGCCGGTCAGGGTCAGCACCTGATGCGGGCCGGAGAGAGCCGAATTGTGCTGCGGGTCTCAAGAACCACTTGAGACAACTTCGCCTGCCGTGCGTATGGATCAGCAGCTCATCCGGATCCGAACGGCTCGGGCGGGGCCGATCGGGAATCCGGACTCTGCCGCTCTGATGATCGTCCGTCCATGGATGGACGATCACCGCCTGCCCACTACTGGATATTCCGGAAATGTCGGTTGAGGAGGATTGATGGTGACTGTCGACGGTGCTGCACCTCAGCAAGCTCCGCGTTGGGTGCCCACAGCGGATTCTTCGATCACGGAGTCGTTCCAGCAGGTATTGGATTCCCTGGATGCTGCCCGCACGGAGCTCCGCGAGGGTGTCCCGGGTCTACCGGAAGCGGTAAAGGAACAGGAAGACGCAGGTAGTGCGTCGTGGTTCGGGCGCTCCCCGCGCACATCGGATCTGGACGCGACCATGGACCTTCTGAGCGCCTTCGCGTCCCGGCCGCCGCTCGCGCCGCAGGGGAGCACAGCCGGATTGGCGGGTGCCTGCCCTCCCTCAACCGAGTGGGCCCCGCATACGGCAAGGACAGCTGTTGCGGTGGAACCGCTGTGGGCACGTAGCGCGGACCCACCAACGATGCAGCCTGCGAACGAAGTGGCGGCGGAGCAGGACATATGCCCGCCATCATCCAGGGACAAGGACCACAACACCGGCGCACACCCCGGCCCCTGGCAGGGGCCGGTCAGTCACCCGGTCGGAACGGACGTGACCGCGGGCAGACCAGGCACAGCACGGTCGCCGGACGATGTGTCTGCGACCCGGCGGTCTGTCGCCGAAAGACCTCTTGCCGCCGAACGCACTCACGCATGGGCAAAAGGCCGTGGTCGGCCGCGCCTTCTCATCAAATCGAGCCGCTTCACCGGGACGTTGGGAGTGAGCGCCGTGAGCGGGCTCATCGTCGCCTCCTCAATGCTGACCAACGACTGCGCGGCGACCGTTCCGTCCTGGCTCTCCGCGCAAGCGGACCGGTCGGCCCCCGGAGACGACGCAACCTCCCCAGGCCCCGAGGGGCGGGAAGAGAGGACGCCGAGCCGGGGAGACTCAGGCCTGGGGACTTCCCTGGGGCAGAGGAGTATGCACCAGGTTCCCCAATTCCACGGCGCGGAGGCCAACGGCGCCTATGACATCGAGGTCAGAGCCGCAGTGGCACGATTCCAGGCTTGACTCCCCCCTCTCCAAAAGGGGAGGAGTCGAGCCGGATCAGCGCAGCAGGGCGCCGCGCAGGGTGATGCCGTGGCGGGTGCGCAGGCGGCGGATTTCCCACATGGTGACCGCGGTGACGGAGATCGGGGCGCCCAGGGTGAACAACAGCCGGGTGCCGAACGGGACTCCTTCGTAGGAGCCGGCGAACAGGTCGATGAGCGCGAGCTCCCACACCAGCGCCGTGGCCAGCAGCGGCGGTACCAGCTCGTGAATGTCCGCCGTTCGGAACACGGTCACGCTGGACATCACGACGCCGTAGAGGACGAAGGGCAGCCACCACACGAGCAGAAACAGGAGTCCGAGGAGCTGGACGTACTCGTTCCGCGGAAGCAGATCGGCGCGCACCTCTCTCAGGTCCTCGATCGCCAGAAGCACCACCATGAAGACCGAACCGAACAGTGTCAGCATCCCGCCCACCGGCTTGAGGGCGCGCCGCAGGAACAGACGTCGGTTCAGCGGCCGCGACAGGGCGACGAAAACCCCCACGACGAACGGAAATGTCACCGCCATCACCAGAACGCTGTTCCACACCTCGTTCATGCGGTCGTCCAGCAGCCCGTCGGCGGAGGAGACCAACTGGTAGGACACCGCGAGCCAGATGACCGCAGCGAAACCGACGAACGTACGGATCAACTGAATCCGGCGGACCGCCAGGTCCTCCACCCGCCCCGCACGCGACGGGGTGAAAGCGCGCCTGCCGAGCCCGATCGGGTTGCTCACCCGCCAGATCCGCCGCACGCGCGTCGGAGGCGCGTCGGAGGCCGAGGGGGCGGAGGAGGAGCCGGGGGCCACCCACCCTGCGGCAGCCACCCCTGCGGCCCGTACGGATAGGGTTGGGGAGGTCCTTGCCACTGCGGAGGCGGTCCGGGGTGCGGAGGCGGTGGGCCGTACGGTCCGGGGTGCGGAGGCCAGCCGTTACCCGGCGGCCCACTCGGTCCCGGATACGGGCCCCACGCTCCGCCGCCCCCGTTGCCACTCACGTCGCACTCCCCACGCTGCGCATCCTGTACGCAGGCAGCATAGAAGGACTCCAGAGACACAACCACCGGAAACGGGTGGGACGGCCACGCCGTGACGGTTCGGCCGACCCGGGTTTCATCAGGTGGGTAGCGGGGTCAGAAGGGCTTGGTGGGGAGGTACTTGCCGTCCAGGATGATCACGGCACGCTCGCCACCGTCGGGGTCGGCGACCTTCGTGACATCGAGTGTGAAGTTGATGGCGGAGATGATGCCGTCGCCGAACTGCTCGTGGACCAGAGCCTTGAGGGTCGTGCCGTAGACCTGGAGCATCTCGTAGAAGCGGTAGATCGTCGGGTCGGTAGGAATGCCACCGCTGATGGAGCCGCGGGTGGGGATGGTCTGCAGCCACATCGAGGCGTCCTCGTCCAGGCTCAGGAGCTCGGCGACGGCCTTCGCCGCGTTCTCGGGCAGGGGATGCTGGCCGAGCACGGCTGCGGTGACAAAGGCGACGGACAGGCCGGTGACATCGGCGATCTGCTGCCAGGACAGATCCTTGCGCACCTTGGCCTCGACGGCGGCGACGGCAAGCTGCTCACGGACGGTGGAGTTGAACTGAGCGTGCACCATGAGGAAGAACGTCCTTTTCGGGAAGCGGGTGCCGTCCTCCGAGCGGGGAACGGCCGGGTGGGAACGGCGGGAAACGGCGGGAAACGGTGAGGACCGGTCAGGCCGCGAGCGCGACCGGGCCGCCGGCGGTACCGATTTGTTCGACAGTGCCGGTGGGGATGTCGTAGACCCAGCCGTGCAGAGTCACCGCGTTCGTGGCGCGCGCACGGGCCACGGAGGGGTGGGTGGCCAGGTTGGCCAGTTGGGCCGTCACGTTCTCCCGCACCAGAGCGGGCACGTCCTGGCCACCGGCAAGGTCGGTGGTTCGAGCGAGGGCGGCGTCGGCGTGGCGGAGCCAGTCGGCGATCGCCGGAGCGGCGCTGAGGTCGTGGTGTTCAGCCAGGGCGGTCATCGCGCCGCAGGCGGAGTGCCCGCACACCACGATGTCGGTGACGCCCAGGACAGCGACGGCGTACTCGATGCTCGCCGCCACCCCGTCCGGGCCGGGGGTGTAGGCGGGGACGAGGTTGCCTGCGGTACGGATGACGAACAGGTCACCCGGCTCGCTCTGGGTGATCAGTTCCGGCACCACCCGGGCATCGGAACAGCTGATGAAAAGCGTCGTGGGCCGGTGTGTGGCGGCCAGGTCTGCGAAGAGCTCCGCCTTGGCGGGGAAGACATCGTGCTGGAAACGCGCGACGCCCTCGGAGAGGTCGTGCATGGTCGCTCCCCATGTGCTGGGATCCACCCCGTGGGGCTGACGTTTTCCACCATGCATGACCAGTACCTATAGAGTCCAAGACATGCTAGGCATGCCTACTATCGACCACATCTATAGTTGTGGTCATGGCTCTGGAACTGCGTCACCTTCGCTACCTCCTCGGCGTCGCCGAGCACGGCAGCTTCACCCGCGCCGCCGAGGACCTGCGGATCTCCCAACCCACCCTGTCCCACCAGATCAAGCAGTTGGAGCGAACGGTGGGCGCGCAGCTGCTCGACCGCAGCGGCCGTACCGTACGGCTCACCGACGCCGGCGAGACCTACGTCCACCACGCCCGGCGCGCGCTGGGTGACCTGGCGGCGGCGCAGCGGGCCGTCCAGGATGTCGCCGACCTCTCTCGTGGCTGCCTGCGCCTCGCGCTGACGCCCACCTTCACCGCGTACCTGCTGGGCCCGCTCCTGGCCGACCTCCGCACCGCCCACCCGGGCATCGCGGTGAACGTGCAGGTGATGCCGCAGGAGCGCATCGAAGCAGGGCTGCTGGCCGACGACCTGGACCTCGCGATCGCCTTCCACGGAACCCATCTGCCCGGCATCACCGCGACACCGCTGTTCACCGAACACCTCGGCCTCGTTGTCGCCGCCCACACCCTGCAGGCGGGGAAGCGTGAACCACTGCCCGTGTCCGACCTGGCGACACGTCCCCTGGCGCTGCTGAGCACCGACTTCGCCACCCGCTCCCACATCGACGCCTACCTCGCAGCCCACCGGGTACGGCCGCACATCGCGGTGGAGGCCAACTCGCTCCAGGCGCTCACCGAGCTCGTCCAGCGCACCGATCTCGCCACGGTCCTGCCCGACGCCGTCACCCACGACCATCCACTCCTGACCCCGCTCGCGCTGACCCCGGCCATGCCCTCCCGCACGGTGGCCCTGCTCCGTCGCGAGAACGCGTACCAGAGCGCAGCCGCCCACGCCTTCACCCGACTCACCGACACCCTCATCCGCGCCCGTGGCTACACCCTCGCCTGAGCAGCACCGACCGCGCGGCAACACCTGCCCCCACCGGGGGAACTTGGCAGGATTTCCCGTGTCCGAGCCACGCAGCACCGATTCGATGTACCGGTGATGGAAAGCACGTGAACGTCGGTCCCGGCGATTGCCTGCGGTCCGTCGACTCCGGCAAGCACGTGGACGTCGGTCCGGGCGTTTGCTCGCGGTCCGCCGACCTACTGTCCGGCGTACCCGTGCCCTCGGGGCTTACGCGTCGCCCCTGAGCCGGTCGCGCTGGATCTGGCATGCGAGGGCGCGACGTACAGATGCCGATGCGGTGGCAGTCACGTTCGAGGGGACGTCGAGGCCGCGGCTGATCTCGTCGTAGGCCTTCCGGTAGCTGCCGGGCAACTCAACCCGATGCAGGCGCAGGTCCTCTTCGAGGAGGCGTCGCAGCTCGTCGACGTTCTGCGGCGTGAAGCGCTTCTTTCCACGGGCGATGGCGTGGACGCAGGGGGTGCAACGGGCAGCGCCGTGGAAGGCCTCTGTCGTCTGCATCCCGGGAGGTCCCACCGACTCCCGCTACCTCGGCGCTGCGACCGCTTGGTCGACGACATCGAGGCGCTGCGCGCACACCTCGGACTCCGCCGGATGAACCTGCTCGGCCACTGCGCCGGCACGAACATCGTCACGCAGTACGCAGGCCGCTACCCGGAACAGGTCAGCAAGCTCGCCCTGATCAGCCCGAGCACCCGAGCTGTCGGCATTGCGATCACCGGGGAGACACGACGTGAGCTCGCGCTGCCGCGCAAGAACGAGCTGTGGTTCCCGGCGGCGTTCGCCGCCCTGGAAGCGATCACCGACGGCACCACCACGGTCACGTACCGCTCGGTCGACCCGATCGCCACCGAGGTCATCCAAGTCACCGTCGGCGACTACCAGATCGTCGAGCGGCCGGGACCGAGCGGTGCGGCTGCGCGACGTCGTACCGACCGCGAGAGCCGCCGCGCTGGAGCCCGCCCTCACCCTGACGCCCCATCAACTCACCTGACTGGAAAAGCACCTGGGCCGTTACCCCTTCGAGGCATACGGCATCCTGCCCGCCAATACCGACGCCCCGGACGCCTCGACTTCACGGGCCTGGAAACGCAGACGCTCACCATCTAGAAACCGAACTACCTGCTCCAGAAAGAACACTTGGTCGGCTCACACATGATGCACGAGCTGGTCCACACCTGGTTCGGCAACCTCGCCTCACCGGCCAGCTGGGCCGACCTGTGGCTCAACGAGGGCCACGCGGACTACACGGCCTGCTCTACCGCTACGAGCGCGGCTGGACCGATCACCTCGGCCTGGTCACTATGGAAGCCCGGATGAAGGACGTCTACTCCCGCGGCCACCAGTGGCGGATCGACGCCGGCCCGGTCGCATCCCCGACGGCGGACCCCTTCCACGGCCAGCGATACACCGGTGGCACGCTGGTCCTCTACGCCCTCTGGAACCTGGTCGGCCAAGATGTCTTCCGCCGGATCGAGCATGCTTTCCTTGACCGGCACCGCACTTCCAGTGCCTCCACCCAGGACTACATCGCAGTGGCCGCCGAGATCTCCGGCCAGGACCTGTCCGGATTCCTCAACAAGTGGCTGTACGGCACGAAGACGCCGCGGATGCCCGGCCGCCCGGACTGGACCGTCACTCCGCCGAAGCCCGCCGCCGCACGACGCGACCAGGTGAACACCCCGAAGGAAAAGGTCAGCGCGACCCTCTGACCTCCACCCGGCTCACCGAACGCAGCCTGCGGTTGGCTCCGGATCGATCCGGGGCCAACTTGCTTTTCTGAACGCCCTCCACTTGGCGCGCAAGAGAGACACGGCACGGATCCGCCCGGAACCCTGCCAGGCAGGTGCACGTACCCACGTACCTGCGACGGTACGTCCAACGCCCCACCGGAGCGCCGCGCGCACGAGTGCGGCAGACTGCGTCAATGAGCACCAAGCGCCGCGAGCTGGGCACCGGGCCACGCCCCGTCAGCCGTGACCATGAGCAACTGTTTCCCCAGGGCCGGACCGTCGCGGAGCGGGCGGGCGATGCCAGTCCGGGGGGCGTGGAGACCTCGCGCGCACACAGCGCTGAGCACCCCGAGGGGCGGCGGCCCCTCGGGACGGGCGGCACGGAATGACTCTCTGACCCCGGTTGCCCCAGCGTCACTCCCCCGTCCGCACGGCCCAGGTCGCCACCCGCACGATCCTTGCACAGCGGCCGGGAAGCACCGGGGGGCCAGGACCTCCGCCCGAGAGGACGGGGTCACCGAGGGCGGGGGCGCTGCGGACGCGGGTACGCTCGGTGGGATGACCGTTGTGGTCACAGGTGCCATGACCGGACCGCTGGAAAAGCTCTCACGCAACCAGATGAAACGAACTCATCGAGCGGGCCGGCGGCAAGTCGTCCTCCAGCGTCTCGAAGCGCACCTCGCTGCTCGTCGCAGGCGAGGGCTCGGGATCGAAGAGAGAGAAGGCCGAGCGGGTGGGCACCCGAATCGTGACCCCGGACGAGTTCGCCGACCTGGTGAAGAGCCTCCTCGACCAGACCGGCTGACCCGGAGGGGACGCGGGCACACACCGTACGCGGCGACGCACGCAGGCCGGCGCCCCTCACGATGCACGGCGAGTCAGAGGCCGCCCGGAATGTTTCAGGCGGTGCGAGGAGGCCGGGTCGGTCACTCTCAGAGGCTGCTCAGGTGCGCATGCAGGACGTCCTGCGCCTCCTGCGGCGTACGGCCGGATCACGGTGACCGAGTTCGCCCCGACCTGGCCGGCGGTGCGCAAGCTGCTCGGCAGAGGCGGGGACCGCTATATCGAGAAGGCGATGGAGCGGACCCCGCCCGCAAGCGCGGACGAGTTCATAAAGCTGACGGGCACCTGGATGAACATCCGCCGCTCGTGGGCCGAATTCCTCGAAGAATAACCGCTGTTGCTCGGCCAGATCTTCACCGAGCCACCGGTCGAGCCGGGGCTGGAGTCGCGTGACAGGGCAGGCAGGGACCGGGTCGGGTCGGCAATGCGTCTGTGCACCGTGACCAGCTTCGTTGGTGTGCCCGGTGTGGCCGTGCCGACCGGGGTGGTCGACGGGCTCCCCACCGGGGTGCAGTTTGTCGGGCGCGCGTTCCGGGAGGACCTGTGCCTGGACGCGGCGCAGGCGATCGAGGACCGGCTCGGAGTATTCACACCGGTTGAGCCGAGGCCCATGGACCGGACCGGCTGAGCCCCCGCGCCCGTATGCGAGGGCCTTGCCGTCAGGCGCTCCAGCAGGTGGGCGCCGAGCCGGATCAGCACAGCCGGTTGACTTCAACTCCACTTGAGGTTCTAGGTTTTCCTCATGAAAACCGCTGACTCGACTTACCCCACCATCGACGCCGACAAGAAGCGGATCCGCGAACTCGTCGCGCGACCCAGGAGGCGCAGATCGACCCGGACGTGCTGCCGGGACTGCACACCTCGGACCTGGTACTCATCAACTTTGCCGGGCGGCGCCTCTACGATCGTGAGACGTTCGCTTCAGCCATGGCCGAGGCTCTCTCCTCGCCCCTCAGGGACATCCGGACCGAGCTGGAGGTAAATGACATCCGGTTCGCCACACCTGACGTCGCCATCGTGAGCCTGACCAAGACCGTCCACGACGAACGCTTCGGGACGGAGGGCCCAGCTGAGCTGCCCCTGGCCGGTGCCATGACCTATGTCATGGTCCGCCAGGGCGACGACTGGCGTATTGCCCTGGCTCAGACAACACCGATCCAGTGAGCGCCCGCCGTCGGCGCCACGCGAAAAAGTCACGGTGTCTTCAAGGAGACAGCCGGCAGCCGACATTCTCAGCGCACAACGGAACGCGCGACGCGGAAGCCTACGTCGTCGACCTGGAAGGTGGGGTGGCTGCGGCGCCGCGCCGAGGCCCGGCAGCTCCAGTGCTCGTCGAACCAGCCACCACCACGCAGGACCCGGTAGGCGCCGTAGACCTCGACGTCGTAGGTGTCCCAGCACCAGTCCCAGACGTTGCCGAGCATGTCGTACAGGCCCCACGGGTTGGCCTGCTTGCCACCCACCTTGTGGATGCGCCCGTCCGAGTTTCCGCGGTACCAGGCGATCTCATCGAGCGGCCCGTAGTGCGGTCCTGTCGTACCGGCACGACAGGCGTGTTCCCACTCGGCTTCGGTCGGCAGCCGGTACCCGTCGGCGGTGGCATCCCACTCGATCTTCTCACCGTCAGCAGGGAGGTGGTAGGCGAGCGCGAGCCCGTCGCGCTCGGACAGCGCGTTGCAGAAGCGGACCGCGTCCCACCAGGAAATGTTCTCGACGGGCAGCTCGTCCCCATGGGCCGTAGCCGACCGCGCTCCGGTGACCTGTGCGTACAGCTTCTGGGTGACAGGAAACGCCGCCAGCTGGTAGGGGGCGAGGTCGACCGACCAACTGCGCTGTGTGCGCCGGTCCGACAGGGTCACCTGCCCCGGTGGGATGGCGATCATCGTCGCTGTAATAGTGTCCATAATGAGGCGACCCTACCGGGACCTGATATGGACGCCCGTACGGCAGGGCTTCCGCCGACTCCCCCAGCAGCCGTACGCGCGCCAGTTGTACGTTCTCAGTCCGACCTCCGACCTCCGCGCTCCGCCCTCCGTCCACCGGCCGTTGCCGGGGGGCCGGAGGACGGACCGAGGTACCACGATTCCGGGTCGGTCGGCCGTGCACTTCGGCGCTACATCGCGCCGAGGACCGGTGCGGCATTGTGGCCGCCGAAGCCGAAGGACTCGCTCACCGCCACAGGCACCCGCTGGGTGCGGGGAGTTGAGGCGATGGAACGGCGCGTGACCGGCGCGACAGCACCCGGCCCAGGACGCGCCGAATCGGCCCACCGGCATCTTGTGGCAATTCCGCAACCCACACCAGCCCTTCACATCGCATCAGTTCATGCGAAGATTCCGTCCCCCGGTCCGTGCGCAGACCGGGGTGACAAGGGGAGAGCCTTCGTGAAGAGATCGACGTTCAGGGCCACTGTCGGCAGCGTGTTGGCGGTCGCAGCCGCAGCTGTCGTACTGCCCGCCACAGCGGGTGCCTCATGGCACGAGCCTGCCGCTCCGACCGCCAGTGGCACGGTCGACCGTGCCACCCGCGAGTCCTTCGGGCGGCTTACGGATGCTGTGCTGACGGACCGTACGACGGCCCTGCTGGACAACCGGCAGACGCGGCGGTCGACACCGCCCGCGGAACGCCAAGTACACCTGTCCCCGGGTTTGTTCCGGTCGGAGGGCGGCGCCCAGTCCTCGTTGCGTGACCGTAAGGAGCGGCTCCGCGACCTGGGCGAGGCGTACAGCGCCGCCGACACCAAGGTGACAGTGAACAACACCAAGGTGCGCGACGCCAAGGCCACGGTCCGGGTGACCGAGACCACCACGCTCACGTACAAGAAGATACGTGGCAACGAGCCCGGCACGACCGGGTTCCAGGCGCATCACGAGCTCACCTTCGCCCAGGCGGCGGGCGGCACATGGGCGCTGACCGGCATACGCTCAACGGACACCGGCCTGTCGGCGGTCAACGCACCGCTGAAGGCGCCGATGGTCAAGGCGACCGCCGCCGACGATCTTCCGGCCGCCACCAGAGCCACCACCACGCGGCCCTCGCGAGTGCCGGCGGCGAAGCCGACCACGAACCCCAACGGCTACAACTACGCGGCCATGGCGACGTACGCGGAAAAGTACTGGAGCAACTACAACCCCGCTTATCCGTCGTACGACGGTGCCGGCGCCGGCGGTGACTGCACCAACTTCGTCAGCCAGGCTCTGAAGGCGGGCGGCTGGAAGCACGCGCCCGGCTCCTGGGACGACTACCGCAAGTGGTGGAGCGACCCGACCCTCGGTAACACCCTCTCCTGGGTGGGCGTCAACGAGTGGTCCTGGTTCGCCCTCTCCAGCAAGCGCACGACCAACCTCTCCAACGTGTGGGAGATGGGTGTCGGCGACGTACTCCAGGTGGACTTCGACCGGAACGGGTCGAAGGACCACACCATGCTGGTCTCGTACCGGAACCGGTCAGGTACGCCGTACGTGACGTACCACTCCAACAACACCTACCGGAAGTCGATAGCGAGTCTCGTCGCGTCCTACCCGACGGCGAACTACTACGCCTACCGCACCTGACAGGTCGCGGGTCTCGCACCCGCGGGAGGCCGGCCACCGGCCGGACGCCCGGATCCGTCAAGTGCCGTGCGCCGCTTGACGGATTCGGGCCTCGGGACCGTACACCCCAGCGCCGAACGCCTTCCGCGCGCCTCAGCTGGACAGCCGGGGCACACAGAAGGCGCCAGGCCGAAGCACACAGTTCAGGCCAGGCCGCGATGCGCCGTCACCGATGCTCAGACGTGTCCGGGACGAGCAGGTCCTCGGCGATGTCGTGGACGAGCCCCAGTCCGTGGCACCGCGGGCAGGCGCCGGCCACGGTATTGGGCGAGAATGCCTCGGCCTCCAGTCGTGGGGCCCCTGGCGGGTAGGTCCCGGCGCGCGAGTAGAGCATCCGCAGCAGGTTGGACAGCCTGGTGAGGGTACCGACCGTCGACCGTACGCCGGGCGCCCCGCGGCGCTGCTGCAGGGCCACTGCCGGTGGCAGCCCGGTGATCTCCTGGACATGCGGTGCACCAACCTGTTGAAGCAGCCGGCGGGCGTACGGTGCGACGGACTCGAAGTGTCGGCGCTGGGCCTCGGCGTAGAGCGTGCCGAAATCGAGAGGAGACTTGCCGGAACCGGAAACCCCGGTGAATGCCACCATCGCGTCCCGCGGGACGTCGACGGCGACATTCCGCAGGTTGTGCTCTCTCGCACTCCGGACGTGCACGAACCGGCCATTCGCGTCTTTCTTTACTTCTCATCCATACCCCGTTCCGCGATGCCGGACCACCGGTGCGCGGCCCCCGTCGGGCGAGGCGAGGACGCCGTTCGCGCGCCGCCCGTGGCAGGAGAGCGTGGCCGACCACTTCCAGGACTGCTCACTCGCAGAGTTTGACAAGCTGGAGGAGTGCGAAGACTGAATATGCCGGTACGTCGCCGACGAAGACGATTCCCACCTGCGCCCGGAGCGCCTCGCCACCCCGATCGCCAGGTTCTGATCAGCGACCGTCGAATTGGAGAACCGTGACCGATGAGCCGCTGCGCATCGCCCCCGTACGGGACAGTCCCCCGGGGTTCCGTCCCGCCCGGGCCGCCCCGGAGGAGCCGTAGATGGACGCCGTATCCGCAACCGGGCTTCTCCTGCTGATCGCCGCTGAGCCTGAGCTGCTCGCCGCCGCGCCGACCGATGCGAGCGGGAGCGAGCTGACCGACCGGGTCCGCGACGAGGACCATTCGTGCCTCGGTTGCGGCGCACCGGCCGTCTGCGCCGTGATCGTCAATTCCTCCACGGCCGGGCCGCGCTGGCTCGACCTGTGCTCACGCTGCTGGTTCACCGTGCGACTCGCCAATGACTCCCCGGAGTGGCCGCGATGACCGGCGCGGCGACCGAATTCCAGGAGAGCGCCGACGCCGAGCGCTGACCCGGTGGATGGGTGTGTCGGCTACCGGACGGGAGGGTCAAAATACGCCCCTCGCCGCCTCTCGCTCCGCGAGGAATTCATCGAGCAGCGCGAAGAGCACTTGGACAACTCGCTCTTCCTGCCCCGGCGTCAGCTGGCGATGGTCCCAGCCGTGCGGGAGAGCAATGTGGCGAACCAGGCCCCACCAGACGTGGCTGCAGTCGCGGCCGCGGCGGGCCACCAGCCACTCACGCCAGCCATCAAGCCCTGGACCGCCGTAGCGCCGGGCATGAGCGTCGTATCCATCCACATACGCTTGCACGGCGGTGAGCGAAATCCGCTCGAGATACATGCCCTGCCGTTTGGCGAGGTTGGCCCAGTACTCACGCTCGCTCATGCCTATGAGATCCACACGCCAATCATCCCGCCCCTCGTCCCGACCGGGTGACAGCACCTGGAACAGCCCGGCCGAGCCCAGCCAGCCGAGTTGTTTCGCTCCCGCGCCCTGTTCAACCCCGCATCTTGCTCAATCCCGTGTCGCACCGGATTCCAGGACTCTGGTGGTGAGGGCCGCCAAGTGCGCCCGCATCTGCTCGCGGGTCATCCCCTTCGCGCCGACGAGATGTTCGACGAGATCGGCGCGCGTCGCGGCGAGCAGAGCATGCGCAATGAAATCGCTGTGAGTGAGTCCGGGGATCCCCTCCAACGCGGCCTGGAGCGTGCCGTGCCACCGCTCGTAGTGCTCTGCCTCATAAGGGCTGTCGCTGCCGGTTCCCTCCAGCGCCAGGGCGAGGTGACGGTTGTCCAGCTTGAAGCACAGGACCGCGTCAAGGAGAGCGGGTACGCGCTGGAGCGGCGGGGTGGCGGGCCCCAGAGGTGGCGCCCCTTCTTCGGCGGCGATCCTGATGGGTGCGAGCCGCATCTCGTACAGCGCTTGGATCAGGCCAGTGCGGTCACCGAATCCGCGGAAGAGCGTCGCCTTGCCGACACCGGCTGCCGCCGCGATGTCGGCCATAGTGACCACCCCCGGGCTCTCGCGACTGGTAAAGAGCTTGTCGGCGGCCGCGAGGACGGCCTCTCGATTGCGCGTGGCGTCCGCGCGCGGCTTGCGTTCCGGCATACGACCCCTCCTCGCCAAACGGACCCATGGTCCGTATCGTTCACGCCACGAAGCGGACCCCGGGTCCGTATTCTACGGGACGGAGCACGCCATGACCACGAACACCGCACCGGCAGACCTGTACCTACACGGCCTGCAACTGCTGCTGGACAAGAACCTCGCCGCCTGGGTCGACCTGTGGGACGAGGACGGCATCCTCGAGTTCCCCTTCGCACCGGAAGGCCGGCCGCAGCGACTGGAGGGCAAGGCGGCCGTCGCCGAGTACATGCGCGGCTACCCCGGCCACATCGACCTTCACGATTTCCCGCACGTCGAGATTCACCAGACGGTCACCCCGGAGACCATCGTGGTGGAGATGCGCGGCGTGGGCCGGCTGGTGGAGACCGGCGGCCCCTTCGACATGTCCTACATCGCCGTCGTCACCGTCAAGAACGGCCGCATCACCGGCTACCGCGACTACTGGAACCCGCTCGCCCTGGAGAACCCCGCCACCGACTTCGCAGGAAGCAACTGATGAACGACTCGCAGAAGTTCACCCTGGTCATCGGCGCCACCGGCACCACCGGCAGCCGAGTCGCCGCCCAACTGACCGCCGCGGGACGGCGCGTCAAGGCCGCCAGCCGGCGAGCCACGCCCATGGACGGCGCGCGCGCCGTACGGTTCGACTGGGACGACCCCACATCCTCCGAAGGCGCCCTCGAAGGCGTGGAGCAGGTCTATCTCATCCCGCCGATCGGCTCTTCGGACCCGGCAGCAGTCATGCTGCCCTTCCTCCGGCAGGCCCGCACCGCAGGAGTACACCGCGCTGTGCTACTCAGCTCTTCGGCGATCCCCGTCGGCGGCCCTGCGGTAGGGCAGGTTCATCAGGCCCTGCCCGGACTGTTCTCCCAGTGGGCGGTTCTGCGGCCCTCATGGTTCATGCAGAACTTCACCGGCGACCACGCGCACGCCCAGACCGCACGAGCGGACGGGACCATCCGGACGGCAACCGGCGAGGGCCGCGTTGGCTTCGTGGATGCCGACGACATCGCCGCTGTCGCCGTGCGCGCGCTGACCGACGAACGGGCTCCGAACACCGACCTGATCCTCACCGGGCCGCAAGCACTGAGCTACGACGACATCGCCGCCACTCTCACCCAGGTCACCGGCCGGACCATCACACACCACCGGCTGACCCACGAGCAGATGCGCCAACGTCTGACCGTCGACATCCCCGTCCAGTTCGCCGCCATGCTCGCCGACATGGACCACACCATCGCCGGTGGCGCCGAGGACCGCACCACCGACACCGTCCAGCGCCTCACCGGCCGCGCACCGCGCAGCTTCCGCGCTTTCGCGGAACAGGAGTTGCGCACGCCCGCTCCGTAACCTCTTCACAGCCTGCGGACGCTCACAGCGGGAAACGCCCTCCACGGACACTCTGTTCACACCCATGACGGTAAGGAAACTTTCCTAACTTGGCGCGTCCCGGGGCTAGAGAGATTCCGAAAGGTGCACGACACTCATCCCACGGGATGCTGAACACATATGAGGACAGCGAACGGGGCTCAGAACCCGTTCACCCCCGGGCAAGGGCGGCAACGGCTACTGCCGCGGCTCCCGGGGGGCTGGGATTGCCTCTACGCGGGCAACACCTCCCGAAATCCGGCACTTCGCCTTCCAGTGGTCGGGCTCACCGCCCAACAGCACTAGGAGAACCCAATGTCCAGAGCACTATCTGCGACCGCGAAAGCGGCGCTCACCGCGTTCGTCGGACTGGTCGCGGCAGGCACATTGGGGATGCCCGCGCATGCAACCGGCCCCCACGTACCCGCGAAGGTCGCTCCAGTGGTCGATGTGTCCACCTCCGCCGAGCTCGCCGACGCACTGGCAGAGGCAGCACCGGGACAGACCATCAAGATGGCACCCGGTGAATACCGGGGAGCCTTCACCACCCGGAAGGCAGGCACGGCGGCCGGACCCATCACTCTCACCGGACCACGCAGCGCCGTGCTCGTCAACGACGGCCCCTCCGGCGAGGCGCCTACCTGCCCGGAGCCCACAGCCGGCTGGGATTCCGGCTACGGACTGTGGCTGTACTCGGCGCCGTACTGGAACCTGAACGGATTCACCGTCAAGGATTCCAAAAAGGGCGTGGTCCTGGACAACTCGCACCATGTCCGCCTGGACGGGCTCTACGTGCATCACGTGGAGGAGGAAGGGGTGCACTTCCGCCGCTCCTCCGCCGACGGGGTGATCCGTAACTCCGTTGTCGAGCACACCGGACTGGTCAAGCCGCAGTACGGCGAGGGTGTCTATCTCGGGTCGGCGAACTCCAACTGGGGCTGCCACGGCAACTCGGTTGGAGTGGACCGTTCGGATCGCATCCTGGTCGAGAACAACCGGATCGGCCCGTGCGTCACTGAGGTTCCCCCGAGATGCGGAAGATGGTGACAGAGGGTCAGATGGTTCTCATGAGAGGAACATCGGCCATGGCTGCCCCCAGAAAGTACTCGCTGGAGTTGCGTGAGCGTGCGGTGCGGATGTAT
>NZ_JASITA010000052.1 GCF_030063415.1 Streptomyces sp. H27-C3 | reverse complement strand
GGGGCGTGCTCCGCGGAGCACGCCCCCCTCGTTTCCCCCGGCCGCGCCAGGACCTCCCCGGCTTCGGTGGCGAGTTCAGCTCCGGCGCGGCGTCGGCAGCCCCAGCAGCACCGGCCCGGACGCGGCATCCCCCTTGCGGCACGCGTCCCCGCACTCCGCGTCGAGCGAGCAGCACAGTGAGCAGATCGGGCCCGCCTGGACGGGGCAGTCCGCGATGTCCGGCAGTTCGTACGCCGTGTCGCAGACGGCGCAGCTGTGGGTGGCGGTGATGTCGTCCACCAGGACGTGCGGACCGTTCACCGGGTTCGGGCGGGCCAGGTAGTACTTGCCCTTGGTCAGCCAGGCGATCAGCGGGCACAGGACAAGCGCGAGGCCCGCCGCGATGAAGGTGGAGAAGGCCTGGGCGTACTCGCCGAACAGTCCGAAGAAGGCGAGGATCGAGACGGTCGACGCGACGACCATCGCGCCGAACCCGGCCGGGTTGACCGCGTACAGGTAGGCCCGCTTGAACTCGATGTACGGCGGGCTCAGCCCGATCCGCTTGTTGATCACCAGGTCGGCGGCGACCGCCGTGATCCACGCGATGCCCACGTTCGAGTAGAAGCCCAGCAGCTTGTTGAGGGCCGCGAACATGTTCATCTCCATCAGCGTCAGCGCGATGGCGAGGTTGAGGAAGATGTACCAGACCCGGCCGGGGTGCTTGTGCGTGAGGCGCGAGAAGAAGTTGGACCAGGACAGCGAGCCGCTGTACGCGTTGGTCACATTGATCTTGATCTGCGAGACGATCACGAAGAGCGCGGCGGCGGGCAGCGCGACCGAGCCGAGCCAGGGCTTGAGCGCCTCGATCTGTGGCGCGATCGGCTCCAAGGCGCGCGTCTTGCCCACGGCCTCCAGCGCGACGAAGGCCAGGAAGGCGCCGCCGAGCTGCTTGGCCGCGCCGATGATCACCCAGCCGGGCCCGGCGGCAAGTACGGCGATGTTCCAACGGTGCTTGTTGTGCTCGGTCTTGGCAGGCATGAAGCGCAGATAGTCGGCCTGCTCGCCGATCTGGGCGATGAGGGAGAGCGCGACGCCGGTCCCGAGCCCGAAGGCCAGCCAGGAGAAGCCAGGACCCGCCCCTTCCGTGCCGCCGAAGGACGTGAACTGGCCCCAGGCGTCCGGCGCCTCGAAGGCGAGCACGACGAACGGCAGCACCAGGCCGATCAGCCAGATGGGCTGCGTCCAGGCCTGCACCTTCGCGAGCGCGCCCATACCGCGGAAGACGATGGGGATGACGATCAGCGTGGTGATCAAGTACCCGAACTCCACCGGGAGTCCGATCGCCTGATGCATGGCCTGCGCCATGATCGAGCCTTCGAGCGCGAAGAAGATGAAGGTGAAGGACGCGTAGATGAGCGAGGTGAGGGTCGAGCCGAAGTACCCGAAGCCGGCGCCGCGCGTGATCAGGTCCATGTCCAGGCCGTACTTGGCGCAGGCGCGGGCGATCGGTATGCCGGTGAGGAAGATGATCGCGGCGGCGCACAGGATCGAGGCGAGCCCGCTGGTGAAACCGTAGGTGAAGACGATCGACGCACCGATCGCGAAGTCCGCGAGATAGGCGATCCCGCCGAGTGCGGTGCCCGCGACCATCGACGGCGACCAGCGGCGGAACGAGTGCGGCGCGTACCGCAGGGAGTAGTCCTCGCGGCTCTCGTCGGCCGCGAGCTTGGCGTAACTCCGCTTGGCGGGCCGCCCCTCGGGCGCACTGGTCACAGGCGTGGCGGTGTCCGTCATCGGCGGTTTCCCGTTCGTCGGTCCGGAGTGCGGGTACGAACGGGAACCTAGGAGCCGGACATGACAATGCGCCGCGGCCGTCGATTGCCCGGTTGTTACGGGAACGGTCCGCGTGTTAATTCGCGATCACGGCGGGCGGAGGGATGGGCGGATGGATGGCTGGGCGGCTGGACGACGCGTCCGCGTACCGGTCACTCGGCCGTCCGGTATACGCGATCCGGTGGGGTCACTCGGCCGACCACTCCAGCGGCAACTGGCACGCGACCGGCCACCGGCCACTCCACCCGCCACTCATCACTCCAGCGGTCACTTCACCGGCAAGTGGTACGCGACCCGGTAGCGGTCCGCGGGGACCACCACGTCGGCCGTCTCGACCGCCCGGCCCGACGCGTAGTACGTCCGCTCGATGACCAGCACCGCATGCCCCGGCACCCCGCCGAGCTGCAGCAGTTCCTCCGCGAGACCCGGCCGCGCGCCGACCTCCTCCACCACGTTGTCCACGACGATGCCGATCGCCGCCATCCGCTCCACGACGCCGCAGCCGCCCAGCGGACCTTCCTCGGGGAGCATCACCGGGGTGCGCCCCGTGATGGCAAGCGGCTCCCAGGAGGTCGAGAGCATCATCGACTCCCCCGCGTCCCTGAAGACGTACCGGGTCCGCATCACCCGATCGCCCTCCTCGACACCGAGCCGCTCCGCGATGGGCTGCGGCGCCATTTCCTGCTCGCTGCTCGACTCCCAGGTGCCACGCGCACCGCTCTCCGACTGCTCCTGCCGGAACGGCGTCGAAGGACCCTTGGTGCGATGGCCGGAGCGCGACACGCGGCGCGGGACGGGCTGTTCGCGCACATACGTACCGGACCCCGAGCGGCCCTCGACAAGACCCTCCGCCATCAGGACCTTGCGGGCCTCCAGCGCGACGGTGTCGGAGACCCCGTACTCCTCGCGGATGCGCGCCTGCGAGGGAAGTCGGGTGTGCGGTGGCAGGGAACCGTCGACGATCTTCTGTCGTAGATCGCCCGCGACGCGCAGATAGGCCGGCTGCTCACCGAATGTCACTGGCCACTCCCATCAGGTTGACACACAGCAACAGCCTGGCAACCGTGGGTTGTTGACCGCAAGTGAAGGCCAACGTTTCACTCGAAGTGATGACCTGCCTTTACGCAGGGCTTTGGCGCAGGTATGGGGGTCCGTGCGGCCCCCGCGTGGACCAGGAGACCGCGGACCCGACGCCGCTGCTCGAACCCCCGTCCGTGGGAGCGCCCGTGGGGGCGTCGGTCGGAGCCTCCGCGGGCCCGTCCGAGGATCCGCGCAGCGACCCCTCGATCGGCTCACCGGCCGTACCGAAGACACAGACGACACCTCGGTCACCCAGTCCCCAGCCCCGCTCCTCGGGCAGGTAGTAGTACATGTCCACCCCGTCGGGCGCCGCCCAGCCCGGCCCGGTGTACGCCGCCTGGAGGTCCGTGCAGCGCTCGTCGGCGATGTCGGTCACCACGTCGTCGCCGGGGAAGGCGCCGGACCTGTCGATGTCGAAGGTCGCGTACACCTCGCCCTGGTGGCCCTCCGCGCACGGCACGACCTCGACGTCGGTCGTCACGCCCTCCAGCGACCCCTTCGGCGAGTCGAAGCACTCGCCCTTGCCGAGCTTGAGGATGCTGCTCGACCGGGCCGCCTCTTCCATGCCGTCCTTGAAGCTGCCCCAGCCGTTGCCCAGGGCACCGGTGACGAGGGTGATCAGGACGAGCGCGGTGCTGATCGAGGAGAGTGCGATTCCGGTGATCGCCATGGCCTTGCCCGTCCCGCCCTTCCGCTTGATCTGGCCGAGGGCGAGAACGCCCAGGACCAGGCCGAGCGGTGGGACGCAGCACACGATGCCGGTGATGAGCGACGCGATGGACAGGCCGTTGGCGCCCTGGATCGGTGGGTATTGCTGCTGCGGCGGCGGGAAGGGGCCCTGCGGAAACTGCGGCTGCGAGAACTGCTGCTGCGGGTACTGCGCCGGCGGGCCCTGCTGCGGGGGCGGCTGCTGCGGGGGCGGCCACCCCGGCCCCTGGGAAGGCTGACCGGGCATGGGCGGCGGTATGTCCACAGGTACGGAGCTCCTCGTCGGGGGCGGGCGACTGCCGCGCGCATGTTACGCGAAGAGGGGGCGACCGCCGATGGCGGTCGCCCCCTCCCTCACGTACTCACGAAGCACTCACCAGCGGCTCAGCACTGGCCAGAACTGATCAGGACCGATCAGAACTGCAGCGCCCAGGAGTCGATCTTCCCGACGTCCTGCGCCGCGTTGTCGCTCACCCGCAGCTTCCAGATGCCGTTGGCCACCTCCGAGGAGGCGTTCACGGTGTACGTGGTGTTCAGGTTGTCGCTGCTGCCTCCGGTGCCGTAGCCCTTGAGGGTGTAGGCGGTGCCGTCGGGGGCGATCAGGTCGACCTTGAGGTCACCGACGTACGTGTGCTTGATGTCGACCGGCACGCTCAGGCTCGCCGGAGCGTTCCCGGCGACGCCGCTGACGGTGACCGGGGACTCGACGGTCGCGTTGTCGTTGATGGTGAAGTCGGTCAGGTTCTCGAACCGCTTGCCGGGCGGCGGGGTGTCACCGGTACCGACGTACAGCAGACGGTTGGGCGAGCCGGTGCCCGGACTGCCCACCACATTGGGCGTGGCGGCGGCGACCAGCGCGGCCGACACCTGCGCCGGCGTGGCGGTGGGGTTGCCGGCCAGGTACAGCGCCGCGGCGCCCGCTGCGTGCGGAGACGCCATCGAGGTGCCGGAGATGCTGTTCGTCGCGGTGTCGCTGGTGTTCCAGGACGACGTGATGCCCGAGCCGGGCGCGAACAGGTCCAGCACGTCACCGTAGTTCGAGTAGCTCGCCCTGGCGTCCGTGTTGGTGGTGGCGCCGACCGTGATCGCCTCGGTCACCCGGGCGGGAGACTTGGTGTTGGCGTTGGTCGACTCGTTGCCCGCGGCCACCGCGTAAGTGACGCCGGAGGCTATGGAGTTGCGTACGGCGGTGTCCAGCGCCGGGTCGGCGCCGCCGCCGAGGCTCATGTTGGCGACCGCGGGCTTGACCGCGTTGCGGGTCACCCAGTCGATGCCGGCGACGACCTGCGCCGTGGTGCCGGAGCCCTGGTTGTTGAGCACGCGGACGCCGACGATCTTGGCCTTCTTGGCGACGCCGTACGCGCCACCGCCGACCGTGCCCGCGACGTGTGTGCCGTGGCCGTGGCCGTCCTGCGCGGTGTTGTCGTTGTCGATGGCGTCGTAGCCGTAGGAGGCCCGGCCGCCGAAGTCGCTGTGGGTGATGCGCACACCGGTGTCGATGACGTACGCCGTGACGCCCTCGCCCGCCTTGTCGGGGTAGGTGTAGCTCTGGTTCAGCGGGAGGGCCCGCTGGTCGATGCGGTCCAGTCCCCAGGAGGGCGGGTTCGGCTGGGTCGCGGAGGCCGTGAAGGTCCGGTTCTGCACGACCGAGTCGACGGCCGGGTCCGCCGCGAACTTCTTGGCCTGCGCAGCGGACAGCTCGACGGCGTAGCCGTTCAGGGCCGCGCTGTACGTCTGCTTGATCTTGGCGCCGTACGCCTTGGCGAGCGCCTTGCCCTCCGCGGAGCCCGCGTCGGCGGCCGCTTCGTCAAGGGTGACGATGTAGCTGCCCGCGATCGTTCCGGGGGCTCCTGCGTTCAGAATCTGCCCCTCGGCGGCGGTGGCCGGGAGAGCGGTGACCGCGCCGAGCGCGAGGGCTGCGACGGCGGTGGCACTTGCTGCGGCGAGTCTTCGCCTGGAAATACGCATCACGGACATGTGAGGGGTCCTCCTCATAGCGGTGCGCTGGTGGGGGGTGGTACGGCATGGGCATGACAACCCACCGCTTCGATGTCCGCGGCGGGTTCCGTGCCCTGCTGCCAGCGATAGATTTGCGCATCCACAGAAAACCCACAAGAGTACCGACGCGCCCGCAATCCGCTCGCCACACTGCCGTCATCACCGTCTGTCATGACGATCCGTCAGGTTGTGTCATGCATACGCTTCCGGCATGACGACCACGACACCCACCACGACCTACCGCTGCCCCACGGACGGCGCCCGGGCGTCCATCGATTCCCTCGCCTGGCGGTGCCCGGCCTGCGGCGGACCCTGGGACCTCGAATTCACGGCCGCCCCCGTGGACCTCAAGTCCCTTGCCGGGAGAGTGAATTCACTGTGGCGTTACGAAGAAGCGCTCCCGTTGCCCGGCGGCGCGCCCACCGTCACGCTGGGCGAGGGCCGGACCCCGCTCGTGCCCCTCACCGACGCGGTATCGGCCAAACTCGACTTCCTGATGCCGACGCTCTCCTTCAAGGACCGCGGCGCGGTGCTCCTCGTCGAGCTCGCCCGGCGCCTGGGGCCCGACAGGGTGGCCCGGGTGATCGCCGACAGCAGCGGCAACGCGGGCACGGCGGTCGCGGCGTACAGCACGCGCGCCGGACTGCCCTGCACGGTCTACGCCCCCGAGGCCACCTCGCCCAAGAAGATCGAGCAGATCGGGGCGCACGGCGCGCACATCGAGCTCGTCCCCGGCGACCGCCAGGCCGCCGCGCGGGCGGCCCGCGAGGCGGCGGACACCCCCGGCACGTTCTACGCGAGCCATGTTCACAACCCGTACTTCCTGCACGGCACGAAGACCTATGTCTACGAGATCTGGGAGGAACTCGGCGGCCGGCTCCCGGACGCGATCGTCGTCCCGGTCGGCAACGGGACGTTGCTGCTCGGCGCGTCCCTCGCCATCGCCGAACTGCACGCCCACGGACTCATCGACCGGCGCCCCGAACTGATCGCCGTACAGGCCGAGGCGGTGTCACCGCTGGCTGCGGCGTTCCACGCGGGGGCCGACGACCTCATCGGCGCGGAGAGCGCCCGCCCCACCCTCGCCGAGGGCATCGCGATCCCGCAGCCGCCGCGCGCCCGGCAGATCCTGCGCGCGGTGCGGGACTCCGGCGGCACGTTCCTGACGGTGACCGAGGACCAGCTCCGCGCGGCCCAGCTCGACCTGGCGTCCCGCGGCCTCTTCGTCGAGTCGACGGGGGTCGCGTGCTGGGCGGCGGTGAGCGCGCACCCACTGGAGGGCCGCAGCGCGGTGGTCCCGCTGTGCGGCGCGGGGGCGAAGACGGGACTGGCGGCGCCGGAGGTGGTGGGCGGCTGAGCCGCCCCGCCGCGGGGCGGTGCCGGTCGACGCGGAGGTCGCCCGCGGCCTATGAATTCGCCGATTCGGCCGCACGGCGGTACTCGGCGTTGACGCGCTGGGCTTCTTCGAGCTGGTCTTCAAGGATGACGATGCGGCAAGCGTTTTCGATCTTGGTGCCCTGGTCGACGAGTTCGCGGGCGCGGCCCGCGATGCGTGGCTGGTAGCGGGAGTACCGGCGGTGGCCGCCTTCGGAGCGCAGTGGGGTGATCAGGCGCATCTCGCCGAGGGTGCGGAGGAAGGCGGGGGTGGTTCCGAGCATTTCGGCGGCCCGGCCCATGGTGTAGGCGGGGTAGTCGTCATCGTCAAGAGTGTCGGCGGGGCGGGTACTTCGAGGGGGCATAGCACCTCTTCTTTCGGGACGCGTCGAGGGGCCCGGGTGCCGTACGGCACCCGGGCCCCGAGCTTTCAACACCATCTACCGGCTGACTGCGCCGGCCTTCTTGTTCCGCGTATCCGCCTGGGAGGGCGGAGGTGCGGGGATCGCGTATGCGTGACCGGGGACCACCTTCCGTTCTGGGGCCTGCGGTACCCGAGCGGCGCTTCTTCTCGCCCGGGCAATCCTGATGGCGTCTGCTCCTTACCTCGTTCGGCATATCGGTCGTTACTGCGAATCCTGCGGCAATACTTGCGGCCCCTGGGGCCGCTCGGCCCGGCAGCCAGTGAGGGAACCCACCGTTTCCGGCTCCGCCACTCCACCGCCGTTCCGCATCCTGCTCTGACTCCTGCACGCACGGCAGTTCATGTCTGCCGTGCCCTCTTTGCTGTCCTGGCTACGAGGGAAACACTACTCACACCGCTAGCCAGATGTCTACTCTGACCAGGACAGGTTTTCTTCGAGGTGGAAGGCAGGGCTTCCTGCCGTACCCATGTGAGGGAAACTGCTCCACCGCGAGTGTGAGGACCGATGGGCCGGGCACAAGCACCCCTCAGCGGTACAACCGACACAGGTGGGGTGATCGCGCATGAACAGCACGACGACGACCAGCACGGCAGCGCCCGCGGCGCTCGTCATCGAGGACGACAGCCCGGCCGGCGTGCCTCGCGCCCGCGATGTCGCCCGCGCCTTCGCGCGCAGTCTTGACCCGGCCCTGGAAGCCGAAACGGCGGAGACTCTCGCCCTGGTGGTGTCCGAACTCGCCACCAACGCACTGCGCCACGGTGGCGGCCGTTACACCCTCCAGCTCGGCGCCACCACTGAAGCGGTGCACGTGGCTGTCAGCGACCCCAGCTCCTCAGCCCCGCGTGAACGGACCCCGGACCTGAACGGCGGCGCCGGGGGCTTCGGCTGGCACATGATCCGCCACCTCACCAGCGACGTGACCACCGTCCCGGGCCCCGGGCAGGGGAAAACCGTCCACGCCCGCCTCACGCGGTGCCCCGCCGAAATGGAGAGCACCGCCACCGCATCGCTGACAGCAACTGTGCGCAGCCACTGACATCTACTCTCTGCGCCCGACACCTGGCTCGGCGGCCCCCACCAGGACGGTGACGGTGACCGGCCCGGCTCTGGCACGTCAAGCGTGAACCGGTGACTGACGGTGGGGGCACGTGGCGTACAGGACTCGGCGGCGGAGGATGTCCAGCTTCGCGCGGCCGTACATCTGGCGTTTCAGCATCTTGACGCGGTCCACGGTGCCTTCCGTTGGACCGTTGCTCCACGGCACCGGGGTGGTTGCCTGCGGATCTTCCAGGGCACAGAGCTGCTGGATGTACTGGCTCACCGTGCGAACTGCCACGCCAGCCCCAAGGTGAACGCCGTGGCCGCCACCCTCAATGGACGCCCCCGCAAGACACTCGCCTGACGCACACCCGCCGAAGCCCTGAACGGTCATCTTCTCCGTTACGGAGAAGCGGTGTTGCCACGACTCCTTGAAGCCAAGGCGTACGCCTTGATCTCTACGCGGCCGCGCGGTCCGGCGCTGTCATTGAGCGCTGAGTTCGGCCCGTGCGGGCTCGGGTTCGTCCCCACCCCGAGGTGAGCACCTGCCGGCCGGCGATCTGTGCGTGTCTTGCCGTTGACCGAATTGCTTCCCATAATCGCGCGATCCGCTTTCCGCCCGTTCCGTCCCCATCGGAGGACTCCGTGCGCAAGAGAACATACGGCCCGCTGCTCGCCGCCGCCCTGCTTGTCCTCTCGGTCGCGGCCTCCGCCCCCGCCGCCGAGCCCGCCCTCGCGAGGGCCGCTGCCCAGGCCCCGGTCCAGGCGCCCGGGGCCCCGCATGGCAAGGACGGCCGCAAGGTCATCCTGGACGCCGACATGGGTGAGCTGAACGACGACGCGGTCACCATGTTCATGCTGGCCAAGGCCAAGAACGTGGACTTCCTCGGCGTCACGGTCGTCAGCGGCAACACCTGGGTCGAGGAGGGCACCGCGTACGCCCTGCGCCAGTTGGAGCTGATCGGCCACACCGACATCCCCGTCGTCGTGGGCGCGGGCGAGCCACTGATGCCCGGCCGGCAGGAGCGGCTCGCCGCCGAGGGTGCGCTGTACGGCAAGGCGCCGTGGGCCGGAGCCTTCGACTCGCCGCGCCCGCCGTCGTACGACAAGCTCGCCAAGCCCCCGTACGGCGGCTACTCGAGGACCAGGCCCAAGAAGGACACCACCGCGGCCGACTTCATCGTCGAGCAGGTCAAGCGCTACCCGAACCAGGTGACCGTCTTCGCCGACGGCCCGGCCACCAACCTCGCACTCGCCGTGCGTACCCACCCCGAGATCGTGCCGCTGATCAAGGAAGTGATCTACATGGGCGGCGCCTTCGACAAACCGGGGAACATCACCCCGGCCGCCGAGTTCAACTGGTGGTTCGACCCGGAGTCGGCGCGCATCGCGGTGCGAACCCCCTTCCGAAAGCAGACGATCGTGCCGGACGACGCCGCCCAGCACGTGGTCTACGGCAAGAAGGAGTACGACCGGATCGTCGCCGGGAAGCAGACCCCGATCAAGAAGATCTTCAAGGATCTGCAGGGCCCCGAGTTCGCGAAGAACCCCAAGGCCACCCACTTCCTCTGGGACGCGATCACCGCTGCGGTCTTCCTCGACCCGACTGTCGCCAGGCGGACCGACGTGCGCTACGTCGACGTGGACGCCACCTTCGGTGACAACTACGGGCGTTCCCTCGGCTACAACCTCGACGAGTTCGACGCGCCGAACAACCCGAAGGGCACCCGCAAGGCCGGGATCGTCCTCGACGTGGACGCCAAGCGGTTCTGGAACCTCTACACCGGGCTCCTGCGCAGCGAGTAACCGCCGCGAGCCCCTGGGCGAACGAGCGAACATCACCAGGCGCGCACCTCTTGCGGTTGCGCGGGTTGCTTCTCATAATCCTGCCGCAACACGAGTTGCCAACTCGTGTTGCGGCAGGCGGGGATTCCGTACTGCGGAAAGCGTGTGCATACGGAAGCTCCGGGGGTCGGCATGGCTACACGGCAGGACGTGGCGCAGCTCGCGGGTACCTCACCCTCGGTCGTCAGCTACGTGCTCAACAACGGCCCGCGCTCCGTCGCCCCGGCCACCCGCGAGCGCGTCCTGGCCGCGGTGCAGCAGCTCGGCTACCGGCCCAACGCTGTCGCCCGCTCACTGCGGATGAGTCAGACGATGACGCTGGGACTCGTGGTGCCGGACGCGGCGAACCCCTTCTTCGCCGAACTGGCCCGGTCGCTGGAGGACCACGCCTGGGCCGCCGGCTACACCCTGCTCGTCGGCAACAGCGTCGACGACCCGGACCGCGAGGCCGGCTACATCCGCACCTTCGTGGACCGCCAGGTCGACGGTCTGGTCCTGATCCCCTCCCGGAGCGACCTGCCCTGGCGGGCCGAACTCGCCCGCTCGGGCGTCCCCAGCCTGGTCTTCGACCGCGAACTCGACGGGGTGGCCACCAGCTACGTTCTGGTCGACAACGCGCGCGGTGCCCGCACCGCCACCGAACACCTCCTCGCGCACGGCCGCCGCCGGGTCGGCTGCATCGCGGGCCCGCTCGGCATCCACCCCACCGTCGACCGCGTCGTCGGCTGGCGCACCGCGCTGGAGCAGGCGGGGCTGCGGGCCGGCAGCGGGTCGGGCGGACGCACCGGCTGGGAGGCATGCCCCGACGCCGCACCCCTGCTGCACGGCTCCTTCGGACGGCTCGACGGCTACCGGTCCGGGCTCGCGCTGCTCTCCCGGGACCGCTCGGTCGACGCCCTGTTCGTCACCTCCGACGAGCAGGCGGCCGGAGTCCTGCGGGCGGCCACCGAGCTCGGCATCCGGGTGCCGGACGACCTCGCGCTGGTGTCCTTCGACGGCATCGCGGCCGGTGCTTACACGTGTCCGGCGCTGTCCACCATGCGCCAGCCCTACGACGACCTCGGACGCACGGCGGTAAGGCGGCTGCTCGACCGGATGACCGAGCCCGACCTGCCCCCGACCCGGGACATCCTGCCGGTGACCCTGCTGGCCCGGGGTTCCTGCGGCTGCCCCGACCCGGCGGGCGGCGAACACACAGACCCTCGTGCAGCACCTCGTGGAGAGAACGGTGATACCCAGTGAGCAGTGAGCGGCTGGTCGTGGTCGGCAGCCTCAACATGGACCTGTCGGTCACCGTGCCCAGACTGCCGCAGCCCGGCGAGACCGTCTCCGGGTCCGACGTCGTGCGCGGCGCGGGCGGCAAGGGCGCCAACCAGGCCGTCGCCGCCGCCCGGCTCGGCGCCGAGGTGCGGATGGTCGGCCTGCTCGGCGACGACACCCTCGGCAGCGAACTGCGCGAACGGCTCGCGGTGGAAGGCGTCGACGACGGGGGAGTGGCCCAGCTGCCCGGTGTGGCGAGCGGACTGGCGCTCATCGTCGTCCAGCAGGGCGGCGAGAACACCATCACCCTCTCCCCGGGGGCCAACCGGCACCTGGACGTGCCTGCCCTCGACACCCTCACCGGCGGCACCGTCGCCCACCACGGGGACACCCTCCTCCTCCAGCTCGAAGTGCCATTGCCCACCGTGCTCGCCGCCGCCCGTGCGGCGCGCGCGGCCGGTGCGCTCACCGTCCTGAACGCGGCGCCGCTGCCCGTCTCCCCGCACGAGGCGCTGGGCGAACTCCTTGGCGCGGTCGACGTGCTGGTGGTCAACGAGACCGAGGCGGCGGGACTGCTCCCGCACGCGCGCGCCGACTGGGCGGAGCACGCCGAGGCGCTGCGCGCGCTGGGGCCGGACACCGTCGTCATCACGCTCGGGGCGGAGGGCGCGGTCGCCGCCGGTCCTCCAGGAGCTTGCGCGGAGAGCGGGTTCAGCGTGCGAGCCGTTGACGCGGTCGGCGCGGGCGACGCCTTCTGCGCCCAACTCGCCCTCTCCCTCGGCTCCGGTACGCCGCTGCCGGAGGCGGTGCGCCGGGCCTGCGCGGCCGGGGCGCTGGCCACCACCCGACCCGGCGCGCAGAGCTCCCTGCCGACCACGGCGGAGGTGGACGCACTGCTGGGCGACGGGAGCGAGGGGCCCCGCGCGGCCGGCGTACCCCCGCAAGCGTCCGAGACGAACGAGGTGCACCATGCGTAACGACGGCCTCTGGCACCCCCGGCTGCTGGAGATCATCACCTCCCTCGGCCACGGCGACCTGCTCGTCGTCGCGGACCCCGGGCTGCCGGTGCCGCCCGGCGTGGAGGTAGTCGACCTGGTCTGGCGGCGCGGTGAACCGGCGTTCCCGCTCGTACTGGAAGCCGTCCTCGACGAACTCGTGGTGGAACAGGCCACCGTGGCCCACGAGGCCGCGGACCCCGGCCTGCTCGCAGTCTTCGACCACCAGTTCGCGGACACCACCCTGGAGCGGGTCCCGCACACACGGCTCAAGAAGCTGACCCGGCGGGCCCGGGCAATCGTGCGGACCGGTGAGATCACCCCGTACGCCAACGTCGTACTGCGCGCCGGCGTCCCCTTCTGACCCGCGGTCCCGCACACCCGCGCCGCAGTCCCGCGGCCCTCGCACACCCGAGAGCCGCGCCCGCCGAACGCCGGGCCCCCGGCCCGCCCCTCGCGCACGTTCCCAACCCACACTCATGGAAGGCAGTTCAACGATGAACCGCAAGCTTTCCCTCGCCACCGCGACCACCGCCTCCCTCCTCCTCGCCACCGCCCTCACCGGCTGCGGCCAGGAGGGCGGCTCCGACGGCGGCAGCACGGCCAAGTCCGAGGGCGGCAAGCCCACCGTCTGCCTGGTGATGAAGTCGCTCGGCAACGAGTTCTTCCAGACCATGCAGAAGGGCGCCGAGGAGCACGCCAAGAAGCTCGGCACCCTGGAGCTGAAGTCCAGCGGCATCCAGAACGAGACCGACATCGACGGCCAGGTCGCCGCCATCAACCGCTGCATCACCGAGCAGGCCGACGCCATCGTCCTGGCTCCCGCCGACTCCCGGGCGCTGGTCGCCCCGCTCGGCCGGGCCGCCAAGGCGGGCATAAAGCTCGTCAACATCGACGTCAAGCTGGACGACGGCGCGCTGAAGTCGGCCGGCCTGGAAGTGCCCTTCGTGGGCCCCGACAACGCCCAGGGCTCCCGGCTCTCCGGCGAAGTCCTCGCCAAGAAGCTCGGCAAGGGCGGCAAGGTCGTCATCCTGGAGGGCAACCCGGGCGCGGCCAACGCCACCCAGCGCAAGGAGGGCTTCCAGAAGGCCGCTGCCGACGGCGGGCTCAAGGTGCTGGAGTCCAGGACCGCGCACTGGGAGACCGACGAGGCATACACCGTTCTGTCCAACATGCTCACCGCGCACCCCGACATCCAGGGCGTCATGTCCTCCAACGACTCGATGACCCTGGGCGCCGTCAAGGCCATCAGCGCCGCCGGCAAGAAGGGCAAGGTGTCGATCGCGTCCTTCGACAACATCGAGGCCGTCAAGCCGTACCTGAAGGACGGCAGTGTCGTCGCGACTGTCGACCAGTTCGCCGCCAAGCAGGCCGCCGACGGCATCGACGTGGCGCTGAAGGCGGTCAAGGGGGAGAAGTCCGAGACCTGGGTGAAGACCGACGTCAAGGTCGTCACCGCGGCAGACGCGGGCTGATGACGATGGATGACCTGAACACCACGCGCCCCGCAGCGGACGAGTATGTCCTGAAGGCCGCCGGGATCAGCAAGGCCTTCCCCGGCGTCAAGGCACTGGACGACGTACAGCTCCAGCTGCGCCCGGGCGAAGTGCACGCACTGCTCGGCGAGAACGGCGCCGGCAAGTCCACGCTCGTACGCATCCTGGCCGGCATCCAGCCGCCCGACGCGGGGGAGATGACGCTCGGAGGCCAGGTGTACGCACCCAGAGACGCTTCCGCCGCGATGCGCGCCGGTGTCCAGGTCGTCCACCAGGAACTCAACCTGCTGCCCAATCTGACCGTCGCCGAGAACCTCTTCTTCCAGCACCTCCCGCGCCGCTTCGGCCTGGTCGACCGCCGCACCCTCAACCGGCGAGCGGCCGAACTGCTCGCCGAGGTCGGCCTTGAGGTCCACCCCGGCACCAAGGTCGAGGGGCTCGGAATCGCCCAGATGCAACTCCTGGAGATCGCCAGGACGCTGTGGCAGGACTGCCGGGTCCTGGTGATGGACGAGCCGACCGCGACCCTCACCGCCCGGGAGACCGAGCGGCTCTTCGAGGTGATGCGCCGGCTCACCGCGCGCGGTACCGCCATTCTCTACATCTCGCACCACCTGGCGGAGGTGTTCGAGATCGGCGACCGCATGACCGTCTTCCGCAACGGCGGCCATGTCGTCACCAAGGACCTCGCCGACACCGACACCGCCGAGGTGATCCGCCTGATGGTCGGCCGGGACCTCTCCCAGGAGTACCCGCCGCACGTCGAGCGGCCCATCGGACCCGAACTCATCCGCGCGCGGCAGCTCCACCCGCGTGGGGGCAGCCCGGTCTCCTTCACGCTGCACGGGGGTGAGGTCGTCGGCGTCGCGGGACTGGTCGGCTCCGGTCGCACCGAGACCGTCCGCGCGCTGTTCGGCGCGGACCACCACGACGGCGGGCAGGTGTACGTCAAGGGGAAGCCGGTCCGTATCCGCACCCCCAGGGACGCGGTGCGCCACGGCATCAGCCTGCTCACCGAGGACCGCAAGGGGCAGGGGCTCGTCCTCGACATGCCCGTGGCCGCGAACATCACCCTCGCCGCCACTCGCAAGATCTCGCGCGGCGGACTGCTCAGGCGCGCCGAGGAGGACCGGCACGCCCACGAGGCGGTGAAGGGCCTCGGAGTACGAACTCCCGGTATCCGTACGGCGGTCCGTACCCTCTCCGGCGGAAACCAGCAGAAGGTCGTGCTCGGTCGCTGGCTGCTCGCGGGGACCGACGTTCTGGTCGTCGACGAACCCACCCGGGGCATCGATGTCGGCGCCCGCTACGAGATCCACCAGCAGCTGACCGACCTCGCCGGCGACGGCAAGGCACTCCTCGTCGTCTCCTCCGACCTGCCCGAGCTCATGGGCATCTGCGACCGGATCCTGGTCTTCTCGCGCGGCCGGATAGCCGGAGAAGTGGCCCGGGACGGCTTCGACAGCTCGCGGATCCTCGCCCTGGCCTACTCGGGGTACGTCACCGACGCACCCGTCACGAAGAACGGTGAGACCACCTCATGACCACGCCCATTGCGGCCAAGAGTCCCGCCGCCGAAATCTCCGCACCACGCCGCACCGCACGCTCGCTCACCCGGCAGGTGATGGGCGAGGCGGGCATCGGCATCGCGCTGCTGGCCCTCGTGCTGATCTTCACGCTGGCCGCGCCCAAGTTCGCGACCTCCGACAACCTCACCAACATCGCGACCGAGATCACCCTCAACACGATGCTCGCGGTGGGCATGACCTTCGTCATTCTGGTCGGCGGCATCGACCTCTCCGTCGGCTCGGTGATGGCGCTCTCGGCGGTCGTCTCCGGCGAGATCCTCACCACCACCAATCTCTCCACCCCCGTCGCGGTGCTGGTCGCGGTCGTCGTCGCCACTCTGGTCGGTATGGCCTGCGGCTTCGTCAACGGCTTCGTGTCGGAGAAGTGGCGGGTGCCGTCCTTCATCATCACCCTCGGCATGCTGAACGTGGCGCGCGGCGCGGCCCTGGAATACACCAACGCCCAGACGCTGTACGACTTCCCGCCCGGCTTCAGCCGCTTCGGCACCTCCACCCTCCTGGGCATCCCCTCGCTCTTCTGGATCGCCCTGATCATGGTGGTCGTGGGCCACTTGGTGCTCACCCGTACGGTCTTCGGCCGACTCGTCTTCGCGATCGGTTCCAACGAGGAGGCGGTACGGCTCTCCGGGCACCGTACGGGCATCGTCAAGGTCGCGGTGTTCGTGATCGCCGGGTTCGCGGTCGGCATCGCCGCCGTCACCTACATGGCCCGCCTGAACATCGCCAGCCCGATCCTCGGCAGCGGCTATGAGCTGTCCGCCATCGCGGCCGTGGTCATCGGCGGCGCCTCGCTCTCCGGCGGGAAGGGCTCGATGATCGGCACCCTGCTCGGCGCCTGTCTGCTCGGCGTCCTCACCAACGGGCTTCTGCTGCTCGGAGTTTCCGACTTCCAGCGGCAGATGATCACCGGCGCGGTCATCATGATCGCGGTCGTCATCGACCACTACCGCGGCAAGCTGGCGGCCCGGATGCCGCAGAAGGCAGTGGCCGGCTGAGCAGGGCGTCCGCAGCCACACGATTGCGGCCGCGGGTTCGCAGAGCGGATCCGCGGCCCGGTCCTGACGCGACCGGTTGAACCGTTCCGGGTGTGATGGAGGCTCGACGTTTCGGAAGGATCGAGTCCGTTACGGCGAAGCAATATCCGAGGGAGCTCAAGGAGCGGGCTGCGCGCCTGGTCCTGGTGACGCGTGATCAGTACAAGAAACCTGGCGCGCCTCGGCCGAGCAACGGGCGACGGGGCCGCCTTGAGATCGTGCAGCAGCGCGGCCGTCGCCGCCGACGGCCCGTCATCGAAGGCCGGCGCAACACAGCGCGGGCATGCGCAGTCCGGTTCCGGGCGGGCAGCTGCGCTCGGACCCGCCGCGCCCGACGGCAGCGCCACACTCAGGCCGGCCGCCGGCCACCGCATCACCCTACGCATCCCGCACCGTAGACGGCGGCCGTCCGCGGCCCGGGGAGCGGCAGCCCTCAGGGCGTGGCGAAGCGGTAGCCGGCGGCGAGGAGCTGCGGCAGGAAGCGGTCGGCGGCCTGGACCGTCTGGGTCCGATCGGCCCGACCCTGGTGTGCCGGGACCGGCCCGTAGCTGAGGAAGCCGTCGTGCTGGAGGACGATCGCTCCGGTGGCGGCCTGCTCCAGGACCGTGGCGGCGATCCGGCCTGCGCCCGGGTTGGTCCAGTCCACGGTGTCCACGGACCAGCCGACCGCCCGCAGCCCCCGTTCGGCGCAGACGGCCAAGGCGGCGGGGGCGAAGTGGCCGCCGGGCGCGCGGAACAGGGTGGGCGGCCGGCCCGTCGTACGGGTGACGACTTCCTGCGTACGGAGGATCTGCTCACGGACCTGCGAGCCGGGCAGCCGATCCAGGCGGGGGTGGTCCCAGGTGTGGTTGCCCACCACGTGCCCGTGCGCGGCGATCAGCCGTATGACGCCGGGGTAGCGGGCGGCATTGGCCCCGAGGACGAAGAAGGTCGCGGTGATGCCGTGGCGGGCGAGGACGGCCAGGAGCTGGGGGGTGTAGAGCGGGCTGGGACCGTCGTCGAAGGTCAGGGCAATCGTCCTCGGCGGGGCGTTGACAAGCCGCTCCTCCACCGGCACCGGTTCCCGTCCCGGCGCGGCAGCAGCCGAGGGCCCGGTGAGCAGTGTCGCCGCTCCCGTGGCAGCCGCCAGCAGCAGGAGCCGTCGGCGGGGCAGGAGCCGGGGCAGGGCGCTGCTGTCGGAGTTCATCCCGGCAGCATCCGCTTCCCTCCGCGCGTCACCGGGCTCGGCACGCCGGGACCGGGCTAGGTTCTCGGGCCATGATCCCTTCCGTGCGCGTCGCCACGCTGCTGTCCGCCCTGGCCACCGGGGCCGCTCTGCTCACCGCGGCCGCCGCACCCGCGACCGGGGACCCGCGACCCGCGCACGCTGCCACAGCCGCTCCGGCTCCGGTGGAGAAGCTGTACGGGTCCGCGATCCGCGCGCTGCCGGGGCAGGCGAAGGTCGTGGCGCTGACCTTCAACGCCGCCTGGGACGTAGAGGGCCTCGCCACCGTCCTGAAGGTGCTGCGGGAGCAGAAGGCCCCGGCCACCTTCTTCCTGACCGGTCACTTCGCCGAACGCCACCCGGAAGCGGTCCGCACGATCGCGGCGGCCGGGCACGGGATCGGCAACCACTCCCACACGCACGCGCCGTTCGGCGAACTCACCCGAGAGGAACGGGCCGAGGAGGTCACCCTGGCCGACCGGGCCATCCGGCAGGCCGGCGGGTCCGCGCCGCTGCCTTTCTTCCGCTTCCCGTACGGCGCCACCACCGCGCGGCAGATCGCCGAGGTCAACGCCCTGGGGTACGCCGACATCGAGTGGACCACCGACACCACCGGCTACAAGGGCACCGCGGCCGGGATGACCGTGCAGAAGGCCGTCAAGAAGGCCCTCGACGCACTCACCCCGGGCGAGATCATCCAGATGCATATCGGTTCGCTCGACGGGCAGGGCCCGGTACTCGACGCCCAGGCCCTGCCTCAGATCATCGACGCGATCCGGTCACGGGGTTACCGGATCACAGACCTGCGGACCCTGCTGGACGGTCCCATCTCCCCGGAGGCCCTGACCACTCCCCCCGGTGAGCAGCGGCCGTAGGTCGGTGAAGGTGCACCCGTCCTGGCGCAGGGCCGCGATGACGGCCGGCGACGCGTGGGCATCGGGTGTTGAGGGGGCACCTCAGCTCCCGCTCCAGAACAGGCTGCCCGGCCCGGCGTCGGCGAGGCCGGCGTGATGGAGAAGGAGAAGCGGCAGCTGCGGGCACGGGTGAAGGAACTCGAGCTCGAGCGGGAGATCCCGCGGAGGGCCGCGAAGTACTTTGCGGCCGAGACCAGCTGGTGAGCAGCCGCTTCCGAACTTCCGCTTCGATCGCTCCCCAGCATCATTCCGGCACGAGAGCAGCACCCCAACACGGACAGCCCGGCGGTCAGTAATGACAGCGGGCTGCGAGGATGACGACCTCCTTGTCCGTGACCAGATAGACAGGGCGGTGCTCGTCGTCGATCCGCCTCGACCACGCCCCGGGCAAGTGGTACTTCAGCGGCTCGGGCTTGCCGATCCCCGTGACGGGGTCACGCTTGACGTCCTCGATGAGCTTGTTGATCCGCACGAGCGTCTTGCGGTCGTTCTTGAGCCAGGACGTGTAGTCCTCCGAGCCCTGATCCTCGAAGACAAGCCTCACACGGCACCCGCAGCAGGATCCACAGCATCCGGATCGATCAGCTCGCGCTCCGACACGTTGATGTCGCCCAGGGCGTTCTCGTACGCCTTGAGGAGTCGTCGTGCGTTCGCAGGCGAGCGCAGCAGGTACGAGCCCTCGCGCAGCGCCGCGTAGTTCTCGGCCGAGACGAGCACGGCATTGCCGTGCTTGGAGACAATCTCGATGGTCTCGTGATCGTCGTTGACCTTCTTGATCAGCGGAAAGAGAGCCTTGCGGGCTTCGCTCGCAATTATGGACATGGGCTGACCCCCCACATCAAGCGGTACCGAATAACGCACCACTCACAGTGGGCTCGAGCGGTACCAAATAGGTGACGACCTCTCGGAAAATCAGCACCATCCCAGCACGGGAAACAGCAAGGGGCCGGCTCCCGGAAGAGCCGACCCCTCTGAGCTGCGCATGTGCCAGGCTGCCAACGTGGTGTTGTTCCATCCGCTCGCACGTCGAAGCGGCACATTCAGGGCACCGCTCCGACCTGCGAAAACGGGTTTCCGTGCGGCCGCATCCAGCACTGATCCAGCACAGCCGGAGTCCATCCAGCACACCCATCACCGACCGCGACAGCAAAACCCCTCGTCGCATTGTGTACACATGAGACACTTGGTACACTTGAGAGCATGACGCACCCACTGCCCATAGAGTCCATCCGCGACGTGCGCGCACACCTGGCCGAGGTCGTGGAGCGTGCTGATCGCGACGACGTGCCCACGGTGATCACGCGTCGAGGCAAGGAAGTCGCCGCAGTGGTGTCCATCGAGACCCTGCGGAAGTACCAGGAATGGGAAGAGCGCGAGATCAATCAGATCATCGACGAGAGAATGGCGAACCCCGCGGTCGGCATTCCCCTTGAGGACATCATGAGGGAGACCCTGGCGCGCAGTGAGTGAGTACCGCACCGCCTTTCAACCTGAGGCCCAAGCGGAGCTGCGAAAGATTCCCCGCGATGTGGCACTCCGTATTCTGGCAAAGCTGACCGAGCTGGAAAACGACCCACTCGGCTTCAACACCACCGCACTCGTCTCTCAGCCCGACCGCCGGCGCCTACGCGTGGGTGACTGCCGCGTCATCTACACCATCGACAACGGAGAGCTGGTGGTGTGGGTCGTGCATGTCGGGCACCGCTCAACGGTCTACGACACCTGATCCCGCACCGGGAACACCCGGCCGGTCGGAATGCGCTGGAGGTGGCGCGCCACTGGCCGGGTCGACCGTGCCAGGTTGTCAGTGGTGGCTGCTTCCGTGACGCCATGAGCACTGTGCACAAGAGCGTCGCCCACCTCCCCGACCCCGCTGAGCTCCGCTCCCACCTGCGCGCGTTGGCCGTTCTGGATGCCGCGATCGGCGGCGATCCGCAGTTCTGCTGCTACGGCTTCGACACCGCCTGGGGCCCCGGTGAGGAGGCAGCCTTGATGGACAACGGCTCGGGGGACGACTTCTCCGTTCTCTTCACCCCGGCCGGCATGCTCATACGCGGCTTCGGCCACGAGTCGGAGATGAGCCCGTACGGCACGGACGACGAGCAGGTATGGCCCGGCGTCGTCGACGAAGTGCCCGCCGCGCTGAGCCCGCTCCTGGACGAACCCGCCTTCCACGACGAGGACATCGACGCCCCTCGCGTCACCGCCTGCCTGTGGCGGGAGACCGGCGACACGGCCTGGCGCACCGGCTCGGCCATCGCCTTCCCGCCCGGCAGCGAGGACCCGGACGGCTCCGGCTTCCTCTTCCGCCTCCTCGCCGACCGCTCCCCCGAAACCGTCCAGGCCCACTTCGAGGACTACTACGAGCGCCCCGTCCCCCTCGACGCCGTCCGCCACGTCCTCGCCGGACATCCCCTCACCCCTGCGATCACCGCAGCCCTCAACCCCGCAGCCCTCTCGGACGACGCACTGCTCCGCAGGATCGCCGCGCATCCCGAGGCCGCTTCCTACCTGGCCTGCGACGGAGAGTTCGACCTCGCCCGCACCGACCCGATCGAACCGATCGCCCTGCCCAACGGCCTCCGGGTGGAGCCCGTCGCCGGCTGCAACGCGGGCGGCACCCACTACCTCTGCGGCCCGGTCGTCCCCGGCGGACCTCGTCCCGTCCTCTACGCCGACTCCGAGGGCCGGGCCTCCCTGCTCGCCGAGGCCATGACCCTCACTATCGTCCTCCCGTACTGGCACGACGCCCTGACCGGCTTCCGCCCCCCGGCCCTCAGCGCCGACTACCTCGACGTCAACCCGGACCACCCCGCGGTGCGCGATCGCCTCCTCGCCCCCCCCAGCCAACGAACAGGAGGTTCTGCGCCGCCTCCTCGCCACCGCCGCCCGCACCGCCCCGACGGCTTCCTCCCGCATACCCCCGACGAGGAGGACTCCTCCTTCCAGCCGATGCTCGAACCGATGGTCGACTAGAGTCCTGCGACGTTTTCAACGCCCAGGTGACGGCACGTCAGGAAATCCGGCGCTCATCCAGCACGGGAACCGGCAAGGAGCCGACTCCCGAAGAAGTCGACCCCTTGCCGCCTGCGAACTTGACGGAGATTCAAACTTGGAGTGAATAAACGCTCACACGTTGAAGCGGAACTCCACCACGTCGCCGTCCTGCATGACGTACTCCTTGCCCTCCATGCGGGCCTTGCCCTTCGCGCGGGCCTCGGCGACCGAGCCGGTCTCGACCAGGTCGGCGAAGGAGATGACCTCGGCCTTGATGAAGCCCTTCTGGAAGTCGGTGTGGATCACACCGGCCGCCTCGGGGGCCGTGGCACCCTTCTTGATGGTCCAGGCGCGGGTCTCCTTGGGGCCTGCCGTCAGGTAGGTCTGGAGGCCCAGGATGTCGAAGCCGACGCGGCCGAGGGTGGCCAGGCCGGGCTCTTCCTGCCCCATCGACTGAAGGAGTTCGAGGGCCTCCTCGTCGTCGAGCTCGATGAGCTCGGACTCGATCTTCGCGTTGAGGAAGATCGCCTCGGCCGGGGCGACGAGCGCGCGCTGCTCGTTCTTGAAGTCCTCGTCGACCAGCTCGTCCTCGTCGACGTTGAACGCGTAGAGGAACGGCTTCGTCGTGAGCAGGTGCAGCTCGTGGAGGAGGCGGCCCTTCTCCGTGTCGGCCGTGATGCCCGCCGCGAAGAGCGTGGTGCCCGTCTCCAGGATCTTCTGCGCCTCGTCGACCGCGGCGAGGACCGCGATCTTCTCCTTCTGGAGGCGCGACTCCTTCGTCAGGCGCGGGACAGCCTTCTCGACGGACTGGAGGTCGGCGAGGATCAGCTCGGTGTTGATCGTCTCGATGTCGTCCTTGGGCGAGACCTTGCCGTCGACGTGTACGACGTTCTCGTCCTTGAAGGCACGAATGACCTGGCAGATCGCGTCGGACTCACGGATGGTCGCCAGGAACTTGTTGCCCAGGCCCTCACCCTCCGACGCGCCGCGCACGATGCCCGCGATGTCGACGAAGTCGACGGTCGCCGGGAGGATCTTCTGCGAGCCGAAGATCTTCGCGAGCACGGCCAGCCGCGGGTCGGGGACACCGACGACGCCGACGTTCGGCTCGATCGTGGCGAACGGGTAGTTGGCCGCCAGCACGTCGTTCTTGGTCAGGGCGTTGAACAGGGTCGACTTGCCGACATTCGGCAGACCGACGATTCCGATCGTGAGCGACACGTTGGCGACTTCCTGAAGTGAGGATGAGGAGCGAGGAGTGGGGTGCGGCTTGTGCGGTGCCGGTCCGCCGCCGGGTCCGTGCGGACCCGGGCGGACCGATCCCCCAGTTTACGGGCGGGCCCGACGGGCCCGCGCCGGGAGCCCCGATGAGGCCGGCCGGGCACGCGGCCCGGCGTCGAACTCAGAGCCAAGGTCACCCAAAGGGCGTGTCCTGCGCCTGATTCCTGCCGCCTTGCGACCTACGTTGTCCACGTGGAGCAACCCAGGACACGTACCCCTCGTCACCAGCAGCGGCCGCAGACGCCCCTGCTCCCGTCGGTCGGTCCCGCCGAGGCCTCGGCCGCCTCCGGTTCCGCACGTGTCTACCGGGCGGCATCCCGGCCGGGCCGGGCCGTCCCGCCCGTGGTCCTCGCGCTGCGGCGGCTGCCGAATCCGCGACTGACCGGGCTCGGCAGCGGGCTGTTCGCCGCGACGACGATGCTGGTGCTCGGCGGCCTGGACTGGCTGCTGCTCGACGGCTCGCCGCTCGTGTACGGGCTGCTGTTCCTGCCGGTCAGCGCCCTGACCGCGCTGTGGGTGCGGCCCGCCGACCTGGTGAGCGCGCCGATCGTGGTGCCGATCGCCTTCGCCGTCGGGATGGTGCCGATCGCGGGCGGCGCGAGCGGGCTCGGCAGCCGCATCATGGCCGTCGTCACCGCGCTCGCCGTGCACGCGGGCTGGCTGTACGGCGGCACCCTCGTCGCCGGGCTCATCGCAACCGTACGCAAAGTGCGGCTGATGGGGCGGCGCCGACAGGCACTGGCGGCGGGCGCCACCCGTGGCCGCCGACCCGGCAAGCAGGACGCCCTGTAGGGCTGAGTGCCCGTTCCTGGAATCCCGACTCCAGGCCGGAGAACCCGCTCCAAGCCGGAGCGCCCGGCTCAAGGCCGGAATCCCAACTCCATGCAGGACTACCGGCTCTGGGCAGGACTACCGGCTCCAGCCCGGCGTCCCCGTCTTCGGCGCCGCCATCGCCGCGCCCACGATCCCCGCGTTGTTCTGCAGCTGCGCGGGGACGATCTCGGCGCGGATGTCCTCGATCAGCGGGACGAACCGGTCGGCCTTGCGGCTGACTCCGCCGCCGATGATGAACAGCTCCGGCGAGAACAGCATCTCGACGTGCGCCAGGTACTTTTGCACCCGGTGCGCCCAGTGCTGCCAGCTCAGGTCCTCGTCCTCCTTGGCCTTCGTCGACGCGTGCTTCTCCGCGTCGTGCCCGTGCAGCTCCAGATGTCCCAGCTCCGTGTTGGGCACCAGGACGCCGTCGCGGAAGAGCGCGCTGCCGATGCCGGTGCCGAACGTGAGCAGGAAGACCGTGCCCTTGCGGTCCTTGCCCGCGCCGAAGGTCATCTCCGCGACCCCGGCGGCGTCCGCGTCGTTGAGGACTGTGACGGGCAAGCCGATGCGCTCACCGAGGAGCGCGCCCGCGTCCAGGTCCACCCAGCCCTTGTCGACGTTGGCCGCGGTCCGGGTGACGCCGTCGGTGACCACGCCGGGGAAGGTGACGCCGACGGGGCCCGACCAGGCGAAGTGATCGACGACCTCTCTCACGCAGTCCGCCACGCCGTCGGGCGTGGCCGGGTGCGGGGTCAGCACTTTGTGCCGCGGTTCGGCCAGGTCGCCCCGCTCCAGGTCCACGGGAGCACCCTTGATGCCCGAACCGCCGATGTCCACACCGAAGACGTTCATGAAGCCAACGTTACGGTGTGGCGCCGACAGTGACGCGACGGACAGCCACATCCCGGTGGAGTCCGCGGTCACCAACGACTACTTCTCCGAAAGGCCCGCCGCCTCCGCGCGCAGGTCGCGGCGGAGCTCCTTGGGGAGCGAGAAGGTGATCGACTCGTCGGCGGTCTTGACCGTCTCCACGTCGCCGTAGCCGCGCTCGGCCAGCCACTCCAGCACACCGTCGACCAGTACGTCGGGCACCGAGGCGCCGGAGGTGAGGCCGACCGTGGTGACACCCTCCAGCCAGGCCTCGTCGATCTCGTCGGCGAAGTCGACCAGGTGCGCGGCGGCGGCGCCCGCATCGAGGGCGACCTCGACCATGCGGATGGAGTTCGATGAGTTCTTGGAGCCGACGACGATGACCAACTCGGCGTCCTCGCTCAGCTTCTTCACCGCGATCTGGCGGTTCTGGGTGGCGTAGCAGATGTCGTCGCTCGGCGGTGAGAGCAGGTTCGGGAACTTACTCTTGATCGCGTCGACCGTCTCCATCGTCTCGTCCACGGAGAGCGTGGTCTGGGAGAGCCAGACAACCTTCGACTCGTCGCGGACGGTGATGTTGGCGACGTCGTCGGGGCCGTCGACCAGCGTGATGTGGTCCGGGGCCTCACCCGAGGTGCCGATGACTTCCTCGTGGCCCTCGTGGCCGATGAGGAGGATGTCGTAGTCCTCCTGGGCGAAGCGGACGGCTTCCTTGTGGACCTTGGTGACCAGCGGGCAGGTCGCGTCGATGGTCGCGAGCTTGCGCTCGGCGGCCTCCGCGTGGACGGTCGGCGCGACGCCGTGCGCGGAGAACATCACGATCGATCCCTCGGGGACCTCGTCCGTCCGCTCGACGAAGATCGCGCCCTTCCGCTCCAGGGTCTGCACGACGTACTTGTTGTGAACGATCTCGTGACGCACATAAATCGGGGCTCCGTACTGCTCCAGAGCTTTCTCCACGGCGATCACGGCGCGGTCCACGCCCGCGCAATAGCCACGGGGAGCGGCGAGCAGGACACGACGGGCTCGGGCGGCAGTAGCAGTCATGTTTCCCATCGTAAGGCCGTGCCTGCCAAGCCAAAGATCGCCTCTGTGCTCAAGATGGTGAGCCGGCTCCACGGTCCGGCCCCATGCACGTCCCATGCACGTCCCCATACACGTCCCTATGCACGTCCCTATGCACGTCTCCCATGCACGTCCCCATGCACGTCCCTATGTACGGAGGCTCGATGTCCACATCCCAAGGTGAGGCGGCGGGGACGACGGGACTGCGACGCAGTCTGGGCTTTCGTGATCTCGTCGTCTACGGGCTGCTCTTCATCGCTCCGATGGCCCCCGTCGGAGTATTCGGGACCCTCGACGCGAAGTCGCACGGTGCGGTGGCCCTGGTCTATCTGGTCGCCACGGTCGCGATGGCTTTCACCGCGTTCAGTTACGCGCAGATGGTCCGGGTGGTCCCCCAGGCGGGTTCGGTCTTCGCGTACGCCCGGAAAGCTCTCGGAGAGGGGCCCGGTTTCATCGCGGGCTGGATGGCGATGCTCGACTATCTGCTGATCCCCGCCGTCGCGTATCTCTTCTCCGGAATCGCGATGCACGCGCTCGTGCCGTCCGTTTCGCAGTGGGTGTGGACGGCGATCGCGGTCCTGGTGACGACCGCGCTGAACATGTGGGGTGTACGGGCCGCGGCCCGGGTCGGCTTCGCGGTGCTGGCGCTGGAGATCGTCGTGCTGGTGATCTTTGTGGTCGCCGCGGTCGTGGTGCTCGTTCAGGACGGCGCGCGGCGCGGCTGGCTCTCGCCGCTGACCGGCGACGGCTCGATGGGGTCCTTCTCGATGGCGGCGGTCCTCGGGGCGGTGTCGGTGGCGGTGCTTTCGTACCTCGGCTTCGACGCGATCGCGTCGTTCGCGGAGGAAGTGACGGGCGGCTCGGAGCGGGTGGCGCGGGCGGTGCTGTTCTGTTTGGTGCTCGCGGGTGTGCTGTTCGTGGCGCAGACGTATCTGGCCTCGCTCCTGGCGCCGATGACGGCGGCCGAGCTGGCCGCCGATCCCGGGCTCCAGGGCACGGCGTTCTACGACACGGTGGACTCGGCGGCCGGGAGCTGGCTGCACGACCTGGTGGCGGTCAGCAAGGCGATCGGTGCGGCCTTCGCGGCGCTGGCCGGACAGGCGGCGGCCGGGCGGCTGCTGTTCGCGATGGCGCGGGAGCGGCGGCTGCCGAGCATGCTGGCGAAGATCGACGCGAAGTCGCGCGTACCGCGCCTCGCGCTGCTGCTCGCGGCCGTGGTGACGCTGGTCGCCGCGGTGTGGGCTGCCCGGCGCGACGACGGCATGGACCACCTGGTGTCGGTGGTCGACATCGGGGCGCTGACGGCGTTCGTACTGCTGCACGCGTCGGTGGTGAGCTGGTTCGCGGTGCGCAAGCTGGACGGGCCGCCGGTGTGGTGGCGGCATGTGCTACTGCCGGTGCTGGGCGCGGTGGTGGCGATCGCGGTGATCGTGGAGGCGTCGCGTACGGCGCAACTGGTCGGCGCGGCATGGCTGCTGGCGGGGCTTGTGGTGCTCGCCGTCCAGCGCGGTCGCCGGGCCGGTCGCGGAGACGGCGGCAAGGACGGGCGCAGCGAAGGCCTCGGTGTCAGTACCGGCAGCTAGCCTGCGTACATGGCTCTCAATACGTCTGCGGAAGCGCCGCTGCCCGTCGGTGAGGTCTCGCGCCTCATCGGCGGGTGGATCGACCGGCTCGGAGCCGTGTGGGTCGAGGGGCAGATCACGCAGCTGTCGCGCAGGCCCGGCGCCGGGGTCGTCTTTCTGACCCTGCGGGACCCTTCCCACGACATCTCGGTGGCCGTGACGTGCTATCGCCAGGTCTTCGACGCGATCGCGGATGTCGTGTCGGAGGGCGCGCGTGTCATCGTGCACGCCAAGCCCGAGTGGTACGCGCCGCGCGGTCAGCTCTCGCTGCGGGCCACCGAAATAAAGCCGGTGGGCATCGGCGAGCTGCTCGCCCGGCTGGAGCAGCTGAAGAAGTCCCTCGCCGGCGAGGGGCTGTTCGCCCTGGACCGCAAGCGACCACTGCCCTTCCTTCCGCAGCGCATCGGTCTGGTGACCGGACGCGCGTCGGCGGCCGAGCGGGACGTCCTGGAGAACGCGCGCCGCCGCTGGCCGGCCGTGCGCTTCGAGGTGCGCAATGTGGCGGTGCAGGGGGTGCACGCGGTGGCCCAGGTCGTTCAGGCGGTCAAGGAGCTGGACGAGCTGGCGGACGTCGACGTGATCATCGTGGCGCGGGGCGGCGGCAGCGTCGAGGACCTGCTGCCGTTCTCCGACGAGCAGCTCGTACGGACCGTGGCCGGATGTCGTACGCCGGTGGTGTCCGCGATCGGGCACGAGCCGGACTCGCCGCTGCTCGACCTGGTGGCTGACCTGCGGGCGTCGACACCGACGGACGCGGCGAAGAAGGTCGTGCCGGACGTCGGGGAGGAGCTGGACCGCGTCCAGCAGCTGCGGGACCGGGCCCTGCGGACCGTGCAGGGGCTGATCGACCGCGAGGAGCGGGGCCTGGCGCACGCGCTGGCCAGGCCGGTGATGGAGCGCCCGCAGCGGATGGTGGAGGAGCGCGAGGACGAGATCGAGGCGTTGCTCGCACGCAGCCGCCGCACGCTCGGGCATCTCCTGGACCGCGCCGACTCCGAGCTTTCGCACACCCGGGCGCGGGTGGTGGCGCTGTCGCCGGCCGCGACGCTGGAGCGCGGGTACGCCGTACTGCAGACGGCGGACGGAGCGGTGGTGCGCTCGGCGGACGACATGGCCCCGGAGCAGGAGCTGCGGGCCCGGGTCGCGGAGGGCGAGTTCATGGTGCGGGTGGCGGACACAGCCACCGGGTGAGAGCCGCGCGCGGGGCTCCCGGGTCGCGCGGCGGGCATGGGACGGACGAGCGAGCCCTCCTGGGGAGGGACAGCCGATGCGTAGGGTGGATGACATGGCGAAGACGGACGAGGCAGCGGCGACGGCGACCGCGGCACTGGGCTATGAGCAGGCCAGGGACGAGCTGATCGATGTCGTACGCCGCCTGGAGGCGGGCGGCACGACGCTGGAGGACTCGCTGGCCCTGTGGGAGCGGGGCGAGGAGCTGGCGAAGGTCTGCCGCCACTGGCTGGAGGGTGCCCGCGCTCGCCTGGACGCGGCACTGGCGGACCCGGCGGAGCCGTCGAAGGCCTGAGCGGGACACCCGGGCAGCGGGGCGACCGGACGACCGGACAGCTGGGGGGCAGCAAAGAGGCCCGATCCGCCCGGAAAGTCCTTACGACCTCACCCACGATTGGCAGCGGCGTCGCGGCGCCTGGGACCTCCGCCTCCGGCGTTGTCGTCAGTCGCGATGGCTCCGGCATCACTCCCTCCTCCGCCTTGGATTCGAAGGCCCCAGACGTCGCTCCTTCTCCCACTGTCAATCGCGGGTGAGGTCGTTAGGCGTGTGAATCAGATCACGAAGATCCAATTTTAGTTGAAACTTAATCTAAAACGTCCTACCGTGAGTGCATCGCTTGAACCCCTTGCACGTCCGGAAGGTAAGTCGCATGTCTCTCGTTCTTGACCCCGCCGCCCAGGACCTCCTTTTCCGTGAGGCCCGCACCGCCAACACGTTCGCCGACGAGCCGGTGACCGAGGAGCAGGTCCAGGCGATCTACGACCTGGTCAAGTACGGGCCGACCGCGTTCAACCAGTCGCCGCTGCGCGTCGTCCTGGTCCGCTCGGCCGAAGCGCGTGAGCGCCTGGTCTCGCACATGGCCGAGGGCAACCGGCCCAAGACCGCCACCGCCCCGCTGGTCGCGATCCTCGCCGCGGACAACGAGTTCCACCAGGAGCTCCCGGCGCTGTTCCCGCACTTCCCGCAGGCCAAGGACGTGTTCTTCACCGAGCGCCCGGCCCGCGAGCAGGCCGCAGGCCTCAACGCCGCCCTGCAGGCCGCGTACTTCATCGTCGGCGTCCGCGCCGCCGGCCTGTCCGCCGGCCCGATGACCGGCTTCGATTTCGCCGGCGTCCAGAAGGAGTTCTTGGACGACGACCACACCCCGCTGATGGTCGTCAGCATCGGCAAGCCGGGCGAGGACGCCTGGTTCCCGCGCTCCCCGCGTCTGGCCTACGACGAGGTCATCACGACCGTCTGAGCCCCGTACGTACGAACCCCGTGCGTCAGAGCCCTGTACGTCAGGGCCTTGCACGCACGACGATGCCGCCGCACCCGAAAGGTGCGGCGGCATCGTCGTATGGACGTCGGGTCAGGACTTCTTCTCCTCCAGCGCGGCAGCCATCTTCACCAGCTGCTCGTGCGGGGCGGTGCCCGTGACCACCGTCGTCACGCCCTTTTCGGCGCGCACCAGCGCGTCGTACTTCGGGCCCTCCCAACGCTGCCAGCTCTCCGAGCCGACCTGCTGGGTCCGGTCCGTCTTCGTCGCCTGCTGGCTGACCGTCCGCACGAAGCGCTCAACGGGACCGCTCGACTGCTCGACCGCGACGTACTCGTCGTCCGGGTCCAGGAAGCCCAGGTGCCAGGCGTCCTCGTCCTGCCCCCGGTACGACACGGACGTCGGCCGCCAGGTCTCGGGCAGGCCCACCGGGGCCGCCACGGGGTACCGTGCGGCGCGCCTCGCCGTGATGAGTTCGACCCGGTAGTCGACCGTGCGGGTCGGGTCCTTCTTCTCGTCGTGCGGGATGAAGACGTAGATACTCGCGACGACGGCTCCGATCACCGCCATCGAAAGCACCATGTCCCGGACCGTCTGCTTGCCCTTCGTACCTGCCACCCCTCCATCGTCCCCCATGCCGGGCGGACGCCTGCTCCAGGGGTCCCGGATCACAGCGCGGATCACAGTACGGCGCTCATACGTGACCCGCTCTGCTCATTTTATCGACGTACCGATAGAGTCGTAGCACCCTCTTTTCCGGCCGTCGCCGTACAGAAAGGTGCGCTCCGATGACCGAGCACCATCTTCCGTCTCAGCTCGAAGTCTCGCCCGAGGCTCCCGACCGCAACCTGGCCCTGGAGCTCGTCCGGGTCACCGAGGCCGCTGCCATGGCCGCCGGGCGGTGGGTCGGCCGCGGTGACAAGATCGGCGCGGACGGCGCTGCGGTGAAGGCCATGCGGACCCTTGTCTCGACCGTCTCGATGAACGGCATCGTCGTCATCGGTGAAGGCGAGAAGGACGAAGCCCCGATGCTCTTCAACGGAGAGCGGGTCGGCGACGGCACCGGCGCGGAGGTCGACATCGCCGTCGACCCGATCGACGGTACGACGCTGAACGCCAAGGGCATGCCGAACGCCATCGCCGTACTCGCCGCCGCCGACCGCGGCACCATGTTCGACCCGTCCGCGGTCTTCTACATGGACAAGCTCGTCACCGGGCCCGAGGCAGCCGACTTCGTCGACATCAACGCCCCGGTCTCGGTCAACATCCGCCGGGTGGCCAAGGCCAAGCACTCCACCCCCGAAGACGTCACCGTGATGATCCTCGACCGCCCCCGTCACGAGGGCATCGTCAAGGAGATCCGCGAGACGGGCGCCCGCATCAAGTTCATCTCCGACGGCGATGTCGCGGGCTCTGTCATGGCGGTGCGCGAAGGCACCGGTGTCGACCTGCTGATGGGCATCGGCGGCACACCGGAGGGCATCATCTCGGCCTGCGCGATCAAGTGCCTCGGTGGCACGATCCAGGGCAAGCTGTGGCCCAAGGACGCGGCGGAGCGCCAGCGTGCGCTCGACGCGGGGCACGACCTCGACCGTGTGCTGCACACGAACGACCTGGTCAGCGGCGATAACGTGTTCTTCGTCGCCACCGGCATCACGGACGGCGAGCTGCTGCGCGGCGTCCGCTACCGCGCCGAGACCGCCACCACCCAGTCCCTGGTGATGCGCTCCAAGTCGGGCACGATCCGCCAGATCGACTCCACGCACCGGCTGTCGAAGCTGCGCGCCTACAGCGCCATCGACTTCGACCGCGGGAAGTAGCGGCCAAGCGGAGCGAGCGGTACCAGTACGGCGTACGAGAAAGGGGCGGCCCCGTTGTGCAGCGGGGGCGCCCCTTTCTCGTACGCGATACGAGACTGGGCGCGACACGGACATGTACGCGGCACAAAGCCGGGCACGAGCCTGGAACAGCAGGCGTGAACGCAGGCGTGAACGCAGGCCGGAACAACGGCCTGAACAGCGATCCGGAAACAGCAGGCCTGATCAGCCCGCGGCGGCGATCCGCTCTTCGGCCGGGGCCGTGCCGCCGAGGTTGCTGAGCTCTATTTCGCGCCGCCTGCGCCGGGCCAGCACCACCCTGCGCTCGGCCGCGGTCAATCCACCCCACACGCCGTACGGCTCGGGCTGGAGCAGTGCGTGCTCCCGGCACTCGACCATCACCGGGCATCGTGCGCAGACCCTCTTCGCAGCTTCCTCCCGCGCCAGCCTCGCGGCTGTCGGCTCCTTGGAGGGGGCGAAGAACAGCCCGGCTTCGTCCCGGCGGCACACCGCCTCCGAGTGCCAGGGGCCAGCCTGATCCCGCGCCGGCGCACGCTGTGACGGAAGGGCGGCGACCTGCAGGGACTGATGCGGCGGATGCAGCACGGTCTACTCCTGACGACGACTTCGGGAGCGAGCGACGATGAAGCAGTCCCTACCCGCTGTGCGCGAGCCTATGCACTGAGTTTCGAAGGACGTCAGGCCCCAAAGTGTTTGCGCATGCGATCGTGAAGATCCGCAATGCGCTTACCGCGCTTGGGTTTCGCCTCGATACTGCCCAGCACGGAGAACCCGTTGATCGTCACGACGGGCGCCTGCGGGTCGTGTGCTTCGAGCGTTTCGACCTCGAAGTTTCCGAGGATGCCGGTGCCGCTGCCGCGCAGCGAGATGTTCTCCGGGACCCGCACCTCGATGCTGCCGAAAATCGCGGTCGCGTTGATCACGGTCGTCCGCTGTCCGAAGAGCGCCTCGGTGAGATCGATCTCGACGCTGCCGAAGAGCGCGAAGGCGTTGGTCTTGCGGCCGATGCGCCAACGGCCCTTGCGAGTCGAGCTGCTGAAGATCGCGACCAGGTTCTCGGCGGTGACCGGGCCCGGCGAATCGTCCGGGGCGTACGGCGCCGATGAGGACCCGGCGCGGCCGTCCGGCACCGGAAGGTCCCGCACCAGCGGTTCGAGCTCGGCGACGGTCTTGGCGCGGTACACGGCGTCGATGCGGTCGGCGTGCTCGTCGGCCGTCAGCCTGCCCACGGCCATCGCCTCGCGCAGGATGTCCGCGATCCGGTCGCGGTCCTCGTCGGACGCGCGGATGGCGGGCTCGGCGGGCATCGCGGGGGCGGCCGGCTGCTGGGGGCGCTTCTCAAGGTCCACCCACCCAGACTACCCAGACGCGATAGATCGCGACTAGCCCCTGCTTCGGGGTATCGGCCGGCAGTCGGGGACAACTGAGCCTTACCTCACCGGCTCGCTGTCCGAGGGGCGTCTTACGCTGGTGGACGCGCTGCGCCAATGGAGGCCAGTTGCCGTCGCCGAGTAAGGAATGGCCGCAATGCCAGAGTTTGCATACTCCGATCTGCTCCCCCTGGGAGAGGACACCACGCCGTACCGGCTGGTGACCGCAGAGGGCGTCTCCACCTTCGAGGCCGAAGGCCGGACGTTCCTCAAGGTCGATCCCGAGGCGCTGCGCACGCTCGCCGCCGAGGCGATGCACGACATCTCGCACTATCTGCGGCCGGCCCACCTCGCGCAGCTGCGCCGGATCATCGACGACCCGCAGGCCTCCTCCAACGACAAGTTCGTCGCGCTCGACCTGCTGAAGAACGCGAACATCGCGGCGGCGGGCGTGCTGCCGATGTGCCAGGACACCGGCACGGCGATCGTCATGGGCAAGCGCGGCCAGAACGTCCTCACCGAGGGCGGCGACGAGGAAGCCCTCTCGCACGGCGTCTTCGACGCGTACACCAAGCTCAATCTGCGGTACTCCCAGATGGCCCCGCTGACCATGTGGGACGAGAAGAACACCGGCTCGAACCTGCCGGCCCAGATCGAGCTGTACGCGACGGACGGCGGCGCGTACAAGTTCCTCTTCATGGCCAAGGGCGGCGGCTCGGCAAACAAGTCGTTCCTCTACCAGGAGACGAAGGCCGTCCTGAACGAGGCCTCCATGATGAAGTTCCTGGAGGAGAAGATCCGCTCGCTGGGCACGGCCGCGTGCCCGCCGTACCACCTGGCGATCGTCGTCGGCGGTACGTCGGCCGAGTTCGCGCTCAAGACCGCCAAGTACGCATCGGCGCACTACCTCGACGAGCTGCCCGCCGAGGGCTCGCCGACCGGCCACGGCTTCCGCGACAAGGAGCTGGAGGAGAAGGTCTTCGAGCTGACGCAGAAGATCGGCATCGGCGCGCAGTTCGGCGGCAAGTACTTCTGCCACGACGTGCGGGTGGTGCGCCTGCCGCGGCACGGCGCCTCGCTGCCCGTCGCCATCGCCGTGTCCTGCTCGGCGGACCGTCAGGCCGTCGCGAAGATCACCGCCGAGGGTGTTTTCCTGGAGCAGTTGGAGAGGGACCCGGCCCGCTTCCTGCCGGACACCACCGAGGAGCACCTGGACGAGGGCGACGTCGTACGCGTCGACCTGCGCCGGCCGATGGACGACATCCTCGCCGAGCTCACCAAGTACCCGGTGAAGACCCGGCTCTCGCTGACCGGGCCGCTGGTCGTGGCGCGCGACCTCGCGCACGCCAAGATCAAGGAGCGGCTCGACGCGGGCGAGGAGATGCCGCAGTACCTGAAGGACCACCCGGTGTACTACGCGGGACCGGCCAAGACGCCCGAGGGGTACGCCTCCGGGTCCTTCGGCCCGACGACCGCCGGGCGTATGGACTCCTACGTCGAGCAGTTCCAGGCGGCGGGCGGCTCGAAGGTCATGCTGGCCAAGGGCAACCGCTCGCAGCAGGTCACGGACGCGTGCGACAGCCACGGCGGCTTCTACCTGGGCTCGATCGGCGGCCCCGCTGCGCGCCTCGCGCTGGACTGCATCAAGAAGGTCGAGGTCGTCGAGTACGAGGAGCTCGGCATGGAGGCGGTCTGGCGGATCGAGGTCGAGGACTTCCCCGCGTTCATCGTGGTGGACGACAAGGGCAACGACTTCTTCACGGAACCGGCCCCGGCCCCCACGTTCACATCGATTCCGGTCCGCGGGCCGGGCCTGGCGTAACGACGCCGGGGGGCACGGGCAACGACGTCTGCACCCCATGGGCACCCGCCCCGACGTTCACCTCCATCCCGGTCCGTAAGCTCTGACTTCTTTGACTCGCCGAGGGCCGATCGGGCCCTGGGCGAGCACTCATCGAGGCGGGGGCTACCACGTGCGCGGTACAGGGCGGCATTCGACAGCGGGCATGGTCGCGGCGGCGCTGGCGGTCGGCGTACTCGCGGGCTGTTCGTCGGGGGCGGAGTCGGGGGCCGGCGCAGCGACCGCGACGCCTGCGGCAAAGAAGTCAGCGGCGAAGAAGTCCGGGGTGAAGAAGTCCGGGGTGAAGAAGTCGGAGGCCAAGGCCGCCCCGAAGGGCCGTTCGCTGGGCGGCTCGGGCACGGCGTGCGTGATGCCCGTGTCCTTCGACCTGGCGCCCGACTGGAAGCCGAAGGCCATCACCGTGAGCGGCCCCGACGACCCGCTGGCCGACCTGACCGAGCAGGGCACCGTGAAGACGGTCTGCGAGATCGACGCGAAGCCCACGGGGTACGTCGGGTTCATGCGGGTCTGGACCGGGGAGCCGGGGGCGACGCCGCGCAAGACCCTCGAAGCGTTCGTCGCGGAGGAGCGCAAGGCCTCGAAGATCACCTACAGCGAGATCAAGGCGGGCGCTCTTCCAGCCGTCGAAGTCCGCTACACGACCGAAAGCGCGCTCTGGGACGAACCGCAGCAGGAGCAGGCGTTCGCCGTCGCCGCACCGGACGGGGTCGTCATCGTGCAGCTCGGCGGGCTGGACAACCAGGAGAGCGCCGGGATGCTCCCCGGGTACGAGCTGGCCCGCAAGACCGTCCGCGCCTCCTGACCCGGGCACTCGTACGAAGCGGATCTGCCCCCGCCCGGCACACGAGCGGGGGCAGATCCCGTCACAGGGTCACCATGGGTCGGTGGACGCTCAGACGAAGCGCTGGTTCGCCGCCCCTGTGCAGGGCTGGAGCCTCAGCTGGTCCTTCGCACCCGCGAGGGTCACGCACAGCCCGGAGGCCGCCGCGGGGCGCAGCGTGTCCTGCTGCTGCACGAACTGCTGGTTGGCAGCGCCCGAGCAGTTCCAGAGGATCAGCCCGGCCCCCGCCTGATACGTCGCGCCGGGGACGTCCAGGCAGCGGTCGTGGGTCAGTTCGGTGCGCAGCGACTTCTGGGCGCTGTCGTACCACCAGCCCTGGTTGCGCCCGTCGTGGCAGTCCCAGCCGCCGACGGCCGTGCCGTTGCGGGTCGTCGAAGCGGGTACGTCGACGCAGCTGCCGGTGCCGGTGTTCTTCAGTGGCTTGTACGCGTCGTCCCAGGCGCCCGCGAACAGGGCAGGCTTTCCCGTGCTCGCCGGATCCGCGCAACCCGCTTCACGCAGACCCGAGTTGTACACCTGAGTGAGGCAGGACGCGAAGGCCTCGTGGCCTCGCGTGTTCGGATGGAAGGACTGGCGGAGCGAGTTGGAGTCCGGCGGGAAGGGGTTGGTGATGTCGACGTACAGGCCGCGCGCCCAGGAGTCCTCCATGCACACCTCATGTCCGTGGAAGAGGCGCGAGTTGTCGAGATAGACGGAGCCGGTGTTCGCGGCGGCCGTGCGCATGCCGCGCTCGAAGGCCGGGACGGCGCTGTCGCGTCCCCACGCGGCGTCGGAGTCGTACCCCGTACAGCCGCCGATGATCTTGCCGGGGAACTTCGGGTTGTCCTTGAAGTCGGGGCCGATGGGGCTGGGGTAGCCCATCGTGACCAGCTTGTAGTCGCCGTCGGCGTAGCCCGCGTCGCGCATGACGGTCCGCAGGTCGCGCAGGGTCTGCTCGACCTTGGGGACGAGCGCGTCGACGCGCGCCTGCCAGCCCGGCTGGTACTTGGGCTCGCAGGTGCCCTGGATGAGCAGCCAGCGGGTGACGCAGTCCGTCATGACGGGCCCGAACTGGAGGTCGTCATTGGCCCCCGCGACGAGCAGCACCATCTTGATCTTCGTGTTGCGGGCCTTGACCGCGAGGTTGTCGCTCTGGACGAGCTCGTCGGTGTACTGCTTGGAGCCGCCGATCTTGATGTTTCCGGAGTACGCGCCCGAGCAGGAGACGTTGTAGGTGACATCGGCGGCGATGCCGGTGCGGTGGATGGCGGCGTCGGGCGAGCGGTGGCACCAGTTGTCGGGGCCGTTGGTGCCCGGCTCGTAGGTGCCGACGCCCTCGCCGGAGATCTCGCTGTCGCCCAGCGAGATCAGCCCGGACTTGCGGTCGCCGAGCGGGCGCTCGGCCGGGTCGCCGTAGAGCTTGGTGGCCTCGGCCGCGCGGATCTTCTCCAGCTCGGGCGGCAGGGGTACGGATGCCGCGGCACGCTCGGCCGTCGCCTCGGCGGCGGTGGCGGGGGTGGTGGTGGTGAACGCCATCCCGCCGAGCGCCGCCGTCAGCGCGACGGCGGCCGCGAACGTGCTGCGAACTCTGTGTCTGTTGCGCGTCATTGCGCCTCCCCGGTTTCTTGTTACCCCCGGTATTTACTGGTCAGTAGGCGACTTGGGAATACGTAGAACAAGACAAGTGCTCAACTTTTGCAGGAGGTACCACTGATGACGACCGACGACCACGATCACGACGGCTACCGCGTCGAGCACGATTCGATGGGCGAGGTGCGGGTGCCCGCGCACGCCAAGTGGCGGGCCCAGACCCAGCGCGCCGTGCGGAACTTCCCGATCTCCGGGCAGCGCCTGGAGCGGGCCCACATCGAGGCACTGGCCCGGATCAAGGCCGCCGCCGCCCAGGTCAACGCGGAGCTCGGGGTGATCGACAAGGACATCGCCGCGGCCGTCGCCGCCGCCGCGGGCGAGGTCGCCGACGGCCGCTGGGACGAGCACTTCCCGGTCGACGTCTTCCAGACCGGCTCCGGCACGTCCTCCAACATGAACATGAACGAGGTCGTCGCCACGCTCGCCACCGAGCGGCTCGGCAGCCCCGTCCACCCCAACGACCATGTGAACGCGTCGCAGTCGTCGAACGACGTCTTCCCGTCCTCCATCCACATCGCGGCGACCGCCGCCGTGACGGGCGACCTGATCCCCGCGCTGGGGCATCTCGCGGAGGCGCTGGAGCGCAAGTCCGCCGAGTTCGCGCAGGTCGTCAAGTCCGGCCGTACACACCTGATGGACGCCACCCCGGTCACGCTGGGCCAGGAGTTCGGCGGTTACGCCGCGCAGATCAGGTACGGCGTGGAGCGCCTGGAGGCGTCCCTGCCCCGGCTGGCCGAACTGCCCCTCGGCGGCACCGCGGTCGGCACCGGCATCAACACCCCGCCGGGCTTCTCCGCGGCCGTGATCGCCGAGGTCGCCCGCGCCACCGGGCTGCCGCTCACCGAGGCCCGCGACCACTTCGAGGCGCAGGGCGCGCGCGACGGTCTCGTCGAGACGTCCGGGCAGCTCCGCACCGTCGCGGTCTCCCTCACCAAGATCTGCAACGACCTGCGCTGGATGGCCAGCGGCCCGCGCACAGGATTGGCCGAGATCAGTCTTCCCGACCTCCAGCCGGGCTCGTCGATCATGCCCGGCAAGGTCAATCCGGTCATTCCGGAGGCCGTGCTGATGGTCGCGGCCCAGGTGACCGGTAATGATGTGACCGTCGCGACAGCCGGCGCCGCGGGCAACTTCGAGCTCAATGTGATGCTCCCGGTGATGGCCAAGAACGTCCTGGAGTCGGTGCGGCTGCTCACCAACGCGTCCCGGCTGCTCGCGGACCGCACGGTCGACGGCATCACCGCCAACGTCGAACGGGCCCGTGAGTACGCGGAGTCGTCCCCGTCCGTCGTCACCCCGCTCAACAAGTACATCGGGTACGAGGAGGCGGCGAAGGTCGTCAAGAAGTCCCTCGCCGAGCGCAGGACGATCCGCGAAGTCGTCCTGGAATCGGGATACGTCGAGCGGGGCGACCTGACGGTGGAGCAGTTGGACGAGGCGTTGGACGTACTGCGCATGACGCATCCGTAACAGCGGACGTAACAGCGGGCGGGACATCGGGCGGAGAAGCCGATGTGACGGAGGCGGGGGCGATCACCGGCCGACCCGGGTAGCAGCGGCTCCGTACACGTACTCCTAAGATCTGCTCATGAGAGATACGGCAGGCAGGGTGCGTTGGGCGCCGGGGGACCACATCCTCTGGCGCTACCGCGGCAATGCCACCGAGCAGATCCACATCTGCCGTCCCGTCACCGTCGTCCAGGACACCGACGAGCTTCTCGCGGTGTGGATGGCCCCCGGCACGCAGTGTGTGAAACCGGTGCTCGCCAACGGAACACCGGTGCACGAGGAACCGCTCGCGACCCGGTACACCGCCCCACGCACCACGGTCACCTCGCGCTGGTTCGGCACGGGCGTGCTCAAACTGGCGCGGCCCGGCGACCCCTGGTCGGTGTGGCTGTTCTGGGAGCAGGACTGGCGCTTCAAATCCTGGTACGTGAATCTTGAGGAACCCAGGACCCGCTGGTCGGGCGGGGTCGATTCACAGGACCACTTCCTGGACATCTCCGTGTACCCCGACCGCGGCTGGCACTGGCTGGACGAGGACGAGTTCACCGAGGCCCGACGGGCCGGACTGCTGAACACGGAGCAGGTGCGGCGCGTACGGGAGGCGGGGCGCGCGGCGGCCGAGGTCATCTCCGCGTGGGGAACACCGTTTCGGGACGGCTGGGAGGACTGGCGCCCTGATCCGAGGTGGACTGTCCCCAAATTGCCTGATGACTGGGACCGCACTCCGGCGCACATGGCGTCGTGAGACCCTTGATGCGCCCCCACGGTTCAAACGTAGGATCGTCCTCCGCAAGGCTGCGCCCCCGGCAAACCGATGGCGTGGAGCAAGACTTGACCGTATGTCACCACAGGGGGGTGGAGCCGTGCCCGGCAGTGAGACTGTGACGTTCGCGGCCCGCCGTCCTGTCGACGCCGCCCGCAGAGCGGGTATATCGCCACACAAAGCGATTGCATCGCACAAGCTCCCTGGACGGACGGAACCCCACGCGTGACGGAGCACCAGTCCACCTCGCACGAAGGCCGGCAGCCTCTGGCCGCCGGTCAGCACGAGCGCACCCGGCCGCGACAGGAGGAGATGTCCGCCCAGGCCCAGGGAGCGGTCCCAGGACCTGCCGCCTCCCCCGTTCCCGTCCCCCCGCAGAAACCCGTGCCGGCCGCAGAGCTCTCCGATCCCGCAGCGACGCCCGATCCCGCGGGCGCGGCGAGGAGTGAGGGCGACCGGCTGCGGTTCGTGGGCGCGGCCACCCGACGCATCGCCCGCGGCATAGATCTCGACGAGATCGTGCTCGGCCTGTGCCGGGCATCGGTTCCGACCTTCTCCGACGCGATCCTCGTGTACCTGCGGGATCCGCTGCCGGTCGGCGATGAGCGGCCCGCCGTACCGTTCATGCTGCGCCTGCGCCGCACCGACCGGCTGCGGCTGGCCGACGACGGAGCGGCGGAGCTGGACGTCCAGGCCGAACCACTGCCCGCGCCGCAGCTGTGCGAGGTGCGCAGCGGCGGCGCGCTCGCCGAGGTGCTGCGGGGCGTACGGCCGGTGTTCGGCGACTCCTCCGCGGCGCTGGCGGCGCTGCCCGAGCTCCTCGGCGACGCCATCGCCCTACCGGACGGGCGGCGCGCGATCCTCGCCCCGCTGCGCGGCCGGCGCCGGGTGATCGGCGCCGCGGTCTTCCTGCGGCGCCCCGAGCGGCCCGCCTTCGAGGCCAATGACCTCCTGGTGGCCGCCCAGCTGGCGACCCACACGGCGCTCGGCATCGACAAGGCCGTGCTGTACGGGCGCGAGGCGTACATCGCCGACGAGCTGCAGCGCACCATGCTGCCCGACTCACTCCCCCAGCCGACCGGCGTCAGGCTCGCCTCGCGCTATCTGCCGGCCGCCGAGACGGCCCGGGTGGGTGGTGACTGGTACGACGCGATCCCGCTGCCCGGCAGCCGGGTCGCACTGGTCGTCGGCGATGTCATGGGCCACTCCATGACCTCGGCGGCGATCATGGGACAGCTGCGCACCACGGCCCAGACGCTGGCCGGTCTCGACCTGCCGCCGCAGGAGGTGCTGCACCACCTCGACGAGCAGGCGCAGCGCCTGGGCACCGACCGCATGGCGACCTGCCTGTACGCCGTGTACGACCCGGTGTCGCACCGGATCACCATCGCCAACGCCGGGCATCCGCCGCCCGTCCTGCTGCACCTGGGTGGCCGCGCCGAGGTGCTGCGGGTGCCGCCCGGCGCGCCCATCGGGGTCGGCGGCGTCGACTTCGAGGCCGTCGAGCTGGACGCCCCGGCCGGTGCCACGCTGCTGCTGTACACCGACGGCCTGGTCGAGTCCCGGCTGCGCGACGTATGGACCGGCATCGAGCAGCTGCGCGAGCGGCTGGCCGCGACCGCTCAGCTGACCGGCCCGGACCACCCGCCGCCCCTGGAGGCCCTGTGCGACGAGGTGCTCGACATGCTCGGGCCCGGCGACCGGGACGACGACATCGCGCTGCTCGCCGCCCGCTTCGACGGGATCGCGCCGAGCGATGTCGCGTACTGGTTCCTGGAGCCGGAGGAGCAGGCTCCGGGCCGGGCCCGCAGGCTGGCCCGCAGGGCGCTCACCCGATGGGGCATGGAGGAGCTGTCGGACTCGATGGAACTGCTGGTCAGCGAGGTGGTGACCAATGCCGTGCGGTACGCGGAGCGTCCGGTGACGCTGCGGCTGCTGCGCACGGACGTGCTGCGCTGCGAGGTCGGCGACGATTCTCCGCAGCTGCCGAGGCAGCGCAAGGCACGCGACACCGATGAGGGCGGACGTGGGCTTTTCCTGGTGAACCGGCTGGCCAAACGGTGGGGAGCGACCCGGCTGTCGTCCGGCAAGGTGGTCTGGTTCGAACTGGCCACTCATACATAAACCAGAATTGGACTGTGTCCAAGTGTTGCCGACATCGCGTCGGCGGAGTTGACTGCTGTGGTGGACGAAGCGACCTGATTCCCTCATCCCTCACCACGGGAGGACGCTCGTGACCGAGGCACCCAAGGCCCCGTACACGACCAACAACGCCGGGATCCCGGTGGAGAGCGACGAGCACTCGCTCACCATCGGGCCCGACGGACCGATTCTGCTGCAGGACCACTACCTCATCGAGAAGATGGCCCAGTTCAACCGCGAACGGGTGCCCGAGCGAGTGGTCCATGCCAAGGGGTCGGGCGCGTACGGCTTCTTCGAAGTCACCAACGATGTCAGCCAGTTCACCAAGGCGGACCTGTTCCAGCCGGGCAAACGCACGGACATGCTGGCCCGCTTCTCGACGGTCGCGGGCGAGCAGGGTTCGCCCGACACCTGGCGCGACCCACGCGGCTTCGCGCTGAAGTTCTACACGGAGCACGGCAACTACGACCTCGTCGGGAACAACACTCCCGTCTTCTTCGTACGTGACCCGATGAAGTTCCAGGACTTCATCCGCTCCCAGAAGCGCCGCCCGGACAACGGGGTGCGCGACCACGACATGCAGTGGGACTTCTGGACGCTGTCCCCCGAGTCCGCGCACCAGGTGACGTTGCTGATGGGCGACCGCGGCATCCCCAAGACGTACCGCCACATGAACGGCTACGGCTCCCACACCTATCTGTGGGTCAACGCCGGCGGTGAGCGGTTCTGGGTGAAGTACCACTTCAAGACCGACCAGGGCATCGAGTTCCTCACCCAGGACGAGGGCGACGCCCTCGCGGGCAGCGACGGCGACTACCACCGCCGCGACCTGTTCGACTCGATCAAGTCGGGCAACGCGCCGAGCTGGACCCTGAAGGTCCAGATCATGCCGTTCGACGACGCCCCGGACTACCGCTTCAACCCCTTCGACCTCACCAAGGTGTGGCCGCAGGGCGACTACCCGCTGATCGATGTCGGGCGGATGACCCTCGACGAGAACCCGGAGGACTTCTTCGTCCACATCGAACAGGCCTCCTTCGAACCGTCGAACCTGGTGCCGGGCATCGGCCCGTCCCCGGACAAGATGCTGCTCGGCCGGCTCTTCTCGTACCCGGACACCCACCGGTACCGGATCGGCCCGAACTATCAGCAGCTGCCGCCGAACCGGCCGCGTTCGCCGATCAACTCGTACGCGAAGGACGGGCCGATGCGGTACGAACCGTCCCGCACGGGAGCGGTGTACGCGCCGAACTCCTACGGCGGCCCCGCGGCCGACACCGAGCGCTTCGGTGAGCCGGCCGGCTGGGCGACGTCGGGCGAGATGGTGCACCACGCGTACACGCTGCGCAGCGAGGACGACGACTGGGGCCAGCCGGGCACCTTGGTGCGCGAGGTCCTGGACGACGCCGCGCGCGACCGGCTGGTGTCCAATATTTCCGGGCACCTGCTGGACGGCGTGAGCCGGACGGTGCTCGACCGCGCGCTGCAGTACTGGCGCAACGTCGACAAGGGGCTCGGTGACCGTATCGCCACCCAGGTGAACGGGACCGTCTGATCCCTGACGCGGCTGTGCGGCGGACACCCGAGGGTGTCCGC
>NZ_JASITA010000051.1 GCF_030063415.1 Streptomyces sp. H27-C3 | reverse complement strand
GTCTACCGCGCCGCCCAGCTCGGCACGACCGCTCCGCCGGCGCCACCACGTCCTCCGCAGTCCACTCCAGCCCGTGCGCCGCGACCGTCACCTCCGTGACGGCGAGCCCGGACGGGCCGTCCGGGAGCCAGCGTCGGAACAGCGTCACCCCCGTCTCCTCCGCCTGCCGCACCCCCGCCTCGGTGAGCGCATCCGCCGGATACGGCAGCCACACCTGGAACTGGTGCGTGTGCGGTGGTTCCGGATGCACCCGGAACCACGGCACACCGGTCGCCCGCAGCCCCTGCGTCAACGCGGCGGCCACCACCTTCGCGTGGGCCACGTACTCCGGCAGCCGCGGCAGCTCCCTTTCGAGGCCCAGCAGCGCGGAGAGCGCCGCCGGGGACTGCTGGAAGAGCTGTCCGCCGTACCGGTGCCGCCAAATCCGCGCCTCTGCCACCAGCGACTCCGACCCCGCGAGCACGGCCCCGGACATCCCGTCCAGGGACTTGTAGAAGGACACGTACACACTGTCCGCGAGAGCCGCGATCTCGGGCAGCGCACGGCCGAAGTGGGGGGCGCACTCCCACAGCCGCGCGCCGTCGAAGTGCACCACTGCGTCCCGCTCTCGCGCGGCCTCGACGACCGCCGTCAGTTCGTCCCAGGAGGGCAGCACGAAACCGGCTTCGCGCAACGGCAGCTCCAGCATCAGCGTGCCGAAGGGCTCGGCGAAGTCCCGCACCTCGTCGGCGGTGGGCAGCCGGGGCTCGTCCGTCGGGTGGGCCGTCCGCAGCCCGCTCACCACGGACAGCGCACCGGCCTCGTGCTGCTCCGGATGGGACAGCGGATGCAGCGCGACAGTCGCGTTGCCCGTGCGCCCCGCCCAGCACCGCAGCGCCACCTGCTGCGCCATCGTGCCGGTGGGGAAGAACGCGGCGGCCTCCATGCCCAGCGTCCGCGCGACCCGCTCCTCCAGCTCCGCGACGACCCCGTCGCCGTACACGTCGGACAACTCCCCGACGTCGTACACAGAGCCCGCGTCGGCCGCCAGTACGGCCAGCTGCTCCCCGACCGTTCGATCCGTCGACTGCCGCCACAGGGTCCGCTTCGACTGTTTCCACGCCGCGCGCCTGCGCCGTCGGCCGTCCTCTTCGCTGGTGTCCGTCATCCGTCGATCATCCCGCACGGGGCACCCCCGCCCACAGGCTGTGGACAGCGAGGGGCCGCCACGAAACGCTGGCGTAGCATGACGAGAAATCGTCCGGTACCCCCCGCGGACTGGAACGGAAGGCCGTCCCCGCGTGAACGTGAACGCACCACACGAGTCCCTGGACGCCAGGGACCGCCCCGCCCGCCTCACCGTCGGCGTCGTCGGAGCAGGCAGAGTGGGCCCCGCCCTCGCCGCCGCGCTGCGGCTCGCCGGGCACCGTCCCGTCGCCGTGTCCGGCGTCTCGGACGCCTCCGTCCGCAGAGCCGCGACCCTGCTGCCCGACGTCCCACTCGTCCCTCCCGTCGAGGTCTTCGCCCGCGCCGACCTGGTACTGCTGACCGTTCCCGACGACGCTCTGCCCGGCCTGGTCGAGGGTCTCGCGGAGACCGGCGCGATCCGCCCCGGACAGCTCCTGGTGCATACGTCGGGCCGGTACGGGACCGGAGTCCTCGGGCCCGCCCTGCGCGCCGGCGCTCTCCCGCTCGCGCTGCACCCCGCCATGACGTTCACCGGCACATCCGTGGACGTTCAGCGGCTGGCCGGCTGCTCCTTCGGCGTCACCGCGCCCGAGGAGCTGCGGCTCGCCGCCGAGGCCCTGGTCATCGAGATGGGCGGTGAGCCCGAGTGGATCGCCGAGGAGGCCCGCCCGCTCTACCACGCGGCCCTGGCGCTCGGCGCGAACCACCTGGTCACGCTGGTGGCCCAGTCCATGGAGCTGCTGCGCACCGCGGGCGTGGAAGCCCCCGCCCGGATGCTCGGCCCGCTGCTCGGCGCCGCTCTCGACAACGCCCTGCGCTCCGGCGACGGCGCCCTCACAGGACCCGTCGCGCGCGGCGACGCCGGCACCGTCGCCGCGCACATCTCGGAGCTGCGCAAGCACGCCCCGCAGACCGTCGCCGGATACCTGGCGATGGCCCGTACGACCGCGGACCGCGCCCTGGCGTACGGCCTGCTCAAGCCGGAGCTGGCGGAGGACCTGCTCGACGTCCTGTCGGACGGGGCGGGCACAGCCGGTCCGGCGGGCGGAAAGGGTGGCGCGGGCACCGGCGAGGGGGACGACCGATGACCACCCACCTCGTGCGTACCGCGGCCGAACTGCACGCGCTCGCGCGCACAGGACCGCGTGCCGTCGTCATGACCATGGGCGCCCTGCACGAAGGGCACGCCTCGCTGGTGCGCGCCGCCAGGGAGCACGTCGGCCCCGGTGGCTCCGTCGTGGTCACCGTCTTCGTCAACCCGCTCCAGTTCGGCGCGGGCGAGGACCTCGACCGCTACCCCCGCACCCTCCACGCCGATCTCCTCGTCGCCGGACAGGCGGGCGCGGACGCCGTCTTCGCCCCGTCCGCCGACGAGGTCTACCCCGGCGGCGAACCGCAGATCCGGATTGCCGCGGGACCCATGGGCGAGCGCCTCGAAGGGGTGTCCCGCCCCGGCCACTTCGACGGCATGCTCACGGTCGTCGCGAAGCTGCTGCACCTCTCCCGGCCCGATGTCGCGCTGTACGGACAGAAGGACGCCCAGCAGCTCGCCCTGATCCGCCGGATGGCCCGCGACCTCAACTTCCCGGTGGAGATCGTCGGCGTACCGACCGTGCGCGAGGCGGACGGCCTGGCCCTGTCCAGCCGCAACCGTTTCCTCGCTCCCGCCGAGCGCCGCACCGCGCTCGCGCTCTCCCGCGCGCTGTTCGCCGGCCGCGACCGGCTCGCCGCCCAACAGGCCCTGCACGCGCGCGCACAGGCCCAGTCCGTACCGCCACGCGCGCGTGCGACCGCTCTGGCGGCCGTCGGCGAGGAGCGGGCGGCGGCCGACGCGTACGCCGTCGCGGAGGGGAGCTCCCTGAGCGCCCCCGTCGCCGTACGCGCGGCGGCCCGCGCCGTCCTGGACGCAGCGGCGCGCCTGGACCCCCCGCTCGCCCTCGACTACGTCGCCCTGGTCGACCCGTCCGACTTCACCGAGGTGCCCGACGGCCACCTCGGTGCCGCGGTCCTCGCCGTGGCCGCCAGGTCCGGTGCCACCCGGCTGATCGACAACATCCCGCTGACCTTCGGAGCCCCGGCATGACCCGCACCGGTATACGGCTGAACGCCCCCGCCCCCGGCTGGTCCATCGACGCCGACGTCGTGGTCGTCGGCTCCGGCGTCGCGGGTCTGACGGCCGCGCTGCGCTGCACCACGGCGGGCCTTCGTACCGTCGTCGTCACCAAGGCGCGGCTGGACGACGGCTCCACGCGCTGGGCGCAGGGCGGCATAGCCGCGGCGCTGGGCGACGGCGACACCCCCGAGCAGCACCTGGACGACACCCTCGTCGCCGGCGCGGGACTGTGCGACGAGGACGCCGTACGGGCCCTGGTCACCGAGGGCCCGGACGCCGTGCGCCGTCTGATCGAAACCGGCGCCCTCTTCGACACCGACCCCGAGTCGGGCGTCATCCAGCTCACCCGAGAGGGTGGCCACCACCGCCGCCGCATCGCGCACGCGGGCGGCGACGCGACGGGCGCCGAGATCTCCCGGGCGCTCGTCGAGGCCGTCCAGGCCGCCTCGCTCCGTACGATCGAGAACGCACTGGTCCTGGACCTGTTGAAGGACCCCGAAGGCAACACCGCCGGTGTCACCCTGCACGTCATGGGCGAGGGCCAGCACGACGGCGTCGGCGCGGTCCGCGCCGCGGCCGTCGTCCTCGCCACCGGCGGGATGGGCCAGGTCTTCTCGGCCACCACCAACCCGTCCGTCTCGACGGGCGACGGCGTCGCCCTGGCGCTGCGTGCGGGCGCGGAGGTCTCCGACCTCGAATTCGTCCAGTTCCACCCGACGGTGCTCTTCCTGGGAGCGGACGCGGAGGGCCAGCAGCCACTGGTCTCCGAGGCGGTACGGGGCGAGGGCGCCCACCTGGTCGACGCGGACGGCGTGCGCTTCATGCTCGGGCAGCACGAACTGGCCGAGCTCGCGCCCCGCGACATCGTCGCCAAGGCGATCATGCGCCGCATCCGGGAACAGGGCACCGAGCACATGTACCTGGACGCCCGTCACTTCGGCGCCGAGATGTGGGCGTCGCGTTTCCCCACCATCCTGGCGGCCTGCCGCGCCCACGGCATCGACCCGGTGACCGAGCCCATCCCGGTCGCCCCGGCCGCCCACTACGCCTCCGGCGGCATCCGCACGGACCTCCGCGGCCGTACATCGGTCCCGGGCCTGTACGCGTGCGGCGAGGTCGCCTGCACGGGCGTCCACGGCGCGAACCGCCTCGCGTCCAACTCCCTCCTGGAGGGCCTGGTCTTCGCGGAGCGCATCGCGGAGGACATCGCGGCCCGCCCCGAAGCTCCCGCGGCCACCACCGTGGAGAGCGCCGAGGTCTCCGGCCCCCTCCTCGACCCCGCCACCCGGATCGACATCCAGCGGATCATGACGGCGGGCGCGGGCGTGCTCCGCTCGGCCGAGAGCCTCGACAACGCGGCGGACGCGCTGGAGGCGCTGTACCTGAGCGCGGTGTACGACGCGGAGCACACCCCGCGCCCGGGGTCCGCCGCGGACACCAAGGACGCCGAGCCCGGCGTCGAGGCATGGGAGGTCACCAACCTCCTCCTCGTCTCGCGCGTCCTCGTCGCCGCTGCCCGCGAGCGCGAGGAGACCCGAGGCTGCCACTGGCGCGAGGACCACCCCGACCGCGACGACGCGGACTGGCGCCGCCACCTCGTCGTACGCCTCACCTCCGACCGCCGCCTCGTCGTACGGCGTACCGAATCCGCCGCGTTCCCGCCCGTAAGCCACGCAGTGACCCACCCCGCATGAACCCGGCCCGTACGAACCAGAAGGAGCAGTAACCGTGAGCACGCCCGACCACCCCCAGCTCCTGCCGACCGCCGCGTCCGGCGGCTGCGGCGACTCCTGCGGCTGCGGCGGTGAGGACACGTACGAGCTCGACTCCGCCGAGTGCGGCCTGGACCCCGACCTCGCCCAGCTCCTCGTCGACGCCGGCCTCGACCCTCTGCAGGTCGAGGACATCGCCAATGTCGCCCTCGCCGAGGACCTCGCGGACGGGCCGGACGTGACGACCGTCGCGACCGTCCCCGACGATGCCGTCGCGACCGGCGACTTCACCGCCCGCGAAGCCGGCGTCGTCGCCGGGCTGCGGGTCGCGGAAGCGGTCCTTTCCATCGTCTGCACGGACGAGTTCGAGGTGGAGCGGCACGTCGAGGACGGCGACCGGGTCGAGCCCGGCCAGAAGCTGATCAGCGTCACCACCCGCACCGCCGACCTCCTCACCGGCGAGCGCAGCGCACTCAACCTGCTGTGCCGCCTGTCCGGCATCGCGACCGCCACGCGCGCGTGGGCGGACGCTCTCGACGGTACGAAGGCCAAGGTCCGCGACACCCGCAAGACGACCCCGGGGCTGCGCGCCCTGGAGAAGTTCGCGGTCCGCTGCGGCGGCGGCGCCAATCACCGGATGTCGCTCTCCGACGCGGCGCTCGTCAAGGACAACCACGTGGTGGCGGCCGGGGGCGTGGCCGAGGCGTTCAAGCTCGTACGCACCCGCTTCCCCGATGTCCCCGTGGAGGTCGAGGTCGACACACTCGCCCAGGTCACCGAAGTCCTGGAGGCGGGCGCCGACTTGATCCTCCTGGACAACTTCACCCCGGCCGAGACCGCCGAGGCCGTCGCCCTGGTGGCCGGCCGCGCCACCCTGGAGTCATCCGGCCGCCTCACCCTCGACACGGCACGCGCGTACGCCGACACCGGCGTCGACTTCCTCGCCGTGGGCGCGCTCACCCATTCCGCCCCGATCCTTGACATCGGCCTCGACCTCCGTGCGCCGAATGCCGAGCCGAATGCCGAGGCGAAGTAACCCATGCTGCTCACCATCGATGTCGGCAACACCCACACCGTCCTGGGCCTGTTCGACGGCGAGGAGATCATCGAGCACTGGCGGATCTCCACCGACGCCCGTCGCACCGCCGACGAACTCGCCGTACTCCTCCAGGGCCTGATGGGTATGCACCCGCTCCTCGGCGACGAACTGGGCGACGGCATCGAGGGCATCGCGATCTGCTCCACCGTCCCGTCCGTCCTGCACGAGCTGCGCGAGGTGACCCGCCGCTACTACGGCGACGTACCGGCCGTGCTCGTCGAGCCGGGCATCAAGACGGGCGTGCCGATCCTCATGGACAACCCCAAGGAGGTCGGCGCCGACCGCATCATCAACGCGGTCGCGGCGGTCGAGCTGTACGGCGGCCCGGCCATCGTCGTCGACTTCGGCACGGCGACGACGTTCGACGCCGTATCGGCGCGCGGCGAGTACGCGGGCGGGGTGATCGCGCCAGGCATCGAGATCTCCGTCGAGGCGCTCGGCGTCAAGGGCGCCCAGCTCCGCAAGATCGAACTGGCCAGGCCGCGCAGCGTGATCGGCAAGAACACGGTCGAGGCCATGCAGTCCGGCATCGTGTACGGATTCGCGGGCCAGGTCGACGGCGTGGTCACCCGCATGGCGCGCGAGCTGACCGGCCCGACGGGCGACCCGGACGATGTCACCGTCATTGCGACGGGCGGCCTCGCCCCCATCATCCTCGGCGAGGCGTCGGTCATCGACGAGCACGAGCCGTGGCTGACCCTGATCGGCCTGCGCCTGGTGTACGAACGGAACATGGCCCGCATGTAGCGGCCGGCGGCCCCCGGCCGAGCGTGGTGACGCCGGGGGCTCCGCGGCGGCGTGGGCCCTGTGACGCCGGGGGTTCCGCGGCGGCGAGGGGGCGCCCTCCGCGCCGCGCCGCCGTACATCGCTTAAACCGATTTTGTCCCATTGGCACGTATCGTCACCTCATGCCCACGCCATACGGATCCCGCGGCGGCATGGCGTTCAGCGCAGACGAGCTGCGGGTGCTCCGACGCGCCCTCGCCACCGCCCTCCATCCCACCCCGCTGTCCGACGAGGACGTCCGGGACGTCCTGCGCCTCGCCGGTTCGGTGGACGAGGCGGTCCGCGAGGCCGGCAGGCTGCGCGCGTTCCTCCTCGCCGACCTCGCCCGCTACCGCGCCGCGCTCCCCGCCGCCGCCCCGGGATACCTGGAGCTGCTCCAGGACGCCCTGGCCGCCGGGTACCAGCCCGTCCCCGACGACCTGGTGGCGCTGCGCACGCTGCGCCACCTCCCGGTGGGCGCCGCGCTGCTGCGCCGCTGCCAGGTGGTCGCCGAGCTGTCGCTGCGGGCCCGCCTGGCCGGCCGCAGCGCCGCCCCGGCCCCGCGCACCCGGCTGCTCGCGCTGCCCGGCGGACGCGCCGCGGATGAGCCGCGCCCCAAGGAGCCGGTGCCTGACCGATTCCCGCACCCCGGCCGCCCGATGCCCAAGCCCTCCGAGGTGTTCCCGCCCCGCCGTCACCCCGTCCCCCCGCCGGAACAATGGGCCGCCGGGTAGCTACTCTGGACGGCATGGACTACGTTTCCGCGCTCCTGCCCCCGGTAGTGATGGCCGCATTCTTCATCGCCCTGGTCATGACGATCATCAAGACCCAGGGTGGCTCCAACAAGGGCAAGGAGGATGCGGCCGTGGACGCCGCCATCGTCCGCGCCGAGTCCGCGCAGCAGGCCAGGGCCCCCAGGGCCGGCGACGCCTGACCCGCACGTCCCACCCGCCGGGCCCCGCGTTCCCGAGGGCGTACAGCTCGCTTCGAGCCGTACGCCCTTTTCGCTGCGCAAATAACCGGCCGTAACCCTTATCTCCCACTATGGTGGCGCTGTGCCCCGCCAATTGGGAGACCTGGAAGACGCGGTCATGACACGCGTGTGGCAGTGGAACCGCCCGGTGACTGTCCGGGAAGTTCTTGAGGACCTTCAGAAGGAACGGTCCATCGCCTACACCACCGTGATGACCGTAATGGACAATCTCCATCAGAAGGGCTGGGTCCGCAGGGAAGTCGACGGCCGCGCCTATCGATATACGTCGGTCTCCACCCGGGCCGCCTACTCGGCCGCACTGATGAACGAAGCCTGGTCGCAGAGTGACAACCCCGCCTCGGCCCTGGTCGCCTTCTTCGGCATGATGTCGACGGAGCAGCGTGTCGCTCTGCGGGATGCCATGCGCGTCGTTCAGGGCGACGACCCCACCGAGGCCCGCGTCGATCCCGTTGAACGCGCGGAGAGGCCCACGGACGGGCCTACGGATCGGCCCGCGGATGAGCCCGCAGAGGACGCGGAGGGCACAACTGAGGGCATGGAGGGCGCCGAGAACGCGGACGGCGCGGGAAGATAGCGTCGTCGTATGCCCACAGAGCTTCCCGTGCTTCCCAATGCCGCCGAAAAAGCCATCACCGTCCGCCGGGCGAGGACCAGTGATGTGCCATCCGTCCGCAGCCTCGTGGACACGTACGCACAGAAGCGGATCCTGCTCGACAAAGCGAACGTCACGCTTTACGAGGACATCCAGGAGTTCTGGGTCGCGGAACGCGACGAGGATGCCACTGTGGTCGGCTGTGGGGCTCTGCACGTCATGTGGGAAGACCTCGCCGAAGTGCGAACTCTCGCCGTGGACCCGCACTTCAAGGGCGCGGGAGTCGGGCATCAAGTACTGGACAAGCTGCTGCAGACCGCTCGATGGCTCGGCGTTCGGAAGGTTTTCTGCCTCACCTTCGAAGTCGAGTTCTTCATCAAGCACGGCTTCGTGGAGATCGGTGAGGCGCCGGTTGACGGAGATGTCTACAGTGAGCTGCTGCGTTCCTATGACGAGGGTGTGGCGGAGTTCCTGGGTCTCGAACGGGTGAAGCCGAACACCTTGGGCAACAGTCGGATGCTTCTGCACCTGTGATCGCCAGAAGGCGCCGGAACCCTATGTCCGAAACGCGCACGTTTCCCGTGTTCTTGAGGTAGTGAACCTCGACCGGGGGTTTGTGTTTTCCAGGGAAAAGCGGTTTCCTTTCCGCGTACTGCATTTTCGATGAAAGGAAATCCGGTGGCACAGAAGGTTCAGGTCCTTCTTGTTGACGACCTCGACGGCGTCGAGGCCGACGAGACCGTGACGTTCGCTCTCGACGGCAAGACGTACGAGATCGACCTCACTACGGCCAACGCGGACAAGCTGCGCGGTCTGCTCGACCCGTACACCAAGAGCGGCCGTCGTACTGGTGGCAGGGCTTCCTCGGGTCGCGGCAAGACGCGCGCGACTGCCGGTGGCAACCAGAACACCGCCGAGATCCGTAAGTGGGCCAAGGCCAACGGTTACAACGTGAATGACCGCGGTCGCGTACCCGCCGACATTCGTGAAGCTTATGAGAAGGCCAACGGCTGAGAAGTTGCTGCGGATCCGGGGGATGACCCCCGGTAATGCACAGTCGCACGCAACAACCGGGCCCGGTGGCATTCCGTCGCTGCCGTGCCCACGAGTCGTACGAGATCGGGTGCTTCCCCACGGCACCCGAGACCCGCGAAGGCCGGCAGTGTCGGTTCCACCTCGTGCCCCGGCTCGGGGGGTCGCAGCCACACGGCGGCCCCCTGTGGGCCCGCCCGTCCCGGCGGGGCAGGGGCTGTCATCCGCCCGCCCGCGCCGAGGGCGCGCAGTGCGAGGGCCACACCACCCCATTCAAGCCAGTCGAGGAGCCCAGGCAGCTCCTCCGCACTGCCCGCGGCGACCAGCAGGCGCATGCGCTGCCCCAGGAGGGCGACCGGCCCCAGCTGTGCCCCGCAGCGCCGCAATACCGCGAAACCCGCGTCGGCGGGCAGCTCCAGTACGTCGAAGCGCAGCCCCGTCAGCAGCTCCACCGGCCGGCCTCCGGCGACCGCCCAGCCGAGCTCGTGTTCGTACCATCGGGCAGTACCGTCCGCGTCTTCGAGCGGCAGCGGTGTGCGCGGGAGTGGAACGGTGGGCGTCATGTCCGGACCAACTCCCAAAACGCCCCGAGGTTACGCTCTGTCCGTGCGCGAACGCGTTCTGTTGATGCGCGAGGGGCGTGTGGAGGCGTTCGGCGGCGCGAGGGTGTTCGCCCGTAGCGGAGGGAACCGGCGCGCGCCGCATGGAGTGTCAGTCCTTGCGGGTAAGACATTCCTAGTGGGAAGGGGCGACACGCTGGCCGAGCCGTCTCACGTTCGCCATCGGCGTACTGGTTGCACGGGTATCTGCTTGGCCTGCGGGAACATCGTCTCGCACCATCAGGTTGGAGCAGTTGTCGGCTGTTCGGCAGAGGATTCCTCGCGCAGGCGGCGGATCCGGACGGATGTCGGCAGTTGGAATGAGCTGTCCCGTCCCACGGGACTAGCATGCGGAAGGACAGGGAGGGGACCGACCCCTCTCACTGCCTGACCGCTCTGAGGAGCGATTAACGATGTTCGAGAGGTTCACCGACCGCGCGCGGCGGGTTGTCGTCCTGGCTCAGGAAGAAGCCCGGATGCTCAACCACAACTACATCGGCACCGAGCACATCCTCCTGGGCCTTATCCACGAGGGTGAGGGTGTCGCCGCTAAGGCACTGGAGAGCCTCGGGATTTCGCTCGAGGCGGTCCGCCAGCAGGTGGAGGAGATCATCGGGCAGGGGCAGCAGGCCCCTTCCGGCCACATCCCCTTCACTCCCCGTGCCAAGAAGGTCCTGGAGCTTTCGCTCCGCGAGGCCCTTCAGCTCGGCCACAACTACATCGGCACCGAGCACATCCTGCTCGGCCTGATCCGCGAGGGCGAGGGCGTCGCAGCCCAGGTCCTCGTGAAGCTGGGCGCCGATCTGAACCGGGTGCGGCAGCAGGTCATCCAGCTGCTCTCCGGTTACCAGGGCAAGGAGGCGGCCACCGCAGGCGGTCCGGCCGAGGGCACGCCCTCGACCTCGCTCGTCCTGGACCAGTTCGGCCGCAACCTGACGCAGGCCGCTCGCGAATCCAAGCTCGACCCGGTCATCGGGCGCGAGAAGGAGATCGAGCGGGTCATGCAGGTGCTTTCGCGCCGTACGAAGAACAACCCGGTTCTCATCGGCGAGCCCGGCGTCGGAAAGACGGCGGTCGTCGAGGGACTCGCGCAGGCCATCGTCAAGGGTGAGGTGCCCGAGACCCTCAAGGACAAGCACCTCTACACCCTGGACCTCGGTGCGCTCGTCGCCGGATCCCGCTACCGCGGTGACTTCGAGGAGCGCCTGAAGAAGGTCCTGAAGGAGATTCGCACCCGCGGCGACATCGTCCTGTTCATCGACGAGCTCCACACCCTGGTGGGTGCGGGCGCCGCCGAGGGCGCGATCGATGCCGCCTCGATCCTGAAGCCCATGCTGGCGCGTGGTGAGCTTCAGACCATCGGTGCGACGACGCTCGACGAGTACCGCAAGCACCTCGAGAAGGACGCGGCGCTGGAGCGTCGCTTCCAGCCGATCCAGGTGGCAGAGCCTTCCCTCTCCCACACGATCGAGATTCTCAAGGGCCTGCGCGACCGTTACGAGGCCCACCACCGCGTGTCCATCACGGACGAAGCGCTGGTCCAGGCCGCGACGCTCGCCGACCGTTACATCTCCGACCGCTTCCTTCCCGACAAGGCGATCGACCTGATCGACGAAGCGGGCTCCCGGATGCGCATCCGCCGGATGACCGCACCGCCGGACCTCCGCGAGTTCGACGAGAAGATCGCGAATGTCCGCCGGGACAAGGAGTCCGCGATCGACTCGCAGGACTTCGAGAAGGCGGCTTCGCTGCGCGACAAGGAGAAGCAGCTCCTCGCGGCCAAGGCCAAGCGGGAGAAGGAGTGGAAGGCCGGCGACATGGACGTCGTCGCCGAGGTCGACGGCGAGCTGATCGCCGAGGTGCTGGCCACGGCCACGGGCATCCCGGTCTTCAAGCTCACCGAGGAGGAGTCCTCGCGCCTGCTGCGCATGGAGGACGAGCTCCACAAGCGCGTCATCGGCCAGAAGGACGCCATCAAGGCCCTCTCGCAGGCGATCCGCCGTACGCGAGCAGGCCTGAAGGACCCGAAGCGCCCCGGTGGCTCGTTCATCTTCGCCGGCCCGTCCGGTGTCGGTAAGACCGAGCTCTCCAAGACGCTCGCCGAATTCCTCTTCGGCGACGAGGACGCACTGATCTCCCTCGACATGTCGGAGTTCAGCGAGAAGCACACGGTTTCCCGTCTCTTCGGTTCTCCCCCCGGTTACGTGGGTTACGAAGAGGGCGGCCAGCTCACCGAGAAGGTGCGCCGGAAGCCGTTCTCGGTCGTCCTCTTCGACGAGGTCGAGAAGGCCCACCCCGATATCTTCAATTCCCTTCTGCAGATCCTGGAGGACGGTCGCCTGACCGACTCCCAGGGCCGCGTCGTGGACTTCAAGAACACGGTCATCATCATGACGACCAACCTCGGGACCCGGGACATCTCCAAGGGGTTCAACCTGGGCTTCGCCGCCCAGGGCGACACCAAGTCGAACTACGAGCGGATGAAGAACAAGGTCAACGAAGAGCTCAAGCAGCACTTCCGGCCCGAGTTCCTCAACCGTGTCGACGACACGGTCGTCTTCCACCAGCTGACCGAGGAAGACATCATCCAGATCGTCGACCTCATGCTCGACAAGGTGGATGAGCGGCTCAAGGACCGCGACATGGGTATCGAGCTCAGCTCGGAAGCCAAGTCGCTGCTCGCGAAGAAGGGCTACGACCCGGTCATGGGCGCCCGGCCGCTGCGCCGGACGATCCAGCGGGAGATCGAGGACATCCTCTCCGAGAAGATCCTTTTCGGTGAGCTGCGCCCCGGTCACATCGTGGTCGTCGGAACCGAGGGCGAGGGTGACGCGAAGAAGTTCACCTTCCGCGGCGAGGAGAAGTCGGCACTGCCCGACGTCCCCCCGATCGAGTCCGCGACGGGCGGCACCGCCGGCCCGAACATGACGAAGGACGCGTAACCCGCGCCCGAGCGCATGTGAGTGTGTGCAGTCCTGAAGGGGCGGCCCCGGAACCAGCAATGGTCCCGGGGCCGCCCCTTCGGGGTACGGCCTTGTCGTACGGCGCAGGGGTACGGGCGCAGGCCTACGGCGTCAGCAGGTGGCGGGCTTGCGCCAGCTGCATTCGAGGTCGGCGGCGGGGGTGGCGGCGCGGTCGGGCCGGGGGCGTACGAGCCTGGTGTCGTCCTCGCCGGACGAGGCGAGGGTGACCACGATCGCGTCCTCGATGCTCTTCACCGACGCGGCCAAGTAATTGTTCAGGACGATGCTGAAGACCAGCTCGCGCCCGTTCGCGTCCGTAACGTACCCGGACAGGCCCGAGGCGCCCGTCAGGGAGCCGGTTTTCGCCCGCGCGTTCAGGGCGGCCGGGGTGCCGCACATCCGGGTGCGGAGGGTGCCGCCGACCATGCGGTCGGGTGAGCAGGCGACCGGCAGGGACGCGCGCCAGTCGGCGTACCAGGGCGCGTCCCGCACGGACAGCAGGAGCGCGGCGAACTGTCCGGCGGGGATGTTGTTCATCCGGGACAGCCCGGAGCCGTCGACCTGGCGCAGGGTGGCCGGGTCGACGCCCTCCTTCCTGAGGTGGCCGGTGATGGCCGCCAGCCCGGCCGCCCAGCTGCCGTCGCCGGTGGTCTCGTAGCCGAGGGTCTTGGTGAGCGCCTCGGCGTGCATGTTGTTGGACAGCTTCATGAACGGGCGCATCAGCTCCTTGAGCGGCATGGAGCTGTGCGTGGCGAGGGTGCGCGCACCCGGGGGAGTGGGACGGCCGAGGCGGGCGGGGCCTGTGATGCGTACGCCGTGGGCGGCGAGGGCGTCGGTGAAGACCTCGGCGGCGTACCCGGTGGGCTCCCAGACGCTGACCCACTCCTTGGTGGTGCCCGCGCCGACGGGAACGTTGCCGGTGACGCTGATCGTGTTGGAGCCGTGCCGGCGCTCGACCGCGAGCGTGTTGGGGCCACCGGCGGGGACGGTGGTGGCGCGGATGTCCAGGTCCACGTAGTCGGTGCGCGGGGTCAGCGTCAGCTTCGGGCGGGCGCCCCGCGCGGCGCCGGGCGCGACCTCGACGATGACCGTGCCGGAGTCGTAGTCGGTGTCGGGGGCGACGGTGAGCGCGGAGATCTGCGCCGAGTAGTACGCGGACTCGTCGTCGGCGGCCCAGGAGCGGCCGAGGCGCTGGGTGTCGAAGCGGGTGTCGTCGGCGACGAGACGGCCGGTGACGCGCTTGATGCCCGACTCGGCGACCTCGGCGGCGAGCCGGTCGTAGTCCTTGGCGAGGGTCGTCGGGTCGCCGCTGCCGCGGAGGTAGAGGTCGCCCCGCAGGACGGAGCCGTGGCGGCTGCCGGTGGAGAGCGCGTCGGTGCGGTAGCGGTAGTCGGGGCCGAGGAGGGCCATGGCCGCGGTGGAGGTGGGCAGCTTGGTGTTGGACGCGGGCATCAGGCGGTCGGCGGCGTCGCGCCGGTAGAGGACCTCGCCGGTGGCGGCGTCGGCGACGACGACGCCCGCGGCCCCGCCGTCGAGGCGGGGGTCGGTGAGGATCGTGTCGATGGCGCCCTTGATGCCGCCGTCGGAGGGACCTGCCCCGGCGGGCGAGCTCCAGGTGAGCGTGCAGGCGAGCCCGATGGACACGGGCCAGATCCAGGCACGGGCACGGGAACGGGAACGGGGATGGGGGAGACGCGTACGCGGTGTGCTCACGGGTCTGCTCATGGCACAGGAGCATCCCGGACGGGGGCGGCGGGGGGAAGGAGGCGAGTGGTTGACGCGGGTGGTGGCGTGAGTGGTTGGCGCGGGTGATGAACGTCGTCCACCCCCGGCGCCCACCGCTCCCGCGACCCCGGCGCCCGCGCTACGCCTCGGTCTGGGTCGCGCGTATCAGGGCCGCGAGTGCGTGGGGGGTGGTGGTGAGGATGACGTCCGGATCATCGCTCTCCCGGAGGCGGATGGTGCCGTCGGGGGCGGGGGCGACGTAGACGCAGTTGGCCTGGTCGCCGCTGAATGTGGACTTCTGCCAGTCGAGGTGAGTCATGAACGGGCTTCCTGGAGGGTGTAGAGGATGTGCTGGATCAGGCCGAGCGAATCGCGGGACGCTTGCTTGACGGTCAGCACGGCAGTGTCGATCGGCGGCAGTGCGGCGGCGCTGAGCCTGTCGAATTGTCGGCGGTACTTCGCGACTGATTCGGAGCCGTGCAGGAACATCGACTCCGCTGGGTGCTCCACGAGTACGGTCTCCAGCGCGCCACCGTGAGAGCCGATGTGGCAGAACGGCGTCGTGAGCGCCGAGACAGCATCGGCTGTGAACGGGAAGACCTGGATGGTCATGTGGGGCAGCTCGGCCAGTTCTACGAGGCGTAGGAGCTGTCGACGCATCACCTTGGCTCCGCCGAAACGCATATGGAGCGCTGCTTCGTGAACCACTGCGTGGACGGTCGGTGCACCGCCTGCGGTGAGGACATCCTGACGCTGCATCCGGAAGCGGACCGCCGATTCGATGCCCTCGGACGTGGTGACTGCATCGCTGGCTTGGAAGATGGACCGGGTGTACTCCTCCAGCTGGAAGAGACCAGGCAGGAACAGCGATTCGTACGAGCGGAGGTCGGTGGCCTTTGACTCCAACTCGGCCAAGTCGATTGCGGAGGGCGGGATCTGGCCCTTGTACCCGTTCCGCCAGCCTTTGCCGGAGGGCTCTGCCAGGTCTACCAGGGCGTCAACGTAGGTAGAACTAGTAACCCCATATGAGGTGCAGAGAGTGCGAATTCGCTCTGCGGAGATGGCGGTGTTGCCGCCTTCGACGTGGGTGAAGTGCACGCGGCCCATCCCGATGAGAGCGCCGCCCTCATGTGCGGTGAGCTTGGCATCTTCCCGCAACTTCTTCAGTTCTACGCCGAGTCGGCGTTGCCGTTCGGTGGTGGTGGTTCGCAGCGCCAATGCGGACTCTCCTTGGAGTGTGGGGCTCAGTTTGCCCCGGTGTGAGGTTTCGGTCCACCAATCTCACAGACAAGGTTGAACATGTAACCCCTTATTCGCTACCTTGGGTGTGGCGACGCTCACACAGAGATGTTGGAAGCCCGCTGTCGACGCAGCACAACCATGCCTGGCCACGGAAGCGCACCGCCCGATCCATCGTGCGGGGGCGGTAGGCCACTGCGGCCGGGCGTAATCCATCAGTCGAAGCTGTGAACCCAACGCCTTGGAGGCGTCTCGTGGGCGTACCTGAGCATGAACTCCCGCAGTCCTACACCCTCTTCACCCCCGGCAACGCCAGCTCGCCCAAGATCTGCCGCGACTTCGTGCGGAGCGCACTGGAGACCCTGGGGCTGGGGGACTTGGCGGATACGGCGTCCCTGTGCACCTCGGAGCTGGTGACGAACGTGCACCAGCACGCGGCAGGCGACGTGCACCTCAGAACCGCCGTCGAAGCGACCCATGTGCGGGTCGCCGTCTACGACGAGAGTTTCACGCTGCCCACACCCCGGCGGGCACGGGCCGCGGACGCCGGCGGGCGCGGGCTGTTTCTGGTGACCGCGCTGTCGGATCTGTGCGGAGTGACGAGCACAGGGCGGGGGAAGGGGGTGTGGTTTCAGCTCAACCGGTGATGAGGTCAACTGCGTTCCTACCCGTGCCTGTACACCGTGACGTTCTCCGGGAGCTGGTCGAGGCCGTGCACGCTGTGGGGGCTGCCGAAGAGGCGGATGCTCCGGAGTTGTGACAGAGCCGCAACTGGTGTGAGGTCGATCTCCGGCGCGGGCGAACTGAGTTCCAGGCGAGCCAGGTTGGGGAAGAGCTTGGAAACCCCGACGAGCATGGCCGAGGAGATGTCGCCCAGAAGAGAAAGGTCCGTGACGGCGGGCACGGACAGCGAACGGGGAGCGGAGAGAAGCGAATCCCCGGTGGTCTCCAGGTAGGACAGCCGGGTCAGTCGGCCGATGGCTGCCCAGTCCGGGGCCTGAGGATGCGATCCGAGGCCGAGATGGAGGGACTCCAGCTCTCCGTACCTGCCGAGTTCGCCCAGTCCGTCGGTCGGCGCCGCCAGATGGCTCAGGTCCAGGGACTGCAAGGGGGCTTCCCGGGGGAGGTCGGTCATGGACCAGGCGATTCCTTCGCCGTAGAGACTGAGGGACTCCAGGCCCGCCAGCGCCGTCAGAGGGCTGATGCCGGTGTGGACTGTCAGGTCCACGGTGAGCCCACGCAGGGGCAGCCCGGCGATTCCGGTCAGGTCGGTGAGCCGGGGGCAGTCGGTGATGGACAGGATGTGGAGGCGGTCCTGGCCGCGCAGGAACGACACATCCGTCAGGGACGGGTTGCCGCGGATGCGGACGTGGGTGAGCGAGGCGTCGGACGTGTAGGTGCGCAGGGCTAGCGCGGACAGTTCGCCCTTCGCGTCGAGCATCGGCCGGGCGCCGAGTGCGCCGAGAGCCGCGAGGTGTTCGTCCGTCGAGGCCGTGAAGTACAGGCCTTCGGGGTCGATATGCGCGATGACCTCTTCGGCGTACGGGCCGGTCTCGAACCGGGCCCAGGACCAGATGAGCTGGGCCCGGACCAGCGCGGACTTATGTCCGCAGAATCGCGCGAGGAAGGGGATCGCGAGGTCCGATGCCACATGGGACGCGGCGACGACGACATCGTGCGCGGTGGACGAGTCCAGCGTCTCCGGCCCCGGCAGCAGGTCGAGGATCATCGGCCCGGCTGCCGCGAGGTCGCGGGCCGCTTCGGCGTTGCGCGGTGGGATCAGCGCTGCGGCTCCCTTCTCGACCGCTTGGCGTACGAGCGGGGAGAGTTCGGCGGCATCCTGCAGGCAGGCCGCCGCCAGCAGGCGGACGCGGGTGCGGACGGTGACGTCCGGGTGCGCGTCGCCGTACGTGAGCAGGTCGGTGAAGAACTCCGCACGCTCGCGCGGCCTGGCGTGGGCGACCGCCATGCGGATCACGTCGGCCCACTGATCGTCAGCCGCGTGCGCGACCAGTACCCCGAAGTCGCCCTCGTCGACGACCGCCCGTGCGCCGAGGAAGTCCTGGAAGGTGCGGTGGATGAAGTCGACGGTTCCGGGGGACGGTTCGCGCAGGAGGCCGCTGCGGTGCAGGAAGTGTTCGAAGACCGCCTTCGGGTCGCCCAGCGCGGCCAGCTCAGGAACGCCGGGGAGAGCGTCCATGATGATGCGCACGGCCCGTGAACGGTCCATGACCGTACGGCCGTTGCGGATCAGCCAGTACGCGAGCCTTTGCAGCAGCTGGAGTTGCGGTTCCTCGCGCAGGTCCGGGACCCCCATGTGCCGCTCGCGGTCGCGGCGTACGAGCAGCATCGAGAGCGCCGCGATGTAGAGGTCCTTGCGGCCCAGCGGGAGGAAGCCGCGGCGGTCGCGGTGCAGGGCGCAGATCAGGCCGCACAACAGAGGGCTGGTGGCGAGGCGGCCGAGATCGGGCTTCGCCCGTACTGCGGCGAGGAGTTGGCGCTCGTATTCCGTCAAGGCTTCGTCGTCCTCGGAGCCCGTGCGCGCGGCCGTGTGCCAGCGCTTGATGAACGAGGACACGTCGGCCCGGCTCATGGGGGAGAGGGTGAGTTCGGTGAAGTCCTCGTCGTCGAGCCAGTCCTCCCGTACGGCCGAAGGGCGGGATGTGACCAGCCAGCGGTTGCCGGGGTAGGTGTCGATGAGTTCGCCGAGCCACGCGCGCGTGCGGGACCGTTCGGCGTCCGGGATCTCGTCGATGCCGTCGACCAGGACCAGGCCGCGGCCCGCCGTGAGCACCCGCGCCTCCCAGCCGGTGGGCTGCTCACCGGCGAGAGGGCAGTCGACGGCGGCCAGGAAGTCCTTGGGGGCGGGGAGGCGCTCGCCGTGGCGGGTGAGGGTGCGCAGGGGCAGGACGAAGGGGACGCGGTCGTGCAGGTACGCCATGCGGTCGTCGAGGTCCTGGCGCGCGGCGGACACGGCGAGCCACTGGACGAGGGTGGTCTTGCCGGAGCCGGCCTCGCCGCGCAGCAGGACGCGCTCGTGGGCGGCGAGGGCCTGGTCGGCGGGGCTGGTCTCGTTGAGGGCCAAGAGGATCGACCGCGCAGCCTCGATTTCGTGCGTCCCCATCCGCCCGCTCTTCAGCGCCCAGCTGATGTCGCGCGTCTCCGGCCGCCGGCTCTCCGGTCCGGGAGCGGCGTCCAGGCCGGTGGCCGCATCCCCGAGCGGCGCCCAGTCGGGCAAGGGGGGCAAGGCGCCGACCGTCGCCTCCAGACTCAGATACGCCGCGTCCAGCGGCCACTTCCCCGGTGAGTTGCTGAGGTCGATGCCGAAGATCGTCAGCTTGCTGTGCTTCTTCGCGATGTGCGCCAGATAGCGCTGCTCGAACGCCACGTCCTCCGCCCCCGGCAGCGGATTGCGCGCGATCAGCGCGTCCACCTTGGCGATCAGCTCGCCTTGGCGGCGGCTCTGGGTGACCAGCGTCGCGGCGACGAAGGTCGAGCGCTGGGTGAAGAAGTTCAGGATGTGCAGGCAGGTGGTGTCGAGCAGGCGCTCGTAGAAGTACGTCGCGTCCGCCGACAGGTGCCGCTCCGGTGCGCCGCCCGCGCGGCGCAGTTCGCGGGCCAGGGCAGTGTGGCCCAGCCGGACGGCGTCGAGGTCGCTGAGGGCGAGGTCCCCGACGGCGTACAGCGTGGCGGTCAGGGCGTCGATCACCGCGGCGTCCTCACCGGTCGGCACCGGCCGCTCGCCCGCCCGTACGGCCTGCTTGACCAGCTCGGCTGCGAGTTTGCGCAGGTCGCCCTGGGCGAGGGTGCGCTTCTCGCCCTTGAAGGAGACGTATCCGGCGAGCCGGATCGGCTTGTCCACCAGGCCTGCGCCCGGCCCCTCGGCCACGAAGAGCTTTTTGATCAGCGGTGCTACGGCGCCCGATACGAGCCTGGCGCCGATGGTTGCCGGTTCCACGTGCCGTCCCCCTGAGGCCTGCGCTGTCCGATGGGGAAGCGTATCGAGGGGCGTGGCGGTGACAAGGCGCACAGGCTGTTCGCGGCATACGAAGGGGAATAGTTGGCGTGTTCCCAGTCGGTCAGGGGACTTCCGGGTGGCGGTCGGCGGGACCTTCGGTCCGGTGTGCGTAAGGGGTGCGGAACCTGGGCGTATGCCCGATTCGCTGGGTTCCGGTGTGGGGCTAAACCATGACGAGAGCCTTTATTTCGAATCCCCCTGCAGAACGCGTCGGCAGCCGTCAAGGGTCGGATTGCTGTCGCCACGCCTACGGCCCGGGGTAGTAGATGGGCGGTTTGAGGCGGGGCGGGGGTGCGGGTTACCAAGGTGAGGCAGCTCGGCGGTTTGCCGGGTTCGTTCTTATCTCCGGAGGTTTCTTCCGCATGCCGAAGCGCGACATCTTCTCCCTTGCCGGCTCGTCGTCCATCCGTACCCGTGCAGCCCTGGTGGCCGCCGGACTCGGGGCGACGATGGTGCTCGGGACGACGGGGACGGCGTTCGCCGCCGAGGGATCCGCCGCCTCGTCCGTCTCCAAGCAGGCCGACGCCCAGGCCAAGGCCGCCGCGGGCGCCAAGAAGGCGGCTGCCAAGAAGGCCACCGCCAAGAAGGCGGCTGCCAAGAAGGCGGCTGCCAAGAAGGCCACCGCCAAGAAGGCTCCCGCAGCCTGGGGCGAGCCGGTCGATCACTACTCGCTCAGCGCTACGTACGGCAAGGGCGGCGGCATGTGGGCCAGCAAGCACTCCGGGCAGGACTTCGCGGTGAAGATCGGCACCCCGGTCGAGGCCGTGCACGGCGGCACCGTGGTGAAGTCCGGGCCGAACGGGGCCGGTGACGGCCCGGCGTACGGGAACGCGATCGTGATCAAGCACGACAACAACACGTACTCGCAGTACGCCCACCTGTCGAAGGTCGACGCGCACCCCGGGCAGAAGGTGAAGACCGGCCAGCGCATCGCGCTCTCCGGCAACACCGGAAACTCCAGCGGGCCGCACCTGCACTTCGAGATCCGTACGACGCCGAACTACGGCACCGCGATCAACCCGGTGACCTACCTCCGCTCGGAGGGCGTCAGCGTCTAGCTCTTCAGTGCGTGCCCGTGCGCCTGGGTCACCAGGTCGATGGCGACTTCGAGGACGGCCAGCCGCTTCTCCTCGGGGTCGCCTTCGACGTCCTTGAGGACGAACATGCCGGCGTGCATCGTGAAGAGCGCGCTGATACAGCGGACCTGGTCCTTCAGCGCCGAATCCGGCTCCTTGACCAGGTCGAGCATGACGAGCATCCGCTCCTTGAACGTCTCGCCGATGCTCAGGTCGCGCATCGTCGCCTGGTTCTCCTGCATGAAGCGGAAGAGCGGGGCGGCGGCGGCGAGGGCCCGGCTGTAGCGGGTCAGGATCTCTTTCTTCGTGAAGGAGGTGCCGCTGCGCGGCGCGGGCCCGGAGCCGGCCGAGGGTCCGGTCGCAGGCCCCACGGACTCTGCCCGCCCGGTGGCCCCGGGCCGGGAGCTGGCGAAGGAAAACGCCTGACCGACCGCGGTGACGCCGTGACGCCGTGACGTGTGACCTCATGATTCCGGCCTCCGGTGTACGCACCGGGGGCCGTTGTCAGTGGTGCATGGAGGCGCCTGGAGGTGCCTGGTGCTGCGTGCCGGCACCGGGACGAGCCGCCGGGCGGCGGAGATGCCGTGTACCGGGCCGCCGACTCCAGGGGACGACGGGCTACTTGGCCGGCAGCCGCACGATCGGGTAGCTGCCGGTGGTGGTCGGCGCGTGCTCGGGAAGCCACAGCACCGCGATGGCCCCGCCGTTCTGATGCGCGTTGCGGAAGGTCAGCCGTGCGCCCAGGACGCGGGCCTGACCGGCCGCGATCGTCAGGCCGAGGCCGTGGCCGCGGCCCGCCCGGTCGCTGCTGCCCGTACGGAACCGGCTCGGCCCGTCCTTGAGCAGTGCCTCGGGGAAACCGGGTCCGTGGTCGCGCACCCGCACCACCCGGCCCTCGACGGTGACCTCGTACGGCCCCTTGCCGTGCTTGGCGGCGTTGCCGAGGAGATTGCCGAGGATGCGCTCCAGGCGGCGGGGGTCGGTGCTCACCCAGGACTCGTGGACGACCCGCACCACCGCGTCCGGGTGGAGGCGCACGACCCGGCGGCCGACGAACTCGCCGAGGGCGATCTCCTGCAGCTCGGCCCGCTCCGAGGCGCTGTCGAGCCGCGCCACCTCCAGCACGTCCTCGACCAGCGTCCGCATGGCCTGCGCCCGGTCCCGTACGAGCTCGGTGGGGCGGCCGGGCGGCAGCAGTTCGGCGGCGGTGAGCAGGCCGGTCACCGGGGTGCGCAGCTCGTGCGCGATGTCCGCGGTGACCCGGCGCTCCGCTTCCAGGCGCTCCTGGAGCGCGTCGGTCATGGCATCGACGGCGCGCGCGAGCTCATCGGTCTCGTCCCGTACGACACCGCCGATGGCGTCCCGTACGCGTACGTCCGCATTGCCCTGGGCGACCTTGCCGGCCGCGGTGGCCGCCTTGCGCAGCCGCCGGGACAACTGGCCGCCGATCAGCACACCCAGGGCGCAGCCGCCGAAGACGACCGAGACCGAGCCGATGACCAAGGCGCGGTCCAGGTCCTCCATGATCGCGGTGGAGCGGTCGGTGAACGGGGTGTGCAGGGACAGCACGTCACCGTTGCCGAGGGGGGCGGCGGCCCATACGTCGGGCACGCCGTTCGGGCTCTCCGCGACATGGGTGGCGCGGCGGCCCCGCTCGGTGCTCGCCTTGAGTTCCGGGGGCAGCGCGGGATCGTTGAGCTTCGTGCCGAACCTGGGCTCCCGCGCGGACTCGTACCACCGCTGGGCGAACTGCAGCCGCTCGATCTGGACCTCGCGGGCGTTGTCGAGCATCGAGACGCGGGCGGCGTTGTGCACGACCAGGCTCAGTGCGATCGCGATGAGCGCGCCGACTCCGGCGATCGCGATGCTGATCTTCCAGCGGACGCCGGTGCGCAGGGCGAAGCGCCTCATGCGGAGTCCCGTTCCGTACGAGAGGTCGCAGCGCCAGGGGCAGACAGGGGGCGGTGGCTCATGCCTTCAACTTGTACCCGAAGCCGCGGACCGTCTCGATGCGGTCCTGACCGATCTTGGTGCGCAGCCGCTGGACATGGACGTCCACCACCCGGGTGTCGCCGCCCCACCCGTAGTCCCAGACCCGCTCAAGGAGTTTGTCGCGGGAGAGGACCGTGCCGGGCGCTGAGGAGAATTCGAGCAGCAGCCGCATCTCCGTCGGCGTCAGGCCGACCGGCTCGCCGTCCTTGCGGACCTCCATGCCCTCCGTGTCGATCTCCAGGTCGCCGAAGACCAGCAGCCCGCGGTCGGGACCCAGGCCCTCCTCGGGGCCACCGGCCGGGCCGCCCGCGTGCCCGAAGCGGCGCAGCACCGCGCGGATGCGGGCGACCAGCACCGCGCCGTCGAAGGGCTTCGTCACATAGTCGTCGGCGCCGGCCTCCAGGCCGAGCACGACGTCGATCGAGTCGGCCCGCGCCGACAGCATGATCACCGGCACCGTCGACTCGTCGCGGATGCGCCGGCACAGGCTCACGCCGTCGATGCCGGGCACCATCACATCGAGCAGCGCGATGTCGGGCTGGTTGCTGCGGAAGGCTTCGAGGCCGGACAGGCCGTCGGGCATCGCGGTGACCACGAAGCCGTCGCGCTCCAGCGCGAGCTGAGTGGCCTCGCGGATGACATCGTCGTCCTCCACAAACAGGACATGGGTCTCGGCCATCCGCTGCTCTCTCAGTTCTCCGTCGGGACGCTCGGCTGCGCGGCGGATTCGTCGCCGTCCCCGCCCACCGCGCGGCTGAAGTCGTTGTGCACCTGATCGTGCACGGTGAACTTGTTCCCCGACCAGCGGTACGTGATCACCTCTTCGCCCGACGGATATGCCATCGGGTCGTTCTTCCCGTAGACCGGCTTGGTCAGGACCAGATCACCGCGGTCGATCTCCGCGTAGACGGCGGGGGCCTCGGCCGCGAAGACATTCGCGTACGAATTGCCCTGCTCGCGATACACATACGTACCGATGCCCACGGCATCCCCGCACGTCATCACATTCACCACAACGTCGTTGTCGGTGCTGCCGGTGAGCTTCCCGTACGACGTGTCGACCGGGTACTCGTCCTTGACGCACGGCTTCAGGTCGCGCTTGACCGTTTCGCTGACCTTCGGGTCCTCCTGGAGCAGCGCCACGGCGTTCACCCGCTTGGCCGCCGGAGGCGTCGTCGCGCCGTCGGACGGCGTCGCGCGGGCGACCGGGTCGGTGCGGGCCGGGCCCGCGTCGCGCGTGCCCGTACCGCCCGCATCACATGACACGGCGAACAGGCCGACGGCGGCGAGGCCGGCCAGAGCCGTGCCACTCGCCGCCCATGTGCACCTGCCGCGCTTCGCTAGGCCGCGCACCGCTCCCGCCCCCGTCCGTCACCGTGCCCCGCGCGCTCGAAGACGCGCGCGTCCAGCTCACGGCTCTCCAGCTCCTGCCGCAGCCGGGCGAGTGCCCGGTGCAGTGTGCTCTTGACCGTACCCGCCGACATTCCGAGCGCGGCGGCCGTCTCCTCCGTGCTCATCTGCTCCCAGTGTCGCAGCACGACCACGCTGCGTTGCTTGGGTGCCAGCACGCCGAGTATGTCCATCAGGAGTGCGCGGTTCGCGCGCTGCTCGGTGCCGTCCTCGACGCTCGCGTCGGGCAGCTGCTCGGTCGGAACCTCTTCGAGCTTGCGCGCACGCCACCACTCGGTACGCGTGTTGATCATGACGCGGCGCAGGTAGGCGTCGGCCAGGGACTTGTCCGCGATGCCGTCCCAGCGGCCGTACGTGCGCACCAGCGCGGTCTGGAGGAGGTCCTGGGCGTCGACCGGGTCGGGGACGAGCCGCCTGGCGCTCCGCAGCAGGGCCTCCTGCCGGGTGCGTACGTACTCTTCGAACTCGAGCACCTCGCCGTGCGCCATTCAGAACCGCCTCCGTCCCACTGACAAACCCCGTAACTGCTTACGTCCCAGGACGCTACGGAGGCGTTGTCACGGGGTTGTGCGGGTCAGCCCTCGACAGACGCACGGCTGGCCGTCGGTTGTGTAACGGCGATGAGATCAGCCGAGGGGGAGCCGGTAGACACCGCTTTCCATGGGCTCCACCAGCCCGTCCGCGACCAGCCCGTCGAGGGCCCGCGCCCGCTGGACCGGCTCGTCCCACACCGCGTCGAGCGAGGCCTGCGGAACGGGCTCGATGGCCTCGCGCAGTACGGCCAGGAGTTTGCCGCGCACCTGACGGTCCGTACCGGCGTAGGTCTGCCCGCGCCGCGGCGCCCCCTCGTGCGCGGGTTTGCCGGCCAACCGCCACGCGCACTGCTCCGACACGGGACAGCGCGAACAGTCGGGGCTCTTCGCGGTGCACACCAGCGCGCCGAGCTCCATCGAGGCGGCGGCCCAGCGCGCTGCTCGCTCGTCCTCCTCGGGGAGCAGCGACCGGGCGAGCCTGCGCTCGGCGGCCGTCGTGGCGTTCGGCGGGTACTGGATGCCGGAGACCGCGCGGGCGAACACCCGGCGGACGTTCGTGTCCAGGACGGCGTGCCGCTGCCCGTACGCGAAGGAGGCGACGGCCGCGGCCGTGTACTCGCCGATGCCGGGCAGGGCGAGCAGCCGCGCGTGCTCGCTCGGCACCTTGCCGTTGTGCCGCTCGGTGATCGCGACGGCCGCCCCGTGCAGCCGCAGCGCACGCCGCGGATATCCGAGCCTGCCCCAGGCCCGTACCGCCTCACCGGGCGGCTCGGCGGCCAGGTCGGCGGGCAGCGGCCAACGGGCGAGCCACTGCTCATACACCGGAAGTACCCGGCTGACCGGCGTCTGCTGGAGCATGAACTCGCTGACCATCACCCCCCAGGGCCCCGCTTCGGGGCGTCGCCAGGGAAGGTCACGGGCGTGCACGTCGAACCACGCGATGACGGGGGAGTGGAGGGCTGTGGTGGTGGCGGTGTCACTGGTCGCAGTCATGGCACTGGCGATCCTGGCATGTTTCGGCCCGCACGTGGACGAGGGGGTGTCCGGCGGATCTCCGTGGCGGAGACCCGCCGGACGCCCCCTGGGCGAGACCTGGGCAACACCTGACGATCGTCAGGGGCGCGGACCCCACGACTGCATCCCCGCATCTCCGCGTCTCCGCGAGGTGCTGGAGCCAGGTCGGCGACCGCCGAACGTACGGAAGGTCGCCCGGCCGTCACATGGAGCGATCGTCGGGCGCCGCACCTGAGGACAGTTAACGGTGCGTCAGCCGTGGGCTGGAATGATGATCGGGAAAAGTTGCGGAGACGGGCGGCGGGTGGGGCGGGAGTTGGCGCCGATCTCTCGTAAGGTTTGTGCCGTGGGATCACTGCGCAATCCAGTCGGGCCGCTTCCCTCCTCCATTTATTGGCGCCGGAGGGCAGTAGGCCTGTCCTTGCTCGCCCTGCTCGCGGTGCTGGTCCTATGGGCCGTCATCTCCGTTGGGGACAAGGGCAGTAAGGACGAGGGCCGCGGTGGTGCGAGCCCCGAGCCGTCCGCCATCACCCCGGGCCCCTCCTCGTCGGGCCCGGCCATCAGTGAGGGCCCCGGCGGGCGCGACGAGCCGGGCGGCACCGGTGGCAGCGACGGCGGTGGCGGCACCGATGGCGGTGGCGGTGATGGCGGTGGCGGCGACCGGGGGGACACTGACCCGGGCGGCGGCGGAGGCAGCGACGGCAACGGCGACACCGGCGACGGTGGTGGCGGTGGTGGCGGCGCCGGTCAGCGGGTGCCCGCGAGTTCCAGCCTTCCGAGCTGCACCCCGGGCGTCATCGAACTGTCCGTACGCAGCATCAGGAACGAGTACGAGCCGGGCGAGAAGCCCAAGTTCGAACTGATCGCGAAGAACACCTCGGCCAGCACCTGCAAGATGGACTTCGGGCCGAAGGCAGCCGTGCTGACCATCACCGATGACGACAACAACGAGGTGTGGTCCTCCGAGGACTGCCCGCGCGCGCCCGAAGCGCTGCTGCTCCGCGTCCCCGGGAAGACGACCGTCAAGCACACCGTCGAATGGGACCTGAAGAAGAGCGGCCCCAAGTGCGCGACGCCGCCCGCGACGCCCGCAGGCGACGGTACCTACTTGGTGGAGATGGCGGGCGTGAAGGCGCCGGCCACGTTCTCGGTGAAGAAGGACTGACGACGAAGAAGGACTGACAACGCGTGAGTGCCGCACCCCCGAGGGGGTGCGGCACTCACGCGTTGTCGGCGTCCCTCAGGTATCCCTCAGGCGTCCCTCAGACGTACCGCTCCAGGATGGACGACTCCGCGAGGCGGGACAGGCCCTCGCGCACCGAGCGCGCCCGTGCCTCGCCCACGCCGTCGACCGTCTGCAGATCGTCGACGCTCGCGGCGAGCAGCTTCTGCAGTCCGCCGAAGTGCTCGACGAGCCGCTCGATGATCGCGCCGGGCAGCCGCGGAACCTTGGCGAGCAGCCGGTAGCCGCGCGGCGACACCGCGGAGTCCAGCGTCTCGGGAGAGCCGCTGTGCCCCAGTGCCCGTGCCACGGTGGGCAGTTCGAGCAGCTCGGCGTGGCTGAGCGCGTCCAGCTCGGTCAGCGCTTCGGCGACCGTGCGGGAGCGTTTCGCCGTCGGCTCCGGGACGTAGTCGCGGACGACCAGGTCCCGCTCCGGCTCGACGCCCGCGATCAACTCGTCGAGCTGGAGGGAGAGAAGGCGACCGTCGGTGCCCAGCTCCACCACGTACTCGGCGATCTCGGTGGCGATGCGGCGCACCATTTCCAGGCGCTGCGCCACGGCCGTCACGTCGCGGACCGTCACCAGGTCCTCGATCTCCAGCGCGGACAGGGTGCCCGCGACTTCGTCGAGGCGGAGCTTGTACCGCTCCAGGGTGGCCAGCGCCTGGTTGGCGCGGGACAGAATCGCTGCCGACTCCTCCAGGACCCGGCGCTCCCCGTCGACGTACAGCGCGATCAGGCGCATTGACTGGGAGACCGAGACCACCGGGAAGTTGCACTGCTTGGAGACGCGGTCCGCCGTGCGGTGGCGGGTGCCGGTCTCCTCGGTCGGGATGGACGCGTCCGGGACCAGCTGGACGCCGGCCCGCAGAATCTTGGTGATGTCCTTGTCAAGGATCAGCGCACCGTCGAGCTTGCACAGCTCGCGGAGCCTGGTCGCGGTGAACTCCACGTCCAGCACGAAGCCGCCGGTGCACATGGACTCGACGGTCTTGTCCATACCAAGGACGATCAGACCGCCGGTATTGCCGCGGAGAATGCGCTCCAGCCCGTCGCGCAGGCCCTTGCCGGGCGCGACTGCGCTCAGCGTGGCGCGCATCAGCGCTTCGATGCCCGCATTACCGGAGCCTCCGCCGGACTTTCCGGGTGCTGTTGCCCGGTCGTTGGCTGCCACTGCACTCCTCCGGTCACGGGGTTGCGATGCCCCTTGGGGCACTGGACTTCGCCTCGCGTACTCGTACGGACGGGCGAGACCAGGGCAAAGTCTACCGGCGCTCATCCTCACTTCGTGGGGCCTGTGCGCCAGCCCGGCGCGGAAGCACTCCCAGAGCCTCTCCCATGTCGGCCACTTCGGTGACCTTCATGCCCGCGGGAACCTTCCCCGGGTCGCTCGGGACCAGGGCGTGCGTGAACCCCAGACGGTGTGCCTCGGCGAGTCTGCGCTGGACCCCGGTGACCCTTCTGACCTCCCCGGCGAGGCCCACTTCGCCGATCGCGACCAGATTCTTGGGCAGCGGGGTGTCGCTCGCCGCGCTGGCCAGTGCGAGGGCGATGGCGAGGTCGGCGGCGGGCTCGGTGAGCTTCACGCCGCCCACCGTCGCGCTGTAGATGTCGCGCTTGCCGAGGGCGGTGATCCGGCCGCGCTGCTCAAGGACGGCGAGCATCATCGACACCCGTGACGTCTCCAGGCCCGATGTGGTGCGCCGGGGGGACGGGATCTGCGAGTCGACGGTCAGCGCCTGGACCTCGGCGACGAGCGGGCGCCGCCCTTCGAGGGTGACGGTCAGGCAGGTGCCGGGGACGGCCTCGGCGCGGCGGGTCAGGAACAGCCCGGACGGGTCGGCGAGGCCGGTGATGCCCTCGTCGTGAAGCTCGAAGCAACCGACCTCGTCGGTGGCGCCGTACCGGTTCTTGATGCCTCGTACGAGACGCAGCCTGGCGTGCCGGTCGCCCTCGAAGGACAGCACGACGTCCACGAGGTGCTCCAGCAGGCGCGGTCCGGCGATCGCGCCGTCCTTGGTGACATGGCCGACCAGTATCGTCGACATACCGCGCTCCTTGGACGCCCTGATGAGCGCGCCCGCGACCTCGCGGACCTGGGACATGCCGCCGGGCGCACCGTCGATCTCGGGCGATGCCACGGTCTGCACCGAGTCGAGGACGAGCAGGGACGGCTTGACCGCGTCGAGGTGGCCGAGGACGGCGGACAGGTCGGTCTCGGCGGCCAGATAGAGGTGGTCGCTGAGCGCGTGGATCCGGTCGGCGCGCATCCGCACCTGGCTCGCGGACTCCTCGGCCGTCACATACAGCGTGCGGTGGTCGTCGCTCGCCGCCTTGGCGGCCACATCGAGGAGGAGGGTCGACTTGCCCACGCCGGGCTCACCCGCCAGCAGCACCACGGCGCCCGGCACCAGACCGCCGCCGAGGACCCGGTCCAGCTCGTCGACGCCGGTGGAGCGGGCGGTCGCGCTGCGGCCGTCGACCTGGCGGATAGGGAGCGCCGCCGTGCTCACCCGCCCGGCCGCGGTGGTCCGTACCGCGGGCGTGCCGGTCTCCTCGATCGTGCCCCAGGCCTGGCATTCGGGGCAGCGGCCGAGCCACTTGACGGCCGTCCAACCGCACTCGGTGCAGCGGTAGGACGGTCGGTCCTTCGTGGATTTCGTACGGGCAGCCATGTCGGGAACCGTAGCCGTGACCACTGACACCGCGGACCACGGCCGTCACCAAGGGGTGCCCTGCGCGTCACCCGCCCCCGGGCCGGCGCGCGGCCGGGCCCTCCGGGGGACTCCGGAAGACCTCGGGACCCGTCTGCGTCAGGGCCACGGAATCCGCGATTCCTGTCCTCTTTTGAGGGATACATTCACCCGTAAGGATTAAAAGCACTCAAGGTGCGCAAGGGGCCTGCTCCGCCCTGTCTACGGTCTGCGAGTGACGACCACCAGGCGGGAGCAGCCCAAGCAGCCCATGGATACCACCGGCGCACACCGGGCGCGCAACAGGGTGCCCCGGCCCACGCTCGTGCAGGCTCCGCCCACGCGTTACGAGCCCTATCTGGACGGCCTGTTCACCTACTGCCTGTCCGTGCTCTGCGACCACGGCGAAGCCACCGAGGTCCTCGGTGAGGTACTGGCCATCTCCGAGCGCAGGCACGGCCGTTGTCCGTCCGGCGATCCCGAGCGCAAGGCCTGGCTGTACGCCCTCGCGCGGTGGGCCTGTCTGCGCAAGCTCGCCGAGCAGCGGCGGCGGCGCCAGGGGGCGCACACCGGGAGTCGCGCGCCCGTTCCCGCCCCGGTGAGCCCCGTCCCCGAGGAGACCGCCGCCCGCCACCGCGCCGAACTCGCCCTGCTGGCCTGGCCCGAGGCGGCCGGCACGACCCCCGAGCAGCGTGACGCTCTGGAGCTCGCCGTACGCCACGGGCTCGGCCCGCGCGAGGTCGCCGCCGTGCTGGGGATGGACTACCCATCGGCCCGTGAGCTGCTGGCCGCCGCGGCCTGCGAGGTGGAGCGGACCCGGGCCGCCCTCGCCGTCGTGGAGGGCGGGACCTGCCCGATCGTGGCCCGGCTGACCGGCGACAACCAGGTGCTGCTCGGCACCGCCCTGCGCCGCGAGCTCGTCCGGCACGTCGACGACTGCCCCCGCTGCCGGCGCTCCGCCGAGCGGGCCGGGGCGGGCGGTCCGTGGCCGGGTACGGGCATCGCGCCCGCCGCGCTGCCCGTCGTCGCGGCGCCCAGGTCGGCGGCGTACGCGGCGATGCTGGCCGTCCCGAAGGTGCGCGTCGCCGCGCCCCGGTTCGACCGCGACGGCTTCCCGCTGGACCCCAAGGACCGCGCCGCGCGCCGCGACCGGCTGCGCACCAGGGCGGTCACGACGACGCTGGTGGCGACCGTGGTGGCCGCGCCGGTGTTCGCCCTCTGGGCGGCGTACCGGGGCGCTCCGCTCACCGGTGAGAGCCAGGGCGGCGCCTCCGTCGCCGCGAGCGAGGCGGACGGCCCCGGCGATGGCGACGGCGATCAGAACGACCGCGCGGCCGGCGACGAGAGCTACGACGCATACGAGAACGCGGGCAACGCCCGGCCCACCCCCGACTCCGACTTCACGCCGGGCACCCGCTCACCGGACGTCTCGGTGCAGGTCATCAGCGGCGGTACGGCCGTCCCCGGCCGCCCCGGTGAGGCCGCCGGGCGGCTGACGGTGGAGGCGCGGTCGGCGGGCAGCACGACGGTGGTCACGCTGACCGCGTCGGGCTCGTCGCCGGTTTCCTGGTCGGCGTGGACGGACGCGTCCTGGCTCTATCTGAGCCAGTCGTCGGGCACCCTGGCCCCTGGAGAATCGATCACTCTGTACGTCTCCGTGGACCATGAGCGGGAGCCGGCGGGCGCCTGGCGCGCCCGAATCGGCATCGGTCCTTCGGGCGCGATGATCGCGGTCGAGGGCCACGGCCGGGGCGCGACGAACCCCCCGCCGGTCCCGACGACCCCACCGCCCCGCCCGGACCCGACCCCCACACCCCCCACGGACCCGACGACACCGCCCCCGGACCCGGATCCGACGCCCACGGACCCGACGACACCGCCGCCCGACCCGGACCCGACACCGACCCCGCCGGAACCGACGACGCCGCCCCCGGCCTCGGACCCGCCACCGTCGGAGCCGGCCCCTTCGGACTCACCGCCGCCGTCGGACTGAGCGGGTTGGGCTCGTGGAGCAGGTCAGGGAGTGCCCGGGTCGGCCGGGTGCGGGGCCATCGGCAGCAGCGCGGCGAGGCGCTCCAGGCAGAGCTCCACCAGCCGGTCGTACGCCGCCTTGCCCATCAGCTCGGTGAGCTCCGGCTTGTACGTCACGTACACCGGATCGCCCGCCCCGTGCGCCGATGTCGCCGATGTGCACCACCAGTGCAGATCGTGGCCGCCGGGGCCCCAGCCCCTGCGGTCGTACTCGCCGATGGTGACTTGCAGCACGCGCGTGTCGTCCGGCCGCTCGATCCAGTCGTACGTCCGCCGCACCGGCAGCTGCCAGCACACGTCCGGCTTGGTCTCCAGCGGCTCCTTGCCCTCCCGCAGCGCCAGAATGTGCAGCGAACAGCCCGCGCCGCCCTCGAAGCCCGGCCGGTTCTGGAAGATGCAGGAACCGTCCCAGCGCCGCGTCTGGCGCTCGCCGTCGTCGTCGGTCTGGGTCCAGCCCGTCTTCGTACCGACGTTGTGGAACTGCCACACGTCCGGTGTCAGCCGCGCCACATGACCGGCCACGCGCTTCTCGTCGTCCTCGTCCGAGAAGTGAGCGCCCAGCGTGCAGCAGCCGTCGTCGGCCCGGCCCGCCACGATGCCCTGGCAGCCGCTGCCGAAGATGCAGCTCCACCGGGACGTCAGCCAGGTCAGGTCGCAGCGGAAGATCTGTTCGTCGTCGCCGGGATCGGGAAACTCGACCCAGGCCCGCGCGAAGTCCAGGCCCTTTTCGTCGGGAACCTGTTGGGGCTGCTTGGGCTGCTTAGAGGCTTTGTCCTGCTTCGCCTTTTTCGTCTTTGGCACGGGACAAGCCTATGCGCGCCGTCGCAGTAGCGTTCCGCCTATGAGACTCGGAGTCCTCGACGTGGGGTCGAACACGGTTCATCTGCTGGTGGTCGACGCGCACGCCGGCGCGCGCCCGCTTCCCGCGCATTCACACAAGGCCGAACTGCGGCTCGCGGAGCTCCTCGACGAGGACGGGGCGATCGGCGCCGAGGGCGTCGACCGGCTGGTGACGACCGTCGCCGAGGCCCTTCAGGCGGCCGAGGACAAGGGCTGCGAGGACGTCCTGTCCTTCGCGACCTCCGCCGTGCGCGAGGCGACCAACGCCGACGAGGTGCTGGCCCGGGTCAGGCGCGAGACCGGCGTGGACCTTCAGGTGCTGAGCGGCGCGGAGGAGGCGCGGCTGACGTTCCTGGCCGCCCGCCGCTGGTTCGGCTGGTCGGCGGGCAAGCTCCTTGTCCTGGACATCGGCGGCGGCTCCCTGGAGATCGCGTACGGGATCGACGAGGACCCCGACGCCGTGGTGTCGCTGCCCCTCGGGGCGGGCCGGCTGACCGCGGGCTGGCTGCCCGGTGATCCGCCGGAAGCCGCGGACGTCAAGGCGCTGCGCCGCCATGTACGGGCCCAGATCGCCCGTAACGTCGGCGAGTTCAGCCGCTTCGGCAAACCGGACCATGTCGTCGCGACATCCAAGACATTTCGGCAACTGGCGCGCATCGCGGGCGCGGCCCGCTCCACCGAGGGCCTCTACGTGCAACGTGAGCTGAGTCGCAGATCACTGGAGGAGTGGGTGCCGAAACTGGCCGCGATGCCGGTCGCGCAGCGGGCGACACTGCCCGGCGTATCGGACGGCCGGGCCGCCCAACTGCTGGCCGGAGCCCTGGTCGCGGAGGGTGCGATGGACCTCTTCGGGGTCGAGACGCTGGAAATCTGCCCCTGGGCCCTGCGCGAGGGCGTCATCCTGCGGAGACTGGACCACCTGCCAACCATCCGGTGATGGCCCGTACGCTGTCCCTCGTGGCAGAACCAGTGGTGCGCATCCCGGATGCGAAGGTCGCACTGTCCACGGCGTCCGTTTATCCGGAGTCGACGGCGACGGCCTTCGAGATCGCCGCGCGCCTCGGCTACGACGGCGTCGAGGTCATGGTGTGGACGGACCCCGTCAGCCAGGACATCGAAGCCCTGCGCAGACTCTCCGACTATCACGGCGTGCCGATCCTGGCCGTCCACGCGCCCTGCCTGCTGATCACCCAGCGGGTGTGGTCCACCGACCCGTGGACCAAGCTCCAGCGCGCGCGGGCCGCCGCCGAGAAGCTCGGTGCGTCCACCGTCGTCGTACACCCGCCGTTTCGCTGGCAGCGGCAGTACGCACGCGATTTCGTCACCGGGATCTGGCGGATGGCGGAGGAGACCGACATCAGGTTCGGCGTCGAGAACATGTACCCGTGGCGGTACAAGGACCGCGAGATGCTCGCGTACGCCCCCGACTGGGACGTCACCAAGGACGACTACCGCCACTTCACGATCGACCTGTCGCACACCGCGACGTCCCGCAGCGACGCCATGGCCATGATCGACCGGATGGGCGACCGGCTCGGCCACGTCCACCTGGCCGACGGCAAGGGCTCCGGCAAGGACGAGCACCTGGTGCCAGGACGCGGCGATCAGCCCTGCGCGGAACTGCTCGAGCGCCTCGCGCGCGGCGGCTTCGACGGCCATGTCGTCATCGAGGTCAACACGCGGCGCGCGATGTCCTCCGCCGAACGCGAGGCCGACCTCGCGGAGGCACTCGCCTTCACCCGCCTGCACCTCGCGTCGTCGCTCGGAGCCTCGCGGCCATGACGGACGCGGCGCCGCGACGACGCGGCCGCCCGCCCCGGTCCGAGAGCGCCGAGGGCCCCGGCGCCCGCGAGCGCATCCTGCAGGCGGCCCGCACGGAATTCTCCGAGCGCGGCTACGACAAAACGTCCATGCGGGGCATCGCCAAGGCGGCGGGCGTCGACGCGGCGCTCGTGCACCATTACTTCGGTACGAAGGACGACATCTTCGCCGCAGCCATCGAGATGTCCTTCGAGCCCGCGCTGGTGCTGCCGGCGGTCATCGGCCAGAGCACGGACGGCCTGGGGGAGCGGCTGGCCCGGTACTTCATCGGCGTCTGGGAGAACCCGGTGACGCGGGCCCCGCTGCTCGCGGTCGTACGGTCCGCGCTGACGAACGAGGCGGCGGCGAAGGTGCTGCGTACGTTCGTACTGCGCCGCCTCCTGGAGCGGATCGCGGCGGATCTCGACGTACCGAACCCGACCTTCCGCGCGGAGCTGGCCGCCTCGCACATGATCGGGATCGCGATCCTGCGGTACGTCGTGAAGGTGGAGCCGATGGCGAGCGTCGACACGGAGGAGATCGTCGCCCTGGTGGCGCCGACGCTCCAGCGATACCTGACCGAGGACTGAGTGCGGACGATCCACCGGCACCTGACCGAAGTCTGAGCACTCCGTCCCGCATTTCGGACAAGCTGTCCAGGTCCTGGATACGGGCGTACGCTCGACAGCAGTCTTGTACGCGATCCATGAGCCCCATATCTGCTGAAGGAGCGAGCGACGATGCCCGAGCTGAGGTCCCGCACAGTCACCCACGGCCGCAACATGGCGGGTGCGCGCGCCCTTATGCGGGCATCGGGCGTAGCGAGCGCGGACATCGGCAAGCCGATCATCGCGGTCGCCAACTCCTTCACCGAGTTCGTGCCCGGCCACACCCACCTCGCCCCGGTCGGCCGGATCGTGTCCGAGGCGATCCTGGCGGCGGGCGCGGTGCCCCGCGAGTTCAACACGATCGCCGTCGACGACGGCATCGCGATGGGCCACGCCGGGATGCTCTACTCGCTGCCTTCGCGCGACCTGATCGCCGACTCCGTCGAGTACATGGTCGAGGCGCACTGCGCGGACGCGCTGATCTGCATCTCCAACTGCGACAAGATCACGCCGGGCATGCTGATGGCCGCGATGCGCCTCAACATCCCGACCGTCTTCGTCTCCGGCGGCCCGATGGAGGCCGGCAAGGCCACTCTCGTCGACGGCACGGTCCGCAAGCTCGACCTGATCAACGCGATCTCGGACGCGGTCGACGAGTCGGTCTCCGACGAGGACATGCTCCGTATCGAGGAGAACGCCTGCCCGACCTGCGGCTCCTGTTCGGGCATGTTCACCGCCAACTCGATGAACTGCCTGACCGAGGTCCTCGGCCTGTCCCTGCCGGGCAACGGCTCGGTGCTGGCCACGCACACCGCCCGTAAGAGGCTGTATGAGCAGGCCGGCCGCACGGTCGTCGACATCACCAAGCGCTACTACGAGCAGAACGACGAGACGGTCCTGCCGCGCACCATCGGCACCCGCGCCGCCTTCGACAACGCCATGGCCATGGACATCGCCATGGGCGGCTCGACCAACACGATCCTGCACCTGCTCGCCGCGGCGCAGGAGGCCGAGCTGGACTACGACCTCGACGACATCAACGAGGTCTCCCGCCGCGTCCCGTGCCTGGCCAAGGTCGCTCCGAACGTGGCGCCCGGCGGCACGTACTACATGGAGGACGTGCATCGGGCCGGCGGCATCCCCGCGATCATCGGTGAGCTCTACCGCGGCGGGCTGCTGAACGAGGACGTGCACTCGGTGCACTCCGCCTCGCTCGCCGACTGGGTCAAGACCTGGGACGTGCGCGGCGGCTCACCGTCCGCCGAGGCCGTCGAGATGTGGCACGCGGCCCCCGGCTGTGTCCGCTCCGCGACCGCCTTCTCCCAGTCCGAGCGCTGGGCGACCCTGGACCTGGACGCGGCCGGCGGCTGCATCCGCGACATCGAGCACGCCTACTCCAAGGACGGCGGCCTGGCCGTCCTCAAGGGCAACCTGGCCGAGGACGGCTGCGTCGTGAAGACCGCCGGCGTCGACGAGTCCATCTGGACCTTCGAGGGCCCGGCCGTCGTTTGCGAGTCGCAGGACGAGGCCGTCGACAAGATCCTCCGCAAGGAGATCGAGCCGGGCGATGTTGTCGTCATCCGTTACGAGGGCCCCAAGGGCGGCCCCGGCATGCAGGAGATGCTCTACCCGACGTCCTTCCTCAAAGGCCTGGGCCTCGGCAAGGTCTGCGCGCTGGTGACGGACGGCCGCTTCTCCGGCGGTACGTCGGGCCTGTCGATCGGCCACGCGTCGCCGGAGGCCGCGTCGGGCGGCACGATCGCGCTCGTCGAGAACGGCGACCGCATCCGCGTAGACATCCCCAACCGGACGATCGAGCTGGTCGTCGCGGACGAGGAGCTGGCAACGCGCCGCGAGGCGCTCGGTGGCGTGTACGAGCCGAAGAACCGGGACCGCAAGGTCTCGGCCGCACTGCGGGCGTACGCCGCGATGGCGACCAGCGCGGACAAGGGCGCGGTCCGCGACGTCTCGATGCTGGGCGGCTGAGCCCCGGGGGGCGGGGGACGGTCTCGCCCCCCGCCCTCATCGGCCCGCCCTCATCGGCCCGCCCTCGCTGGGCCGCTCTTACCAGCCTGCCGGGTCCTTCGCGTCCAGGGCGAAGACCGCCCCGTCGGGAGCGGTCGCGAAGACCCTGTCCCCGACGGCGACCGGCGCCGGAAGGGTCGGCGTGAACGTCTGCCGCCCCCCGTCCATCCGCGGCTTGCTCTGCCCAAGCAGCGCGCCGTCCGCCGCGTCCACCGCCAGGAGCCGCCCGTCAGCCGCGGCCAGGTACACCCGGTCCCGGGTCGCGACCGGCTGCGAAGCCCGGCTGACCGACGTTTCGAGCCGCCACCGCTGGGCGTCCTGCGCGCCGCCGGTGCGCCGCGTGTCGACGGCGAGCAGCGAGCCCCCGGCCCCGAACACATACATCGTGTCCCCGTGCACCGAGGCCTGCGCCTGGTCGAGCGGGGTGACGAGCGGGACGCGCCGGGCGGTGCGGCCGCCGGGTGCGGTGCCGAGACGTACGACCGCGTTGGTCAGGGAGTCGGTGTCGTACGCCAGCAGGAACAGGGCGCCGCCCGACACGGCCACCGGGCTGAGCATCCCGTCCAGCCGCTCCTCCCACAGCACGGCGCCGCTGTCCGGATCGACCGCGCCGACCGTGCTGGACGTACCGTCGGCCGAGGGCGTGACGGAAAGCGCGGGACCGCCGCCGGGCGACGCCACCCACTGCGTGCCGAGCCCCCCGCGCCGCTCGGTCCAGCGCGATTTGCCCGTGGTGTTGCTGACGGCTTGGACTGTGCCGTCCGCGGTCATCAGGAGCACGGATCGCTCGGTGTGCACGACGGTGGGGTACGCGGAGATGCCGATGCTCCAGCGTTTCGCGCCGGACTTCGGATCGAGGGCCTCCAACCACTCCCCGCCCGGTGCGACGACCTGAAGCAGCCCGCCGGAAAGCACGGGAGTGCGGTCCTGCCCGGCGCGTTGGGACGAGCCGGCGGCCTTCTTCGACCAGACGGTGGCGCCGTAAGCGGGGCTGAGCCGGGAGGCCTTGATGCCGGGGGCGTTGCAGTAGAGGGCGTGGCCGGCGTACGAGCAGGCGGGCGTGTTGTTCTCACCACCGGACCGCACCGAGACGTCCCACGCCCGAGGCGCCTGCTCCTTCTCCCCCTTTTTTTCCTCCCCCTGCACGGTGGGCAGGCGCTGATCGGGGGGATCGCCCGCCGCCATGGCATGTACGCCGTAGGCCCCGCCGGTGAGCAGCAACGCCAGAGCCACGCCGAGCACGGCCCGCCGACGGGAAACTCGGCGCGGGGGCACGCCGGGTGGGGGCGTGACGGCCGGGGGAGCGGCGGTGGGTGGCGGCTCCCCCGCCACGAAGCCCTGGGTGTCGTCGGCCGTCCGGTACCCGGCGGACCGCAGCGCGGCCATCAGCTCGTCCGGGGTGGGCCGGTCGGCGGGATCCTTCGCCAGGCAGCGCGTGATCAGCGGAATCAGTACGTCCGGCACGCCTGCCAAGTCCGGCTCGTTGTGCACCACTTGATACGCGACGATGTACGGGCTGTCCGAGTCGAAGGGGCCGCGCCCGGTCGCGGCGTGCACCAGCACGGCGCCCATCGCGAACACGTCGGCAGCCGGACCCACTTCACGCGGGCGCTGGAACTGCTCGGGTGCCATGAACGGCGGCGTACCGATCAGCTTGCCCGTCTCCGTACGCAGATCGCTGTCCGTCGGCCGCGATATACCGAAGTCGATGACCTTGGGCCCGTCGGCGGCCAACAACACATTGCTCGGCTTGAGATCGCGGTGCACCACGCCGACACGATGAATGTCACGCAGCGACTCGGCCAGCCCGGCGCCGAGTCTGAACAACTCCTCGGGGGGCAGCGGCCCATTCCGCTTGACGCGTTCGGCGAGGGTGGGACCTTCGATGAACAGCGTGGCCATCCAGGGCCGTTCGGCGTCGGCCGCCGCGTCGACGACGGGCGCGGTGAAGGCCCCGCTCACCCGCCGAGCAGCTGTGACCTCCTGCCGGAAACGGGCCCTGAACTCGGGATCCTGCGCGTACCCGGCGTGCACCACCTTCACGGCCAGGCGCAACCCGGAGGCGGACGTGGCCAGATGGACCACACCCATGCCACCGGAGCCGATTACGGACTCCAGCCGGTACTGCCCGGCGTACTCCGGCTGTTCCGGCAGCTCCGCTTCCGGTCCCGTCCCGATGCTGCGCAGCGGCGGCATCGCCCACCCCCGTGTAGTTCGTCGGCTGTTCGTCCGCGAGCGCGACGCACGGAGCCTAGTCGATGATGCGTGCGATGTCGGTGGGGCTTGCTAGCCTGCGTGGCACACACGGAGAGTGAACATCAACGGGGGAGAGTCCGATGGCTGTTGGAGAAACAAGAGACACGATGGACACCGCAGGAATCAACGCGGACAAGGCGGCCGGAGCCGAGACCAGCACGGAGGAGACCACCTCCGCGGCAACGGCGCTGCGGTACCCGGTAGCTCCCGGTCACCGGGTGAACGTACGCAGTGGCCCCGGCACGAGCTACGGAGTGGTCAAGGTCCTGCCGTACGGCGCCCGGGTGCCGATCAACTGCCAGTGCCCGGGTACCAGAGTGTCCGGCCCGTACGGCACGACGAACCTCTGGTCGAACATAGGGAACGGCCAGTTCGTCTCGGACTCGTACATCAAGACGGGCAGCGACGGCTACGTCGCCCCGCACTGTTCCTGACGACCACAACCCCAACTGCTGGGTGGAGCGGCCTGGCTGAGCGGTTGCGGGGGGTGGGGGGGGGAGAAGGGGGGGGGGGGCGTCGGGGGACTCGCCGCCGCTCCGCCCACCCTGGCCACTCGCAGCCGGTCCGGGGTCGCGGACGGGCAGGTGGGCCGACCGTTGAGAACGCACCCCGCGCGGCCTGGCCCGGCGCACCTCAGCCGTTCGGGGTTCGAGGACGGGAACCGGCAAGTGATCCGGGTTACCTCCGTCGCACCCGGCCACGTCTCGCCCGCCCATTCCAGCCGTCCGGCGTTTGAGGACCGGGACCGGCAGGTGGGTCGGGCACTCCCACCCCACCCCACCCCACCCCACCCGGTCCGATCCCGCCCACTTCAGCCTGTCCGGCGTTTGCGGACCGGGTCTGGGGCGGAGCCCCACCACGGGGCGGCAGCCGCAAAATGACACAGCGGGAAGGGGCGGGTAGGGGAACAGCGCCGCACCCGCACCCGCACCCGCACATCCCCACCCCCACCACGGGGGATAATCGCCCTCGTGAGCGAGAACACGGACGACACCACGACCGGCGAGACCCCCGCCGGCCCCCGCCCCGAGCCCATCCGATTCTTCGGCACGGCCTGGGTCGGCCACGACAACGGCTACGCCCTGCGCCGCGCCGGAGTCGCGCTCGGCTCGCTGGCGCTGACCGTCGCCGCCTGCTTCGTGCTGCGCTTCGCCTACCAGGGGCTGGAGATCGCCGAGATCGGCGGCTGGGTCAGTCTCCTGGTCGTCGTGATGTTCGCGATCTGCAGCGCGATCGCATTCCGCCGCACCTGGGAGGGATACTCGCGCCGCCCCGACCCCAGCACCGAGGCATCGCTGCGCAGCCTCAAGGGCATCGGCTTCATCGGCAGCCTGCTCGCGTACTTCTTCCGCTCGCTGGCCGAGGCCCCGGGCGAGAAGCTGCGCCGCGGTGAGTACGAGACGGCTCTCACCCAGTACGAGCGCCGCCGAGGCACCCGCACCGGCAACCCGGCCGCCCGCAAGAAGAAGCCCAAGCGAAAGTAACCCCGCCGGGGTTCCCGCCAGGCAAGCAGCGGGAGGTGCCCGCCCGCGGCGCCGCGTTCACGCCCGCACCCAGCGGCACTCCACCCGGACCCCCGCACCCAGCACCCCTGGGGCTCTCCCCTCCACTCCCCGCTCACGCAACCCGCGCCGAAGCCACCCCACCCACCACTGCATCCACTGCATCCACTGCATCCACTGCACCCAACGTCAGCGCGCCCCGCCGCAACCCGTCCCACAGGCTGCCGAAGAATCCTTCGGCCAAGGGGGCCTGCCGCACGACCAGATCGGTGACGACCAGCAGCGCGGCGGGCACGGCGACGACCCGCCACGGGTGGGTCGCCGCCCAGCGCCGTATCCGGCGGTCCGCGGGCGCGCCCTGCCGACCGCCGAGCGCCGCACCGGCGACGCCGACCAGGAAGAACAGCATCAGCGCGACGGACAGCGAACCGGTCGATACGCCGGTGCCGAACCCGCGGCCGATCGCACCGGCCGTGAACGTGACGCCGCCACCCGGCGCACCGACCCCGGCGGCGCTCCGCCACGGCCCGAGAGTCGCTTACGCGACAACGAGACTGCGCCGCTCGGCTTTCGAGATTTCACCGTTTTGCGTCAACCTCGACGCTCGACGCTCGACGCTCGACGCTCGACGCTCGACGCTCGACGCTCGACGCTCCACGCGCCGCCGCCCGGAACACCATGGGGGACGCCCTTGCCCCACCGCTGGTTCTTGACGCGACCGCGCTCCAGGAGCATTATTCAACGCATGATGAATTATGTCTCCGGATCCGCCGCCCCGGCAGCGGGGGCTGCCATCGAGGCCCGCGATCTCACCGTCGTACGTGGCCCCCGCACCGTCCTGCACGGACTCGACTTCGCCGTGACCCGCGGCCGTATCACCGGCCTCCTCGGCCCGTCCGGCTGCGGAAAGTCCACCCTGATGCGCGCCGTCGTGGGCACCCAGGCCAAAGTCACCGGCACCCTCGAAGTCCTCGGCCTCCCGGCGGGCGACGCCGCGCTCCGCCCCCGCATCGGCTACGTCACCCAAGCGCCTTCCGTCTACGCCGACCTGACGGTCCGCCAGAATCTCGACTACTTCGCGGCCGTCCTGCAACCCGGCCGCACCCACCGGGACGGCCGCCACGAGGCCGTCACCCGCGCCATCTCCGACGTGGACCTCACCTCGCATGCCGACTCCCTGGCAGGCAACCTCTCCGGTGGTCAGCTCAGCCGGGTCTCACTGGCGGTCGCACTGCTGGGCACGCCCGAGCTGCTCGTGCTCGACGAACCGACCGTCGGCCTCGACCCGGTCCTGCGCCGCGACCTGTGGAGCCTCTTCCACTCCATCGCGGCCGACCGCGGCGCCACGATCCTGGTCTCCTCGCACGTCATGGACGAGGCCGAGCGCTGCCACCGCCTCCTCCTCATGCGCGAGGGCGTGATCCTGGCCGACGACACACCCGAAACGCTGCGCTCCCGCACCCACACCGAGACGGTCGAAGAGGCCTTCCTCCACCTGGTCGACCAGGTGGACGCCCTCCAGGAGCAAGCTCGATGAACGCATCCCGCACCCTCGCCACCGCCGCCCGCGTCCTGGCCCAACTCCGCCACGACCCACGGACCATCGCGCTGCTGATCCTCATCCCGGTCGTGATGATCACCTTGTTGCGCTTCGTCTTCGACGCGAGCCCGGGGACCTTCGACTCCATCGGAGCTTCGCTGCTCGGCATCTTCCCGCTGATCACGATGTTCCTGGTGACGTCCATCGCGACCCTGCGCGAACGCACCTCGGGCACCCTGGAGCGGCTGCTCGCCATGCCGCTCGGCAAGGGCGACCTGATCGCGGGTTACGCGCTGGCCTTCGGCGCACTCGCGGTCGTCCAGTCCGCGCTGGCCACCGGCCTGTCGCTGTGGCTGCTCGACCTGGACGTGGCGGGCTCCCCGTGGCTCCTGCTGCTGATCGCGCTGCTGGACGCACTGCTCGGCACGGCGCTCGGCCTGTTCGTGTCGGCCTTCGCAGCCTCGGAATTCCAGGCGGTGCAGTTCATGCCGGCGGTGGTCTTCCCCCAACTCCTCCTGTGTGGCCTGTTCACCCCCCGCGACCAGATGCAACCGGTCTTGGAAGCGATCTCCAACGTCCTGCCCATGTCGTACGCGGTGGACGGTATGAACGAGGTGCTGCGCCACTCGGAGGTAACGGCTGCATTCGCCCGAGACGCATCCATCGTGGCGGCCTGCGCGCTCTTGGTCCTGACCCTGGGAGCAGCAACGCTCCGCCGCCGCACGGCGTAGAACAATCCCCGACCCACGCACACACCCCGCACCCCCGTTCCGCCCACCGGACACCCACCCCCACCCACCACCCCCGATGCGAAGATGTCCAGGACACGCACCCCGGGGCCCCGCACCAGGAACCCACTTCAGGGCTTCAGGGCTCCAGGGCCCCGCACGCAGCACACGCACCCCACCGGCGAGGTGACCGCATGACCCAGACAGTCGCATTCCTAGGCACCGGAAAAATCGGCGAAGCGCTGCTCAGCGGAATGATCCGAGCGGGCTGGCGCCCCGCCGACCTCCTGGTCACCACTCGCCGCCCCGAACGCGCCGAAGAGCTCCGCACCCGCTACGGCGTGGAGCCCGTCACCAACGCCGAGGCCGCCAAGCGCGCCGACACCCTCATCCTCACGGTGAAGCCGCAGGACATGGGCAAGCTCCTCGACGAGCTCGCCCCGCACGTCCCCGCGAACCGCCTCGTCATCAGTGGCGCCGCGGGCATCCCCACCGCGTTCTTCGAAGAGCGTCTCGCCCCGAATACCCCCGTCGTCCGGGTCATGACGAACACCCCCGCTCTCGTCGACGAGGCCATGTCGGTCATCTCGGCCGGCAGCCACGCGACCCCCGAGCACCTCCTCCACACCGAGGAGATCTTCGGCGGCGTAGGCAAGACCCTGCGCGTCCCCGAGTCCCAGCAGGACGCGGCCACCGCACTCTCCGGTTCGGGCCCGGCGTACTTCTACTTCCTCGTCGAGGCGATGACCGACGCCGGCATCCTCCTGGGCCTGCCCCGCGACAAGGCGCACGACCTCATCGTCCAGGCAGCTGTCGGCGCCTCGGTGATGCTCCGCGACAGCGGCGAGCACCCGGTGAAGCTCCGCGAGGCGGTCACGTCCCCCGCAGGTACGACGATCAACGCGATCCGCGAGCTGGAGAACCACGGTGTACGAGCGGCCCTCATCGCCGCGCTGGAAGCGGCCCGGGACCGCAGCCGCGAACTGGCCTCGGGGAACGGCTGACCCGGCTGCGTGCGTGCGGCCACCCGCATGCAGCCCACCAGCACCACCCAACTAATACCCATCCACCGAGCCCGCTGCCCGCACTGAGCCCGCTGCCCGCACAAGCTCTTCAGTACGTACCACCGTCGCGAACCCACCGCCGTGCAGTGACACCGCGGTGGCCCGCGCCAGCTCGTCCGCGCTCAACGTCCACCCCCACGGCCCCACCGCGTCGAAGGTGTACGTCGCATCCAGCGCGAAGAACACCTCGTACCCGAGATTCCCGCCCATCCGGGCCGTGGTCTCCGCGCACATGTTGGTCTGAATCCCGGCCACCACCAACTGCCCCCGCGGCCCACAAGCGGCACTCAATTCGCCACCCGCACCGCGCGCGGCATTCCCACCCACACCGCGCCCCGCGCCACCCCGCAGCCACGCATCCAGGTCCGGCGTCCCGTAGAACGCGGAGTTCACACTCTTCGTCACGAACAGCTCGCCCCCGCCCGCTGCCGCGCCCTTCCCCCGCCTCCTCTCCACGTACTCCTTGAAGCCGTTCCCCTCGTACCCCACCCGCAGCGGCGACCCGGGCTTCAGCGAGTCGTGCCGTACGAACACCACGGGCCGCTCCGTCGCCTGCCATACGTCGATCAGCGCGGCGATGTTGTCGTCGGCCGCCGGATTGTTCCGCACCCCCCAGTGCTCCTCCTCCTCGAATCCCTTCTGTACGTCGACAACCACCAGCGTGGCGTTCTCTGAGATCCCTGAGATCCCTGCGTTCTCTGCGTTCTCTGCGTTCTCCATAGGAACGATGCTGCCGCGCCGACCCCCCCACCGCCCATACAACAAAAAGCCATCGATCGATGCTTTACTGCCAAGGTGACTCTCAGGGCGACGCGCAAGCCGAAGCCCCAGGCGACTCCGCAACCGACGGGTCGGCCGAAGAGTCGTCCGACGATTCGTCCGACCTCCCGCATCGCGCTCCTAGCCTTCCCCGGCATCCGAGCCTTCGACGTCTCCGTCATCACTGAGGTCTGGGGCGTGGACCGCACCGATCGCGGCGTCCCGGACTTCGCTCTGCGCCGCGTCGCCGAGGACCGGACCCCCGTCCCCATGCGCGGCGGCCTCACCCTCGCCCCGGACCGCGCGCTCGCCTGGCTCGCCAACGCCGACCTGATCGTTGTCCCCGGCCTCGACGACCACCTCGCCCCGGCCCCGCCACGGGTCCTCGACGCGCTCCGCCGCGCCCACGCCCGAGGCACCCCGATCGCCGCCCTCTGCGGGGGTGCCTTCACCCTCGCCCAGGCCGGGCTGCTCGACGGCCGCCGGGCCATCACTCACTGGAACCTCACGCACCTCCTCCGCACCCACCACCCCCACGTCACCGTCGTCCCCGACTCCCTCTATATCGAGGACGACAACATCTGGACCTCGGCAGGCACCGCCGCCGGCATCGACCTCTGCCTGCACCTGGTCCGTGCGGCCCACGGCGCCGAGGCCGCCGCGGCCATCGCGCGCTCGATGGTCACGGCCCCGTTCCGCACCGGCACCCAGGCCCAGTTCATCGAGCAACCGACCCCCCGCGCGGACCGCGACGCCGACGCACTCGCCTCCGTACGCGCGTACGCGCTGGGCCACCTCGACGAGCCGCTCACCATCCCCGACCTGGCGGCCCGCGCCGGAATGTCCCCCCGTTCCTTCGCACGCCACTTCACCGCCACCACCGGCACGACCCCGCAGCGCTGGCTCATCACCCAGCGACTGGCCTCCGCGCAGAAGCTCCTCGAACGCACCGACCACCCCATCCCCGAGGTGGCCCGCCGCGCCGGCTTCGGCAGCGAGGTGACCATGCGCCAGCACTTCGCCGCCCACCTCGCCACCAGCCCACGCGACTACCGCGCCGCCTTCCGTCAGCCCGCGGGCCGCAGCCCGATGGCCCGATAGGCGGCATCCACCCGCGGCCGGGCCATCCCCCGAGCCCGCTCGGCCCCCTCCTTCAGTACGCGGTCCACATATGCGGGGTCGGCCGTCAAGGCCGCATGCCGCTCGCGCACGGGACACAACAGCTCGACAACAGCGTCAGCGGTGTCCTTCTTCAAGGCCCCGTACGACGCGTACGCACCGGCCAGCTCCGCCGGGTCCCCGCCCTCACACGCCGCGAGTACGTCCAGCAGATTCGCGACACCGGGCTTGGCCTCCCGGTCGTACTCCACTTCACTCCCGCTGTCGGTGACCGCCCGCATGATCTTCTTTCGAGCCACTTCGGGCTCATCGAGCAGATAAACGATCCCGGCGGTGGCCGCGTGCGACTTCCCCATCTTCGAAGTGGGGTCCTGAAGGTCCATGACGCGCGCCGCCACCACCGGACGCGTGGCCCTGGGCACCACAAAGGTGTGCCCGTAGCGCTGGTTGAAACGGACCGCGAGATCCCGGGTCAGCTCGACATGCTGCGTCTGGTCGTCGCCCACAGGAACCTCGTCCGTCCCGTAGGCCAGGATGTCGGCCGCCATGAGCACCGGATACGTCAGCAAGGACAGCCGCACCCCGTCCCCGGCAGCCCGCGCCTGGGCGCTCTTCTCCTTGTACTGGATCATCCGCCGCAGTTCGCCGTCGGTGGCCGTGCACTCCAGTACGTACGCGAGCCGCACGTGCTCATCCACCTGACTCTGTACGAACACGGTGCACACGGCGGGATTCAGCCCGGCCGCCAGCAGCAGAGTCGCCGCCTGGCGACTGAGTCTGCGGACCCGCGCAGGATCGTGTTCCACGGTCAGCGCGTGCAGGTCCACGACGCAGAACAGCGCGTCGGCCCGGTGCTGATCGTCCTCGGCCCACCGCCGGACGGCCCCGAGACAGTTGCCCAGCGTCAGGTGCCCGGTGGGCTTGACCCCGCTGAAGATCCGCGTCATCTCTGTTACGACCTCGGGGGCAATAGTGCGCGGGCTCCCGACGTCCTGTGACTCCGCCTCCGGCGTTGTCGTCGGTCGACGACGCTCCGCGTCGCCTCCCTCCTCTGCCTTGGACGCGAAGCCGCAGGACGCCGCTCGCTGATCCACGCTCCATTGCCCCCGAGGTCGTTACCTCCTCGTCGGAGCCGCCACTACCGGCGGCCGACCTCCCGGAGGGAGAACGCGAAACGGCCGCCGAAGCGGCGGCCGTTGAGTGCGCACATGCTGCCGGCCGCCGTCAGGCGGCCCGCCACTGCTGGGTGCACGTACGCGAAGTCATGGCCCCCGCGTAGCCTGTAGGCCCTCGGTTGACAGGGCATTGACGCCTACGTAGTGTTCTCCGAGTTGTCCGACGTGAGCACCGGCCCCGGTCGGCCCCGGACAGCGATTCCGCAAAATTGACCAGAGCGAACGACAGCCGTCGTCCCGTTTTGGCGCACTTTTGCGAAATCTGGAATCCGCGTTCGAAGGAACGCTCCCGATTAGCTCGGGAGCCAGGATTCCGCTAAAGTCTCACTCGTCGGAACGGCCAAACAGCCGGAAAGGCAAAGCCCGCTGACTGGGAATCAGGCCCGAAAGGATCTGATAGAGTCGGAATCGCCGGAAAGGGAAACGCGAAAGCGGGAACCTGGAAGGCACCCCGCCGACGGGGAATCGGACACGAAAGCGTCTGGTAGAGTCGGAAACACGAAATACCGAAGGGAAGCGCCCGGAGGGCCCCGTGAAAAGGGACCAAAGGAAGCGTCCGTTCCTTGAGAACTC
>NZ_JASITA010000050.1:14884-48678 GCF_030063415.1 Streptomyces sp. H27-C3 | reverse complement strand
ACCCCACCCCGGCGCCCGACCGTCAGCCCACGGTGAGCAGCGCCTTGCCGAGTACGGACCGGGCCTCGATCGCCCGGTGCGCGTCCGCGGCCCGCGCCAGTGGGAAGGTCTCGGCGATGACCGGTCGCAGCCGTCCCGCCGCCGCCTCCGCGAGCGCGACGGCCATCAGCCGCGTGATGGCGTCCGGTTCGAACTGCACCTCGGTGATGCCCCGCAGTGTGATCCCCCGGCGCTGTGCCTCCGCCGCGTCGATGGGGGAGAAGCCGCCGCTCGACGCCCCGTGCGCCGAGAACCGGCCACCCGTGGCGGTCAACTCGAAGGCAGTCAGACCGAGTTCGCCGCCCACGCCGTCGAGCACCAGGTCCGCGCCCGCTCCGCCGAGCGCTTCGCGTGCCCGGTCGGCCCAGCCGTCCTGGGAGTAGTCGACAACCGCGTCGGCGCCCAACTCCCGTACGAGATCCAGCTTCCGCTTCCCCCGCGCGGCTCCGACGACCCGCGCCCCCGCCGCGTGCGCCAGCTGCACCAGGAGGGTGCCCATGCCGCCCGACGCCCCCAGGATCAGCACCCGCTCGCCGGGCTGGATTCGCGCGGCCTGCGTAATGCCGGTGCCGGTGACCCCGTCGTGGCCGAGCGCGGCGGCCTCGCGCAGGCCGAGGCCGTCCGGGACGGGGGTGAGCCGGTCGACGGGGGCGACGAGCTGTTCGGCGTACGACCCCTGGATTCCTGGTCCCGCCACCACCCGGCGTCCGGTCCACGACGGGTCCACGCCCTCGCCGACGGAGAGCACGGTGCCGGCCGCCGAGCCGCCCGGCACGTACGGCGGGGTGACGCCGAACTGCGGGCCCCAGCTCTCGCGGATCTGTGTCTCCAGGAAGATGGTGTCCACCACGGCCACCCCGACGACCACTTCGCCGGGCCCGGCCACCGGGTCGGGCAGCTCGGTCTCCACCAGGACCTCCGGACCGCCGAACTCCGTCACCTGAATCGCGCGCATGATGTCCACTCCCCGCTCGGTTGTTGCCTGTACGAGGAGTCTCAGACATCAAGGACGGTTGAGGTCAAGGCCTCCCCGTACGCTTCTGCCCATGAGCGGTGAAACGGACGGCAGTGGCGGCGGTATGGGGCTGCGCGAGCGCAAAAAGCAGCGGACGTACCAGGCGATTTCCGACGCCGCGATCGGTCTGTTCCTGGCGAAGGGCTTCGATCAGGTCTCCGTCGCGGAGGTGGCCGCCGCCGCCGAGATCTCCAAGCCGACCCTCTTTCGCTACTTCCCGGCCAAGGAGGACCTGGCGCTGCACCGGTTCGCCGACCACGAGGACGAGGCGGCGCGGGTGGTGACCGGTCGCCCGGCGGGGCTCTCGCCGCTGGACGCCCTGCGACAGCACTTCCTGGCGGGCCTCGACCGGCGCGACCCGGTGAGCGGGCTCAGTGACGAACCGGCGGTGCTCGCCTTCCATCGGCTGCTGTACGGGACGCCGAGCCTGGTGGCCAGGCTGCGCGCGTACGTGACCCGCTCCGAGGAGGCGCTGGCCGTAGCCCTCGGCGGGCCCGACCCGCTCGGGGCGCGGCTCGCGGCCGGGCAGATCGTCGCGGTGCGGCGGATCCTCGCCGAGGAGAACTGGCGGCGGATCGAGGCGGGGGAGGGTGCGGACGCGGTCCTGCCCGAGGCGGTGGCGGCGGCGAACCTGGCGTTCGGGCAGCTGCGGACGGGGCTGGCGGCGTACTTCTGAGCCGGTAGCGCGCACCGGGATTCGAGCACCGGGATTCGAGCACCGGATTTCGATGTGAAGTTTAATTCGTTACTCGGTTACGTTATCTTGAGTGGATGACGTCACTCGACCATGAGCTCAGCCGGGAACGGACCTTCCACGACACCTGCCGCGCAGCCCTGGCCCGCATGATCGAGGGCGCCGACGAACAGGTCGTCACCGGCGAGGACGTCTCCGCGTCCGGCGCGGACGCCGAGTCGCTCGGCTACCACCTGCGCAGCTACGCGAAGCAGTTGGGGGAGGAGCCCGAGAGCCCGCTCTTCTTCGGCCGCCTCGACCTGGCCGACGGCCGCAGCCACCACATCGGCCGCCGCCGCATCATCGAGCACCCCGCCGAGCCGCCCCTGGTCATCGACTGGCGCGCGCCCGTCTCCCGCGCCTTCTACCAGGCGAGCGCCCGTGACCCGCAGGGCGTCGCGGTACGCCGCCGCTTCGGCTGGGCACCCTGGAGCAAGGGTGCCTCCGAGGACCTGACCGGCCTTGAGGACGAGCCGCTGGTCTCCGCGGCCCCGGGCCCCGCTGCGGTCAGCCGCATCCTGGCCGGGGAGATCGAGCGCCCCCGGGTCGGCCCGATGCGTGACATCGCCGCCACCATCCAGCCCGAACAGGACACGCTCGTACGCGCGGAGCTGACCCGGTCCGTCTGTGTGCAGGGCGCCCCCGGCACTGGCAAGACCGCCGTCGGCCTGCACCGCGCCGCGTACCTCCTCTACACCCATCCGCAGCGCCTGGTCCGCAGCGGCCTGCTCATCCTCGGCCCCAACCGCACCTTCCTCTCCTACATCGCCGAGGTGCTGCCCGCACTCGGCGAAGGAGGCATCAGGCAGTCCACGGTCGACGACGAACTGGCCCGCCACCCGGTGCGCGCCCTGGACGCCCCCGCGGCTGCGGCCGTCAAGCACAGTGCCCCGATGGCGGCCGTGCTGCACCGCGCGCTCTACGGTCGGGTGTCGGCGCCCACCGCATCGCTCGCCGTCCCCAACGGCTCGTACACCTGGCGCATCCCGCTCGCCGAGCTGGCACGGATCGTCGAAGAGGTACGGGCCGAGGCGCCCCCGTACGCCGTCGGCCGCGAACGCGTACGCACCCGCGCCGTACGCCTCCTGCGGCTCCAGGCCGAACGGCGCGCGGGGCAGCCCGACAACGAGTGGCTGCGCAGGATGGGCCGGGCCAGGCCTGTCTCCGCGTTCGTCGACTCGGTGTGGCCCAAGGTCCTGCCCGAGGAGATCGTGGCCGAGGTGCTCACCGCCGCCGTCGACCCGGGTCTGACCGAGGACGAGCGGCAGGCGATCCGCTGGGCGAAGCCGCCGCGGTCCTTCAGAAGCGTGAAGTGGTCGGCCGCCGACCTGGTGCTGATCGACGAGGTCGCGGGTCTCGTCGAACGCCCGGAGAGCTACGGCCATGTCGTCATCGACGAGGCGCAGGACCTCTCCCCGATGCAGTGCCGTGCCATCGCCCGCCGCGTCGACTTCGGCTCGGTGACGGTACTGGGCGACCTCGCGCAGGGCACCACACCGTGGGCGGCCCGCAACTGGCCCGAACTCCTCGCCCACCTCGGCAAGGGCGCGGCCGCCGTCGTCCCGCTGACCAAGGGGTTCCGCGTCCCTGCGGCGATCGTGGAGCTGGCGAACCGGCTGCTCGGGGCGCTGGACGTCGACGTACCGCCCGGTCATTCGCTGCGCACGGACGGCGAGTTGGCGATCCGCGAGGTGCGGGATCTGACGGTGGCGACGGTCGAGGCGGTACGGGCCGCACTGACCCGGGAGGGATCGGTGGGCGTCATCGCGGACGAGGCGCAGGTGCCCGCGCTGCGCGAGGCGCTGGCCGCGGCGGGGGTCACCGGCGGCGGCCCCTTGGCGGCGGGCAGTGCGCCGCGGGTGTCCGTCCTGCCCGCCGCGCTCGCCAAGGGCCTCGAATACGACCACGTCGTCGCCGTCGAACCCGCCGCGATCGTCGGCGCCGAACCGCGCGGCCTGCACCGGCTCTATGTGGTCCTCACGCGCGCGGTGAGCCGCCTCGACGTCCTGCACTGCCGCCCGCTTCCGGCGGAGATGCTGGACGACAGCAACTCCGGGACACCGTCGAATCGCAGCAAGTGCCCGCCACTGTAGGCGAGTTGAGGGAGTCGCCGCAGCGCTCTCGGGACGATTCCCTCTCGGGGCGACCCCCTCTCCGGCCCTCGCCTCAGCCGGCCGTACGTCGCAGCCGCACGACCGGAATGTCGCGGCTGCTCTTCTTCTCGTAGTCGGCGTACGTCGGGAACAGCTCCACCAGGTGCGGCCACACCCGGGCCTTGTCCTCGGCGGAGAGTGTTTCGGCGCGGGCAGCGAACCGCTCGGTCCCGACGCGGAGTTGGACGTCGGGGTTGGCCTCAAGGTTGAGGAACCACAGCGGGTGGTTGTCGGAGCCGCCGTTCGACGCCACGATCAGGTGGTCCTCGCCGTCACGCCCGTAGATCAGCACCGTGCGCCGCGTCGCACCACTGCGCCGGCCGACGTAGTCCAGCAGGAGGCAGGGGACGCCCTGGATGGTGGTGCCCTTGGTGCCGCCGGACTTCTCGTAAAGTTCTGCCTGTTGCGCGACCCAGCCTGTGGGGCTGATCGCGACCGCACCGCCGTCGTCGTTCTGCGTCACATATTTCTCCTACTCGTGCTCGCTCGCTGCTGGCTGGCTGTTTGAAAAGTACCGGACAGCGCCGGGCAGGGCCGGGCGCCGAGAGGAAGCACGATGGACGTATTCGGGACAACGGCCGGGTCCGTACGGGGCTTTCGGCCGGCCCCCGATGTCGCCGCGGTACTCGGGATCCCTTACGCCGCACCGCCTTTCGGCGTCAATCGCTTCCGCGAGCCACGCCCGCCCCGGCCCTGGTCCGGCGTGCGGGACTGTGCCGGTTTCGGCCCGATCGCACCGCAGTCGGCACGGCTGCCGGGTGCGCCGCACTGGTCGCCCGGCGAGGAGGACATCCTCACGCTCAACGTCTGGACACCGCAGGGCGCCGGTGGCCTGGCGGTCCTGGTGTGGATCCACGGCGGGGCGTACACCTTCGGATCCTCCGCGCAGCCCGACTTCGACGGCGCCGCGCTGGCCCGCGCCGGGCTGGTCGTCGTCACCCTCAACTACCGGCTCGGCTTCGAGGGCTTCGGGCACCTGCCTGCCGACGGCACGCTCATGGACCCCCCGTTCCCGGACAACCGGGGCCTGCTCGACCAGGTCGCCGCCCTGCGGTGGGTCGCCGACAACATCGCGGGCTTCGGCGGCGACCCCGACAACGTCACGGTGGCCGGGCAGTCCTCCGGTGCGGCCTCGGTCGCCAGCCTGATGGGGACGGACCGGGCGCGCGGACTGTTCCGCCGGGCCATCGCCCACAGCGCCGTCGGCCCCTGCTACTCGGCCGAGCTCGCCGCCGAGACCACCGGGAGGGTCGCAGCCGCGGCAGGGGTCCCGGCCACGGCGGCGGGACTGCTGTCCGCTTCCCCGCACGCCCTGGTCACCGCCTCCGACCAGGTCACCGACCAGTACCGGAAGGACCCCGCCGCCGGGTTCCGCCACTACAACCCCGTGCTCTACGGCCCGGTCGCCGACGGGGACCTACTCCCTGCCGACCCCCTGGCCACGGTGGCCACGGGCGCGGCCCGCGAGGTGGACCTGCTGGTCTGCCACACCACGCGGGAGTACTGGCTGATGGATGCGGTCGGCAGCAGCGCCAAGGTCACTACCGACGCACAACTGACCGCCTTCTCACAGGACTTCGGGCTGCCCGACACGGTCGTACCGGGCTACCGCGCGCTCATGCCGGACGCTCCGCCGCACGACCTCCATCTCGCGATTCTCGGCGACCTGCTGTTCGGCGAATACAGCACGCGACTCGCCGAACAGCACGCGAAGGCGGGCGGCCGGGCCTTCCTGTCCCGCTTCGTCCGGCAGCGGACCGGCGCAGAAGGCGAAGGGGAAGGCGAAGGGGAGGTCCGCGCCTGGCACTGCGCGGACCTCCCCTTCGCCTTCGGTAACCTCGCCGACGAGAATCTGCACTTCCTCGTCGGCGGGCCGCCGACCCCCGCCGACCACGAGCTGTCGCACCGGATGGTGGCGGCGTGGGCGGCGTACGCCACGACCGGCGACCCGGGCTGGGAACCTCTCACCCCCGCAGCCCCGACCGACCCCCCAGGCCCGACCCCTGTACGGGTCTGGGGCACGGCCGAGACACTGCCGCCCATCGACGCCCGGCCGCTGTGGCGCACGGTCGGCTTCCCACCGCTGCGCCCCTGAGCCGACGGCGTATCGGCCCGGTGCCGCGCCTGCCTTCACGGCTTCGACGGGCCGCGACGGGAGAATGTGACATCCGGAGTGTCCGGTGGCGGTCGTCGGCCTCAGCGCACGGCCTGCGGCTCCTCCGCCTCCGGGCGGTCGAACTGCGTGCGGTACAGCTCCTCGTACCGGCCGCCGACCGCCAGCAGCTCCGTGTGGGTGCCGCGTTCCACGACCCGGCCGTCCTCGACGACCAGGATCAGATCCGCGGCCCGTACGGTCGAGAGCCGGTGCGCGATCACCACGGCGGTCCGGCCCTCCAGTGCCTCCGCCAGGGCCTCCTGGACGGCTGCCTCGGAGGTGGAGTCGAGGTGGGCGGTCGCCTCGTCGAGGATGACGACCCGCTGGCGGGCCAGCAGCAGCCGGGCGATGGTCAGCCGCTGCCGTTCGCCGCCGGAGAAGCGGTAGCCGCGTTCGCCGACGACGGTGTCCAGGCCGTCGGGCAGCGCGGCCACCAGGTCGTCGAGGCGGGAGCGGCGCAGGGCGTCCCAGATGTCCTCCTCGGTGGCGTCGGGCCGGGCGAGGAGCAGGTTGGCGCGGACCGACTCGTGGAAGAGGTGCCCGTCCTGGGTGACCATGCCCAGGGTCTCGCGGATCGAGTCGGCGCTCAGGTCGCGCACGTCGACGCCGTTGAGCCGCACCGCCCCCGCGTCGGCGTCGTACAGGCGCGGCAGGAGCTGCGCGATCGTGGACTTGCCCGCGCCGGAGGAGCCGACCAGGGCGACCATCTTGCCGGGCTCGGCGCGGAAGGAGACACCGTGCAGAACATCCGTGCCGCCGCGGGCGTCCAGCGTCGCGACGTCCTCCAGGGAGGCCAGGGAGACCTTGTCGGCGGACGGGTAGGCGAAGGAGACCTGGTCGAACTCCACGGACACCGGCCCGTCCGGCACCCGGCGGGCGTCCGGCTTCTCGGCGATCAGCGGCTTCAGGCCGAGGATCTCGAAGACCCGCTCGAAGCTCACCAGGGCGCTCATCACCTCGACCCGGGCGCCGGCCAGCGCGGTCAGCGGGGCGTAGAGGCGGGTGAGGAGCAGGGCGAGGGCGACGACCGCGCCCGGTTCGAGGCTGCCGTGCAGGGCGTAGAAGCCGCCGAGGCCGTAGACCAGGGCGAGCGCCAGGGCGGACACCAGGGTGAGCGCGGTGATGAAGGTGGACTGGGCCATGGCCGTACGGATGCCGATGTCGCGCACCCGCCGGGCGCGCGCCGCGAACTCGGTGGACTCGTCGGCGGGCCGCCCGAAGAGCTTGACGAGGGTCGCGCCGGGGGCGGAGAACCGCTCGGTCATCTGCGTCCCCATGGCCGCGTTGAGATCGGCGGCCTCGCGCTGGAGCTTCGCCATCCGGGCGCCCATCCGGCGGGCGGGAATGACGAACACCGGCAGCAGGACCAGCGCGAGCACGGTGATCTGCCAGGAGATGCTGAGCATCACGGCGAGGGTCAGCAGCAGGGTGACGAGGTTGGAGACGACGCCGGACAGGGTGTTGCTGAAGGCCCGTTGGGCGCCGATGACGTCATTGTTGAGCCGGCTGACGAGCGCGCCGGTGCGGGTACGGGTGAAGAAGGCGACCGGCATCCGCTGGACGTGGTCGAACACCGCCGTGCGCAGGTCGAGAATCAGCCCTTCGCCGAGGGTGGCAGACAGCCTGCGGGTGAGCAGACCGAGCCCCGCCTCGGCGACGGCGATGACGGCGATGAGCAGCGCGATCCGGGTGACCGTGCCGGACTCCTTGCCCCGGACGATCGCGTCCACGACACGGCCGGCGAGCACCGGAGTGGCCACCGCGAGCAGGGCGGTGACCACGCTGAGCACCAGGAACTGGTAGAGCTGCCGCCGGTGCGGGCGGGCGAAGGAGGCAATGCGGCGCAGGGTGGCCCGGGAGAAGGGCCTGCGGTCCTGCTGAGCGTTCATCGCGCTGTGCAGCGATGTCCACGCGGTGACTTCCATGTCCATGGGGTGCCTCCGAAATCTGATGGGCCGACGCGGTGCCCGTCGGCCGGCGTGGCCCGGGGCGCACAACGAACGCTAGAACCTCAACCATTCTTGAGGTCAAACGCTTCCCCGGGTCCCGTCCGAACGAGTGACCGGCGACGCGGCGCCGCCGTACGGGCGGACGCGCCAGTTCAGGATGCTGTACGTGCGCGCCGCCCGCCGGGAAGCCCGGGTTCAGGACGTCGTACGTACACGCCCGCCCGGAAAGCCGTGGATGCGGGCGACGACGACCACGGCCAACACCGGTGCCAGCAGAGCCAGGACGGCCCAGGGGAAGGAGGTGGCGCCCAGGCGGTCGAGGAGGATCCCGCCGACGACTCCGCCGCCCGCCATCGCCGCGTTCCACAGCGTTACGAGCATGGCTTGCGCGGCGTCCGCGGACTCGCCGCCCGCATCGGCCACGGCGGTCTGGAGCAGGGTGGGCACGCCGCCGAATCCGAGCCCCCACAGCGTCACCGCGGCGTAGACCAGGGCGGGGCTGTCGGCGAGCACCGCCAGGATCGTGGCCGCCACGGCGAACAGGACCGTGCCGGCGATGGTGAGCGTGCGCAGCCGGCGGTCGATGTGCGCGCCCACGATCCAGATGCTGACCAGGGACGCGAGGCCGAAGACCAGCAGGACGAGCCCGGTCGAGCGGCCCATGCCGAGGCCGTTGAGGAACGGCGCGATGTAGGCGTAGAGGATGGTGTGGGCGAGTACGAAGACCAGGGTGACGAACAGGACGGGTGCCACGCCGGGCAGGGCGAGAGTCCGCAGCATTGGGGTCCTGGCCTCCGCGCGCTGCCCGGGGTGGTCGGGGACCGAGACCCTGATCCAGCCGATCACGACCACGGCGATCACGGTCATCAGCGCGAACGTCACCCGCCAGCCGAGCGCCTCGCCGAGGAAGGTCCCCGCGGGCACACCCAGCGCCAGCGCGACCGGTATGCCGGTCATGACGACGGTGATCGCCTTGCCCTGGAGGTGTAGTGGAGTGTCAGCGCGCCGCGAGGTTTGCGAGCAGCTCGGCGGCGGGCTTCGGGTGGACGAGCCAGCGCAGATGACTCCCCTTGAGTGTCCGGACGTCGAAGGGGTTGTCGGGTGTGAGCGCGTCGGCTTCGCGAATCATGCGGTCCTGCACGGCGAGCGGAACGCTGGCATCGGCGGCCAGGCGCACATAGGTCTTGGGAATCCGGCCCCAGGTCGTGGCCTGTGCCCGGTCGGCGGACGTACCGGCGTCCAGGTTCTCATCAGGCTGGAAGGAATTCAGGAAGGTCCGGAACTCGTCATCGGTGAGGTCGGCGGCTAACGCTCGCTTGAACGCGGCGAGCGCCGCCGGGTCGGCGGTGCGGAAGTTGGTCCGGAGCAGACCGAGTTCGGCCGGGTTCCCGACGAGCGTGGCAGCGAAGGCTCCCGCGTCGACGTCCGCCATCTCCGGCTGGGTGTAGTAGTCGCTCACGTCCAGGTCGACGGGGCACCAGGCGGAGACGTAAGCGATCCGGTCGATCAGCTCGGGCCGGGCGTTGGCGACGGCGGTGGTCGTGATGCCGCCCCTGCTGTGGGCGACGAGGATGGTGGGCCCGTTCCGCTTGGCCCGTTCGAGGATTTCGATCACGCGGGCGGCATTGTCGGCGAGCGTGACTCCCTTGATGCGCCCCGGTTCTGCGGCGAGTGCGTCGAGATCCTGGGGAGCCTGGTACGTCACGGGGAAGGTCGCCTCGAATCCGTGCCCCGGAAGGTCGACCGCGACCGAGCGGTGCCCGAGCAAGGCGAGCTCGGCCTGCAGTGGCGCGAACGAGAACGAATTCGCGAAGGCCCCATGAACAAAAACGAATGTCGGCAGATTCCGCATGCCTCAGCCTCCAACAGAACGATCTTCGGAACAAGATCAAGGGTTCAAGAGGGCTTCGATATGTCTGGCCGTGGTCTCGATGGCGGTGCTGACCCATGTGCGGCTGGTGCCTCGAAGGGGTGCCCGCATGGCTGGGTCCCGTTCTTCTGTAGGCAAGTTCGTACTTGCCTACAGAAGAGCGGGACTGCCTACACATCGGGGAGATGTCCTGTCTCATCTCATTGAATCTGCTCGATGTCAGGGCCCTGAGCCGGGCAGAGCAGTTTCGTTGAGACCGGCGGAACCGGGTGAGGTCGTTACTGGCCGCGTCTCACGGAATCTGCTCCACGTGGTACGTCTTCACCGAAGACCTCCGGGGTGGGCCGCAGCAACCTGACGATCAAGACCGTCAGCAGGCCCAAGGACACCACCGGCTTCGTCGTCATCGCCCGCCGCTGCGTCGTCGAACGCTCGCTGGCCTGGATGATGAACGCCCGCCGCCATGCCCGCGACTACGAACGGCTCGTCCAGCACTCCGAAACCCTCATCACCTGGGCCGCCATCACCCCCATGACCCGCCGCGTCACCCGCTGATCGGCCGCCCTCCGTCACCGCACCAGTCGCCCAACGGCTCTCGACAAACCCGCAGACCGGAAACAGCTTCTCAGGCGCGGCGGACCCGCCAGAGCCATGCTGCCGTGCCGGCCAGCAGGGCGAGTGTTACCAGGTTGGCCAGGAGGGGCGTGGCGTCGCCCGCCGGGCCGCCGCTGGATGAGATCCAGATGCTGATGGCGACGGTCGGCAGGACGGCGGTGAGCAGAACGCCAGTGGTCTTCTGGACCGAGGTCCAGTGCACCGAGGTGCAGAGCAGCACCGCGCCGATGACGCGGAACAAGGTGCTGCAGAACTGTGCGGCGGGGACGTGGGGGAGGACCGTCGCGAAGACGAACGGGAGGGTGAGCATCAGGAGCGGGACCAGCGGGTGCACCTTGCCGCGCCGGGCGGGTGCGCCGACACCGTCCCGGAGCGAGGCCCCGGCAGCCCCGTTCCCCGCCTCGGCCAGCGCCGTTGCCGCGATCGTGCGGGGGTCCCCCAACTCCGCGAGGATCTCGCCGATCGCGGCGTCGGGGCGTTCGGCGCGCGTCACCTCGATGTGTTCGGTGAGGTCGGCGAGGAGTTCCTGGCGACGGTCGGCGGGGAGTGCGGAGCCCTCGCGCTCGACGGCGCAGAGGTAGTCGCGTACGGGGTCGGCAGAGGTCTTCATGTGAGGTCTCCGGTGGAGGGGTGTGGGGTGGTCAGGAAGGCGTCGACGGCGTTGCGGAAGCCGGGCCAGACGCGGGTGAACTCGTCGAGCGCGGCCCGGCCGCTGTCGGTGAGCGCGTAGTAGCGACGGGGTGGTCCGGAGACGGATTCCTGCCAGGTGGTGGTGACCAGGTCGTCGCGGCGGAGCCGGGAGAGCAGCGGGTAGACCGTGCCCTGGCTGGTGGCCAGGGCGCCGGAGTCCTCCAGGGCGTGGAGGAGTTCCACGCCGTAGCGGGGGCGGTCCCGCATCAGGGCGAGTACGCAGTACTCCAGGACGCCCTTGCGCAGCTGGGCGGCTGCCCGGGCCTGTTTGGCCGAATCACCTGGTTCCATGCGATGCAAGATACCTGGCGAGGCAAGCGTATGGGAAGGGGGGGCGGATCCCCTTGACCCATCAGTCTGGTGGTGCTGGTGCTTACGGCCTTCCGGGTCGGCATCAGGCCGTAATCAGGCGGGTGACTCGACAAACCGAGGTTCGTCCCACGGTGGCCAGTCGCGGAGCAGGTTCGGCGATGTCCGGTCCCGGCGAAGTGTGGGCAGTCCCGGAGTTCTGTAGGCACGCAGGTCAACGGCCTACGGATGGACGCCAGGCCCTGCGGTGTCGTCCCGCACAAGTCGAGACACCGCAGGTCAGTGCGACGCGGTGCCTCGACCTGTCTGGGACCCGACAGGTGGGACGCGGGCCCGAATTGGATCGCCTTTAGTGAGATTGGGGCGGGTCGCTTGAGACGGGACGGAGGCAGGACGGATGAAGTGCTGAGGCGCAGTGGTGTGGAACACTTTTGCAAGCATTCGCTTGCAATAGTTAGCACTCGTACCGCACCATCGAGGCATGGCATCACTCAACGTCGGAAATCTCGGCGAGTATCTGCGCGAGCAGCGGCGCAACGCGCAGCTGTCGTTGCGGCAGCTCGCCGAAGCCGCCGGGGTGTCCAATCCGTACCTCAGTCAGATCGAACGCGGCCTGCGCAAGCCGAGCGCGGACATCCTGCAGCAGCTTGCGAAGGCGCTGCGGATCTCCGCCGAGACGCTGTACGTGCAGGCAGGGATCCTCGATGAGCGGGAGCGGGACGAGCTGGAGACGCGAGCCGTCATCCTGGCCGACCCCTCGATCAACGAGCGGCAGAAGCAGGTGCTGCTGCAGATCTACGAGTCTTTCCGCAAGGAAAACGGACTGGACGGCTCGGACATCACCGGCTCGGGCACGACCGGCTCGGGCACGACCGGCTCGGGCACGACCGGCTCGGGCACGACCGGCACCGACGGCACTGACGCCGCCTCACCCTCACACTGAACTGATCCGGGAGGACCACAGTCATGGCCAACACCGATGACCTGCGTAAGACCTTCACCGATCCGACCCCCCTCTACTTCGTGGCCGGCACCGCCGACAACGCCGTGCAGCAGGCGAAGAAGGTCCCCGCGCTGATCGACCAGCTGCGCACCGAGGTCCCTTCCCGTATCGAGTCCGTACGCAACACCGACCCCAAGGTCGTGCAGGACAAGGTGGTCAGCCAGGCCAAGGAGGCCCAGGCGAAGGTCACCGAGGTGCTCGGCAGCATCGACACCGACCTGAAGAAGCTGGGCGAGTCGGCCCAGGACATCGCGCTGCGGGGCGTCGGCTACGCCGCCGAGGCCGCGGTCAAGATGCGCGAGACGTACGAGCGGGTCGCCGAGCACGGCGAGCAGACCGTGAAGACGTGGCGCGGCGAGGTGGCCGAGGAGATCAACGAGATCGCGGTCGCCGTCGAGCCCGCCCCGGAGACCGAGACCGGCACCGCGGCCGAGGCCGAGGCCGACAAGGAGTTGGGCACGGGCACGGAGGCCAAGAGCACCGACTCCGGTGCCGCTCCTGCGAAGAAGGCCACTCCGCGCAAGTCGACGGCCAAGAAGGCCACGCCGGCCGCGGAGAAGTAAGCACGAGCTCATTAACTTGGGCTCATCAGCAGAAGCGCATCAGCGCGAGCGCATCGGCACAAGCGCGTGTGCGCGAGTGCGCGAGTACGTAGTACGTAGTACGTGGCAGGCGGGCCGGGCACCTTATGGGTGTCCGGCCCGTTGTCCAGGTACCTTGGCCGCGAGGCGCTCACCCACTCTCTAGGCGGTGCACAGCATGTTGCTTTCGGGATTCGGCACTCTGATGTCGTTGCTCAACCTCGCCATGCTCGTCCTCGCCGTGGTGGCGCTGTTCTTCGCCGCGACGGCCCGCGAGGACGCCTACCGCGCCGCCGACAAGAAGACCAAGGTCTTCTGGCTGGTCCTCCTCGGCGTCACGGTGGCCGTGAATCTCTTCGTCCCGATGCTGTTCCTGCAGATCGCCGGGCTCGTCGCCACGATCGTCTTCATGGTGGACGTACGGCCCGCGATCAAGGAGGTCTCGGGCGGCGGTCGCGGAGGCGGCGGTCGCAAGGGCGGCAGCAGCAGCGACGGCCCCTACGGGCCGTACAACGGCGGTCGCTGAGTCCCCGGGCCCGTGAGGGCCTGGTCCTGGCCGCGCCTTCGGGGGCAGCCCGCTCGTCGGGCTCCCGCCGGCTCCTTCGGGTTTCGGGTTTCGGGCTCCGGACTCAGGGCCGGTCGCGGTCCAGGAGCAGTACGGCGACGTCGTCGGTCAGCTCCCCGCCGTTCAGGTCCCGCACCTCGGTGACCGCGGCGTCCAGCAGCTCCTCGCCGCTCAGTCCGGCTGCCAGCTGACGATTGATCATCTCGACCATGCCGTCCTGGCCCAGCCGCTGCTTCGTGCCGGGCGGGCCGACGCGGCCCTCGATGAGCCCGTCCGTGTACATCATCAGGCTCCAGGAGCCGCCCAGCTCCACCTGCCGGCGCGGCCAGCGTGCGCGCGGCAGCAGGCCGAGGGCGGGGCCCCCGTTCTCGTACGGAAGAAGCTTCGCGGCCTCGCCGCTGCGGGCGATCAGCGGCGCCGGGTGTCCGGCCAGGCACAGACCGGCCCGGCGGCCGTCCGGCGCGATGTCGACGGTGCAGAGGGTGGCGAAGATTTCCTCGCTCGCGCGCTCGTGCTCCAGCACCTGCTGGAGGGTGGAGAGCAGCTCGTCGCCGCACAGGCCCGCGAAGGTCAACGCGCGCCAGGCTATGCGCAGTTCCACGCCGAGCGCGGCCTCGTCCGGGCCGTGTCCGCAGACGTCGCCGATCATCGCGTGGACCGTGCCGTCGGAGGTGCGGACCGTGTCGTAGAAGTCCCCGCCGAGCAGCGCGCGCGAGCGCCCCGGCCGGTAGCGCGAGGCGAAGCGCAGGTTCGAGCCTTCGAGGAGCGGCTTCGGCAGCAGGCCGCGCTCCAGGCGGGCGTTCTCCTGGGCGCGCAGCCGTGACTCGGCGAGCTTGTGCTGCGCGGTGTCGGCGCGCTTGCGCTCCACCGCGTACCGGATGGCGCGGCTGAGCTGGCGCCCGTCCAGCTCGTCGCGGAAGAGATAGTCCTGGGCGCCGACCCGTACCGCCTCCGTGGCTCGCTCGGTGTCGGTCTCGGCGGTCAGCGCCAGCACGGCGTGACGCGGCGCGAGCCGCAGTACGCGCCGCAGCGTGGCCAGCTCGTCGTCCGCGCCTTCGGGAGCGGGCAGGTCGAGGTCGAGCAGGATGCAGTGGACGTCGTCCGTGAGCAGCCGCTCGGCCTCGGTGAGGTTGCGAGCGGTGCGGATACGGACCCGGGTGCCGGCCGCGTCGAGCAGCGAGGGCACGGTGAACGTCGCAGCCGGGTCGTCCTCGATCACCAGCAGCGTCAGGTCGGTGCCGTAGGCGGACGGCGCGGACGGTGCCTCCTGGGAGGCGGGCGTGGGTGCGCTGGGCGGCGCGGTCCCGGTCGGGTGCAACGGCGGACCGGCCTGACCGTTCTCCACGGCCGGGCTCGCTCGCTGCCGCGCTATGGGTACGGGCATCGGTTGGGTTCCTTCCCTCCCCCCGAGGGCGCGGCGGCACGACGATCGACGTTCCGCCAAACGGGGACCTTAGCGTTACCCGGCGCCGCAACGGAATGGCCCGAGGGGAACCGTCATCGTCATATGCCGCTTCCCACAACGCATCCGACGGGGTGGGAGGGGGAGGGACCCATGACGAACATCACCCCGAGCGCGCCGCCCGGGGACCGTTGCACGGGCCCGACGGAGCCCACCCCGGGAGGGACCCGCCCGGACCCGCCCGAGGGGCGAACCGAAAGCCTCCCTGGTAGAACCCCGGGGCCGGCCGAGGCCGCGCCCAGGGATCTGACGCGGGCGGTCCCGCTGGGGTTCCGACCAAGGGCATCCGGGCGCCGACGGAGGCCGCCCGAGGAAGTCGGATCGAGGCTGTCCGGGAGGCTCGGCCCAGGGCCCGGCCGACGCCCAGCCCCGGATCCGGTTGAGGGGCTCCGGAGTTGCTCGCCAATGGCCGTGTCCGGGGCCCGGCCAGGGCGCCGCCGAGGGATCCTGAGCGAGGCCCCGCCCCGGAGGCCCGGCTGCCGACCGAGGCCGCCCAGGCGCCCTGACCGGCTCCGTCCTGGCCGGGGTCGCTCCGGAGCGCCAGCCAAGGCTTCCGCCTCCAGCGTCCCGACCGGCTCCGTCCCGACCGGGGTCGCTCCGGAGCGCCAGCCAAGGTCTCCGCTCCCGGGGTCCCGACCAAGGCCGGGGCTCCGGCGTCCCGACCGGACCCATCACGCCCGTCCTGGCAAGCCCGCCCGTCCCGTCACCGGAGCCCGGCGCCGCCGCCCGCTAGTTCCCCGGTCGCACGACCCCGAGTATCGGCATCGAGCCCGCGCCCGCGATCGTCACGTCCCGGCCGGGACGCGGTGCGTGCACGATGGCGCCGTCGCCGATATACATCCCGACATGGCTCGCGTCGCCGAAGTAAATGATCAGGTCGCCCGGCAGCATGTCCTTCGTGGCGACCCGCGGCAGTCGCTTCCACTGCTCCTGGGAGGTGCGCGGAATGCCCCGTCCGGCCGCGAGCCACGCCTGTGACGTCAGCCCCGAGCAGTCGAAGGACCCCGGGCCCTCCGCGCCCCACACGTACGGCTTGCCGATCTGCGCGGTCGCGTACGCCACGGCGGTCTTGCCCGAGGCCGTCGCCTTGCCTCCGACGGTCTTGAGCGCGCCGGAGTCGAGCCAGGCGGTCTGCGCCTTCTGCTCCGCCTCCTGCTCCATCGCGAGGAGCCGGGCCCGCTCCTCCTTCTCCAGCGTCGATTCGAGCTTCTTGGCGGCGGCGAGCTGCTTCTTGACTTCCTTCTTCGCCGCTTCCTTCTTCTTGCGGTGGGACTCCAGCTTCTTCCACTGGTCCGTCGCGTCCTGCGTATAGATCTTCAAGTCGGCCTGGGTGCGGGACAGTTCGCCCAGAAGTCCCTTGGTTGCCTGCTGGCCTTCGCGGAACCGGCCCGCGCCGTCCAGGAAGAGCTGTGGGTCGCCGCTGAGCATCAGGCGTGCCTCGGCCGGCAGGCCGCCGCCGCGGTACTGGGCGCGCGCCTCGGCTCCGGCCCGCTTCTTCAACTGGTCGATCTTGTTCTGCCCCTTGACGATCTCCCGCGCCAGTTTCACGATCTCCGACGACTGCTTGTCGGCCCGCTCCTCGGCGAGGTTGAAGGAGTCGGTGGCGAGCGCGGCCTTGCGGTAGAGGCCGTCGATCTCGCTGCGGACCTCCTGGAGCCTCTGCTCGCTCCTGGGCGGCTTGGGGTCCGCATGCGCCGTGCCCGGCACCGCGAGCACCGCCAAGGCGCAGGTCAGCGTGGCTGCTGTCGCGGCGCTGCGACGTCCGTTCACGAATTCCCCCCGGATCCCACATCTGATTTACCGTCAGTAACTTAGGCGCGCTGCCGTGATGCTGCCATGCCGTCCGTCAAAGCGACAGAGGCCCCGCCCGCCCGTTTCGAATGCTCCTCACCCATCAGGTTCGAACGCCCCACTCACACCTTTCAGACGACCGGCCCGAGCCCCACGTTCCCTGAATCCGCGGGGCGTTGAAGGTGATCCCGAAGAGGTTTCAGGCGGTGCGCGGCTGGAGAGCGGCCCAGTTCACCGTCACTTCACCCTGCCGCCACCGCCGTTGCCCGTCCGTCAGCGGCCAGTCGGCGGACAGTGCGCGCACCGCGTTGATCCAGCGCTGCCGGGCGCCCAGCGAGGCGTACGGCGCCGCCGCGGCCCACGCCCGGTCGAAGTCCCGCAGGAACGCGTGCACCGGCTCGCCCGGCACATTGCGGTGGATGAGCGCCTTGGGCAGCCGCTCCGCCAGGTCCGACGGGCGGTCCAACGACCCGAGCCGGGTCGCGAAGGTGACCGTGCGCGGACCCTCGGGCCCGAGCGCGACCCACACGTGCCGCCGCCCGATCTCGTCGCACGTCCCCTCGACCAGCAGCCCGCCCGGCGCCAGCCGCCCGCAAAGCAGTGCCCAAACGGCGGCGACCTCCCCCTCGTCGTACTGCCGCAGCACATTCGCCGCCCGGATCAGGGCGGGGCGCCGCCCGTCCGGCAGCGGCACCTCGAAGCCGCCGTGCCGGAAGGCGAGGCCCGCCCGCTCGTACGGCTTCGCGCCCGCGACCCGGGCCGGTTCGATCTCGATGCCCACCACCTCGGTGGCGGGGGCGACGGTACGCAGTCGGCCGAGCAGTTCTACGGCGGTCCACGGCGCGGCCCCGTACCCGAGGTCGACTGCCACCGGATCCGTGCAACGCCGCAGCTCGGGGCCGTGGACGGCGGCGATCCAGCGGTCCATGCGACGCAGCCGGTTGGGGTTGGTGGTCCCGCGGGTCACGGCGCCCACCGGGCGCGAGGAGGACGTGCGGGAAGCCATGAGGTGAGCGTAAGCGCCCGTGAGCAGTGCGGTTGATCGTCCGTAGAGGTTGAGGAAGCCCTGGTAATTATTTGGCAAAATGGAAATGAGAGAGCGTGTTCCGCTGTTTGCGCCTGTGGCAGGGGTTCTCGTGCCCCCGCCCTGCCATGCCCCCAGCGAAGAGGACCGTCGCGTGAGCCAGTACGTCTCCCGACTCGCCGGCACACTGGCGGCGCCACCCCGCCTGCGGCTGCCCGGCGGCCATCGTAAGCCGCGTCGTATCGCCATGCTCAGCGTCCACACCTCCCCGCTGCACCAGCCGGGGACGGGGGACGCGGGCGGCATGAACGTCTACATCGTCGAGCTCGCCAAGCGCCTCGCCGCGATCAACATAGAGGTCGAGATCTTCACCCGGTCCACCACCGGCGGCCTGCCGGTGTCCGTGGAGCTGGCTCCGGGGGTGCTCGTGCGGCACATAGACGCCGGGCCGTACGAGGGCCTCGCCAAGGAGGAGCTGCCCGCGCAGCTCTGCGCCTTCACGCACGGGGTGATGCAGGCCTGGGCCGGACAGCGGCCCGGCTACTACGACCTCGTGCACTCCCACTACTGGCTCTCCGGACACGTCGGCTGGCTCGCCGCCGAGCGCTGGGGGGTCCCGCTGGTGCACGCCATGCACACCATGGCCAAGGTCAAGAACGCCTCGCTCGCCGAGGGCGACACCCCCGAGCCCGCCGCCCGCGTCATCGGCGAGACCCAGATCGTGCGCGCCGCCGACCGGCTCATCGCCAATACGGCGGAGGAGGCGGACGAGCTGGTCCGTTTCTACGAGGCCGACCCCGGCAAGGTCGCCGTCGTACACCCCGGAGTGAATCTCGACCGCTTCCGCCCGGCGGACGGGCGGGCCGCGGCGCGCGCCCGGCTCGGCCTGCCGCAGGAAGCTTTCATCCCGCTGTTCGCCGGGCGCATTCAGCCGCTGAAGGCGCCGGACATCCTGCTGCGCGCGGTCGCTGTGCTGCTCGACGCGGACCCCTCGCTCCGTACGAAGATCGTCGTCCCGGTCGTCGGCGGCCCGAGCGGCAGCGGCCTCGCCAAGCCCGAGGGGCTGCAGAAGCTCGCCGCACGCCTCGGGGTGGCCGATGTGGTCCGGTTCCGTCCGCCGGTCGGGCAGGACCGGCTCGCGGATTGGTTCCGGGCGGCGTCGGTGCTGGTCATGCCGTCGTACAGCGAGTCCTTCGGCCTCGTGGCCCTGGAGGCGGAGGCGGTCGGCACCCCCGTGGTCGCGGCGGCGGTCGGCGGCCTTCCGGTGGCGGTGCGCGACGGCGTCACCGGAGTCCTGGTCCAGGGCCACGACCCGGCCGGTTACGCCCACGCGCTGCGCCGCTTCATCGACGACCCGGGCCTGGTGGATCGCATGGGCGGGGCCGCCGCCCGGCACGCGCAGTCCTTCGGCTGGGGCACGGCGGCCTCGGCGACGGCCGACGTCTACACGGCCGCGATGCACGAGTACCGCCGTGGCGAACACACCCACCACGGCTGACCTGCGCCGAGCCCTCCCCATCCCCTTCGCGTAGGCTCGCCGCATGGCTGACGCTGACGCGCGACAGGTGGTCGAAGCGACCCTCAAGGACGCTGAACTGGAGTGGGAGAGCCCTGATCCGGGCTCCTACGTCGTCAAGCTCCCCGGCACCCGCAAGCTGTCCACGACGGTCTCGCTGATCGTCGGGCGGCACGCGCTGTCCGTCAACGCGTTCGTGATCCGCCACCCCGACGAGAACGAGGCGGGGGTGCACCGCTGGCTCCTGGAACGCAACCTCCGCCTCTACGGCGTGAGTTACGCGGTGGACCGCCTCGGCGACATCTACCTCGCGGGCAAACTCCCACTGGCGGCGGTTACCCCGGAGGAACTGGACCGGCTGCTCGGGACGGTCCTGGAAGCGGCGGACGGCAGCTTCAACACGCTGCTGGAGCTGGGTTTCGCGACTGCGATCCGCAAGGAGTACGCGTGGCGGGTATCGCGCGGCGAATCCACACGAAACCTGGACGCGTTCACGAACCTGACCCGGGACGAGCGGACGCAGTGACGGGCGCTGAGACATTCCACGGCTGCCGCCGCGTGCCCGCACGCCGAACCGCCTGAAACCCTGGACCACTTCAGCCTGTCCGGCGTTTGCTGAAACCCTGGACCACTTCAGCCTGTCCGGCGTTTGAGGACCGAGGTCTGGGGCGGAGCCCCAGTTCGGGAAGGGGCGGGTAGGGGACAGCGCCGCAGGCAACCCGCACCGGCCCACGCACCCGCACCGGCCCACGCCCGCACCCCTTCCCCACGCCCCCACCCCCACCCCATGGCATGCCCGCGCCCAACACCCACCTGAGCGCTGTCCACATACATGGAGGCGGCTCATGAGTAACCCGCGGCACGCCCACACTCGCACCTTCACCAGACGCACCCTCCTCACGACAGCGACAGCGACAGCCGTCGCGGCAGCAAGCGCAACCCCCGCATTCGCCGCAGGCCCGGCCACCTCGGCCACCTCGGCCACATCAGCAACCTCTCACCGAGCTGATCGGCCCGTACGGCAGCCGCTACGGCGCCGACAAGTCCAGCTGGTCCTGGGCCGGCGGCCTCATCTGGCTCTGCCCGCAAGGGCGTTACGAGACCCTCACCGCGGCCATCAGGGCGAGGGCCTGGCCCTTCGAGGGCTGGACCGGCAACGCCCGCGACGAGTGGCGCACCCTCACCACCGTCGCCCCCGCCCACCGAGGTGACCGCGCCGTCACCGTCCACGACGCCTCCCGCCTCCAGCGCGGCCAACTCGCCCTCCTGCGCCTCGCCGACGACGCCGGCCACACCCTCCTGGAGCATATGGCGGGCGGCGGCTCGGGCCCCGAGACGTACCAGTGGGACGACAAGACGAAGCTGACCTCGTACGTGCCGTACGAGTGGCCGGTGCGCATCAGCGCCATCAAGGGGCGCAGGGTCACCTTCGAGCGCCCCCTGCCCCTCGACGTACGCCCCGAATGGGACCCCCGCATCACCACCCACGTGGAGGCCCTCACCGGCTCCCACGTGGAGGCCCTCACCGGCTCCGGCGTGGAGGGCCTCACCCTCGAAGCGGTCGAGACCCCGCAGTCGCCGCACCTCCTCGACACCGGCTACAACGGCGTCACCTTCCAGTGCGCGTAAGACTGCTGGGCCGAGGACATCACCGTCCGGCACGCCGACAACGGCTTCGGCCTGGTCGCCGCCTCCGCCTGCACCCTGCGCCGCACCCGCGTCGAGGGCCGCGGCTCGCACCACCCGTACTTCTGCCGCGAGGGCTCGCACGACAACCTCATCGAGGACTTCGCCATCGCCGCGCGGACCGTCCCCGCCCCGGCCTGCACCCAGCTGCACGGCATCAACGTCGAGGACCTGTCCAGCTACGACGTCTGGTCGCGCGGCACCATGGGGATGGGCACCTTCGACGCCCACCGAGGCATGCCCTTCGCCAACGTCCGCACCGAGATCACGGTCAACAACAATGGCCGCCACGGCGGCGACGCCAGCGCGGGCCCGCTCTACGGCGCCCGCTTCACCCACTGGAACGTCACGGTCACCAACGCTCGCGCCGGACTCGTGAAAATCGACACCATCGCGCCGTACAGCGCCACGGTCGGCATCTCCACGGTCCGTGAGTTCGACCAGACCGACACCCCGGACTTCACCGGCGAACTGGGCTCACGCCTGGAGGCGTACGGCGCCCCCGCCGCCGTACGCCCCCGGAATCTGTACGAGGCCCAGCGCGCCCTCAGGCGCTGACCCCGGCCCTGCCCTTCTTCTTGCGCACCGAGACGACGGCGGCTGCGGGGGAGGCCACCATTGCCTCCTCCGCGCCCAGCCCTTCCTCCGCCGGAAGCCCCCGCATCAGCAGCCAGTACCCGCCCGCCGCCACCGTGCCGAGCACCGCGCAGGCGCCCCACAGCCACTCCGCGCCGTACCGGTCGATCAGGAAGCCGGCCATCAGCGGGGCGACCAGCGCCGCCGCCGACCAGGACATCGTGTACATCCCCTGGTAGCGTCCGCGCCCGTGCACCGGAGAGAGCCGCACCACCAGGCCTGTCTGGGTCGGCGCGTTGACGATCTCCGCCAGCGACCACACGCACACGGTCATCGCGTACACCGCGATCGACCCGGCGAAGGCGGTGAGCCCGAAGCCGGACCCCGCGAGCAGCGAGGAGATGATCAGCAGCCGCCGCGGGTCCCGGTGCTCGATGTAGCGCGTGACGGGGATCTGCAGTGCCACGATCAGCACCCCGTTGATGGCGATGGCCAGACCGAAGTCGGCGCTGGTGAAGCCGTCCGTACCCATCGCCACCGGCAGACCGACATACCCCTGCTGGAAGATCAACGCGACGACGAACGACAGCCCGACCAGGCTCATGAAACGTCCGTCGCGCAGTACGGCCCCCATCCCGACCCGCGGCTCCGTCGACTTGCCCGCAGCGTCCCTGGCCTGGGTGGGCCGGGACTCCGGCAGCTTCAGGAAGACCACCACCGCGCACGCCAGCGTCATCACGGCCTCCCCGAGGAAGCCCGCCAGATAGCTGTATTCGGCGATGAAGCCCGCGGCCATCGAGGAGATCGCGAAGCCGAGGTTGATCGCCCAGTAGTTCAGCGAGAACGCCCGCACCCGGTCCTCGGGCTTGACGATGTCCGCCATCATCGCCTGCACGGCGGGCCGCGAAGCGTTGCTCGCCATCCCCACCAGGAAGGCCACCCCCGCGATGGCCACCGGGTGGTGCATGAAGCCAAGGAGCGCGACCGAGGCCGCGGTGGCGCTCTGCGAGATCAGGAGAGTGGGACGCCGGCCGAGCCGGTCCGCCATGACGCCCGCGCCCAGCGAGGAGACGACCCCGCCGAGCCCGTGCAGCGAGGCCACCAGGCCCGCGTACGAGGCGGAGTAGCCGCGGTCCAGGGTCAGATACAGAGCCATGAAGGTCGCGACGAAGGCCCCGAGCCGATTGACCAGCGTGCTGGTCCAGAGCCACCAGAACTCCCTGGGCAGCCCCGAAACGCTCTCGCGCGTGGCCCTTCGCATACTCGCGACCGACATGTACGTCCCCCTGTGCTGTAAGCGCCCCGCCTGTTGCCCGCAACTTACAAGTCGCCCGCTCGGGGGTGCGAGTCAATTGACGGCGGGCGTCAATCCGGGGGCGTGGATTAGGCTCGTACGCATGGCCGACGCACCGTACAAGCTGATCCTCCTCCGCCACGGCGAGAGCGACTGGAACGCGAAGAATCTGTTCACCGGATGGGTGGACGTCAACCTCACCGAGAAGGGCGAGAAGGAGGCGGTACGCGGCGGTGAGCTCCTCAAGGACGCCGGCCTGCTGCCCGACGTACTGCACACCTCCCTCCAGCGCCGCGCGATCCGCACCGCCCAGCTCGCGCTGGACTCCGCGGACCGCCACTGGATCCCCGTCCACCGCTCCTGGCGCCTGAACGAGCGCCACTACGGCGCGCTCCAGGGCAAGGACAAAGCGCAGACCCTCGCGGAGTTCGGCGAGGAGCAGTTCATGCTGTGGCGCCGCTCCTACGACACCCCGCCGCCGGTGCTGGAAGACGGCACCGAGTTCTCGCAGAGCGACGACCCGCGCTACGCGACGATCCCCAGCGAGCTGCGCCCGCGCACCGAGTGCCTCAAGGACGTCGTCGAGCGCATGCTGCCGTACTGGTACGACGCCATCGTCCCGGACCTGCTGGCCGGCCGCACCGTCCTGGTCGCCGCCCACGGCAACTCCCTGCGCGGCCTGGTCAAGCACCTCGACGGCGTATCGGACGAGGACATCACCGGCTTGAACATCCCGACCGGCATCCCGCTCGCATACGAGCTCGACGCGGACTTCCGCCCCCTCGAGAAGGGCGGCACGTACCTGGACCCGGAGGCCGCGAAGGCGGCCATCGAGGCCGTGAAGAACCAGGGCAAGAAGAAGTAGGTTCAGTGATCACGCCCCCCACCTGCGCTTTCTGCGCGGATGGAGGGCGTTTTCTTGTGCTGGGCCCACTGTGGGCCCTTAGAGCGGGGGACCCTGAGGCCGTAGCGCCCACCCCAGGGCCTGCCGCGCACGGTCGCGGCTGGTCGGCATGAGGTGCGCGTACACCCGCAGCGTGAGCCCCGGATCGGAGTGACCGAGGTACTCCGCCAGAGCCTTGATGCTCTCCCCGGCGTCCAGCAGGATCGACGCGTAGAAGTGCCGCAGCGCGTGCATGCCGTGTTCGCGTGCAGCCACGTGCTCGCGGCTCTTCGCCTTCGGGATGACGCCGACCTTGGAGAGTGCGGGCTTCCAGTGGTCTTCATTCAGCGACGTACGCCAGACGTGCCCGCCCTTTGGCCCGCTGAAGAGCAGCAGCTTGGTCACGGGCGGCCCGCCTTTCCGCATCCACGGCAGCGTCACCTCCACCGGTGGGAAGAGCTTCATGTGTGCCTTGAGGGCGTCCGCGACGGGTTCGGGGAGCGGGACGCACGCAACTTGCCGCCCTTCGGGGGTGCGAACACGGGCTGACTCAGGCTGAGCTTGAGCTGCTGGACGACGTGCAACGTGTCGTTGTCGAAGTCGATCGCGTCCACGGCCAGGCCGAGGATTTCGCCCTGCCGCAGCCCGCAGCCGGCGCCCACGTCCACCATGGCCCGGAACCGCTCGACCCGGGCGGCGCGCATGGCGAAGACGCGTTCCGGGAGCCACGGCACTACGCGCCGCGCGCCCATCTCCGGGAGCGTCACCGTGCGCGAGTGGCACGGGTTCTTGGGCAGGCAGCCGTCTTCCACGGCCGCGCTCAGGATGGCCCGTACGTTGGAGAAGATGACGCGGGCGTACGAGCCGGACATGCCGGAAGCTTCGAGCTGCGTCACGAACTCACGGATGTGACTCGGCTGGAACGACCCCAGCGGACGCGCCCCGATGCGCGGGAAGACGTGCAACGTGAGCTGCGACTGCATCGACGCCTTCGTGTTCGGGTCGCCGCTCTGACTCGCAAGCCACCTCTCCGCGAAGTCCTGGAAGGACGTCCGGGCCGCGTTCGGGTCGATGTACTGCCCGCGGGCCACATCTGCGCTGATGCTGCTGAGCCACTGCTCAGCGAGACGCTTCTGCCCGTCGGCGAATGACTTGGACTTCCGCTTGCCGTCCGGAGCGAAGTAGCGGGCGCGGTATCGCATGCCGCCGCCGTGGCGGTCGGTCTTGGTGCGGACGGTCTTGCCGTTGGTGTCGGTCTCGGTCTTGAACCAACGGTCTTGGATGCTTCCTGCCATGTCAGATCCTCCCCTTCAGGAGGCGGGCGGTTTCGGTGCGGGTGAGCCAGCGCTGTGCGTCGCGGTGGTGGTGGAACGTCTTGGTCTTGCGGGCCCCGGTGCCGGGGTCGATGAACTGGGCGCGGTAGCGCGGGTCCCTGCCCTGGCGGGCGGTGGGGACGCGGTCGGCTGTGTGCTCCGGTCGGTGGAACCAGCGGTCTTCGAAGTGGGCGGACATGGCTGGTGACTCCTGTTCGGTAGCAGGGCCGGAGAGGGCAATCGGCCGCTCTCCGGCGGTTTTTGGGGTGCGCGAGGCCAGGCCCGCTACTTGCTAGGGGCCTGATCACTGGGGGTTTGGGTAGCAACTCGGGGATCGTTGTCAGGCCGCTTCGCGGGCGGTCTGCTGGGCGATCCAGTCGTGTACGGCGGCGGGGTCGTAGCGGACGTGTTTGCCGACGCGGAAGCCGGTCGGGCCGATGCCGCACCCCGAGAACCTGGACAACCACTTTGTGGTGGACCCGGCCAAGTTCGATTTCTACGCGATGGACTGCTATCGCCTTGTCGGTGAGGACCGACTCGCGAGCACCCTCGCGAGCGAAGTACTGCGCGAGGGCATGGACTTCGACGGGACGGAGCGCAAGCCCATGCGGAGCGCGGAAGCGCGCGTCACGGCCGCACGTGGGGGCGACCTCGAACAGGCGCTCATCATGGGGGAGCGGGCCCTCGCAGGCGACCGCCAGTCGGTGCCGTCGCTCATCATGACGAGCCGCGAGCTGGCGGCAGAGATGAAGCGTAGCTGTCGCGCGCGAGCCCCTAGCGGCGGCTGGTCCTCTCCGGAGCCCCGGTTTCACGTCGAAACCGGGCTTTCTGCACGTCAGTTGCTAGATGCTAGACACATGGTCAGCAGGCATTTGGGGTGCTAGCGGGGATGCTAGGTCTAGCATCCCTGACTGCTAGACCTAGCAGCAGGTCCGGTCTGTTGCGTTGTCACAGAGAGTGCTAGAAGGGGCGGCCGTTGGTCGCACGACCTTTGGCGGTTCGCTTCGCTCACGCTCGCCTGCCTCTGTGCGCTGGGGGTCTCGAAGCGCGGTTGCTGTCGCGGGTTGGGCGGACTGCTGCAACATCGGAAAGCGGAATCCCCTACCCCTATGATTCAGCCTTCCCAGGTAGAGGGCCAGCGTCCGCAGCATCCGCAGTTTCCCCCCTCTATGCGCGCTTTGAGCTGGGGTGATGCCCTCAGAAGGGGGGTGATCCTGCGGACGCTGGCGGACGCTAAACAATCTGTTTAGCGTCCGCAGAGTCAATGCAGGTCAGGAGAGGTGACAGCAGCGGTGCGGACGCTGCGGACGCTGTCTCTCCTTAACTCTCTAGGAAGAGGGGTGCCTCACCGCAAGCGGAATGGCCGTCCCTGCCGAAGAGACCACCTCCCCCACTGAAAAGCCTCGCTCAAGCGCCACGTGGCGGGAGAGGCAAGACTGCGGCCACGCGGGATCCCCCTGCGTGGCTCTTGTGCGGCAAGGCGACCAACGTGGGGAGTGGGCCGCGAACGCCCCGAACAAGCAAGAGGAGCACCCCGCCCCACCATGCGCGGGGTGCTCCTCTTGTGTCCCGTCTCAGATGATCTGGTCCCTGGTGATGTCTGTGACCTGCGCAGTTGTCCCAGGAGGGTCAGATGCCGAACGGTGCCGCGTAGTGGACGGTTCCGCTGGGCAGCAGGTGATCGGTATCAAGAGTGAGGGCCATCAGGGCCTCGTCCGGGACGTCGATGCTCAGGCTGATGCCGTGGGCGGAGGCACGGGTGAAGCCGAACCTGGGGTAGTAGGCCGGGTGCCCCAGGACGACGACGTAGTGCTCGCCCATCTCCTTGGCCGCCGCGAGTGCGGCGCGGACGGCTGCGGAGCCGGCACCGCTCTTTTGGTGCTCGGGTCGGACAGCACACGGTGCGAGGCACAGGGCCGGGATGTCTCCGATGTGGCAGCGGGTCAGCAGCGCGTAGCCGACGAGAAGACCGTTGCTGGTGGCGGAGACGAGGGACAGGCCCTCGACCCAGGAGGAGTCGGCGCGCAGTGCATCGACGAGGTCGGCCTCCTCGGAGGTTTCGAACGCGGTGAGGTTGATGTCACGGATGGCGTCGGTGTCGGCGCTGGTCTCAGCACGCGTGATCCAGTTGCGCATGATGGATAAAGATACGTTTCGAAGTGGGGTTCGTGTGAATGCCGCGCTGGCTCACGCTCCTGGCGAGGACAGGTAGGACGAGGTCAGGCTACGGTCCAGGACGCGAGAGAGAACCGGGCACTGCGTCCCGACAGTCCTCCGCACCCGGCAATCAAGGATCGATGGCACGAACCATCCGGTGGTCAACCTTCGCTGGCAATCAGTGAACCTTCGCTGTCACAGGCCAACGTGCTCCCCCGGGCTTGCTGAGGTAGACGCGGGAGTTCGGGCCTGTCATCCAGCCTGTCACCTGTCACCTGTCTGTCACCTGTACTTCGCAGGTCAGGGGTGAGGTCAAATACCTGGCAGGGCCCGCGAGAGAGGCCGCGAGGGCGGTGACAGGTGACAGACAGGCGGGAGGGCATCCCGCGTGGCCGCAGTCTTGCCTCTCCCGCCACGTGGCGCTTGAACGAGGCTTTTCAGTGGGGGCAGGGACTGCCCCGTGTGGTGCCCGCTTGTCACTTGTCGCCTCACCGCCAAGAAGGACCCATGGAGGGCCCTCAGCGGATCACATACAGGTCTGACCTGGGGACGACAAGCGACAAGACAAGCGACAAGCGACAAGCTGACGCTCCCAAGAGGGGGCGTGGTCTCTTCGGCCGGATGCCCAGCACTGGCCCGGCGGTAGGGAGGTTCGGGCCCCCCGCCCCTGCCCTGTTTTCGGGACTCTGGAAGAGTTCCAGGGAGGCGTTTTGGCGCCTCCCTGCCTCCCTATCGGGGCGGTTTCCGCTGATCACGCCGCTGTTCGGTGTCAGGGAGGCCCAGAGGGAGAACTCCCTCCAGAGCGCCCGCCTCCCTGGCCTGCCGGACACTCACACCACGCCGTGAGTGGCTCAACGATCCCCTTCAGAGGGGGCAGCGTCCACGTCCCGCAGTCGCCTGGTGGCCGTCGGGACCTCCCGGAGTGGGCGCCTGAGAGACGCCCGCCCGAAGGGCGGTCCTTCCTGCTCTTCGCCTGAACCGGTAGAGTCGGCCGGCCACCGGGGCCGCTAACGTTAGCGGCACTGCGGGGCCCCGAGCAGGGCCCTCTCTGGGCCCTCCGAGGACGACCGACGACGACCGACAACGACCGCCCGACCGCAGGTCAGTTGGGGCGCACGGCTCGCTGACCAGGGGCGAAAAACGGGCACCCCAGACCCAGGGCAAGAAGAAGTAAGCAGAGCCGGAGAAGCCCCCCACCTGCGGGTTTGCCGCGAGGTGGGGGGCTGTTTGCTGCGCTGGGCCCCCGCCGCCGGGCCCTCCTGGGCGCTCAGCGCGGAGGTTCGTTCGCCCGTAAGGCCTTGCCGAGGGCCTTCCCCGCGCGGTCACGGCTGCTCGGCATCAGATGTCCGCGTACCCCTGAGAGCGATCTCCTGTTCGCATGTGAACCTGCGGTACGCACCCGCGTGCGCCTGGTCGGTCCGATGCCGCCGGTTGTGCGCTCTGTCCTGTCCCTACACGGTGGCGCACGCTGTTGGTCGGCGAGTGCGGGCTACCGGGGGTGCACGGTGGGGGAGTGGAGGCAGGGGAGATGCGGCTGGCCTACGGCGGCCGGAGGCCGCTGTGCCAACAAAACGATGAAGGGCACATCGCGGTGTTACCTCCATCAGGGCGTGTGGACGAAACGCGGGCAGGGGGAGCTGAAGAAGAGGGCGGGCAGACGCCGTAACAAGTGAGCCTCTGCCGTCTGTTGAGTGCGCGAGGGTGCGGGACGCGCAGGCGCCGGCCGGTCAGCCGACCTGCGCATTCCGGGAGAGGCAGACGCAGCAAGCCGCGTCGAGCACCACCGAAAGGGCCCCGTCCTGACCTTGGATTCGAGGGGTCGTGGCGACACGTGGTCGGTTTGGCTAGGCCGCGAGCAGTTTTGACAGACGCTCGGCTGGGGTTTCCCAGCCGAGCGTCTTGCGTGGTCGGCTGTTGAGTTCGGCGGCGACGGCGTCGAGGTCGTCGCGGGTGTGGACCGAGAGGTCGGTGCCCTTGGGGAAGTACTGGCGGAGCAGGCCGTTGGTGTTCTCGTTCGATCCGCGTCGCCAGGGGCTGCCGGGGTCGCAGAAGTAGACCGGGATGTCGGTGGCAATGCTGAAGGACTGATGGGCGGCCATCTCGCAGCCCTGGTCCCAGGTGAGGGACCGCTTGAGATGGGGTGGAAGGCTTTGCGCCGTCTCGGCCAGGGCGTCGCGGGTGTCCGCTGCGTTGTGGCCGGTGGGCAGGTGGACCAGCATCACGTAACGGGTGCTGCGTTCGACGAGCGTGCCGATCGCCGAGCGGGTGCCCCGGCCGATGATGAGGTCGCCTTCCCAGTGGCCGGGGACGGCCCGGTCCTCCGCCTCCGCAGGCCGTTCGCTGATCATGACCATGGGGGTCGAGAAGCGCGGCTGGCGCCGGGCGGCCTGCCGGTGGGGCTTGCGGCGGGCACGGCCCGATCGCAAGGCCCGGGCCGGTTCGCGGCGTAGTTCTCCGCGACCCTGGACGTAGAGGGCCTGGTAGATCGTCTCGTGGACCACGCGCATCTCCGGCCGGTCGGGAAACCTGATGCGCGGGGTCTCGCAGATCTGTTCCGGGCTCCATTTCAGGCGCAGATGGTCTTGGATGAAGTCCCGCAGCTCAAGGTTCTGGCCGATCTTCCCGGGTTTGGGGCGGGGCCGGCGGCTTTCAGCTTGGGCCTGGGCGGCATGCGGGCGGTATTGGCCGCCCGCCGGGTGCCGGTTGCGGCGGATCTCCCGGCTGACCGTGGACGAGCTGCGGCCCAGCTCGGCGGCGATCGCCCGGACCGTCGCCTTCTCCCGCACCCGGTCGGCGATGTGGATCCGATCGGCCTCGCACAGGTATCGGGACGGCGCGGAGGGCGGTACCTCCGAGTTGACTGGAGGTACCGCCCTCTTCTGCTTGCCGGACGCATGGCGCCCGTTACGCCACTTCTTGCCGGTCCGAACATCGATGCCGACGATCTGGCACGCTTCCCGGCTGCTCATGCCTTGCTGCATGAGCAGGAAGTATGCCGCCCGCTCCCGGACCAGCTTCCTGGGTCCCTGAGCTGACCGGTCCTTACGGATCTCGAATTCCATCGCATCCCCTGAGCTGGGGTGTTGCGACGACCACTAGAACTCAAGGCGGAGGCGGGTGCCCTTTCGTATCGCCTTCGCGGGCGGGCGACCGCCGCTAGCCGCAGCCGCCGCACTGGCACGGCCCGCCGGACTGGCAGCCGCAGGAGCAGCCCGAGCCGCAGCCGCAGGCGCCGAGGACGGGGGTGGTGGGCAGGTGCGCGCGGTCGGACCGCGGTTCCTGCTGGGAGTTGGGCGTGGGGGAATCGGCCATGAGGGTCCTCCTCGAAGGGGTACGTGGCGTACTCCTACTGCCCATCTCATGCCCACCGGGGCGGGCGCATCAACCGCGCACGCGCGCAGTCACCCCGTGCGCTCGCTCCGGAACACGCGCCCTATACGCCATCGACCGGCGCCGCCGTCGGTGTCGCCGCCGCGTTCGCCGCCTGGAGCTCGTCCGCGTGCTCGCCCGTCACCAGGTACACGACCCGCTTGGCCACCGACACCGCGTGGTCGGCGAAGCGCTCGTAGTAGCGGCCGAGGAGCGTCACGTCGACCGCCGTCTCGATGCCGTGCTTCCAGCGGTCGTCCATCAGGTGCTGGAACAGCGTGCGGTGCAGCAGGTCCATCTCGTCGTCGTCCTGCTCCAGCTGGAGCGCCAGGTCGACGTCCTTGGTGATGATGACCTCCGCCGCCTTCGCCATCAGGCGCTGCGCGAGCTGGCCCATCTCCAGGATGGTCGCGTGCAGGTCGTGCGGCACGGCGGTGGCCGGGAAGCGCAGCCGGGCGAGCTTGGCCACGTGCTGGGCCAGGTCTCCCGAGCGCTCCAGGTCGGCGCTCATCCGCAGTGAGGTGACGACGATCCGCAGGTCGGTGGCGACAGGCTGCTGGCGGGCCAGCAGGGCTATGGCCCGTGCCTCCAGGTCGTGCTGGAGATCGTCGACCTTCTGGTCGGCGGCGATCACGCTCTCGGCGAGCTTGAGGTCCGCGTCGAGCATGGACGTGGTCGCCCGACCGATCGCCGAGCCGACCAGCCGGGCCATCTCGACCAGGTCTTCGCCGATCGAGTCAAGTTCCTCGTGGTACGCGTCGCGCATGAAAGTCCCTCTCTAGTACTCCGGGAGGCCTCTGAACCCCACGCTCCCACGTTCCGTCCGTCACGCATCCGTTTCCGGCACCCCGAGTGAACCGATACCGTCTCCCCGGTGAACTCTGGGATTCGGAGATCCGCCCCGGGCCGGATCCGCACGGCCGAAGTGAACCAGCACGGTCCCCTCGGTGAACTCTGGGCGACGACTGTTCGAGTAGCCACCCATTTGGCTGGGGAAGTCTCCTTACACCCGCTTAACCTGGGTGCATGGACGTGGACGCGGCAGTCGCCGCAGCAGCATCGATCGCCGGACTGTGTACCGGTGTGATCGCCATGCTGGCGTTCCGCTGGAGCGAGCGCGACCAGGCCAAGCCCACCCGGTCCTCCCTGCGGCCCGACGTGAACGCCGCACTGCCGCCGGGCGTGGACACCGTGCTCTCCGTGCTGCGCTCCTCCGCCGTCGTGCTCGACGAGAGCGACAACGTGGTCAAGGCCAGCTCGGCGGCGTACTCCCTCGGGCTCGTCCGGGGCGGCAAGCTGTCCGTCGATCCCATGCTGCACATGGCCAGGGACACCCGCCGCGACGGCGAGATACGCCAGGTCGAGCTGGACCTGCCCCGCCGCGGCACCGGCCGGGGCGAGGCACTCGCGGTCTCCGCCCGCGTCGCCCCGCTCGGCTCCCGCCTGGTCCTCCTGCTGGTCGAGGACCTCACCGAGGCCCGCCGCATCGAAGCGGTACGGCGCGACTTTGTCGCGAACGTCAGCCACGAGCTCAAGACCCCGACCGGTGCACTCTCGCTGCTCTCCGAGGCCGTCATGGACGCCTCGGACGACCCCGAGGCGGTGACCCGTTTCGCCGGCCGGATGCAGATCGAGGCGACCCGTCTCACCAATCTGGTCCAAGAGCTCATTGATCTTTCCCGAGTCCAGAACGACGACCCGCTGGAGGACGCCGAGCCGGTCCGGGTCGACGAACTGGTCGCCGAGGCCATCGACCGCAGCCGGCACGCCGCGTCCACCAAACAGATCACCATGGCCGCCGGCGGCGCCGCCGGCCTGCGCATCTGGGGAAACCGCGGCCAGCTCGCCGCCGCCCTCGGCAACCTCGTCGAGAACGCGGTCAACTACAGCGCCGCCCGCACTCGCGTCGGCATAGCGGGCCGCAGGGTGTCCGCCCCCGGCGGCGACCTGATCGAGATCGCCGTCACCGACCAGGGGATCGGCATCTCGGAGAAGGACCGCGAGCGCGTCTTCGAGCGCTTCTACCGCGTCGACCCGGCCCGCTCTCGCGCCACCGGCGGTACGGGCCTGGGCTTGGCCATCGTCAAGCACGTGGCCGCGTCGCACGGCGGGGAAGTCACCGTGTGGAGCTCGGAAGGACAGGGCTCCACCTTCACCCTGCGGCTGCCCGAGGCAGCCGCACAGCGGGTCCGGACACCGGCGACGGGCCCCTACGAGACCACTCAGACCGTTGAGACCACCGAGACCACTGCTCGCGAACCCATTCCTGCCCCGGAGGTCCTTCCGTGACCCGAGTGCTCGTCGTAGAGGATGAGGAATCCTTCAGCGACGTCCTGTCGTACATGCTCCGCAAGGAAGGCTTCGAGGTCGCCATCGCGGCCACCGGCCCCGACGGACTCGACGAGTTCGAGCGCAACGGCGCCGACCTCGTCCTCCTCGACCTGATGCTCCCCGGCCTGCCCGGCACCGAGGTCTGCCGCCAGCTGCGCAGCCGTTCCAATGTCCCGGTCATCATGGTGACGGCCAAGGACAGCGAGATCGACAAGGTCGTCGGTCTGGAAATAGGAGCCGACGACTACGTCACCAAGCCCTTCTCCTCCCGGGAGCTGGTCGCCCGCATCCGCGCGGTCCTGCGCCGCCGCGGCGAGCCCGAGGAGGCCTCCCCGGCGGCCCTGGAGGCCGGTCCCGTCCGGATGGACGTCGACCGCCACGTGGTCACCGTCTCGGGCGGCAAGGTCGACCTGCCCCTGAAGGAGTTCGACCTGCTGGAGATGCTGCTGAGGAACGCCGGTCGCGTGCTGACCCGTATGCAGCTGATCGACCGGGTCTGGGGCGCGGACTACGTGGGCGACACCAAGACCCTCGACGTCCATGTGAAGCGCCTGCGCGCCAAGATCGAGCCGGACCCGGGTGCGCCCAGGTATCTGGTGACGGTGCGCGGCCTGGGCTACAAGTTCGAGCCGTAAAGAACAGCCGTACGCGACGAGCTGTGAAGAGCAGCCGTACGCGACCAGTACGCACAGGGGCGCCCGCGGCGCCGGACGCG
>NZ_JASITA010000050.1:0-14875 GCF_030063415.1 Streptomyces sp. H27-C3 | reverse complement strand
GGCGGGGGGGGCGCCCCTGTGCGTACTGCTGTCGGTCGGGGGTGATCCGCGTCAGTGACCCGCGCCCGCGTCGTGCGACGCGGAAGTCCCGTCCGACGGGCCGGTGGTCGCCGTGGCGCCCGCGGCGCCGGACGCGCCCTCCGAGGGCGATCCGGACGGCGAGCCCGAGGGGCTGCCGGGCGGGCTCGTCGTCGCCGAGCCGGACGGCTTCGTGGCGGGCAGCTTGGGGAGCGCGGACGGGCCGACGTCCTTGAAGTCGTGCTTCGCCGGCAGCACGAACGCCCGCATCTTCACCGAGCCGGTGTCGCTGAGCTCGAAGACGATGGGCTGCGCGGCACCGTTCTTCGCGGCCTCGTTGCCCTTGTCGATGACGGCGGAGGCGTTGCCCTTGCCGCCGAGCACGATCGAGCCGCCGGCCGGTACGGACACCGGGCCGTTGCCCTTGGCCGGCGAGAGCTTCACCTTGGCGGTGGTGCCCGGCAGGCTGATGGACTCCAGGGTCTCGGCCTTGGCGCCGTTGTTGAAGATGGTCACGGCGACGGCCGCGGGGCCCTCGGCCCCGGGCTCCGGCTGCGTGACGATCGTGGCGTTCTGGATCTTGATGTCGTCGACGGCGGTCGCCGCGTTGTCCGGCTTGACCCCCAGCGTCTGCGCGTCGTTGCCCGCACCGCAGGCGGCGAGCGAGGCGATAGAGAACACGACGGCGGTCGCGGCGATGGCACCGCGTCGAAGGCTGCGGCTCACGGCGGCGGCATCTCCTCTTAGACATTCGGACGTACTGAGGACAGGGGACCGATCAGGGGCGCGGTGCGAAGCCGCCCCAAGGATGTGTCAGCGCGCTTAGGTTACCGAGCCGTCGACCCTCGCCTGCACCCGACCCGCCCCACCCCGCCCACCCGCACCGGGGAGGTCGACCCGGCTCGCTGCTTTGTACGCCGTTCACCTATCCGGGGGGTGGCATGAGTGCGACCCGAGTGCGGATTATCCGTAAGGAATGTATGGCGGTACGGAACCCGGACTCCAAGCACGGCCGGAAGACGGCGTGAAGAGGCGACGGGAGGCCGCGCGGAGCCGGTCCGGGGAATTGATCACCGCATCGGTGATCGATTATGGATTCGGGCCGTACGGGTGACCGATCTGCGAACGGAGTAGTCGAAGTTCACCGCTCCGAACCAGGCAAACCGGGATGTTCGTCCTCGGTGGAGGGGTCTGCGGTGCGTGTACGGTACGCGTTTCTCTTCCCCCGTACAGCCGCTCCGACCTGCGAATACCCGCTTCCGGAAGCCTTCCGCAGCACGTTCCTGTTGCTGTTGTCAAGCCCCGAGATGTGCCCTGACCTGCGAAAACGTCATTCAGAAGAAGCCTCATCCGTGTTACTCTGGATAGCCACGGAAGGGGTACCTGTCACATGACGTTCAAGGTTGGCGACACCGTGGTCTATCCCCATCACGGGGCCGCGCTGATCGAGGCTATCGAAACTCGCCAGATCAAAGGCGTGGACAAGACCTACTTGGTGCTCAAGGTCGCTCAGGGCGACTTGACCGTTCGTGTGCCTGCGGACAATGCGGAGTTCGTGGGCGTACGCGATGTGGTCGGCCAGGAAGGGCTCGAGCGGGTCTTCGAGGTGCTTCGCGCACCGTTCGCCGAAGAGCCGACGAACTGGTCCCGGCGCTACAAAGCAAATCTCGAAAAGCTTGCATCCGGTGATGTCATCAAGGTCGCCGAAGTCGTGCGCGACCTGTGGCGTCGTGAGCGTGAGCGTGGGCTTTCCGCAGGTGAGAAGCGCATGCTCGCCAAGGCGCGGCAGATCCTCGTGAGTGAGCTCGCACTCGCGGAGAACACCAATGAAGACAAGGCCGAGGCTCTGCTCGACGAGGTCCTCGCGTCCTGACCCGAGCTCAGGAGGTTGCTCCTTCTGAGCTCAGTAATGCCGTGGTGCCCGCTGACAAGGCCGACCAGCCCTTGTTACCGGGCGCTGCGGCATATTCATTATTATCCGTACCCCACATCCCCTGGATTTCTGGTGTGCCGGGCCCGGGCAGCTGCCTCGACCGGTCGTCACGGAAGGGGCCGGTCAAGGCGTCGCGCCCGGCACGCTTGTGGCCATACCCACCTCGGCCGCGAACACAAACCTGGCTGACCCAAACCTGTCCATGCCAGTCCGGGGGGCGAGACGCCACCGGCCCCGGAGCTATCGATGACAGACGAATCGCTGGACGAATCGCGCCCCACCACAGGTCGTGACACCAGCCGCCGCACCGCCGCGGTGATCCCCGCCGCCGGCCGCGGCATACGGCTCGGCCCCGGCGCCCCCAAGGCGCTGCGCGCGCTGAGCGGCACCCCCATGTTGATCCACGCGGTGAGGGCGATGGCCGATTCCAGGGCCGTCTCCCTCGTCGTCGTGGTGGCCCCGGCGGACGAGGCGACCGCCGTCAAGAACCTCCTCGACGAGCACGCGCTCCCCGAGCGCACCGACTTCGTCGTCGTGCCGGGCGGTGAGACCCGCCAGGAATCCGTACGGCTGGGGCTCGACGCACTGCCCGCCGGCATCACCACCGTCCTGGTGCACGACGCGGCCCGCCCGCTGGTGCCCGTCGACACCGTCGACGCGGTCATCGAAGCGGTACGGGACGGGGCGCCCGCCGTGGTGCCCGCGCTGCCGCTGACCGACACCGTCAAGCAGGTCGAGCCTCGCGCAAAGGGTGAGCCGGAGCCCGTCGTGGCCACCCCCGAGCGGGCCCTGCTGCGCGCCGTACAGACCCCGCAGGGTTTCGATCGGGCCACGCTCGTCCGCGCCCACGAGACGTTCGCGGCCGGCGGCGAGGGCGCGGCGCCCGGCGAGGGCGCCACGGACTGCGCCGGGATGGTCGAACAGCTCGGCGTGCAGGTCGTGGTCGTTCCCGGCCACGAGGAGGCGTTCAAGGTGACCCGGCCGTTGGACCTGGTCCTGGCCGAGGCGGTACTCGCCCGCAGGAGGGCCAACGATGTCTTCTGATTCCGCTGATTCCGCATCCGCTCGTCCTGTGATCCCCGCGCTGCCGCAGGTGGGGATCGGCACCGACATCCACGCATTCGAAGAGGGCCGTGAGCTCTGGTGCGCGGGCCTGCTCTGGGAGGGCGAGGGCCCCGGCCTGGCCGGGCACTCGGACGCCGATGTCGTCGCGCACGCCGCCTGCAACGCGCTGTTCTCCGCCGCCGGCCTCGGCGACCTCGGGCAGCACTTCGGCACCGGCCGCCCCGAGTGGTCCGGCGCGTCCGGCATCGCCCTGCTCACCGAGGCCGCACGGATCGTGCGCGCCGAGGGCTTCGGCATCGGCAATGTCGCCGTGCAGGTCGTCGGCCTGCGGCCGAAGATCGGCAAGCGGCGCGACGAGGCACAGAAGGTGCTCTCGGCCGCGGTCGGCGCGCCCGTCTCACTGTCCGCCGCCACCTCCGACGGGCTCGGGTTCACCGGCCGGGGCGAGGGCCTCGTGGCGATCGCCACGGCTCTGGTGATCCGTACGGCCTGAAACGCGGGCCCGCCAGGGGGCACAGGCCGAAACGCGGGCCGAGTGGGTCCGTACAGGCTTCGGCGCAGGCCGAAACGCGGCTCCGGTGGTCCGTACAGGCTGAAACAACGAGCCGGTGTGATGCGTCGGCGCGGCAGCGGGTACTCCTATCGCCGTCAGCCACCGGAGTCACCAGCTCCCCCCCTCCCCTCCCCTCCCTCACGGAAGGCCCCCCATGGCAGCCGAACTTTCCGACAGGCTCAAGGCACTGCTCGACACCCCCGTCTTCATCAACGTCGCCACCATCCAGCCCGACGGCAGCCCGCAGGTCTCGCCGGTGTGGGTCAAGCGCGACGGGGACGAGGTGCTGTTCTCGACGACCCTCGGCCGGCGCAAGGAGAAGAACCTGCGCCGCGACCCCCGGGTGACGGTCCTGCTGCAGCCCTTCGACTCCCCGTACGACTACGCCGAGATCCGCGGCACGGTCGAGATGACGACCGAGGGCGGCCAGGAGCTCATCGACGAGCTGGCCGTGAAGTACACCGGTAAGAAGTACGTGGAGTTCAACCCGTCGTCGGTCAACGACAGCGAGCGTGTGGTCGTCCGGGTGAGCGCGCGCAAGATCGTCGGCAGTATCTGAGCCGGATCCGAACGGGTCCGGACGGATCCGACCGGAGAACCCGTTCCCCGCGGCTCGCAAAGAGTCGCGGGGCACTGTGGTGGGCGCACTACCCTGGTGTGGTGACTCTTCGCCTGTACGACACCAGCGCCCGGCAGACTCGCGACTTCGCCCCGCTCACACCGGGCTGTGTCTCGATCTACCTCTGTGGCGCCACGGTGCAGGCTGCCCCGCACATCGGGCACATCAGGTCCGGGCTGAACTTCGACATCATGCGCCGCTGGTTCGAGTACCGCGGTTACGACGTGACGTTCATCCGCAATGTCACGGACATCGACGACAAGATCATCGTGAAGTCGGCCGAGCTGGACCGCCCCTGGTGGGCGATCGGGTACGAGAACGAGCGCGCCTTCAACGACGGCTACGACGCGCTGGGCTGCCTCCCGCCCACGTACGAGCCGCGCGCCACCGGGCACATCCCCGAGATGATCGAGATGATGCGCGGCCTCATCGAGCGCGGGCACGCGTACGCGGCCGACGGGAACGTCTACTTCGACGTGCGGTCCTACGACGGCTATCTGGAGCTCTCCAACCAGGACCTGGACGAGCTGCGTCAGCCCTCCGGCGAGGGCGAGATCGGCAAGCGCGACCAGCGCGACTTCGCCATGTGGAAGAGCGCCAAGCCGGGCGAGCCGAGCTGGGAGACGCCGTGGGGCCGCGGCCGTCCCGGCTGGCACCTGGAGTGCTCCGCCATGGCCCACAAGTACCTGGGCAAGGTCTTCGACATCCACGGTGGCGGGATCGACCTGATCTTCCCGCACCACGAGAACGAGATCGCACAGGCCAAGGCCTTCGGTGACGACTTCGCGAAGTACTGGGTGCACAACCACTGGGTCACCATGGCCGGCGAGAAGATGTCGAAGTCCCTGGGCAACTCGGTCCTCGTGTCCGAGATGGTCAAGAACTGGCGCCCCATCGTCCTGCGCTACTACCTCGGTACGCCGCACTACCGGTCGACCATCGAGTACAGCGAGGAGGCCCTGCGCGAGGCGGAGTCCGCCTTCGCGCGCATCGAGGGCTTCGTCCAGCGTGTGGTGGAGAAGGCCGGGGGCGTCGTGGAGCCCGCCGAGCAGGTCCCGCCGGCCTTCGCCGACGCGATGGACGACGACCTGGGTGTCCCGCAGGCGCTCGCGATGATCCACACGACGGTGCGGCAGGGCAATTCCGCGCTGGCCGCCGACGACAAGGAAGCGGCGATCGCCCGGCTGGCGGAGGTGCGGGCCATGCTCGGCGTCCTCGGCCTCGACCCGCTCGACGACCGTTGGGCGGGCGCGTCCGGTGAGCAGAGCGAGGATCTGCACGGGGTCGTGGACACGCTCGTACGGCTCGTCCTCGACCAGCGCCAGTCGGCCCGCGACCGCAAGGACTGGGCGGCGGCCGACGCGATCCGCGATCAGCTCCAGCAGTCCGGGCTCGTCATCGAGGACGGCCCGACGGGGCCGCGCTGGACGCTGGGACCGCGCTGAGACCCCGCTCACGGCGCACAGCATGTGCCGCCCGGCCTGCCGGGCGGCACACTTTCACTTACGCATACATACGCACGCACGCATCGAAGCTTCAGGAAACAGGTAGGTCATGGCCGGGAACAGCCAGCGCAAGAACCGCCGCACGTCCAACAAGAAGGGCCCGCAGATCGGCAGCGGTGGCCAGCGGCGCAGGGGCCTCGAAGGCAAGGGCCCGACCCCGCCCGCCGCCGACCGCAAGGGCCACAAGAAGAACCGCGTCGCCAAGGCGGTGGCCAAGACGAACACCAAGGCCACCCGGCGTCCCGTCCCCAGGCGCGGCGGCAAGGGCACGTCTGAGATGGTCGTCGGCCGCAACCCGGTCTTCGAGGCGCTGCGCGACGGCGTCCCGGCGACCACGCTGTACGTACAGCAGTACATCGACAACGACGAGCGGGTGCGCGAGGCGCTCCAGCTCGCGGGCGAGCGCGGCGGCATCCACCTGATGGAGGCACCGCGGCCCGAGCTGGACCGGATGACGAACGGCCTGAACCACCAGGGCCTCGTCCTGCAGGTTCCGCCGTACGAGTACGCGCACGCCGAGGACTTGTCGGCCACAGCGTTCGACGCCGGCGAGGACCCGCTGATCGTGGCCCTCGACGGCATCACCGACCCGCGGAACCTCGGCGCGATCGTCCGCTCCGTCGCCGCCTTCGGTGGTCACGGCGTGGTCGTACCCGAGCGGCGAGCGGCCGGCATGACGGCGGGAGCCTGGAAGTCATCGGCCGGTACGGCGGCCCGTACGCCGGTGGCCCGGGTCACCAACCTGACGCGCGCCATCGAGGCGTACCAGAAGGCGGGCATCGCGGTCGTCGGCCTCGCGGCGGACGGCGAGACCGAGGTTCAGGAGCTTGAGGCGCTGGGCGGCCCGGTCGTCATCGTCATCGGCAGCGAGGGCAAGGGCCTGTCCCGGCTGGTCGGCGAGACGTGCGACTTCCTCGTGCGGATCCCGATGCCGGGCGGCGCGGAGTCGCTGAACGCGGGTGTCGCGGCCGGCGTCGTGCTCTATGAGGCGGCGAAGCGCAGGGCGTAGGTCAGGTGCGGGCGGGCCTCACCTGGCGTGGGGCCGTGCGCGGCGTACCCGTACGCGGCGTTCGGTCGTACGCGATGTGAGACGCGCCACGCAGGAGTGACGGGTGTGCGGCGCCTGGCGCAACGCGGGACGGGCACCTGGCGTAGGACCGCGCGGGTGCCCGGCCGGGCGGCGGCGCGGCGTCCGGGTGACACGTCGGCCGGGGCTGGGTGTTTTGCCCGGTAAGGGAGTCTTGACGGGTCTCGGACAGATCGGCTGCGTCAAGGCAGTGTCCTAAACACACATCACTCGGTTAGATGAGTGTGGACACCAGAACACCCGGGTTCGACGATCAGCCCGCCCTGAGCATGGTCAAGGTGCCTTGCGACCCAGCGCAGGTCATCGTCAACCACGCCAGTTTCCGCGTGCAGCTCGCCCCGAGCCGGCGCCCCGCCCCGCTTTACGCGGGTGCGGGCGGCGCGGGCAGTGGGATGGCGGACACGGCGTTGCTCGCCGGCGGCGCGGCCGGAGTGCGTCGCCGAGCGCCCGTCGTATGGAGCGGCAGATCCGAACCGGGGGATCCTGGCGCGACCGGACTGCTCCAGGCCGTACGCAACACCGCCGAGGCGCGCGCCGGTGGCGCCGGTGGTCACGACGCGGGCGCCACGCAGGTCATCCCCCGGATCTCCGTGGGCGAGGACACCGAGGCGATCCCGTCCGTCGTCGGCCCGCGCGGCTCCGAGCCGCCCAGGACGGCGATGCTGCCCAGGACGCGGCAGGCCGTCGGCGCGTACGACGACTCCGACACGTACGGCGAAGAGCCCTACGACGACGAGGAGTTCGACGGGGACGGCCGGGCGGGCGGCCAGCGGCACGGCGCCGACGCGGTCCGGCACGCCTATTACCCCGGGCGGCGGATAAATCTTGGAGTGGTGCTGCTGCCGCTCCGGGTGTTTCTCGGCTTCATCTCCATCTACGCCGGCATGAGCAAGCTCTGCGACCCCGTGTACTTCGACGGCGGCAAGCGCGGCTCGATGGTCAAGTGGCTCACGTCGCTGGACCCGTGGACCATCGCCGGGCCGCTGCGGGACTTCGCGGTGAGCCACCCCGTGGGCTCCGGCCTGACCGTCGCCTTCCTTCAGGTCGTTGTCGGTGTGCTGACGGTGCTCGGCCTGTGGCAGCGGATCGCCGCGAGCGTCGGGACGCTGCTCTCGGTCGCGCTGGTCGTGACCGTGAGCTGGAAGACCGTCCCGGCGTACGACGCCCCCGACATCATCTACCTCGCCGCGTGGAGCCCGCTGATCATCGCGGGTGCGCCGGTCTACTCGGTCGACGGACGGCTCGCGGGCGAGGCCTGGCGCAAGCTCGGTCCGCGCTCGGAGCTGTGGGAACTGCGGCGCCGCGTGCTGCGTCGTGGCACGATCGTCGCCGCTCTGGTCGTCGGTGTGACGCTGCTGGTCGGCTCGATGCTCGGCGGCGCCGTCCGGTCCTCGGACATGGTGACCGTGCCGGGCCCGAACGACGACCCGACCAACTACATGCCGGGCGCCCCGCTCCCGCAGGAATCCGGCTCCCAGGGCTCTTCGCGGACCCCCGGCAGCAGCAGGCCGGCGCCGACCGCCAGCGGCTCCGCGGCCCCGTCGGCCAAGGGCACGACGCCGGGGGCGACGCGTCAGACCGCCCCGGGAGCTGCCACCGACCCCCGGCGGCAGCCGAGCCAGACCCAGGGCAGCACGGCGGGCCAGGCGCCTCCGCCGCCGCAGCGACAGCCCGCCCCCTGTCCTGCTCGCGCACCCGGTGCCCTGTGCCCGTACCGGGTGCGCACACCTGCGCCTGTGCCGGGTGCGTAGATACGTAAATCCCTCAACCGCGGGCCGCTGCCAGCTCCTTGGCCGCCTCGTTGAGGTCCTTCGCGGTGTCGATGGCCCGCCAGTACGCGCCGTGCGGCAGCGGGAAGCCCGCCAGGCGGCGCTCTCGGGCCAGCCGGGGGAACGTGGTGCGTTCGTGGTCCCCGAGGTCGGGGAGAAGCGCTGCGAAGGCCGCTGAGAAGACGTACACGCCCGCGTTGATGAGGTAGGGCGAGGGCGGCGACTCGATGAAGTCGGTGATGTGGCCGAAGGCGTCCGTCTCCACGGCGCCCCACGGGATGCGGGGGCGGGCGAGGGCCAGGGTGGCGGTGGCGTCGCGCTCGGCGTGGAAGGCGGCCATCTCGCGCAGGGAGAAGCGCGTCCAGATGTCGCCGTTGGTCGCGTACCAGGACTGCTCGGGATGCGGGAGGTGCGCGGCGGCGTACTTGAGGCCGCCGCCGCGGCCCAGCGGTTCGTTCTCCACCACGGTGGTGACACGCAGCGGAAGCTCGGCGCCGTCCAGCCATTCCTGGAGGACGTCGGCGAGATGGCCGCAGGAGACGACCGCGTCGGTCACGCCCTCGGCGGCCAGCCAGGCCAGCTGATGGCCGATGATCGGGGTCCCGGTTCCGGGGATCTCGACCATCGGCTTGGGGCGGTCGTCGGTGTACGGGCGCAGCCGCGAGCCCTGGCCACCTGCCAGGATCACGGCCTGCGTCGGATACGTAGTCATACGGGGCACGATATGCGGCGGGCCGCGGAGGGTGCCCCGGTGCCCGGATAGGCTGCTCGCTCGGTCGGTGGCCTTGTCGGCGCCCGTACCCGGTCAGCCGGCCTGCTGGGCCACGCCGGAGGCGAACGACGTGTCGCAGACGGGGCGGGAGAACTTCTGCGCGCGGGTGGGACCGTAGTGGCCGACGGCGGCACGGCCGAGGGCGCGGGCGATCGACATGCAGTGCTCGGTGAGCGAGGGTCGGCGCTCGATCTCGCGCTGCAGGTGCGTGAGGGCGACCGCGGGGTCCTCCTCCTGGAGTTCCAGGAGGAGCTTGTCGCGCAGTACGTCCTGCGGGGCGCGGGACTTGGCGCGTACGTTGACTTCCTCGGAGGAGGCGGTCAGGATCTGCGTCTCGGATCCGCTCGTGGACCACGGGACGCGGGTGACCGCCAGGGTCCCGGAGAGGACCAGGACGACGGGCAGGACGAGAGCGAGAGTTCGGCCGATTCGGCGGGCTGTGTGGGTCACGCGAGTGAGCGTAGCGGCCCGTAATGATTTGGCGACATTTAGTCACTCTCGTGGGCGATGGTTCGATGTCTATTTTCGAATCGGGTGTTGACGCACACTGCTCGAAATGCCCGGTCTGCCGGGGTATTGCCACGACCACTAGAACTCAAGGGTGCGGGGCCCCTCGCGCGTGGATTTGCCACCGGAGCGGCGGCTGGTGGGGGCGGCGGTTGCCGACTGCCGCCCGGCCGCCGTCCATCGGCCATCGTCCGTCAGTCGCTGAGGCGCTCGCCCGTCGAGGTCGAGAAGACGTGGGTCTCGCCCGGCCGCGGGACGACGTGGAGCACGGCGCCCTTGCCCGGGACGGCGCGGCCGTCGACGCGGACCACCAGGTCCTTGTGCTCGCCGTTGACCTCGGCGCTGCCGTAGACGTAACCGTCGGCGCCGAGCTCCTCGACGACGTTGACGGTGACGGCCAGGCCGGCCGGGGCGTCCGAGGTCTCCTTGGAGAGCGTCGTGGCGCCGCCGCCACCCTGCTCGACGATGTCGAAGTGCTCGGGGCGGACGCCGACCGTGACGGTGGTGTCGCCCTTGTCGGCTGCGGCGGACAGCGCGTCACGGGAGACCGGCACCACGCTGTTGCCGAACTTCACGCCGCCGTCGGTGATCGGGACCTCGACCAGGTTCATGGCGGGGGAGCCGATGAAGCCGGCGACGAAGAGGTTGTTGGGGCGGTCGTACATGTTGCGCGGCGAGTCGACCTGCTGGAGCAGACCGTCCTTGAGGACCGCGACCCGGTCGCCCATGGTCATGGCCTCGACCTGGTCGTGGGTGACGTACACCGTGGTGATGCCGAGGCGGCGCTGGAGCGACGCGATCTGCGTACGGGTCGAGACGCGGAGCTTGGCGTCGAGGTTCGACAGCGGCTCGTCCATGAGGAAGACCTGCGGCTCACGGACGATGGCGCGGCCCATCGCGACGCGCTGGCGCTGGCCGCCGGAGAGCGCCTTCGGCTTGCGGTCCAGGTAGTCCGAGAGGTCGAGGATCTTCGCGGCCTCTTCGACCTTCTTGCGGATCTCGGCCTTGTTGATGCCGGCGATCTTGAGCGCGAAGCCCATGTTGTCGGCGACCGACATGTGCGGGTACAGCGCGTAGTTCTGGAACACCATGGCGATGTCCCGGTCCTTCGGCGGCAGGTGCGTGACGTCGCGCTCACCGATGCGGATGGCGCCGCCGTTGACGTCCTCAAGACCCGCGAGCATGCGCAGGGAGGTCGACTTTCCGCAGCCGGAGGGGCCGACGAGGACGAGGAACTCGCCGTCCTCCACGTGCAGCTCCAGCGCGTCGACGGCGGGCTTGGTGGAGCCCGGGTAGACCCGGGTTGCCTTGTCGAAAGAGACAGTGGCCATGGTGATTGATCCCTTCTACCGGCAGGAACGTGCCGGACGATCCGAGTGGAAGGAGAATGGGTCTAGTCCACCAGAGTGAACTGTTCCGTGACGCTACCTGGCCTTTTGGCTCCTGTCAGCAGTCCGGAGTCGGTGAAATATTCGAAGAACTCCGGATCGCGTTGGTTACACTGCTCCGGTACGCCTCCTTAGCTCAGCTGGCCAGAGCAACGCACTTGTAATGCGTAGGTCGTCGGTTCGAATCCGACAGGGGGCTCTGTGGAACCCCAGGTCATGCAGCCCGTGACCTGGGGCTTTTCCTTTTTCCGTGACCTTTCTCCTGTCGGGGCGTCAGCCCAGAGGCTCCGCCAGGCGGCCTCTGGTGGCCGACCGGTGGCCAAACGTGCAAAAGGCGTGCACCGGCGGTGGCCGAGAGCGTCGACGGGAGCGCGCGGATGACGACCTGGTTGTTGTTCCATCCCTACAAGTCCTCGTCCAGCGTTGCCGGCTGGGAAGGCTTCGGTCAGGTCCGGGGGTCCTGAAGTCTTGCGCCGAGGGGGCAGGCAGCGCGGCTCCGCGTAGCTGCCAGGGGTTCTTCGTCGTGTTCAGCCGCATGGACACCGAGCCCCACCTTCGTCTGCGTCGGCAGCAGCCTCAGGGCCAAGCGGAGCTGAGTAAGCCGGGGCCCGCAGGAGGTCGATGTGATGGTGGCTCACCCGGGGCTGCTCGGCGGTCGCCGATTGGGCCGCGCCCGAGCGGAGGCGCGCTTGGAGTGGCTGTCCGCGAGGAGGGAAGCAGTCACGCTATGCGATCACTCGCGGTCCGTTGCGACTGATGCGTGACGTTCATCACATGTTAGAGCCCCGGTCGGATATCCGCTGACCGGGGCTCCTTGACGCCTGAATCAGGCGGACCGTTCGTCCTTTGCCTCGTCGCTCTTACGCGGAGGCGTCATCCTGGGCCGGCGGAGAGAGGCCGTCGGATCCCCGTCCTTCACCGCCGCCAGAGGCCTCCGGGCGTGCGGCACGAGCTGTACGACCTTCTCGGCGGCGTCGCGAGCGAGATCGTCCAGGACCGACTGGTAGATGTCCCGGGTGATCCGCGTGTCCGAGTGGCCGAGCGTTTCGGAGACCACCTTGATGTCGACCCCGGCAGCGAGCATCAGTGTCGCTGCGACATGGCGAAGATCGTGGAGCCGGATCGGAGGAAGGCCGGCGGCTTCCACCAGACGCTCGAAAAGGTCGCTGACCTTACCGGGGTGGAGAAGGGAGCCGTCTTCCTGGGTGAAGATCCGGCCGGTGTCCTGCCAGCCCTCGCCCCACGCCTCCCGCTCCCGTTGCTGGCGGGTCTTGTGAGACAGGAGGTTTCGGTTCGTCTCTTCGTCGAGGGCGATCAGGCGAATACCGCTGTCGGTCTTGGGGGCACCTTCGTGAACCTCCCAGCCGTCCTGCACGAGCTGGGTGGCGATGGCCAGCGAGTGAGCCTTGGCCGAGTGATCTTCCCAGCGGACGCCGCAGCCTTCGCCGCGTCGTGTCCCCCGGAAGGCAATGAGCCGCCAGAGCACGTACAGCCGGTCACGCTCGACGAAGTCGAGGAACGTTGCCGTCTGCTCGGGGGTCCAGACCATGACCGGCGAAGGCTTCTCGCCGGTCTCTTCCCAGCGCGCAATGCGCTCGTCGCTCCAGACGAGCGCCTTTGGCTTCGTGCCCGGCAGCAACTCGACGTGCGCGGCCGGGTTGAAGGCGGGCATCACCTGCTGGGCGATGGCGACGTTCAGCGCGGCGCGAAGCGTGTCCCGGACGTGCGGCTGGGTGTTGAGGCCGGTGATCCGCCGGAAGGGAGGCATTGCGTCGAGCTGGGCTCGTAGCCAATGGCGTCGGGCGCGGTTCTCGGCACCCTTGTTTGGAGTGGCCTTGAGCTCGTCGCGCACGACGCGCCGCTGGGCGTTCTGTTCCTGGATCTCGATGTTGCGCTCGTTGATCGCGTCGAACATCGAATCGATGTGGTGCACGCGGAGCTTGTCGAGGCGCAGGTGCCCGAGGTGCGGCTTCAGGTGGACGCGGATATCGCACTCGTAGCGGGTCGCCCCACCGCGCCGGAGACGCTTGCGCCCAGCCAGCCAGGTGTCGAGCCACTCCGCCACGGTGACCTTGGAGTTCAGGGACTGCCCTGTCTTGAAGCGGCGGCGGGTCTCGTCGTAGTCCGGGACAGGGTCCTTGTCCTTGACGCAGTTCTCCAGGAGGTCGCCGATCTGGGTCTTGCCCCAGGCGTCGTCCTCCTCGGGAATGGCCATGAGGGCGCGGACCTTGTCCAGCTCCTCCTGGGCCTTGGTGGAGGTCTCGAAGCCGCCACGACGGAACCGCCTGCGGTCGCCGTTCTGGTTGGGTTCGAGTTCCTGGACGGCGGTCCAGGTGCCGTGTCGGCGCGAAGACTTGAGCTTGGGGCAGGACGCGCCGTACTCCTTCTTGGTCTTCGGATCCGTGCAGCGGCACCGTCGTATGAGGTTGCCGTTCTTCACTCGCTGTCCTCCGTGGGGGTCGGTGGTTCGGGCTGGTCGACGAAGGCCAGCTCGTCAGGCAGCGACGGAGGTGCCAGGTCGCGGTCGCGCATCCGGCCACGGAACGTGCGCAGTTCCTGGCAGTCCTCAAACGCGTGCTCCTCGTAGCCCTCGGCGCGCTGCAGGAGGGTGGCTCTGCGGTCCCGGTTCAGGGTGGTGCTGGCCGCCCGCCGCCTGTCCCTGGCCAAGGCGTGGGAAGACATCGCGGCAGCCACCAGGTCACCGTGCTGACGGAAGAGGTCGAGGATGTCCCGAGCGGAGCCGTCGGGGGCGGGCTCGGCCAAGGGCGACTCGCCGGTGAACCATGCGAGCGCATCCCAGGTGGAGATTTCGCGACCGGGGAGCACCTCGACCGTGGCTGAGGACCCGAGCGGGAAGAGGAGAGTTACCGGCGGGACGCCCAGGACGTCCGCCAGTACGACGACCTCCGCGATGGTGATGCTTGTTTTACGCCCGGACTCCAGATTCTTCATCGAGTGCTCGGTGAACTCCGGCAAGCCGCGGTCGGCACAGCCCTGGGCGACCTCGGCCATGGTGAGGCCGGCGGCCTTGCGCGAGTCCCGCAGGCGCCGGGCGATCCGACCGGTGAACGCTGTCGGCCATTGATCAGGTGTCATAGAGACACTCTAGGCAGCAAAAAGGCGCTGCCGCAACCCCGTGATACATCTTTGGCGTCACCGCGACACGAGATACTCCCGGGAGGGCGCCATGGCTGCATCTGATTCGTCTCGTGAGGCACGAGGGCTGACGGGCGACGAGCTGCTTGCCCTCCCGGCCGTGATCGACCTCGACACCTCCAACCGAGCGCTGATGATCGGCCGATCAACGGGATACGGACTCGCTAAGCAGGGGGAGTACCCGGTCAGGGTGCTGCGTCTCGGCAACGCCTACCGGGTGGTGACGGCTGACCTGCTGAAGTTGCTGGGCCTGGAGCGCCCGCAGGCAGGTGGAGGTCAGGGCGACGACAGAAGCGAGCCTCACGGCCTCGCCGCTTAGAGGCGTCAACCGAGCGATGTGCTGACCTTGACCTGTACGACGGCGGGCCCCCGACCGGTGCTTGGGTTCTAACGGTCCTCGCAACACCCATGATCTGTGGGAGTTGCGGGGACCGTGGGCGTTGAGCGTGGTGATCTTGCAGGGTTGAAGGCACGTTTCCTTGCGCGGCTGGATGTCGTGGGGA
>NZ_JASITA010000004.1:126974-277349 GCF_030063415.1 Streptomyces sp. H27-C3 | reverse complement strand
TTGAGTGGTTAAGGCTCCCAGTAGACGACTGGGTTGATAGGCCAGATGTGGAAGCCCGGTAACGGGTGGAGCTGACTGGTACTAATAGGCCGAGGGCTTGTCCTCAGTTGCTCGCGTCCACTGTGTTAGTTCTGAAGTAACGAACTGTGCATACACCGGTTTGGTTAACTTCATAGTGTTTCGGTGGTCATAGCGTTAGGGAAACGCCCGGTTACATTTCGAACCCGGAAGCTAAGCCTTTCAGCGCCGATGGTACTGCAGGGGGGACCCTGTGGGAGAGTAGGACGCCGCCGAACAATTATTGTGGGAGAGCCCCGCACCTTATGGTGCGGGGCTTTCCTGCGTTCCCGGTCCATTTCGTCTCTGGGATCTGGGCTCTGGTAAAGGATTCGTCTAAAGCCGGCCTGCGGCTTTCAGGGCTAGGTAGGCGTCTGCGAGGGCGGGAGCCAGATCATCCGGTGTCGCGTCGACGACGGTGACGCCGTGGCGGGTCAGCTTCTCCGCTGTGCGACGACGCTGCTCCTGCTCCTGGGCGCCTGCGGCCGCTTCGTACACCGAGTCCACTGTGCCGCGAGCGGTCGCCAGCTGCTGGATACGGGGGTCGGCCACCGAGGCCACGAGAACCGTGTGGCGTTTGGTGAGCTGCGGGAGGACCGGCAGGATGCCCTCTTCGACAGGGGCGGCGTCCAGGCTGGTCAGGAGCACGATGAGTGAGCGTCGGGGGGCGTTCTTCAAAGCTGTCGCGCCGAGGCCCCTGGCATCGGTCTCCACCAGTGCGGGCTCCAGCGGCGCAAGAGCGTTGACCAGCGCCGGCAGGACATCGCCTGCCGTGCGTCCGAGAACCTGAGCGCGAGTGCGCCGGTCGTAGGCGAGCAGGTCCACTCGGTCGCCCGCGCGTGAGGCGAGAGCGGCAAGGAGCAGAACGGCTTCCATCGAGGCATCCAGACGCGGCACGTCACCGACACGGCCGGCTGAAGTGCGGCCCGTATCGAGAACAACCAAAATGTGGCGATCGCGCTCCGGGCGCCAGGTGCGTACGGCGACGCGGTTCTGCCGGGCGGTGGCTCGCCAGTCGATGGAGCGGGTGTCGTCACCGGGAACGTAGTCGCGGAGGCTGTCGAATTCGGTTCCTTCGCCACGGGTCAACACACTCGTGCGGCCATCGAGCTCGCGCAGCCTGGCCAGTTTGGAAGGCAGGTGCTTCCGGCTGGTGAAAGGCGGGAGGACGCGGACGGTCCAGGGAGCCCGGTGGCTGCCCTGGCGGGCCACCAGGCCCAGGGGGCCGTACGACCTGACCGTGATGCGGTCGGCGTGGCGGTCGCCGCGCCGGGTGGGGCGCAGGACGAGGGAGAAGCGCCGACGTTCCCCCGCGGGAACGGTCAACTCCTGATGTGAAGAAGCCTGTTCGGCGTCGGTGGACCAGCTGCTGGGCGGCCAGGCGTCGCGGATATGGGAGCGCAGGCGGCGGCCCGTGGGGTTCGCGACGGTCAACTGGACCTCCGCACTGTCACCTTGTCGAACTGACGTGTCACCACTTCGGGTGAATTGGAGCCTTTTTACTGGCGTTGCCAGGGCATAGTCGCACAGAATTGCGAGTGTGAGGGGAGCGTTCATGGCGAGCATCCCTGACCAGCTCGGCGCCAGGATGCCGATGGGGAGAGAGCCAAGGGCGGCGAGGAGTGCGGTTCGTCCGGTGAGGGCCACAGTCATCGCCTCAGCGGGGGACGGGCACTTGGGCGAGGATCGCGGTGATGACGGAGTCTGCGGTGACCCCCTCCATCTCGGCCTCGGGGCGGAGTTGGATGCGGTGGCGCAGGGTGGGAAGTGCCAGTGCCTTTACATCGTCGGGGGTGACGTAGTCCCTGCCGGTGAGCCAGGCCCAGGCCCGGGCGGTGGAGAGCAGTGCAGTGGCGCCTCGCGGGGAGACGCCGAGAGTGAGTGAGGGGGAATCGCGGGTGGCACGGCAGATATCGACGACGTAGCCGCTGATCTCAGCGGAGACCGTGGTCTTGGCGACTGCGGCGCGGGCCGCTTCGATGTCGGCAGGGCCCGCGGCCGGTCGCACACCGGCTGCGTGCAGGTCCCGGGGGTTGAAGCCTTCCGCGTGCCGGGTCACGACGCCGATCTCGTCCTCGCGGGACGGGAGCGGGACCGTGAGCTTGAGGAGGAAGCGGTCCAACTGGGCTTCGGGGAGGGGGTAGGTGCCCTCGTACTCGACGGGGTTCTGGGTCGCGGCCACCATGAAGGGCTCGGGCAGCGGCCGGGCGGTGCCGTCGACGGTGACCTGACGTTCTTCCATGGCTTCCAGGAGGGACGCCTGCGTCTTGGGCGGCGTGCGGTTGATCTCGTCCGCGAGCAGCAGATTGGTGAAGACAGGGCCGGGCTGGAAGGAGAACTCGGCGGTGCGGGCGTCGTAGACCAGTGAGCCGGTGATGTCGCTCGGCATGAGATCGGGAGTGAACTGGACGCGCTTTGTGTCCACTTGGAGCGAGGCCGCGAGCGCGCGGACAAGCAGGGTCTTGGCCACCCCGGGAACTCCTTCGAGCAGGACATGACCGCGGCAGAGCAGGGCCACGACGAGTCCGGTGACAGCGGGATCCTGGCCGACCACGGCCTTGGCGATCTCGGTGCGCAGGGCTTCGAGGGAGGCTCGGGCGCTGTCGGGGTTCTCTGCGGGCTGGGCGCTCATGAAGCGCGTACCTCTCTTTCGAGGGCGTCGAGGTCGTCCGCCAGGCGGATGAGGCCGGCGTCGTCTGAGGGGGCGGTGCCGAAAAGCAGGGAGGGAAGGTCCCGGCCGGTCGTCGGCAGGTGGGCGGAGACGGAGGGGAGCAGGGATTCGTCGGCGTGGGCCCGGGAGGCGGGCACGCCGAGCAGGAGGGCGAGGCGGGCGCGGGTTGCAGAGCGCATCGCCGAGGCCGCGCGGTCGCGGGCGTTGGCCTTGCGGTAGAGACGCGCCCTGCCCTCCGTCGTCTCGGAGGCGCGGACGGCCACAGGGAGTCTTTCGCTCACCACGGCACCCATCCGGCGACCACGCCAGATGGCCGCGAGCACTGCGGCGAGGGCGAGTTGAAGGGCTGCCCACAGCCAGCCCGAAGGGACCAGGTCCGCAAAGCTGCTTTCGCCGCCGTCAGTGGCGGAGATATCACCGAGCGAGGGGAGGTACCAGACGAGATGAGGCCGGGAGCCGAGGAGTTGCAGGGCCAGCGAGGCGTTTCCCTGCTGGTCGAGGCGGTCGTTGTAGAGGATGTTCGGCGAGCCGAGGAGGACGGTGTCACCGGTGGCAGCGCCTGGAACCCGCAGCAGAGTGGGAAGGCCGTCGCTGGGGTAACAAGCCTGCCGGCCGGGGACTTCGGCGGTGTAGCGGACGCCGCCGATGTCGGCGTCGCCGGCGCGGCGGGCCGCGGGCATCGAGCACTGGGGGGAGCGCGACGCCACATCGCTGCGTGCCGCGGAGCGGACGCCGGGGACGAGGCCGGAGACGGAGGGTGCTCCTGCCGAGAGGAGGACGGTCCGGCCGCCGGACCGCTGGGTCGCGGCGCGGAACTCCTTCTGCTGGCGGGCAGTCAGCAGGTCGGGATTGGTGACCAGGAGTGTGGTCTCGGGGCCCGCCGCGGTCCTGGCATCGTCGAGGTTGGTGACCACTCGGGAGTCGATGCCACGGTCCTTGAGGAGTTCGGCCACGGCGCGGCTGCCGTAGGGGTCCGCGGAGCGCGGGTCGAGGCGGCCGTGCTGGTCGCCGGAGCGTGCTGCGGCGATGGCGACACCAGCAGCGAGAACGATGAGGAGCCCGAGCAGTAGCCCACGGGTGCGTGTCCATACCTGGCGGGTGGTGGGGGAGTCCGAGGTGGAGCGGGCGGTGGTCGCCGTCATTCGGCAACTCCTCGGGCCGCGCCGCTCAGCAGAGGCTTTGCGCGTTCCAGATCGGTGTCCAGCTCACTCAGGCGGCGGTATGCCCGCTCGTCGGTGGTGCGGCCGCCGTACGTGACGTCGTCGAACTCCCGGGCCGCGGCGCGCAGCCTGGCGGCGTGGTCGGGCAGGGGGCGCCCGGCCTCCGCGGCGGCCTCGTCGGCAGTGCGGCCGGGGCGCGGGTCGAGGAGCGCGCGTTCCTCCAGCGAGCGGACGACGGCGCGCATCCGCTCCTGGACAGCCTCGTTCCATCGGCGGGCGGCGGCGTGCGTCTCGGCGGCTGCGCGGTGTTCCGCCGCGCTGCGCGGGCCGTCGTCGAAGAGGGTTCCCTCGGCGGGCGGGGTGCGCTGCGGAGTGCCGAGCCGCCACCACAGGCCGAGGACGAGAAGCACCACGAGGAGGGCGACGACGAGGATTCCAACCACGCCACCGGGGGCGGCCCCGGAGGCAGCGCCGAAGAGGTCGTCGATCCACCCCCAGAAGCTGTCCAGGGCGCGCTGGAAGGCGCTCGGCTCGTTCTCCCGGTACATCGGGTTGGACAGCTCCTGCTCCGCCGCGTCGCGGGCGGGGACGCGCGGAGTGTCCACCGGTACGTCATCGGCCGTGCGGGCCCGCACGCCTGCCGTGCCGGTGCCCCCCGCTGTGAACACCGCATCAGCTCCCGGGGGTGGGGTCGGTGGGCTGCTCGGGACCGTATCCGGGCACGCCCGCGGCGCGGGCCAGGTCCAGGTCGAGGGCCTCTCGGCGGATGCGCTGGTCGATGTAGAGCAGCACTGTGACGCCGGCGGAGATCGGGTAGGTGATCGAGGAGGCGATCACGGCTCCGATACCGGTGATGATCAGGAAAGGCCAGCCGAACTCGGGGGCGGCCCCGGTGAACAGTCCGCCCAGGCCGTCTCCGTCCACGGCGTATGCGATCGCGCCGAACGGCACAGCGATGATCATCGAGACGATGAGGGTCAGCAGCCCCGTGAGTACGAGGATTCCGAAGATCCGCCACCAGGTGCCCCGGACCAGCTTCGCGGAACGGCTCAGGGACTTCAGAATGCTCTGCTTCTCCAGCATCAGTGCGGGAGAGGCGAGGCTGAACCGGATCATCAGCCAGACGGTGACGACGAAGGCCGCCAGACCGCCGAGGAGGGAGAGCCCCAGGCCTGCGGTGGCTCCCAGCAGGATGCCGGGCAGAATGCCGACGGCCATGATCGCGACGGCCATGAGGGGCAGCAGCAGGGTCAGAGCGAGCAGTTTCGGCAGCTGGGACCGGGACTCGCGCCAGGCGTCGGAGAGCGTGACCTCACGGCCGATCACCGAACGGCTGATGACCATGGTCAGCAGGGCTGTGGTGAACAGCGTGCCGATCAAGGTGATCGCGAGGGCCGGGGTCGTGTTGACCAGGCTCGTGACCGTCGAGTCGAGGGCCTGGTTCAGGGCCTCGGAAGGGCTCGCATTCGGGTCGACCTCGGGCGGCGCGGGGAGCAGATGGCGCTGGATCAGGACGTCGCAGATCTGAGTGATCACCGAGACGGTGATCGTGATGCCGAGCACCGTGCGCCAGTGGGCGCGCATGGTCGACACCGCGCCGTCGAGGATTTCGCCGATGCCGAGGGGCCGAAGCGGGATCACACCGGGCTTGGCGGCGGCGGGAGGGCCGCCCCAGCCGCCTCCCGGCCCGCGCCCGGCGCCCCAGCCCGGTCCGGGCTGCTGCGAGGGGACGGTGGGGCCTCCGGGCGCGCTGGGTGGGGACCATTGCGCCGCGGGAGGCTGTGCCTTGGACCACTTCGAAGAGGCGTCGCCCTGGTCGGCAGGCTCAGCGGGGCGGGGGTCGCCCGGTTCCTGGCCGTCGGAGGGGGCAGATCCGGGCGAAGCCCAGCCCGGAGAGTCGTTCATTGTCGCTCCTTCACGGTGCCCGTCCGCGGTCGCGGCGGCAGGTTGGCAGCCATCGTGCCACGGGGCGTCGGCCGACGGACCTGGCCCCGTATCTCCTTCGCACCTTCAATTGTCGGTGCCTCACCGGGCAGACTGGGCGAATGGCCGATCAGGACGCGCAATCCACAGCGGGCGCAGAGCCGCCCGCGCTCCCTTCGCTGCGCTGGGACGAGCCGCCGGAGGGGCCCGTACTGGTGCTGCTCGACCAGACCAGACTGCCCGCAGAGGAGGTCGAACTGGTCTGTACGGATGTGCCTGCCCTGGTGCAGGCGATCCAGACCCTCGCTGTACGCGGTGCACCGCTGCTCGGAATCGCCGGCGCCTATGGAGTGGCGCTCGCGGCAGCACGTGGCTACGACGTCGAGGAAGCCGTGGTGCTGCTGGACAGGGCGCGGCCCACCGCGGTGAACCTCGGGTACGGCGTGCGCCGGGCGGCAGAGGCCTACTGGGCTGCCGAGCAGAAGGGTGCGGACCCCGAGCAGGCCGCCGCTGCCGCGCTGGCCGCCGCCAAAGCACTGCACCGGGCCGATGCCGAGGCAAGCGTGCAGATGGCGGCGCACGGGCTGGCCCTCTTGGAGGAACTGCTGCCGGGAGGCGGTCACCGCATCCTGACCCACTGCAATACCGGGGCACTGGTCTCGGGCGGTGAGGGTACCGCGTTCGCGGTGGCGCTGGCGGCTCACCGCAGTGGCACGCTACGGCGGCTGTGGGTCGATGAGACGCGTCCGCTGCTGCAGGGGGCCCGGCTCACCGCGTACGAGGCGGCCCGCAGCGGTATGGCGTACACCCTGCTCACGGACAGTGCGGCGGGCTCGCTCTTCGCGGCCGGGGAGGTGGACGCGGTGCTCATCGGAGCCGACCGGATCGCAGCCGACGGTTCCGTGGCGAACAAGGTCGGGAGCTATCCGCTCGCGGTGCTGGCCAAATACCACCACGTACCGTTCATAGTGGTCGCACCCACCACCACGGTCGATCTGGGCACCCCGGACGGGGCGTCCATCGAGGTGGAGCAGAGGTCGGGGCAAGAAGTGACGGAGGTCACGGTGCCGCAGATTTCGGGCATTGGGGCGGAACCGGGCATCGGGGTCGGAATGCCGATCGCGCCGCTGGGAGCCCAGGCGTACAACCCTGCCTTCGACATCACGCCACCAGAACTGGTGACGGCGATCATCACTGAGCAGGGCACGATTTCCCCGGTCACAGGGGCCGCGCTCGCGGAGCTGTGTGCCAGGTCACGCCAGGTAACGATTAGCTAATGGGATGATGTCGATTATGAAGGGACGCGTCCTTGTCGTTGACGACGACACCGCACTGGCCGAGATGCTCGGCATTGTGTTGCGTGGAGAAGGTTTTGAGCCGTCTTTTGTAGCGGACGGTGACAGGGCACTTGCGGCATTCAGGGAGGCGAAGCCCGACCTGGTGCTGCTGGATCTCATGCTGCCCGGACGGGACGGCATTGAAGTTTGCCGCCTCATCCGGGCCGAGTCCGGGGTGCCGATTGTCATGCTCACCGCCAAGAGCGACACCGTCGATGTGGTGGTCGGGCTGGAATCCGGCGCCGACGACTACATCGTCAAGCCGTTCAAGCCCAAGGAGCTCGTCGCCCGTATCCGGGCACGACTGAGGAGGTCGGAGGAACCGGCGCCGGAACAGCTGGCGATCGGAGACCTGGTCATTGATGTGGCCGGTCATTCCGTGAAGCGGGAGGGGCAGTCGATCGCCCTGACTCCGCTCGAGTTCGACCTGCTGGTCGCGCTCGCACGCAAGCCGTGGCAGGTGTTCACCCGCGAGGTGCTGCTCGAGCAGGTATGGGGCTACCGCCACGCCGCGGACACCCGGCTGGTGAATGTCCACGTACAGCGGCTGCGCTCGAAGGTCGAGATGGACCCGGAGCGGCCGGAGATCGTGGTGACCGTGCGCGGGGTCGGCTACAAGGCCGGACCGAGCTGACATGACCCGAAGCAGCGCTGCTCCGATGCCCGGGGAGCCGGGAGTCCGTACGGAGCGGGCTGCCGGGCCCCGGCGAATGAGGTCCAGGCTCGGCCGCTCTCTGCAGGGCGGCCGGCTGCTCCAGGACGGGGCGCCCAGTAGCCCCGTGCTGAGGCTCTTCATGCGCCTGGCCAGGCGGCCGCTGCTGCCTGCAGTGCGGCTGTGGCGGCGGAACATCCAGCTGCGCGTGGTGGCCGCCACACTGCTCATGTCGCTCGGTGTGGTGCTGCTTCTGGGCTTCGCCGTCATGTGGCAGGTACGCAACGGGCTCCTCGACGCGAAGCAGGGGGCCGCTCAGAGCCAGGCGGCCGGTGGGTTCGACGTGGCCGAGGAAAGGGCCCGCACCATCGCGGGTCCGGGCGGCAGCGAATCCGCCGAGGCCAGGGCCGCGGCGCGCAACTCCACCAACTGGCGGACCGAACTGGCCGAGCAGCTCGCCAGCGGCGGACGGCAGGCGTTCCATGTGGTGGCGCTGAGCTCCATATCGGAGGGCCAGGAGTCGAGCAGCCGCGGACCGCGCGCGTCGGCCGATGTGAATCCGATGGCGAGCGTGCCGCAGAAGTTGCGGGACGCGGTCGACGAAGGAACCGGGAAGGCGCACCAGACCTTCGTCGAGATCAAGTACACGGACGGCCAGCAGGCCGAGGACGGCCTCGTCATCGGCAAGCAGCTGATCGACAACAGTGGCGAGCCCTACCAGCTCTACTACCTCTTCCCGCTGACCCAGGAGGCGGAGTCGCTCGGCCTGGTGCAGCGCACGCTCGTCACCGCCGGGCTGTTTGTGGTCGTCCTGCTCGGAGCCATCGCCTGGCTGGTGGTCCGGCAGGTCGTCACCCCCGTCCGGATGGCCGCGGGGATCGCCGAGGGGCTGGCTGTGGGCCGTCTCCAGGTGCGGATGAAGGTCACCGGCGAGGACGACATCGCCAGACTCGGTGAAGCCTTCAACAAGATGGCGCAGAACCTGCAGCTCAAGATCCAGCAGTTGGAGGACCTGTCCCGGATGCAGCGGCGCTTCGTGTCGGACGTCTCGCACGAGCTGCGCACACCGCTGACGACTGTGCGGATGGCCGCCGATGTCATCCACGAGGCACGAAGTGACTTCGACGCGGTGACCGCCCGCTCCGCCGAACTGCTCAGCGGCCAGCTCGACCGGTTCGAGTCGCTGCTAGCCGACCTCCTTGAGATCAGCCGCTTCGACGCAGGTGCGGCGGCCCTGGAGGCCGAGCCCATAGACCTGCGTGACGCCGTACGCCGAGTGATCGAGGGCGCCGAGCCGCTGGCCGAGCGCAAGGGCACCCAGATACGGGTGACCGGTGACGAGCAGCCCGTCATCGTGGAAGCCGATGCCCGGCGCGTCGAGAGGGTCCTGCGCAACCTTGTCGTCAACGCCGTTGAGCACGGCGAGGGCAAGGATGTGGTGGTGCGGCTGGCCTCGGCCGGCGGCGCCGTGGCCGTGGCCGTACGGGACTTCGGCGTGGGGCTCAAACCCGGCGAGGCGACCCGGGTGTTCAGCCGTTTCTGGCGGGCCGATCCGGCTCGTGCGCGCACCACGGGCGGCAGCGGGCTCGGCCTGTCCATCGCCGTCGAGGACGCGCGGCTGCACGGCGGCTGGCTCCAGGCCTGGGGCGAGCCTGGCGGCGGCTCGCAGTTCCGGCTGACCCTGCCGCGTACGGCGGACGAGTCGCTGCGCGGTTCGCCGATTCCGCTGGAGCCCGAGGACTCGCGGCGTCGGCGTGAGCGCGCCGACGGTGACGGGCGGGAAGACGACACTCACCGGCTGGCGAGCGTGCCGGTCCAGCCCGGGGGCGACCGGTCCCCGCTGCCCGTGCCGATGCGCGCGACGCCCTCGGCGGATCCGACGGCGCTGCCCGGCAGTGGGGCGCGGGTGGTGGCACGTCCGGCGGGCGACGGTGACAGCGCGTCGCAGACCGCACCACAGAAGGCGTCAGACACGGCGTCACAGCTTTCGTCACAGGGCGCGCGAGTTTCGCAGGCATCACAGACACCGCAGGTCTCGCAGTCGTCGGAGCGGAAGGACATTACCCGTGGGCGCTGACCGAAGTCGCGGTGGCCAGTGGCGCATGACCCGCACTTCGGTGCTGCTGGGATGCGGTGGCCTGCTGCTGGCGGGCTGCGCGTCCATGCCGAACAGCGGGGACGTGGAGGAGGTGAAAGCGTCCGCGCGCGGTGACTCGCAGGTGCGGGTGTACGGAGTGGCACCCAGAGCCGGGGCGCAGCCCAACGAGATCGTCGGCGGCTTTCTGGAGGCGATGACGGGGGACGACCCGCAGTTCGCCACGGCCCGCAAGTACCTGACGAAGAAGGCGTCCCAGCGATGGAAGCCCAGCCAGGTCACTGTGCTGGACAGCGGCCCGGTGGCGCAGGACGAACGGGCCAATGACCGCGAAGGCGGGGCCTATACGTACGAGCTCACCGGCACGCAGGTCGCCGAGGTGAACGAGCAGCGCGCCTACCAGCCCGTCAAGCGCGTGTACCACGAGGTCATTCACCTCAGCAGGCAGAACGACAAGGACAGCAAGGACGGCCAGGAGTGGCGCATCGACGGCCTTCCGGCGGGGCTGGTGCTCGGCCGGTCGGACTTCGAGCGCATCTACCGTTCCGTCAATAAGTACTACTTCGCTTCCGGTACGTCCTCCCAGAGCGGTGGCGGCCACCCCTGGCTGGTCGCCGACCCCGTCTATGTGCGCAAGCGCATGGACCCGGAGACTCGCATGGACCCGGTGACGCAGACGGTCAGGGCGCTGCTCGGCGGGCCGACGAACTGGCTGAGGCCGGTGGTCGGTTCGAGCTTCCCCACGGGTACGGCGCTCAAGCCGGGCACCAAGTCGCTGACGTTCGACGACCGCAACGCGCTCAAGGTGCCGCTCAACGACAAGGCGTCCAACGTCGGCCAGAAGCGGTGCCGGGAGATGGCCGCCCAACTGCTCTTCACCGTCCGGGACCTGACGTCCTACCGGGTGGGGCAGGTGGAGCTGCTGCGGTCCGACAGCTCGACGCTGTGCGAACTCGGCGCGGACCAGGCTGAGGACTTCGCGCCGGAGCGTGCCTCCGGCAGCCCCGACTATCAGTATTTCCTCGACACCAAGAACCGTCTGGTACGGATGGTGGCGAGTTCCGAGGCCACGGACAGCGACGACACCTCGGAGCCCGTTCCCGGCCTGCTCGGCGCGGGGGAGCGCGAGCTGGGCGCGGTCGCCGTGGCACGCGACGAGCGCCACGGGGCAGGGGTCTCGCGCGACGCCCGCTCGCTCTATGTGGCGTCCGTCGTCTCGGACGAGGAGCCCGAGGAGCCCGCGCTCACCAGCAGCGGCAAGCAGCAGCAGGACCGGCTGTCCGCCCCCAGTTGGGACGGCCGGGGCGATCTGTGGGTGGCCGACCGCGACCCCCGCAACCCCAAGCTGCTCCGGCTGATCGGTGGCGAGGGCGAGCCCGAGCAGGTCAAGGTCGTCGACGGCCTGGACGGGGCCCGTATCGAAGCCCTGAAGGTGTCGGCGGACGGCGTGCGGATCGCTCTGCTGGTCTCCGAGAAGGGCAGGACGACGCTGAAGATCGGCCGGGTGGAGCGGCGCGGACCCGACGACAAGCCCGAGGTGTCCGTCGTCGATCTGCGCCCCATCGCCCCGCAGATGGAGGAGGTGACGGCCGTCTCCTGGGCGGGCCGTAGCCGCCTTGTGGTGGTCGGGCGCGAGTCCGGCGGCGTACAGCAGCTGCGTTATCTGCAGACGGACGGTTCGACGTCGGACGCCGGTGCGCTGCCCGGCGCGAACCGGGTGACGGCGGTCGCCTCGGCCGACGACGACCGGTTGCCGCTGCTGGCGCACTCGTTGGAAGACGGCATTGTGCGGCTGCCTCCCGGGGCCAACTGGAAGACCGTGGTCAAAGAAGGCTCATCGCCGGTCTATCCCGGATAGCCCGCGGTCAGTTTCGTACGTCTTCGTGCGTTCGCGTACAGGTCCGCGCGGGTTTTCCACAGGGGTGGTTGAGGCGCGCCTGGCTTGGCAGAGTGGATGCCATGCGGGGGTGGTGGCGGGAAGCCGCCGGTCTGTTGCTGCCGGCCGGGTGCGGGGGCTGCGGCAGACCGCGTACGGCGCTGTGCGAGGGGTGTCGACAGGCGTTGTGCGGCGCCGGGCCCCGGCGGGTCCGGCCGTCGCCCGAGCCGCCGGGGCTGCCGGTGGTCCACGCCGCCGCTCCGTACGAGGACGCGGTGCGGGCCGTCCTGCTCGGGCACAAGGAGCGGGGCGCACTGGAGCTTGCCGGGGCGCTCGGGGGCGCGCTGGCGGGCGCGGTCCTGGTCGGAGCGTCCGGGGCGGGTGCGCCGGGCACCCGAAGGTCTCCGGACGGTGATGTGTCCGGGGGCTGCGGACCGCTGCTGCTCGTACCCGTGCCGTCCGCGAGGCGGGCGACCAGGGCGCGTGGACACGACCCCACGCGCCGGATCGCGCTCGCCGCTTCGGGTGAACTGCGCCGGGCCGGGGTAGCCGCACGGGTGCTCGCGGTGCTGCGGCAGCGCCGGGCGGTGAGTGACCAGTCGGGTCTGAGGGCCCCGGAGCGGCTGGCGAATCTCGCGGGGGCCCTGGAGATGGTGGCAGGGGGTCCCGGGCTGCTGGAGGGCCGCAGGGTGGTGCTGGTGGACGATCTGATGACGACCGGGGCCTCGCTCGTGGAGGCCGCTCGGGCACTGCGTGCCGCCGTGCCCCCCGATTTTCACGGTTTCCGACACCTGAGCGCAGCGGTGGTGGCAGCACCCTCGCTTTCCTTCGGAATAAACCGGAACTGACGGGGAACTTGCGTCGTTGCAGGTGGTGAGAGGGAAAAAGCACCTCAATGGAGGTACGCGCCGGTAGCGGGTGCCGACATGCGTCCGGGAGAGCTATGTTCGGTTGTGAGGAAAAGCAGACCCTGTGCCTCACTTATCGGACTAGGGCGCTTGGGTTTTTCCCTCAGCTCGAAAGGTCGAAGTCGACGGGTGGGGATCTTGTCCCCTGGGGAGGAGGAGGTGGAAGTCGCCAAGTCCGAGGCTCCGGTGTTCGTCGGGGCCTGGTGCAAAAGGGAGATGCTCCGCCGCTGAGCGGGGCTATCCGGGAACGGAGTTCTGCGTGGACATCGTCGTCAAGGGCCGCAAGACCGAGGTACCCGAGCGGTTCCGGAGGCACGTGGCCGAGAAGCTGAAGCTGGAGAAGATCCAGAAGCTCGACGGCAAAGTGATCAGCCTGGACGTCGAGGTGTCCAAGGAGCCCAACCCGCGGCAGGCGGACCGTTCCGACCGTGTGGAGATCACGCTTCACTCGCGTGGACCGGTGATCCGGGCAGAGGCGTCGGCGGCCGACCCGTACGCAGCGCTGGACCTGGCTACCGGCAAGCTGGAGGCGCGGCTGCGCAAGCAGCACGACAAGCGACACACACGTCGTGGCACCGGACGGCTGTCGGCAGCCGAGGTCGGTACGACCGTGGCCAACTCGGCGCCCCTCAATGGCAGTGGAGAGCTCGGCGCCGCCGTGGCCGTGGCCGAGGCGCCCCAGGCGGTTCCCACCACCATGGTCGGCTCGCTCGAAGTGCAGGGCGAAGGACCTCTGGTGGTCCGCGAGAAGACACACGTCGCCGCGGCGATGACGCTCGACCAGGCGCTCTACGAAATGGAGCTGGTCGGGCACGACTTCTATCTCTTCGTCGACTCGGAGACGAAGGAACCCAGTGTCGTCTACCGGCGGCACGCCTACGACTACGGAGTCATTCACTTGACGACCGACCCCTTCGCCGAGACAGAGGTGGGCGGCGCCGGCGGTGCACTCGGCGGGTGACCCGCCGGACGCGCTGAACCCACGAGGGCTGCGCGTCGTACCACTGTGCGACCACTTCGTCACCGTTCTGTCGTCCCGGCATGAAATCATGGCGTCGCAGGCCAATCGATGCTCTGCGGACTGTGGTTGGCACAGCTCATGATTCTCGGGCCACGGCCTTCAGGGGGAGGAACGATGGCGGACAGCTTCGGTCCGGTGCATGACGAGGACGACGGGGCCGGCGGCGTCGGCGTCGGTGGTAACGGCGGTATGGACACGAGTGGGTCGCGCAAGGAGCCCATCAGGGTCCTTGTCGTCGACGACCACGCCCTTTTCCGCCGGGGACTTGAGATCGTCCTCGCGCAGGAGGAGGACATTCAGGTCGTCGGCGAGGCGGGTGACGGGGCCGAGGCTGTGGACAAGGCTGCCGACCTGCTCCCCGACATCGTGCTGATGGATGTGCGGATGCCCAAGCGCGGTGGCATCGAGGCATGCACCTCGATCAAGGAGGTGGCTCCCAGCGCGAAGATCATCATGTTGACGATCAGTGACGAGGAGGCCGACCTCTACGACGCGATCAAGGCGGGCGCGACAGGCTACCTGCTCAAGGAGATCTCCACCGACGAGGTGGCCACCGCCATCCGCGCGGTGGCGGACGGCCAGTCGCAGATCAGTCCGTCGATGGCGTCCAAGCTCCTCACCGAGTTCAAGTCGATGATCCAGCGCACGGACGAGCGCCGGCTCGTCCCCGCGCCGCGGCTCACCGAACGCGAGCTTGAGGTGCTCAAGCTCGTCGCCACGGGGATGAACAACCGCGACATCGCCAAGCAGCTGTTCATCTCCGAGAACACCGTGAAGAACCACGTCCGCAACATCCTGGAGAAGCTACAACTGCACTCCAGGATGGAGGCCGTGGTCTACGCGATGCGGGAAAAGATCCTGGAAATCAGGTGACCGCGGATCAGGTCAGACGGGCCAATTCGGCGGTGAGCGGCGCGCGCAACTGCTGGGCGTCGACCAGCTCCAGCCGCACATCGGCGCAGCCGACCCACTTCGCCGCCTCCACGAGTGCCTCGGCCATAGGCCGGACCGCCTTCGGCCCCTGAAGCGAAACGTGCCGCGCCACCAGCGTGGTGCCCTCGCGCGCCGGGTCGACCCGGCCGAGCAGCCGCCCGCCCGCGAGCAGCGGCATCGCGAAGTACCCGTGGATCCGCTTCGGCTTGGGGACGTACGCCTCCAGGCGGTGCGTGAAGCCGAAGATCCGCTCCGTGCGCGGCCGGTCCCAGATCAGCGAGTCGAAGGGCGACAGCAGGGTCGTGCGGTGGCGCCCGCGCGGCGTGCTCGCCAGCGCCTCGGGGTCGGCCCAGGCCTGCTTCTCCCAGCCCTCGACGTCGACCGGGACCAGCCCCGAGTCGGCGATGACGGCTTCGACCTGCTCACCCTTGAGACGGTGGTAGTCCGCGATGTCCGCGCGGGTACCCACTCCGAGGGACTTTCCCGCCAGCTGTACGAGCCGGCGCAGGCACTCGGTGTCGTCCAGGTCGTCGTGGTGAACGGCGTCCGGGACGGCACGCTCGGCCAAGTCGTACACCCGCTTCCAACTGCGCCGCTCGGTGCACACCACCTCTCCGTACATCAGTGCCCGTTCGACAGCGACCTTCGACGCCGACCAGTCCCACCACTCGCCGCCGTTCTTCGCGCCGCCCAGCTCCGTGGCGGTCAGCGGCCCTTCGGCGCGCAGCTGTTTGATCACGGTGTCGTACGCGTCGTCCGGCAGGTCGTGGTGCCACTGCGGGCGGGCGCGGAAGGCGCGACGGCGGAAGGCGAAGTGCGGCCATTCCTCGATGGGCAGGATGCAGGCCGCGTGCGACCAGTACTCGAAGGCGTGACCGTCGGTCCAGTAGGCGTCGTCCACCGTCGTACGCCCCACGGCGCCGAGACGCGCGTACGGAATCAGCTCGTGCGAGCGGGCCAGCACCGAGATGGTGTCGAGCTGCACCGCGCCCAGGTGCCGCAGCATGCCGCGCACCCCGCCCCGCCGATCGGGCGCGCCCAGGAATCCCTGCGCGCGCAGAGCGATCCTGCGGGCTTCGTCGGCGGACAGGGAGGCCGTGGGCGGCAGCAGACTCGTCATGGCCGCACCCTAGGGGCACGCACTGACAAGCCGGGTTGACCTGCGGCGATTCAGGACTTGGCAGGCAGATACGGGCGCTCGGTCGGGAGCCCGAGGTCGGACGGGAGCAGCGCGCCGACCCAGGTGTCCCGGCGGACCCCCTGGTGCACAGTCGCGGAGCGCTGGGTGCCCTCCAGGACGAAGCCGACCTTCTCGGCCACCGCGCGTGACGCCGTGTTGCCGACCTCGGCGCGCCATTCCAGGCGCTCCACTCCCACCGTGCTGAAGACCCAGTGCGCGAGGGCCAGCGCCGCCTCAGTGACATAGCCGTGGCCGCGGTGCCGCGCGGTCGCCCAGAAGCCGATCTCCGCGCTGTCGCTCTGCCCGTGCCTGGCCGCGGAGATCGCGGCGACCAGCTCGGCGCCGTCCCGGGGGAGCACTGCGAAGCAATGGACGGTGCCCGCGCGCCAGCCGTCCGGCGCGTGCCGTCCGACGAAGCTCTCCGCGTGCCCGCGCTCGTACGGGGAAGGAATTGATGTCCAGCGCTGTATGTCGGGGTCCTGGCAGGCCAGGAAGACAGCATCGGTGTCGGCCTGCTCGAAGGGGCGCAGGAGCAGTCGCTCGGTGGTGAGGATGACGGGCTTCATCGGCCGATTCTCGGCTCCTCGGCTGCCCGGCCGCCAGACCTTTTCGAGGGAGCCCGGCACCTTCCGGGCGTCCCGGCCGTTCTCCCTGCGGGTGACAGTGGGCCTTCCTGTCGGCGGACCTCCCGGCGTGGCGAGGTCCTCGCTTACGATGGCCGTTGCGGTGGGGCCCACCTGCCGTGCCCGCGTACCTCCAGTGCACAGGCCCGACCGGCAAGGAGACCAACCTCAGTGTCCGTCTTCAACAAGCTCATGCGTGCAGGCGAAGGCAAGATCCTGCGCAAACTGCACCGCATCGCGGACCAGGTGAAGTCCATCGAAGAGGACTTCGTGAACCTCTCCGACGCCGAGTTGCGGGCGCTCACCGACGAGTACAAGGAGCGGTTCACCGACGGCGAAAGCCTGGACGACCTGCTCCCCGAGGCGTTCGCGACCGTTCGCGAAGCCGCCAAGCGTGTTCTCGGTCAGCGCCACTACGACGTTCAGATGATGGGTGGCGCCGCCCTGCATCTCGGCTATGTCGCGGAGATGAAGACCGGTGAGGGCAAGACCCTCGTCGGCACGCTCCCCGCCTATCTGAACGCCCTGTCAGGCAAGGGCGTCCACCTGATCACGGTGAACGACTACCTGGCCGAGCGCGACTCCGAAATGATGGGCCGGGTCCACAAGTTCCTCGGTCTCGAGGTCGGCTGCATCCTGGCGAATATGTCGCCCGCGCAGCGCCGTGCGATGTACGCCTGCGACATCACGTACGGCACGAACAACGAATTCGGCTTCGACTACCTGCGCGACAATATGGCGTGGTCCCAGGACGAGCTCGTCCAGCGCGGCCACAACTTCGCGATCGTCGACGAGGTCGACTCGATCCTGGTCGACGAGGCACGTACGCCGTTGATCATTTCGGGACCGGCCGACCAGGCCACCAAGTGGTACGGCGACTTCGCCAAGCTGGTCAGCCGGCTGAAGAAGGGCGAACCCGGCAATCCGCTCAAGGGCCTTGAAGAGACCGGCGACTACGACGTCGACGAGAAGAAGCGCACGGTCGCCATTCACGAGCCGGGTGTCGCCAAGGTCGAGGACTGGCTGGGTATCGACAACCTCTACGAGTCGGTGAACACCCCCCTCGTCGGTTACCTGAACAACGCCATCAAGGCCAAGGAACTCTTCAAGAAGGACAAGGACTACGTCGTCATCGACGGCGAAGTCATGATCGTCGACGAGCACACCGGCCGTATCCTCGCCGGCCGCCGCTACAACGAGGGCATGCACCAGGCGATCGAGGCGAAGGAAGGGGTGGACATCAAGGACGAGAACCAGACTCTCGCCACGATCACCCTGCAGAACTTCTTCCGTCTCTACGGCAAGCTCTCCGGCATGACCGGTACGGCCATGACCGAGGCCGCGGAGTTCCACCAGATCTACAAGCTGGGCGTCGTGCCGATCCCGACGAACCGGCCGATGGTCCGCGCCGACCAGTCCGACCTGATCTACCGCACCGAGGTCGCGAAGTTCGCCGCGGTCGTCGACGACATCGCGGAGAAGCACGAGAAGGGCCAGCCGATCCTGGTCGGCACCACCTCGGTCGAGAAGTCCGAGTACCTCTCGCAGCAGCTCTCCAAGCGCGGCGTCCAGCACGAGGTCCTCAACGCCAAGCAGCACGACCGTGAGGCGCCGATCATCGCCCAGGCCGGCCGCAGGGGCGCCGTCACCGTCGCCACGAACATGGCCGGTCGCGGTACGGACATCAAGCTCGGCGGCAACCCGGACGACCTCGCCGAGGCGGAGCTGCGCCAGCGCGGCCTCGACCCGGAGGAGCACATCGAGGAGTGGGCCGCGGCCCTGCCCGCCGCGCTGGAGAAGGCCGAGCGGGCCGTCAAGGCCGAGTTCGAAGAGGTCAAGGACCTCGGCGGGCTCTATGTGCTGGGTACCGAGCGGCACGAGTCGCGCCGTATCGACAACCAGCTGCGTGGCCGCTCCGGCCGTCAGGGCGACCCGGGCGAGTCCCGCTTCTACCTGTCGCTGGGCGACGACCTGATGCGCCTGTTCAAGGCCGCGATGGTCGAGCGCGTGATGGCCATGGCCAACGTCCCCGACGACGTACCCATCGAGAACAAGATGGTGACGCGCGCGATCGCGTCGGCCCAGTCGCAGGTCGAGCAGCAGAACTTCGAGACCCGTAAGAACGTCCTGAAGTACGACGAGGTCCTCAACCGGCAGCGCGAGGTCATCTACGGCGAGCGCCGCCGGGTCCTGCAGGGCGAGGACCTGCACGACCAGGTGCGTCACTTCATGGACGACACGATCGACGCCTACATCCAGGCGGAGACCGTAGAGGGCTTCGCGGAGGAGTGGGACCTCGACCGGCTGTGGGGCGCGTTCAAGCAGCTCTACCCGGTGAAGGTCACCGTCGATGAGCTCGAGGACGCGGCGGGCGACCGCGCGGGTATCACCGCCGAGTTCATCGGTGAGTCCATCAAGGACGACATCTACGAGCAGTACGCGGAGCGCGAGTCGGAGCTGGGCTCGGACATCATGCGTGAGCTGGAGCGCCGCGTGGTGCTTTCCGTGCTGGACCGCAAGTGGCGCGAGCACCTCTACGAGATGGACTATCTCCAGGAGGGCATCGGCCTGCGCGCGATGGCCCAGAAGGACCCGCTGGTGGAGTACCAGCGCGAGGGCTTCGACATGTTCAACGCGATGATGGACGGCATCAAGGAAGAGTCCGTCGGCTACCTGTTCAACCTGGAGGTCCAGGTCGATCAGCAGGTCGAGGAAGTCCCCGTGCAGGACTCCTCCGAGAAGACCTCGCTGGCCAAGAAGGACGCCCGTCCGGAGATCAGGGCCAAGGGCCTGGACGCTCCGCAGCGGCCCGACCGGCTGCACTTCTCCGCTCCCACGGTGGACGGGGAGGGCGGCATTGTGGAGGGCGACTTCCAGGACGATGACGGGTCCGACCGTTCCGAGACGGACGGCCTGACCCGCGCCGAGCGGCGCAAGGCGCAGAAGGGCGGCGGCCGCCGCCGCAAGAAGTAGCAGCGGGCGGTAACACGAACGCAGGTCCGGCCGCTTCACGGCCGCCGGAGTCCCACCGGCCGGGGCCGGGACACCGCATCGGTGTCCGGCCCCGGCCGCGTGCGCTGGTGTGGTGCCCCTTTTGTGCCCGGGTGCTCCTGTCGCCCTCGTGCCTCCGTGTCTCAGCGCCTGCGCGTGGGCGTGTGTGGCTGTCTCCGGGCTGTCTCTAGGCGCGTGCTCGGGTCGCGCCCACCGGGTCGCCGCCCAGCTCCACCGCGGCGCAGCGCCAGCGGAGGTCGGCCCCCTGCTCCAGGCGGAACGCCATCGCCCGCACCTGCTCACCGGCCGCGATGCTGGCGAACGCCTCGACCACTCCGGGGCGGGGGTGGAAGCCGCCGCAGTTGCGTACGACGGGCAGGGCGCCCCGGGTCCTCAACGGTGTGCGGGGGGCGAGCTGGACCAGCTGCTCGTACGCCTCGCCGATGGTGTGCCCGAGCATCCAGTGCACCGGGCGTCGGCCGCTGAGCACCGCCAGCAGGCGCTCGGCGAACATCTCGTGCGGGGTGGTGGGGCGGGGGTGCGACCGAGGCTGCTGCCGACGGGCCGCTGGTGTGGGTGTGCCGGGCCCGCGCTGATCGCTACGTCCCTGTGGCCGGGTCCTGTCCTTGCTCATCTCTGCCCCGCTCTGCCGTGCCCGTTGTGTACCGGTCAGTAACTTCTGCTGTGGATCTTTTACGGGGGAAGCGGGGTGACGGGCAAGGCGCGGGAGCCGCTGTGGCGGGGGCCGTCAGGATCACCTATCCGAGTGGCCGCCCGGCGGTACCAGGCGGCGGGCGGCCCGTGAGAGGTCCCTCGGGTGGACGCCGCGGGGGCCGGGACGAGCACCCCGAAAGGGGACTCCGTACGTATCCTTGGGTCCGTCTCCCCGACTACGAAAGTGGCCTGCCATGCGCGTCTACGTCCCCCTGACCCTTCCCGGTCTCGCTGAGGCGCACAAGGCGGGCGAGCTGGGCCCCGGCCCGCTGGCCGCCTACGCCGTGACACCGGGCCTGCGCGAGTGGTACGTCTCGGACGACATCGAGGAGCTCGAGTACGCGGCTCTGAGCCGGGCCGCGGCCGCGTCGCTGCGGCTGCTGGCCGGAGACCCGGACGCGGCGCGGCGCCGGGTCGTCGTCGCCGTCGACGTGCCGGACGAGGATGCGGTCGCCGACCCCGACCGGGGGCTGGACGCCTCCGCCATCGGCGAGGTGCGACTGGCCGCCGCGGTGCCGCTCAAGAAAGCGGCGGCGGTGCATGTCGACGCCGACGATGCCGACACGGATGTGACGGCGGCGGCCGGGGCGCTGGGGGCGGCGGACCATGGCGACGACGACGCGCAGTTCACGGTGGACGGGGCGGAGGACCACGTACTGCTGTGGTTCGGCGTACAGGAGATCCCGAACCTGATCGCCTGATCGCCCGGTTGCCCCGCTCGGTCGCCCGGTCACTCGGTCGGAACCGGACCAGGTTGGCGGACTGCGTTGTCATACCCGATGGGTACCGTCTTGTCATGGGGAAGCACATGACGACGCACCTGGTCTGGGACTGGAACGGCACGCTGCTCGACGACATCTCGGCGGTCATCGGGGCGACGAACGCCGCGTTCGCCGAGATCGGCCTGGAGTCGATCACGCTGGCGCGGTACCGGGAGCTGTACTGCGTACCGATCCCGCTCTTCTACGAGCGGTTGATGGGGCGGCTGCCGACGGACGAGGAGTGGGAGGTCATGGACGAGGCCTTCCACCGGCACTACACCGCGTACCGCGTCGGGTGCGTGCTGACCGCGGGCGTCGAGGAACTGCTGCGCGAGTGGCGGTCGGCGGGCAGCAGCCAGTCGCTGCTGAGTATGTACGGGCACGAGGAGCTGGTCCCGGTGGTGCGGGGATACGGGATCGAGCCGCACTTCATACGGGTCGAGGGGCGGACCGGCCCGTCCGGCGGTAGCAAGGCGGCGCACATGGCACGCCATGTCGCGGCGCTGGGCGATGTCGGGCCGGAGCGGGTGGTCGTGATCGGCGACGCGGTCGACGACGCGGTGGCGGCGGCGCACGTGGGAGCGAGAGCGGTGCTCTACACCGGGGGCTCGCACAGCAGAGGGAGCCTGGAGTTGGCGGGGGTGCCGGTGGTGGACACGCTCGCCGAAGCGGTGCTGCTGGCGCAGCGCATGCAGGCCTGAGCGGGGGCGTGCGGGGCGGGGACGGGGCCGCCCCGGCCCCCGGACAGGCCTGCGTACCCTGCGCGTCAGGTCATCCGCGTCAGGTCACCCACCTCAGGTCACCGGGCTCTTCGCGCGCAGGACCGTGAGGAACTCGCGCATCCAGCTTGAGTGGTCCGGCCAGGCGCAGGCCGAGCCCGGGATGCCGTCGACGACCGTTTCCGCGTCCTGGAAGGTCCCCCCGGCGGCCTGCATGTCGAGTTCCAGGGCCGGATACGCGGTGACCCGGCGGCCGGCCAGGCCGCCGATGGCCGCCGTCAGCAGCGGGCCGTGGCAGATCTGGGCCACCGGCTTGTCCGAGTCGAAGAAGGCCTTGAGGAGCTTGTGGAGCTCCCCGTCGTTGCGCAGGTACTAGGGAGCCCGCCCGCCGGGGATCATCAGCGCGACGTACTGGCCGGGGTCCACTTCGGAGAAGGCCAGGTCGGCGGGGAAGCCGTAGCCGGGCTTCTCCGTGTAGGTGTCGAAGCCCGGTTCGAAGTCGTGGACGACGAACTGGAGCTTCTTGCGCGCCGGGGCCGCGGTGTGAACCTCGTACCCCTCCTCGCGCAGACGTTGGTAGGGGTAGAGGACCTCCAGCGACTCCGCCGCGTCGCCGGTCACGATGAGGATCTTCGGTGGCATGACTGATCTCCCTGCTCGGCTGCGCCGTCCCGGTGTTCCGTCCTGACAGTGCGTTTCGACAGTGCGTCCTGGCTGTCCCCGTCAACGTGTCGCGTGGAGCGCGGTTTGCCAAGATGCGGGGCGCGACTTGGCGGTCGGAGGTCGCCGCAGGGCTCCGAAGCCTGTGGGGTGTCGCGCTGCCGAGCGGTCAGGGGAGCGCGATGCGGGGAGACGCGGGGCGGAACTCGGCGGTCCGAGGCTGGCGGGAAGTGAGGAGTACGTCACAGGGAGGGGCGCCGGTGGCCGGTTTTCCCTAGGGGGCGCGCGTCTCTGTCCAGACTGGCAAACTTCGCGGCCGGTTTTGTACACGGACTGGACATGACGGGGCCCCGGTACAGGGCGATAGCCTTGTCACGTGATCAGCGCGATAGCCCTCGGGGGCAGCGAAGCCCCCGGTATGCGCCCGGAGCACCACCGTGCCCGGGCCTTCGCCGATCTTCAAATCCCGGGCCTGCCGCCAAAAATGGCCAATTGCGCCTCGGGTATCTCTCCGCGGCATAACGTCGACTACGACCGGACACCCCGCGTCGTGGCGTTGTGTCACCTTCTTCACCACCTACGTCACGCAACGGCGCGCGACAGGAGCCAGAGGACATGCAGACCAAGCTGGACGAAGCAAAAGCCGAGCTGCTCGCACGGGCGGCACGGGTAGCTGAGAACAGCCCGGCCGGGGGACAACTTCCGACTGGGTCGACGAGCGAGGGAAGCCCGGACCGGGAGACGCTCCTCGCGTACCTCCAGCGCTACTACCTGCACACGGCCCCCGAGGATCTGGCAGACCGCGACCCGGTCGACGTATTCGGTGCGGCACTCTCGCACTACCGGCTGGCGGAGAAGCGCCCGCAGGGCACCGCCAACGTCCGGGTGCACACGCCGACCGTCGAAGAGAACGGCTGGACCTGCAGCCACACGGTCGTCGAGGTCGTCACCGACGACATGCCCTTCCTGGTCGACTCGGTCACCAATGAACTTTCCCGCCAGGGCCGCGGAATCCATGTCGTGATCCACCCTCAGGTCGTCGTACGCCGTGATGTGACCGGCAAGCTGATCGAGGTCCTCACGGCCGAGGCGGGGCGCGGGAAGCTCCCGCACGACGCGGTCACCGAGTCCTGGATCCATGTTGAGGCCGACCGCGAGACCGACCGCGCCGACCTCAAGCAGATCACCGCCGATCTGTTGCGCGTCCTGTCCGACGTCCGGGAGGCCGTCGAGGACTGGGAGAAGATGCGCGACGCCGCGCTGCGCATCGCGGAACACCTGCCGAGCGAGCCCGCTGCCGACGACCTGCGCGAGCAGGAGGTCGAGGAGGCCCGTGAGCTGCTGCGCTGGCTCGCAGACAACCACTTCACCTTCCTCGGGTACCGCGAGTACGAGCTGACCGACAGTGACGCGCTCGCCGCCGTCCCCGGCACCGGACTTGGCATCCTGCGCTCCGACCCGCACCACAGCGGCGACGAGGCGCACCCCGTGAGCCCGTCCTTCAGCCGACTGCCCGCGGACGCCCGTGCCAAGGCCCGTGAGCACAAGCTCCTCGTACTGACGAAGGCCAACAGCCGCTCGACCGTGCACCGGCCGAGCTACCTCGACTACGTCGGCGTGAAGAAGTTCGACACCGAGGGCAACGTCGTCGGTGAGCGCCGCTTCCTCGGCCTGTTCTCCTCCGCCGCGTACACCGAGTCCGTGCGCCGCGTCCCGGTGATCCGCCGCAAGGTCGCCGAGGTCCTCGAAGGCGCGGGCTTCTCGCCCAACAGCCACGACGGCCGTGACCTGCTCCAGATCCTGGAGACGTACCCGCGCGACGAGCTCTTCCAGACGCCCGTCGACCAGCTCCGGTCGATCGTGACGTCCGTTCTGTACCTCCAGGAGCGCCGCAGGCTGCGGCTGTACCTGCGCCAGGACGAGTACGGGCGCTACTACTCGGCGATCGTTTATCTGCCCCGTGACCGCTACACCACCGGTGTCCGGCTGCGGTTGATCGAAATTCTCAAGGAGGAGCTCGGCGGCATCAGCGTCGACTTCACCGCCTGGAACACCGAGTCGATCCTTTCCCGGCTGCACTTCGTGGTCCGCGTCCCGGTCGGCACCGAGCTGACCGCGCTCACCGACGCCGACACGGAGCGCATCGAGGCCCGCCTCGTGGAGGCCGCCCGCTCCTGGGCCGACGGTTTCGCCGAGGCCATGAACGCCGAGTGCGGCGAGGAGCGCGCCGCCGAGCTGCTGCGCCGGTACGGGCATGCCTTCCCCGAGGGCTACAAGGCCGACCACTCGCCGCGTTCCGCCGTCGCCGACCTGGTTCACCTGGAGCAGCTCACCCACGGCCGCAACGACTTCGCGCTCTCCCTGTACGAGCCGGTCGGCGCGCGTCCCGACGAGCGCCGCTTCAAGATCTACCGGATCGGTGAGCAGGTCTCGCTGTCCGCCGTCCTGCCGGTGCTCCAGCGGCTCGGCGTCGAGGTCGTGGACGAGCGTCCGTACGAACTGCGTTGCGCGGACCGCACGCACGCGTGGATCTACGACTTCGGCCTGCGCATGCCCAAGCCCACCGGCAACGGGAACAACGGCGACTACCTCGCCGACGACGCGCGGGCACGTTTCCAGGACGCCTTCGCCGCCGTGTGGACGGGACAGGCCGAGAACGACGGCTTCAACTCCCTCGTCCTGAGCGCCGGGCTGAACTGGCGTCAGGCGATGGTGCTGCGCGCGTACGCGAAGTACCTGCGCCAGGCCGGTTCGACCTTCAGCCAGGACTACATGGAGGACACCCTCCGCAACAACGTCCACACCACCCGGCTGCTGATCTCCCTCTTCGAGGCGCGGATGTCGCCGGGCCGCCAGCGCGCGGGCACCGAGCTGACCGACGGGCTCCTGGAGGAGCTCGACGGCGCGCTCGACCAGGTCGTCTCGCTCGACGAGGACCGGATCCTGCGGTCCTTCCTCACCGTCATCAAGGCGACGCTGCGCACCAGCTTCTTCCAGAAGACGAAGACGGGCGAGCCGCACTCGTACGTCTCGATGAAGTTCGACCCGCAGGTCATCCCAGACCTGCCCGCGCCCCGCCCGGCGTACGAGATCTGGGTGTACTCGCCGCGCGTCGAGGGCGTTCACCTGCGCTTCGGCAAGGTCGCCCGCGGCGGCCTGCGCTGGTCCGACCGCCGTGAGGACTTCCGTACGGAGGTACTCGGCCTGGTCAAGGCGCAGATGGTGAAGAACACCGTCATCGTGCCGGTCGGTGCCAAGGGCGGCTTCGTCGCCAAGAACCTGCCGGACCCGTCCGTGGACCGCGACGCCTGGATGGCGGAGGGCATCGCCTCGTACAGGACCTTCATCTCAGCGCTGCTCGACATCACCGACAACATGGTGGCGGGCGAGGTCGTACCGCCGAAGGACGTGGTGCGCCACGACGAGGACGACACGTATCTCGTCGTCGCCGCCGACAAGGGCACCGCGACGTTCTCCGACATCGCCAACGAGATCGCCGTCGCGTACAACTTCTGGCTCGGTGACGCCTTCGCGTCGGGCGGCTCGGTCGGTTACGACCACAAGGGCATGGGCATCACGGCCCGCGGCGCCTGGGAGTCCGTCAAGCGGCACTTCCGCGAGCTCGGCCACGACTCCCAGAACGAGGACTTCACGGTCGTCGGCGTCGGCGACATGTCCGGTGACGTCTTCGGCAACGGCATGCTGCTCAGCGAGCACATCAGGCTGATCGCCGCCTTCGACCACCGGCACATCTTCATCGACCCGAATCCGGAAGCGGCGCTGTCCTACGCCGAGCGCCGCCGTCTCTTCGAGCTGCCGCGCTCCTCGTGGGGCGACTACGACACCTCGCTGCTCTCGGCCGGTGGCGGTATCCACCCGCGCGGCGCCAAGTCGATCCCGATCAACGCGCATCTGCGCGAGGCCCTCGGAATCGAGGCGGGCGTCAGCAAGATGACCCCGGCCGATCTGATGAAGGCGATCCTCCAGGCGCCGGTCGACCTGCTGTGGAACGGCGGCATCGGTACGTACGTGAAGTCCGCCGGTGAGTCGAACACCGATGTCGGCGACAAGGCGAACGACGCGATCCGCGTCAACGGCGAGGACCTGCGGGCCAGGGTCGTCGGCGAGGGCGGCAACCTGGGCGCGACCCAGCTCGGCCGCATCGAGTTCGCGCGGGCCGGCGGCAGGATCAACACCGACGCCATCGACAACAGTGCGGGCGTGGACACCTCCGACCATGAGGTGAACATCAAGATCCTGCTCAACGCCCTCGTGGTGGACGGCGACATGACCGTCAAGCAGCGCAACAAGCTGCTCGCCGCGATGACCGACGAGGTCGGCACGCTGGTGCTGCGCAACAACTATGCGCAGAACGTGGCCCTGTCGAACGCCGTCGTGCAGGCGCCCTCGCTGCTCCACGCCCACCAGCGCTTCATGCGCAGGCTGAGCCGTGACGGGCATCTCAACCGTGAGCTGGAGTTCCTGCCCACCGACCGGCAGATCCGCGAACTGCTGAGCAACGGCCGCGGCCTGAGCCAGCCCGAGCTCGCCGTGCTCCTCGCATACACCAAGATCACGGTGGCGGACGAGCTGATCCACACCGGCCTGCCGGACGATCCGCATCTGCGGGTCCTGCTGCACGAGTACTTCCCCGAGGCTCTGCGGGAGAAGTTCGCCGAGCAGATCGACGCGCACGCGCTGCGTCGCGAGATCATCACGACGGTGCTCGTCAACGACACCGTGAACACCGGTGGCTCGACCTTCCTGCACCGTCTGCGGGAGGAGACCGGGGCCTCGATCGAGGAGATCGTACGGGCGCAGTTCGCGGCCCGCGCGATCTTCGGGCTCAGTAAGGTCTGGGACGCCGTCGAGGCGCTCGACAATGTGGTCGCGGCCGATGTCCAGACCCGGATCCGGTTGCACTCGCGCCGTCTCGTCGAGCGCGGCACGCGCTGGCTGCTCGGCAACCGCCCGCAGCCGCTGGAGATCGGCGAGACCATCCAGTTCTTCCGCGAGGGAGTGGCGAGGGTCTGGGACGAGCTGCCGAAGATGCTGCGCGGCGCGGACCAGGAGTGGTACCAGGGGATCGTCGACGAGCTGACCGGAGCGGGTGTTCCCGAGGAGCTCGCGCTGCGGGTGGCCGGGTTCTCCTCCGCCTTCCCCGCGCTCGACATCGTGGCGATCGCCGAGCGGACCGACAAGGCTCCGATGGATGTCGCCGAGGTGTACTACGACCTCGCCGACCGGCTGTCCGTCACCAAACTGATGGACCGGATCATCGAGCTGCCGCGGGCCGACCGCTGGCAGTCCATGGCCCGCGCCTCCATCCGCGAGGACCTGTACGCGGCGCACGCCGGACTGACGCAGGACGTGCTGTCCGTCGGCAACGGGACCTCGACGCCGGAGCAGCGCTTCAAGGCGTGGGAAGAGAAGAACGCGGCGATCCTGGGCCGCGCGCGCACGACACTGGAGGAGATCCAGGGCTCGGACGCCTTCGACCTGGCGAACCTGTCGGTCGCGATGCGGACGATGCGGACGATGCTGCGTACGCGCGTCTGATCCATCCGTGACAGCGGTACGAAACAGGGGGCGCCCCGCACCGGAAGGTGGGGGGCGCCCCCTTCACTGCCGTGTCGCAGTTGTGGACCAGAGCCGGTGGCAGGACAGGACGGCCGCGCCGAGCAGCAGTCCGTTGCGTACGACCATGAGTGCGCAGCCCAGCGGCGTGCCCGTCACCACTTCCTCGTACAGCACCGGATAGACGAGCGAGCTGATCGCGGCGGCGGGCAGCAGCAGGGCGGCGACCGGGCGTTGCGAGGTGGCGCGCGAGGTGAGGCAGACCGCGGCCAGGCCCAGCAGCCAGATCAGGTACTGCGGGCTGATCACCCGGCTGGTGACGGTGAACAGCAGCACGGCGCACAAGGCCGCGTCGAAGGGCGTGGCGGCTGTCCAGCGCCGCGCTCTGAACCGCCACACCAGCAGCCAGCAGAAGGCGGCGGCCGTGCAGAGCAGTGACAGATGCGCGACGGTCGACACGTACGGCCCGGTGAACTCCATCGCCCCGTACCGGAAGGTGACCGTCCCCGGCCAGCCGGTCAGCCGCGCGAGCGACAGCGCGGTGCCGCCCAGCGACTCGATCTGCACGCCCCTGCTGCCCTGCTGACGCAGAAAGTCGAGGGTGTGCGAGAAGGAGAGGGACAGGAAGGCGAGCAGCGCCAGCGCGGCCACGACGGCGGACAGCCAGGCGTCGCGAGTGCCGCGACCGCGCGGAGTGCCGAGCAGCGTGAGCGCCGGCCAGACCTTCACCAGTGCGCCCAGGGCGGCCAGCGCGCCGCCGACGCGCGGCCGGGTGCGCATCGCGAGGAGGGCCAGTACGGCGAGGGTGGTGACCAGGACGTCGTACCGGACCAGGGGCAGATGCAGGAGCAGCGGCAGGGCGCACACCCACATCCACGCGCCCCCGGAACTCCGTCCGCGCCCCGCGCCCGCCCGTGCGAGCGCGATGGTGACGAGGGCGTCGGCGAGGAGGGTGAGGACCACGAAGGCCTGGAAGTAGGTCAGCCACGGCAGTGCGGCGGGCGCGAGGATCACCAGGCCCGCGGCGGGCGGGTACTGCCACATGGCATCGTCGAGCGGGAAGTCGCCACGGGCCAGTTGCTCGTACCAGCGGAAGTAGATCCCGTGGACCTCCCCGCTGATGTCGCCGAGCTCGACGACGGCGCCGGAGAGCAGGACGAGCAGGGCGAGCCGGGTGGTGAGCCAGACTGCGCCGAGGGCGCGCGAAGAGCGGCGTGCGCGGGGCGTGGGGGCGTGCGAGCCGGGGGTGGGGGTCGGGTCGAGAGCCCCGATCTGCTGGGTCGTCATCCAGAGGGACTTTAGCCCTCTTTGGTCTATTTGCTACGCTTTGTATGTGCCTCATAGGCGGCTACGACGTCTTCCGCGGGCCCGTCGGTCCGTACGACCCCTGCCTCCAGCCAGATCGCCCGGTCACAGGTCTCGGTGATGGTCCTGTTGTTGTGGCTGACCAGGAAGACGGTGCCCGCCTGCTCGCGCAGCTCGGCGATCCTGGCCCGGCTGCGACGCTGGAACTTCGCGTCGCCTGTGGCCAGCGCCTCGTCGATCAGCAGTACGTCGTGGCTCCTGGCGGCGGCGATCGAGAACCGGAGCCGGGCTGCCATGCCCGATGAGTACGTACGCATGGGCAGGGTGATGGAGTCCTGGTCGCGGTCGTTGATGCCGGAGAAGTCGACGATCCCTGCGCAGCGTTCACGGATCTGCCGACGGGTCATGCCCATCGCGAGGCCGCCGAGGATGATGTTGCGCTCGCCCGTCAGGTCGTTCATCAAGGCGGCGTTGACGCCGAGCAGTGAGGGCTGGCCCTGGGTGTAGACGTGGCCCTGTGCGGGCGGAAGCAGGCCGGCGACCGCCTTCAGGAGGGTCGATTTCCCGGACCCGTTGGACCCGATGAGTCCGATGGCCTCGCCCCGGTGCGCGACGAAGGTGACGCCCCGGACGGCGTGCACTTCGCGTACGCCTGAGCGACCGCCGCGGACCTTGTAGGCGATGTGCACGTCGTCGGCGACGACGGTGGGGACGGGGTCTTGTGCGGTGTGGTCAGCCACGGCCATACATCTCCTCTGCCTGCCAAAAGTAGATGAAGCCGCCCACGCCCGCGAGGAGCGCCCAGCCCGTGGCCACGAGCCAGACGTGCGGGGGCAGTTGGGTGACGGTGAAGCTGTCGATGAGGGCGAAGCGCATCAGGTCGATGTAGACGGCCGCCGGATTGCACTCCAGCGCGACGAGCGCCAGGTGCGGCAGGTGCGGCAGGTGGTTGTTGTGCAGGACATGGCCGATGCTCCACATGACGCCCGACACGTACATCCAGGTGCGCAGGACGAACGGCATCAGCTGGGCGATGTCCGGGGTGGCGGACGCCAGCCTGGCCATGACCATCGCCAGCCCCGTGTTGAACACCGACTGCAGCAGCAGCGCCGGGAGTGCGAGCAGCCAGGACGCGCGCGGGACCTGCCCGAAGCAGACCAGGATCACCGACAGCACGGCCATGGAGAAGAGCAGCTGCTGAAGCTGTTGGAGGGCGTAAGAGACGGGCAGCGCGGCGCGCGGGAAGTGCAGGGCCCGCACCAGGCCGAGGTTCGAGGTGAGGGAGCGGGTGCCCGCCATGACCGAACTGCTGGTGAACGTCCACACGAAGACGCCCGTGACCAGGAACGGGACGAAATCTGCGACGCCGTCTTTGGTGTGCAGCAGGACGCCGAAGATGAAGTAGTAGACCGTCGCGTTGAGCAGCGGGGTCATGATCTGCCAGATCTGGCCCAGCTTGGCCTGGCTGTACTGCGCGGTCAGCCGGGCAGTGGCGAACGCCACGACGAAGTGCCGCCGGCCCCACAGGCGGCGGGTGTACTCGGGCAGCGAGGGGCGCGCGCCGCTCACCGTCAGGCCATGGCGAGCGGCCAGTTCCGCCAGGTTCACCGGTGGTGCTGGGGTGGGTAGTGCGGATGGTGTGGTCGGGGTGGTTGGTGTGAGTTGTCCGGTCGGGGTCGGGGTCGGGGGCGGGGTCGTGGGCGGTGCGGGCTGGGCGGTCGGCAGGCTCACATCTGCGGCTTTCGACGGGGGGCCGGGTCTGCACTGACGACGGGACGGGCCCGTATCGTCGTGACGCCGAGAGTAGATGGCGTCAACGTCGGAACGCAACCGTCTCGTCGTTGCGTAAAAACGCTATGCTTCCTCGCATGACCTCACGCCGTGCGCCCGCCGGAGCCGCAGTGCTCAGGGAGGACGTGACCGATGCGATCCGTGCCGCCGTCTTCGACGAGCTGGCCGCCGTCGGCTTCGCCCGGATGTCGATCGAGGGGATCGCCCGCAGGGCCGGTGTCGGCAAGACGGCCGTCTACCGTCGTTGGAAGTCCAAGCTGGAGCTCGTCCTGGACCTGGTCTCCGCCGTCGCGTCCCAGGGGGTGCCCGCCCCCGCCACCGGTTCGCTGTACGGGGATGTGCGCGCCCTCATCGAGGTCGCCTCGCACGCGCTGCGGCACCCGGTCGCCTCGCAGGTGATCCCGGACCTGCTCGTCGAGGCCGCGCGCAATCCAGAGATCGCCGACGCGATCAGGACGGCGCTGCTCGACGGCCGACGGGGCCTGGCGGCCGGGGTCGTGCGGGATGCCGTCGAGCGCGGGGAACTGCCCGTGGGCGCCGACGTCGACCGTGCGCTCGACCTCATGATCGGCCCGCTGTACTGGCGGCTGGTGGTCGTGCGCACCGAGCTGCCCGCCGGCTATCTGGACAACCTCGCGGCATCCGCCGTCGCGGCTCTCAAGGCCTGATCAGCTTCGGCCGGCTCCGGGCGCCCCGAGCCCGGGCGGCGGGTGGGCTCGGCCTCCGGCGACCTCAGCGGCGTCCCGTCTCTGCGGCTCCGCCCCTCAGCGACATCAGACCTCAGCGGCCTCCGGCCGGCAGGAGGCCGGAGAGGTCGCGCCCGCGCTCGTGCCGGGGGCCCGCCGCCGGAACCGGCCTGCGGTCCTCCAGGGGCACGACGGACGGCAGCGCGGTCGTCTCGCCGAGGAACACGTGGCGGACGACGCGCTCGGCCGCCAGGCCGTCGTCGTACGCGCAGAAACGCGCCCGGAAGGCGGCCCGCAACTGGGCGGAGCGGGAGCCGCGCCAGTGCCCGCTGGAGAAGATGTCGATCAGCTCCTCCTCGGTGCGGGCGATCGCGCCCGGCGGGAACTCGCGCAGGTCGAAGTAGGTGCCGCGAGCAGCCTCGTACGCGTCCCAGTCGTCGGTGTGCACGACGATCGGGCGGTCGAGGTTGGCGTAGTCGAACATCAGTGACGAGTAGTCCGTGATCAGGGCGTCGGCAGCCAGACAGAGCGTCTTTACCGAGGGGTGCTCGCTGACATCGATGATCCGTGGGGATTCACCCGATCGTGCGGAACGCGGGCGGGAGAACGGCACGTTGGAGGAGTAGAGGGCGCGATTGAGGATGACGACCCGGGGGCCCAGCGCGCGGGAGATCCGGTCGAGGTCGAGGAGCGGGAGCTGGTCGCGGCGGTAGTCGCGGTGGGTCGGGGCGTACAGCAGGGCGGTGAAGCCCTCGGGGATGCGGAGTGTGGAGCGCAGGCGGGCGACGTCGGTGGCGGTGGCGCGCTGGAAGACGTCGTTGCGGGGAAGGCCGTATTCGAGCGTGGTGTAGCCCGAGGGGTACGCCCGCTCCCAGATCAGGGAGGAGTGGCGATTGGCGGAGAGGCAGTAGTCCCACTTGTCGACGTCGTTGAGAAGGCGGGTGAAGTCGGTGGTGCGGGCGGCCGCCGGGTGGTCCTGGAGATCGAGGCCCATCGACTTGAGCGGGGTGCCGTGCTGGGTCTGGAGGACGATCTGGCCGGGGCGCTTGGTCAGGCGCGGGTCGAAGCCGACGTTGTTCACCAGGTACTTGGCGCGGGCCAGGGCCGTCCAGTGGGCGAAAGTGTCCGGCCGGATCGTGCGGGTTCCGGTGGGGACGGTGTGGTGGTGCTCGGGGGTGGCGATCCAGGAGGTGTGGATGTGTGGGGCGAGTTCGCGTACCTGCTCCTCGATCGCGGCGGGGTTGCAGACGTAACCGGCGTGCGCGTAGGCGGTGAAGACCGCCCGATCGGGCCGCAGGGGCAGGCGCAGCTGGACGCGATAGTGCAGCTGGAGGACGGCGGCGCGGACGGTGCGCCGGAATGCCGCGGACCGGCGGCGGAGGGAGGAGCGCAGTCGCAGGGCGGCCCGCAGCGCGCGGTGCAGGCGGTGGCTGCCCAGTCGGACCGTCGCGTGTCGCAGCCGGGCGCTCGGGCGCGGGGCGGTGCCTGGGGCGCGGTGGCGGCGGTAGTGGGCGCGGGCCAGTTGGAAGAACTCGCCGTGGCTGCCGCGCGGCAGCTGCCCCCGGGCGGTGACCAGCAGGGTGAAGTGGTCGGCCATCCGCCGGAAGACCAGCGGGCGCCAGTGGCTCAGTTCGGGGCGGGCGTCGATGAAGGCGAAGACTCGGTCGTACTGGCCGAAGACGTCGAAGTGCTCGCGGCCGGTGGCTGTACCGCTGAGGCTGCCGGTGCGGGCCGTGCCACCGGTGCGGGCTGTGCTGTCGGCACGGGCTGTGTCATCGACGTGGGCTGCGCTGTCGGCGTCGGTAGTGCGGCCGACGCTGCCCGCGCCTCCCGTGCTGGCGACGCGGCCCGCACCTCCCGTGCTGCCCGAGGTGAAGTCGCCAGCGCTGTGCGTGCTGCCGGCGGTGAAGCTGGCCGAACTGCTCGCACTGCCGGTGGTGAAGCTGCCCGCGCTGCCCGAACTGCCCGCACTTCCCGTGCCGAAGCTGCTCCCACCGCCCGCACTGCGTGTGCTAACCGTGATGATGCCGCTCCGGCGGCGCTGGCGGTGGTGTACACACACCCGGTCCAGGACGGCGATCGAGTCGGCGGCCAGCAGCGCCGGGTAGGTCCAGGGGACGTCCTCGTAGCGGCCGGGTGCGAAGGCGAAGCCCTCGCGTTCCACGAACTCACGGCTGTACGCCTTGTTCCACACCACCGCAGGGAGATTCAGCAGGCCCGGACGGTCGGCGAGTTCGAAGGCGGCCGGGCCCTCCTCGGAGAGCTGCGCGGCGTGTTGGTCGCGTAAGGCCTCGCCCGACCAGTGCGTACGGGCGTGGTCGTAGACCAGGAGGTCGGGGCCGTCCGTCTCCTTGAGGCGGTCGGTGATGGCCTGGAGCGCGCCGGGAACCAGGGTGTCGGCGCCGTCGAGGAAGATCAGATAGTCGCCGGTCGCCCGGGTGGCCCCGGCGTTGCGGGCGGGGCCCGGTCCGGTGTTCCGCGTCAGACGCACGGCCGCGACCCGCGCGTCGCGCGCCGCGTGCGCGTCGATGACCGCGCCACTGGAGCCCGGCGAGCAGTCGTCCACCACGATCAGTTCGAGATCGTCGTAGCTCTGGATCAGCACCGAATCGAGGCACTCCTCCAGATAAGCCTGGACCTTGAACGCAGGCACGATGACGCTGAACCGGGGCACGGCACATCCAGGGGGTCGACGTGGGCATCTGACCCAGGAACGGCCGAAGGAGTGAAGTGGTTACGCCGGACGTGGCATACGGGGGAAGAGCGCGGCATGGCGGCCCGGTTTCAAGAGAACCGGGCCGCCAGGTCAACGCTGTCCACGGAGTGGCCGAAAGGGCAACCGAACAACCCTTGGCAGGCGCTATTTGACCGCGCCTGCCATCACGCCGGACACGAACTGCTTCTGGAACGCGAAGAACACGATGAGCGGGATGACCATCGAGATGAAGGCGCCGGGCGCCAGGATGTCGATGTTGTTGCCGAACTGCCTCACTTGGCGCTGAAGTTCGACCGTGATCGGCGGATTGGCCGAGTCGGCGAAGATCAGGGCGATCAGCATGTCGTTCCAGACCCACAGGAACTGGAAGATGCCGAGCGAGGCGATGGCAGGACCGCCCAGCGGCATCACGACACGGGTGAACAGCCGGATCTCGCCCGCTCCGTCGAGCCGCGCCGCCTCCAGGAGCTCCTTGGGGATCTCCGCGAAGAAGTTCCGCAGCAGGAAGATCGCGAAGGGCAGCCCGAACGCGACGTGGAACAGCACCACGCCCGCCGTGGTCTCGAAGAGACCCACCGAGCCGAAGAGCTTGGACACTGGGATCAGGGCGACCTGCACCGGAACCACCAGCAGACCGACGACGACCAGGAACCACCAGTCACGGCCCGGGAAGTCCATCCACGCGAAGGCGTACCCGGCCAGTGCGCCGATCACGACGACCAGCACGGTCGACGGGACGGTGATCATGATCGTACTGAGCAGGGAGTCGGTGATGGCTTCGTTCTTGAGAAGGTTGGAGTAGTTGTCGAAGGTCACCTCCGAGGGGGAGGTGAAGACTTTCCACCAGCCGCTCGAGGCGATGTCGGTGGAGGTGCGCAGTGAGGAGAGCAGCAGACCGACCGTCGGCATCAGCCAGAACACCGCGACCAGGATGAGGAAGATCCGCATCACACCGCCGCCGGCCCGGGCCGCGATCCGTGCCGGGAGGGGCTGCTTCGCCTTCACACTTTGGCCACCCGTGGTGGTCATCGGCGTGCCTCCTTCCGCAAACGACGGACGTTGAAGAGCATCACCGGGATCACCAGGAGCAGCAGGAGTACGGCGATCGCGCTGCCCACGCCGAGGTCGGCATCGGTGCCGAACGACGAGCGGTAGAGCTGGAGCGCCAGCACGTTCGCGTCGTCCTGGGACGAGCCCGGCGCGATGATGAAGACCAGGTCGAAGATCTTCAGCACATTGATCATCAGGGTGACCAGCACCACCGCGAGCACGGGGGCGAGCAGGGGAACGGTGATGCGGCGGAAGACCTGCCACTCATTGGCGCCGTCGACCCGGGCGGCTTCGAGCAGTTCACGTGGCAGACCGGCGAGCCCGGCAGCGATCAGCACCATCGCGAAGCCGGCCCACATCCAGACGTAGCTGCCGATGATGGCCGGTGTCACCAGATTCGGGCCGAGCCAGTCGACTCCGTTGAACGGCTCGTGGAAGTTCGATTCGGGCAGGCGCAGTTCGGCGCCGTCCGCCTTCGACGAGAGGGTGAACGTGCCGTCGGCGGCGGCCTGGGTCGATTCGACGACCTTGCCGTCCTTGACCGCCTCGATCTTGAGGCCCTTGAGGCCCAACTCCTTGGCGTCGATGGTGTTGGGCTTGCCGCCGCCGCCCCGGGTGAAGTCCAGCCAGGCCGTGCCGCTCACCCGGTCCTGGGAGACCTCGGCGGGTGCGGCGATCTTCGCGTCGCCGGGCATCTTGGCGGGTGCGACACCCACCAGCGGCAGGTTGACCTGCTCGCCCGCGCTCACGGTCTGTTTGGTGACCAAGGTCCCGCCGCCGCCCGCCTTGAGCGGATGGACCGGCAGCGGGCGCGCCTTGGGGTAGCCGGCCGATTCGGCGAAGGCGTCATGGGCGGTGACCGCGACGGCGTTGGCGACCCCGCGCTCGGGGTCCTGCTCGTACACCAGCCGGAAGATGATGCCCGCGGCGAGCATCGAGATGGCCATCGGCATGAAGAGCAGCAGCTTGAAGGCCGTTCCCCAGCGGATGCGCTCGGTGAGGACGGCGAAGATCAGGCCGAGTGCGGTCGAGATGGTCGGGGCGAGGACCACCCAGATCATGTTGTTCTTGACGGCCGTCAGGATGGTGTCGTCCCGGAAGATCTCCACGTAGTTGTCGAAGGCGGCGAAGCTGTCGCCCGACTTGTCGAAGAAGCTCCGGTAGATCGAGTACCCGATCGGGTAGACCACGAGCGCGCCGAGCAGCACCAGGGCGGGCAGCAGAAAGCCGACCGCCATTGATTTGCGTGTGCCGGTCAGGCTCTTGCGTTTGCCGTTGTCGGCGGGGGGCGGCGTCACTTTCGCGGCGCCCCCCGCGGTCGCTGACGTCACCGCGTCAGCTCTTGTAGGCCTTGGCCGCGTCGGTCTCCAGCTGCTGCTGGGTTCCCGCGATGTCCTTCGGGTTCTTCAAGAAGTCCTGAAGAGCCTTCCACTCACCCTTTCCGGGTGTGCCGCCGAACGACTGCGGGGCCTGGTCCGACATGTCGAAGCGGAACGAGTCGCCCGCGTCGACCAGGGCCTTGGCGATGTCGCGCATCACGTCGTTGGGGTACGCCGCCAGGTCCAGCGACTTGTTGGGCGATACGAAGCCGCCGGACCCGGTCGCGATCTTCGCGGCGTCCTCCGAGGCCAGGAAGGTCATCAGCGCCTTGGCGCCCTTGGAGTCCTTCAGGGCCACGGCCACGTCGCCGCCGGTGACCACCGGGGCCTCGCTGCCGACCGCCGGGAAGGGGAACACCTTCGCGTCCGTACCGAGCTTCGCCTCGGTCTGCGCGATGTTGACCGCGACGAAGTCGCCCTCGAAGACCATGGCGCCCTTGGGCTGGTCACCGCCGGTGAACGTCTGGGTGACGGACGCCGGGAACTCGGTGCCGAGAGCGCCCTCCTGGCCGCCCGCGATGAGCTCCTTCTTGCCGAAGAGCTGGCCGAGTGTGGTGAGCGCGTCCTTGACGGACGGGTCGGTCCACTTGATCTTGTGCTGTGCCAGCTGGTCGTACTTCTCCGGACCCGCCTGGGAGAGGTAGATGTTCTCGAACCAGTCGGTCAGCGTCCAGCCGTCCGCGCCGCCGATCGAGACCGGCGGGACACCGGAGGCGGAGATCGTCTCGGCGGCGGTCAGGAATTCCTTCCAGGTCTTCGGCTCGGCCGCGCCCGCGTTCTCGAAGGCAGCCGTGTTGTACCAGATCAGGGACTTGTTGGCGGCCTTGTAGTACACGCCGTACTGCTTGCCGTCGACGGCGGCGATGTCCTTCCAGCCCTTGGTGTAGTTCTTGTCGAGCTGCGCCTGGGTCGGGGCGTCGACGGGCTTGAGCCACTTGCGCTCGACGGCCTGCTGGAGGGCGCCCGGCTGCTGGAGCAGCGCCACGTCCGGGGGCTGGCCGCCGGAGATCTTCGTACCGAGGTAGTTGAGCATCGCGTCCTGGGTGGGGACGTAACTGACCGTCGCTCCGGTGCGCTTTTCGAACTCCTTGAGGACCTTGGTGAAGTTCTCCTGCTCGGGGCCTGTCCAGACCGCTACGACCTGGACCTTCTCGCCGTTGAGCTTGGGGAGCGTGACGCTGGACGCCGGTGTTTTGCCGGCGTCCGCGCCGTCCCTCTTGTCCCCGTTGCCGCCGTCCCCGTCGCTGCACCCGGAGAGGGCGAGCGCACTCGCGGCGATCACCGCCAGTGCGGCCCTTCGAGCCCTTCGGTCCCTGTGTGTACGAAGAGTTGTGCGCATTTCTGCCCCGTCTCTGCCGTGCGCGTACGGACCGGCGCAGCTCTGACGGTGGCGGCGCCGATGCCGGTGTAGCTGTCCCGTGGGTCAGTCCTACGCCCGGTGGTCGGGGCCCGCAATAGTGCCTTCCGTGTCAACTCGATGATCGTAATGGCCTCGTGACGTTGGATCAGCTGTCGCCGGGGCTTTGTGCGCGTTTTCGCATGTCTGTCGCCGGGGCCCCTGGGGCGCCGGAGGACGTTGCGGTACCTGAGGTCCCTGAGACTCCTGAGGTTTTCAGCGGGGAGAGTGGTGCGAGCGGCGCCGCGTTGACGGTGCGGGCCGCGCGGTCCAGGGCGCTGGCGAGCAGGGCCAGGTCCGTCGGCCCGTTGCCCAGCTCGCGGACCGGGCGCCGGGTCGGCGGATCGCCCATGCGCTCCCACTCCAGGGGGACGACGGTGGGCCGCAGGGTCGCCGTACGGGGGATGCGCCCGGTGACCCGGCCGCCCTGGAACACCGTCACGGGACCGTCCGCGTGGTGCAGCCTGCCCCGGCCCGGCGCCGGTTCCTCGGGGGAGGGGGCGGCCGGCGGGGCGTCGAGCACCACGCGCAGTCGCGCGCCCCGGGCCAGCTCCGTGTCGGCCGTGCGGTCCGGCCTGGCGGAGGTGGCCACCAGATGCACCCCGAGCCGCCCGCCCTCCCGGGCCACCGCCTCCAGTGCCCGCACGACGGAACCGGCCGACGGGCGGCCCGTACTGCCGAGGGCGGGGGCGACCAGCGCGTCGAGGTCGTCGACCAGTACGACGAGGCGGGGGAGCGGTGAGTGCGCGGTGTCCTGGCGGGCCTGCTGCGCCAGGGACGTGGTGGTCCGCAGGCGCAGCGTCCCGCCGCTGGAGGGCGGGTCGAGATCGCCGCTGTGCTGCTCGGCGGAGCTGGGCGGGCGCTGGCCGACGAGCCTGCCCGACACCTCGCGATGCGTGTGCCACTCGGCGAAGCCGAGGCCGCCGAGGAGCTCGTGGCGCCGCTTCAGCTCGGCGCCCAACGCCTGCGCGAACTCCCGCATGCGCAGCGGGTCGGAGGCCACCAGGTGCGTGGAGACGTGCGGCAGCTCGGTGCAGACCCGCAGGCCCTCGCCGCGCTCACCGCCCGCCCCGTCCACCAGGACGAGACCGAGCCGGTCGGGCCGGGCGGCGGCGGCCAGCGAGGCTGCGACGGAACGCAGCAGCTCGGTGCGCCCGCTGCCCGCTGGGCCCTCGATCAGCAGATGCGGTCCCTCGGTGGTCAGGTCGACGCACAGCGGCCCGCGCGGACCCGCACCCAGGACCGCCCACGCGCGGGTGGCGCCCGGCGCCTGCCCGTCGTCCGCTGCGGCGGCCCAGCGGGCCATCAGGGACGCGGGGGTGGCGCGGGCCAGGCCCAGCTCGTCGAGCAGCCGGGCGGACGGCGGCAGCACGGCGGCCCGGCTCGAGCGGCCCGGCGGCGGACCGTCCGTACGCAGCGGGGCCATCGACCGGGCGAAGCGCTCCGCCCAGGCCGCGGACACCGCGTCCAGCGTGGCGAGCGTGCCGTGCCCCACGGGCTGCCCGCCGGCGGTGCGCAGCAGCCGCAGCGCGGTGGCCACGTCGCCGCTGAGCAGGGCGACCGCCCCGCACTCGCGGAACGCGGGAGCTGCGGCGCAGGCCGCCTCGTAGGTCGCGGCGACCGGTGAGACGGGGGAGGCCGCGGCGGTCTCGGCCAGGGTCAGAAGGTGGATGCCGCTCGCGGCGCCGGTCGCGGCCAGCCGGGCGGTGGCCTCGCGCAGCCCGGTGGAACCGGGGTCGCCGTCGACGATCACCACGGTGTACGGCCCGTCCCCGCCCAGCGGTTCCTCGTCGGTCCGCCGCACCAGCTCGGCGACACGGGCCGCGGCCTGGTCCCGGTCGTAGGCCAGCAGCAGCCGACAGTCCTGGCCGTGGGCGGGCCGCAGATGCGGCAGCCAGCCGAGCCAGCCCCACTCGGCCTTGCGTTCCTCCAGTGACCTGGAGCGGTCCGCGCTGATCAGCACGATCTCCAGGTCGACGGGGGAGTGCAGGGCGGCGAGCTGCGCGACGGCGGACCTGGCGAGCCCGGCCAGCCGGGAGCGAGGTCCGGCGAGCCCCAGCGAGCCCACCTCCCGCAGCCCCACGGTCACCGGCACGGCGGGCAACGGGCGGCCGCCTTCGGGCCCGGCGCGGTCGGCGGTGCCCAGCCGGAGCACCAGCGTCTCGGGGTGCCCGGGGCCGCGCTCCCACAGCCGGGGGCCGGGGCCGAGGGCGGTGAGCAGCAGGGACGCCGGGTCGGGCCAGGTCTCCGGGGCGGCGGATGCGGCCGGTGGTACGTCCTCGGGGGCGCCGACGGGCGGCATCCCGACGGGGGTCGACTCGGCCGGTGCGTACTCGGGCACCGTCTCCCCGCGCCCGCCGGTCAGACGCCGGGCCCAGGCTCCTATGCCCCCGCGCCTGCGGGCCTGCTCCTCGCCGAAGACCCCGCGTCGCCCGCCATGGGTCCCGTCGCCGGAACCCGGCCGGCCTGCGGAGCCGTGGCCCGAGCCGGAGCCGCGCCCGCCGTAGACGTCGTCGCCGGTGCCGCCGTCGCCCCCACATCGGATGCGGCCCGGCGCTGTGGCTGCCGGGTCCGCCGGGCTGTAGTACGCCTCGGGGGCGCGTTCTTCGCGGTCGTCCGCGGGCTCCGGCGTGGACCCCGCTGTGCGCCCTGATGCCGCTCGGCCACCGGTCTCGCTCGCGGGGCCCGGATCCGAATACCTGGTGCCGCCCTGTCCCGAGAAGGACTCCGTACCGCTGCGTACGTCATTTCGTGCGTCATGAGGAGCACCACCGGGCGCCCCGGGCGCCGCACCCGCCCGGTCGTCGTAGCGGTCGTCGTACGGTCCGGCGCCCCGGCGCCCTGCGGCTGTCGGCCCGTCCTCGGGGACGTACTGACCGGGCACCGTGGGCGCGGCTCCGGATCCGGGCCGGCCCGCGGGCGGCCGGGACACGGAACGGTCGCCCGGACGGCCGGGCGCAGCCGGGCCTGGCTCGCTTTCGTACGGCCCGCGGACGGCGCCGCCGAACCGCTCCTCGGCGGACCGGGAACGCTCATCGCCGGCCTCGGAAGCCGCTCCGGACCGGGATCTGTACGGGGCGGCGCCCGGCGCTTCATGGGCCGGTCCGCTCCAGGAGTCCTGGGCCGTGGCGCCCGCCGCTCCGGATGTGTCGTACGGCCCGGTGGACCGAACGACGGGCGGGGTCCCTGCGAGACGGCCCGAGACCCGGCGGCCGGCGGCAGGGCCGCTGTCCGCGGCCTCGGTGCCGGTCCGGCCGACGGCCAGGGAGCCCCGGTCCGTGGGCGTCGGGGCGCCGTGCGCGCCCGGCACCGGGCCGCCCCGGGTGCTCCGGGTGGGCCCGTCGGGCGCGCGGGTGACGCGCAGGTGGCCCTCGCCGTCCGGGGCCACCGGGAGCGAGGGGGGCAGGTCGCCGGGGGCCAGCCGCAGCGCGGACTCGCCGACCCGTAGCAGCGCGCCGGGCGCCAGCCGCACCGGGCGTTCGTCGACCGCCGTGCCGTCCAGGGCCGTGCCGTTGGTGGAGCCGAGGTCAGCGACCGAGACGCGGCCGTCCTCCGTCAGCGTCACCGCGCAGTGCAGCCGTGACACGTCCGGGTCGTCCAGCGGGACGTCCGCGTCGGTGGAGCGGCCGATGCTGATCCGGCCGCCGTGCAGCAGATGGACGCCTCCGGCGTCGGGGCCCGCCACGACGTGCAACTGGGCCGGTGCCGGTGCCGGTGCCGCGTCGGGCCGGGTGTCGCCCTCCGGCGCCGGCGCGTGCAGCGACAGCACCGCCCCGTCGACCAGCGGTGGCTCACCCAGCGCGCAGTGCCGCGCGTCGAGCCGCTCGCGCCCCGCGTAGACCACCACCGCGCCCGTGGTCTCCGGGCCGGAGCCCGGACCCGAGACGGCCGCCGCCAGGCCCGAGGCCACGGCGGCCAGCGCCGTCCCCGCGGGGGCGGTGACCAGCACGTCACAGGCGCGCGCGGCCGGCGCTGCGGCCTGCAGGCCCTGGGCCTGCGTGCCGTGTGCGCCCTGGCCGCTGCGCGGCGCGAGAACGGTCAGCCGGATCTGCATCGCCGTCAGCGGTCCCTTCTGCGCGAAGTGCCCGGCAGGGGGACCGCCCTGTGATTCCCCCCACCCGGCACGGACGCGTCGTCCGGTACAGGTCGGCACGCAACAGGGGCCTCCCGGCCCCTTAGTTCCGTGCTGGAGGCATCCTCGCACCTGCCACTGACAACACGCCCGGCAGCCGCCAGCAAGTGATCTTGATTGGTCGGCTGTGGACGTAAAAGTGCAGGCTTGGGATCGCGCGTGACGTATGTGGCACGTGCGTTCGGCAACCATCCGAACAGTGCGGGCGTCCTTCCCGTGAACAGACGCTGTCCGTGCCCCGTTCGGTGGCAGCGGGGCGGCATTACAGTGGGTCGGAATACGGGCCGGAGCGCTCGGGACGAAGCGAGGGCCACGCAGCCACGCCAAGGGAACACGATCAGCAGGGAGCGCATGACGTGCGGCCGGTAGGCAGTAAATACCTGCTCGAGGAGCCGATCGGGCGCGGCGCCACGGGCGTCGTCTGGCGGGCTCGCCAGCGCGAGACCGCCGGAGCCGAAGCAGCGGTGGCCGGTCAGCCCGGCGAGACCGTCGCGATCAAGGTACTCAAGGAGGAGCTCGCCAACGACGCGGACGTCGTGATGCGCTTCCTCCGGGAGCGGTCCGTACTGCTGCGGCTCACCCACCCGAACATCGTCAGGACCCGGGACCTGGTCGTCGAGGGCGATCTGCTCGCCCTCGTCATGGACCTGATCGACGGCCCCGACCTGCACCGCTACATCCGCGAGAACGGCCCGTTCTCGCCCGTCGCCGCGTCCCTCCTGACCGCGCAGATCGCGGACGCGCTGGCGGCCAGCCACGCCGACGGCGTGGTCCACCGCGACCTGAAGCCCGCGAACGTCCTGCTCGACGAGCGCGACGGCCAGATGCACCCGATGCTCACCGACTTCGGCATCGCACGCCTCGCGGACTCCCCGGGCCTGACCCGCACCCACGAATTCGTCGGCACGCCCGCGTACGTCGCGCCGGAGTCCGCCGAGGGCCGTCCGCAGACCTCCGCCGTCGACATCTACGGCGCGGGCATCCTGCTGTACGAGCTGGTCACCGGGCGCCCGCCGTTCGCCGGCGGTACGGCGCTCGAAGTGCTCCACCGCCACCTCAGCGAGGAGCCCCGCCGCCCGACCACCGTCCCCGAACCGCTCTGGACGGTCATCGAGCGCTGCCTGCGCAAGGAGCCCGACGAGCGGCCGAGCGCCGAGAACCTCGCCCGCGCCCTGCGCACCGTCGCGGGCGGCATCGGCGTCCACTCGTCGTCCGCGCAGGTCGAGGCGGCCATGGGGGTGGGCGCGCTGCTCGCCCCCGACCCGGCGCCCGCGCAGGTCCCCGACATGCCCGGCGCCGCGGACCCGACCCAGGTCCTGCCGAGCAACGCCGGGTCGTACGACCCGAGCGCCGCGACCAGCGTCATGCCGTCCACCGGCGGACCGCGGCACGGCGCCGGGGCCGGCGACGCGACCTCGGTCATGCCGCCCGTCCCGCCGGGCCCCGACGGCATGCCGGGCGGCCCCGAGGACCCGCACCCCTGGCAGAACCAGCTGCGCGCGGCCCGCGACCGCAACGAGCAGACGCAGGTCCAGTACCTCGACCCGAGCGAGGACCCGCTGCGCCGCCGCCCCCAGCGCCAGCCGCAGCAGCCCCCGCAGTACCAGCAGCCGCCCCAGCCCCAGCGCCGACAGCAGCAGCAACCGCAGCGGTACGCCCCGCCGCCCCCGCCGCAGTATCAGCAGCCGCAGGCGCCGCCCCCGCAGCAGCGGCACGCGCCTCCGCAGCAGCCCGCCCAGCCGACCCCGCGTCCGCCGCGTGAGCCGCGCCGCAGCAATCCCAACCGGATGCGGATCCCCGGCCTCGGCTGTCTCAAGGGCTGCCTGTTCACCATCATCCTGCTGTTCGCGGCCTCCTGGCTGATCTGGGAGCTGACCCCACTCCAGGACTGGATCGGTTCGACCAAGAGCTTCTTCGAGCAGATCGGTGACACCTACACCTCTGTCAAGAAGTGGTTCGAGGACATCGGAGGCAAGACGAACTGACCGACTCGGTTGACTTGTCGACTTCTGGGAGCGGATTTCGCCCCCAGAAGTGCGGGTTGGCGCCATACGGGGCACGGAGCGCCCCGCCACCCGCGTAGCCTCAGGGCGATCGACAGCCGCTGAGGGAGCAGTCTTGGCACGGAAAATCGGCAGCCGGTACACCGCCCACCAGATCCTGGGCCGCGGCAGCGCCGGCACGGTATGGCTGGGCGACGGACCCGAGGGTCCGGTCGCCATCAAGCTGCTGCGCGAGGACCTCGCCTCCGACCAGGAGCTCGTCGGGCGCTTCGTCCAGGAGCGCACCGCGTTGCTCGGACTCGACAACCCCCGGGTGGTCTCCGTCCGCGACCTCGTCGTCGACGGCAACGACCTCGCCCTCGTCATGGACCTCGTACGCGGTACGGACCTGCGCACCCGGCTCGACCGCGAGCGCCGCATGGCGCCCGAGGCGGCGGTCGCGATCGCCGCGGACGTCGCCGACGGCCTGGCCGCCGCGCACGCGGCCGGAGTGGTGCACCGGGACGTCAAGCCGGAGAACATCCTGCTCGACATGGAGGGCCCGCTCGGCCCCGGCGGAGCGCACCCCGCGCTGCTGACGGACTTCGGCGTCGCCAAGCTGATCGACACCCCCCGCCGCACCCGTGCGACGAAGATCATCGGTACGCCGGACTACCTGGCACCCGAGATCGTCGAGGGCCTGCCGCCCCGCGCCGCGGTCGACATCTACGCGCTGGCCACCGTCCTGTACGAGCTGCTCGCGGGCTTCACCCCCTTCGGCGGCGGCCACCCCGGCGCCGTACTGCGCCGCCATGTCACGGAATCGGTTGTGCCGCTGCCCGGCATCCCCGAGGAGCTGTGGCAGCTCCTTGTGCAGTGCCTGGCGAAGGCGCCCGCGTCCCGCCTGCGCGCATCGGAGCTCTCCGCCCGCCTGCGCGACCAGCTCCCCCTCCTCGCGGGCATCCCGCCGCTGGACGTCGACGAGCCGGACCCCGAGGAGGAGGCGGCGTACGAGGAGCAGTCCCGCCACCCCGAGACGTCCGAGGAGCCGCGCCGCCGCGGCGCCGTCCCGCTGGTGCCGGGGTCGGCCCTCGACTCGAACCGCGACACCCATACGAGCATGCGCGTCCCGGGCCCCGACGAACTGGCCGGGGGCGCCCGCGGCACGGCCCGCGCCCCCCGCGCGAGCGGTCAGCGCCGTCCCGGATCGGCCCGCCACAAGTCCGGCAGCGTCCGCAGGCGCCGCCTGGCCCTGGGCGTCGTGGCGGTCCTGCTCGCGGCGGCCGCCGGGGTCGGCGGCTGGCTGGCGGTCATGGACGACGGCCCGGAAGCGCCACCCCGGGACACGCGCCAGTCCTCCCCCTCCCAGCCTTAGCCCCAGTCCTGGCCCCAGCCCTGCCCCGACCCGGTTCCGGGCCAGGGGCCAGGACCCCGCCCAGCCCCGGAAGGGTGTGCGGCGGGCGAGGGGAACGCCCGCCCGCCCAGCCGTTACGCTGGACCCGTGGCAGTCGTCGATGTATCCGAAGAGCTCAAGTCCCTCTCCTCGACCATGGGGTCGATCGAGGCCGTCCTGGACCTCGACAGCCTGAGGGCCGATATCGCCGTGCTCGAGGAGCAGGCCGCGGCGCCGTCCCTGTGGGACGACCCGGAGGCGGCGCAGAAGATCACGAGCAAGCTGTCGCACCTCCAGGCCGAGGTCCGCAAGACGGAGGCGCTCCGCAGCCGGATCGACGACCTGCCGGTGTTCTTCGAGCTCGCCGAGGCCGAGGACGACGCGGACACCCTCGCGGAGGCGGAGACCGAGCTCATCGCCGTCCGCAAGGCGCTGGAGGAGATGGAAGTACGCACGCTCCTCTCCGGCGAGTACGACGCGCGTGAGGCCCTCGTCAACATCCGCGCCGAGGCCGGTGGCGTCGACGCCTCCGACTTCGCCGAGCGCCTCCAGCGCATGTACCTGCGCTGGGCCGAGCGGCACAACTACTCCACCGAGGTCTACGAGACGTCGTACGCCGAAGAGGCCGGCATCAAGTCGACCACCTTCGTCGTCCGGGCGCCGTACGCCTACGGAACGCTCTCCGTCGAGCAGGGCACGCACCGGCTCGTCCGCATCTCGCCCTTCGACAACCAAGGCCGTCGGCAGACCTCCTTCGCCGGCGTCGAGGTGCTCCCGGTCGTCGAGAAGACCGACCACATCGAGATCGACGAGTCCGAGCTGCGGGTGGACGTCTACCGCGCCTCGGGCCCCGGCGGACAGGGCGTCAACACCACCGACTCCGCGGTGCGACTGACTCACGTCCCCACCGGCATCGTCGTCTCCTGTCAGAACGAGCGCTCGCAGATCCAGAACAAGGCCAGCGCGATGAACGTCCTCCAGGCGAAGCTCCTTGAGCGCCGCCGCCAGGAGGAGAAGGCCGAGATGGACGCCCTCAAGGGCGACGGTGGCAACTCCTGGGGCAACCAGATGCGTTCGTACGTCCTGCACCCGTACCAGATGGTCAAGGACCTGCGTACGGAGTTCGAGGTCGGAAATCCGCAGGGTGTGCTCGACGGCGAGATCGACGGCTTCCTCGAAGCGGGAATTCGCTGGCGCAAGCAGCAGGAGAAGTAAACCTCGCTTTATCGACACGGCAACTGGCGCCCTTGAGGCGCCAGTTGCCGCTTGTGTCACAGTCGCGTCCCTGTACGGTGGGCAAGTGTTCCCATTTCGGGCATTGCTCGCGCAACCTCCTTGACGGGCTTCCTATTTCTGGCGAGGCTGACGCGCGGCATGCGTATCTACTGGGGCGCGTGTGATCCCGGGGAATGTCAACATCCCCAGCGGCTGTCGCCCTAGCGCTGCTCCACTGACGAATTCAGCTACTGGGGGTACCACACAGATGACGAAGAAGACGCGGATCCGTGTTGCACGGATAGCCGCCGGCGCGGTGATTGCCGCCGGTGCGTCGCTGACCGCCGCGGGCGCCGCTCAGGCCGTCGGCTTCGGTGCCGACAACAGCGTGGACACGGGCGTTGTCGACATCGGCCTCGGCCTCGATGTGAACACCATCGAGGGTGGTGACAACGCCGGCACCGTGGCGGGTGGTGTCGACGCCGGTCCTACGGGTGGCGGCGAGACGGGTACGACCGGTACGACGGGTACGACCGGTACGACGGGTACGACCGGTACCACGGGTACGACCGGTACCACGGGCACGACCGGTACCACGGGCACGACCGGTACCACGGGCACGACCGGTACCACGGGCACGACCGGTACCACGGGCACGACCGGTACCACGGGCACGACCGGTACCACGGGCACCACCGGTACCACGGGCACCACCGGTACGACGGGTACGACCGGTACGACCGGTACCACGGGCACGACCGGTACCACGGGCACGACCGGCAACACCGGAACGACCGGAACCACGGGCAACACCGGAACGACCGGCAACACCGGTACCACGGGCACGACTGGCAGCAATGGCGGCAACACCAGCACTACCGGTGGTGACAGCGACGGCGGCGACACCGGTACCACGGGCACGACCGGCAGCACGGGCGGTGACACGACCGGCGGTGGCGACACCGGCGGTGGCGACGGCGGTACCAGCACCGGCGGTGACACCGCGGGTGGCGCGACCGGCGGCAACGACGGCACCGACACCGACAGCGTCGGCTCGCAGCCGGTCCAGCAGGGCGAGGCCAAGGAGGAGCTCGCCGAGACGGGCGCCGCCGAGACCTCGTTCCTGCTCATCGGTGCCGCGACGATGATCGCCGGTGGCATCGGCTTCCGTATGCTGCCGCGCCTGGTCAGCGGCCGTACCGCCGCCTGAACCACGTAGACGTGGACGTCGCCCGGACGCCGGCCAGGCGCCCGTAGGACGACCGGACGCACGGAAAGGGCCCGAAGCGCTCAGCGCCTCGGGCCCTTTCCTGTGCCGCTTCTCCGCTTCTTCATGTCTTGCGCCCCGTCCGGCCCGCGCCGCGCAGCGCCCTCAGGAGGCCCGTGGGGCGACGAGGGCGGCTGTTACGCGGTCTGGTGCGCCAGCAGGACCAGCGCGGCCACCAGCACCGCGAGCAGCGCCATCAGCGCGGCAGGGCTGAGCCCCGCCAGGGGCCCCTCCTGCTGGAGCCGTTGCCTGCTGGCCCGGCACACCTGGCAGCGGCCCTCGTTCACGGGCGCCGCGCAGTTCGCGCACACCAATCGGTCGTAGGTCATGCGCAGTCCTCCTCCCGCGCGGCGGAGCCGCAGCCGTGCGCCCTCAGCCGTGTAGCCGCACCGATCAACGGTCTACTCCGCTCAACGCTCCGGGAAACTCCACCGTTCCCCCTTCCACTCCACTGTGCCAGCTCCCACACGTTCCGGCGCGTCCCACCGGGGTAAGACCGCTCGCTTGTGCCCGGTAAGTAGCCGGGACCGTGCGTAGATCCGTGATAAAACGCCCATCCCGGGACGCCGACTGCGCGGGCCCGTCCGGGTCGCGTATGGTCACGCTCACCTACTCCCGGCGACCGTGGTGCACCCGTGATCCGATTCGACAATGTCTCCAAGACTTACCCGAAGCAGAACCGCCCCGCCCTCAGGGATGTTTCCCTGGAGGTCGCGAAGGGCGAATTCGTCTTCCTCGTGGGCTCCTCAGGCTCGGGTAAGTCCACTTTCCTGCGGCTGTTGCTGCGCGAGGAGCGCGCCAGCCACGGCATGGTGCACGTCCTGGGCAAGGACCTCGCGCGCCTGTCCAACTGGAAGGTGCCGAGCATGCGCCGCCAGCTGGGCACCGTCTTCCAGGACTTCCGCCTGCTCCCCAACAAGACCGTCGGGGAGAACGTCGCGTTCGCGCAGGAAGTCATCGGCAAGTCGCGCGGAGAGATCCGCAAGTCCGTACCGCAGGTCCTCGATCTCGTCGGTCTCGGCGGCAAGGAGGACCGGATGCCCGGTCAGCTCTCGGGTGGTGAGCAGCAACGGGTGGCGATCGCCAGGGCCTTCGTCAACCGGCCGATGCTGCTGATCGCGGACGAGCCGACCGGAAATCTCGACCCGCAGACCTCCGTCGGCATCATGAAGCTGCTGGACCGCATCAACCGCACCGGCACCACTGTGGTGATGGCGACCCACGACCAGCAGATCGTCGACCAGATGCGCAAGCGCGTCATCGAACTCGAGAAGGGCCGCCTCGTGCGCGACCAGTCTCGGGGCGTCTACGGATACCAGCACTGAAAGGACGCCATGCGCGCCCAGTTCGTCCTGTCGGAGATTGGCGTCGGTCTCCGTCGTAACCTCACGATGACCTTCGCAGTAGTCATCTCTGTCGCTCTCTCCCTCGCCCTCTTCGGGGGCGCGCTGCTCATGCGCGAGCAGGTGAGCACGATGAAGGGCTTCTGGTACGACAAGGTCAATGTCTCGATCTTCTTCTGCAACAAGAACGACGCGGAGACCATCCCCAAGTGCGCCAAGGGAGCGGTCACCACCGAGCAGAAGGCGCAGGTCAAGTCTGACCTCGACAAGATGGACATCGTCAAGAAGGTCGACTACGAGTCGGCCGACCAGGCGTTCAAGCACTACAAGGAGCAGTTCGGGGACTCCTCGATGGCCGACACCATCACCCCGGACCAGATGCAGGAGTCCTTCCGCGTCAAGCTGGAGGACCCGGAGAAGTACAAGGTGGTCGCGACCGCGTTCGCGGGCCGGGACGGCGTGCAGTCCGTCCAGGATCAACGCGGCATCCTCGACAACCTCTTCGAACTGATGAACGGCATGAATGTGGCCGCGCTCTGCGTGATGGCCCTCATGCTTGTCATCGCGCTGATGCTGATCGTCAACACCGTGCGCGTTTCGGCCTTCAGCCGACGGCGTGAAACAGGGATCATGCGGCTCGTCGGCGCGTCCAGCTTCTACATCCAGATGCCGTTCATCATGGAGGCCGCGTTCGCCGGCCTGATCGGCGGCGTATTCGCCTGCGGCATGCTGCTCGCGGGGCGGTACTTCCTGATCGACCACGGTCTCGCGCTGGCCGACAAGCTGACTCTCGTCAACTTCATCGGCTGGGACGCGGTCCTCGCGAAGCTGCCGCTGGTGCTCGCCATCGCCCTGCTGATGCCCGCACTCGCGGGCTTTGTGGCGCTGCGCAAGTACCTGAAGGTGTGACATGAGCCCCGGGCGCCGTCCGAGCATCAGCTCGTACGGCGCCCTCCGCTTGTCCTAGACTCGTCGGCATGCAGGGCCCGGAAGACAGCCTCCAACCCCGTGGGATCCGCCGCGGGGCGGCCCTGACATTGGTCTTTGCCACCGTCCTCGCCACCGCGGTCGCCACTGGCTCCTGGGAGCGCGTCGACGAAAAGCAGCCCCCTGACCGGCACCCCGCCTCCCGCTCGGTCGCCGCGACAGCGGACCGCGAAGCGGTCGCCGACGCCGCGGCCGAGGCGATGGCCGACGGAAAGTCCGGCAAGGAGGCGGCCCAGGAGGTCGTCAGCCGCAGCGGGGACCGCTGGGGCGCGGTGTACGACTCCGGCGAGTACGAGGAGTTCGAGCAGGCCCTCGACGGCGAGTACACGGGCGTGGGGCTGTGGGTCAAGCGCACCCGCGAAGGCCGTATCGAGGTGTCCCGGGTGCAGCCCGGCGGACCCGCCGAGCGGGCCGGGGTCAGGGCGGGCGACCAACTCCGCACGATCGACGGCCACCGGGTCGAGAAGCGCCCCGTCACCGAGGTCGTGAAGCTGCTGCGCGGGAAGAAGGCGGCGAAGCCGGGCACCTGGGTCGCGCTCGGCCTCCAGCGCTCCACGCGCGCGTGGAGCGAGACCGTGCAGCGGGCCCGGCTGGACACCGAGGCCGTCACGGTCGAGCGGCTCGCGCACGGCGCGACGCTCATCAAGGTGGCGTCCTTCACCAAGGGCTCGGGCGAGCAGGTGCGCGAGGCGGTGAAGAAGGCTCCGCGGGACCATGGCCTCCTCCTGGACCTGCGCGGCAACGGCGGCGGACTGGTCACCGAGGCCGTCACCGCGGCCTCCGCCTTCCTCGACGGTGGCCTGGTCGCCACCTACGACGTGCACGGTGAGCAGCGCGCCCTGTACGCGGAGCCGGGCGGGGACACCGAAAGGCCCGTTGTCGCGCTCGTCGACGGCGGCACGATGAGCGCCGCGGAGCTCGTCACGGGAGCGCTCCAGGACCGGGGTCGCGCGGTCACCGTGGGATCACGCACCTTCGGCAAGGGCTCGGTCCAGATGCCGAGCCGGCTGCCCGACGGTTCGGTCGCCGAGCTGACCGTGGGCCATTACCGCACTCCGGCGGGCCGCAGCGTCGACGGCCGGGGCATCAGCCCGGACCTTTCGGTGAGCGAGAAGGCCCAGCAGAGGGCCCAGACAGTATTGAGTGGCCTCGGGGGAGGGTCTTAGTGCGAAAATGGTCGCACTATGGCTAAGGAACAAGGGCGCAAGATGATCGCGCAGAACAAGAAGGCGCGACACGACTACCTCATCATCGACACCTACGAGGCCGGCATGGTCTTGACCGGCACCGAGGTGAAGTCCCTGCGGCAGGGGCGCGCCTCGCTGGTGGACGGCTTCGTGCAGCTGGAGGGCAACGAGGCGTGGCTGCACAACATCCACGTACCCGAGTACACCCAGGGGACCTGGACCAACCACTCCGCGCGCCGCAAGCGCAAGCTCCTGCTGAACCGGATCGAGATCGACAAGCTCGCGGCGAAGTCGCAGGAGACCGGCCACACGATCGTGCCGCTCGCGATGTATTTCAAGGACGGCCGGGCCAAGATCGAGATCGCGCTGGCCAAGGGCAAGAAGGAGTACGACAAGCGTCAGACGCTGCGCGAGAAGCAGGATCTGCGTGAGACGAACCGCGCGATCTCGGCGGTGAAGCGCAAGGAGCGGAGCTGACCGACCGAGCCCACGCCGGGCCGGTCAGGAATGCGCTGGCCCCGTCGTGCGTTGGTCACGTACGATGGGCACTGCACACCACCACTGGTGGGGTGCGGCACCACAAGCACCACCTTGAAAAATCAACATGGGGATGATCGGTTTCGACAGCGGATGTCGAGGCAGGGGAAGCGAGTCGAGGAAGCGGCAATGATCTCGTTAACCATATGTCGCAAACTATAATCGCCGATTCCAAGCGCGATTCCTTCGCCCTCGCTGCCTAAGTAGCGACTGCGTGAAGTGTCAGCCCAGGGGTGTTCCCGACCTGGATCCTGGCATCATCAAGGGAACTAAACCACTCGGTCCGGTCACGGGATCGGGTGGGAAATCAAACAGTGACTGAGCCCGTCGGAGACTTGTCCGTGTGATCTCCGGGGCCGAGAAAAGCGAAGCGGACTGCACTCGGAGAAGCCCTGGTTCTGCACCGTTGGACGCGGGTTCGATTCCCGCCATCTCCACAATTCCCATGTGAGGCTCAGGCCCCGCTGCCGTCAAGGCAGCGGGGCCTTTGTCTTGTCCGGGTGCGTACCGGGTCCACCTGCGCACCGGTCCGCGTTCGCGCCCGGCCGGGGGAGGTGTCCTGCGTGTGGGGGAGTTATCCAGCCAAGCGAATGATGCCCAGGTGACCGCCTCTCCTTCGCGCGGCGAGGCGTCGAACCGGTGCCGCCGTGTCCGGGGTCCCGAGGTGTCCAGGGGGTCGGGCCGAGTGATACGAAACCGGTAACGACCGGTCGCGGGGAGCGTCGAACCGGTCGCCGCGAAGGGCGACGCGTCGGTCGGTGATCGATCCCGGGCCGCTGTAGCCGATATCACCCGGGTGGCGAAAAGGGCGGCGGTATATCGCCTTTTATGCATCAGAAGGTGCGATATCCGGGCCACTGGAGGGGCTCAAGTGGCGTGAAGTGGCTACCTCCAGGTGACGGCCCGATGTTGTTTGTCACTGAACCTCAACAACAAGTGACACGGCAGTCCGCCTGTTCCCGGGGGTGCGCTACATTCATGGCCCGGGTGTGGTGGCGGAGGGCGCTCGGAGTGGGTGGGGGCCTGGTCCGACGGCAGATTCTCGGGCAGTCGTGTGCGCACCCCGCATCATTTTTTCCTGTGGGGGCGTGTGTATAGCTATGGAATTTTGGCGTGAAAGTGCCCTGGACGGGCGTACTCATGATCCGAACGAGATGACTGTCCAGCTGGACGGCCTCGGGCGGATGGCGGCGGATCCGAAGGTGGACCCGACGACAGTGTCAGGAGCCCAAGAGGGCTCCGACGGGCCGGTGTTCGTCGACGAGAGCGGCCGCAGGAGCAAGAAGTTCCGGCGGGTCGGCTGGGTGCTCGCGACCGCCTGCGCCTGCTACGCGATCACCCTCGTCGCCGCCCTGATGGGCGGCACCTCAAAGGCGCCCTGGCTTCCGATACCCGGGCTCGCCGACGAGAAGCAGAAGGCGGACACCGCCGAGACAGCTCCGGTTCCCGAAGCCGACCCGCTGCCCTCGGGGGCGGCCCCGGGTGCGACGACCGGCGTGAGCCCCACGGGCCCGGCCGGCACCGATCCGCTGCCGCCCCCGGGCAAGGGCGCGAGCGGTGCGCCCGCCGCGTCCCGGCCGGGCGCCGGGGCCTCGGGGAACACAGGGCCCCCGAACCGCGACGCCCCGCCGCCGGCCGTCGATCCGGGTGCCGACCCGGGCACCGCCACCGGTGGCACCGCCCCCGGGCCCGGCACCGGCACCGGTGGTACCGACCCGGGTACGGACCCCGCTCCCGACCCGGATCCCGCTCCCGACCCGGACCCCGGCACCGACCCGGGCACCGCCACCGGCGGTACGGGCGGCACCGGCGGCACGGACCCCGGCACCGCGGACCCGGACCCCGCCGCGGGCGGCACCAGCGCTCAACTCGCCCTGAAAGGCCCGTAACAGAAATGGCAACCCAGGGCGCTCCCCAGGGCAGGCGCGCCACCCGCGCCCGTCGCACCCGGCGCACCGTACGGCGCCCCATCCCCATGCGGTATCTGCTGCCCTCGCTCCTCCTGGTCGCGTTGCTCGCGATGCTGATGCTGCGCGGCTACGTACACAGCGAGATCCTCGCCGACCACCGGGTCCGCCCCCCGGCGCCCGTCGGCCAGGTCCCCGAGAACATCCTCGCGGGCGGCCCGGTCATCGACGCGCGCAACGCGAAGGCGCCCAAGGCGCTGAGCATCCCCGCGCGCCAGCTCGTGCTGACCTTCGATGACGGGCCCGACCCGAAGTGGACGCCCAAGGTCCTCGACAAGCTCAAGCAGTACAAGGCGCACGGCGTCTTCTTCGTCACCGGCACCATGGCCTCGCGCCACCCCGGCCTGGTCGAGCGCATGGTGCGGGAGGGCCACGAGGTCGGGCTGCACACCTTCAACCACCCCGATCTCTCCTACCAGTCGAAGTCCCGCATCGACTGGGAGCTCACCCAGAACCAGCTGGCCATCGCGGGCGCCGCCGACATCCGCACCTCCCTCTTCCGGCCGCCCTACTCCTCGTTCTCAGACGCCCTCGACGACAAGTCCTGGCCGGTCACCCAGTACATCGGCAGCCGCGGCTACATCACGGCGTTCAACAACACCGACAGCGAGGACTGGAAGCGCCCCGGCGTCGAGGCGATCATCGAGCGCGCCACACCCAAGGGCACCGAGGGCTCGATCGTGCTCATGCACGACTCCGGCGGCGACCGCTCGCAGACCGTCGCGGCCCTCGACCGCTTCCTGCCCGCGATGCAGGAGCGCGGCTACACCTTCACCCACCTGACGGGGGCACTCGGCGCCCGCTCGGCGCACACCCCGGTCACCGGCCCCGAGCTGTGGAAGGGCAAGGCGTGGGTCTACGCCGTGGGCGTCTCCGAGACGACCACCGGCGTGCTCGTCATCGGCCTGGCCGTCATCGGCGTGCTGGTCATGGCCCGCTTCGGCATGATGCTCCTGCTGTCCTTCCTGCACGCCCGCAAGGTCCGCAGGCGCGACTTCAGCTGGGGTCCGCCGGTCACCCGGCCGGTTTCGGTGCTGGTCCCGGCGTACAACGAGCGCGAATGCATCGCCAACACGGTGCGCTCACTGATGGCCGGCGAGCACCCCATCGAGGTCATCGTCATCGATGACGGCTCCTCGGACGGCACCGCCGACATCGTCGAGGGGCTGGGCCTGCCGAACGTACGCGTCGTACGCCAGCCGAACTCCGGCAAACCCGCCGCACTCAACAACGGTCTCGCGCACGCCCGTTACGACATCGTCGTGATGATGGACGGCGACACCGTCTTCGAGCCGGCCACCGTCCGCGAGCTGGTCCAGCCGTTCGGCGACCCACGGGTCGGCGCGGTCGCGGGCAACGCCAAGGTCGGCAACCGCGACTCCCTGATCGGCGCCTGGCAGCACATCGAGTACGTGATGGGCTTCAACCTCGACCGCCGCATGTACGACCTGCTCGGCTGCATGCCGACGATCCCCGGCGCGGTCGGCGCGTTCCGGGCCGACGCCCTGCAGCGCTTCGGCGGCATGAGCGAGGACACCCTCGCCGAGGACACCGACGTCACCATGGCCCTGCACCGCGACGGCTGGCGCGTCGTCTACGCGGAGAAGGCCCGCGCCTGGACCGAGGCACCGGAGACCGTGCAGCAGTTGTGGTCCCAGCGCTACCGCTGGAGCTACGGCACCATGCAGGCGCTCTGGAAGCACCGCCGCGCCGTCGTCGAACGCGGCCCGTCGGGACGCTTCGGACGGGTCGGCCTGCCGCTGGTCTCGCTCTTCATGGTGCTCTTCCCGCTGCTGGCCCCGCTCATCGACGTATTCCTGCTGTACGGACTGGTCTTCGGCCCCACCCAGCAGACCGTCGTGGCCTGGCTCGGCGTCCTCGCCGTGCAGGCCGTCTGCGCCGCTTACGCCTTCAGGCTCGACCGCGAGCGCATGATCCACCTGATCTCGCTGCCGCTCCAGCAGATCCTCTACCGCCAGTTGATGTACGTCGTCCTGCTCCAGTCCTGGATCACCGCGCTGACCGGCGGCCGGCTGCGCTGGCAGAAGCTGCGCCGTACCGGTGTGGTCGAGGCACCCGGCTCCATTCCGAGCCAGCGGCAGCGCAGGACCGAGAAGAGGCCCGTCGCATGACCCCCGGCTTTTCCCCTGCCTCCACGCAGCCACCCGGTACGACCGGCACGCTCGCCGCGCCGCCCGGGGCCGTCGGCGCCCCGGCGGCCCCGGCCCGTCCCGGCCGGGACCGCTACCTCGACGTGCTGCGCGCCGTCGCGCTGCTGCGCGTCGTCGTCTACCACGTCTTCGGCTGGGCCTGGCTGACGCTGCTCTTCCCGTCCATGGGCGTGATGTTCGCGCTCGCCGGCTCACTGATGGCGCGCTCGCTCAAGCGGCCCGCCGCCGGCGTCATCCGCGGCCGGATCCGGCGGCTGCTGCCGCCCATGTGGGCCTTCGGCGTCGTCGTGCTGCCGATGATGTTCTACCTCGGCTGGGAGCCGGTGAAGGAGGAGGGGGTCTGGTGGTTCCTGAAGCTGGCCAACTTCATCTTCCCGGTCGGCGCCCCGCCGTACCCCTGGCACAGCGGCGACCAGGCCGGCGTGTTCGAATCCACCTGGGCGGGTCAGGCCGTCGGGCCGCTCTGGTACATCCGCACCTATCTGTGGTTCGTCATCGCCTCGCCCGTGCTGCTGTGGGCGTTCCGCAGGCTGCCGTGGGTGACGCTGCTCGCCCCGCTCGGGGCCACCGCGGTCATCGGCACCGGACTGGTGACGATCCCCGGTGAAGCCGGCAATGCCATCGGTGACTTCGCGGTCTACGGCTCCTGCTGGATCCTCGGCTTCGCCCACCACGACGGCATGTTCCAGAAGGTCCCGCGCTACCTCACGGTGTCGGTGTCCGCGATGGTGATGGCCTTCGGCCTGTGGTGGGCCTCGGGGCATCTCACCGTGGACGGCTGGGACCTCAACGACATCCCGCTCGCCCAGGCCGCCTGGTCGTTCGGATTCTGCGTGATCCTCCTCCAGTACTCCCCGTCCTGGCAGGAACTCCCGCGCAGGCTCGCCAGGTTCGACCCGCTGATCACCCTCGCCAACAACCGCGCGGTGACGATCTACCTCTGGCACAACCTGCTGATACTGGCGACGATCTCCGTCATAGATCTCCTCTTCGAGATCCCGGGCGTCGACCCGACGTACTCCCCCCTGATCGAGGACTGGTACACGGTGCTGATGGTGATCACCGTCTGGCCGCTGATCGCCCTGATGATCGTCGCGGTGGGGTGGCTGGAAGACGTCGCGGCCCAACGCGGGCCGCGGCTGTGGCCGGACGGCCGCAAGCGCGGCCGGACGGACCGCGCGCGTGCGCGCTCACACCGGCGCTGACCGCCGGGTGAGAGCAAGGTTTCGCCCCGGTCACCTGCGGCCACGGGCCTGAAATCCGCCGTCCCTAGCGTCACTCCCACGACCCGATACCCGTGGAGGCGCGTCATGGCAGGCCGGTGGATCGAAGAGTGGGATCCGGAGGACGACACCTTCTGGCGGAACACGGGAGAGCGGATCGCCCGGCGCAATCTGCTCTACTCCGTGCTCTCCGAGCACATCGGGTTCTCCATCTGGACCCTGTGGTCGGTGATGGTGCTCTTCATGGGGCCCGAGTACGGCGTCGACCCGGCCGGGAAGTTCTTCCTGATCGGCACGGCCACCCTGGTCGGCGCCGTCGTCCGGGTCCCGTACACCTTCGCCGTCGCCCGCTTCGGCGGACGCAACTGGACCGTCTTCAGCGCCCTGTTGCTGCTGCTGCCGACCGGGGCGGCGTACGCGGTGATGGAGCCGGGAACCTCGTACAGCACCTTCCTGCTGGTCGCGGCCCTCACCGGGGTCGGCGGCGGCAACTTCGCGTCCTCCATGACCAACATCAACTCCTTCTTCCCGCTGCGCAAGAAGGGCTGGGCGCTCGGCCTCAACGCGGGCGGCGGCAACATCGGCGTACCCGTCGTGCAGCTCGTCGGGCTGCTGGTCATCGGCGTGGCCGGGGCAGGCCATCCCCGGATCCTGCTCGGTCTCTATCTGCCGCTGATCCTGGTCGCGGCCGGGTGCGCCGCGCTGCGGATGGACAATCTGGCGCCCGTACGCAACGACGCCGGGGCCGCGAAGGCCGCCGCCCGCGATCCGCACACCTGGATCATGGCGTTCCTGTACGTCGGTACCTTCGGCTCCTTCATCGGCTACAGCTTCGCCTTCGGCCTGGTCCTCCAGACCCAGTTCGGCCGCACCCCGCTCCAGGCCGCCTCGCTCACCTTCGTCGGGCCGCTGCTCGGCTCACTGATCAGGCCCGTCGGCGGCATGCTCGCCGACCGCTACGGCGGCGCCCGCATCACCCTGTGGAACTTCGCCGCGATGGCGGGCGCGACCTCCGTCGTCGTCTACGCGTCCATGACGGAGTCGCTGCCGGTGTTCCTGGCCGGCTTCACCGCGCTGTTCGTCCTGACCGGGCTCGGCAACGGCTCGACGTACAAGATGATCCCCGCGATCTTCCAGGCCAAGGCGCTCGCGCAGGGCATGACGGGCGAGGCGGCCGCGGCGTACGGGCGGCGGCTCTCCGGGGCCTCCATGGGGCTCATCGGGGCCGTGGGCGCGCTCGGCGGGCTCGGCATCAACCTCGCCTTCCGGCAGTCCTTCCAGAGCGCGGGGACCGGCACAGCGGCCTTCGGCTGCTTCCTCGCCTTCTACGCCGCGTGCTTCGCCGTCACCTGGGCGGTATACCTTCGCCGGCCCGCCGACGTGCCGGCGAAGCCGCAGCTCACCTATGCGGAGGTGTGATGGACAAGGGGGTGTCCGGCGGACACCCCCTTGGTCCGTAACGGGTGGGAAATACTGGGGAACCGAGCCCGTCACGTGTTGTTGGCAGGCTCGGTTGTCCGCACCACCAGCAGAGCGGGACGAGAGTCGGGTACCCCAATGTCCGCCACACCCGAAGAACACGAAGCCCACGGGCCCCTCGCCGGCTTCACCGTCGGCGTCACGGCGGCGAGGCGCGCCGAGGAACTGGGCGCGCTGCTGACCCGGCGCGGCGCGGCCGTCCTGCACGCCCCGGCGCTGCGGATCGTCCCGGTCGAGGACGACAGCGAGCTGCTCGCCGCGACGAAGGAGCTGATCGACGCCGCGCCCGACGTGGTGATCGCCACGACCGGGATCGGCTTTCGCGGGTGGATGGCGGCGGCCGAGGGCTGGGGCGTCGGCGAGGCCCTCCTCGGCCGGCTGCGCGACAGCGAACTCCTGGCCCGCGGGCCCAAGGTCAAGGGCGCCGTCCGCGCGGCGGGCCTCACCGAGGAGTGGTCCCCGGCCTCGGAGTCCATGGCCGAGGTGCTCGACCGGCTGCTGACCCAGGGGGTCGAGGGCCGCCGGATCGCTATCCAGCTGCACGGCGAACCCCTGCCGGGCTTCATCGAGGCGCTGCGCGACGCGGGCGCCGAGGTCGTCGGCGTTCCCGTGTACCGCTGGATGCCGCCGCAGGACATCGCGCCGCTCGACCGCCTCATCGATGTGACCGTCGCGCGCGGCCTGGACGCCCTGACCTTCACCAGCGCCCCGGCCGCCGCATCCCTGCTGTCGCGGTCCGAGGACCGGGGCCTGCTGGACGAGGTGCTCGCCGCCCTCCGGCACGACGTCCTGGTGGTCTGCGTGGGGCCGGTCACCGCGCTGCCGCTCCAGGCGCACTCCATCGACACGGTCCAGCCCGAGCGCTTCAGGCTCGGCCCGCTCGTCCAGGCCCTCTGCCGCGAACTGCCCGCCCGCGCCCGTGCGTTGCCCGTCGCCGGCCACAGCTTCGAGATCCGCGGCCACGCCGTGGTGCTCGACGGTGAGCTGCGCCCCGTGCCGCCCGCGGGCATGGCCCTGCTGCGGGCCCTGGCCCGTCGCCCCGGCTGGGTCGTCTCCCGCGCGGACCTGCTGCGCGCCCTGCCGGGATCCGGCAAGGACGAGCACGCCGTCGAGACGGCGATGGCCAGGCTGCGTGTCTCCCTCGGTGTCCCCAAACTCATCCACACCGTCGTCAAGCGCGGCTACCGGCTGGCGCTCGACCCGGCGGCGGACACCCAGGCCGACACGCGGGCCAGCACGAAGTACTCAGCCGGCTGAGGGGCCGAAAGCGGAGCGGTGGGAGGGGTTCCGGCTTGTGGCGCGGCCGGGCACTCTGGGTGGGACGACACCCACCGGTAACCCCCGAGGCGGTGACACGCGCATGACGGCGGCCACGGGCTCCTGCGCATTGCGGTTCGACTCCGGACGGCTCTGTCTGGACCTGGTGGCGACCGCGGCGCCCCAGGACGAGCAACTCGACGGCAGCGGGCGGCTCGGGGAATGGCTCGTCGGCGCCGGCCTCGTGCCCCCCGGCTCCGCGCTCGGCGCCGTGGACGCCCAGTGGGTGCGCCGGTTCACCGAAGCGCGCGCCTGCGTCGCGGAGTTGGTACGCGCCGAACTCGGCGGACGCACCGCCCCGCGCGCCCTCGACCACGTCAACGCGCTCGCCGCCGAACCGCCGCCCGGCATCCGGGCCGTGCGCGCGGCGGACGGCTCCCTCGTCCGGGTGCTCAGTGGCGCCCCCGAGTGCGCGGCGCTGCTGGCCGCCGTCGCCCGGGACACCGTGGATCTGCTGACCGACCCCGGGGCACGTGCCAGGCTGCGCCAGTGCGAGGGCGACAACTGCCACCGCCTGTACCTGGACACCTCCCGCGGGCGGCGCAGGCGCTGGTGCTCCAGCGAGGTGTGCGGCAACCGGGAGCGGGTCGCGCGCCACCGCCGTCGGGCCGTCGCGGCACGGGCCTGACCACCGCTTCGTAAAAGATCTTGAAATTGTTTTGAGTGGATCGACGCACGGGCCCGTAGTGATGGGAGAGGGAGCCAGCCAGGGTCTCGACCAGGAGGTTCGTGTGCGCAAGGATGCGGCCGTGGCCGATGACCGCCCGCCCAGGGCACGACATCGAAGTGTGGGACCGCGCGCCGAAGGGCCGACTCCCGACGAGGAGCTGATGCGTGCCCTTTATCGCGAACATGCCGGACCGTTGCTCGCCTACGTACTGCGCCTGGTGGCCGGCGACCGCCAGCGTGCCGAGGACGTGGTGCAGGAGACGCTCATCCGCGCGTGGAAGAACGCCGGACAGCTCAACCGGGCCACCGGCTCCGTACGACCCTGGCTGGTGACGGTCGCCCGGCGCATCGTCATCGACGCCCACCGCAGCAGGCAGGCCCGGCCGCAGGAGGTCGATCCGTCGCCACTGGAAGTCATGCCCGCGGAGGACGAGATCGACAAAGCGCTGTGGCTGATGACCCTCTCCGACGCTCTCGATGATTTGACCCCCGCTCACCGGGAAGCACTTGTCGAGACGTACTTCCGAGGACGTACGGTGAATGAGGCGGCCGAGGTCCTCGGCATACCCAGCGGGACGGTCAGATCCCGAGTCTTCTACGCATTGCGCTCGATGAAGCTGGCGCTTGAGGAACGAGGGGTGACGGCATGACCACGCAGGACCGGCACTCCGAGCATGATGCCGTCGGCGCATATGTGCTGGGCATCCTGGACGACGCGGACGCCACCGCCTTCGAGAGGCATCTGGCGGGCTGCGAGTTCTGCGCCTCTCAGCTGGACGAGTTCGCGGGCATGGAGCCGATGTTCGCCGCGCTCGCCGAATACCCGGGCCCACCCGCACGTGTCACCCCGCCGAGCCCGCAGCTCCTCGACCGGCTCACCGGTGAGGTCGCGGCGGGACGCGCCCGGCGGAAACGACGCGGGATGTATCTGGTGGCGGCCGCGGCCGTGCTGGTCGTCGGCGGTCCCACGGTCGCGATCGTGACGACGTCGGGCGACGACGTCGGGCGCGACAACGTCGCGGGACCGCACCCCACCAGCCCCGCCGAGGACGCCTTCTTCAACCACATGGAGGAGAAGGTCGACGCGACCGACGCCACCACGAAGGTCAGCGCGACCGTCGGTCTGGAGAAGAAGGGCTGGGGCACTCACACGGTCCTTGAGCTCAAAAATGTGAAGGGCCCGCTGAAGTGCAGCCTCATCGCCGTCTCGAAGAGCGGCGAGGAGGAGACGGTGACCACCTGGGCCGTCCCCAAGTGGGGCTACGGCATCCCGGACAGCACCAACGAGGCCGCGAAGAGCCCGCTGTATGTCCACGGCGGCGCGGCCATGGACCGTAACGACATCGACCACTTCGAGGTGCGCACGTTCGACGGGAAGCGGCTCGTCGAGGTCGAAGCCTGACATAACCATCCATTGCGCCGGTTCTGACAGGTGCAGACCGGGGCTCCCTTCGCGTACGGTTGACGGCTGCTCGCAGCACGTCAGAAGGGGGCCTCGGTGGCCGTACAGGATGCCGCTGTCGATTCCGTTGATTCCGTAGCCGATTCCGCTGTGGAACCGGTACGCGAACGCGAGATCGGTGTCGAACAAGCACATCTGAACCAGGTGTACCGCCGTCTTGAGGAGAAGATCCACGAGGCGGAGTTCCTCATGAACGACGCCGCCCAGCGCGGCCAGGTCGGCACGCCCGGCGCACTCGCGGAACGCGACGCGCAGGTCTTCCGCGCCGGAATTCACCTCAACCGGCTCAATAACGAGTTCGAGGATTTCCTCTTCGGACGCATCGACCTGCTGCGCGGGAAGGACGGGCAGAAGGGCCCGGACGGTGCGTTCACGTCGGTCGACACGGCCGACGACGCGGTACGCCCCGACAACACGGCAGACATCGCCGAGACGCTGCACATCGGGCGCATCGGCGTACTCGACTCGGACTACAGCCCGCTGGTCATCGACTGGCGCGCGCCGGCCGCCGCGCCCTTCTACCGGTCCACGCCCAAGAGCCCGGGGCGGGTCGTACGGCGCCGGGTCATCCGCTCCAAGGGCCGCAAGGTGCTCGGGGTCGAGGACGACCTGATGCGCCCCGAGCTGACCGCGACGCTGGACGGCGCCGCGCTGCCCGTCATCGGCGACGGCGCCCTGATGGCCGCACTGGGACAGGCCCGCAGCCACACCATGCGCGACATCGTCTCGTCCATCCAGGCCGAGCAGGACATGGTGATCCGGGCCCCGGCCGCCTCGGTCACCGAGGTCTCCGGCGGCCCCGGCACCGGCAAGACCGCCGTGGCACTGCACCGCGCCGCGTACCTCCTCTACCAGGACAGGCGGCGCTACGCGGGCGGCATCCTCGTCGTCTCGCCCACGCCGCTGCTCGTCGCGTACACCGAGGGCGTGCTGCCCTCGCTGGGCGAGGAGGGCCAGGTCGCGATCCGCGCGGTGGGCTCGCTGGTCGACGGGGCCGAGGCCACGACGTACGACGAACCGAACATCGCCCGCGTCAAGGGCTCGTCGCGGATGCTGAAGGTGCTCCGGAAGGCCGCCAGGGGCGCCCTGGAGCTCCCCGCGACGGCCGTCACCGGGCAGGAGGGGCAGCTTCCCTTCGGCGACGAGGAGGAGCAGGAGCCCGGCGCCGTCACGCCCACCCTGCTGCGGGTCGTCGCCTTCGGCGCCCGCGTCGAGCTGGACGCCGGTGACCTGGACCGCATCCGGCAGTCCGTGCTCGGCGCCACCACGCCCGTCAACCTGCTGCGCCCACGGGCGCGCAAGCTGCTCCTCGACGGGCTGTGGTCCAAGTCCAGCGGGCGCCACCGCGCCGCCGAGTACCAGCGGTCCGACCACGAGCTGGCCGCGGAGCTGCGCTCGGGCTTCGACGAGGACGTCTCCACGGAGACCGCGTTCATCGACTTCCTGAACGCCTGGTGGCCCGAGCTCACCCCGCGCCGGGTGCTCGCCGCGATGGGCGACGAGCGGCAGCTGGGCCGCTGGGCCCGCCGCATCCTGTCCACGCGCGAGATCCGGCAGCTGGCCCGTTCGCTGGGTCGGCTGGACGCCGACGGCAAGGGTCCCCTGTCGGTCCACGACGTGGCGATGCTCGACGAGCTGGAGCTGCTGCTCGGCACTCCGGCCCGGCCCAGGCGCAAGCGCGAGTACGACCCGCTGGACCAGCTCACCGGCCTTGAGGAGCTGATGCCGCAGCGCGAGGAGACCCAGCGGGAGCGGGCCGAACGCCTGGCCCTGGAGCGCACGGAGTACGCGCACGTCATCGTCGACGAGGCGCAGGACCTCACGCCCATGCAGTGGCGGATGGTCGGCCGCCGCGGCCGGACCGCCACCTGGACGATCGTCGGCGACGCGGCGCAGTCCTCGTGGTCCGACCCGGAGGAGGCGGCCGAGGCCCGCGACGAGGCGCTCGGCTCGCGCCCCCGCCGCGGGTTCACGCTCACCGTGAACTACCGCAACCCGGCGGAGATCGCCGCGCTGGCGGCCAAGGTCCTGGCGCGCGCGATGCCGGGCATGGAGTCGCCGTCCGCGGTGCGCTCCACGGGCGTGGAGCCCCGCTTCGCGGTCGTACGGGACAAGGACCTGGCCCGGACGGTCCGTGAGGAGGCCCAGCGGCTCCTGGACCGGGTGGACGGCACCGTGGGTGTCGTCGTCGCCATGAACCGGCGCGCGCAGGCACGCAAGTGGCTGGCGCCGCTCGGCGGCCGGGTCGTGGCGCTCGGCAGCCTGGAGGCCAAGGGCCTGGAGTACGACGCCACGGTCGTGGTATCGCCCGCCGAGATCGGGGACGAGTCCCCGGCGGGTCTGCGGGTGCTCTACGTGGCGCTGACGCGCGCGACGCAGCAGCTCACGGTGGTGTCGCAGGAGCGCGACCGGCCCGACGCGGACGGGGTGCCGGACCTGCTGCGGGACCGGCCGGGAGATTGATTCGGAGCCGATCCGCGATGCGGGAATCACTTCCCGGGGTGGTTTGTTAGTCTGGGTGTGGCGCCGATTCGATCCAAGCCCCCGGGCCCAACCTTCGTCGCTTCGAGCGACCACTTGCCGCGAGGCGAGCATGGCGGGTCGGTGCCACTCACCACTTCATAGAAAGGCCCGCGTCACCCCAGGGTGGCGCGGGCCTTTTGCGTGCCCGGGGCGAGGCGGTGCGTGCCCGCCGAGTGCCTCTGAGTGACCGGTGCACGTCCGGGGTTCCGCTGGACGGATCATCTCTCGTATGGTGGAAAACAATTTCCGAAAGCAGAATGAGCATTACCTGCTACCGGCAGGTAGGTGCGACCATCGGAAAGCGTTGCCGGGCAAACAGCCGTGGCCGCGTAGCAATGAAGCTGAGTGAAAGCAGAGGAAGTCGGCCATGGCAACGGCGCCCAGCGTCTCGTACTCGATGACGGTCCGACTGGAGGTCCCCGCGAGCGGGACCGCGGTCAGTCAGCTCACCACGGCCGTCGAAGCCTCCGGCGGCTCCGTGACCGGCCTCGACGTCACCGCGTCCGGCCACGAGAAGCTGCGGATCGACGTCACGATCGCGGCCTCCTCCACGTCGCACGCCGACGAGATCGTCGAGGAACTGCGCCGCATCGTCGGCGTGGTGGTGGGCAAGGTCTCCGACCGTACGTTCCTGATGCACCTCGGCGGCAAGATCGAGATGTCGTCCAAGCACCCCATCCGCAACCGTGACGACCTCTCGATGATCTACACCCCGGGTGTGGCGAGGGTCTGCATGGCGATCGCCGAGAACCCCGAGGACGCCCGTCGCCTCACCATCAAGCGCAACTCCGTCGCGGTCGTGACGGACGGCTCGGCGGTGCTCGGCCTCGGCAACATCGGCCCGATGGCAGCCCTGCCGGTGATGGAGGGCAAGGCGGCGCTCTTCAAGCGCTTCGCCGGCATCGACGCCTGGCCGATCTGCCTGGACACCCAGGACACCGACGAGATCGTCGCCGTCGTCAAGGCCATCGCCCCCGGCTTCGCGGGCATCAACCTGGAGGACATCTCGGCGCCCCGCTGCTTCGAGATCGAGGCACGGCTGCGCGAGGCCCTCGACATCCCGGTCTTCCACGACGACCAGCACGGCACGGCCATTGTGGTGCTCGCCTCACTGACCAACGCGCTGCGGGTGGTCGGCAAGTCCATCGGTGACGTACGGGTCGTCATGTCCGGGGCCGGTGCCGCGGGCACGGCCATCCTGAAGCTGCTGATCGCCGCGGGTGTCAAGCATGCCGTCGTCGCCGACATCCACGGTGTCGTGCACGCGGACCGCGAGGACCTGGTCGCCGCCGCGCCCGAGTCGCCGCTGCGCTGGATCGCCGACAACACCAACCCGGAGGGCGTACGCGGCACCCTCAAGGAGGCCGTGGTCGACTCCGACGTCTTCATCGGCGTCTCGGCCCCCAATGTCCTCAACGGGGACGACGTCGCGGCGATGGCGGACGGTGCGATCGTGTTCGCGCTCGCGAACCCCGACCCCGAGGTCGACCCGGCGATCGCCCGTCAGACGGCGGCTGTTGTGGCCACCGGGCGCTCGGACTTCCCGAACCAGATCAATAATGTGCTGGTCTTCCCGGGCGTCTTCCGCGGTCTCCTCGACGCCCATTCCCGCACCGTCAACACGGAGATGATGCTGGCGGCGGCCACCGCCCTCGCCGATGTCGTCTCCGAGGACGAGCTCAACCCGAACTACATCATTCCGTCCGTCTTCAACGACAAGGTGGCGGGCGCGGTCGCCGGAGCGGTCCGTACGGCCGCAAAGGCTGTGACGGGTCCCACGTCCGCGCAGCCTTCCGTCTGACGCCCGGCGCGTCGCGGAACGCGGGGCCCCGTGGGCCCCTCTAGGGTGGCGGGCAAAGAGCCCGCCGGCCCCCGCAGAAGCCTGCGGTCCGCTTCCGGAAGCAGACGGAGCGTCACCACGTCGAGGCAGTGGCGCTTTTCGTGTGACTCCGGAGGGTGCCGGATTGGCTTTCCCGCCGCTGGTGGGGGCAGGATGCATATTCGGGCGCGAGGGTCTGACGACAGACCCGGGTCCGGGGACTGTCCGAGGGCCCTGGCAGCATCGGCTTCGATCTCACGCCTCACAGGCAAGAAGAACACGGGAGTAACAACATGAACCGCAGTGAGCTGGTGGCCGCCCTGGCCGACCGTGCCGAGGTAACCCGCAAGGACGCCGACGCCGTTCTGGCCGCTCTCGCCGAGACCGTTGGCGAGATCGTCGCCAAGGGTGACGAGAAGGTCACCATCCCCGGCTTCCTGACCTTCGAGCGCACCCACCGTGCCGCTCGCACCGCTCGTAACCCGCAGACCGGCGACCCGATCCAGATCCCGGCCGGCTACAGCGTGAAGGTCTCCGCGGGCTCCAAGCTCAAGGAAGCCGCCAAGGGCAAGTAATCCCCTAGGCACATCCGAAGGGGGCGTCCACCCGGAACACGCCGGGAGGACGCCCCCTTCGGCATGCCCGCCCCCTTCGGCGTACTCGCGCCGCTAGGACCTGTGTTCGTACGACCCGGACGCGGCACGCCGGAGCGACCCGCGTCCGGGTTTCAGACGGTGGCCAGATCCACGTCCGTCAGGGACGCCACCAGGACCGTGCGGGGGCCCGAGGCGATGCCGGGCACCGAAGGGACCGCCAACAGCCTGCAACCCGCCGCCAGGGCGGCTGTGGCGCCGGTCGGGGTGTCCTCCACGGCCAGGCAGAGCGCCGGATCCACCCCCAGGGCCGCCGCGGCGGCCAGATACGGGTCCGGGTGGGGCTTGCCGCGCGGCGTCTCGCCTGAGGCCACCGAGGCGGCGAAGCGGTGCGCGCCCAGCGCGGCCAGCACCAGATCGGCCACCGGCCGCTCCGACGCGGTCACCAGGGCCGCCGGTATGCCCAGCTCCCCCGCCCGGTCCAGGAGGCGCAGGGCGCCGGGCTGAATGGTGATGCCGGCGGCGACCCGGGCCGTGAAGTCCCGGTCCAGCCGCTCGGCCGTCCCGGTCACGCCGTGCTCGCGGGCCAGCAGCCCGGCCGCGCTGCCGACGGCGGCGCCCGCGAAGGGCGCCAGCTCCGCGGGGCCCGCGGGCAGGCCGTGCTCGCGCAGCAGGGCGGCCACGACGTCGAGCCACTGGTGCTCGGTGTCGACGAGGGTGCCGTCCATGTCGCACAGCAGGGCGGCGGGCAGAGCGGGGGATGGCATGTGCGGCTCACGTTCGCTAGGGGGTCTTGACGTGCGGGAAGGGTTAGTCGGCGGTGGTGCGGGCCAGCGGGTTGGCCCGGGTGGAGTTGCGTACGGTGAAGACCACCGCGCCCGGCCGGTAGCGGTCGTCCGAGGTCTCCACGGGGCGGCCTTCGCCGCTGGTGGTGGTGCGGCGCACCCGCAGCAGCGGGCTGCCGCGCCGGACGCCGAGCTCCTTGGCGTCCACGGTGCCCGCGGCCACCGCGTCCAGGTGGTGCTCGCCGTGCGCGAAGACCAGGCCGGTGGAGTCCCGCAGGGCCGTCGTCACGGACTCGCAGTCGGCGGGCAGCCGCTCCACCGCGTCGGCGACCCAGCCGGCGTACACGGTGCGCTCAAGCAGCACCGGGTCCCCGTCGAGGGTTCGCTGTCGCCGTACGCGCAGCACCGGATCGCCGGGCGCGAGCCGCAGCAGGGCCGCCTCCTCGCCGTCCGCGGCGCCGCGCGCCGAGTCCAGGACCAGGCCGCCGGGGACGTGCCCGCCCGCCCTGGCCCACTGCGCGAAGCTGCGCAGCTCGCTGAAGCTCTGGCTCGGCGCGGTGGACATGACGACGTGCCTGGCGCCCTGCCGGGAGCCGATCAGCCCGGCGTCGAGCAGGGTGCCGATGGCGTGCCGGACCGTACCGCGCGAGACGTCGTACAGCGCGGCCAGTTCGGACTCCGACGGCAGGGCGCCGCCCACCGGGTACCGGCCGTCGGCGATGGCGTGGCGCAGGGCCTCGGTGATCTGCTGGTGCCGTCGGGTCACTGTGCTCCTCATGCTCCCCGCCGCTGGTGGGGCGGGGTGCTGCATCATGACATCTGTGCGCAGCATCATGCATCTCCCCAGGGCGGGAGGTCTGCTTCTTGCCACTTCCCCCAGCCTTAAACCTCCCTCTCTATAACGCTTTTGACCTGGGGTTTTATTGATGCGAATGCTTGGTCGAAGCAGTGGGGTGCTGCTAGTTTGCGCTGGCTTAGTGCTGTCGGCTTGTACATACAGGTGGCCGGCCGAGGACCCAGGAGTACAACGTGCACCCATCCCGTTCGCCCCGCCCCAGCCGCTCGCTCCTCCTTGTGGGGGCCGCACTCGCGACCGCCACTCTGGCCACCAGTTGTGGCTCGGCCCCCGACGCCGTCGGCGGCGGCAGCAAGGCCGCGACGGCGAGCTCGGCCGCGGACCTCGGCGGGATGGACAAGCTCGCCCTCGCGGCCGAGAAGGAGGGCGAGCTGAACGTCTACGCGCTCTCGCCCGACTGGGCCAACTACGGCGAGATGATCGAGACCTTCGAGAAGAAGTACAAGATCAAGGTCAACAACGAGAACCCCGGCGGCAGCAGCCAGCAGGCGCTGAACGCTGCCGCCAAGCGCAAGGGCCAGGACCGCGCCGTCGACGCGCTGGACCTCGGCACCGCGTACATGCAGAACGCCAAGGCGCAGAAGCTCCTCGCCCCGTACAAGGTCGAGGGCTGGGACAAGATACCCGCCGCGCAGAAGCAGCCCGACGGTTCGTACCTGAACAACTACGGCGGCTACGTCTCCATCGGCTGTGACGCCAAGGCCGTCAAGAAGTGCCCCGAGACCTTCGCGGAACTGCTCGACCCGGCGTACAAGAACAAGGTCGCCCTCAACGGCAACCCGACCGAGTCCAGCTCCGCGCTCGCCACGGTCTTCGCCGCCTCGCTCTCCAACGGCGGCTCGCTCGACGACATCCAGCCCGGCCTCGACTTCTTCAAGAAGCTCAAGGAGAAGGGCAACTACGTCCCCGCCGAGTCGACCCTCGCCACCATCCGGAAGGGCGAGACACCGATCTCGATCGACTGGGACTACCTGAACCTCGGGTACGGCGAGAAGCTCAAGGCCAAGGGCGTCGACTGGAAGGTCACCGTCCCCTCGGACGGTCAGTACTCCAACTACTACAACCAGGGCGTCAACAAGCACGCCCCGCACCCGGCCGCCACGCGCCTGTGGCTGGAGTTCATCTACAGCAACGAAGGCCAGAACATCTGGCTCAAGGGCTTCTCCCGCCCCGCCCTGTTCGAGGTCATGGACAAGGACGGCAGCGCCGACAAGGCCGCCGCCGCCAAGATCCCCGAGGTCAAAGGCACCCCCAAGACCGTGACGCCGCAGCAGGAGGCGAAGGCCAAGGAGGCCGTCGTCCAGGGCTGGGGCAAGGCGGTCAGCTGAGCATGACCGACCAAGTCGCCCCCACGGCCCCGGTGGCCGAGGCCGACGCGGTGAAGGGCGGCGCCGTCCCCACCCTCGGCGCCGCCCGCCCCCGCGGCCGGTCCGTGCGCCGCGGGCGCCGGCACCGCTGGCCCGCAGTCGTCCCGTACTTCCTCTTCCTCGCGCTCTGCTTCGGCCTGCCCGCCGGGACCATGGCGTACAACGCGTTCGTCGTCACCGACCCGGTGACCGGCGCGAGTGTGTACAGCCTCGCCAACCTGGAGGGCTCGCTCTCCGGCGCGTACGCGACCGGGGTACGCGTCGCGACGTTCCTCGGGGCGACGACCCGGCTGCACCTGGTCACCGACTCGGGGGTCGCCTTCAAGGCGGATCTGCCGAGCTGGGAGGCGGGGGAGCTGGGCGTGGGGGCGCGGTGCACGGTGACGCCGCACGAGAATCCGGTACTGGTGGCGCTGCGCTAAGGGCTGTCCCGCAATCCCTGGCAGGCGCACGACGACAGCTACGGCACCTCGCCGCGTTGTCGGAACGCCCGAATACGTCCAGTATGCGAACGCCCCTCCGCCTTGCGATGCACCGCATCTGACGCCGTGCGCTGATCCACCAGGGATTACGGGACAGCCCTTAGGCGTTTCCCTCACCCGCCCCTGCTCGCTGTGACCTTTCGCGGCTGCCGCCGGGTGTCCTGGAACGCCGGACGGGCCGAAAGAAATCCTTTCGGCCCGTCCGGCGTTCCAGCGTGTGCGGCAGGTGTCGCTAGACCAGCGCCCCGCCCGGCAGTTCCACCTTCGCGCCGAGCTCCACCAGCTTGGCCATGAAGTTCTCGTAGCCGCGGTTGATCAGGTCGATGCCGTGCACCCGCGACGTGCCCTGCGCGGCGAGTGCCGCGATCAGGTACGAGAAGCCGCCTCGCAGGTCGGGGATGACCAGGTCCGCGCCCTGCAGCTTCGTCGGGCCGCTGACGACCGCCGAGTGCAGGAAGTTGCGCTGGCCGAAACGGCAGTTGGAGCCGCCCAGGCACTCGCGGTACAGCTGGATGTGCGCGCCCATCTGGTTCAGCGCGGACGTGAAGCCGAGGCGCGACTCGTACACCGTCTCGTGGACGATCGACAGGCCCGAGGCCTGCGTCAGCGCCACGACCAGCGGCTGCTGCCAGTCCGTCTGGAAGCCGGGGTGCACGTCCGTCTCCAGCGCGATCGCGTTGAGCGGGCCGCCCGGGTGCCAGAAGCGGATGCCCTCGTCGTCGACCTCGAACGCGCCGCCGACCCGGCGGAACGTGTTCAGGAACGTCATCATCGAGCGCTGCTGCGCGCCGCGCACATAGATGTTGCCCTCGGTGGCGAGCGCCGCGGACGCCCAGGAGGCCGCCTCCAAGCGGTCCGAGAGCGCGCGGTGCGTGTAGCCGTCGAGCTTGTCGACACCGGTGATCCGGATGGTCCGGTCGGTGTCCATGGAGATGATCGCGCCCATCTTCTGCAGTACGCAGATGAGGTCCTCGATCTCCGGCTCCACGGCGGCGTTCGACAGCTCGGTGACGCCCTCGGCCAGCACGGCCGTCAGGAGCACCTGCTCGGTCGAGCCGACGGACGGGTACGGCAGCCGGATCTTGCAGCCGCGCAGGCGCTGCGGGGCCTCCAGGTACTGGCCGCCCTCGCGCTTCTCGATCGTCGCGCCGAACTGGCGCAGCACCTCGAAGTGGAAGTCGATCGGCCGACCGCCGATGTCGCAGCCGCCCAGGCCCGGAATGAAGGCATGGCCGAGGCGGTGCAGCAGCGGGCCGCAGAACAGGATCGGGATGCGCGAGGAGCCCGCGTGCGCGTCGATGTCGGCGACATTGGCGCTCTCGACGTGCGACGGGTCGAGGATCAGCTCACCCGGCTCGTCACCGGGACGTACCGTCACACCGTGCAGCTGCAGCAGCCCACGTACGACGCGCACATCGCGGATGTCGGGCACGTTGCGCAGCCGGCTGGGGCCGCTGCCGAGCAGCGCGGCGACCATCGCCTTCGGCACCAGGTTCTTCGCGCCGCGGACACGGATCTCGCCCTCGAGCGGGGTGCCGCCGTGGACAAGCAGTACATCGTCAGTGCCGGTCATGAATCTCGCGTTCCGGTGTCGTCGGACAGGTGGCCAAGGGGTAAGGGTAATGGCGTTACCCCCTGGTCCCGTAAGGCAAAGGGCCGCTCCGGCACGTCATGGGTTCGCCACAACACGCTGCGCTCCGGGTCGTCGGCGCAGGGTCACCGCCCGCGGCCGGTGCGCTCCTCCTGCTCCGGTGCGCCCTGAGCTGCGCGTGCCTGCTCATCGCAGTCCGCTCCCCCGGGAGGGCGAAGATGCGGGATCATGTCTGCCATGACGGAGGTGTCCTCGCTCACAGGACGGCTGCTGGTGGCCACGCCGGCGCTCGCGGACCCGAATTTCGAACGTGCGGTGGTGCTCCTCATCGACCATGACGATGAGGGTTCCCTCGGCGTGGTTCTCAACCGCCCGACCCCGGTGAGGGTCGGCGACATCCTGCTGCCCTGGGCCGCCCTCGCCGGTTCTCCCGGCGTCGTGTTCCAGGGCGGCCCGGTCTCACTCGACTCCGCGCTCGGCGTGGCGGTGGTCCCCGGTGACGAAGGCGCCACCCCGGGCTCCCGGACGCACCGGGGCGGGCGTGACCCCCTCGGCTGGCGCCGCGTCCACGGCGCCATCGGTCTGGTCGACCTGGAGGCCCCGCCGGAGCTGCTCGCCGCGGCGCTGGGCTCGCTGCGGATCTTCGCCGGGTACGCGGGCTGGGGCCCCGGACAGCTGGAGGAGGAGCTGGGCGACGGGGCGTGGTACGTCGTCGAGTCCGAGCCCGGCGACGTGTCGTCACCGGAGCCGGAGAGCCTGTGGCGCGCCGTACTGCGCAGGCAGCGCAACAAGCTCGCGGTCATCGCGACCTACCCGGACGACGCCTCGCTCAACTAGGGCGTGTCCGAGGGGTCGGCGGCTTGGCGCTCCCGTCGCCGCGCGAGCGTGGGTACCCTTGGATGCCATGAGCACTCTTGAGCCCGAGCCCCAGCCCCAGCCCGACCGAGGCACGGGTACGGGGACCCTCGTCGAGCCGGCGCCGCAGACGTCCCACGGGGATGGCGACCACGAGCGCTACGCCCATTACGTCCAGAAGGACAAGATCATGGCGAGTGCCCTGGAGGGCACCCCCGTCGTGGCGCTGTGCGGCAAGGTCTGGGTCCCGGGACGCGACCCGAAGAAGTACCCGGTCTGCCCGATGTGCAAGGAGATCTTCGAGGATCTCGGCGCGGGCGGTGGCAAGGACAAGGGCGGCAAGGACGGCAAGGGCGACAAGAAGTAGCGGCAGGACCACCACGTACGAACGGCCCCCGCGGAGCGCTGAACACGCTCCGTGGGGGCCTTTCGCGTTGCACGGGATGCTCCCCCTGGTCACAAGGTGGTTGAGACCTCTTGTTCGGGGGTGAGGGTGGCTTTAGCCTCCTGCTGTTGTGCAGCGCGAAACCGCCGTTGCGTATCCTGCAACGCCGACTCACAGGAGTCCCGGATGAAGCTCTCTGCTCGAATCACCGCGCCCGCCGCCGCACTTGTCCTGGCCGGACTCACCGCCACCGCCTGTGCCCCGCAGACCTCCGACAACAGTGCGAAGAAGGACGAGAAGAGCGGCACCCTGCGCGTCTGGCTCTTCCAGGAGGTCAGCAACAAGCCCAAGGAGAAGGTGGTCGACCGTGCGGTCGACGCCTTCCGGGCGAAGAACAAGGACGCCAGGGTCGAGATCGAGTACATACCGGTGGAGACCCGCGCCCAGCGGATCAAGGCCGCGTTCAACGACCCCAAGAGCGCACCGGACCTGATCGAGTACGGCAACACCGATACCGCGGGCTACGTCAAGGACGGCGGACTCGCCGACGTCACCGAGGAGTTCGGCGCCTGGGACGAGGCCAAGGACACCGACCCGACCGCCAAGGAGTCGGTGACGGTCGACGACAAGGTCTACGGCGCCCCGCTCTTCGTCGGCGTACGCGCCCTCTACTACCGCACCGACGTCTTCACGGACCTGGGCATCGAGCCACCCAAGTCGCAGGCCGAGCTGGTCTCCACCGCCAAGAAGATCCACAAGGAGAAGCCGGAGCTGTACGGGATCGCGGTCGGCGGCGCCTACACCTACGGCGCGATGCCTTTCATCTGGGCCAACGGCGGCGAGATCGCCGAGGAGGACGGCGGCACCTACAAGGCCGCCATCAACAGCCCGGCCGCCCAGAAGGGCATCAGGTCGTACACCTCGCTCTTCGGCGGCGACAACTGCCCGGCCGCCAAGTGTGCGGAGATGGGCGGCAACGACACCGTCACCGCCTTCGCCTCCGGCAAGGCGGCCATGGCGATCGGCGGCGACTTCAGCCACGCGGCCGTCGAGGCAGGCAGCGTGAAGGGCAAGTACGCGGTCGTGCCGCTGCCCAGCACCAAGGCGGGCGAGATCGCCCCGGCCTTCGCGGGCGGCAACAACCTCGGCGTACTCAAGAGCAGCTCGCACCGCACGCTCGCCGTCGACCTGATGAAGTCCCTGGCCGGCAAGAAGGCGCAGGCCGACCTGTTCGGCGCGATGGGCTTCCTGCCGACGTACACCGACGTCCGCAAGGAGGCCGCGCTCAAGGAGCCGTTCATCGAGCCCTTCATCGCGACGCTCGACGCGGGTGCCAAGGCCGCCCCGGCCTCGCCCGGCTGGGCGCAGATCGACTCCTCGCTGGTCCTGCCGACGATGTTCCAGGAGGTCGTCAGCGGCCGCAAGGACGTCGCCGCCGCATCCGGCGACGCCGCGAAGAAGATGAACGACGCCTTCGGATCAGCAGGTTGAGCCCGATGACACAGAACGCGACGGCGGACCCGGCCCCGGTACCCGCCGCGGTCCGCGAGAGCGCCGAGCCGCCCGCACCGCGCAAGCGGTCCGGGCGGCACGGCAGCCGCTGGACCCCCTGGCTCTACCTCGCGCCCGCCCTCGTCGTACTCGGCGGGCTGCTCATCTACCCCGTCTACCAGCTCGGCCTGATCTCCTTCCTGGAGTACACCCAGGCCCAGGTCAGCGGCGGCGAACCGACCACCTTCAAAGGTCTTGGGAACTACCAGGAGCTGTTCAACGACCCGCAGTTCTGGCAGGTCCTGCTCGCCACCGTGCTCTTCGCCGCGGCCTGCGTGCTCACCACCCTGGCGGTGGGCTGCACCCTCGCGGTCCTGCTGACCCGCATCAGGGCCCTGCCCCGGCTCATCCTGATGATGGCCGCCCTCGGCGCCTGGGCCACCCCGGCCATCACCGGGTCGACGGTCTGGGTCTTCCTCTTCGACCCGGACTTCGGCCCGGTCAACAAGGTCCTGGGCCTGGGCGACTTCTCCTGGACGTACGAGCGCTACAGCGCCTTCGCGCTCGTACTCCTCGAAGTCGTCTGGTGCTCGTTCCCGTTCGTGATGGTGACCGTCTACGCGGGCATCAAGGCGATCCCCGGCGAGGTCCTGGAGGCTGCCTCCCTCGACGGGGCCTCGCAGTGGCGGATCTGGCGGTCGGTCATGGCGCCGATGCTGCGGCCGATCCTGGTGGTCGTCACCATCCAGTCGATCATCTGGGACTTCAAGGTCTTCACCCAGATCTACGTCATGACCAACGGCGGAGGCATCGCCGGCCAGAACCTCGTACTCAATGTCTACGCCTACCAAAAGGCCTTCGCGTCCTCGCAGTACAGCCTGGGCTCGGCGATCGGGGTGGTGATGCTGGTGATCCTGCTGGCGGTCACCCTCGTGTACTTGCGGCTGCTGCGACGCCAGGGGGAAGAGCTGTGAGCTCGTCAATTTTTGTACGTGCCCGGGTACGCCGACCCTGGCGGCTGGCGGCGGAGGTCTCGGCGCTGCTGATCGCGGTGGCCGTGGCCTTCCCGCTCTACTGGATGGTCCTCTCCGCCTTCAAGCCGGCCGGTGAGATCCAGTCGAAGGACGCCAGGCCCTGGACGCTTTCGCCGTCCCTGGACTCCTTCCGGCGCGTCTTCGAGCAGGAGGAATTCGGCCGCTACTTCCTCAACAGCCTGCTGGTGGCGGGCACCGTGGTCATCGCGTCCGCGCTCATCGCGTTCCTGGCGGCGACGGCCGTGACCCGGTTCCGCTTCAAGTTCCGCACGACGCTGCTCATCATGTTCCTGGTGGCGCAGATGGTGCCGATCGAGGCGCTGACGATCCCGCTGTTCTTCCAGATGCGCGACTTCGGCATGCTCAACACGCTCGGCTCGCTGATCCTCCCGCACATCGCCTTCTCGCTGCCGTTCGCGGTGTGGATGCTGCGGGGCTTCGTCAAGGCGGTCCCCGAGGCGCTGGAGGAAGCGGCGTACATCGACGGCGCCAGCCGCACCCGCTTCCTGTGGCAGATCCTCTTCCCGCTGGTCTTCCCCGGCCTGGTCGCCACGAGCGTCTTCTCGTTCATCTCGACGTGGAACGACTTCCTCTTCGCCAAGTCCTTCATCATCAGCGACACCTCCCAGTCGACCCTGCCGATGGCGCTCCTGGTCTTTTTCAAGCCCGAGGAGAACGACTGGGGAGGGATCATGGCAGCCTCGACGGTGATGACCATCCCGGTACTGGTCTTCTTCGTACTCGTACAGCGACGCCTGGTCTCCGGACTGGGCGGAGCGGTTAAGGACTGACGTCATGCTCGATCTGGTCCCGGCACCCCCCGCCGCCGCCTGGGCGCCCCCCGCCCAGGGTCACTACCCCCTCGGCCGCGACACCGTTCTGGTCGCGCACCCCGGCACCGAGGGCGTCGCCCGCTGGCTGCGCGCCACGGTCGGCGCCGCGACCGGGCTGCCGCTGCCGGAAGGCGACGACAGCAGCCGCATCGAGCTGCGGATCGACCCCGAGGTCGAGGACGAGCTGGGCCCGGAGGGCTACCGCCTCGTCGTGGACGGCTATCTGGTGCTCCTGGTGGGCGGCAGCGCGGCGGGCGTCTTCTGGGGCGCGCAGACCCTGCGCCAGCTCCTCGGCCCGGACGCCTACCGGCGCGCGCCCCTCGACCCGGCGCGCGAGTGGTCGGTGCCGATGGTGGCCATCGAGGACAAGCCGCGCTTCGGCTGGCGCGGCCTGATGCTCGACGTGTCACGTCACTTCATGCCCAAGGACGGCGTCCTGCGCTACCTGGACCTGCTCGCCGCGCACAAGCTCAACGTCTTCCACTTCCACCTCACCGACGACCAGGGCTGGCGCGTCGAGATCAAGCGCCACCCGAAGCTCACCGAGATCGGCGGGTGGCGCGCGCGCACCAAATGGGGCCACCGGGCGTCCGGGCTGTGGACCGACACGCCACACGGCGGCTACTACACCCAGGACGACATCCGCGAGATCGTCGCGTACGCCGCCGAGCGGCACATCACCGTCGTCCCCGAGATCGACATCCCGGGCCACTCACAGGCCGCGATCACCGCGTACCCGGAGCTCGGCAACTCCGACGTCGTCGACACGGCGGCCATCGAGGTCTGGGACACCTGGGGCATCAACGCGAACGTCCTGGCGCCCACCGACGAAACCCTGCGCTTCTACGAGGGCGTCTTCGAGGAACTCCTCGCACTCTTCCCCTCCACCTTCATCCACGTCGGCGGCGACGAGGCGATGAAGGACCAGTGGAAGGCGTCCCCGGCCGCCCAGGCCCGGATGAAGGAACTGGGCCTGGCCGACGAGGACGAGCTGCAGTCCTGGTTCATCCGGCACTTCGACACCTGGCTGTCCGAGCGCGGGCGCCGGCTCATCGGCTGGGACGAGATCCTCGAAGGCGGCCTCGCGCCCGGCGCCGCGGTGTCGTCCTGGCGCGGGTACGCGGGCGGCATCGCCGCGGCCAAGGCCGGACACGACGTCGTCATGTGCCCCGAGCAGCAGGTGTACTTGGACCACCGGCAGGACGGCGGTCCGGACGAGCCGATGCCCATCGGATACGTACGCACCCTGGAGGACGTCTACCGCTTCGAGCCCGTACCGCCGCAGCTCACCGAGGAGGAGGCGCGTCACGTCATCGGCACCCAGGCCAACGTATGGACCGAGGTGATGGAGAACCAGGGCCGCGTCGACTACCAGACGTTCCCGCGCCTCGCAGCCTTCGCCGAGGTCGCCTGGTCGGCGCTGCCCGCCCCCGCGGACCGCGACTTCGCCGGCTTCGAGACGCGGATGGCCGGGCACTACGCCCGACTTGACGCGATGGGCGTCGGCTACCGCCCGCCGGGCGGCCCGTTGCCGTGGCAGAAGCGGCCCGCTCCCGAAGGGATGACGGCCAGTCTCGGACGCCCGATCGAGGGTGCGCCCCCGAACGTGTGAGAGGCCCGCGAGCCGGCTGCCCCGCCGTCCGGGGCCTGGGACCGTGGAGGCGCCGGCCCGGTACAACTCGAAGCCCCGGACGGCATAAGTCGTACAACGGTCACGGAAGAGTGGCATTTCGCACGCACCGCCAATGACGTGCGAAAGCGGACCAATGCCCTGGTCGGGGACGAGAGTCCCCTGGTGGACCCTCGCGTCGGACGGTTCGCGAGATGTGCCAGAGTTGCCACGTCCGGGCTGTGAGCACGTACCGTACGGCGCAACAGACGGCACAGCCGGGACACCGGGAAGGGGCAGCTGGGTTGACCACGCACGCACCGCAGGCAGCGCAGTCCGTGACGCTCCCGGCCTCGCTCGACGAGGCCGTGGCGGCGCTCACCGCCATGCCTGCCGCCGTGCCCGTCGCAGGCGGCACGGACCTGATGGCATCGGTGAACTCCGGGCAGCTGAGGCCCGCCGCCCTGGTCGGGCTCGGCCGGATCAGCGAGATCCGCGGCTGGCAGTACCAGGACGGCCACGCGCTGCTCGGCGCGGGCCTCACCCACGCCCGGATGGGACGGCCCGACTTCGCGGCCCTCATCCCGGCGCTGGCCGCCGCGGCGCGCGCCGCCGGCCCACCGCAGATCCGCAACGCCGGAACGCTGGGCGGCAACATCGTCACCGGCGCCCCGACCGGCGACGCGCTGCCCGTCCTGGCCGCGCTGGAAGCCACCCTGGTGGTCGCGGGACCGGGCGGCGCGCGCCGCACGATCCCCGTGTCCCATCTGCTGGCCGGCCGCGAAATGCTCGGCGCCGGCGAACTCATCGGCTTCGTACGGGTGCCACTGCTGCACGCCCCGCAGGTGTTCTTCAAGGCCACCGGGCGCACCGGGCCCGGCCGCGCCACCGCCTCCGTCGCCCTGGTCCTCGATCCGGCGCGGCGCGAGGTGCGCTGCGCGGTCGGCGCGATCGCGCCGATGCCGCTGCGCCCCATGGAGGCGGAGCGCTGGATCGCCTCGCTCATCGAGTGGGACGCGGACCGCAAGCTGGCGCCCGAGGCGTGCGCCGCGTTCGGCGAGTACGTCGCCGCCGCGTGCATCCCTGACCCGGCGCCGGCGGTGGACGGGGGAGAGGCACCCCCCGCGCTGCTGCCCGCCGTACTGCACCTGCGGCGCACGGTCGCCACGCTGGCCCGACGGGCGCTGGGGAGGGCACTGTCATGAACGAGCACGACCCCGAGAACGGGCACGAGAACGGGCACGAGAACGGGCACGGGGCCCCCGGAGCCCCGCGGGCCCCCGGCGGCTGGCAGCCGATCCCGCAGGGCGGCGAGTACGACGCGGACGCCACGGCGTTCGTGCAGCTGCCCGAGGGCATGACGGGCATCGGTGAGCCCCTGGCCGCGCCGGGCCACGACTACGTACCGCCGCCGCACATCACGCCGCAGGGCGCCCCGCACGACGCTCCGCACGGCCCGGTGGCGCCGGGCACGGACGCCGGTCCGGGCGCGACCGGGACCTGGAGCCTGCCGCCGCTGCCCGGCGAGCTGCGCTGGCCGGAGCCGGGAGCCGCACCCGCCCAGGCTCCGCTTCCCCCGCACGAGTCGGGCGCCACGGGCCAGTGGGACTTCGGCGACAACAGGAGCGACGCGGGGAGCGACACCGGGGCCGGTGGCGGCGCACCCGACCCGGGCGTTTCCGCGTCCGAGCTCACGGGCCAGTGGACCATCCCGGTGGCCAACGGTGATCTCCCGGACGAATCGGGCGAGTTCACCACCTCGGCCCTCGCCTCCCAGTGGTCCGGCGGCCGGCCCCCGGTGACCTTGCCGGGCGGTGCCAGCGCACCCTGGGCGAACACGGACGACGCGGGCATGACGCTGCCGGGCGGCGCGCCCGCCCCCTGGGCCGCGGCGCTCGCCCAGGAACACGCGCCGGCCCCGGAGACAGCTCAGGAGCACGCGCCGGCCCCGGAAACCGCACAGGAATCGGCGTCGTCCGCGATCCCGATGCCGCCGCTGTCCTCGCAGGAGCCGCAGCCGCAGCCGGACGAGGCCGCCCCACAGCCGTCGGACGCGGTCGCGCACGCCGCACCCGAGGCGGACATCCCCCCCGAGCCGGAAGCTGAGGCCGCGCCCGAACAGGTCGCCCCCCTCGCCGAACCGGTCCCCAGCGAGCACCCCCACGCCTCCTACGTCCTGCGGGTGAACGGCGCCGACCGGCCCGTCACCGAGGCCTGGATCGGCGAGTCCCTCCTGTACGTCCTGCGCGAGCGCCTCGGCCTCGCCGGCGCCAAGGACGGCTGCTCCCAGGGCGAGTGCGGCGCCTGCGCCGTGCAGGTCGACGGCCGTCTCGTCGCCTCCTGCCTGGTGCCGGCCGCCACCACCGCCGGCAGTGAGGTGCGTACCGTCGAGGGCCTGGCCACCGACGGCGAGCCCTCCGACGTACAGCGCGCGCTGGCCACCTGCGGCGCCGTCCAGTGCGGCTTCTGCGTGCCCGGCATGGCCATGACCGTGCACGACCTCCTTGAGGGCAACCACGCCCCCAGCGAGTTGGAGACCCGCCAGGCCCTGTGCGGCAACCTCTGCCGCTGCTCGGGCTACCGCGGTGTCCTCGAAGCGGTACGCGAAGTGGTCGCCGAGCGAGGCGCGAGCACCGCCGACGAAGCGCGCATCCCGCACCAGGCACCGCCGGGCGCCGGCAGTGTCCAGCAGCAGCCCCACCCGCACGACGGAGGCATGGCGTGACCAACGACGCGGCCACCGCGACCGGCAGCCCGGCGGTCGGGGGCGCTCCGCAGGAGCCGCCCGCCCACGGGCTCGGCGCCTCGCTCCCGCCGGCCGACGCCCGCGCGAAGACCGAGGGCACCTTCCCCTACGCGGCCGACCTGTGGGCCGAAGGCCTGCTGTGGGCCGCCGTGCTGCGCTCCCCGCACGCACACGCCCGCATCGTCTCGATCGACACCACCGCCGCTTCCGAGATGCCCGGTGTCCGCGTCGTGGTCACCCACGAGGACGTGCCGGGCGACCCCGCGCACGGCCGGACCGTCGCCGACCGCCCCGTCTTCGCCTCCGTGCTGGTCCGCCACCACGGCGAGGCCATCGCCGCGGTGGCCGCCGACCACCCCGACACCGCGCGCCTCGCCGCCGCCGCCATCGCCGTCGAGTACGAGATCCTGGACCCGGTCACCGACCCGGAGCAGGCGTTCGCCGCCGAACCCCTGCACCCCGACGGCAACCTGATCCGGCACATCCCGCTGAGCTTCGGCGACCCCGAGGTCGCCGGCGAGGTGATCGTCGAGGGCCTCTACCGCATCGGCCGCCAGGACCCGGCCCCCATCGGCGCGGAAGCGGGCCTCGCGGTCCCCCGCCCCGACGGCGGCGTCGAGATCTACACCGCCTCCACCGACCCGCACACCGACCGCGACCGTGCGGCGGCCTGCTTCGGCCTGGAGCAGGAGCGCGTGAAGGTCGTGGTGACGGGGGTCCCCGGAGCCACCGGCGACCGCGAGGACGGCAGCTTCCAGATCCCGCTGGGCCTGCTGGCGCTGCGCACCGGCTGCCCGGTCAAGCTCGCCGCGACCCGCGAGGAGTCCTTCCTCGGCCACGCCCACCGCCACCCGACCCTGCTGCGCTACCGCCACCACGCGGACGCCGAGGGCCGTCTGGTGAAGGTGGAGGCGCAGATCCTCCTCGACGCGGGCGCCTACGCCGACTCCTCGTCCGAGTCGCTGGCCGCCGCTGTCGCCTTCGCCTGCGGCCCGTACGTCGTCCCGCACGCCTTCATCGAGGGCTGGGCCGTACGCACCAACAATCCCCCGTCCGGCCATGTCCGCGGCGAGGGCGCCCTCCAGGTCTGCGCGGCCTACGAGGGCCAGATGGACAAGCTCGCGACGAAGCTGGGCCTGGACCCGGCCGAGCTGCGCCTGCGCAACGTCCTGGCCACCGGCGACCTGCTGCCCACCGGACAGACGGTCACCTGCCCGGCCCCCGTCGCCGAACTCCTGCGCGCGGTACGGGACTTCCGCCTCCCCACCCTGCCCAAGGACTCCCCGGAGGACGACTGGCTGCTGCCTGGCGGCCCGGAGGGCGCGGGCGAGCCCGGCGCCGTACGCCGCGGAGTCGGCTACGCCCTAGGCATGGTCCACATGCTCGGCGCGGAGGGCACCGACGAGGTCTCGACCGCGACGGTGAAGGTCCACGACGGCGTCGCGACGGTCATCTGCGCGGCGGTCGAGACCGGCCAGGGTTTCTCCACGCTCGCCCGCCAGATCGTCCAGGAGACCTTGGGCATCGACGAGGTGCGCGTGGCCTCGGTCGACACGGACCAGCCCCCGGCGGGACCTGCGACGCACGGCCGCCACACCTGGGTGTCGGGCGGCGCGGTGGAACGCGCGGCGAAGATGGTCCGCACCCAGCTGCTCCAGCCCCTCGCCCACAAGTTCGGCATGTCCACGGAGCTGCTCCAGATCGCCGACGGCAAGATCACCTCGTACGACGGAGTCCTCTCCACCACCGTCACCGAGGCGATGGACGGCAAGGAACTGTGGGCAACCGCCCAGTGCAGACCCCACCCGACCGAGCCCCTCGACGACATGGGCCAGGGCGACGCCTTCGTCGGGCTCGCCTTCTGCGCGATCCGCGCGATCGTCGACGTGGACATCGAACTGGGCTCCATCCGGGTGGTCGAAATGGCCGTGGCCCAGGACGTGGGCCGCGTCCTCAACCCGGCGCAACTGGTCTCCCGGATCGAGGCGGGCGTAACCCAGGGCGTGGGCGCGGCGCTGACCGAGAACCTCCGCACCCCCCGCGGCCTGGTCCGCCACCCCGACCTGACGTACTACGCGCTGCCGACGTCCCTGGACGCCCCGGACATCCGCATCGTGAAACTCGTCGAGGAACGCGACGTGGTGGCCCCCTTCGGCGCGAAGGCGGCCAGCGCGATCCCGGTGGTCACCTCCCCGGCGGCGGTCGCCTCGGCGGTCCGGGCCGCGACCGGCCGCCCTATCAACCGCCTCCCGATCAGGCCCCAGGCGGCCGTGGGCGTGGCCAACGCGTAACGGGTCGTCGCTGTTGCCTCGCGCGGACCCTTGTCCTGACGCGGTGGTCCAGGCCACCATCGATCATGATCGCGACTGACGGGCCGGCTCGAAAGACGTGAGGGGCTTCATGAGCAGCGACATGAGCACAACCGTTACGGACTCCGGGGCGGACGGCGGTACGGGCCTGAGCCGGCGGCGGTTCGCGGTGCTGGCCGGCGTGGGTGTCGCCGCCGCCGCGCTCCCCGGGACCGCCGCGCGTGCGGCCCCGGCCGTACGCCCCGCCTATCTCGGTACGTACACCTCGCAGCCGGGCGGCGGCACCGGCATCGGGCTGGCCGCCTACCGGCCCGGCAGCGGGCGGCTCACCCCGACCGGGGTGCTCGGCGGCGTCGCCAACCCCTCGTTCCTCGCGCTCTCGCCCGACGGCAGGACGCTGTTCGCCGTCGACGAGCGGGCCGAGGGTGCGGTCACCGCCGTGCGGGTGGGGCGCGGCGCGCCCGAGGTGCTCGGCAGCCGGGGCACCGGCGGGGCCGACCCCTGCCACCTTTCCGTGCACCCCGGCGGGCGCTTCCTGTTCAGCGCGAACTACACGGGCGGCAGCGTCTGCGTGCACCCCGTCGGGCGCGACGGGACACTGGGCGAAGCCAGTGACGTCCTACAGCACAAGGGGTCGGGGCCCGACCCGGAGCGGCAGGAGGGCCCGCACGCGCACATGGTGGTCATGGACCCGGCCGGCCGGTACGTCCTCGCGGTCGACCTGGGCACCGACACCGTCCACACCTACCGCCTGGACACCGGCAGCGGGCGCCTCCAGGAGCGAAGCCGCGCCGCGCTGAGGCCCGGGGCCGGGCCGCGTCATCTGGCCTTCCACCCGTCCGGCACGCAGGCGTACATCGTGAACGAGCTCGACAGTACGGTCGTGGTCTGCGACTACGACCGCCGAACGGGGGCGCTGACCCCGGGTATCCCGCAGCCCGCCCTGCCGCCCGGCACCGAGCTCCCGGAGCGCAACTACCCGGCCGGGGTACTGGTTTCGCCGGACGGGCGGTACCTCTACGTCTCCAACCGCGGCCACGACAGCCTGGCCGTCTTCGCCGTCGAGTGCGGCGGCGCGGCCCTGCGACCGGTGTCCGTCACACCGTCGGGCGGCTCGTACCCACGGCACATCGCACTCGACCCGTCCGGCACGCTGCTGTTCGCCGCCAACCAGAAGTCCGGCACGGTGACGACCTTCCGGGTGGACCGCGCCACGGGCCGGCTGTCCTCGGCGGGCGCGCCGCTGAAGGCTCCGATCCCGGTGTGCGTGCTGCCCGGCTAGGGAGCCCGGGGAGCCGTCCGGGTGTTGCCGTCCGTCGCGTTGTCAGTGGTGGCGATTAACCTTCTGGGTACGTGGTGACATCGGCTCGGGGGAGGAACGCCATGCAGGTCGTGAGGGTTGTCCAGGAGGAACTGCACCCGCTGGTGGTGCACGGGCCCACCCGGGCGCGGCTGTCCGGCGAAGGGCTGCCGAGGCAGACCGCGCTGCTGGGGTTCGGGCCGGTTGCCGAGGGGCGCATGACGACGGTCGCGGAGCAGTACGAGCACGCGGTGAAGCTGCCGGACGGGGTGGGGGAGATGCTCGTGATCGGGCACCTCATCGACGCGGACGGCGAGGAGCTGGAGGAGATCGTCCTCGACGGGCGGACCGGACGGGTCGCGCTGGCCGACATCGAAAGCCGCTTCCTCGAAGCACGGCCGCTCGCCACCGACCTGGACACGCTGCTGCGCATGGCCGGTGCGGTCGAGGAACTGGCCTCCGGGGCCGGGGAGTTCGGGGGACGGTTCGCCGGGCAATACGGCCCGGAGGCGGTCACACGGCTCACTGAGGCCCTGCGGGAGGTCGCGGACGAGGACTGCGACTACTGGACGATCGCGACCCGGATACGGCCGCTGGCGTGCATCGCGGGACCTGGTGACGGGCTGCGGCTCCAGCTGCCCGAGGGGCTGCTCGACGCGGAGTTCGGGGCGGAGTCCGGGGCTGGGCCCGGCGCGAGGTCCGAGGCGGACTCCGGAGTGGGCGAGGTGGCGCGGTTCGCGGACGCCGACCTGCCGACCGCGCTCACACACGAACCGACGCGGCGGTTCCTGCGGGACGTGGGGCTGCCGGTGGACGGCGGGATGTTCACCCTCGACGAGGACCGGCCCGCACGGACTCTCGCGGAGGTGTACGCGCATCAGGGCAAGGACCTGCTGCCGGAGCGTGCGGACCGCCTGATCTGCCTCGGCTATCTCGTCGAGGACATCGACCTCGTGGTCGACGGGGCCACCGGCCTGGTCCTGGGCCGGCACGTCGAGGACGCCGGGCTGCGGCCGGTCAACGCGGATGTGTCGACGCTGGCCTTTACTCTCTGGCTGCTGCGCCGGACGCGGGCGGTGGACGCCGAGCACAAGGTCACCGACGAGTCGTACGCCGTCCTGGCGGCCACGCTGCGGGAGATCCTGGCCGAGGTCGACCCGGTCGCGTGCGACCACGCGGCGGGCGGCATACGGGGCGACGACGGCTGGCGGTACTGGCCGGAGGCGCTCGACGAGGAGGCGGGCGGCGCTCTCTGACGCCGAGGTCCGGTGCGGGGCGGTGGGCGCGATCCGGGCGGCGGCGCTCCGGTCGGCCGGGCCGGGAGTGCGCCGGACGCCAGTAGGGCGGTACCCCGTGGGGGATACCGCCCTATCCGTAGCCCCTGGTCGGGGAGCTGGAGGCCGTGATCGGGATCGAACCGACGTAACTCGCTTTGCAGGCGAGCCCCTGAGCCACTCGGGCACACGGCCGTGTGTGGGAACTCCTCGACCGTAAGCCGGTCGAGGAGTTCGCTCAAGGGATCGGGGCGCTGTGCAACGCGACTGCCATGCCGCGTTCACACAGTGCCGCATGTGCACAGCGGGTTCACGTGGTGTGCTGCCGCGCTGCTCCCGCGTCAGGTGCGCTCACGGTGCGCTCACAGTGCGGCCAGGAAGTCCGTCACCGCTGTGCGGAACGCCGTGGGGTCGTCCACCCACGGGTAGTGCCCGACGCCAGCCAGGCGGCGGCACTCGGCGTTCGGGAAGGACTCGGAGACCGCTTCCCCCGCCCGTTCGCCCGACACCGCGTCCAGTTCGCCCGTCAGCGTCAGCACCGGGCACCGCACCCCGGCGAGGCCCTTGAGCAGCGCCAGCCGGGCCGGTTCGTCCACGCCCTGCCAGAAGCCGGCCCGCGGCACCGGGTTCAGCTGGGACATCTCCGCCGCGGCGTGGGTCTGCTGCGGGGAGTCCCAGTGGGCGTACGCCATGGGGGCCGCGCGGATCAGCAGTTCGCGGACCTCGGCCCAGTCCGAGGCCGTGGCCAGCCGCCGGACCGCTGCGGAAGCCTCCGGCCACCAGGGCTCGGCGCTGCGGGACTCGAAGATCTCCAGGGCGTCCGCGGGCAGCTCGCCCTGGAGTTGGGCGCCGGGCGTGACCAGCACCAGACCCGCCAGCCGTTCCGGGTGCGAGGCGGCGTATGCCTGGGCGGTGGTCGCGCCCGCGTCGTGCGCGAGCAGCGTGAAGCGCTCCAGGCCCAGGTGGTCGCGGAGCGCGTCGATGTCGTGGGTCAGGGAAGGGAAGGCGTAGCGGTCGGGGTCGTCGGACACGGGGGATTCGCCGGTGCCGCGAGTGTCGGGGATCACCAGCCGGTGCGTGCCGGAGGGGCCGCCGAGGCCGCCCAGGTCCCCGAGGTACGCGGCGTCGCGCCCCGGCCCGCCGGCCAGGCAGACGAGCGGTGGGGTGCCCTCGGGGCCCGTCGTGCGGTAGGCGAGTTCGGCTTCGTCGTACGTGCGGAAGTGCGGCATGTCCGTACGCCTTCCCCGTCGAGCCGGTCGTACGACCAAAGACCGACTCCCGCCCCTCCCTGAGACAGGGTTCACCCGGCAGCACGCCCCTTACGCTGAACGCATGACCGCCCTGGAACCGCGCGACGCCGAGGTCGCGCCCGAACCCGCCGGAATATCCGGCACACCACCTGACCCACCACTGCCCGCGACGGGTACCGCGGCGCTGACGGATCAGCTGACCGATCAGCTCGCGGAACAACTCACGGATCAGCTCGCGGAACAGGGCGGCATCCTCGGCCGGACACACCGCGCACTGAGCATCGGCATCGTCTCCGTCGTGCTGCTGATCGCCTTCGAGGCGACGGCCGTCGGCACTGCGATGCCGGTGGCGGCACGTGAGCTGAACGGGATCTCGCTGTACGCCTTCGCGTTCTCCTCGTTCTTCACCACCAGCCTGTTCGCGATGGTGCTGTCCGGGCAGTGGGCCGACCGCAGGGGCCCGCTGGGCCCGCTCGCCACCGGTATCAGTGCCTTCGGCGCGGGGCTGCTGCTCTCCGGCACGGCGGACGCGATGTGGCTGTTCATCGCAGGCAGGGCCGTCCAGGGGCTCGGCGGCGGCCTGGTGATCGTCGCGCTGTACGTGGTCGTCAGTCGCGCCTACCCGGGGCGGCTGCAGCCCTCGATCCTGGCGGCCTTCGCGGCGAGCTGGGTCGTCCCTTCCGTCGTCGGGCCGCTGGTGTCCGGGACGGTCACCGAGCACCTCGGCTGGCGCTGGGTGTTCATCGGCATCCCGGTCCTGGTCGTCTTCCCGCTCGCCCTCGCGCTGCCCGCGATCCGCCGTATGGCGGCCGGGCCCGCCGACCCGGACGCGCCGGCCGGGCCCTTCGACCGCCGCCGGATCCGGTTCGCCCTGGGCATCTCGCTGGGTGCGGGACTCCTCCAGTACGCCGGTCAGGACCTTCGCTGGCTCTCGCTGATCCCGGCGGCGGCGGGCGCGGCCCTGCTGGTGCCCGCAGTCCTGGCGCTGCTGCCGCGCGGCACCTACCGGGCGGCGCGCGGGCTGCCCTCGGTCGTGCTGCTGCGTGGCATCGCGGCCGGTTCGTTCATCGCCGCCGAGTCCTTCGTGCCGCTGATGCTGGTCACCCAGCGCGGGCTCTCCCCGACCATGGCGGGGCTCTCGCTGGCGGTTGGCGGCGCGACATGGGCGCTCGGCTCGTTCGTCCAGTCGCGGCCCCGTATGGCCCCGTACCGGGAGCGGATGGCGTCCGTCGGCATGGTGCTGGTCGCCGCGGCCATCGCGACCGCGCCCAGCGTGCTCATCGCGGCCGTCCCGGTGTGGGTGGTGGCGGTCGCCTGGGCCGTCGGTTGCTTCGGGATGGGCACGGTCATCGCCTCGACCAGCGTGTTGCTGCTCAAGCTCTCCGCACCGGACGAGGCGGGCGCCAACTCCGCCGCCCTCCAGATCTCCGACGGCCTGTCGAACGTCATGCTCCTGGCGATCGGCGGCGCGGTGTTCGCGGCGCTCGGCGGGGGCGCGGTGGGCGCGGCCCACACGGCGGCCTCCGGCGCGTCGGCCTCCCACCCGGCGGCGTTCGCGGCGGTGTTCCTGCCGATGGCGGCGGTGGCGCTGGTGGGGGCGTGGGTGGCGACCCGGCTGCGCACCCAGCAGTTTTAGCACCGCATGGTACTACGCGGTACCGTTACCTCATGGCTGGTCTGAATCTGCGGTTCACCGAGGAAGAGCTGGACGCACTGCGTGAGCGCGCGGAGGCGGAAGGCCGGAGTATGCAGTCGTTTGCTCATGATGCGGTGATCAGTGCCATAAACGAACACTCTCGGCTCTTCAACGAGGCGGCCGATCATGTGCTGAACGTCAGCGCGGAACTGAACCGACGACTCGCTTGACGCAGTACCTGACGTTGCCCGAGGTCTTGAATCTCGCAGAGCGTCTCGGAGTCGGCGAAGTGCGTGACTATGGGCTGCTCGATTCGGCCTTGGCCCGCCCGCAGGCGAGCGTGTTCGGCCAGGACGCCTACCCTGACGTATGGCAGAAGGCAGCAGCGCTGATGGAATCGTTGGCGCGCAACCACGCCCTCGTTGATGGCAACAAGCGCGTCGCCTGGTACGCCACCTGGGTCTTCCTGCAGATGAACGGACACAAGCTGCGCGCAGGGTTCGATGTGGATGCGGCAGAGCGGTTCGTCCTGAATGTGCGCCAGGGAGAGCTGGACATGCCGCAGATTGGCAGGGATCTTCTGCGTTTCGCGGAGTGAGGCACCGGCCGCTGTCGCGGACGGACCGCGCGCCGTGATGTGAGGTGGATCCCAACGGGGCGTGGCCCGGAGGCGTTCAGCGGGATCGCAACCGGGCCACCGGTAGGGTGGCCCGGTTGTCGTACGTATCCCTCTTGCCCTCGAGAGCACCGAACCGGAGACCGTGACTACTACCGCCTCCCACCACCTCTCACCCGCGTTCCCCGGCCGCGCCCCCTGGGGCACCGCCAGCAAGCTGCGTGCCTGGCAGGAGGGTGCCCTGGAGAGGTACCTCCAGGAGCAGCCCCGTGACTTCCTCGCCGTCGCGACGCCCGGCGCGGGCAAGACCACCTTCGCCCTGACGCTCGCGTCCTGGCTGCTGCACCACCACGTCGTGCAGCAGATCACGGTCGTCGCGCCGACCGAGCACCTCAAGAAGCAGTGGGCGGAGGCGGCGGCCAAGATAGGGATCAAGCTCGATCCGGACTACAGCGCCGGCCCGCTGAGCAAGGACTACCACGGCATCGCGGTGACCTACGCGGGCGTCGGCGTGCGGCCGATGCTGCACCGCAACCGCTGCGAGCAGCGCAAGACGCTGGTCATCCTCGACGAGATCCACCACGCCGGTGACTCCAAGTCCTGGGGTGAGGCCTGCCAGGAGGCGTTCGACCCGGCGACCCGCCGGCTCGCGCTCACAGGCACTCCGTTCAGGTCGGACACCAACCCGATCCCCTTCGTCGCGTACGAAGAGGGCCGCGACGGCATCCGGCGCTCCTCCGCCGACTACACCTACGGCTACGGCAACGCGCTGGCCGACGGCGTCGTCCGGCCCGTGATCTTCCTCAGCTACAGCGGCAACATGCGCTGGCGCACCAAGGCGGGCGACGAGATCGCGGCCCGCCTCGGCGAGCCGATGACCAGGGACGCCATCGGCCAGGCCTGGCGCACCGCGCTCGCGCCCACCGGCGACTGGATCCCCAATGTGCTGGCCGCCGCCGACAAGCGGCTCACCGAGGTCCGCAAGGGCATTCCGGACGCGGGCGGCCTGGTCATCGCCACCGACCAGGACACGGCCCGCGAGTACGCCAAGATCCTGAAGAAGATCACCGGGGATCGGCCCACCGTCGTACTGTCCGACGAGAAGGCCGCGTCGAAGAAGATCGACCAGTTCACCGACGACGGCTCCCGCTGGATGGTGGCCGTCCGGATGGTGTCGGAGGGCGTCGACGTGCCGCGCCTCGCGGTCGGCGTGTACGCCACCACGATCTCCACTCCGCTGTTCTTCGCACAGGCCGTCGGGCGCTTCGTGCGCTCCCGCAGGCGCGGTGAGACGGCGTCGGTGTTCGTGCCGACGATCCCGATGCTGCTGGAGTTCGCGAACGAGATGGAGGTCGAGCGCGATCACGTGCTCGACAAGCCGAAGAAGGCCGACGAGAACGAGAACCCGTTCTCCGAGGAGGACAAGCTTCTCGCCGACGCCGAGAAGGCGGAGGACGAGGAGACCGAGGAGCAGCTGCCCTTCGAGGCCCTCGAATCCGACGCCGTCTTCGACCGGGTGCTCTACGACGGCGCCGAGTTCGGCATGCAGGCGCACCCCGGCAGCGAGGAGGAGCAGGACTACCTGGGGATCCCCGGGCTCCTGGAGCCCGACCAGGTGCAGCTGCTGCTCCAGAAGCGGCAGACCCGGCAGATCGCGCACAGCCGCCAGAAGCCGGCAGAGCAGGCCGACCTCCTGGAGAAGCCCGCCGAGGCGCGGCCGGTCGTCACGCACAAGCAGCTGCTCGGGCTGCGCAAATCGCTGAACACGATGGTCGGGGCGTACTCCCACCAGAGCGGCAAGCCGCACGGCGTGCTCCACACCGAGCTGCGGCGGGTGTGCGGCGGGCCGCCGAGCGCGGAGGCGACGGCGGGACAGCTCCAGGACCGGATCAAGAAGGTCCAGGAGTGGGCCACCCGGATGCGGTGACGTCCGCCCCCGAACGGCATGGACGTGAGAAGGCGGGGCCCGGAGATTGCGACTCCGGGCCCCGCCCACTGGGTCACCATAATATCCCGGTAAGGCGTGTATGGCGCCGAAAGTCCCCGGTGAAGGTGACTTAAGTCCCGAACGCGGATCAATTGCCCTTCCGCGCCCGGATTCTGGACGGGGCCTTCCGCTGAGCGGTGCCGATCGCTACCTTTCCGGCAACGCATACGCCCCGTGGCAGCGCCGCCGCGGAGCGCAGCCGGTGCCATGGCCTGCCGGCGGCCTCTGCGAGCGACGCCGGTGGGACCGGCGCCGCACCCCGTGAGAGAGACCGCCGCACCACCACAGAGGAGTGGGCGTCGTGACCGCGGAGACTTCCCAGACGCTCGACCGGGGACTACGAGTCCTCAAGCTGCTCGCCGACACCGACCACGGGCTGACCGTCACCGAGTTGTCCAACAAACTCGGCGTCAACCGCACCGTCGTCTACCGGCTGCTCGCCACACTCGAACAGCACGCCCTGGTACGTCGTGACCTCGGCGGCCGCGCCAGGGTCGGCCTGGGTGTGCTGCGCCTGGGCCGCCAGGTTCATCCGCTGGTACGCGAAGCGGCGCTGCCCGCGCTGCGCTCGCTCGCGGAGGACATCGGCGCGACGGCGCATCTGACGCTGGTCGACGGCGCGGAGGCGCTCGCCGTCGCGGTCGTCGAACCGACCTGGACGGACTATCACGTGGCCTACCGCACGGGCTTCCGCCACCCCCTGGACCGGGGCGCGGCGGGCCGGGCCATCCTCGCCGCACGCCGGGGCGACCTGTCGGACCCCGGCTTCACCCTCACCCACGGTGAGCTGGAGGCGGGCGCGAGCGGGGCTGCGGCTCCGCTGGTGGGAGTGACGGGCCTGGAGGGCAGCGTGGGGGTCGTCATGCTGTCCGACTCCGTCCCGGAGCGGGTGGGCCCCCGCGTGGTCGACGCGGCCAATGAGGTCGCGGAGGCACTGCGCTGACAGGGGCGCGGACGCGGGGGGTGAGTACGGGCGCGGGTCCGGGGTCGTTCGGCGTACGCGCCCAACGCATCCCTCGGGCGTACGCGCCCGGCAGATCGGCGGACGTACCTGCCCACTAGATTGGGGGCGTGCTCTCACGCCATTCCCGTACCCGCGTCCTCGCCGTCTGCGCCGCCCCCGTGCTCGCGCTCTTCGCCGTGGCCGTCTTCGCGCCGTTGCCCTACGTTCTGGCGCAGCCCGGATCGACCGCGAACGTCCTGGGCGACGACAAGGGCAGGCCGGTGATCACCGTGACCGGGGCGCCGACCCGCGAGACGACCGGGCAGCTGCGGATGACGACGATCGTGGCGACCGGCCCCTCCGTCGACATCGACCTGGGGCAGATCGTCGACGCGTGGTTCAGGACCGACCGGGCCGTGATGCCCAAGGAGGCGGTCTACCCGACCGGGGACACCGACGAGCAGATCGAGGAACACAACGCCGCCGAGATGCGGAAGTCGCAGAACGTCGCGGCCCGTGCGGCGCTCAACTACCTCGACGAGGACGAGGACGAGGTGAAGGTCGACCTCAGCCTCGCCGACATCGGCGGACCCAGCGCCGGGCTGTTCTTCGCGCTGGGCATCGTCGACAAGCTGGACGGCGACGGCGCGGGCGGCGACCTCACCGGTGGCCGCAACATCGCCGGTACGGGCACGATCAGCCCCGACGGCACGGTCGGCGCGGTCGGCGGCGTACCGCTCAAGACCCAGGCCGCCAGGCGCGACGGGGCGAGTGTCTTCCTCGTACCGCGCGACGAGTGCTCGATGGCCCAGGCCGAACTGCCCGACGGGCTGCGGCTGGTCCCGGTCACGACACTCAAGGACGCGGTGGGCGCGCTGCGGGAGCTGGCGAAGAAGGACGGCAAGGTCCCGAGCTGCTGACCGGGTGACGCGCCCGTGACGCGCCCGTGACGCGCCCCCTGCCCCGCCGGTCAGGCGGTGCGGGCGGCGCCCAGAGTCGGCTGGTGGGCGAGGCGCAGTCCCAGCTCGACCATGGTCCAGCCGAGGTGGGTGCGGATGGGATGCTGCGTGCTGCGGGGGAGCAGCGCGTACTCGGCTGCCTCGCACCGCAGTTCGGCGGCGCGCAGGGCGTGCAGTTGAAGATACGTGTCGGGGTGCGTGGCAGAGGTTCCTCTCAGTCCGTGGTGCCGAGCTCCTGGGTGTGGATGGTCGCGATCTCGTGCAGGAACAGGTCCGCGGCTCCGCGCACTTCCGGGTCGGTGCTGTTGTGCAGCTCCTCGGCGAAGTGGTCCCCTCCTGCGCCGCCTTCCACCATCGCTCGCGGCCCTTGCCGCGCTCCGGGTCGTCCTCGACGAACCCGTGCGTGGCCAGCTGGCGCGGGTGGTAGCTGGTGGCGCCGCTGGACTCGCCGAGGCGCTCCGCCAGCTGGGAGGCGGTGGCAGGGCCGTCGTGCCGGAGGGTCTTCAGCAGGCGGATCCCCAGGGGTGGGCGAGGCCGCGCAGGGAGCGGGCGTCCAGGGTGAGGGACGTCTCGGGCTTCGGGGCCTGCTGGGCCTGCGGGATTTCGGGCTCTGGCTGGGGCATGCCCCCACTCCGGAGTTGCAAAGAACTCGTTGCAAGCACTTCTTTGCAACGAGTTCTTTGCGGCGATTTCTTTGTGTGCGGTGAAGCGGGTCAGCGGTGAGGGTTCGCTAGCGCTCCTTGATGAAGCCCTCCTTCACCATCCAGTTCTTCGCCACCGCGTGCGGGTCCTCGCCGTCCACGTCCACCTTGGCGTTCAGCTCCCGCGCCATCGTGTTGTTCAGCTTCTTGGTGATCGGTTCGAGGACGTCCGCCATCGCCGGGTACTTCTTCAGCGCCTTGGTGTTGATCTCGGGTGCCACGTTGTAGTTCGGGAAGAAGTGCCGGTCGTCGGCCATCACCGACAGGTTCATCGCCTTGATGCGGCCGTCGGTGGTGAAGACCTCACCGAAGGTGCAGGACGAGCCGTTCGACACCTCGGTGTAGATGATTCCGCCGTCCATCTTCGAGACGCTGGACGACGGAATGTTCATCCCGTACGCCTTCTTCATGCCGTTGAGCCCGTCGTCGCGCGAAGCGAACTCGCTCTCCACGCACACCGTCGCCGCCGACGGGTCCTTCTTCGACAGCGCGGCCACGTCCGAGAGCGTCTTCGTCCCGTACTTCTTCTCGTTGGCCCGGTTCATCGCCAGCGCGTACGTGTTGTTCAGCTCGGCCGGCGGCAGCCAGGTGATGCCGTTCTTCGCGTCCGCGTCGCGCACCGCCTCCCACTGCTGCCGCGGATCGGCGATCGGCTTGTCGTTGCCGAGGTAGGTGATCCAGGCGGTGCCCGTGTACTCGTACATCACATCCGCGTCGCCGCTCCTGACGGCCTCGCGCCCGCCGATGGACCCCTGGATCCCGGTCCGGTCGAGGACGTTCGCGCCCGCCGCCTTGAACGCCAGGCCCAGGATCTGCCCGAGGACCAGCTGCTCGGTGAACTCCTTCGACGTCACCGTCAGATCGGCGCCCTTCAGCGGAAGACCCTTGCCGATCGTGCCCGGCTGTACGTCGTCGACCAGCGGACTGCCGCTCGTCAGGCCGCAACCGGCCATCAGCACGCCGGCGCCCAGAACGGCCACCACGGCCGAACCCACTCGCGTACGCCTCATGCGCCTGCCTCCAGACCGCGCGGCCGCAACAGCAGTTCCACGATCGACGCCAGCCAGTCCACGAACAGCGCCAGTGCCACCGTCAGTACGGAGCCGAGGACCAGCACCGGCATGCGCTGATTGGTGATCCCGGTGGTGATCAGGTCGCCGAGACCGCCGCCGCCGCCGAAGGTGGCGAGCGTGGCCGTGCCGACGTTCAGGACCAGCGCCGTCCGCACACCCGCGAGGATCAGCGGGACGGCCAGCGGCAGTTCGACCTTCGCCAGCACTCCCGCGGTCGACATCCCGATGCCGCGCGCGGCCTCCAGGAGCGTCGGATCGTTCGCCTTGAGGCCCGCGATGGTGTTGGAGAGCACCGGCAGCACGGCGTACGCGATGATGCCGATCAACGCCGCCTTCATCCCGATACCCAGCCAGATCACCAGCAGCGCCAGCAGGCCGATCGCCGGGGTCGCCTGCCCGATGTTGGCCAGCGCGGTCGCGAGCGGCGCCGCCCGGCGCAGGCCGGGGCGGGTGAGCGCGATGCCCAGCGGGATCGCGATGATCAGCACGAAGAACGTGGAGATCACCGTGAGTTCGACGTGCTGCTTGAAGCGCAGCCACACATTGCCGTCACCCAGCGCGTTGCGCGAGATCGAGTCCAGATCCGCGTCGTTGTACCAGAGCCAGGTCGCAAGCAGCACCACCGCGAGCACGGCCGGCAGGACCACCATCTTCTGCCAGCTCACCCGGCGCGGCAGCAACTCGACGGTCGCGGCAGCCGGTTCCTCCACGACCTCGCCCTCGTCGCGGAAGGTCACGCCCTGCACCTCGTGCTCGCCGCGCGGCCGGTCCGGCCTCTCGCGCCGCTCGTCGCGCTCGCGTCGTGCCGGGCTCATGCGGGGTCCTCCTGGGCCCCGGTCACGCCCTCCTGGGCGAGCTGGGTCTGGCGGGCGCGCTGCTCCTCCAGCTGGTGTTGGTGCTCCGACGCGTCGAGCCGGTCCGCCTCCAGCATTTCCTGCACGGAGTTCATCAGCGTCGCCATGTCCACGACGCCGGTGTACTCGCCGCGCCGCCCGGTGACGGCGACCCGGCCCGCGTTGTCGGTCAGCACCGCCTCCAGCGCGTCGCGCAGCGTCGCGTCCCTGGTCACGGTGTCGTGCACCAGGGTGCCCGCCCGCGCCAGCGACCCCTTGGCGCGCATCAGATCCCCGCGACGCAGCCACTTGTAGGGGCGGCCCCGCTTGTCGAGCAGCAGCAGCTCGTTGGTCTGCGCGTCCCGCAGCTTGTTGAAGATGTCCTGGAGCGGGTCGTCGACGGTCACCGTCGGGAACTCCGCGATCTCCACGTCCCGTACCCGGGTCAGATTGAGCCGCTTCAGCGCGGCGCCCGCGCCCACGAACCCGGACACGAAGTCGTCCGCCGGGTTGGTCAGGATCGCCTCGGGGGTGTCGAACTGCGCGATGTGCGACCGGTCGCGCAGCACCGCGATGCGGTCGCCCAGCTTGATGGCCTCGTCGAAGTCGTGGGTGACGAAGACGATCGTCTTGTGCAGCTCGTGCTGGAGACGGATCAGCTCGTCCTGGAGGTGGTCGCGGGTGATCGGGTCCACGGCGCCGAACGGCTCGTCCATCAGCAGGACGGGCGGGTCCGCGGCCAGCGCCCGCGCGACCCCGACGCGCTGCTGCTGTCCGCCGGAGAGCTGGCGGGGATAGCGCCCGCGGAACTCGCCCGGGTCGAGCCCCACCAGGTCGAGCATCTCCTCGACCCGGTCCTTGATCTTCGTCTTCGGCCAGCCGACCATCTTGGGTACGAGCGCGATGTTCTGCGCGACGGTCATGTGCGGGAACAGGCCGGAGGACTGGATCGCGTATCCGACCTTGCGGCGCAGCTTCACGGGGTCCATGTCGGTGACGTCCTCGCCGCCGATCCTGATCCGCCCCGACGTCGGCTCGATCAGCCGGTTGATCATCTTGAGCAGGGTCGTCTTGCCGCCGCCCGACGGGCCGACGAAGATCACGATCTCGCCCGCCTTGATCTCCAGACTGACGTTGTCCACCGCGGGATACGGGCTTCCCGGATAGCGCTTCGTCAGATTCTCCAGCTCGATGGCGGCGCCACCGACGGCGGTGTCAGACACGGATCCCCCTCGGGATGGTCAGGCGTCCGATGAGGACGTACACGGCGTCGAAGATCAGAGCCAGGACGATGATGCCGAAGGTGCCGGCGAGCACCTGGTTGATCGCGTTCTTGCTGCCCAGGGACGAGATGCCGCGGAAGATCTCATTGCCGAGGCCGGGCCCGGAGGCGTACGCGGCGATGGCGGCGATGCCCATCAGCATCTGGGTGGAGACCCGGATGCCGGTGAGGATCGGCGGCCAGGCCAGCGGCAGTTCGATCCGGAACATGCGGGCCGTGCGGGACATCCCGATGCCCTTCGCCGCGTCGACGAGGGTCGGGTCCACCCCGCGCAGCCCCACGATCGCGTTGCGCACGATGGGCAGCAGCCCGTACAGCACCAGCGAGATGACGGTGGGGGCGACGCCGAGGCCGACCAGCGGGATGAGCAGGCCGATCATCGCGAGGGACGGGATCGTGAGGATGGTGGAGGTGACGGTGGTGGCGAGATTGCCCGCCCACTCGCTGCGGTACGTGACCACGCCGATCAGCACGCCCAGCAGTGTGGCGACGACCATGCACTGGAAGACGGCGCTGGCGTGCTGGTAGGCGTCCGCCAGCAATTGCTGGTGGCGACTGCCGAGGTATTCCCAGAAATTCAACGGGCCCACTCCTCGGTGAGGGACGCGGCGGGCCCCGCGTGGCGTCAGGAGGTGCCCGACGCCTGCTCCACCAGCGGAATGATCCGCAGTGGAACGGGATTCTCCATCACGATCGCCGTGGAAGCCCGCACGATGCCATCAAAACCTACAACCCGGTCGATCACCCGTTGAAGATCCGCGTTGGACCTGGCCACCAGCCGGCACAGCATGTCGCCGTGCCCGGTCGTCGTATGCAGCTCAAGGACCTCCGGCACACCCCCCAGATGTGCCCGTACGTCGGCCCCCTGCCCCTGCTTGATCTCCAGCGTCGCGAAGGCCGTCACCGGGTAGCCGAGCGCCGCCGGATCGACGTCCGGACCGAAGCCGCGGATGACTCCATTGGACTGAAGACGGTCCATCCTGGCCTGCGCCGTCCCGCGCGCCACACCGAGCCGTCGGGACGCCTCCAGCATCCCGATCCTCGGCTCGCGCGCCAGCAGCACGATCAGCCGGCCGTCCAGTTCGTCGATTCCTTCGGTGGGCATGCACCGGCCTCCTGATGGTCATCCTGTACACATCGCCCGGCCATAATCCCAGCCAGCTGTACAGATTGCCCAACAGTTCAGCGAACTATTGCGCAGCTTGCGATACAGAGGGACTCTGCGGCCATGACTGAGACCCTCCAGAACACCCCCAGCACCGCGCGCAAGGCCGACCCCTTCCCGGTCAAGGGAATGGACGCGGTCGTCTTCGCCGTCGGCAACGCCAAGCAGGCCGCGCACTACTACTCCACTGCCTTCGGCATGAAGCTCGTCGCCTACTCCGGACCGGAGAACGGTAGCCGCGAGACCGCCAGTTATGTCCTGACGAGCGGCGCCGCGCGCTTCGTCCTCACCTCCGTCATCAAGGCCTCCACCGACCACGGCCGCTTCCTCGAAGGCCATGTCGCCGAGCACGGCGACGGCGTTGTCGACCTCGCGATCGAGGTGCCGGACGCGCGAGCCGCGTACGCCTACGCCACCGCGCACGGCGCCACCGGCCTCACCGAGCCGCACGAGATCAAGGACGAGCACGGCACGGTCGTGCTGGCCGCCATCGCGACGTACGGCCAGACCCGCCACACGCTCGTCGAGCGCACCGGATACGACGGCCCGTACCTGCCCGGATACGTCGCCGCCGAGCCGATCGTCGCGCCCCCGGCCAAGCGCGCCTTCCAGGCCATCGACCACTGTGTGGGCAACGTCGAGCTCGGCAAGATGAACGAGTGGTGTGCCTTCTACAACGAGGTCATGGGCTTCACCAACATGAAGGAGTTCGTGGGCGACGACATCGCGACCGAGTACTCGGCGCTGATGTCCAAGGTCGTCGCGGACGGCACCAAGAAGGTGAAGTTCCCGATCAACGAGCCGGCGATCGCGAAGAAGAAGTCGCAGATCGACGAGTACCTGGAGTTCTACGGCGGCCCCGGCGTCCAGCACATGGCGCTCGCCACGAACGACATCGTCGCCACGGTGCAGGCCATGCGGGCCGCGGGCGTTCTGTTCCTGGACGTGCCCGACTCGTACTACGACACCCTCGGCGAGTGGGCCGGCGAGACACGCGTCCCCGTCGACATCCTGCGCCAGGAGAAGATCCTCGTCGACCGCGACGAGGACGGCTACCTGCTCCAGATCTTCACCAAGCCGGTCCAGGACCGTCCGACCGTCTTCTTCGAAATGATCGAGCGCCACGGCTCGATGGGCTTCGGCAAGGGCAACTTCAAGGCCCTGTTCGAGGCGATCGAGCGCGAGCAGGACAAGCGCGGCAACCTCTAGGGTTGCCGTTCCACCGCGGCCCCACGGACCTGCCCCGTGGGGCCGCGGTGCCGCGCCCGCCCGTTTATCCGTGGGTAAACCACAGACATGGCGAACACGGCGAACACGACGGACCTGACGAGCGACGAGCGCATCAACCTGGCGGTGGGATCGACCCGTTGGCAGTTCAAGAAGCAGCTGCGACACACGACGGTCCTGCAGTCCTTCGCCTTCGACGACGTACGGCTGAGGCTGTACGTCGCGCAGGTGATGCAGGGCGGCATCAGACTGGCGGGTGAGCCCCGCGCGTACACCGCGGACGAGCGCCGCCGCCGCGGCGACCTGTGTCTCAACCAGCTCGACTACACCGGCACTTGGCTCAACCACATGTACCTCCTCGGCTTCGGGCACGGGGTCGGCTTCGGGGTGGAGACGGGACCGCCGGGCTCGGCCTGGATCTGGACCGAGGCGGACGCCAGAGCGGGCGGGACGGCCGCGTTCGGCCGGGGCGTATCGCGCTTCGCCTTCGTCAAGGGCCAGACCCGCAGAAGCACGGCGGCGGCCACCAGCTATCCGGTCGCGGGCTCCACCGCCAACCAGCCTTCTGTGGACATGGAGTTCAAGAGGCTCGCGGTACGCCACCGCATCGGCAGCAGGCTCCGCTACCGCGTGTACCCCCTGGCGGACGCGGTCGAGGGCGACTTCACGGCCCCGCTCCACGACTTCGCACAGACCGCCACGCACCCGGACCCGAACATCGAATTGCAGGGCTTCGCCCTGCACGGCAACTACCTGTACCAGCTGGCGGGTACGGCGTACGGACCCGGCAATCCGCCCTCGGAACACGGCAACACGCACGTCTCCTGCACGGACATCCGCACCGGCCGCCAGGTCCAGCGGACGAGAACGGAGGCGGGCCACTCCCTCGACTACCGCGAACCGGAGGGCCTGGCCGTACAACGCACGGCGAATCCGAGGCTGTGCATGGGCCTGGCGTCGGGCGCGGTGGGGGCGAGGCGGTACTCGATCTACTACAAGGAGCGGGGTTGACCCACCCCGCCCATCTCAGCCTGTCCGGCGTTCGAGGACCTGGGGCCAGGAGGTGAAGCCGCCCTCCGTCCTTCCCACCCATCCACTCAGCCTGTCCGGCGTTCGAGGACCGGGGTCTGGGGCGGAGCCCCAGTTACGGGAAGGGGCGGGTGGGGGACAGCCCCGCGCGGCGGCCCCCGTCACCGCCCACCCCCAGGCTTCGCAGCCCCCGGCACCTTCCGCGCCACAGCCCCCGGCACCGGCCGCGCCCCCGTAGCCCGGTCCCCGTACACATCCCGCGGCCCACCCGACGGCGGCTCTCCCAGCGCGTTCAGCGCCTCCCGCGCCCGAGCGGCCAGCAGCGGCGAGAACCCGGGGTTGACCCGCAACGCCTCCTCCAGATGCCGCCGAGCCGCCCCGTACTCGCCGAGCCCCCGCTCGATCGCCCCCAGGTGATAGAGGTACAGCGCGCTCCGCACCCCCTGATCCGTCGCCTTGCGCGCCCACTTCAAGGCCGTCTTCCCGTCCCCGTCCCGGTGCAGCGCCCACCCCAGCGCGTCCGCGACCTCCGCGCCGGGATGCCGCTTCCACTCCGCCGACAGCCGCCGCACCGCCGCCTCCGGGTCACCGTGATCCGCGTCCAGGAGGCCGAGCAGCAGCTCGTCGGGGCCGACCCCACGGCGCTGCTCCAGGGCGACATGGGCCCGCACCAGCACGTACTGCTCCCGCGCCTCGGCGACCCGGCCCAGCGATTCGAGCAACTCCCCGTACTCCAGCGCGTACCCGGCCCCCGGCGCCGCAGCGAGCACCGCCCGGTACTCCCGCTCCGCGTCCCCCGGCCGCCCGAGCGCCGCCAGCGCCCGCGCCTGCCCCGCCCGCGCCCCCGCGTGCCCGCGGTCGGTGTGCAGCGCCGACTCGTAGTAGCGCAGGGCCACTTCCGGCTCGCCGCGCTCCCACGCCAGCTCGCCCAGCCGGTGCAGCCCGGCCACCCGCTCGGCCGGAGCACCGGCCCGCGCGGTCGCGTCGGACAGGGTCGCCGCCGCGTCCTCCCGCCATCCCCGGTCGCGGTACACCTGCGCGGCGAGCTGCTGCACCCGCGCACCCGACCGCAGTCCCCGCAGCTTCTCGACGGCCGCGGTCGCCGCCTTCTGGTCGCCGAGGCGGCCGTACGCGTCGATCAGCACGGGGTACGCGGTCCAGCGTCGGGGAGACTTCGCCCGTACCGTCTCGCCCCATTTCTTCGCGCCCCGGTAGTCGCCCCGCGCCTGGGCGAGCGCGGCGAGCCCCACCAGCGCGTCCAGATTCCCGCTCGCCCCGGGCCGCGCGGCCAGCGAGCGGCGCAGCGCGCGCTCCGCCCGCGGATAGTCCGCCGAGTCGGCCCGGGAGCGACCCCGCTCCAGATACGCGGAGCCGAGCACCGCCCAGGAGCTGTCGTCGCCCGGATTCTTCCGCAGCCACCTCTCACGGTCGCCGATCAGCGCGGTCAGGTCCCCGGCCGACGCGGGCACCCCGGCGCCCACCGCGCCCACCGCGGCCATGGCCCGACCGACCGGGCCCGGCGTGGGCGGTGGCCCCTCGGCGCCGCCTCCGGCCACGAACGTGAGGGCCCCCGCCACCCCCGCGACGAGCACCGCCGCGCCCGCGAGGACGGCCACCGCGGGCCGCCGTAGCCCGGTCCGCCGCTTCGTCTCCGCGCCCTTCGGCGGCGCTTGCGCTTCCGCTGCCCCTGCATCCGTCTCCATGGCGCTCACTGTGCGCCAGTACGAAGAGCCCATCGGGACCCGCGATGTGGATCGCAGACGGGTTCACACCGATGGCCCCGAGTGCCAGGCTGGGACCATGGACGATCTTCTCGAGCAGCTGCGCGCGGGCCTCCCGGCCGAGGCCCTGATCACCGACCCGGACATCACGGCTTCGTACGCCCACGACATGGCGAGCTTCTGCGACGCGGGCGTCCCGGCCGTGATCGTCCTGCCCCGCACCGTCGAGCAGGTCCAGCACGTCATGCGGACGGCGACGGCCCTGCGCGTCCCAGTGGTCCCACAGGGCGCCCGCACCGGCCTGTCCGGCGCCGCCAATGCCACCGAGGGGTGCATCGTCCTGTCGCTGGTCCGGATGGACCGCATCCTGGAGATCAGCCCGGTGGACCGGATCGCCGTGGTGGAGCCGGGCGTCATCAACGCCGTCGTCTCCCGCGCGGTCGCCGAACAGGGGCTGTACTACCCGCCGGACCCGTCCAGCTGGGAGACCTGCACCATCGGTGGGAACATCGGCACCGCGTCGGGCGGCCTGTGCTGCGTGAAGTACGGCGTCACCGCCGAGTACGTCCTGGGCCTGGACGTCGTCCTCGCCGACGGCCGCCTCCTGACCACCGGTCGCCGCACCGCCAAGGGCGTCGCGGGCTACGACCTGACCCGCTTGTTCGTCGGTTCCGAGGGCAGCCTGGGCATCGTCGTCAAGGCGGTCCTGGCGCTCAAGCCCGCCCCGCCGAGGCAGCTCGCGCTCGCCGCCGAATTCCCCTCCGCTGCCGCCGCCTGCGAGGCGGTCTGCGAGATCATGGCGCGCGGCCACGGCCCGTCCCTGCTCGAACTCATGGACCGCACGACCCTGCGCGCCGTCAACAAAATGGCCAACATGGGCCTCCCGGAATCCACCGAGGCACTCCTGCTCGCCGCCTTCGACACCCCGGACCCGGCCGCGGACCTGGCCGCCGTGGCCAAGCTGTGCCGGGCGGCAGGCGCCACCGAGGTCGTGCCCGCGGAGAGCGCCGCCGAGTCCGAACTGCTGCTCCAGGCCCGGCGGATGTCGCTCACGGCACTCGAAGCGGTCAAGAGCGCGACGATGATCGACGACGTCTGTGTGCCGCGCTCCAGGCTCGGCGCCATGATGGCGGGGACCGCGGCCATCGCCGAGAAGTACGACCTGACCATCGGCGTGTGCGCCCACGCGGGCGACGGCAACACCCACCCCGTCGTCTGCTTCGACCACGCCGACGCCGACGAGTCGCGGCGCGCCCGCGAGTCCTTCGACGAGATCATGGCGCTCGGCCTGGAACTGGGTGGCACGATCACCGGCGAGCACGGAGTCGGCGTACTCAAGAAGGACTGGCTGGCCCGCGAACTCGGCCCGGTGGGGCTTGACCTGCAACGCTCCGTCAAGGCGGCCTTCGACCCGCTGGGCCTCCTCAACCCGGGCAAGCTCTTCTGACCCCTCACCCCTCCCCGTCCTGGGACTCGTCCGACGGCCAGGGGTCCCGCAGCCACAGGTCGTCGGCGGGGGTCGGGGTGAGCAGCTCGGCGAGTCCGGCGTCGATGCCCAGCCGCTCGGACTCGGTGCCGGGCGGAACCATCCGCAGCGTGCGCTCCAGCCAGGCGGACACGGCCACCGCGGGCGCTTCGAGCAGGGCGTCGCCGTCGGGGGAGCTGAGCGCCACGCAGATCACGCTGCGCGAGTCGACCTTGGTCGGCCAGATCCGCACATCACCGTGCCCGCACGGCCTGAAGATCCCCTCGACGAGCAGCTCACGGGCGAAGGTCCAGTAGACGGGGGATTCGGACTTGATGTGAAAGGTGACGTGCACGGCGTACGGATCGCCGGTGCGGTAGGTCAGCCGGGCCGGTACGGGGATGCTGCGCTCGGGCGACAGCACCAGATTGAGTTCCAGCTCGCGTTCCACCACGGTGTTCATGGGGTGTCCTTCCTCTCCTGTACGAGACCCTGGTGCGGGCTGTACTGGGGAGAGGGGCCTGCCCGCCGTTCATTACGCGACTCTCGCGCATTATTTTCGCGGCCGGACTTCCGCCGGGACATGCGGCCGCACATGCGAACGGGCGTATGTTCGTTTTCTCGTACGTGCTGGCGAGCCGACTGCGCCCAAAGCCTTGCACTCAGTGTCGAAAGCTGTGCTCCGTCACCCGAACCTGGTCTTTCTCCTGGTCTCCCTCTTCGGGGTCCCGCGTTCTTCGTTAATGTCCTCCTTGGACAGGCGGGGACGCGCGCCCGGTCGCCGGGGGCGTACGCCGTACAGCCGGCAGCCGGACCCAGCTTCCGAGAGCGTCGACGCTGGATGCCGCGGACAGGTCAAATGTGTTGGTCATGAACGGAGTTGGGGACATGGTGGCCTCTCCTGGCGACGGTACGGACGTAGCCCGGGAAGGGTATTACCCGGATCCTTCCATCCCCGGATATGTCCGGTACTGGAACGGCGCGACCTGGGTGCCCGGCACCAGCCGCCCCGCCCCGGCGACCGGCGACGCGATGCCCACCGGGCGCGGCGGAGGAGCCGCCGCGCCCGCTCCGGCTCCCGTTCGGCGCCCGACCGTCGAGGAGACCGGGCCGGTCTTCTTCGACGAGGAGCCCGAGGGCGCGCATCTGCACGGCAGCGCCCCGGAACCCGCCTCCGCCTGGCAGGCCGACACCTCGCGCCAGACGGGCTTCGGCGGTGAGCGCGACCGGCGGGTCTCGTGGGGATCTCCGCCGCGGGATCCGCGCACGGCGGGCGACAGCGACAGTGGTTCGGGCCGGATCCCGCGGAGCGGCGAGGGGTCCCCGGCCGCGCGCGACCCGCGCCCGGCGGGCGCCGGTGCCGGGCAGGCCGCCCCGGGCGCCGGGAGCCAGGCCGGCCCCACCGCCGACCCCAGCCGGGGCGCGTTGCCTGGGGTCCGTTCCCCCGGTCAATCTCAGGGGCAGGCTCAGGGGCCGGGCCAGGTTCACGGCCAGGGCCAGCAGGGGCAGGGGGCGGGGCAGGGGCGTGCGGACAGTGGTCCGGCCGTCCCCGCCGACAGCACCATGGCCATCCGCGCCCTGCGCGCCGGTGCCACGGGGGCCGCAGTCGCCGCGGAGTCCTCCCGTACCGCCAGGGCCGACGGCACGATGGCGATCCGGACCATGACCCCCGGCGCCCGGAACCCCCAGGTCCCCGCCCAGGCGCAGCCTCAACAGCCGCAGGCCCAGCAGCCCCAACATCAGCAGCCCCAACATCAGCAGCCCCAACAGTCCCAGCCGCAGCAACAGGCACCGCAGCCCCAGCCTCAGCCCGCTCCCGCGGCCCCCGCCCCTGTCAGCTCCGCGTCCGGCGGTGGCGCCGCCTCCTGGGCGCAGCAGGTGCACCGGCTCGCCCAGCCGGAGCACGGCGGGGTTCAGGCGCACCAGCAGCAGGAGCGGCAGGACCCGCAGCAGCCCGTCGTGCCGTGGAAGCCGCCGGTCAGCGATCCCTTTTTGCGGGCCGCCCAGGCCCAGGCAGCCGCCAGGCCCGCAGGGCTCGGCAGGCGGCTGGCCGCGCGGCTGGTCGACACCGTCGTCCTGGGTGCCGTCGTCGGCGCGGTCGGCGTGCCGCTCGTATCGAAGGCGCTCACGCACATCGACGACAAGGTCGAAGCGGCGAAGCTGTCCGGCGAGACCGTCACCGTCTGGCTGATCGACGGCACCACCGCCGGCTACCTCGGCATCGTCCTGGGCGCCTTCCTCCTCTTCGGAGTGGTCTACGAGGCGTTCCCGACCTCGAAGTGGGGCCGGACGCTCGGCAAGAAGCTGTTCCGGCTGCACGTGCGGGACATCGAGGAGCATGAGCCCCCGGCCTTCGGCGCCGCACTGCGCCGCTGGCTGCTCTACGGCGTGCTGGGGGTGCTGGTCATCGGGATCGTCAACGTCGCGTGGTGCCTGTTCGACCGTCCGTGGCGCCAGTGCTGGCACGACAAGGCGGCCCGCACGTTCGTGGCTGGAAACAGCTGAGTCGAGCCCCGAGGCACCCATAGAGGGCGCCGCGTCCCCCGAACGGCACCCGACCGGATGCGGACCACGGGCGGGCGCGGTCGACTGCGGGTATGAGCACCGACCAGCCGCCGCCGGGCGGCCAGCCGCCGGAGGACGATCCGTTCTTCAAGAAGCCGCAGGACGGCCCGACACCGCCCCCTCCGCCTCCACCGCCGGGCGGCTCCCCGTACGGCGCCCCCGCCGGGGGCTCCCCGTACGGTGACCCCCCGCAAGGGAGTTCCCCGTACGGTGGGAACGCGCCGCCACCGCCCTACAGCGGTGGCGCGGCCGACCCGCTCGCGGGGATGCCGCCGCTCGCCCCCACCGGCAAACGCCTCGTGGCCCGCATCGTCGACGCGCTGATCGTCGGCATCCCGATGAGCCTGCTCGGCTGGCTCATCGGCAGCTTCGAGGGCTACAACGGCAACTGGGACGACATCTCGGACCAGGGCAACGGCAAGTCCCTGCTCTGGCAGCTGATCACGATGATCGTGTACGTCGGCTACGACACGTACATGACGTCCAGGAAGAACGGCCAGACCGTCGGCAAGCGCCTGATGGGGCTGCGCGTCGCGATGCTCAACAGTGGCACGGTCCCGGAGACCAGGGCCTCACTGATGAGGGCCGTTGTGCTGTGGGTGCCGGCGTTGATCTGCTGCTTCTGCATCTGGTGGCTGATCAACCTGGTCATGATCCTGGTCGACAAGCCCTACAAGCAGGGCCTGCACGACAAGGCGGCCAAGACCGTGGTGGTGTCAGCCACGTAGCGAATGCTCGCCGACGGCCGAGCGGGTCCGCGGGGCAGGCACCCGGGACTCGTAGCTCTCGGCCTCGGAGAGGGCCACGGCGGCCGCACGGTCCGGCGCACGAGTCGCATCACTCGTGCGCCGGGCCGTGCGCGCCGTCTTCGGCATGGGCACGGTCAGTGCCACGAGCAGGCCGAGCGCCAGCGCGGCGAAGGCGATGACAGCGATTCCGATGCCGGTCGCCGTCTGCGAGAGCAGGAGCATGGCGAGGGTCGAGAAGACGACCGTGGCTGAACCGTAGGCGAACTGTGCGGCAGTGGGACGCGGCATGGCGATATCCGTCCTCGGAGCAGCGATCGGGGGGGGGCAGCGATCGGAGGTGTCTCTCAACGCGGGTCGCACTGCAGGCGACCCTACGACGGTGAGTGCCCGCGTGGAACAGGTAGTAAGCGTGACCTAACCCACGGTACCGAGGCATGGGGGGCGCACGGAGTCATTCCGTATTCCAACAGGTGAGATCGACGCGCCCGCCGACGGCGCTGGTCCCCGTCGGCCGAGGCCCGCTCAGGACCCGTTTCGGGCGTCATCCGCATCCGCCAAGTGTTCGGATAACGGAACTGAGCGTCTGCATAGTGCACTTGGCTCGTTTAAGTCAAGATCTGTCTTTTCTTCTGAGACTCCGGTCAAATGTCGTCACTTGAGACGCGTGTCGCGCCCGGAACCCCTCACCTTCGGTCCGTGCTGGTGCGGCCGCAGGGGAGGACATCGTCAAGTGACCACCAACAGAGGGCGGATCAGAGCCGCCGCCATGGTCGTTGCCATGGCAACAGCCGCCGCGACCGCATCCGCGTTCGCCACCGCGCAGGCCGACGAGAAGACGTCGGCCGCAGCGGGATCGGCGGAGGCCGAGCGCCGTGACCCGGCGCCCGCCAAGGGCCATGTCGAGCACGATCTCGAAGGCCCGTTCAGCAAGCAGCAGGACGCCGCGCGTCAGGCCGCGCTCGAAAAGGTCATATCCGGCGACGCCACGGTGCGGCAGCGTGGCGGCTCCAAGGTCGTGAAGCTCGACGACCGCAAGTACGTCGAGCTGGGCCGGGAGAAGACCGACAAGATCTTCACGATCCTGGTGGAGTTCGGCGACAAGGTCGACAACACCACGATGCACGACCCGGACGGTGACGGCCCCAGGCCGCCCGTCAAGAAGTACGGCGGCGATCCCGGCCCCGCGCACAACGCGATAGCCGAGCCGGACCGTAAGGAGGACAACTCCACGGCCTGGCAGAAGGACTACAACCAGAAGCACTTCAAGGACCTGTACTTCGGCAAGGCCAAGGGCCAGGAGTCGCTGAAGACCTACTACGAGAAGACCTCGTCGGGCCGTTACTCGGTCGACGGCGACGTCTCCGACTGGGTCAAGGTCGACTACAACGAGGCCCGTTACGGCTCGAACTACTGCGGCGACACCAACTGCTCCAACGTCTGGGACACGGTCCGCGACGGTGTGACCGCCTGGACCGCCGATCAGAAGGCCAAGGGGAAGACCCCGGCCGAGATCAAGGCGCAGCTCGCCAAGTACGACCTGTGGGACCGCTACGACTTCGACGCCGACGGCAACTTCAACGAGTCCGACGGCTACATCGACCACTTCCAGATGGTGCACGCCGGCGAGGACGAGTCGGCGGGCGGCGGCGCCCAGGGCGAGAACGCCCTGTGGGCGCACCGCTGGTACGCGTACGGCACCGACCAGGGCAAGACCGGCCCCGCGGGCAACCAGGCGGGCGGCGCCCAGATCGGCGACACCGGCATCTGGGTCGGCGACTACACGATGCAGCCGGAGAACGGCGGGCTCGGCGTCTTCGCCCACGAGTACGGCCACGACCTCGGCCTGCCCGACCTGTACGACACCTCGGGCGGCGGCGAGAACGGCGTCGGCTTCTGGTCCCTGATGTCGGCCGGCTCCTGGCTCGGCACCGCGAAGAACGAAATCGGCGACCTGCCGGGCGACATGACCGCCTGGGACAAGCTCCAGCTGGGCTGGCTCGACTACGACAAGGCCAAGGCCGCGAAGAAGTCGACGCACAAGCTGGGTGTCGCCGCGTACAACACCAAGAACCCGCAGGCGCTCGTCGTCGAGCTGCCGAAGAAGGCCGTCACCACGACTGTCGTGAAGCCCTCCGAGGGCTCCAAGCAGTGGTGGAGCGGCATGGGTGACGACCTCAAGAACACCCTCACCCGGTCCGTCGACCTGGCGGGCAAGGCGAAGGCGTCCCTGGACCTGCAGGGCTGGTGGGACATCGAGGCCAACTACGACTGGCTGTACGCCGAGGCGTCCACCGACGCGGGCAAGACCTGGAACGCGCTCGACGGCACGGCCGACGGCAAGGCGCTGGAGCGCGACGCCGCCGACAAGCCCGGCCTGACAGGAACGGGTGGCGCGTACAAGAAGCTGGCCTTCCCGCTCGACGCGTACGCAGGCAAGAAGGTCGACGTCCGCTTCCGCTACCAGACCGACGGCGGCGCCGGCGGCAAGGGCTTCGCGGCCGACGCGATCACCGTGACCGCCGACGGCAAGCCGCTGTTCACGGACGGCGCCGAGGGCGACGACAACGGCTGGACCGCCAAGGGCTTCTCGCGCATCGGCGAGTCCTTCACCAAGGACTACGAGCAGTACTACCTGGCCGAGAACCGCCAGTACGTGTCGTACGACAAGACTCTGAGGAACGGCCCGTACAACTTCGGCTTCTCGAAGACCCGGCCGAGCTGGGTTGAGCACTACCCGTACCAGAACGGCCTGATGGTCTGGTTCTGGGACACCTCGCAGAAGGACAACAACACCAGCCAGCACCACGGCCAGGGCCTGATCCTGCCCGTGGACGCGCACGCCAAGGCCCTGAAGTGGGCGGACGGCACGCTGCTGCGCAACAAGATCCAGACCTTCGACTCGTCGTTCAGCCGGTACCGGACGGACACCTTCACGCTGCACAACGCGGACGTTCCGCTGCGGCTGAAGTCGCAGAAGGGCGTCTCGGTCTTCGACGACCGCAAGGGGACGTACTGGGACAAGGCGAACCCGACCGGTGGAGTGAAGGTTCCTGACACCAACACCAAGATCTCGATCGTCAGCGAGCCCAAGAGTGGCCAGACCATGACCGTGAAGGTCGGCCCCTCCACCAAGTAATCCGCTTTATCGCAGGTCAGAGCATGATCGGCCGTCGCCCTCTAGCGGGCGGCGGCCGTTCGCGTTTAGATGCCTCTTAGCGAGCTCTTATTGACACGGCGTCTTACGGGGGAGTGGTCGGCATGTCCGGTGGAGGTTTCGTCAGGCTCCCGGGAGGCAGCGTGGTGGTCGCCCTCACGCTGCCCAGCCCCGCGGCCGACGGCCACAAGGTCCGCGTCCTGGTGCACTCGGTGAACCGGGCCCGCGCCCTGACCCGGCTGCGCAATCTCGGTCTGCGCGCGGTCTACCTGCGCGGCAACGCGGCGCCGCCCACCCTGGACGAGATCACGGCCGTCCTGCACCACCCCGACGGCCTGCTGTGGCGCTCGGCCCCGGAGGAGGTCGAGGAGCTCTGGCACCCGATACGGGCGCTGCTCAGGTCATCCCTGCGGTCCGCCTGAGGGCCCAGCCGCGGGCCGCGCCCGAGAGCGCTCCCACGGGGTCGGTGGCGGCCTCCCGCCACCGGCCGGACCGCCCTCTCACACCACCGGTTTGCCCGACAGCTCCACACCGGCCTCGCGGAGCTCCTCCAGGGCCCGCTCGGTGGTGGCCTCGGAGACACCGGCCGTCAGGTCGAGCAGGACGTGGGTGGAGAAGCCCGCGCGCACCGCGTCCAGGGCCGTGGCGCGCACGCAGTGGTCGGTCGCGATGCCGACCACGTCCACCTCGGTGACCCCGCGGCCCCGCAGCCAGTCGCCCAGCAGGACGTCGTTCTCGTCGGAGCCCTCGAAGCCGCTGTACGCCGCCGAGTACGCGCCCTTGTCGAAGACCGCGCCGATCGCGCCCGACGCGACGGCCGGCGCGAAGTTCGGATGGAAGCCCACGCCCTCCGTGCCGGCGACGCAGTGCACCGGCCAGGAGTGGACATGGTCGGGGAGCGCCGGGGGCGTGGCGAAGTGACTGCCCGGGTCGATGTGATGGTCGCGGGTGGCGACGACATGGCGGTAGCCGGCCGGGGCCGCGCCGATCAGATCCGTGATGGCGGCGGCGACGTCGGAGCCCCCCGGCACCGCGAGGCTCCCGCCCTCACAGAAGTCGTTCTGAACGTCGACGACGATCAAGGCGCGGTGCATGGCAGGTGCCCTTCGGTGGGGACGAGAGGGTGGCCGGTCGGTCTCCGTCGGAGAGGGAGCGGGCCCCCCGGCGGCGACGGTGTCTGACAGGCGCGGGCGGTGTGATTCGAGCGTAGAGACTTCAACGGCCTTGCGGGAGAGGGCATTTGGCTGATAAAAGCCGCAATGGTTCCGGGGGGCACATGCCCGCTCACCCCGCTTTCATGCATACGTACGACCGCGTCTACGCCTGTGCCTACACATATTCGGTGGGCAGCACCGGCTCGCCCCTGGAGAGCTGCATCGCCGACATCGGCAGCGCGCCGCGCGCCGTGATGTGCCGCTCGCGCACCGCGTCCAGCGGCTCGCGCGCCACCACATCGCCGCCCTTGACGAGTTCCACGAGCAACTGCCGGTCGGCCAGCTCGGGCGGCACGGCCCCGGTCCCGACGACCTCCGCCTCCGCGACGCCGTGCTCGTCCGCCCGGCGCGCGGCCCACTTGCGGCCACCGATCGAGGTCTTGCCGCCCATCGCCTTCTTCGCCACCGGCTGCAACGGCGCCTTCGGGTCCGCGCTGCGGGCCCTGGCGACCAGCTTGTAGACCATCGAGCAGGTCGGGTGCCCGCTGCCGGTCACCAGCTGGGTGCCCACGCCGTACGCGTCCACCGGCGCCGCCGCCAGCGAGGCGATGGCGTACTCGTCCAGGTCGCTCGTCACCACGATCCTCGTCCCGGTGGCACCCAGCTCGTCCAGCTGCTGGCGCACCCGGTGCGCGACGAGCAGCAGGTCGCCCGAGTCGATACGGACGGCGCCGAGGCCGGTCCCGGCGACCTCGACGGCGGTGCGGACCGCCCGGGTGACGTCGTACGTGTCGACCAGCAGCGTCGTGCCGCTGCCCAGCGAGGCGACCTGCGCCTCGAACGCGTCGCGCTCGCTGTCGTGCAGCAGGGTGAAGGCGTGCGCGCTGGTGCCGACGGTGGGGATGCCGTAGCGGAAGCCGGCCGCGAGGTCCGAGGTCGAGGTGAACCCGCCGACGTAGGCGGCGCGCGAGGAGGCGACGGCGGCCAGCTCGTGCGTGCGCCGGGCGCCCATCTCGATGAGCGGGCGCCCGCCCGCCGCGGCGGCCATCCGGGAGGCCGCGGCGGCGATGGCCGAATCATGGTTGAGGATCGACAGGATCACCGTCTCCAGGAGCACACACTCCGCGAAGCTGCCCTCGACCCGCAGGATAGGTGAGCCGGGGAAGTAGACCTCACCCTCCGGGTAGCCCCAGATGTCACCCGTGAAGCGGTACGTGGAGAGCCAGCGCAGGGTCGGCTCGTCGACGATGTCGTGCTCGCGCAGAAAGCCCAGCACGTCCGCGTCGAAGCGGAAGTTCTCCACGGCGTCCAGGACCCGCCCGGTACCCGCCACCACTCCGTAGCGCCGCCCCTCGGGCAGCCGCCGGGTGAAGACCTCGAAGACCGAATGCCGATCGGCGGTGCCGGCCCTGAGCGCGGCCTGCAGCATCGTGAACTCGTACTGATCGGTGAAGAGAGCTGTCGACGGCACATCCACCGGCAGCCCGAGGTCCGCAGTGTTCATGGCAGGGATGCTACCCCTGATCTCGTCAGAGTGACGAGATCAAAGGGGGCCGTTTGTGCGATGGGCCCTTCCCAGTGGCAGCATGGGACAAGTGAGTGTTGCTCCCGCAGAGATCGAACAGACCGAGTCGGCCGAACAGACCTTCGCCGTACCCGAGCCCGACACCCCTTGGGTGACGCTGGTCCACAACGACCCGGTCAATCTCATGAGCTATGTGTCCTACGTCTTCCAGACGTACTTCGGCTACTCCAAGGACAAGGCGCACAAGCTGATGCTCGACGTCCACCACAAGGGCCGCGCCGTCGTCTCCAGCGGCAGCCGCGAGGAGATGGAGCGCGACGTGCAGGCGATGCACGGATACGGGCTGTGGGCGACGCTGTCGCAGGACCGCAACTGATGGCCGGGCTCTTCGAGAAGAAGAAGCACGGCGGCTCGGCCGTCGCCCTCGACGAGGTCGAGGTCTCCATCCTGCGCAGCCTGGCCGTGCAGCTGCTGGAGCTGGTCGGCCCCGGCGAGGAGCCGGTCGAGGGCGAGGACCCGCTGGCCGCCCTCTTCGCCGAGGGCCCGAGCGAGCCGCCCTCCGACGTGGCCCTGGCGCGGCTGTTCCCCGAGGCGTACACCGGGCCCGGCACGGATCCGGACGACAAGGATCTGCGGGAAGCCTCCGCCGAGTTCCGCCGCTTCACCGAGAACGACCTGCGCGGCCGCAAGCGTGAGGACGCCCTGGCCGTCGTACGCACCCTGGACTCGCTCGGCGCCAAGGGCGACGGCGGGACCGTGCTGGAGCTGGCCGCCGCCGACGCGCGGCACTGGCTGGGCACGCTCAACGACCTGCGGCTGACCATCGGGACCCGGCTTGAGGTCACCGACGAGGACGAGAGCGGCGAGCTCTACCGGCTGCTCGACGACGACCCGCGCAAGCCGATGGTGATGGCCTACCTCTGGCTCGGCGCGCTCCAGGAAAGCCTCATCGAGACGCTCATGCCGTAGGTGTGGCCGGGCGGGCGGGGAGCTGCCCTGATCTGTCGGGACATGTCGATCAAGGTGTTCGCTCAACGGACACTCAAATCCGGATAACGATCGAGTGAACGTACCCGGATCCTTTGCCGCCCCAAGGGACTTTTGTGCCGGTTTGCACGTGCCGTGCGCCACATTTGGGCTCATCGATCACCCTTCTCACCGTGATAGATCTTCACGACCCCCGGGGACGCCACCCATGTCCACGGGGGCGCTGCGACCGGCTGACCGCCGGACGCACTCCATCCATATCCGGGGGGATCAGGATCTGATCCGCTGCCTGCGACAGGCGCGGATCGCATGGAGAAAGGCGCAACACCATGACCTCAGTGCAGGTCGACAAGCCACACGACGACGGCAATGAGGCCGCGGACGCGCCCGGCGCGCCGGGCGAGGGCTACCAGCGAGCGCTGGGGGCCCGCCAGATCCAGATGATCGCGATCGGCGGCGCCATCGGCACCGGCCTCTTCCTCGGCGCGGGCAAGGCCATCGACAGGGCCGGGCCCAGCCTGATCCTGGCGTACGCCATAGCCGGCCTGGTGATCTTCTTCATCATGCGGGCGCTCGGCGAGCTGCTCATGTACCGCCCCGTCGCCGGCTCCTTCTCGGAGTACGCCCGCGAGTTCCTCGGCCCCTTCTTCGGCTTCGTGACCGGCTGGACGTACTGGCTCTTCTGGGTCGTCACCGGCATCACCGAGGTCACCGCGGCCGCCACCTACATGACGTACTGGTGGGACATCCCGCAGTGGCTCTCCGCACTGGTCTTCACCGTCATCCTGTACGCCGCGAACCTGATCTCCGTGAAGCTCTTCGGCGAGCTGGAGTTCTGGTTCTCGATGGTCAAGGTCACCGCGATCATCGGCATGATCCTGATCTGCGCCGGTGTCCTCACGATCGGCTTCTCCGACGCCGGTGACACCGCGACCGTGGCGAACCTGTGGAACGACGGCGGGTTCTTCCCCGAAGGCATCACCGGCACGCTGATGACCCTGCAGATCGTCATGTTCGCCTTCCTCGCCGTCGAACTCGTCGGCGTCACCGCGGGCGAGTCCAAGGACCCCAAGACCGTCCTGCCCAAGGCCATCAACACCGTGCCGTGGCGCATCGCCGTCTTCTACGTCGGCGCGCTCATCATGATCCTTTCGGTGGTCCCGTGGAGCACCTTCAAGCCGGGCGTCTCCCCGTTCGTCAAGGCCTTCGAGGAGATGGGCCTCGGCGTCGGCGCGGCGATCGTGAACTTCGTGGTGCTGACCGCGGCCCTGTCGTCCTGCAACTCCGGCATGTATTCCACCGGCCGCATGCTGCGTGACCTCGCGCTCAACGGGCAGGGCCCGAAGGCCTTCAGGAAGCTGACCAAGAACGGCCTGCCGCTGGTCGGCACCACCTTCTCGGCCGCGCTGATGCTCGTCGGTGTCTGGATCAACTACCAGTGGCCCGGCGAGGCGTTCAACTACGTCGTCTCCTTCGCGACCATCTCCGGCATGTGGGCCTGGATCATGATCCTGTGCGCCCAGCTCCGCTACCGGGCCAAGGCCGACCGCGGCGAGCTGCCGCAGTCCACGTTCAAGGCCCCCGGAGCGCCGTACACCAGCTGGTTCGCCCTCGGCTTCATCGGCTTGGTCATCACCATGATGGCCATCGACGAGGACGCGCGGATCTCGCTCTACTGCGCGCCGGTCTGGGCGCTGCTGCTCGGCGTCTCGTACCTGGTGATAAAGAAGCGCAACCCGGAGAACTTCGCCCGCAAGGGCTGACCGGGGCCCCGCGGCTCCGACTGTCCGGCATAGGGTCCCGCCCGTACCACTCCTCGGTACGGGCGGGACCCTTTGCTTATCCTGGGCCCATGCTGACCCTTTCCCAGGCCCTGCACGACCAGATCGTCGCGCACGCCCGCGCCGACCACCCCGACGAGGCCTGCGGCGTGGTCGCAGGCCCCGAGGGCGCGGGCCGCCCCGAGCGGTTCGTTCCGATGCTGAACGCCGCGCGCTCGCCCACGTTCTACGAGTTCGACTCGGGTGACCTGCTGAAGCTGTACCGCGAGATGGACGACCGGGACGAGGAGCCCGTGATCATCTACCACTCGCACACCGCGACCGAGGCCTACCCGTCCCGTACGGACATCTCGTACGCCAACGAGCCCGGCGCCCACTACGTCCTGGTCTCCACCGCCGACACCGACGACGAGGGTCCCTTCCAGTTCCGCTCGTTCCGCATCGTGGACGGCGTGATCACGGAGGAAGACGTCACGATCGAGAGCTGAACAGGGAACCGGCCCCCGGGTCCGTGCTGCGGAAGCGCGCGGCGTACGCCGACGGGGTCACCGCGCCCCGCCCACGCGCCCGCACCCACCAGGACCGGGCAGCCGCGGGCCGGACAGGGCTCGGCCGCACAGACCCGGGCCGGGTCCGTGCGGCCGAGCCCCAACCGGGTGAGACACTGTGCCCGACCCGGGCGGCAGGCCCAGGAAGCCGGTGCGAATCCGGCACGGTCCCGCCACTGTGACCAGGCGAAACGCCTGGAAGCCAGGAACTGAGCTGCCGCCTTCCGCACCACCGACCAGGGGACGAGGAAATCCCCCGGAGGAGGCACACCGTCATGTCCTGGCCCCCGCGTACCCGCAACATCGCCGCGCTCATAACCGCCGCCGCAGCCCTGCTCCCGCTCACCGCCTGCAGTTCCACCCCGGAGGCGAAGCCCGCGGCCAAGGCGGGTGCGGGCTTCCCGTACACCGTTACCAACTGCGGCGTGAAGACCACCTTCCAGGCGCCCCCCAAGCGCGCCGTCACCATGAACCAGCACGTCACCGAGGTGATGCTGGAGCTCGGTCTCGCGAAGTCCCTCGCCGGGACCGCGTACCTCGACGACGAGGTGCTCCCCGAGTACGAGCAGGCGTACGAGGCCACCCCGGTGGTGGCCAAGGAGTACCCCTCGTACGAGAAGCTGCTCGCCGCCGACCCCGACTTCGTCTACGGCGGCTACGCGTCCGCGTTCACGGCGAGCGACGGCCGCAGTCGCGAGGCCCTCAAGAAGTCCGGCATCGAGTCGCGCCTCAACGTGGAGAACTGCGACAAGGGCAAAGCCACCCTGGACGATCTCTACACCGAGGTCCGCGAGACCGGCCGCACCTTCGGCGTCGGCGACCGTGCCGAGCGCTGGATCACCGAGGCCAAGGCCACCGACGCCGCCACCGCCAAGAAGCTCAAGGACCTCGACCCGGTCTCCGTCTTCATCTACGACAGCGGCGACAAGACCGCCTTCACCGCAGGCGGCAAGGGCATCGGCAACGAGATCATCAGCAGGTCCGGCGGCGCCAACGTCTTCGGCGACCTCAACAAGTCCTTCGGTGACGCCTCCTGGGAGAACGTCGTCGACCGCAAGCCCCAGGCCATCGTCATCTACGACTACGGCGCCACCACCGTCGCCCAGAAGAAGAAGCGGCTCCTGGAGGATCCGGCGCTCGCCGACGTCCCCGCCATCAGGAACAAGCGCTTCGCCGTGGTGCCGCTCTCCGACATGGTCCTCGGCGTCCGCGTCCCCGCCGCCATCGAGAAACTGGCCCAACAGCTGCACCCGGACCTGAAGAAGTAGCGCCCGTGCCCTGCAAGACCCCCGCCGCGCGCGGGCGGCTGCGCTACGGCCTGGTACTCGCCGGCCTCGCCGCGGCCCTCGCCCTGGCGACGGTCGCGGGCCTCGCGCTGGGCTCGGTACGGATCCCCGCCGACCGAGTCCTGGAGATCGTCACCGGCGGCGCGGACCCCGGCCCGTACCGCACGATCGTCCTCGACGTCCGGCTGCCGCGCGTCCTGCTCGGCGCGGTCGTCGGCGCAGGGCTCGCCGTCATCGGCACCGTGCTGCAGGCCCTCGTACGCAACCAGCTCGCCGACCCGTTCCTCCTCGGCGTCTCCTCCGGGGCCTCCGTGGGCGCGGTCGCCGTCATCGTGCTCGGCATCGGCGCGGGCGTCGCCACCACCGTCACCATCCCGCTGGCGGCCTTCGCCGGGGCGCTCGCCTCACTCGTCGTTGTGTACGCGCTGGCCCGCACCGGCGGCACCCTGACGACCGGCAGGCTCGTCCTCGCCGGGGTCGCCGTCTCCTACATCCTGTCCGCGCTGACCAGCCTCCTCATGGTCACCTCGGCCCGCGCCGACCACCTCAAGGAAATCCTCTACTGGACCCTCGGTGGCCTCGGCAGCGCCCGCTGGGACCAGCTCGCACTGCCCACGATCGTCCTCATCGCGGGTATGGCCCTGCTCCTCGGCGTCGCCCGCCCGCTCGACCTGCTCCTGGTGGGGGAGGAGGGTGCCACCGTCCTGGGCCTGGACACCGGCCGCTTCCGCGCCGCGGTCTTCGTCCTTGCCTCGCTGCTCACCGGCGTACTCGTCGCCTTCAGCGGCGCGATCGGCTTCGTCGGCCTGATGGTCCCGCACGCCGCCCGCATGGTCGTCGGCGCCGGACACCGCAGACTGCTGCCCGTCACCGCACTCGCCGGGGCCGTCTTCCTGGTCGTGGCCGACCTGGCCGCCCGTACCGTCGCGGCGCCCCAGGACATCCCCGTCGGCGTACTGACCGCGCTGACCGGCGGCCCGTTCTTCCTGTGGATGCTGCGCCGCCGCCCCGAAGGAGCCCCCGCATGACCGAGCTGCGCACTGAGGGGCTCAGTTACGGAATCGGGGGCCACCACCTCGTCGACGACGTGGACCTGACGGCCGCGCACGGCGAGACCGTCGGCCTGGTCGGCCCCAACGGCAGCGGCAAGACGACCCTGCTGCGCTGCGTGTACGGGTCGCTGGCCCCCACCCACGGCCGGGTCCTGCTGGACGGCGACGACCTGCACACCATGGGGGTGAAGGCCCGCGCCCGGCGTATCGCGACGGTCCCGCAGGACGGCCAGGCGGGCTTCGAGCTGACCACCCGCGAGGTCGTCGCCATGGGCCGCTCCCCGCACAAACGCTTCTGGGAGGCGGACACCGAGACCGACGCGGAGCTCGTACGGTCCTCTCTCGCCCGGGTCGGCATCGCGGACCTCGCCGAACGGGGCTTCGCCTCCCTGTCGGGCGGCGAACGCCAGCGGGCCCTGATGGCGCGGGCCCTCGTCCAGCAGCCGTCGCTCGTTGTCCTCGACGAGCCGACCAACCACCTCGACATCCGCTACCAGCTGGAAATCCTCAGCCTGGTCCGGGAATTGGGCACCACCAACCTCCTGGCCCTGCACGACCTGAACCTCGCGGCGTACTACTGCGACCGCATCTACGTCCTCGCGGCCGGCCGGATCGTCGCATCGGGCACGCCCAAAGAGGTCCTCACCGCCGACCTCCTGCACACCGTTTACGGCGTATCGGCCGAGGTCAGCATCCACCCCGCGACCGGCGCCCCGACGGTCGTCTACCTGCCGTCGACCCAGGCCCATCCACCTGTCGAACACCATTCGACCACGATGTGAGACCACATTCCAGAACCCGGACCGGGAATCGATACGATGACCGCATGGTTCCCCTCGACGTGAGCGAAAAGACGCCGGGCACGCTGCTCGTCGCGCGCCTGCACGTCGACCTGTGCAGGCTCTCCAGCGCGATGTGTACGGGCCGCAGCCTGCCCTCCCGCCGCACGGCCTGAGCCGCGGCCCGGAGCGCCTGCCCGCCCCCGTCCCAGCGCGGGACACCGCCGCGCGCATCGCACGCCACTCGTCCACGCCACTTCCGACAGGAGCCCAACGCCATGGCCATCGAGGTCCGTATCCCGACCATCCTCCGCCCCTACACCGACGGCGCCAAGGCCGTCGAAGGCAGCGGGGACACGCTCGCCGACCTCCTCACCGACCTGGAGAGCCGGCACAACGGCATCCTGGAGCGGATCGTCGACGGCGGCGAGCTGCGCCGCTTCGTGAACGTCTACCTCAACGACGAGGACGTCCGCTTCCTCGACGGCATCTCCACCAAGCTCGCCGACGGCGACAGCGTCACGATCCTCCCGGCCGTGGCCGGCGGCATGGTCTGATGCGGTACGACTCCCCCCTCGCTGCGGTCGGCAACACGCCGCTCGTCCGCCTCCCGCGGCTCTCCCCGTCGGACGACGTCCGGATCTGGGCCAAGCTGGAGGACCGTAATCCGACCGGCTCCATCAAGGACCGGCCCGCGCTCCACATGGTCGAACAGGCCGAGAAGGACGGCCGGTTGACCCCCGGCTGCACCATCCTGGAGCCGACCAGCGGCAACACCGGAATCTCGCTGGCCATGGCGGCCAAGCTCAAGGGCTACCGCATCGTCTGCGTCATGCCGGAGAACACCTCGTCGGAGCGGCGCGAGCTGCTCGCCATGTGGGGCGCGGAGATCATCCCGTCCCCGGCGGCGGGCGGCTCCAACACGGCGGTACGCGTAGCCAAGGAGCTCGCAGCCGAGCACCCGGACTGGGTGATGCTCTACCAGTACGGCAACCCGGACAACGCGGGCGCGCACTACGCCACCACCGGCCCCGAGGTCCTGGCCGACCTCCCCTCGATCACCCACTTCGTGGCGGGCCTCGGCACCACGGGCACGCTCATGGGCGTCGGCCGCTACCTGCGCGAGAACGTCCCCGGCATCAAGATCGTCGCAGCCGAGCCGCGCTACGACGACCTGGTCTACGGCCTGCGCAACCTCGACGAGGGCTTCGTCCCCGAGCTCTACGACGCGTCCGTCCTGACCACCCGCTTCTCGGTCGGCTCCGCGGACGCGGTGACCCGCACCCGCGAGCTGCTCCAGCAGGAGGGCATCTTCGCGGGCGTCTCCACGGGTGCGGCGCTGCACGCGGCGATCGGCGTGGGCAACAAGGCGGTGAAGGCGGGGGAGAGCGCGGACATCGTGTTCGTGGTCGCGGACGGCGGCTGGAAGTACCTGTCGACGGGCGTCTACACGGCGCCGACGACGGAGGCAGCCATCGAAACGCTGCAGGGCCAGCTCTGGGCGTGACACGGGTCCGGGCCGGGGCCGCCTGCGGCGCTGTTCCCCACCCCGCCCCTTCCCGGCTGTGACACTTCGCGGCTGCCGCCGCGTGGGGGCTCCGCCCCAGACCCCGGTCCTCAATCGCCGGACGGGCTGAAAGTTTCCCGGACACGGCGCATAGTCAGCCCGTCCGGCGTTTGAGGACACGCCCGCAGGGCGTCCGGGGGTCTGGTGGCTTGCCCCCAGTTTCGGGAAGGGGCGGGCAGGGGACAGCTCCGCGCAGCGGCACCCCCGTTCAGCCCGGCACCTCGTTCAGCCGCGCACCGCCGCGCACCCGCTCAGCCGCGCACCCGCTCAGCGAGCCAGATGCCGGACCCGCGCCCACACCACCGGGTCCGCCACGCCCACCCGCCGCCGGAACTCCCGCACGGCGACATCCCGCAGCTCATCCGTCTCCAGGAAGCTGCGTCGCCCGTTCGCATCACCCACCGCACCCTGCGGCAACGCGATCACCCCGGGCCGCTCCTCATGGTGCTTGCTGGTGATCTTCGCGACGAGCGCGTTCCCGCCCCGCAGGGAGAGCACGAGACAGGGCCGGTCCTTCGAGCCGGGACCGTCCTCGAAGGGCACATCGGCCCACCAGATCTCCCCGGGTTGCGGACTGCGCCCGCCCGTCTTCCGGCGTGGTCCCCGGGGGCGCGCAGGGGGCCGCGTGCGCCCGCCGGGACGACGCCCGCGTTTCCAGCCGTCGGCCAGCGCCGCGACCAGCGCGATCACCACGACGGCGACCAGCGCCAGCCACCAGGACGTGTTCATACCCCCGACCGTACCGGCGCGCGGCCCGAATCGCGCGCCTCGCCCGAACCGGTGACAGCGCAGGTGAGTTCCCCCACAACGGACGGTCATCGAGGAGCGACCAGGTCTTTCGCGCCTTACGCTCGACGAACCCGCACGAACCCTCCCCGTCTCTTGTCACGGAGGTTCACGCTCCATGAAGCTCACCGTCGTCGGCTGCTCGGGGTCGTTCCCGTCCGCGGAATCGGCCTGCTCGAGCTACCTCGTCGAGGCCGACGGCTTCCGGCTGCTTCTCGACCTGGGCAACGGCGCCCTCGGCGAGCTGCAGCGCCACGTCGGTCTCTACGACATCGACGCCGTCTTCCTCAGCCATCTCCACGCGGACCACTGCATCGACATGTGCGGCTATTTCGTCGCGCGCTACTACCGGCACGAGGGCGGTCGCCCTCCGTCGATCCCGGTGTACGGACCGGAGGGCACCGAGCAGCGCCTGACCACGGCGTACGCCGACACCCCCAGCGAGAAGTCGATGAGCGAGGTCTTCGACTTCCACACGCTGAAGTCCGGCTCCTTCGACGTCGGCCCCTTCTCGGTGCGTACGGAGAAGGTCTGCCACCCGGTCGAGACGTACGGCATCCGTATCGAGCACGGCGGCAGGACCCTCACGTACTCCGGCGACACGGGCGTCTGCACGGCCCTGGACGAACTCGCCGGGGGCGCCGACCTGTTCCTCTGCGAGGCGTCCTTCACGTACGGCAAGGAGGACATCGCCGACCTGCACCTCAACGGCAGGGAGGCGGGCGCGCACGCGGCCCGCGCGGGCGCGGGCCGACTTGTCCTCACACACATCCCGCCGTGGACGAACGCCGAGGTCAACCTCGCGGACGCCCGCGCGGTGTACGACGGCCCGGTGGAACTCGCCGCCGCGGGCGCGGAGTACGAGGTCTGACGCAAGCCGAGCACGCGAAAAGCCGAAGCCCTTGAGCCTCCGGACGGAGGCTCAAGGGCTTCGGCTTTGACAGCTGAGCCGGAGGCCTACTTGGCCTCGGCCTTGGCGAGCTCGGCGAGCTCTTCGTCGCTCTCGCGACCGGGCGTCGGGAGGTTCCACTTGGTGATCGCGAAGCGGAAGACCACGTAGTAGACGACTGCGAAGCAGAGGCCGACCAGGGCCAGACCCCACGGGTTGGACGCGATGCCCAGGTTGATGACGAAGTCGCTCAGACCCGCGGAGAATCCGAAGCCGTCCTTCATCCCCAGTGCCCAGGTCAGCGCCATGGAGACACCGGTCAGTACCGCGTGGACGGCGTAGAGCACCGGCGCGATGAACATGAAGGTGAACTCGATGGGCTCGGTCACACCGGTCACGAAGGAGGTGAGGGCGAGCGAGAACATCATGCCGCCGACGACCTTGCGACGCTCGGGGCGTGCGCAGTGGACGATCGCGAGACAGGCCGCCGGGAGGGCGAACATCATGATCGGGAAGAAGCCGGTCATGAACTGTCCGGCGCTCGGGTCGCCTTCGAGGAAGCGGGCGATGTCGCCGTGCTTGCCGTTGTACTCGCCGGCCTGGAACCACGGGAAGGAGTTCAGCAGGTGGTGCATTCCGACGGGGATCAGTGCGCGGTTGGCGATACCGAATATGCCCGCGCCGACCGCGCCGGAGTTGACGAGCATCTCGCCGAAGTTGTGCAGACCAGCGCCGAGGATCGGCCAGATGAGACCGAAGATGATGCCGATGAGCAGACCCGCGAAGGACGCGAGGATCGGAACGAGGCGGCGACCGCCGAAGAAGCCGGCCCAGTCGGGCAGCTTGGTGCGGTGGAAGCGCTGGTAGAGCAGGGCGACGACGATGCCCATGACCACACCGCCGAGGACACCGGCGTTGACCGGCGCCTCGTTCATGACGATCTTGCCGTCGGCGACCGCGGCGACCTTCGGCAGGTTGCCGTCGGTGAAGGTGGCGAGCACCTTCTGGAACACCAGGTAACCGGCGACGGCCGCGAGAGCCGTCGAGCCGTCGGACTTCTTGGCGAAGCCGATCGCGATACCAACGGCGAACAGCAGTGGCATGTTGTCCAGAATCGCGCCGCCGCCGGCCGCCATGTAGCTGGCGATCTTGGTGATGACGGTCGGGAACGATTCCTTGCCGAGCATGTCGCCCTGGCCGAGGCGCAGCATGAGCGCGGCGGCAGGCAGCACGGCGACCGGCAGCATGAGGCTGCGGCCGATGCGCTGCATGACGGCCATCGCGCCAGAGCCCTTTTTCTTGACGGCCGCGGGGGCGGCGCTGTCCGTGGACATCAGTTCCTCCATGGGGCAAGGCGCCGCCAGGGGACATGGAAAAGGGGGACGGCGGCGTCTTCGGGGGTACGTGGCCGAAGGCCACGTGGTCTACACCACTCAGTGGTGTAGACCTGTTTTAGCACGGTGAAGGACAGATAAGGAACCCTCGATTTCCGTGCTCAGGGACACATCCGCACACGTACGCCCAAGGCCCCCGGACCGTGAGGTCCGGGGGCCTTGGGCGTTGCGGACGGGAAGGCCCGTTGTCGTCGGTCGGGCGGCTGTCGTGCCGTTATGCCTTTGTGTTCTCCCGTTCGATTTCCTCTTCCAGCTCCTCGGGCTCCCGGCCCGGAGTCGGCAGGTTGAACTTCGTGATCGCGAACCGGAAGAGCGCGTAATAGATCACCGCGAAGCCGAGGCCGATCGGAATGATCAGCCATGGTTTGGTCGCCAGGCCCCAGTTGATGACGTAGTCGATCAACCCGGCCGAGAAGCTGAAGCCGTCCTTCACGCCCAGCTCCCACGTCACGAACATCGAGACACCCGTCAGCAGTGCGTGGATCGCGTACAGGAGCGGCGCGATGAAGAGGAACGAGTACTCGATCGGCTCGGTGATGCCCGTGACGAACGACGTCAGACCGACCGACAGCATCAGACCGCCCACCGCCTTCCGGCGATGCGGCTTCGCGCAGTGCGTGATGGCCAGCGCGGCGGCCGGCAGCGCGAACATCATGATCGGGAAGAAGCCCGTGGTGAACTGGCCCGCCGTCGGGTCACCCGCCAGGAACCGGTTGATGTCACCGTGCACGACGGTGCCGTCGGCCTTCGTGAAGTCGCCGAACTGGAACCACACGAAGACGTTCAGGAACTGGTGCAGACCGATCACCAGCAGCGCACGGTTCGCGACACCGAAGATGCCCGAACCACTCGCACCCAGATCCACCAGCCACTTGCTGAAGCTCGTGAGCCCGTCACCGATCGGCGGCCACACCCACAGGCAGATCGCCGCGAACGCGATCGCCACGAACGCCATGATGATCGGGACGAGGCGGCGGCCGTTGAAGAAGCCCAGCCAGTCCACCAGCTTCACGCGGTGATAGCGCTGCCAGAACCACGCCGACAGCAGGCCCATGACAATGCCGCCGAAGACGCCCGGATTCTGGTACGTCGCCGCTGTGAAGGCCTCCCCGGCCAGGCAGCCACCCGTGACCGTCGTCGAACCCGACGGGCAGGCCACCGGGAACTGGTGCAGTACCGAGTAGTAGACGAGGAAACCGGCCACCGCCGCGAGCGCGGTCGAGCCGTCCGACTTCTTGGCCATGCCGATCGCCACACCCACCGCGAACAGCAGCGGCAGCCCCAGCGACGAGTCGAGCAGCGCACTGCCCGCACCCGCCATGACCTTGGCGATGTTCGTCCAGCCCAGGCCCTCGTCACCGAACACGTCCGGCTGACCGAGCCGGTTGAGGATGCCCGCCGCCGGGAGGACGGCGATGGGGAGCTGAAGACTGCGCCCCATCTTCTGCAGGCCCTGGAAGAGACCGTTCCACCACTTCTTCTCCGGCACGTTCTTGTGTGGAACGGCCGCACTGTTCGAACTCATCGGCGTCCTCCCGGAACGAGCCAGGTTTGGCGGGCGTTGGAAACTGGTGTAGACCAGTCGCGATACGGTCCGGAGCTCGGCCGGAAGACAGGGCGCCGGTGATCGCCATCATTCGGTACGAGGCGTCTGCACGCCCGCGAAGTTGGGCCAACCGTGAGTTACCGTGTCAGAGCGGACCACGATGGGCCGAGACTTCGTGCTTTGGGAAACAGGGAGAAAGACATGGCCAGCAAGGCTGAGAAGATCGTCGCCGGTCTCGGCGGTATCGAGAACATCGAAGAGATCGAAGGCTGCATCACTCGCCTCCGCACCGAGGTCCGCGACCCCAGCAAGGTCGACGAAGTCGCCCTCAAGGCCGCGGGCGCCCACGGCGTCGTCAAGATGGGCACCGCGATCCAGGTCGTCATCGGCACCGACGCGGACCCCATCGCAGCCGACATCGAAGACATGATGTGAGCAACTGATCCGCCGGTGTTTCGAGGGCCCGTTCCGTATCCGGAACGGGCCCTCACCCATCTGCCGATAGGCTCGTCCCATGTCTCGTATCGACGGCCGCACGCCCGAACAGCTCCGCCCTGTCACCATCGAACGCGGATGGAGCAAGCACGCAGAAGGCTCCGTCCTCATCTCCTTCGGCGACACCAAAGTCTTCTGCACCGCCTCCGTCACCGAAGGCGTCCCGCGCTGGCGCAAGGGCAGCGGCGAAGGCTGGGTCACCGGCGAGTACTCGATGCTGCCGCGCGCCACCAACACCCGCGGCGACCGCGAATCCGTCCGCGGCAAGATCGGTGGCCGCACGCACGAGATCAGCCGCCTCATCGGCCGGTCCCTGCGCGCCGTCATCGACTACAAGGCCCTCGGCGAGAACACCATCGTCCTGGACTGCGACGTACTCCAGGCCGACGGCGGCACCCGCACCGCGGCCATCACCGGCGCGTATGTCGCCCTCGCCGACGCCATCACCTGGGCCCAGGGCAAGAAGATCATCAAGGCCAACCGCCAGCCCCTCACCGGCACCGTCTCCGCCGTCAGCGTCGGCATCGTCGACGGCGCCCCCCTCCTCGACCTCTGTTACGAGGAGGACGTCCGCGCCGACACCGACATGAACGTCGTCTGCACCGGCGACGGCCGCTTCGTCGAGGTCCAGGGCACCGCCGAGGCCGAGCCCTTCGACCGCAAGGAGCTCAACGCCCTCCTCGACCTCGCCGCCGGCGGCTGCGCCGACCTCACCGCGCTCCAGGCCCGCGCCCTGCAGACCGAGCCCATCCAGGGCTGAGCAACCGCCGACGCCCCACCGGCGTCGTAACGGATAGGGGCGCACGGCTAGAGCCGTGCGCCCGTCCGCGCAACCAGCCAGCCAGCCCGCTCGTCCGTATTACTTGGGGAGGACCGTTCCATGGCCGCCAGTCGTCGCCGTATAGCCGTCGCGATCGCCGCGACAGCCCTGGTTGTACCCATCACCCTCGGCTGCAGCGCCGTGAACAAGGCAATGGACTGCGTCCAGGCCGCAGACTCCATAGCGCAGAGCGTCGACAAGCTCCAGCAGGCCGTCTCCAACGCCTCGGAGAACCCGCTCCAGGCCGAACAGGCCCTCAACGACATCGACAAGGAACTGGCCGACCTCGGCGACAAGACCGACAACGCCGACCTCAGCAAGGCCGTCGACGACCTCAACACCGGCGTGGGCAACGTCCGTCAGTCCATCAAGGACGGCGACGCCACCCCCGACATCAGCCCGGTCACGAGCGCGGCCACCGAAATCGGCAAGGTCTGCACGCCGTAGTCCCGAGCCACTCCCGGGGCCCTGGGACAATCGGCCCATGACCCGCCTGATCCTCGCCACCCGCAACGCCGGGAAAGTAACCGAACTCCACGCGATCCTCGCCGACGCGGGCCTGCCACACGACCTGGTCGGCGCGGACGCGTACCCCGAGATCCCCGACGTCAAGGAAACCGGCGTCACCTTCGCCGAGAACGCCCTCCTCAAGGCCCACGCCATGGCCAGGGCCACCGGCCTTCCCGCCATCGCCGACGACTCGGGCCTCGCCGTCGACGTCCTGGGCGGCGCCCCCGGCATCTTCTCGGCCCGGTGGTCCGGCATCCACGGCAACGACCGCGCCAACCTCGACCTGCTCCTGGCCCAGCTCGCGGACATCGCACCCGAGCACCGCACGGCCCACTTCGCCTGCGCGGCAGCCCTGGCCCTCCCGGACGGCACGGAACGCGTGGTCGAGGGCCGCATGCCGGGCACCCTGCGCCACGCCCCTTCCGGAACGGGCGGTTTCGGCTACGACCCGATCCTCCAGCCGGACGGCTACGACATCACCTGCGCGGAGCTGACCCCGGCGGAGAAGAACGCGATCAGCCACCGGGGGAAGGCGTTCCGGGCGCTGGTGCCTGTGGTGCGGGAGCTGGTGGGCTGAGCAATGGTGAAGGGCCACCCCGGTGGGGTGGCCCTTCGCTCTGTGCGGCCGATGGGATTCGAACCCACCTAGTCCAAGAAGGACAAATCGGACCTAAACCGATCGCGTCAACCAGCTGCGCCACGGCCGCCAGCCGCCAGCCATCGTACCGGGCCGGCGGCTCTTGGGGGCATGGGGCGGCGTTTGCGCGAGTGGGTGCGACTCCTTCTTCCCATTGCGGCACCACGTCTCGGTGAGCGCATGGCAATTCGGGCACAGGTGGCGGAGGTTCTCGGGCCGGTTGTCGAGCCGGCTCCCGCTGATGTGGTCAATCTGAAGCGTGATCGCCTGGCCTCGCCATTCACCCGTGTCCCGCCCCCGCACCACCGCACCGCGTATGTCCGAGCGTTACGGCCAGGCAGCTGTAGATGCCGAAGTCGAACCACTCCATGGCATTGCCGAGCGACGCCGCCCCGACCGCCCGCTTGACTGCCGCCTCGTCGGTGATGGTGATGTCCGACCGGCGCAGCGCGGGATTCTGCCGTCTTCTGGCAGCTCGGAAGAGGTTGCGGTGGCGCTTGATCGCTTCGGGATCGGCAGCCTGGTCGTCGGGGCCTATGGCCGCCATGACAGGGTCCTTTCAATGGACATAAATCCAAGGTGAACACCTGCCTTGTAGTCAAGGTTGCAAACCAAGGCCCGGTGTTTCCGGAGCCCTGGTCACAGAAAATCCGTGTGCGGGGCCCGTGGGGTCAGATGTCGAGGTCCTTGATGATCTTCGCCACGTGACCGGTCGCCTTGACGTTGTAGAAGGCGTGCTCGACCTTGCCGTCCTCGTCGACGACGATCGTCGAGCGGATCACACCCGTCACCGTTTTGCCGTAGAGCTTCTTCTCGCCGTAGGCGCCGTACGCGGCGAGGGTCTCCTTGGACGGGTCGCCGACCAGCGTGACCTTGAGGTTCTCCTGGTCGCGGAACTTCGCGAGCTTCTCCGGCTTGTCCGGGGATACGCCGATGACGTCGTAACCGGCGCCGGCCAGCAGCTGGAGGTTGTCGGTGAAGTCGCAGGCCTGCTTGGTGCATCCGGGGGTGAGGGCGGCCGGGTAGAAGTAGACGATGACCTTGCGGCCCTTGTGGGCGGCGAGGGAGACCTCGGTGCCGTCCGCGTCGGGCAGGGTGAAGGCGGGGGCGGTGTCGCCGGTCTCGAGTCGCTCGCTCATCAAGGTCTCCAGGTGCGGGATGGTGCGGGGATAAGGGGGATACGCCTCTGAGCGTAATGGGGGTGCCGTGGGGTGCGGGGCGGCCTGAGCTGACAGACTGTCGACGAAGGACTACCGGATTCGGCCCACGACCACGGAGGCAGCGCAGTGTCGGATGCCAGGAACCCTGCGCAGATCGAGGCGGACATCAAGAGTCGGCGCGACCAGCTGGCCGTAACGCTCGACGAGATCGGGGTGCGTATGCACCCGAAGACGATCATCGGTGACGCGAAGGCCAAGGTCGCTTCGGCCGTGGACCAGAGCGCCGGCCGGGCGTTCGTCGCGGTGAACCGGACGGTGTCCGACGTGAAGGCACAGTTCGTGTCGGAGGACGGCGCCCCGCGTCTGGAGCGGCTCGTTCCGGTGGCGCTGGTGGCCGTGGGCCTGGTGGGCCTGCTCGCCGTGTCGGTGCGGCGCCGGCGGGGCTGACCGGGGCTTCCCCTCCTGCGTGCACCTGTTGTGCGGGCGGGTAGGTTCGTTGCGTGAGCGAGAACCCCACGCACGAGAAGTTGCCCATCCGGATGCTGCACGACCGGGTGCTTGTCCGGTCCGATTCTCCCGAGGGCGAGCGGCGTTCGGGCGGCGGCATTCTGATCCCGGCGACCGCCGCGGTCGGTAAGCGGCTCGCCTGGGCCGAGGTTGTCGCGGTCGGGCAGAACGTGCGGTCCGTGGTGCCGGGCGACCGGGTGCTGTACGACCCGGAGGACCGCGCCGAGGTCGAGGTGCGCGGCGTCCAGTACGTGCTGATGCGGGAGCGCGATCTGCACGCGGTCGCGTCCGAGCGGGTCTCGGACGACTCGACCGGTCTGTACCTCTAGCTCTCGTCAGCAGTCGCGAGTAGTCGTGTGAGGCCCGGTGACCGAGGTCACCGGGCCTTTCGGCTGCCCTTTGCTATCGTGGAAGCACCCCCGACGAGACGCGCCGTACCGGGTTGTACGCAAAGACGACGCACCCCGATGTATCGCCGTTTTCGCGTTTCGCTCCGGAGGTGCCGTCATGGCATGGGTCCTGCTTGTTGTCGCCGGTCTGCTCGAAGTGGGCTGGTCGATCGGTATGAAGTACACCGAAGGTTTTACGAGGCTCTGGCCCAGTATGTTCACGGGCGCGGGGATCGTGGTGAGCATGCTGTTGCTGTCGCATGCCGCCAAGACGCTGCCGATCGGTACGGCGTACGGCGTCTGGGTCGGTATCGGTGCGGCCGGTGCGGCGGTGGTCGGCATGATGGTGCTGGGTGAGCCCGCCACCGCCGCCCGGATCTTCTTCGTGTGTCTGCTGCTGGTCGCCGTCGTGGGGCTGAAGGCGACCTCCGGGCACTGAGTGCCCGGCCGGGGTCAGTCGCCCCGGCCGCCGTCCAGCAGGCCTCCGGCGGGTCCGCCGTCGCCACCGTCCCCGCCCCCGGTGTCGGTGGCGCCGCCGGTGTCCGTCGTACCGCCTCCCGTGTCGGTGGTGCCCCCGGTGTCGGTGGTGCCACCGGTGGCGGGTGTGGTGCCTCCGGTGTCGGTGGTCCCGCCCGTGGTGGTCGTGGTGCCTCCGGTGTCCGTGGTGGCGCCTCCGGTGTCGGTGGTCCCGCCGTTCGTCGGGCCGCCCTGGGTCTGGCCGCCCTGGGCCTGATCCCCGGTCCCGGTGCTGGGGTCGGGCTTCTCGCTCGCCGGGGGCTCGGGCGTATCGGTGTCCGCCTCCTCGGGCGGCGCCACCGGCTCCTCGGAGCCTTCCTCCGTCTCCAGGTCGAACTCCTGGATCTCCTTGCCCTTGAGCGCGGCGGCCGTGAACTGCCCCCAGATCTCGGCGGGCGCGCCACCGCCGTTGATGCGGGGCAGGCCGAGCGCTCCGTACAGCGGCTTCTGCACACCGGTTTCCGGGTCCTGGCCCATCACCGCGACGACGGTCGCCAGGTCGGGCGTGTAGCCCGCGAACCAGGCGGCCTTGTCCTCCTCGGCGGTGCCGGTCTTGCCGGCGGCGGGGCGCCCCGCGGACAGGGCGGCGGTGCCGGTGCCGCTCTCGACGACGCTCCGCAGGACGGAGGTGGTGGTGTCGGCGGACTCGCGGCTCACGGTCTGCTTGGCGTCCTGCTTGGGCAGGCCGATGTTCTGCCCGTCCTTGGTGATCTTCTGGACCATCGTGTACGTGCCGTGCTTGCCGTGGTTGGCGAGGGTCGCGTAGGCCTCGGTCATGTCGAGGACGCCGGCGGTGGCGACACCGAGCGCGATGGAGGGGTACGGGCTGAGGCCCGGGGTCTTGTCGGAGAGCCCGAGGTCGACGGCGGTCTCCTTGACCTTGGCGGGGCCGACGTCCTGGGCCATCTGCGCGTACACCGAGTTGATGGACTTGTCGGTGGCGGTGCGCACGGTGACGGGGCCGTACGAGCCGTCGTCCTCGTTCTCGGGGGCGTAGCCGGTCGGCCCGTCGGGGCCCTGCACCATCCGCTTGTTGGAGCCGTCGTAGATGGTGTTGGGGGTGATCGGGCGGCCGTCCTGGGTGGTGGAGTCGTTCTCGACGGCCGAGGTGAAGACGAACGGCTTGAAGGTGGAGCCGACCTGGTAGTCGCGGCGGGTGGCGTTGTTGACGTACTGCTTGGTGTAGTCGATACCGCCGTACATCGCGACGACCTTGCCGGTGGCGGGGTCGATGGAGGCGCCGCCGACGCGCACATTGCGGTCGGCCTTGCGGTCCTTGCTGGTCTGGGACATCACCTTGTCGTCGACGGCCTCGGCGAAGGAGGCCTGGTTCTTCCTGTCGAGGGTGGTGGTGATGCGGTAGCCGCCACGGGCCAGCGTCTCCTCGTCGATGATCTTGCTGTTGGCGAGGTAGTCCTCGACGGCCTGGACGATGTAGCCGCGCTGCCCGGAGAGACCGGAGGACCCCTTGGCTTTCTGCGGCGCGGGGAACTTCGTCGCGGCGCGGGCGGCGGGGCTGAGCCACTTTTCCTTGACCATGCCGTCGAGTACGTAGTTCCAGCGAGCCAGTGCCTGGGGCTTGTTCTCGGGGTGGGTCGCCACGTCGTAGGCGCTGGGGGCGTTGAGCAGGGACGCGAGGTAGGCGCCTTCCCCGGTGCTGATCTCGTCGATGTCCTTGCCGTAGTACGCCTGGGCGGCGGCCTGGATGCCGTAGGCGTTGCGGCCGAAGTAGCTGGTGTTCAGATAGCCCTCAAGGATCTGCCCCTTGCTCTCCTCGCGGTTGAGCTTGATCGCGATGAAGAACTCCTTCACCTTGCGGGTGACGGTCTGCTCCTGGCCGAGGTAGTAGTTCTTGACGTACTGCTGGGTGATGGTGGAGCCGGACTGCTTGCCCTTGCCGGTGAGGGTGTTCCAGGCGGCGCGGACCATGGCCTTGGGATCGACGGCCCGCTCCGAGTAGAACGCGCGGTCCTCGGCGGCCAGTACGGTCCGCTGGACCGTCTTGGGGATCTGGGCGAGCTTGACGTTCTCCCGGTTGACCTCGCCGTCGCGGGCGAGCTGGCTGCCGTCGGCGTAGAGGTAGACGTTGCTCTGGGCGACGGCGGCGCTGTTGGCGGGCGGGATGTCGACGAGCGTGTAGCCGGCCACGAAGCCGCCGCACAGGATCAGGCCGAGCAGCACGAAGGCGCCCAGGAGAAAGCGCCAGGTGGGCACGAGCCGGCGCAGGCCGGTGCGCTTGGGGCGCTTCTTCTTGCCCTTCTTCCCCTCCGTCGGCTGTTCCTGCTGTTCCTGCTGTGCGTCGGGGCCGGGGGTCGGCCCGGTGGCGGGGGCGGAGGGGTCCCGGGGTGCCCAGCCCTCGGGCTGCTGCGGCTTGTCACTCATGTCTCTGGAGACTCCCTGGCCCCGGCCAGAGGTTCACTCTCCGGCATAACGGTGTCGTATCGGGCGATTCGCGTGGTACGCCCATAAAACACTGTCGCACCACAGCTCCCGGACGCGACCGCAATCCGGTCGCGGCGGCCGACCCCCTTGGGCTAGGGTCGTGCGCTTTGGTGCCTGGCGGGGCTGACAAAAAGAGAGGGGGCTGACGTGCGTTTGTACGCGGTCGTCGCGGCGGGTGGATTCCGACGCTATGCGACGTACCGGGTGGCGACGGCGGCGGGGGGGTTCACCAACACCGTATTCGGCTTCATTATGGCCTACACCTACACGGCCCTGTGGGACCAGCGCCCGCAGCTCGGCGGATACGACCTCTCGCAGGCCCTCACCTATGTGTGGCTGGGGCAGGCGCTGCTGATGACGGCCGCGATGATGGGCGGCGGGTTCGAGGACGAGCTGATCGAGCGGATCCGTACGGGTGACATCGCCATCGACCTCTACCGGCCCGCGGACCTTCAACTCTTCTGGCTGGCAGGCGACTTGGGCCGGTCAGCCTTCCACCTACTGGGGCGCGGTGTCGTGCCGATGGCGCTCGGCGCCCTCGCCTTCGACCTGTCGCTGCCCGCGAACCCGCTCGTGTGGGTTGCCTTCCTGCTCGCGGTGCTGTTCGGCGTCGTCGTCAGCTTCGCCATCCGCTTCCTGGTGGCGCTCTCCGTGTTCTGGCTGCTCGACGGCGCGGGTGTGGCGCGGATGACGTTCATCGCGGGGCTCTTCTTCTCCGGCATGGTGCTGCCGCTCAATGTCTTCCCCGGCGTGCTGGGCGAGGTGGCGCGGGCCCTGCCGTGGTCCTCGCTGCTCCAGGTGCCCGCGGACATTTTCCTCGGCAAGTACGCCGGGTGGGGTCTGGCGGGGGCGTACGCCTTCCAGATCGGCTGGGCGGCGGCGCTGCTGCACGACCCCGAGGTGCTGTATCTCGACGAGCCGACCATCGGCCTCGATGTCATCTCCAAGGCCAAAGTCCGTGATTTCCTGCGGGACTTGAACACCGAGCGCGGCACCACGGTCCTGCTGACGACACGCGATCTGACCGACATCGAGCAGCTGTGCAAGCGCGTGATGGTCATCGACCACGGGCGGCTCGTGTACGACGGCGCGCTCGCCGGGCTGCACGAGGTGGGGCAGAGCGAGCGCACCCTGGTGGTCGACCTGGAGCGCGAACTGCCGCCGGTCTCGGTGGACGGCGCCCGGGTGACCAGAGTGGAGGGGCCGCGCCAGTGGCTGGCGTTCCCCGCGTCGGTGTCGGCGGCCCCGCTGGTCGCCGCGGTGGCGGCGAGGTACCCGCTGGCGGACCTGTCGGTGCGGGAGCCCGACATCGAAGCGGTGATCGCGAAGATGTACGCGGACCGCTCGGCGCTGTGACTGCGGCCACGCGGTGGCTACTGTGAACCGTATGACGAGTGGACTGCCTGAGATGCGCGCTTCCGACGCGGAGCGCGAACGATTCGCCGAGGTGCTGCGCGACGCCGTCGCCGAAGGGCGCCTCGACATGGAGGAGTTCGATCAGCGTCTCGGCGCGGTGTACAAGGCGCGCACCCAGGGCGAGTTGATCCCCCTGGTCCGCGACCTGCCCGCCGCCGGCACGGCCCCCGTGGCGCCGCTCGCCACCACATCGGCGGACACGCGGCGTTCCTGGCCCGCCCGGATCGGCGGAACGCGCACCTCCAAGGGCGCCGCCGCCATTTGGGGCGGCTTCGGCCGCCGCGGCACCTGGACGGTGGGCCGCACCTTCACCGCGGTCACGCTGATGGGCGGCGGCGAGATCGACTTGCGCGAGGCGAACTTCGAGGACCGCGACGTCGTGATCCGCTGCTTCGTCCTGATGGGCGGCGTCAGTATCGTCGTGCCCCCGGGCATCGAGGTGGACGTCAGGGGCTTCGGCTTCATGGGCGGCTTCGGCGACGCGACGACGGGCTCGGACGACCCGGTGGCCCCCGGCGCCCCGCGCGTGCGGGTCACGGGCTTCGCGATGATGGGCGGCGTCGGCGTCGAACGCAGGCGCACGAAGGCGGAGCGCCAGCGACTCAAGGAAGAGCGCAAGCAGCAGAAGCTCGAAAAGAAGACCGACCGTGAGATCGGGGAGGGCGAGCGCAAGGAGCTCGGCTGAGCGGCCCGGCGGGGACGGGCCCTCCCCGCCGGTCGGATCACAGCTCCGCCGGGGCGGTGCTCCTGCTGAGGGTCGCGGGGTCGAAGGCCATGCCCATCCGGCGGTAGCCCGCGTCGCTCGGGTGCAGGTGGTCGCCCGAGTCGTAGGCCGGGAGCAGCCGGTCGGGGGCGTACGGGTCGCGCAGGGCGCGGTCGAAGTCCACCACCGCGTCGAAGATGCCGCCCGCGCGGATCCGGTCGTTGACGGCGTCCCGCACCGCTTCGAGCTGGGGCGTGTGCACGCGGGTGCCCTCGAAGGGCATCAGGGTCGAGCCGACGACGCGCAGCCCGCGGGCGCGTGCCTGGCGTGCCAGCTGCTCCAGGCCCGCGGTGATCCGGGCGGGGTCCGCCTCGTGCGGCGGGCGGAGTATGTCGTTGATGCCGAGGACGATGACGACGGCCTTGGCGCCGGAGCGGGACAGGACATCGCGGTCGAAGCGGGAGAGCGCGCTGGGGCCCGTACCGTCCATCAGCAGGCGGTTGCCGCTGATGCCCTGGTTGAGGACGCTGTAGCGGCCGTCGAGGCGGTCGGCGAGCACGTCCGTCCAGCGGCGGTTGGCGCCCGCGGTGGAGGTGACGCCGTCGGTGATCGAGTCGCCGATGACGACGACCGCGCCCTGGGCCTTGCCGCTGAGGACATCGACGGCGGTGAGGTAGCGCCAGTACGGCGTCTGCCCGGCGTACAGGTCGCCGAGGACGTCCTGGGTGCGGTCGCCCTCCGCGATGTACGACGTCTGGCGGGCCCGCGGGTGGTGCGTGGCCGGGCCGCTGGGCGTGGGGGAGTAGGTGGTGACCAGCAGGTCGCCGTCCGCGGGGACCCTCAGCGGTGCCGCGTCGCTCAGTGCCTGCCCGCCCGCCGGGATGATCACGGTGGGGGAGCCGCCGAAGAGGAGCCGGCGCATGGTGCCGTTCGCCGCGGTCGGGGCGCCGGGGGTGGCCGCGACGGCGATCGAGGCGTGCGTGATGCGCAGCGGGCGGGTGCCGTAGAGGTTGGAGAGGGTGATGCGGGCGCTGCTGCCGCCGATGCTGGTGTGTACGACGTTACGGATGGAGCGCCCGGGGAAGCCGTTCTCCGTACCGGGTTCTGCGCCGGCGGGCGCGGTGGCCCAGGTGCCGGTCCAGGTGCCCGAGTTGGCGGGCGCCGCGGAACGCAGCGGCGTACGGGGGTGGGGGTCCGCTTGGGTGTCCTTGCCTGCATCACTCAGCGTCGCCCCGGCGAATATGGCCCCCGATACGAGGACCACCACCGCGGCGAGCGCGGCGAGCAAGGCATAACCGGTGCGCTTGGTCATGCTCGGTCTGTCTCCTCGGGCGCAGGGAGCCCGAGGCTCCATTTGATCTCACTCCATGATGCGCCATTGCACCTTCTGTACAGACGCCGGGAACTTGAAGTGCGTTCCATGAGTAGGGCAGGTAGGAAAAATATGTACGAGTGGGTGCGCGCACGGCGGACGGGTGGAGCGGATGGATCGCAGTAAAACGGAAGTTGCGGATATATCAGGCATGGAAGGTGCGAAGAACATCAACGACATGGCTGATATGGACGAAATGGCCGACATGAAGAATGCTTCCCGCCCCGCCGCTCCCTCACCCCTGCCCCCCTTCGCCTACAGCGCGGCGGACGAGGAGAAGCGCCAGGGCGTACGCCGCATGAAGGCGATGGCCACCGGGCTGCTGCTGCTGGTCGCGGTGATCTACGTACTCGCGACCTGGGCGAAGAATGAGGGCGTCACGGGCTGGCCCGCCTATGTCGCCGCGGCCGCCGAGGCGGGCATGGTGGGCGCGCTCGCCGACTGGTTCGCCGTCACGGCGCTCTTCAAGCGGCCGATGGGCCTGCCCATCCCGCACACCGCGATCATCCCGAACAAGAAGGACCAGCTCGGCGCCACCCTGGGCTCCTTCGTCGGGGAGAACTTCCTCTCCGCGGACGTCGTACGCGCCCGCCTGCGCGGCATCGGAATCGGCGGCAGGGTCGGGGTCTGGCTCGCCGAGCCCGCCCACGCCGACCGCGTCACGGCCGAACTCTCCACCGCCCTGCGGGGCGCCCTGACGGTCCTGCGGGACTCCGACGTCCAGGCGGTCGTCGGCGAGGCGATCACGCGCCGCGCGGACTCCGCGGAGATCGCCCCGGGCATCGGAAAGGCCCTGGGCAAGGTCGTATCCGACGGGGCGCACCACCGCGCCGTCGACCTGATCTGCAACCGCGCCCACAGCTGGCTGGTGCTGCACGGCGACTCGGTGATGGACGCCGTGCAGGGCGGGGCGCCGGGCTGGACGCCGCGCTTCGTGGACAAGAAGATCGGCGACCGCGTCTACAAGGAACTGCTGCGCTTCATCGGCGAGATGCGCGACATGCCGGCGCACCCGGCGCGCGGCGCGATCGACCGCTTCCTGACGGATTTCGCCGCCGACCTCCAGTCGGACACGGAAACCCGCGCGAAGGTGGAGCGCCTGAAGTCGGAGATCCTGGGCCGCGGCGAGGTCCAGGATGTCATCGCCTCGGCCTGGTCCTCCGTACGCACCATGATCATCTCGGCGGCGGAGGACGAGCAGAGCGAACTGCGCCTGCGCGTCCGCGCCTCGCTGATCTCGCTGGGCGCGCGCCTGGCGACGGACGGCCGTCTCCAGGCGAAGCTGGAGGGCTGGGTCGAGGACGCGGCGGTGTATGTGGTGACGACGTACCGCGGTGAGATCACCTCCCTGATCAGCGACACGGTCGCGGGCTGGGACGCGGAGCAGACGTCGAAGAAGATCGAGGCGAACATCGGCCGGGACCTGCAGTTCATCCGGATCAACGGCACGGTGGTGGGTGCGCTGGCGGGCCTGCTGATCTACGCGATCTCGCACGCCCTGGGCGGCTGACCCGCCCCGCCCCGCCCCACGCATAGGCTGGGCGCGCGACCGCTGTCTTCCTGTTACAGCGGTCGCACGCCCAGCCAGGGGGGGGAGTTGCACCCCTTAGTACGTACGGGGTGTGGCGGGTGTTCAACTGCCTTTGCCCGCAACGGGATCCGGTACCGACGATCTCGTACGGCAACCCGGTACCGACGATCCCGTACCGTGATCCGGGTGCCGACGATCCCGCTCTGGCTGTTCGCGGCCGTCGGTTCAGCCGCGGCGTACTTCGGATACCGCCGCACCATCGCCCGCTCGGGCCGGGTGCTGGCCCGGCTGGGCGAGGACGCCGCTCCCGGCCACTGACCAGCCCTGAATGCCCCCATGCCGCGCCGTGTCGAGCACCTCCCAAAGTCAAGCATCCTTTACATCATGTCGGCGATCCCATACATTCATGATGTCAAGGTTGCTTGACACGGGAATCGCGGGATCACCGGAAACGCGGAGCAGGGGAGCAAAGATGGCCCTCGAAGAGAAACGGGCCTGGATCATGGCCGTGGTCGCGGTCGCCGGCTATGCCGCGTACCTCGCCGTCGTCCTCGGCCGAACGGGAAGCGCGCCACTCGCCGAAGTGTCGTACGTCGCACCGCTGTTGTGGTCCGTGGGCGCCGCGATCGTGGCGGCGATCGTGCTCAACATCGCGGCCGCGGCGGCCTCGCCCCAGGATGCGGGCAAGAAGGACGTACGCGACCGGGAGATCAACCGGTTCGGCGAGTACGTCGGCCAGGCCTTCGTCGTCATCGGCGGCGTGAGCGCGCTCTGCATGGCGATGGCCGAGCTGAGCTACTTCTGGATCGCCAACGTGATCTACCTGGCGTTCGTCCTGTCGTCGCTCCTCGCGTCCACGGCCAAGATCGTCGCCTACCGACGGGGCTTCCAGCCATGGTGAAGCCGACCAGGGTCACCAACGCGATCCGCGCCCTCCGCTTCGCGCACGGCGAGATGACACAGGCCGAACTCGGCGAGCGCGTCGGCGTATCCCGTCAGACGATCATCGCCATCGAGCAGGGCCGCTACTCGCCGTCCCTGGAGATGGCGTTCCAGATCGCCCGCGTCTTCAGGGTCCCGCTGAACGACGTGTTCCAGTACCCGGCAGGCGACGGGGACGCCGACGGAGTTGCCGACGGAGTTGCCGACGGAGTTGTCGACGGGGGAAGGCCATGAGGGCGATCGCCCAGGACGGGTACGGCTCCCCGGACGTCCTCGAACTCCGGGACGCGCCCACCCCGCTCGCCGGGCCGGACGAGGTCCTGATCGAGGTCCGCGCGGCGGCACTCAACCCGGCCGACTGGCACTTCATGCGGGGCCAGGCCTACGTCGTACGCCTGGTGGGGTACGGAATGGGCTTCGGCCCGCGGGGCCCGAGGGTGAAGATCCGGGGTCTGGACGTGTCCGGCCGGGTCGAGGCGGTCGGCAGGAACGTGACCCGGTTCCGCAAGGGCGACGAGGTCTTCGGCCAAGGGAACGGCGCCTTCGCCGAATACGTAACGGCCCCCGAGAGCGCCCTTGCCCCAAAACCGACGAACCTCACGTTCGAGCAGGCGGCGGCGGTACCGGAGGCGGCGTCCACCGCCCTCCAGGGCCTGCGCGACGCGGGCGGCATCCAGCAGGGCCAACACGTCCTGATCAACGGCGCCTCGGGAGGCGTGGGCACGTACGCCGTACAGCTCGCGGTCGCGTACGGCGCGCACGTGACCGGCGTGTGCAGCACGCGCAACGTGGACCTGGTCGGCTCGCTGGGCGCGCACAAGGTGGTCGACTACACGCGCGAGGACTTCACCCGGGTCGCCGACCACCGCCCGTACGACGTGATCCTCGACCTGATAGGCAACCGCACGCTCTCGGAATGCCGACGCGTGCTCGCGCCCGAGGGGACCCTGGTGCTCTCGAACGGTGACGGGAGCCGCTGGTTCGGCCCGCTGGGAAGCCTCATCGGGGCGCTGGTGGTGTCCCCTTTCGTGGCCCAGAAGCTGCGCCCGCTGGCGGTCAGGTCGAACTTGGAGAACCTGACCACGCTCACGACCCTGATCGAGTCCGGCGAGGTCACCCCGGTCATCGACAGGACGTACCCGCTGAGCGAAACCCCAGCGGCGATGCGGTACTTGGAAGAGGGCCACGCCCGCGGCAAGGTGGTCATCAGCGTCGGGCCGCCGATCGCGCAGCCGCCGTCCACGTGACCGGCGGCTGCGGGCGACAGGGGTGACCGCGGACGGAATCCTCCACCCCAGTGGAAGAACGGGTCCACGACAAACATCTCGGCCGGTCGGAGCCGATAGCTGGGGGATGGGCGGGGGGCAAAGTCTCTGGCTGCGATGGTGCTCTTGTGGCAGCGCGCAGCGTCGTGGCCGACAGCGACAGCGACACCGGAGTGACACCGACAGCATCCGGATCACCCCGCTCGACGAGCGTCCGTGGTTGAGCGGCCGGCTCGGCCATCGGCTTCGGGGCCGGGTACGGGAGCGGACGGGGCGGGGTGATGTAGTGCGATGCGATGCGGTGTGATGTGGGTGGGGTGGGGCTGGGCGGTACGGGAGCGGGTGGGGCGGGGGCCGGGGGCGGGTGCCGGGCTTTGGCGCGTCACGATCGGAGCCGCAACTGTCCCCATCCTTGCCGCGACTGTCCCAAGATCGTAACTGCGGGTGATCGGCGGGGCTTTGGGGCGTTCACCCGGCATGCGTACCCGTACTCTCCCGCACCGCCTCGCGAACCACCCGCTCGTCCTCGCCCAGGACGGCCTCGCGACGACCGGGCAACTCCTGGCCCTGGGCAGCCCGTGGCCCACGATCACCAACCGCTGCCGTCCGGAAGGGCCTTGGCAACGCGTGCTGCCGCGGGTGGTCCTGCTGCGCCCCGGAGCGCCGACCCCGCACCAGCGCATGCGCGCCGCGCTTCTCTACGCGGGCGAGGACGCGCTGCTCACGGGCCCGGCGGCGCTCGCGCTGTACGCGGTACGGGCAACGCCGCCATTGGCGCGGGTGGGCGCGGTGGACGTGCTGGTCCCCAACGCGCAACGCCCGCGGGGCCATTCGTACGTACGTATCCAACGCACCCGCCGCCCCTGCCGCAGGCTCCCGGTGCAGGGCCTGCCGTGCGCCCCGCTGCTGCGCGCGGTCTCGTGCACGGTGCCGCGGCTGGCCGGCCCTGACAAGGTCACGGCGCTGCTGGCCGAGGTGGTGCAGCGGGGCCGTTGCACGGTGGACGAGCTGGTGGCGGAACTGCGCGCGGCGAAGCTGGGGAACACCCCGGGGGTCGCGAACGCGGTGGAGGCGCTGACCGTCGGCGTCCGCTCGATCGCGGAGGCGCGGGCCCGCGAAGCCCTGCGCGCGGGCGGCATCCCGGACGCGCTGTGGAACCCGACGCTGCGCACGCCGACGGGCGAATTCCTGGCTCGCCCGGACGCGTACTGGCCCCGCGAGGGTCTGGCGCTGGAGGTCGACTCGGAGGAGTTCCACCTGGGCCCCGCCGAGTACCGCGCCACGCTACGCCGCCGCCTGCGCATGGAGGCGCACGGAGTGGAGGTGGTCAGCGTGGCCCCGGCCATCGTCCGCGACCACCCGGCGGAGCTGGTGGCAGCGGTCACGGCGAAGCTCCGGCTGGGCGCGGCGCGTTCGAAGCCCCCGGCTGTGGTGGTTTACCCGGCCAACCTCAGCGTGGGCTGAACTCCCCGCGCTGGACGGCCTGTACGAAACCGGCCCAGGCGGCGCGTGGGACGTCGATGCGGGGGCCACCGGGGACTTTCGAGTCGCGGACGGCGGTACGGGTGGCCAGTGCGGCCACCTCGACGCACTCGGTGCCGCTGCCGCCGCTGTACGAGGACTTGATCCAACGCAGGCCTTCGTGACCCATCACAGCTCCTTAGTGACCTGATTCAGGAATGTATTCGTCGACTCGATGCCGAGCGACTGCGCTTGTAGGTACTCGAACGCCAACTTATAGCGTTCGAGTTCCTCAGGCTTCTCCATGAAGAGCCCGCCGCCAATGATGTCGACGTACACCACGTCGAGTTCGACTGTTTGACCTGCGAGGATTACGAAGCTTCCGACGGCTGCCGCGTGGGCTCCGCTCGCGAACGGAAGTATCTGGATGGTGATGTGGGGGCGCTCAGCTAGTGCTAGCAGGTTCCTCAGCTGGTCTCGCATGACACGTTGGCCGCCCACCATGCGGCGGATCACGGCCTCGTCGATGACGGCCCAGATGTGGGGCGGGTCTTGTCGCTCCAAGAGCTCCTGCCGCTTTATGCGGACGTCGACCATGTGTGCAATCTCTTGGTCGGTGCAGCGCATCTCGGAGGCACGGTGCACAGCCTCGGCGTATGCCCGGGTCTGGAGCAGGCCAGGGACGTACATGCAGGAGTAGTGGTCCTCGCGTACGACCTCGTCTTCGAGAGTCAGCATGAGGTTCATCGAGTTGGGGATGGGGTCGGCGAGTGATCGCCACCACCCGCGGATCTTCGCGTCCTTGGCAAGCTCGACGAGCGTGCGGCGCTCCTGCTCCGAGGCGCCGTACTCACGACAAAGGGCTTCGACCGCAGGCCATTTGACTGACCCGTCTTTCGTCTCGTAACGGCTCAGGGTGGCTTTGGAGATGCTGACGAGGGCTCCGGCGTCCTCCAGCGAGAGCCCCTTCCGTTCACGCAGTCTGCGAAGGTCGGCGCCGAGCTGGCGCCTGCGCGTGGTTGGTCCAACTGCCATGTCCGTGCTCCTCCATGTCGATCTACCAGAGCGTGCACGGCGCGTGCCCATGCAGACAAGACGGCGTGCGCCGGGGGCGCGCGCAGTCGTCGCGTGCTCCACCAACTCCACAGTGAGAGTTCCATATTGAGAGTTCCAATGTCACGCTGGGTGCGAGGTTCGCTGCACCATGAAATCGCGATACCAGTGAAGGTGAGGGCTGTCGCCATGGATGTACGTCAGTGCGAGGTTCAGAGGAAGGCTTGGGAACTGCCCTTCCTAGCGGAGGCGAGAGAAGTTGCCGGTCTGAGGCGCGTTATGGCGTTGCAGTTGAGGCTCTGGGGGCTTTCGGAACTGACGGACGTCGCTCAGCTCTGTGTGACTGAACTGGTGACCAACGTGATCACCCACGTCGGTTACGAGACGCCGACGACGCTCGCCGTCTCCATGGCCGGCACGCGCCTCCGGATCGAGGTCCGCGACCCGGATGCGCGTGCGCTGCCCACGTTGCTCGCCGCCATGGACGGTGACGAAACAGGTAGAGGGATGGCGATCATCGATGCGATCACGGATCGCTGGGGTGTCATTCTGCGCGCGGACTCCAAGGTGACGTGGTGCGAACTCCGCACGGACCTGGCTACCCCATCAGGTCACACTGGTGGGAAACGGGTATCCACGGTCGAGGCGTTGCTGGCGCGCTACTGCGAGATGGTGCACCCCCGTGCTTGCTCGACGGGCCCACTGGAGGTGGCTGTTGCGGAGGAAGTGGCAATCAATCTGATCGCCGACCTCCTCCACTGGCTTCGTGCGCACGGGTGCGATCCGGACGAGGCGCTGGACCGTGCGCAGATGAGCTTCGAGGTTGAGGTGGGAGAGGTGGCCTAATCGAGCCTCAGACCCCTGGCGAGGCTCGCTAACAGGCCATATCTCCGACACTTTCGGACACCCGCGACCGGAGTCTGCCTGATGTGATCGAAGTTGATCGCAACATGTTCGGATGACGTCATACCAAGCTGTTTTCGGGCACGTAGATGTGTCCCCCGGTACGGCCTTCGCGTCCCGGAAGGAGGTTAAGGCCGCCAAGCTGCACAAGGAGGGGGAGGCTGGGATTTCTTGGGGGCTTGATGGCGGGGGGAAGCAAGCTGCTGATGCGATAGTGCTCAGCAAAGGGTACCCGGACGATCGGGATCTCTGGGATGAGGTTATTTATACGGGTGTTGGCGGCCAAGATAGAAGCAAACGGCAGGTAGCGAGTCAGTCATGGGAGCATCCGGGAAACGCCGGCCTGCAGCGGAGTCGGATCACGGGAAAAGAGATTCGCGTGATCCGCGGATTTCGCGGCGATTCTACTTACTCACCCGCTGACGGATATCGGTACGACGGGCTGTATGAGATCGTCGAAGAGTGGCAAGAAGTGGGCGTGCACGGGTTTCAAATGTGCAGGTTCAAGCTGCGTCGGCTAGAGCAGGACCTGCAGGAGTTGACTCCGCTTGAGGATCAGTTCCAGGGCCTTCTGAAGGGGGCCGCTCCCCGGCGGGTCGGCACCGTTAACCGGATCATCCGAGACACGGCAGTAGGGCGCCGGGTGAAGCGCTGGTACCAGCACACTTGCCAAATATGTCAGCTTTCGTTGGTCGTCGGGGCGGGAGGAGCGAGCTATGCGGAGGGAGCTCACATCCAGGCCCTGGGCGAGCCCAGCAATGGCCCGGATGTCGATGGAAACGTTCTATGCCTGTGTCCAAACTGCCATATACGGCTGGACCGTGGGGCGATCTATTTGACCGATAATTTTGAGGTCGTTGATCGCTATGCAGAGGGCCCGGTCACAGGGAAGGTCGAGCTCGCTACAGTGAAAGAGCACCGGATACGGCAGAGGTTCGTCCAGGCTCATCGCCGCCACTGGAAAATAGAGGGTTCGACTTCTTAGCTGGCCGCAATCGCCGAATAGGTCCAGACATCAGCTGGGACCTCGTGGCGGAGCTTCCAGATGATTCCCATGGGCTTGCTTCCCTTATGCTCGACGTACTCGGCTGGACCGAGCAGAATCCAGGGCTGCGCTTTACCGACGTCGGTTTCTTTGTAGCGCCGCATGAAGAGCAGGATGTGGCTACCCAGTTGTGCATGCTGCTGGTAGCGCAGCCCCGTCGGAGAGTTCTCCGCCGTGGTGCTCTGCGACTCCCAGTGGAAGAGAGTCGGACTTCTGGCATAGTCCTTGTAGCGAATGGTGGGAGAGAAGTCCTTCTCGTTTTTCTCGAGTGTGATCAGTAGTGCGTCAGTGTTGAGTTCCTTGGCTGAGGCAACTCCCTGCGCGAAGGAGCCGGGCATTTGGCCACCAAGTTGGGCCACTCTCAGGGCGGCAAGGATCTCGGAGCGGTTGTATGAGCTGTGGACGTTCAAGGGGAGGCCATGATGAGGAGCCTCAAGCGGGAGCGGGAAGTGGTCAGCCTGATCGAGTACATGGGCCAGAACCTGCCGGAGCTCGCTACGCACAGCATGTTGATCGCGCAGCGAATCGAGTCCTTGCTCGTAGCTCGAGAAGCCGCCGCCTTTATCCCATAGCGTGAAGAAGAGCATGCGTGCGTAACCCTGCTGGGTCGCGTCCAGATTCTCGTAGCGCGGTGCATTATCTGCAAGGAGTCGGGTGTACGTGTCGGCGCGCTCGGGGTCGTCGACATGCAGAAAGGCGTGGATGCGCTTGAGGAGTTCCTCCTCGCCTGTTGGTGCGGGTTCAGTGCCGAGGCCGGCATAACGTAGTATTTGCGTCCAGGAGCATTTCCCTTTGTAGAGCTCTTTGATCTCCCGTCGATTTTCCCTGAGGTATGACGAGAGGTCGGCCTGGCCGTAGCCCTTCGCTTCTTGCGCGAGGGTCTTGATGTTGGCCTTGAGCTGTGTGCGGATGTTTTCGAGGATCAGGTCCTTGGACTTTCCCTCCAGGATAATTTGGCACCCTGAGGGCAGCTGCGGGAAGTCATGATCAATGTGGTCTATGAGCCGGTTACGAGTGAGGTTTGTAAGAGCGCGGAACTGCGCTTCGAAGCGGAACTCGGCTCGGTGCTGACCGATGAAGTCGAGGACGGTCAGGACAGGCTTGCTCTCCGTGCGGCGTAGCCCTCTCCCCAGTTGCTGTAGGAAGATCGTGGCACTATTCGTGGGGCGTAGAAGGAGGATGGTGTCAACGTCGGGGATGTCGAGTCCCTCGTTGAAGAGGTCCACGGAGAAGATTGCTTGAAGCTTCCCGGCGCGCAGATCTTTCAGGGCTGTATCCCGCTCGCTTGGCGGCGAGTCGCTGTCGAGAGACTTTGCTTGGAACCCGGCCTGACGGAAGAATTCGGCCATGAAATGCGCGTGTGCCTTCGTCACGCAGAACCCTAGAGCGCGCATCGTGCCTGGGTTGGAAATTTTGCTCTGAACTGCTTTGACAACCAAGCGAGCGCGGGCGTCGTTGCCGGTGAAGATGTTCCCCAACTCGGCTTGGTCGTAGGCGCCCTTCTGCCAGCTCAGTGCCGTCAGATCCGTTCCGTCGGGGATCCCGAAGTAGTGGAAGGGGCACAGCAGGTCATTCTCTAGAGCTTCCCAGAGTCGCATCTCTGCGGCAATGCGGCCATCGAAGAACTCGTCCTGCACGTTCTTCCCGTCCATTCGTTCAGGGGTGGCGGTCAGGCCGAGAAGCTGCTCAGGTTTGAAGTGATCGAGGACTCGGCGGTAAGTGCTCGCCGTGGCATGGTGAAACTCATCGATGACGATCACATCGAAGTGGTCATGCGCGAGATGTTCCAGGCGTTGATCCGTCAATGATTGGACACTGGCGAATACGTGCTTCCAGTCCCGCGGAAGCTCGCCGCTGTAAAGAAGCTCCCCGAAGGAGCCGTCATCAAGCACTGCTCGATAGGTGCGACGAGACTGCTTAAGGATCTCCTTGCGGTGGGCCACGAAGAGCAGTCGCAGGTCTCTCCCGTGTTCGCGGACCAGAGCCCGGAAGTCCAGAGCAGCCATAACCGTCTTGCCAGTCCCAGTAGCTGCAACCAGCAGGTTCTGGTCCCAACCGTGGATGTCTCGCTCGACACGAAGACGCTCAAGCATGTCGCGCTGGTGAGCGAACGGCTGCATTTTAAGCGAGGAAAGGCTGATCTTCTTGTCGTCGGGCGCACGTGTCCCACCAGCCTGAGCTAGCGCTTCGTCGAGACGCGCTGCATCACGATCCGGGTCGTACGACTCGAAGGCGCTCTCGCTCCAGTATGCGTCGAAGGTGGCCTCGAACTTGTTGAGCACAGCGGGCGTGGCGACCGCCGACAGACGTACGTTCCACTCCAGCCCATCGAGCAGCGCTGCCTTGGAGAGGTTGGAACTTCCCACGTAGGCCGTGTCGAAGTGAGTGTTGCGGCGGAACAGCCAGGCTTTGGCATGCAACCGTGTCGAACGGATCTCGTAGTTGATCTTTACTTTGGCACCGAAATCACGGACCAGGCGATCGAGCGCATGCCGATCAGTCGCCCCCATGTACGTGGTGGTGATGACTCGGAGAGGCACGCCACGTTCCTTAGCGGCCATCAAGGAGTCCTCGAGCACGCGCAACCCATACCACTTCACGAATGCACACAAGAGGTCAATACGGTCCGCAGTTGCGAGCTCGGCCCGCAACTCACCGCCCAGGCTCAATTCGCCGGGTGAGTTGGTGATGAGTGCCGTTTCGGACAGAGGCGTTAGGGGGCGCAGAGTGTAGACCCCAGGGGCTTCCTGCTCGGCCAGAGACAGTAGCTGACGCGGACCATCCGCGATGCGCGCGTCGGGGCCAGAGTCGTCCTGGCTGGTGGCCAGGGAGGTCATGACCTGGTTCGCAGTGGCGACTTGCTTGTCGTGGGGGAGGTTGCGTAGCGCACGTTGAATCGCGTTGCTGAGGTGTCGGGCGAGGACGTGAGGAGAGGACTCTTCGCTGACCTCCGCGTCGATGACCTTCCATCCCACAGCTTCGAGGTCGTCCAGCTGACCCTGTACGCGGTAAGTGATGAGCTCTTCGTACACCCCTGCAACCGGGTGTGTGAGATCCCCCGAGTCGTCCACGGACACTCCCTTGATCAGTGGTTGCTACACAGCCCAGTTTTAACAGCAACCACTGACAACCGCCGGCTTGTTCAACCGGACAGGGCCGGGAATTCAGACAGCAAGCCGGTCGAGGGCTACGACTTTCGCGCCACCCCATGGCACCCCCGATAAGCCACCCCCGACCCGCACCAGCAAGGTGAGTTGCGGGCCGGGGGCCAAGGTGTCGCTCGGCCCCGTGCCGCCAGGGTTGTGGCGTACTGGGGGAGTAGGGATGCCTCCGCCGGGGACGACGACTCCGAGGCTGCGAAGGCTTCGTACGACGGGACCGTGCCCGTCACGATGCCCAGGTTCAGGGTGCCCGTCGACGCGAGGTCGCGCAGGGACGATTCGACCGCCGTCAGGTGTGCTTCGTGCGAGGGGTACTCCGTTGCGAGCGTGGGGTAGGCCGTGAGGAGTTCGCGCAGCTCCGGGTCCGACCAGTGCAGCATCGCCACCGGGAACGGGCGCGAGAGTGCCGTGCGGTACGTGCCCAGCTCCGCTCGGAGGCGGGCGATCTCCGCCTGGAGCTCCGCCGGGTTGTCCGAGCCCAGCGCCCAGAGTCGCTTCGGGTCGTGCAGCTCGTCCAGGGCGATCGCGCCCGGGTGGACGATGTCGGCCTGGGTGTCCCACTCGTCGTGCGGCAGGCCCAGCAGGCGGCGTACCCGGTGGCGGCCGGCCAGCAGGGACTGGGCCGTGTACGGGACCTCTTCGGCGGGGTCGATCAGCAGGTCCACCGCCGTCGAGAAGCACTCGTGGGACGCCTGGAGTTCGTCGTGGGACTCCAGCGCCTCCGCGATGATCTCCCACGGCGCCGCCTCGCGCGGGGCCGCGGCGCGGATGCCGTCGATGATCGCGCGGGCCTCCGCCTCGTGGCCGAACTCCCAGAGGTTCGCGGCCTTCAGGGCCTTGACCAGGTAAGGGTGCTCGGGGGTGCCCGCGAGCAGGCTGTCGTACAGGGTGGCCGCGCGGGGGCGGTCGCCGGACAGCTCCAGGTGGGCCGCGGCCTGCAGGAGCAACGGCTCCTGGTCCTCCGGGTACTGCGCCGCGGTGCGCAGCAGTCGCTCGGCTTCGGCGGCGTGCTCGGTGTGGTCTGCGTGATCGGCAGGCGTGTCGGGGCGCATGCGTCACACCGTACTGCTGTGCGGCACACCTAGGAGAGGGCGCACAGCGTCACAGCGCGGACGTGATTCGGGCCAGGGAGGAGAGTCCCCGCGGTATGGAGAGTTGGCCGGGATGGGCCTATCGTGCCCGCCGTGCGGAGGCAGAGGCGGATTCCGGTTGTGGTGCGGCGCACCTCCAGAGGGCGCATCGCCGCCGCGCGCGGGCTGTGGGCCGGTGCGGAGATCGCGGTGACCTTCGGAGTCGTCGTACTGCTCCTCGTCGTACATCAACTGTGGTGGACCAACCGCCAGGCCCGGGACGGCGCCGAGCGCGAAGTCCAGGCTCTGGAACGGGAGTGGGTCGCGGGGGAGCGTGCGGAGGGAGCGGGGAGTGGCGAGGACAGGGGGCTCGCGGCGGATCTTCCGGCTGAGGCGGGGGAAGCGTCGGCGGAGCCGAGCGGGGGCGCGCCCGGCGCTCCGCGCGCCGCTCGGAAGCCCCCCGCGCCTCGGTGGGATCAGGCGTACGCCATCCTCCGCGTCCCCCGCCTCGATGTGACCGCTCCCGTCGCTCAGGGCATCAGCAAGGGCGGCGTACTCGACAAGGGGTACGTCGGGCACTATCCGCAGACCGCCCAGCCGGGCCGCCCCGGGAACTTCGCGCTTGCCGGGCACCGCAATACGCACGGGGAGCCCTTCCGGTACATCAACCGGTTGCGCGGCGGCGACGAGATCAGGGTCGAGACCAAGGACGCGGTCTATACGTACGCGGTCGGCAGGACCCTCGCGCAGACCACCGCGCGGGACAGCGGTGTGATCGCGCAAGTGCCGCGCAGCAACCTCCGGAACGGCGTCGGATACAGCGAGCCCGGGTACTACCTCACGCTCACCACCTGCACGCCCGAGTACACCTCCAAGTACCGGCTCGTGGTGTGGGCGACGTTGACGTCGATGCGGCCGCGCTAGCGGGGCATGGGCGCGGCGCATGCGCGCCATGGGTGTCGCG